>NZ_CP102275.1:0-1264235 GCF_025149465.1 Thomasclavelia spiroformis DSM 1552 | reverse complement strand
TTCTTTTGCACTTTGATTAACTTGAATTAAAATTGAATCTAATTTTGATTTTAAATCGTTAATATATGTTTCACGATTTGTAAATGAAAGAATTTTATCTTCGATTTCTTTTTTTGCATTTAAAATAGCATTGATTGATTGACCATATTTTCTTTTTAAACGATTTAATTTAAATAATGTTTCTTGGATTTCATTTAAACGAAATTCATCAAAATCATTTCGATTATATTCATCTAAAATAGCATCATTTAAATCAATTAAATTATAATATAAATCATACATTTGTTCATAGATTTGCTGATAGTTAACATGTTGATTTAATGTTTCTAATTCATTTAATGCACTATTTAGTGATGAGAGTGTGCCTTGATTACCTTCCATATATTGACGATAATTACTAATTTTTTCATTAGTTTTTTCAAAATCAAGTAATCTTTTTTTCTCGGATTCTAATTTTTCTTCATCAATCTCTGTAAGATTCAAACTATTTATTTCAGATAATTGATTTTGGTAATATTCTAGTTGTTCATCGCTTAATTCTTCTTCAACTGCTTTTTGATAAGTTTTTTTTATGTCGATGTATTTTTGATATACTTCTTTGTATTTTTGTTTCAGTGATACAAGTGGTTTACCAATATAATCATCTAAAATATTAATGTGGTTATTGCTATCGAATAATGTATGTGTTTCAAATTGAGAATGGATATCAATTAATTCTTTCATGATTGATTTAAGAGCCATGGTAGAAACATTGCGATAATTAATTTTAATTGTTGTTTTATTATTACGATTAAATGATTTAGACACAATTAGTTTATCATCATATTCGATGCGATATTCCTTTAATTTATCTAAAACAGAAGAATTATCTTTAATTGAAAAAACACCTTCAATAAAAGATTCATTAGCATCACTTTTAATAAAAGTAGTTTGACTACGATTTCCGCATAATTGACCAATTGCATCAATAATGATTGATTTACCAGCACCAGTTTCACCAGTTAATACAGTCATTTGATCATGAAAATCAATTTGTAATTGATCAATAATCGCAAAATTTTCTATATAAATACTCTCTAACATTATTTCACCTACCTTTCAAAGCAATTATGAGCTGCATTTACTACATCTTCAATATTAATTTCAACATCCTTACCATCTTTTATAAATAAACCTAAAAATTCAATATTTCCTTCACCACCGGTAATTGGAGAATAAGTGAGATTAGTTAAAGTAAAACCATCTTCTTTAGCGTACTTAATAACATCTTTAATTACACGACAATGAATCTTTTTGTCTTTAACAATTCCTTTTTTTCCCACATCTTCTTTACCTGCTTCAAATTGTGGTTTGATTAAAGCAACAACTTGGTTATTTGCTTTTAAAATATTTTTTAGAGCATTAAAAATATGTTTTAATGAAATAAACGAAACATCAATTGATGCTAGCGTTGGGATTCCTTCTTGAAATAAATCGATTGTTGCATAACGAAAATTTGTTTGTTCTTTAACAATTACGCGGGGATCATTTCTAAGTTTCCAAACCAATTGATTTGTACCTACATCAACAGCATATACTAATTTTGCACCATTTTGTAAAGCGCAATCAGTAAATCCACCTGTTGAACTACCAATATCTACCATGATTTTATCTTTGATATCTAAAGAAAAATCTTTTAAAGCTTTTTCTAACTTTAAACCGCCACGAGATACATATGGCATAATATTTCCTTTAACATGCAAATTAGAATTAATTGGTATTTTTGTTCCTGGTTTATCAATAATATCATAATCATCATGAACAATTCCGGCCATAATTGCTCGCTTTGCTTTTTCGCGGGAATCAAAAAAACCTTGTTCAACTAATAAAACATCAATTCTCTCTTTTTTCATCAATTATCTCCTTAACTTTTTGATAAAATGATTCCATATCTAATCTTTCATCTTTTAAAATTTCATCAATACTTCCTTGAACTGAAAAATGATCATCAACCCCAAAACTATAAATTCTTTTTAAAATACCATTTTGACTATAATAATATGCAATATTACTTGCTAGAGAATTAATTTTTAATTCAGTTTCATAGATAACCAATGGTTTATCATCAACTATATGATTCAACATTTCAAAATCCATCGGTTTAATAAATAAAGCATCTACTAATCTAATTTTAATATCTTTATCTTCAAAATAACTACGAACTCTATTAACGTTTTGTCCATAACAAATAACTGTACAGTCATAGTCATGATCATTTTCGATAAACCATTTACCAATTGTTAAAAAATCATCATCTTTGACAATTTCATCTTTAATATCTCCTCGAGGAATTCTTAAAATATAAGGATGATCATTATTTTTTATATATGTATTAATAAATTTTTTGGCATCTTTACTATTACTTGGTGTACAAATAATAACATTAGGCAATGGGTTTAAAATTCCTAAATCAAATACACCATGGTGAGTTGGTCCGTCAGCTCCAACAAAACCGCAGCGATCAACACAAATCAAACATCCTAAATCCATTCTTGCAATATCATGATTGATTTGATCATAAGCCCGCTGTAAAAAAGATGAATATACAGAAATAAATGGTTTTTTCTTGGCTATTGCAAGACCTGCTGTAAATGTTAATGCATGTTCTTCAGCAATTCCAACATCAAAACTACGATTTGGGAAATGTTCAAATATATCATCCATACAAGAACCATGAATCATAGCGGGAGTTATTGCAACAATATCTTTATCTTTAGACATATTTAATTCAATATGATCAGCAACCATTTTTGACCAGCTAATTTTATCTTTAGGTGGTGGAGTTTTAATTGTACCATCAACAATATTAAAAGGTGCGATACCATGCCAATTACCTTTAAAATCGTTTTCAGCATATTTATACCCGCGACCTTTTTTCGTTACGACATGAATAACTACACTTGATTTAGACTTTTTGGCCAAATTTAGAACTCTTATCAAATCCTCAAAATCATGGCCATTAACGGGTCCTAAATAATCAACACCAAAATCTTCGAAAATCGTATCATCAATTAAACCATGTTTCACAAAGTCTTTAACTCGTTTAGAAATATTAAAAATCATTTGACCAAATTTATTTTTTGAAGTGATGTTACGATAATCTTGTTTTAGATTATTATACGTGCCACTTAATCTTATAGAAGATAGAAATTCACCAAAACCACCAACGCTTTTGCCAATTGACATTTGATTATCATTTAAAATAATTATTACTTTATTTTTAATTGACCCCAAATGATTTAAAGCTTCCAAAGATTCACCACCAACCATAGCAGCATCACCGATAACAGGAATCACTTCATAATCTTGATGATCTAAATCACGAGCAATAGCCATTGCAACCGCAGAGCTTAGAGCCGTTGATGAATGTCCTGCTTCCCAAACATCATGTTTGCTTTCTGCCTGTTTTTGAAAACCAGATAAACCATTATACTTGCGTAAAGTATCAAAGCGATTCGCTCTACCAGTTAATATTTTATGAACATATGATTGATGACCGACATCAAAAAATATTTTATCTTTAGGAGAATTGAAAACATAATGCAAAGCAATAGTTAATTCTACAACCCCTAAATTACTAGAAAGATGTCCACCAGTTTTTGAAATATTCGTAATTAAAAACTCACGAATATTACTAGATAATTGATTTAATTGTCTGATATCCAACTCTTTTAAAAAAGAGGGATCTTTTATATTGTTTAGATCCATTATTTCACTCTTCTCTTTAATTTTTCCAATACTTCTAAAATTAATTCGTGATTAATTTTTAATTTATTTATCAACGCAGTGGCTTCATTAAAATAACAATCAGCTATCTCTTGTGATTTTTCAACACCCATTAATGTAACATAAGTTGATTTGTTATTTTCAATATCGCTACCAACATTCTTTCCTAATAATTCACTATTACCAACTACATCCAAAATATCATCTTGAATTTGAAATGCTAAACCGATTTTATAACCAATTTCTTTAAATGTTTCTAAATCGTTAACATTAGCAACTAAGGCCCCCATTTGCATTGAAGCACTAATTAAATCACCAGTTTTATGATGATGAATTAAGTCCAATTCTTTACGATTAGCTTTTTTATTTTCAAATTTAATATCCAAAGCTTGACCTAAAATCATCCCATTTACACCACTGGCCTGATATAAAATACTTAATAATGCAATTTTTAACTCACTATTGTAGTTTGCTTTTAAAATAACATTGGCTGCTTCGTTTAATAAACCATCACCTGCTAAAATTGCAGTGGCTTCATCAAATTGTCTATGACAAGTAGGTTTCCCCCGTCTTAAATCATCATTATCCATACCTGGTAAATCATCATGAATTAATGAATAAGTATGAATCATTTCAATTGCACAGGCAGCATCTAAATAATCATGATAATTTAAACCATAACTTTGAATGATTCTAAGCATTAATAATGGGCGAATTCTTTTTCCTCCAGCGAGTAATGAATACTTCATTGCATCTTTGACTTTGGAATCTTGAAAACAATCAGTAATTTTAATTAATCTGGTATTTATCTCCTGAATTATCTGTTTCATGTTATTCCTCAAGATTTAAGTCTTCTAATTTACCATCGACTAATATTTTTGCCACTTTGTTTTCGATTCCTTCTAATTTATCATTGCAAAGTTTAGTTAATTGAATGCCTTCTTGAAATAATTCAACGCTTTTTTCTAATGATATTTGATTGTTTTCTAATGCACTTACAATTTCTTCAAGGCGATTCATCGCCTGTTCAAAAGTAATATTTTCCATAATTTACCTCTATTCAATAATGGCGTTTTTACTACCATCTTTCATTTTTATTTTAATTTTATCACCTGTTTTTAATTCATTTGCAGTTAAAACAACATTATCTTCTTTTAAGACAATTGCAAATCCGCGTTCTAATACTTTTAATGGTGAAAGTGTATTTAATTTAGATAATGTATAATATAGTTTTTCTTTTTCGTATTTTATTTTTTGTTTCATTAATTGTTCCATTGTCTGATTAATTAAATTTAAATGATTTTTTTGTTCAAGCGTAAATAAATTTGCTTGATGATTAAAAGTTTGAATCAAATTTTTAGCATTATTGCTTTGAAAATTCAAATTATAAGTAAAAATATCTTTTAATCGTTCAGACAAATAATCTATTTTAACTTTTTTATCTTCAAATAACTTATTTGGATTTTTAAATAAATAAAATGAATTTAATTTATTCAACATCTGTTTATTTAAAGTTATTTTTTGTTTCATTAATGTATTCAATGTATAATTAATATTATTTACATTCTGTTTTAATTCAACTAAATCAGGTGTTGCTTTAATTCCAGCAGCAGTTGGTGTTGCACAACGATAATCAGCAACAAAATCACAAATCGTATAATCAATTTCATGACCAACGCCACTAATAATTGGTGTTTTACAATTATAAATAGCTCTAGCTAAAGCTTCCTCATTAAAATTCCATAAATCTTCTAAAGAGCCTCCACCGCGGGCTATAATAATAGTATTGAAACCTAAACTATCAACGTAATTCAAGGTTTTAATTATATGTAAATATGCTCCTTTTCCTTGAACTGGAATGGGAAAAACAATAACTCGAACAACTGGAAATCTTAATTTAATCGTTCTTACAATATCTGCTAACGCTGCACTTGGATAAGCTGATAAAACAGCAATTTTGCTAGGAAATTTAGGAATTTCCTGTTTATGTTCTTGATCAAATAGACCTTCTAAAGCTAATGTTTTTTTTAGTTGTTCATATCGTAAATATAAATTACCTAAACCATCTTGTTCAATATTATCAACATATAATTGATATGTTCCAGCTACATCATATACAGAAACACTTGCTTGAATCAAAACTTTCATACCATTTTCTAATTCAAATGGCAATTTTCGTGCTTTTGAAGCAAACATAACTGCATTGATTCTAGACGTTTCATCTTTTAATGTGAAATAAAGATGCCCAGAACTATGGTGTTTAAAATTTGAAACTTCACCTTTAATTAAAATCTTTTGTAACTGTTCATCGCTATCTATTTTAGCTTTTAAATAACGATTTAGTGCGCTAACCGTTAAATATCGTTTTTCCATTACTTAATTTTATTTAATACTCCATTTACAAATTTATAAACATCATCATCACAATATTTTTTAGATAATTCAACTGCTTCATTAATAATAACTTCTTTACTTTGGTCCGTTTCTAATAATTCATAACATCCAACTAAAAGAATTGCAAGTTCCATTTTTGATAATCGTTCAAGTGACCATCCTTTTTTTAAATGTTTTGCAACTTCAGCTTTATACTTTTCAAGATTATTAGCAATGCTACTAATTAACATAACACAATAATCATAATCATCTTTATCATTTGCTAGTTCTTTATCACTATCTAAGTAATTATAAACTTCTTCTGTTGTTATATCTATAAGTAATTTTTGGTAAATTGCAATAACTGCTTTTTCTCTAATTAATTTTTTTCTATATTTCTTCATTCAAACCGTCCTTCCAAAATATCTATAATGATTTTATCATATTTGTATATTAAAATAAATGAATAATAAAAAGATTATCGAAAGATAATCTTTAAAAATTTATACCTTTAATTTCAATATTAACTTTAATATTTTTAATTCCTGTCATTTCAAAACAACTTTGAATAATTTTATTTTGTAATGCAGTAGTTGTGGTTGTAACGTTTAATCCATAATCAATTAGTATTGCTACATCAACAATAACTTGATTATTTTTGTTAAGACGCACGTTTATTGGGGAATTTCCAGGCATGTTGATCATATTCCCTTCAAAGCATATACCATTCATTGCTTTTACAGTTTCAATGATTATTGACTGAAATACATTTAAACCAATATTTAAAGTACCTAAATTTGTTTCTTTTTCGACTGAATAATATTCTTGACTCATATTAACTGCTCCTTTATATACACTTATTGTATATAAAATCAAGATAAAATTCAAGTCTCACTAATAAACTTAACTTCCACTTGATATTCGTTGTTTGTTTTTTCCATTACTGCTTTAATAATATTGTTAGCATCAGTTTCCTTACCATTTTTTTTATCTACAACTACTTTAATTGTTTTATTTTCCACTTCTACAAAGGCATTTTTAAATCCTGCATTATTAATAATATCAGTAATCTTTTTTTCTAAAGCTGCCGTTTCTTTAGCTTCACTAATTGAAGCTAAGGCTGAAGCAATTTCATCACTATTGCTTTTACCAGAAGCAATAATTGCATTATTTTTACTAATTAAATCTTCTCGTTCTTTATCTAAATTTTTTTGCATCATTTCAATTTGTGAAACTTCCTGATCATTTAAAGAAACTTGATTAGCAGTATTTTCTGGAGGCAAAAGAATATAATAAATTGAAAGTACTAAAATTAGACTAAATAAGGTTAAAAAAGTAATTGCTTGTCTATTCATATTTTTTCTCCTTTATCAACTACTCTAGTATATGTTAAAAAGATAAAAATATGAAAATAAACAATAATATATATAAAAAGTGATGATTAAATTTTAATCATCACTGATTAGTTAATTATGCTCTACCTTGATATTTACCATCAACTGTATTTACGATAACAATTTCACCTTCAGAAATAAATAAAGGTACTTTAATTTGATATCCTGTTTCAATAATAGCATTTTTAGTAGCTCCTGTAGCTGTATCACCTCTTACAGCTGGTTCAGTTTCAATAACTTTGAAAGGAACATTGATAGGTAAAGAAACTCCTAATACTTCTCCTTCATAACTAGTTACTTCAACTTCATCACTTTCTTTTAAGAAATTGATTTCCCATTTTAAATTATCAGCAGGAATTTCAATTTGTTCATAAGTTTCATTATCCATAAAAACTAATGCTTCTCCAGAATTATAAAGATATTGCATTTTATTTTTATCAACGTGTGCTTTTTTTACTTTATCATTTCCACCAAATGTAACTTCAGTAGTTGAACCAGATCTTAAATTCTTCATTTTGATTCTAATATTTGCAGCTGCACGAGCTGTTTTATTATGTGAATAATCTAATACAACATATAAGTTACCTTCATATTCAAAAGTAGTTCCTGGTCTTAAATCTCCTACACTAATCATTAAAAAAAATCTCCTTATTTGTAATTTACTTTGTGATTATACCAAAAAATAGTGATAAAGTGAAGTGCTTTTCTTTAATTATCGATATTCAAAAGATAATATCACTAATGAATCAAGTTCAATTTCTAAATTAAAACCAAATTCATTATCATATTTCTTTACTATAGTTTCAATATAATAATAATTTCCAAAATCATCTACAGTATAATTAATTACATAATTTTCAATCTCAATTACATTACTTAATAAAATATCATTTAAAATCATCTCTTTATAGTATCTTATAATACTAAGCTCAATTAATCGTTCGTTATTTAACCTTTTTGTTCTTTTAATCGCTCGACTATTTTCAATAATATTAAGATAAAACACACTAATATTTAAAACTAAAACCATAAAAACAATTAAAACCACTTGTAAAATCGAGCCTTTTGATTTATTCAACTGTTTCATCACTACTATCCTCAATAATCTCTTCATTTTTTAACTGATAATCAGTTGCAATTAAATAATGATATTCATTTTCACCATCATTTAAACACATATAAATATTTTTATCATATCTATAAAAACTTAACTCTTCAACATTTCTAATAATAATATCAAACCCTGGTTCTTTAACAACACGATTTTTATTCAATGATAATGTATATGTTTTATCATCACTATCTAAATATAATAAATTTCCGCCTACTTTAATATCTCTTGCAGTATATAAAATTTTAGCAACTTGTTTTGCTCCCATTGCATAAAAACTAGTATTAACATTAATGTTATTTTTACTAGTAACTATTTTAACGATTGGCAATACATTGATTACAATCAATAAGCAAATAGCTAAAGAAAATAATACCTCAATTAATGTAAAACCTCTTCTATTGATGAATCTAATTGATTTGTTTTCCATAATTCTAATTCCTTATTATTTTGTAATTTTAAATATTCATAATATTCGTGATTATTAGATTGATAATGTTTCAAGGCACTAACATAGCTACTAAAAATCATCACTACTGAGCCTACAAAGATACTAAAAGCTAATAATGTTTCAATTAATGTCATTCCTTTACTCTTTAACATAAAAAACCCCACTTCCAACATTAAATATAATACTTTTACAAGTATTTTTATCGCATAATTTTAAAGTATTTCCAGAATTGATATTACCATTTTTATTAAAATAGAGCTCAAAGCTATTTTCAAAATAATAATTCTCATCTAATTTTAGAACATGCTGATTGCCATCATTATAGCTTATTTGATTATTTTCAATGATGATATCTATTTTTTGATGATTTAACAGTGCTTGAGTTTTAGCATCCTGCAATAAAGAAATAACCTGATTACACTGTTGTTTAATTGATAAATGTACAGGTGATAAGCGTGCATACCTTAATGTAAATAAACTAAGAATAATAATTACACTAATTGAAAAAATAACTTCAATTAGTGTAAAACCACGATTAATTAGCATAAGCTTGACCATCGACAATAGAGATTTTTAAACCACTAGGGCAGGTTATTTGTTTTTCTGTCAAATACGGATGTTCACCCGATGTTAAATCAGAAATACTAGTTGGCAAGTGACCATGCTCGATCTCGTATAATACTATTTGGGAGTTGACTACTTCAACTTGAGCTTCACAGCTTTTTTCTTTAACAACCCGATTTTTACTTGTCACGTTAGGAATAACAAGTAATAAAATAATTAAAATGACTGAAATACAAAAGATCATTTCGATTAACGTAAATCCTTTTCTTTTCATTGTAACCTCCTATAAATTACTAATAACTGACATCATGGGAATAACTATTGATACATAAACTAAAACAACAAAAGTTGCGGTAAAACAATAAATTGTTGGTACAATTATTTTAATTACTTTACTAATTTTAAAATGCAGTATATCAAGTGATATTTTTAAATAATTATCAAGTGATTTATTAGCACGATTATCATGAATCAATAATTTAAAACTGGCAATAAATAATGGTTCAAAATAATTAAAATTAATGATGATTTTTTCTAATGACTCCCCTTTTAAAATCTGTGTATATATTTCATAGATCAACATTTTAATATCACTATCATCGATTTGTTGATAAAGCATAATAACTATATCAGTAGTATCATAACCATTAACTAATAACTCATTATAATAAAGGGCGAATTTAATTGAATAATATTTTTGAATGATATTTTTAATTATAAAAATATGACTAACAAAAAAATCAATTAATTGAAAATACTGTTTATTTATCGCATATATTGCGACAAAACAAAGTCCAATAAAACTGATAAGCAATCCTAAAATCAAAATAGGAATTATTTTAAATAACATAAACATAAATCTAGTTATTAAACTAGGTTCAATTGAAAATTCATTAAATAATTGCATAATTGATGGTAAAAGTGCATATACAATAAATAGTGAAAACATCATTAAAAAAACAATTAATAATGAAGGATATGTTAGCTCTTTTTTTAATTTCATAAAGGTATTGTCTTTTGATTTACAAATATTAACACTTTGTATAATTGCTTTAGATAAATTATTTTTAATTCTAAAAAAATTAAAATATTCTTTAAAAGTTTTATTAAAATCACACTCTAGAATCGCTTCATCCAAACTTTTGCCCTCATTTAACTTTAATTTTAATTGTTCAATTCGATCATTGTTATAAATATACTTACATATATTTAAGACATCTTGAATCAAATATCCCTGCTCTAAAAAAATAGCAATAGTCTCTAAAAAACGATATTCTTCATTCATACAAAACTCCTGTTAACTGTTTTTGATCAACCAAATCATTGTCTAATAAATATTTAGCATTGTCTTTAAAAGTAGTATATTCAACATATCCTTCTTTAAAAAAATGTTTGATCATTGTTCGATTTAAATATTCAACTAAAATAATTGGTTCATGTGAGCTTTTTTGATAAAGTATTTTTTGTGCCATTACCCCAATTAATACATCTTCGACATCAATTTTTAAGATCCCTAAATTTAACAATCTACGAATTGTTGTAAGGCAATTACTAGAATGAATCGTAGTTAAAACTAAATGACCAGTTAAAGCACAAGTTATTGCTAATCTAGCTGTTTGTTCATCACGAATTTCACCAATCATAATGACATCAGGATCATGACGAAGAATTTGTTTTAATGAGTTATTGTATGTAATTCCTAATTTATCGTTGATTTGAATTTGTAGACAATATGATTTTTTTATTTCAATTGGATCTTCTAATGTTACAATATTTTTTTGTTCAAACTTATTTATTGTATCTAATAATGTATATAATGTTGTTGATTTTCCTGAACCAGTTGCACCACTTACAATAAATAAACCAGCATTTAGTTTTACGATTTGATTTAAAAAATCTTTTACATCTTTAAAAACAGTAAGTTCATCTAATGACAAATTACGATGATTATTTAATATACGAACAACAATACTATCGATATCTTTTCCAGGTAAACTAGAAACCCGCAGATAATATATTTTGTTTTCATATGTATAGTTTATATGTCCGGTTTGTGGCATTAACTGGTAATTAATATCAATATTAGATTTAAATCGAATATAATTAATTAATTTTATTCCTACATTATAATCGAGTACATCATATTGAGTTAAACGACCATTTTGTCTAAATGATATAATACATTGTTGTTTTAATAAAAAATGAATATCTGATGTTTTATATGAAATGGCATGATTTATTATTTTTTCAAATAAGTCGTTCATATTTTTCCCTCCTATTACCATATACATTTTTAGATTTCAAATTACTTTTGATTTAAAAAAATATTATATTTTTTATTATATTAATGTCATAAAATAGCATATCAATATATGTCTTATCGATTGATTTTGAAAATACAATGTACTATAATTTTATTGGACATTTAAATAAGATAAGGAGAAGGTTATGAAAATTT
The DNA here is from genome assembly GCF_025149465.1 of Thomasclavelia spiroformis DSM 1552. Lineage (NCBI taxonomy): Bacteria > Bacillati > Bacillota > Erysipelotrichia > Erysipelotrichales > Coprobacillaceae > Thomasclavelia > Thomasclavelia spiroformis. The sequence goes on along the minus strand of NZ_CP102275.1, from coordinate 1,252,119 downwards.
CACAAGATATTCATTATATTGGTGTAAATGATCACCAAGTTGATTTATTTGAAGGACAATATGTTGTGCCAAATGGAATGGCATACAATTCTTATGTAATCATGGATGAAAAAATTGCAGTAATGGATACTGTTGATATTAATTTTACCCATGAATGGTTAGATAATTTGGATGATGCATTAAATGGAAAAACTCCGGATTATTTGATTGTACAACACATGGAACCTGATCATTCAGCAAATATTTTAAATTTTATCAAAACGTATCCAGATGCAACTATTGTTGCAAATACAAAGACATTTGTAATGATGGATCAATTTTTTGATTTAGATTCATCAGTAAAAAGACTGGAAGTAAAAAATGGTGAAACATTATCTTTAGGTCAACATAATTTAACTTTTGTATTTGCACCAATGGTACATTGGCCAGAAGTTATGGTTACATATGATAGTAAAGACAAAGTATTATTTTCTGCAGATGGTTTTGGAAAATTTGGAGCTAATGATGTAGAAGAAGATTGGGCATGTGAAGCACGTCGTTATTATATTGGTATTGTTGGAAAATATGGTGCTCAAGTACAAGCTTTATTAAAAAAAGCGGCAACTTTAGATATACAGACAATTTGTCCATTGCATGGACCAGTTTTAACAGAAAATTTAGGATATTATTTAAATTTATATAATATTTGGTCATCATATGGTGTTGAAAGTGAAGGTATTGTTATTGCCTATACGTCAGTTTATGGAAACACTAAAAAAGCCGTTGAATTACTTGCTGAAAAATTAAAAGAAAAAGGTTGTCCAAAAGTTGCAATTCATGATTTAGCACGCGATGATATTGCTGAAGCGGTTGAAGATGCTTTCCGTTACGGTAAGTTAGTTTTAGCAACGACTACCTATAATGCAGATGTTTTCCCATTTATGAAAGAGTTTATTAATCATTTAACTGAAAGAAATTTCCAAAATCGTACAGTTGCTTTAATTGAAAATGGATCTTGGTCACCACTTGCTAATAAAACAATGAAAGAAATGCTTTCAGGATGTAAAAATATTACATTTGCAAACAACTCAGTAACAATTAAATCTGCAGTTAAAAATGATACAATTGAAGCTATTGATAAATTATCTGATGAATTATGCCAAAATTATATCGCTCAATCAGATGATAAAGCTAATAAACATGATATGAGCGCCCTATTTAAAATTGGTTATGGTTTATATGTTGTTACAAGTAATGATGGTAAAAAAGACAATGGTTTGATTGTAAACACTGTTACTCAAGTAAGCGATTCACCAAATCGTGTTGCAGTAAATATTAATAAACAAAACTATTCACATCACGTAATTAAACAAACTGGAAAACTTAATGTTAACTGTTTGTCTGTCGAAGCACCATTTAGTGTTTTTGAACGTTTTGGTTTCCAAAGTGGTAGAACAGTTGATAAATTTGCTGATTTCAAACCACTTTATTCAGATAATGGATTGGCATTTTTACCACGATATATTAATGCTTTTATGTCTTTAGAAGTAGAAAATTACGTTGATTTAGATACACATGGAATGTTCATTTGTAAAGTTAGTGAAGCTCGTGTAATGTCTGATAAAGAAACAATGAGTTATAATTATTATCAAGATCATGTTAAACCTAAACCAAATACAGAAGGAAAAAAAGGTTTTGTATGTAAGATTTGTGGATATATTTATGAAGGTGATACATTACCTGATGATTATATTTGTCCATTATGTAAACATGGTGCAATTGATTTTGAACCAATTGAAAATTAGTTAAAACAAAATATCCGTACATTAATTGCGGATATTTTTATAATTATATAAAGAAATTAAAGGGAGCTAAATGATGGAAAAATATATTGATTTACATATGCATTCTAAATATAGTGATGATGGTGAATTCAAACCAGCTGAACTAGTTGAAAAATGCCATAAAAAAAATATTAAAATTATGGCAATTGCTGATCACAATAGCGTGAAAGCAATAGAGGAATCTAAAAAAGTTGCTAATAAATTAAATATTACATATATTCCTGCAATTGAAATAGATTGTACTTATAAAGGTATTGATTTACATGTTTTAGGTTATGGAATTGATTATCATCATGAAGATTTTGAATCTTTAGAAAAAAATATTTTAAATCAAGAACTTAAAAACTCTAAAGAAAAGATTGAATTAACTAATAATTTAGGATTTGATGTTGACAAAGAAGCATTAAAGAAATTAAGCGCTAGTGGTGTATATACCGGTGAAATGTTTGGTGAAATTTTATTAAATGATCAACGTTATTTAGATCATCCTTTATTAAAACCATATCGAAAAGATGGTAACCGCAGTGATAATCCATATGTAAATTTTTATTGGGATTATTATGCTCAAGGTAAACCTTGTTATACAAAAATGATTTATCCAACTTTAAAAGAAACAATTGAATTAATAAAAGAACATGGGGGTGTTACTGTATTAGCACATCCTGGTAATAACTTAAAAGGAAAATTTGAAATATTTGATGAAATGGTAAAATTAGGTCTAGATGGTGTTGAAGCATTTAGCAATTATCATGATAAAGAAACTGTTCAATATTTTTATCAAGCGGGCTTAAAACATAATATGTTAATTACTTGCGGTAGTGATTATCATGGTAAAACTAAACCAGCGATTGAATTAGGTGAATGTCGATGTATAATCGATGAAAAAGAAATTGAAGAACAACTAAAAAGCTATAATCTAATATAAAAAGCTTACCGATATAAGCTTTTTATATTAGATTATTTTTATTTAAAATAAATCGGGGAATTGTTCTATAATTCCATTTACAAAAAACTAGACATTTTTAAAATCTCATTTTGAACCATATCATAAGCATTTATATCAGCAATATAATCTCCTTGTAATCTAGCAGTTACTTCGATTGTTGTAAGTCTTAAGTGTTCATATAACATATTTTGCACCTTTTCTTTAGGAAAAAATGGGTTGATACTACTAAATGCTTCTGCAATACTTATTAAAAGTAATCGTGTTCACATAGTATTTTCTTGCCGTGTTAAATTCATCAGCTCTAATAATTTAACTTCATCTATACTTACCTAATAGTTATTATCTTGATCCTCTCTTAATCCATCTAATCTATCATTTGAATTTATATCGTCCATAATTTTCCCTCTTAATATAGAATATTAACAGTGGTAAAATTGTTTACTGATTATCTGTTATTAAATAAAAAAGTATGGTATTTATTTAACCATACTTAAAAAATTATTTCATTTTAATAGAATTAAGTTCTTTTTCAAATAGTTTCTTATTTGTTAAAAAGGCAATAACTAAAATAGCAAATGAAATATCGAAAGGACTCTTTAGCGTAATAATTACAATAAACAATCCAATTACATATCCAAAAATTTGAAAAACAAATGGCTTTTTAGAAATACCATGTTCACTAATTAATTTATACTGATTGACTAAATTATGCAATGTAATATAAAATGCCACAATTGCTACTAACACATCTACAGAAAAATTAATTAAATAATTATCTGTCAATAATTCTTTTACAAATAATAAAACTATATAACCACACATTGTTTGCCATAACCCAGAGATTGTATATTTTTCTAATATCTCTTTTTTTATTTTAGCAACTTGTTTTTTTGTTAACTTCTCTTTTTTCATTACTTAGTAACCTTTAATTCATGTGCAGTTGTTTCTTCAATATGACTATTAAAAAATTCTTCCATTACTTTGATCATATAATATGTATCTTTAATTCCTGCCGTTTCATAAGATGAATGCATTGCAAGTTGTGGTAAACCAATATCAACCCCATTCATTGAAACTTGAGCCATTGCAATATTTCCTAAAGTACTGCCACCTACTACGTCAGATCGATTTGCAAAAAATTGTACTGGCACATTAGCATTTTTACATAACCCTTTAAAAACAGCAATACTTACAGCATCACTTGTATACTTTTGCCCAGCGTGTGATTTAACAACAACACCTTCGTTTATATATACACAATTATTGACATCTGTTTTACTTGGATGATTTGGATGAACTGCATGAGCATTATCAGCACTTAACATAAAACTTGAAGCTAAAGCACGATAATATTCTTCATCACTTTTACCTAACGCATTGTTTACACGTTTTAAAACATCTTGTAAAAACGTAGAACCTGCTCCTTGTTTTGTTCCCGAACCAACTTCTTCATTATCAAAACATGCATATACATTAATTGATTTAGCATTATATCCTTTTAAAAATCCTTGTAAACTACTATAAGCACATTGTAAATCATCTAATTGTGGACAAGAAATAAACTCTTCATTTATCCCCCATATAGATGGCTCCATACGGTTATATAAATATAAGTCACTACCATAAATATTTTCAACATCAATATTTAATTTTTCAGCTATTAATTTATTTAAATCTCCTACTTTGCTATCACTACCACCAAATAATGGCAACATGTCTACTTGTTTATTATATGCATAACCATCGTTTACAGCACGATTCATATGAATTGCAACGTTAGGAATTAATACTAAATCACGATCAAAATTAATTAATTTAGTAAGATAACGATCGCCATCACGTACTAAAACACGTCCAGCAATTGATAAAGGCCGATCAAACCAAGTTGAACACAGCATTCCGCCATAACCTTCGGTATTTAGTTGCGTATATTTCCCTCTAATTTCAATTTCAGCATTTTCTTTGATTTTAAAAGTTGGTGAATCACTATGTGAAGCAGCAACATTAAAGCTATAGTTACTTAAATCAGTACCTAAATTTAAAGCAATGATACTAGAATTATTTCTAGAAACAAAATAACGTTTACCTGTTTCAATCTGCCATACTTGTCCTTCTAATAATTCTTCAAAGCCATTTTCTAATAATGTTTTTTTTATGTTATCAATGGCATGAAAAGCAGTAGGACTTTTTTTTATAAATAACATTAATTCCTGCGATATTTTTTTATCCATAAACAAAACCTCCGTATATAAGTATAACATATCCTTTAACTAAACGTTAAAGGATATGTTTAAAAATTATTTTGTTTTATTTTTTTTAGCAAGAGCAGGCATAATTGCTCCTAATCCAACTAAAATTATAGGTGTAATAATGTTCATTGCAATTTCAAATGGACTTCCCTTAAGCATTCCTAGTCCACAGCAAATAGCTGTAATTGCAAAACACCACCAACCAAAAAATTTCGCAAGTACTTGATTTTTAGTAAAACGATATTCAGCAGGGAATTTATCAATTGCCTTGCGTAAAGCAATATAAGCAATAAACACCCATAAATAACGAAGTGGCATACATACCGAATTTAATTGTGTTAAGAATTTTAAAAACGAAGTAACACTGTTGATTCCTAAAGCTGGTACTAAAATTAATGGTGTTACAATAGCCACTACTAACCATATACCGTTTACATATGCACCTTTATCATTTTTCTTCAACAACTTAGTAGGAATATATTGTCTTGCATCTTCATTATCTAATAACATTCTAAGTGGTGCATCAATAGAAATAACTAATGTTGATAATTGACCAATCATATTACAGATGGCATAAATAATCATAAATGTATTTCCAATGCCATAATACTCGCCTAATTTTTGGAATGACCAATAAGCACCATTTGCAATATACGAATCAAAGTTTGCATTGATATCTGCAACATTAAACATCATTCCCATTGAAATTGTTCCCAGTATTGCACAAACAATAACCATGATTGCAAGAGTAATCATTCCTTTAGGGAATCCCTTAGATGGATTTTCAACTTTATTTACATAAGGTGAAATCTTTTCACAACCCCCAACTGCAAAAACTAAAATAGATAAAGATGTAAAATACTCTAATCTAAATGATGGAATTAAGTTTTTAAAACTCCAGTCAATTGTTTGATACCCACCATTTGGATTAAGTACAGGTGCTGCCATCATTAAGATAATAAATAGAATTGACATAACAAACATCGAAGATCCTGCTAATGTCGCAAGTGATTTCAATGGGTTTAATCCTCGAGATGCTACCCATGCAAAAAATAAGAAAACAATCAGCGTAATAATTTGAACTAATCTAATATCCAAAGAATCATAAAAAGATGAATTTTGGAAAAGAACCCAACTTAACGCTTTTAATCCTCCTGATGCTTTAGATGCAATATAAGGCATATGTACAACCCAATATGTCCATCCAGCATAATAAGCTAGTTTCGAACCCATTGTTTCATGAATCCATGAACTAACTCCACCACCGGCATTTTTAAATGCTGAACCTAATTCTCCAACCATTAATGCATAAGGTACAAAATACAATGCAAACATCATGATCCAGCTAAAAATTACCTGAATACCGTTAAAGTATACAAATCCATTTACTACGTTTCCAAATCCCCAAACTGTAGAAAACGCCATAAAGGCTAAGTTATACCAAACGATTTTTTTCGAATTTGACATAAATAACCTCCATCTAATATTACAAATAAATGTTTTGTTTTTAAAACATTTATTTGCTTTTCAATTATATCAAATTACTATGATTTTCCCTATTAATTTATATTTTTTTATTAATCTAATAAAAAGTAGTTATTTAATATAATTCATTAATTTTGACTTTAGCGTTTTCAACTGACTTATCATCAGGAACTATCATGTATAAATCAGAACCATAAATTGGTGAATATAACGTTTGTCCATTTCCATTAACACTTTGCTGTTGAATTGTCCAAGGACTCATATCATCTAACTGCATTCTTACTAAACTAATTATTTGTTCATCAGACATGTTAGTTTGAAAAGAAACCTGCAATTTATCCATTAATTCACTATAATTGCTGATTATTGCCGGTGATAAAATTTTATTAATAATTCCTGTAATTACTCTCATTTGATTTCTACCACGTTCTTTATCACCATCTTCAAAAGAATATCTTTCACGTGAAAATACTAATGCTTCTTCACCATTTAAAGTAATTTTTCCAACCTCAAAGTTTTTAAATGCTTGAGGATTATAAACTTCGATACCACCTAAACTATCAACAATATCGATTAAACTATCAAAATTTACTCTTATAAAATAATCTATATCAATACCAAAATAAGATGCAACATTTTGCATTGTTTCATTAACTCCATATAAGCCTGAATGAGTTAATTTATCTCTTTGACCACCAAGAACATTAAATGGAATATAATAATCTCTTGGAACACTAGTTAATAAAACCGTTTTTGTAGTTGGGTTAACCGTTATTATCATATTAACATCAGAACGTGATTTAGTTGTAATTGAGCCATATGTATCTATTCCACTGACATAAACATTAAAAGTATTTCTAGTAATATCATTATTTTCAGGAGAATCTATTTGAGTAATATATTGTTTTGAATAGATAACTCTTGTATCATTAGAAAAATCAGGAAAATCTTCTTCAATCATGGCTCGATATGATTCGTTAATAATTATACAATCAACATCATTATTATATAAAGCATTTACTAGTGTTAACACACCACTGTATACTTTGGGTTGAATGTTTTCGTTGTTTTCTCTTTGAAGTTTTTCAATTGTTTTATCTACTGATTCATCATCAGTAGCAAGAGTTGAATATATTTTTCCTTTTAAATCTTGGGTGTATTGATATGTACTATTTGCTTTTACAATAATTGAAACACTGTCTGTTTCTACATGAGTTTGAGTTTTAGTTAAAGCATTCATTGTTTTAGAAAAAGTATAGTTTAAAGGTATTAGTAATAAGCAAAAGATAATAATAAGTATTTTACCTGTAAGTTTTATTTTTTTATTTTTTGCTTTATATTGGCTTAAAATAAATAAAAACAAGATAGCTATAATAACAATCATAAAAATAATGATGTATTTTGTTGATAAAATAGGATATTTAATTAACTGATACCCAAGCCGCAATATAACAATAATTAAAACAATCATAAAATATGTTCTAATATCTTTAAATATCTTATTCATTGTTCCCTCCACTTTTAATTTTGATCAATAAATGTAATTTTTTTATTTTCAATAATAGCTTTAGGGTGCATATATAATAATTTATCTGCATATTCAATACCATAATTCAATTCCAAATAATCTTGAATTTCATTCATATTAGGACGACGATACATACTGCTATGACCATCACTAGCTACAACTGTTACTAAACGGTAATCTAATAATTTCTTTGCAGTTATTTGGGTATTTTTACCAAAATGACCCAATATACTGCCTTTATTGATTTGAATTAAACAGCCAAGTTTTAACCATCGATAAATAATCCAAGGTTCTTTTTGAACATTTACATATCTTTCAGGATGAGCAATAAGTGGTATTTTACCAATCTTTAATATTTCTTTTAAAATCATTTCAATATCACTTACAGTATCATCAAAATAAAATTCTATCAAATAATATCTTGACTTATTTAATCCAATAACTTTATTATTTATTATTTTTTCAACAAGATCATTACTTGCTAAAATTTCCATTCCTAAATAAATCTTTAAATCAATTTTATGTTTAATTAATTCATTTTTAAAACGACTAAATGTATCAATTAAATTATTTCCATTATAATTTTTAAAACCATTGATTTGATTACTATGAGGCGTTACAACCATTGCTTTTACTCCACTATCGAATGCAAGTTTGGCCATATTAATTGCTTCATCCATGCTATTAGCCCCATCATCTAGATTAGGTAAAATATGAATATGTGTATCAATCATAACTTACTCCTTATATTCACCGCCTTTACTATATCTATATTGATTATATCCATAACTATAATGACCGTATTCTGATGATTTTTTAGTATAAATATTAAAGACATACCCCATAAAACAACAATCTTCTTTTAATATAGATAGTCCATTTTGTATCTTTTGATATGGTAGAAAATCATATTTTACAACATATAACAAAGCATCAGAATATTCTTGGATTAAAGTAACATCTTGAAAGATTCCACATGGTGGAGTATCAATAATTACATAATCAAATTCTTTTTTCATTTTTTCAATAAATTTTTTAAAATCCGGATGACTTAAAACAGATACAGGATTATTAATCGGTTTATCATTTCCTATAAACCAAAATTTTGAATTATCTAATTTACGAATATTTTTTAATACATCACCTTTTTGTAAATATAAATCAACTAATCCTTCATTATTATCACATTTAAGAATTTTGGCAATTGATTGTCTACGTAAATCAGCATCAATTAATAAAACACGTTTACCATTAGCTGCAAATGTTTCTGCTAAGTTTATTGTAAGGGTTGTTTTACCTTCGTTTGCAGCTGTACTAGTTACTACTATTACTTTATGTTCTTCTTTTTTAAAAACTCGTTCTAAGCGTATTTGTAGTGAACGCATATTTTCTTTGAAAGCAAAAGAAATTCGTCGGTCATTGATCGATATTCTTGTTTGTTTGTGAATTTTACGAGCTTTAAATTTCACTTGTGGAATTGTTGCCATACAGTTTAAATTTGTAATTCGTTTCATGTCTTCAGGATTTTTTACCGTTTTTCTAAAAAGCGCCATACATCCTAAAATTATTGTTCCAGATACCAAACCAATTATACCACCTACAAGAACAGTATTTGTAAAAGTTAATTTGTTGTAAGGATCTGTTGGAAGTTGTGGATTATTGATCATATGAAATTGAATTTGCCCTAAAACAAAACGTGCAACATCAGGATAAATTTCAATTGCTGATGTTAAAATCGACATTGCATCTTGAGGACTGTTACTTTCTACACCCATAGTTACGATATTAGATTCACTAACTGTACTGGCACTTAAAGTTCCATTTAAACTATTAACACCTAATTCATCAAGTAAAATACTTCTAAAATAGCTACTATCAAGAATATATGGAAAGGTTTTAGATAATTGATCAGCAGTATTTTGTGAATAATAATAACTGTAACTTCCGGTATTTTCACTATCAGTTGCAACTGTAAAAGTTGCTTCACAACGATAAATTGGAGTATAAGTAAGATAACGGAAAGTAGAAAAAGCAATAGTACATATAACAATAGTTCCTAAAAATACGCCCCAATAGTCTTTAAGTATTTTTAAAAAATCATGAATTAGTTCACTTAAATCAATTTCAATGCTATCGTCTTCCATCATTGATTCTTTTAATCTTTGTTCATCCATGATATCACCTACTTTCATGTCTATGGGTTTTATAATCATAATAACTATAACCATAGTCATTATGACGAATTTCATCATCTATAAACATATTTAAAGCAAACCCTATAAAATCACAGTCGCTTTGCCAAATTAAATCAACAGTATCATTTATAATTCTAATATCTGTCCAATCTTGACGCACAAGTAAAATTGTACTGTCAACAACTTCCATCCATACTTCTGCATCTACGGAAACAGATATAGGTGAACAGTCAATTATAATATAATCAAATTGCTCTTTTAACTGGTCTATTATTTTTTTTAAAGTAATAACGTCCATTAATTTTGAGGGATCATCAACAGCATGGTAAAGAAACAATTCGTAGATATTGCTTTTTTTATTGAAATATATGCTTTCTTTTAAAGTGGCTTTTCCTGTTATAACATCTTGTAAAGGATTAGTATCTAAAACTTCTTTATCAAATATTTTATATTGTGCTGGTTTTCTAAAATCACCATCTATCAATAATACTTTTTTATTTTTTTCAACAAATGATAAACAAATATTAGCTGCAACTGTTGATTTACCTTCATTTTCGCCAGTTCCAGTAACTAAAAGTACTTTAAAATTATGTTTATCAAAATTATGTTCGATTCTTGATGACATTCTTCCATTTGCTTCAACAAAATTCATGCTTGCAATAGGAGAACTGATAAGCAATGATTGTTTGGATTTTTTTAAATGTTTATTTCTTTTTTTCTTTTCATAAGGAATCACACCAACAACTCGACCATCTAATAATTTTGTAGCGTTTTCACTACTTTTAAGTGTATGACGAAATAAATATAGACAAACAATAATTCCAGCGACAGCTACTCCACCTAATAATGCGATATAGTTACGATAATTGATCAATCTTGAACTATTTGATGGTGTAGTTGGAATTGAAGGTTCTTGTAATACTTGTAATGTAGCATTAGTAAACACATAATCAGAAACTTCATCATAATGTTTTAATGCTGAATTCATAAATTGGTAAGCATTTTGAGGATCTTTAGAAGTAACATTTAATACTAATAAATTAGTTTCTTGAATTTGATTGCATGTAATCGTTCCTTGATTAGTTTTCCCAATTTCATTTTCCACTAATTCTAATAAAACATCACTTTGAAAAACTTCTTTAATAATATCAGCCATTTCATTAGCCATTGCTAGTGAAGTATATGTATCACTAGTTCCTTGAGCATTTACTACTAAAGTTGTAGAAACTGTATATTCAGGGATATAAACTAATTTTCCAATTCCTGTAGCTGCTAGATACAAAGAAATTACGATAAGGACAATTATCCACCAATTTTTTAATAAATCCCTAATAATACCTCGATAGTTGATTGAATCTAAATTAATTTCATCTTGATTCATATTTATGATTGCCCCCTTTCTTTGAAATTATTGTACAACTACAGTTAACCATGTTTCACCACTTGTTCCTGAATAACTAGCACGATAATGAATTTCATAAATACCAGGTGTAGTATTATCAACATTTGATTCAATTTTAACAACACGATGTAGTGTTCTACCTTGAGCACTTGTAACACTTTCAATATAATCAGCAGCATCGATTGTTTCACCAGGATTTATATAAATAATTCCCTGTGTTAATTTAATGTCAATTTGATTGTTTTCGCTTTTAATAATATGAACAGGTAACTCAATTGTTGATGTATCACCAAAACTATTAGAAACTTCATAAACACTATGATAAGTTCCCGCAACTGAATAGTTGATATCGTTACTTGTATTTATAATTGATTCATTTATTTCTCCATCGATTATATCATTTGCAATAATTCTTTCTTTAAGAAGGGTTGAATTACCTTCTCTTTCAGTAAATACTAATGGCTCACTAGTATTAAATCTTGGTGCATGATAATCACTAAAATGCACCTTTCGTGTATAGCTAGCTGAATGATTAGAAGAATCAAAGACAACATAAGTAACATTACAAACACCAGGATTAATAAATCTTGACATGCTTCCTACTACAATTTTACTTGTTAAATCACCATCATCTTGATCATAAGCACTTAATCCTTCTAAAAGCTGACTTTCTGTATAGTTACATGGAACCTCTAAAACATCACGATCACTTGTTATTTCTGGTATAGATGAATCACTACTTATTAATTCTTTTACAACTGCAATAATAAAAATTAATAAAGATACGCAAAATATTACAATAACTGTACGTTTTAAAATCCTCATGTACATCCTCCTTGCATTAAAAATCTTTAAAAAATCTAAATATCCAATTTCACTAATCATCTCCCTTTAAAAAACGTGTTACTTCTTCTTGATTTGCTTCATGAATAGAACCATTAGAAATCTTATAAACACGATGACACATTGAAAAAACACTAGGGCGATGCGCTGCTACGATTATTATTCTTAGAGGGTCATGTTCTAAAATATTCTTTAATACTTTCTTTTCTGTAGCTATGTCTAAAGCACTTGTAGCTTCATCTAATAATAAAATTGGGGTACTAACCAGTAGGGCTCGAGCAATCGATAATCTTTGTTTTTGTCCCTGTGAAAAACGACGTCCAAGTTCTCTTACTGGGGTATTGATTCCCTCAGTTAATTCCTTAATAAATTCCCATGCGCAAGACATTTTTAAAACTTGAATAATTTCTTGTTCTGTTGCCTCAGGCTTTAGCATTTTAATATTATCAGCAATTGTTCCTGAAAACATTGTGTTTTCTTGAGGAATATAACTAAATAAACAGCGGGTTGCTGAAGAAATATCAATCATTAAACCATTAGGATTACCAACTTTTAAACTACCTTTACGAGGATGAAATAGTCCTAATAATAAATTCAATGTCGTAGTTTTCCCTTGTCCACTAGGTCCTAACAACCCTATTATTTCCCCTGGATGAGCATATAAAGAAGAGTTTTCATAAACTGGTTTTCCTTCTTTGTACCAAAAACTTACATTATTCATATAAATCTCAACACCATATTTACTAGCTTCATTTAAAATCAAACGAGCTTCTTTATCATCTTTTACTTCTTCTCTAGGAAGATCAATAATTTCAATGATTCGTTGAGCATTAATACAAGCTCTGACCAATGTTGGAACAAGATTGACAATTGAACTAAAAGATCCTCTAAGTGATCCCGCCATTCCTACAAACATTGTCATCGTTCCATAACTAATTGCTCCACTAGCTAAACGAAATAGCGCGTATCCATAACAAGCATAACCAATGACTTGGCCAACTAATGAAGTGATAATTGTACCAAATGTTTGATATTTGTTTTGATCTAATGATATTTTCATTGATTTTTGTTGTACATCATGAAAATCATTAATAAATTTAGGTACTAGACCAAAAGCTTTAATCATTTGCAGATTTTGAAATGTTTCCTGATCAAAAGCCATTTTATTACTTGAAAAATCTTGATTTTTCTTAGTAAACTCACGCATTTTACGCATTGTATATCTTGATGTAAATAATGTAATAGGTGCTCCCATCAAAGCAATTAATGCCATTATTGGATCATTTTTCATCATAATCCAAAATGCACTAAAAAAACTTATAAAAACAGAGATGACAGTTGGGATAAAAGTTAAAATACTGTTTGCTACCATTCCTGCATCTCCATTAATTCGATACAATAAATCTCCAGTACGATAATCCAAAAGATATTCCCAATCTGTTTGTATAATCTGTTTAAAAATATCTTCTCGAATTTCAGTTTGAATCTTTAATTGAATTCTTAGCGATATCCGTGTTCTAATCACATTAATAAAAATTTGACCAACACCTGTACCAACGTACATACCAATTACATAAACAAGATTTTTAGAACTCTCTCCAGTTACAACATCAACAAGATCTCTAGAAACAACTGTTGTTCCTAATCCTAACAATGATCCTGATGTCATCAAAAACGTATAAATTGCAATCAATATCCAATATCTCTTTACATAAGTACTCAACCAGAGCAATTGATCAAACAATTCATTTAAACGTCCTTCTTTAATCCTCTTAATAATATGCTTAATTCTTTTCATCTATAAATATCACCTGCTTAACTAACTCAACTGACTCTTTGTCAGCTTTATTTGTTAGCTCATAAACAGGAACATTTCTCAACAAATGATCTAAAGTATCTAAACATAAATCCATCCCATTTTCTAACCACATAGGATAAATAATGTTATTACTAACTTCACTCACTTTTTCAAAACCATCTAATTTCCTAATCCTATTTTCATTTCCTTGTTTTAAAACAACTAAGCCTAAAACAGGAACATTTCTATTTTCACAATATGGAGATGAACCACACCATGGGGTTCCCCATCCAATAAACTCATTACTTTTATCTTCAACAAATACACAATCACCATTAATAATAAGTGCATCTAAATATTTATTCCATAACTCTGCCTGAGTTGTTTTACCAATACCAGATGGCCCTAAAAACATAATTCCTTTACCTTTATATTCAACTAATGAACTATGAATTTGTATTATATGTTTTTGCACAGCATGAGTGTAAAACAACTGCATTGTAAAAGCATCAAAACTTTCGGACTGATTCATTTTTATAATATTTGCTTTGCTCCAATCTTCATTTACAACCATAAAATCATTACCATTCATAATAAGATGTGTATTAGTATCTTGAAGATCGACATACTGTAGACCATTAAAAAAATCATACCCACGATAAAGAAAAATCTTTATATCAAAATTATCTAAATTAAAATCATTAAATTTTCTCCAGCAATTTTTTTGATAAGGGTATTTTATATATAAGTCAAAATTGATAATTTTATATTTATTCATAATTTTTTAGTTATTGATTTTTATCATTCAAAATTATATAAAATTTATAATTAAAAATGTAAACATATAATATACTTATATTGTGATCGTTCAATCTAATGTATACTATATTTTATGCTTTTGTAACACAACTCATTTCTTTAGATTGTATATCTATAACTAGACGCGAAATTAAATTAGCACCTAATCCTGTTGTTTGCGATTCTAATTGCTCAAGGTATTGTTGCCATTGTGAAAATACATTGTTAAGATTTGGATTTTCTCCTAGTCCGTTCACATATTGTTGGAATGCATCATCATTATTTGCATATACTCCTCCATTAAATACATTTACAGGAGAACCAGAAAAACCACTATACCAGCCAGTTCCTATAAATCCACCATCAGGGGTCCAATGAAAAAAGTAACCTTCTACGGTAGTTGCACCAGATGGAATTGAATTTGCACTAGTTGATACTGAGTGCCCACTTACTCCATCATATTGATTTGATTGAGGTACTTTAACATAGTTTGTTTCAGTTGCCATATTTTATTCCTCCTTAACTTCTTTATAATATCCCTTTAATTTTTGACAATATTCATTATTTATTTTATTAACGCTTCCAGAATGTGTTGCAAGTGTTGCAGCACATTTAAAACATACACTAGATACCTTACATGCTTTACATTCTTGAGGCCAATCTAGGTTATCTTCATATTCTATTAATTGCCCCCACGCTTCATTAAAACTTAATGTTTCAATTGAGATATTTGGTTCTGTTAAAAAACTACAAAATCCCATTTTACCATCCCAAGTAATCCAATATCCTAAACGATAATCTTGACAATACGTACATGGTTTTCTTTCTATATTAATAGGATTATTTAAGTAATGTTTGATTTCTTCTTTTTTATATTGATCAATTTTATCTTGGACGACTATTTCATCTAGATTTATTTTTTCATTTCTAAAAGAATTTTTTATACCACCGGTTGATACCCAAGGTAATTGATTAATATAGGCATAGAAAGCCATCTTTTTTATGTCATCAAGATTTTGTTTTGTGATTGTACTTACTAATTGAATTGGTATATTCATCTTTTTTAGTAATTGAATACTTTGGTGAACTTTTGTAAAGCCATTATCTATTTGACATACTTTTTTATATGTTTCGTTGCTTGAACCATATAATGTTATTTTTATCAATCTAGGTGGATAGTTTTCAAATAGTTTTTGATATTTAGGAATTAGCGATGCATTTGTTTGCAAAGTAATAAAAAATCCCATTTTTGATAACTGTGTATATATTTTTCCAAATTCAGGATGTAGTAATGGTTCTCCACCAGTAATACATAACCATGTTGTTCCTGCCTCTTTTGCTTGTTTTGCAATATCAATCCATTTTTTTGCAGATAATTCTTTTCCATATTTTGGAATATCTTTTTCTGATAAATGAACATAACACATTTTACAATTAAAATTACATCTTGGTGTTAGTTCAAAAGTTCCAGATATTGGTATCGCATCATCGAAAGCTTTTTGCCATACTTGTTTATAAAATGGATCAAGCCATTCCATACGATTACATGCTGGTTCAAATTTATATGCCATTATTTTTTAGGGACACGTACATATACGCTTCCTCGAACCCTTCCATCATCGATAATATAATTATCTGTTAATAGTTTGATATAGCCTTCAACATCTTTACGAGCAGTTTCCTCACTTACTCCATCGTAATGTTCCACTATCATTTTAACAAGATCATCAATTTCAAATTCGTTATTTTTCATATACTCCCATAAGTATGCAGCTGAAGATGAAATATAAACAATTGAAGTGACTTCTTGTACTCTTTTTCCAACTGGAACAATTACGTGTTGATCTGCAAC
The DNA here is from genome assembly GCF_025149465.1 of Thomasclavelia spiroformis DSM 1552. Lineage (NCBI taxonomy): Bacteria > Bacillati > Bacillota > Erysipelotrichia > Erysipelotrichales > Coprobacillaceae > Thomasclavelia > Thomasclavelia spiroformis. The sequence continues at coordinate 1,235,200 of NZ_CP102275.1, read as the reverse complement.
TTCACGTAAAATTAAATCACTTTTTAATTTCAATTGCATCCCTCCTTTTATTAAATCAATAAATATAAGATTAAATATCCTTATATATTCTATTGTAGTCCATGCATTGTTTATTTGTCAAATTTTTTCGTGAAATAGAAAAATTGCTCGTCAAGAATACATTTAAAGCATTATATTTAAAAAAATATATATTATTTGATAGAATATAATTAAGGATATGATGCTTGCAAACAAAGAATTATTAAGTAATGAATGTGTTGAATTAAGTAGACAATTTATTAAAGATTTTTATAATCAAGATACTAATAAATATTTCGATTTAATAGATGATAATTTTATGTGGGTCGGTGCTTTTGAATTTATGTACATTTATGGAAAAGAAAAAAGATTCATGGACTCTTTTACACATTCATAGTTCTCATGCTCGTGATATACCTTTAGAATTTGATAGTGTTTATCAAACTCCAAATATTAATGAATATACATCTTGGTTTCAATATCTTAGAGCAATTGATTTCAATGATACTAAAGATAAACGAATCCAATTCTAAGATCTCAATAGTACAACGCATTATCTTTTACCCTTTGAGATTATTTATATTTAATCAAACGATAAAATATGTACTATTTATACTTTTGGTGATAGCATAAATATAAGAAGTTCCACAAATAATATTTCAAAATATGTTTCATTTTTATTACATGTTCATAAAAGATATTTAGTAAATAACTACTATATAAAATCAATAAAAAGATACCAAATAAAACTTATTAATGGGATTACTATTCCAGTTAGTCAAAAAATATTTAAATATAAAAAATAAATTAAAATCATTAACTTACAATTTATAGGAGAAACTTATGAAGCAAGTACAAACAATTCTTATGCATATAATATCTTGTTTTATGCATGATACAGATTTTCAACTATCCAATCAATTAACTAAAGAAAATTGGCAAGAACTATATGAACTTTCAAAAATTCATTCATTACTCCCAGTTGCATATGAAACCATTAAAACCAATGAATCATTTTTAAAAACAGATGAAGAATTTAAACATAAATGGCAAGACGAAAGTACATCATTAGTTGTTAAACAGATACAACTTAGTGATGCTTTTTTAAACATCTATCAAAAAATAAAAAATAATAATATTGATTGTATTGTTACAAAAGGAATTGTCTTAAGAGAACTTTATAATAAAAAAGAATGGCGAGTATCTGGTGATGAAGATATTATTATAAAAAAAGAAGATTTTAATAAAGTGTGTCACATACTACTTGATAATCATTATCAAGTAGTTAATGAAGTTATTAATGATAATGTACAAGTTACTACATTTATTGATCCTGTTTCTACTTTAAGTATTGAATTACATTTACAGTTATTTGGCAATGATTCTTATTTAGGTTTTTTGAATAAGTATTTTGAAGCTATTTTTGTTAATAGTAAAAATATTGAAATTGATGGTGTTTCAATCCAGGTAATGAATGAATTTGATCAGTTATTTTATTTGATTTGTCATTGTTTTAAACATTTTATTAATAATGGAGTTGGATTAAGACAATTGATGGATATTGGGATGTATAGTATAAAAAATTATGAATTTGTTGATTGGGATAAATTATTTAATTTTGCAAATGAATTTAATATAAGTATATTTATTCATTGTATATATAGTGTACTTGAAGATTTTTATAACGTTAAAATGAGTGATATCAATTATCCTAAACATTTAATTGATAAATTAGATTATACTGATTTTTTAGATGATATTTTTGATAGTGGTGTATTTGGTCTTTCAACTAAAGAAAGAGTTTATAGTAATTTGATGACTAGAAGAGTTTTAAATGAGCAAAACAAAAAAACATCACTTATATCCCTTATTTTTCCATCAGCTAAAAATTTAAGAGCTGGTTATCCTATTTTATATGATAAACCATATCTACTTCCATATGTATGGATAAAACGAATGAAAGGCTTTATTAATCGGTATAAACGCAGTAAAAAAGAAACTGATCTAGATATGAAAAAAGCAATTGAATTAGGTAATAAACGTATTTCATTATTAAAAAAATATAAAATCATAAAATAAAAAGACTAAATGAACAGTTTTTAAACTATTTGGTGCTCTAAATAATTAGGAACCCTTTAAAATATCTGTCGCTTTTTGGAGGAGAGCCTGTAAATTATTTTGTGTAAATGGTACTATGTCAAGAAAAAGTACCAGTTAAATAGAAATTTTTCTATTTAACTTCGACATTTGAAAAATTCTGATTCTAAGCTAAAAGTTTGTCTTATTTTGCATTACTGATTAAAAAATTATACTTACTTGCATGTCTTAATTCGTCTGTCATTATAGACATAAGTAATGTATAACTATTTCCGCTTGGCATTGTTCCCAAAATTTTTCTATACTTAGCAACTGCATTTAATTCACCAAATAATGCCAGCTTTAGATTTGATTTATAGTCCATATTAATTTCTGAATTATTTGATAACGTACTCTCCGGCAAAATTTGTCCTGTAAATTCATAGTATAATCTTCTTAATATCCGGTTATGTTTTCTTTCATCATTCCTGATACTTTTTATGATCTCTTTCTCCTCATTTGTTGGTGCTTGTTTAATTAAAACATTGTAAAACATCTCATCTTCTTTTTCATTTCCAATAGACTGCTTAATTAAAGAAATCGCTTGATTTAGTGTAATAATTTCTTCACTATCTAGTTGTAATTCACTATTTCTGTCATTAATTTCATAATCTTGGTTATATGGAGTGCACATATTATAATAATTGAGATACATTTTATCCCTCCTCATTACCATAATATGTTTTATTTTATGAATTGTTATTCTTTATTTCTCGAATTATTTATTAAATGTACTAATAAACTAGGTTGTTATTCAATTTTTTTATTTTCCAAAAGCTTTTTCATCATATAAACAAAGATCTTTAAAGAAAACAATTAATCATATGATTGTTGGAATAGTCACTAAATACTATAAAACGAAATAAGAAAAAATAGCACAACTCCAAGAATTATTGATGGCACTTTTTCTTGACATAGTACCACTATTTCTATCATTGACAGTAAAAATGCTCATCCTAGAAGACCCAGATGCAAGTATATGGGTGAAATGATCCAGATGGATGCTTCCAGCTTTGAATGGATCGATGGTCATATCTGGCATCTTCATTTGGCTGTTGATGATGCTACTGGTGAGGTCGTCGGTGCTTATTTTGATACTCAGGAAACACTAAATGGTTATTATAATGTCCTCTATCAGATTTTGACCAATTATGGTATCCCTGCTATGTTTTATACCGATAGACGTACTGTTTTTGAATATAAAAAGAAAAACAACACTTTTGATGATGATGACACTTTCACTCAATTTTCCTATGCATGTCATAATCTTGGCGTTGATATTAAAACAACGAGCATCGCCCAAGCTAAAGGCAGAATCGAAAGAATGAACCAAACCTTCCAATCTCGTTTACCTATTGAACTCAGACGTGCTCATATAACCGATATAGAGTCAGCCAATAAATTTTTAAAATCCTACCTAAAAAAATTCAATGACAGGTTTGCTCTACATCTCAATACTACCAAATCAGTATTTGAAACGCAACCATCAATTGAAAAGATCAATCATACTTTAGCTGTTCTTTCTCCTAGAAAAATTGATTCAGGGCATAGTATCAGATTTCAAAACAGGCTGTATTTGCCCGTGACAGAGAATGGAACACCCGTTTATTTAAAGAACAGAACAGATTGTATGGTTATTGAAGCATTTGATGGGAATCTGTATGTCAATGTACTTGATCACATATATATCATGCAGGAAATTCCAAAACATGAATTGTATTCAAAAGAATTTGACGAAGTAAAAAAAGAAGCTAAACCAAGAAAAAATATATTCCACCGATAAATCATCCTTGGAAACAGGCTTCCTACTTAAATTTTCTTGCAAAACAAAAGCACCGATCTGGTGCTAATGTTTAAAATTTTTTGGGACATTTTCAAATTTGCTTGACACTATTTATATTTTTACTTAATTAACATTTAGTATTTTTTATGTATACGATATATATTTGTACATTATTTATGGGAAACTATAAAAAATTAGATTAATTTTTATAATTCTCAATATTTTTTTAAATAACGAAATTTTATCCATCCTACATTATTATCTTTAATAACATAGGCATATATGCCATAAACTCCAATTAATTTAACTACATCACCTTTTTCAACTTCAATAAAATTATCAACATAATCATCTAAACAATATAATTTCTCTTTATTCTTATATAAAAATTCATTTTTAATTTTTAACACACAATTAGTATTAGTTTGTAAACATTTAGAAAATATTTTACCAGGTTTGATAAGATTAACTTCATAATTTGGCCATGCAATTTTATGATATTTCTTTTTTTCTGTATGTACATCAACAATTGCCTGATATAAAGGAAGTGGTTGAACATAAACTTTTTCGAAATAAAATCTATCGTTATCACCATTAATTATTAAAGCATTTAATTGATTAACAAATTTCACCCCTGTTCCACCATCTATGCTTATAATTCTTTTTTTGTTATCAATAATAATATCATTATTAATTGCATGACTATGTTGATTAGAAGTAGGTAAATGTCCAACAACAACATAATCATTTAAACAATGACCATCTTGAAAAAATGTTTTCATTTCAATTAATGAAGAAAGCTTAGAGTTTTTCCAATCTTTACGATTTTCAATACCAGCATGAACAAAAATAAAGTTATTTAAATGCAATGTTGTTGGTAACGTATTAAAATAATCAAAATAAGGTTGTAGATATTCTTTTACTTTAGCTTGAATTAATTCAGGAGCATCTTTTTTTATATCCATTGATAATTTATTAAGAGCTTGTTTAATCATCCCACTTTTACCTATACGATTTAAATAATTAATTACTTGTTTTACATATTTTTGATTACAGATCATTTCTTCTAAAGCATATTCGCAGTTCCCTAAAATTACATATACACGATCGCTATTTTTTTGTAATTCTTGTAAATATTCAATTGTTTCAATCGCTTGATTTCCCTTTTCAATAAAATCTCCTAAAATAACTAAGTAATCATTTTTATTATAATTTACTTTTTTTAATAATTCTTTAAATCGATCTAAATGACTATGAATATCACTAATTACAATGCATCGATATTTTCCAAAAATTCTTTTTTCTAAATGTTTAACTTTTAACATATTGCCACCTCTAATATAACTATATCATGATTTAACTATTTCTTGGTTAAATATATGTTAATTTAAAATAATAATATTTAAAAATCCAAGCCATTTAATTAAACAACTTGGATTATATAACTATTTTACATATACTATTTTATCTAAGATATCATTTACATATGCAAGTAAAATACCATAATTTGTCATTGGAACATTTTGTTTTTTTGCTTGTTCAACACGTGACATGATATGGCGGCGATTGAACATACAACCTCCACATATAATAATTAAATCATATTTTGTTAAATCATCAGGGAAATCATTACCATTTACAAAATCGATATTTGTAATTGAATAACGTTGCTTTAACATTCTTGGAATTTTAACTCTGCCAATATCTTCATTTACAGGTACATGACTACAACATTCAGCTATTAATATTTTAGCATTTTTGTTGAGATTACTAAGCTTGTTTACACTTTCGATATAATAGCTTAAATCACCTTTATATCCGGCCATTAAAACTGAAAAAGATGTTAATTTACAATTTTTAGGAATATTTTGATAAACATACTTAAATACTTGGGAATCTGTAATGATTAAATCAGGCTCTTGATTTAATTTAGCTAATGTTTCTTGCAATGTATCTGTAGTTGTAGCTACAGGAATACATTTTTTATCTAGTAACTCTCTTATAACTTGGACTTGTGGTAAAATCAATCTCCCTTTAGGAGCTTGAATGTCCTGGGGCATTACTAATAAAACTAAATCACCAGATTTAACTAAAGTTCCAAGGATACTTTCTTTTTCATAATCATTAGGTATATTTTGAATTATTTTGTTTTTTAATTCTGTAATTCCTTGTTTTGTTTTTGTACTTACTAAAATTGGTTTGCATTGAATGTTTTTTTCTACATTATTAATTATTTCTTCTTCTATTTCTAAATCGATTTTATTAATTACAGGAATTATAGTGATATGTTTATTTTTAAAATATTGATACCAAGCTAATTCTTCAGAGATATCATCACTAAATATGATAATCGCTAAATCGATTTTTTCACTTGTTTTTTTAGTTTTTCTATTTCTTAAATTTCCTAAATCGCCTACATCGTCAAAGCCAGCTGTATCAATTAATACACAGGGACCAATCCCTTGAATTTCCATTGCCTTATAAACAGGATCAGTTGTTGTACCAGCCACATTTGATACAATTGATACTTCTTGATTTACAAATGCATTGATCAATGATGATTTTCCACTGTTACGTTTACCAAAAAAACCAATATGAATGCGATTTGCACTAGGTGTTTGATTTAAATTACTCATTTAAAACCTAAAATCTCGCTTTCCTTGTTCAATCATTGATAAACGTTTTTTACAAATTTCTTTAACTTTAGCACTAGTAATATTATTTATTTCTTTATCAATTAATTTATTAGCTTTTATTTTTGTATCTTCACTTGCATAGTCTTGAATATATTCTTTTAAAGTTAATAAAGCATTTGGATGACAACAGTTTGAAATTTGACCAGATTTACAAAGCTGCATAAAACGATCCCCTGTTCTGCCTTCTCGATAACATGCAGTACAAAAACTTGGGATAAAATTTAATGAACAAAGCCAATTAACAATTTCATCTAAACTTCGTTTATCGCTTGTATCAAATTGAGCAGATGTTGTTTCATCTTCAGTTTCAGGTTTTTCATATCCACCAACACTTGTTTTAGAGCCACCACTAATTTGTGATACTCCTAATTCTAATACTCTTTCTCTAACTCTTTTTGATTCTCGAGTAGAAATAATCATTCCGGTATATGGTACTGCCATTCTAATAACCATAACTATTTTTTCAAAGATTTCATCACTTATTGCATTGGTAAAATCATCTTTATCAATATCGTCAGCTGGACAAATTCTTGGCACACTAATAGTATGCGGTCCAACTCCATGAACTGCTTCTAAGTGTTCAGCATGCATCAATAACCCCACAAAATCATAACGATACATCTCTAAACCAAATAACACACCAATTCCTACATCATCAATACCACCTTCCATTGCTCGATCCATTGCTTCAGTATGATATGCATAATTATGTTTTGGTCCTGTTGGATGTAAAGCTTCATAATTTTTTTTGTTGTATGTTTCTTGGAAAAGAATGTAAGTTCCAATTCCGGCTTCTTTTAATTTACGATAGTTTTCTACTGTAGTTGCTGCAATATTTACATTTACACGACGAATTGCGCCATTTTTATGTTTAATTGAATAAATTGTTTTAATGCTTTCTAAAACATATTCAATTGGATTGTTGATTGGATCTTCACCGGTTTCAAGAGCTAAACGTTTATGCCCCATATCCTGAAGTGCAATTACTTCTTTTTTTATTTCTTCTTGAGTAAGTTTTTTTCTTGCAATATGCTTATTTTTTTGATGATATGAACAATACACACAACCATTAACACAGTAATTTGATAAATATAATGGTGCAAATAAAACAATTCGATTTCCATATAATTTATCTTTAATCATTTTTGCAACTTTTTCCATTTCCCTGATTGCTTCAGGAATATCACATTCTAAAAGCAGCATTGCTTCACGATGTGTTAAACCTTTGCAATCTTTTGCTCTTTCAATCAACGAAAAAATTAATTCTCGATTATTTTTATTTTTCTTTGCATATTCAATTGTATCTAATATTTCTTGATCATCTATAAATTCTTCTGCCTTATTAGATTTTACATTATACATATTCATTCTCCTTCTTTTACTTAGGAATTATCCCTTGTAATCAAATTTACAATAATCTCCACGCTGATATACTATTTGATAACCTTCTTTTTTCAATGTATCAGCTAATTCATTAAGGCCTTCACTAGCTTCTTGACCACTAGACGCCTTATTATCATAAAGTAAGTATTTTTTTCTAACTTCATTAGGTGATAAATTAGGCATTACAACATTACATCCATGCTTTATTCCTTCAATTCGTCCATTAGGATCTAAAGTAGCTAGAGCAGTAGTTGCTGGTAAAAGTACATCTTTAGTCATAATTCTAATGATACTCAATAAAAATAAAGTCAAATTTAAATCACCATTTTTTTGATTTTTAAATGGGGTATCTTGATGAACTAAAAATGGTCCAATTCCAACCATTTCTGGCTGTAACTCTTTTATAAACAATAAATCATTAACTAGATGATCGATTGTTTGTAGATAGCTACCAACCATAAAACCACAACCAGTTTGAAACCCTATTTCTTTTAAATTAAATAAACACTTGATTCTTTTTTTAAACGACATTTCACGAGGATGCAACATATAATAATGCTCTTCATTATAAGTTTCTTCTCTTAATAAATAACGATTAGCTCCTGCATCATAATATTTTTGATACGTCTCTTTACTTTTTTCACCAAGTGATAATGTAATTGCACAATCTGGATATAAATTTCTAATTGATTTAATGATATCAACCATTAAATCATCATCATAATACAAATCTTCCCCACCTTGTAATACAAAAGTTCGAAAGCCTAATTTATAACCTTCATTACAGCAAAGCAATATTTCTTCTTTGTTTAAGCGATAACGTAACGCTTTTAAATTGCTTTTTCTAAGTCCACAATAATAACAGTCATTTTTACAATAACTACTAATTTCAATCAAGCCTCTAATATATATCTTATTACTAAAAATTTGTTTTGTTATTTTATTTGCACGTTTTTTAGCATAATTAAAGTCTTGATAGCTATAAGTAGATAATAACTGCTTAAATTCATTAAAACTTAAAATACCATCAAGTTCTAATTTATCAATTAATTGTTGGTTATTCATTTTATTTTTTAGAATATAGTGCTTTAACACTAACCCCTTCTACCATCCCTAGTTTTCCTGAAAGTGCTCCAATTATATCATTAGGTCCATCAACGATTATCGAAATAACCGATACTTGTTTATCTTTATAAGGAATTCCCATTCGACCAATAATATATTGGTTATATTCATGTAATAATTCATTTATTTTGTATGCACTTTCTATTTTATAAACAAATATTCCAATTATTGCAATTCTAGTTTCCATCTTACCTCCTTAAATGAAAAAGTCATTAATACAAACTAATGACTTTTTATGTATTTGCCCTTTGACTTAGATCAATCCTTATCATTAGCTGTAATACATTTATTTTAACACATTTAACGATGAAAACGTTATCATATGATAAATATTTTTAACAAATCCTAAATTTATTTTCTTTTCCCTTCTTTGAAGTAACAATACTTAATAAAGAATTTTCAACCATATCACTTACTGCCTGTTTAGTATAAAAAGCCATATGTGGTGTCAATAAAACATTAGGCATTTCTTTTAAAATTGATAGGTAATGATTTTTAATTGTTTTGTATTTATAATCGTTATAATATAAACCTAATTCATTTTCAATTACATCCAGTGCACATGCACTTATTTTACCACTTTCAAGGGCTTCAATTAAATCAGCGGTATCAATAATACTGCCTCTTGCAGTATTGATAATAATAACTCCACCTTTCATTTTATTAATAGTTTCTTTTCTAATTAAATGATAAGTATCTTTAGTTGCAGGAATGTGAAGGGTTAAGATATCACTTTGACTTAAAACCTTATCTAATGATACATACTTTGCATATTTTTTTACTTCTTCATTTATAAAAGGATCATAAGCTAAAATATTGCAGTTAAAACCAGTTAAATTTTTAATTACATTTTTACCAATTGCTCCTGTTCCAATTACCCCAACAGTCATATTCTCTAATTCTAAGCCCATACTTTCTTGTAATGAAAAATCAAAGCCCTCGGCTCTTTTTAAAATCATTTTCATCTTTCTAAGAGCCATTAACATGATCATAATTGTATAATTAGCAACACTAGCTGTTGAATAAGTAACATTACTTACTTCAATTCCAAATTCAATTGCTGCTTCAATATCAATATGATCATATCCAATTGTACGAGTAGAAATATGTTTAATTCCAAGATTAGCCCAAGCTTTAATAATATCTCTAGTAATGGGTGTAGTAATTACACTAATTCCATAACAGCCCTTAGCTAAATTTACATTATCTATACTTGGTTTTTCGTAACATTTTATAATTTGCAGATCATATTTTTTACTAAATTCTTCAAAAAAATTTCCTTCATCGAATTCACGATAGTTATACACAGCTATTTTCATTTTCTTCTCCTTTATTTAAGATATAAATAAGTTTAGTACTTATTTTAATTTTTGTACAGATATTTAATAAAGATATTCACAATGTAAATATCTTGTGACTTTGTGACAAATAAATATATAAAAATAGATTATTTCCAAATTATATATCTATTTTTAGTATTTTTTGTAATATTAAAAAATATATTCACTAAAATAACAAATAATTTCTTTATATTATTTCTATGTGACTTTAAATTTAATTTTTAAAATCAAATGTTTAGTAACAGTAATTAATCATTTTTACTAGTTAAAATATTCTTAGCTTTTTCATAAATTATAACATTTTTTATTTATTTAATAATATTAAATAAATTATTTTGTGAATTAATTGTGAAATTGTGACATTCAGCAATAATATGCTTTAATTATTGACATATAGTTTAGTTTAAGTATTATAATTTAAAAGATTATTATATTAAAGTTGATTTTTAAAGGAGAAATATATTTATGGAGATTGAAAAATTTTTAGAAGATTTAAAATCAGGTAAAGCTATCACTGGGGGTTCTCACGAACATGAACTGATGCATTATTTAGCAGAAGATGCGATGTTAAAAACTGCACAATTAAATAATTCTTATCATGATGCAAAAATAAGACGTCAATTATTCTCTGAAATAATTGGCAAACCAGTTGACGATACTTTTGCAATATTTCCACCATTTTATAGTGAATGTGGTAAAAATATTTATATTGGAAAAAATGTTTTTATTAATTGCTGTTGTCATTTTCAAGACCATGGGGGAATTTATATAGATGATGATGTTTTAATTGGATCTCATGTTGTCCTTGCTACCATTAATCATGGTCTGTTTCCAGAACAAAGAACAGATAATATTCCATCTGCTATTCATATTGGAAAGAAAGTTTGGATTGGGTCACATGCAACAATTCTTCCTGGCGTAACAATTGGAGATAATGCGATAGTTGCAGCAGGCGCAGTTGTAACAAAAGATGTTCCTGCTAATACTGTTGTAGGTGGTGTACCTGCAAAAATAATAAAAAATGTCTGAAAAAGTTATTAAAACTTATCAGACATTTTTATTATTCAATCCATCCAAAATGTTTACAGGCATTATATATTCCATCTTTATCACACGAATCAGTTATATATGTTGCTTTTTGTTTTAATTCATCAATCGCATTCCCCATTGCAATACTTGTCCATTCATCACTAAACATGCTTAAATCATTTTTTTCATCCCCAAAAACAACCACATCTTGATAATCACCATTAAAATGATCAACGATCTTTTTTATTCCAACTGATTTATCACCAGGTTCTACGAATAAATATTCTTTATGAAAACGACACCAAGGTAATTCTTTTAATGTTTCTAGTTTTTGTTCTTCGGGGCTAAAACAAGCAATATAAACTTTATATATTTCATCAAAATCACGAGGATCTAAACCTGGTTGAACAACTGTATTCATATAAATATCATGAGTAAAATCATAAAAACGATTATCAGGGGCTAATCTTCTTATTTCGTTATCTGGTGAAATGGCCCAAATAAAACCTTTTTCTTTACATTCATCTATTAATTTAAGACATTTATTGTAATCTAATGGTTTGATTTCTAATAATTGCCCATTAATTGTTATCCCATTACCACCATCGCTAACCATATTTTCAAAGCCTAATGCTTTCATATGATCAACTGCCATAGCATAACTTCTACCGGTAGCAATTGCTAAAAAGTGACCTGCTTCTTTTAATTTTTTTAATGCTAATTTTGTTGAATCAGGAATATATTGTTTTCCAGGTACGCCTACTGCTAATGTTCCATCAATATCAAAAAAGAAAAATTTACGTTTCATTTTTTGCCTCCATTTTTAATTTACTGGGATTACTGAACCATCACTATATGTTGAAGTAATAAATTCTTTAATTTGATCAGATTTTAATACTTCCATTAAAGCTTTGATTTTTTTATCGTTTTCACTACCTTTTTTACAAGCAACAATATTTACATATGGATTATCTTGACTTGCAGATTCTAAAAGAACTGCATCTTTTGTTGGGTTTAAACCAGCATCAATTGCGAAGTTTCCATTAATTGCAACTAATGCACCTTCGTTATTTTCATAGGCACTAGTTAAGATTTCTGGCTTGATTTCTTTAAATTCTAAATTTAAAGGATTTGATACAATGTCTTTAGTTGTTGAATTTTGAACTTTTACATTTTTATCTAATTCAATTACTCCGGCTTTATCTAAAATAGAAAGTACACGGCCATAATCAGCAGCAGAATTCGAAATAATAATTACATCATCTTTTTTTAGTTCATCAATACTTTTGATTTGTTTAGAATAAAATCCAAATGGTTCAATGTGAATACCACCTAAATTAACGAGATCATAACCATTAGTTTCTACAGAATCTTCAAAAAAAGGTTGATGTTGAAAATAATTTGCATCAAGATCTCCAGCATCTAAAGCACGATTAAAAATAAAATAATCATCAAAAATTTTAATTTCTAAATCAATGTCATATTCATCCTTTAAAATATTTTTAGCTTCTTCTAAAATATCGCCATGTGGTTTTGATGTGGCCCCTACTACTAAAGTATTTTCATCACTTGCATTACCACCACAAGCAGTTAATGTAACTGCTAATACTAAACTTATAATTGTTAATAACCATTTTTTCATCTTTTCTACCTCTTATCTAACTTTCTTACAAAATAATCACCAATAATTTGTATAATAAATACAATAATCAATATCAAAATAGTTGCTGTATACATAATATAATTATTATTTCTAGCCATTCCATATAAATATGCTAAATTACCTAACCCACCAGCACCAATGGCTCCAGCCATAGCTGTATAACCAACTAATGAAATTGCCATTACAGTAACTGAAGAAATTAAAGCAGGTTTTGCTTCAGGAATTAGTACTTTAGTAATAATTTGGAAATTACTAGCTCCCATTGCTTTACTTGCTTCGATTGTACCACTATCTACTTCATTTAAAGCGATCATAACCATTCTTCCATAAAATGGTGCACTTGATAAAATCAATGAAGGTAAAGCTGCTTTGGCTCCTATCATTGAACCTACTAAAGCAGTAGTTAATGGTACAATAATCATCAATAAAATAATATACGGAATCGCTCTTAAAATATTAACGATTAAATTCAAAACTTTATTAACAGGTTTATTAGGGTATAAACTATCTTCTTGTGTTAAATAAATAGCTATTCCTAAAATTAATCCAATAATTACTGCAAAAATCAAAGAAACAACTGTCATAAATAATGTTTCACCTAAGGCATTAATCATTGCATCTATATCGATATTTTCTAAAATATCATTCATTTACATCACCTCCACTTCAACATGATATTTATTAAATAATTCAATTACTTTTTCATAATCACCTGTAACTTCTAAAATCATAATTCCAAATGAACTATCAATTGTATTCGTCAAATTAGCTTCAATTACATTAATAAATGAATCACATTGTCTAATTACATTAGTTAAAATTGGTGTTCTACTAGTATTTTCATTAAAAATAACTTTTAATAACTTACCATTTGAATAAATGTTTTTTAACACATCTAAATCAAATTCATTATTATTTTTAATATCACGTATAAAACTTTTAGTTACAGAATGTTTTGGCATAGTAAATATTTTTTTTACATTACCTTCTTCAACAACCTTACCTTCAGACATTACTGCTACACGATTACAAATTTTTTGGACTACTTCCATTTGATGAGTGATCATCACAATTGTAATTTCTAATTTACGATTAATTTCTAATAGTAAATCTAAAATTGATTTAGTTGTATCAGGATCTAAAGCGCTAGTAGCTTCATCACATAGTAAAATTTTAGGATCATTAGCTAGGGCCCTTGCAATCCCTACCCTTTGTTTTTGTCCTCCTGATAATTCACTTGGATAAGCATTTTCACGACCTGTCAATCCCACTAGATCAACTAATTCTTTAACTCTTTGTTGGCGTTTATGTTTTTCTTTGATTCCAGCAATTTGTAAAGCTAATTCAATATTTTCACTAACTGTTCTTGACCATAATAAATTAAAATGTTGAAAAATCATTCCAATTTTAGTTCGTAATTGTCTAAGTTGTTTAGGTGACAATTTATTTAATTCATGTCCATCAATCAAAATCTTTCCCTTATCTTGTCTTTCTAATTGATTGATCATTCTTACAAGTGTTGATTTTCCTGCTCCACTATAACCAATTATTCCAAAAATATCACCATCATTAATTGATAATGAAACATTATCAACGGCTACTACTTTACGATTTTTTAAATCATAAATTTTACTCACTTCTTTTATTTCAATCATAAATCCTCCTTATAATATAAAAACTCGCCCTTGACAAAGGACGAGTTCTAACCCGTGTTACCACCTTAATTCATTATTATCTCACAATAATAACCTCATCGAGTACCATCATACTCTAGCGCTCTAACGGGCGCACCCGCTATAGACTAAATATCGCCTATAAAACTCCAAGACCATCTTCATTTACAGCCACTTACCCTTTTTCACCAAACAAGGACTCTCTACAAAGGAGATGTAAACTACTCTTCTTTTCATCGTCGTTGACATAATATTAACTAAAACTTTTTTAAAAGTCAAGTACTATTTTATTAAAGTAATACATTTAAAAGTTACTAAATGCTTTGATAATATGACTTTTTTAGTTTAGAATAATTATATACTATAAAGGGGGATAAATATGTTAAGAGTCGAAAATTTAACAAAAAAGTTCAAAAAAGTAACTGCGGTTGACAATGTTTCTTTTGAAGTAAATCCAGGTGAAATTATTGGATTGTTAGGAGAAAATGGCGCTGGTAAAACAACTACTTTAAGAATGTTAGCAACAATGTTAAAACCAACTTCTGGAAATGCTACGATTGATGGTTATAATATTATTGATAATCCTAATAAAATTAGAGAAAGAATTGGAATTTTATTTGGTGGTGATGTGGCTTTATATGATCGTTTAACCGGAAGAGAAAATATGATTTATTTTGCAAAATTAAATGGGATGAGTGATTTAGAAGCAAATCAAGCTGTTAATAAAATTGCAAGTGAACTAGAAATGAGCGATTATATTGATCGCCCAGTAGGAAAGTATAGTCGTGGAATGAAACAAAAAGTATCACTGGCAAGAAGTATCATTCATCAACCTGATGTAATGTTATTTGATGAACCGTCTACTGGTCTAGATGTTTTATCAAGTAAGCTTATCCATGATTTTATTTTAAAATGTAAAAAAGACAACAAAGCAATTGTTTTTTCTAGTCATAATATGTATGAAACAGAAAAGCTATGTGATCGAATTATTATTATTCATAAAGGTAAAATTGTTGCTAGTGGGACAATCGAACAATTGAAAAAAGATTATCAAAAAGATAGTCTTGAAGATTTATTTATTGAATGTATTGGAGGGATGCAAGATGAGTAATATAATGACTATTGTAAAAAAAGAATTTAAAGATATTTTAAGAGATCGAAAAACATTGTTAATGACATTTGTTATTCCAATTATTATTATGCCATTATTATTTACTTTCATCTTTTCATCAGTTAGTGATTTAGCTTCACCTAGTGAAGATAATAAATATAAAATTGTTTTAGAAACTAATAATCCAGAAATATCAACTCTTTTTAATGAATCTAATATTTATGAATTAGTTAAAAGTAATGATCCAATCAATGATGCTTATGATGGCAAAATAACGGCATATGTGATTGCCAATGATATCAATGAATTATTACTTCAAGGCAAAACTCCTGAAGTTGATCTATATTATGATACAACTTCACAACGTGCTTTAACAGCAATTAGTACAGTACAAACAATGTTCAGTAACTACCAAAATAATTATTTGGCAACTTATTTAGAGCAGAATAATTTATCTAGTGATATTTTAAAACCATTTACTTACAATGAACATGCTAAAGATAGTGAAGCTGATAGTGTATCATTAATGATGCTAGGAATGCTAATCCCAATGATGATCATCGGTTATTCTGGTTCTGGAATTGTTCCAATTGCGACTGATTTAGGAGCTGGGGAAAAAGAACGCGGAACATTAGAACCATTGCTTTCTACATCGGTTTCAAGAAGTTCAATTCTAATTGGAAAACTAATTGTTACAGCAACATTTGGAACAATAACGTCAATTCTATCTGCTGTTGGATTATTATTAGCATTTAAATTTGGATTAAGTGATATGATGGCTTTTTCAATTGATTTATCAATTCAAGGAATGCTTTTGATTATCTTATTAGCGGTGCTATATGTAATATTTATTTCTGCTGTCATGTTGTTAGTATCGACTTATGCTCGATCACTAAAAGAAGCAAATACATATTTAACACCAGTAACTTTAGTTCCTGTATTACTTTCTGTTATTACAATGTACATGGAACCAAGCGCTGTTTCAACGACAATGATGAATATTCCTATCTTAAATGTAGTTGTTGTAATTAAGGAGATTATTTTTAATCAGTTAAATTATACACATTTATATATGACAATAGGTTGGTCAGTAGTTTATGTTATTATTGCCATGATTGGTGCTAAAATGATGTATGAAAAAGAAGAAATAATTTTTAGAGCATAAAAGAGGTTTAAACGAATAACTTTTTAAAGTTAATTCGTAAAACCTCTTTTTTATTTATACAAAACTGTGTTCTATTTGCATTACAGTTTGATAATTCGGATTTATATTTTGTAGTTTTTCATTAATTTGTTCTTTTAAAAGATCGTGTTTTATTTGATCATTTGATGGGATTAAAACATCAAAAATCAAATTTGTATGAGTAGGCCCAGTTACAATTCTAAAATCATGTATGCTATATTGTTTATTTATATTTTTAACAACTTTTAAAACAATTTGTTTTAATTCATTAGTTAAAATATCATTTGAATCAATTGGGTCCATATGAATTGTTGTTAAGATATGATATTTATCCAAAATAGCTCTTTCAATTACATCCATCTCATCATGAACTAGCATAATATCATTATCGCTATCAACTTCAACATGTAATGTTAAAAATCTCCTACCCGGACCATAATCATGCATCATTAAATCATGAATTCCAAGTACAGTTGGAAACGATAAAATATAATTTTCAATATCTTTAATTAAATCTTTATCTGGCGCCATTCCTAGTAGTGGATTAACGGTATCTTTAAATATTTCAATTCCCGCTTTTAAAACAATAAGCGATACAATTGCTCCCATTATGCCATCAATTGCAAAATCTGTATATAACGATAAAATCAAAGAAATTAAAGTAGCTAAAGTAGCAATAACATCATTTAAACTATCTTGACTAGCTGCCAATAATGTTGCAGAATTAATTTTCTTTGAAGCATAACGATTAAATGATGCCATCCACAATTTAATTAAAATTGAAACAATTAAAATAATTACAGCTACAAAAGTAAATGTAACTTTTTGTGGTTCTATAATTTTTATAATCGAATCTTTTAATGATTGAATACCTACTAATAAAATAAGAAAAGCAATAATCAATCCTGCAACATATTCAACTCTTCCATGACCATAAGGATGAGTTTCATCAGGATGTTTATTTGCTAACTTAAAACCAAATAACGAAG
This sequence comes from Thomasclavelia spiroformis DSM 1552, assembly GCF_025149465.1. Classification (NCBI taxonomy): domain Bacteria; kingdom Bacillati; phylum Bacillota; class Erysipelotrichia; order Erysipelotrichales; family Coprobacillaceae; genus Thomasclavelia; species Thomasclavelia spiroformis. Next base: position 1,217,071 of record NZ_CP102275.1, on the reverse strand, counting down.
CTAAATTACTACCTACATCAGATAAATTATTTAACCCATCAGCTTGAATTGCAATACTATTAGTAATAACCCCGATTGTAAATTTAAAAATTACCAATATTATATTACATATTATTGATAAAGTTGAACAAAGTGTCCCATATTTTTCTCTTACTTGCGAATTATTTACATCATTATAATTCTTAATCCATTTTTTTATTAATATTTTAAACATCTTAGCTTAAACAATAAACAAAAATATCTTGTTTATTCATTTCAATTAAATTTGCTTCCATTAATTCATCTAAATATTTATTAATTTTATTTTGATCAACTTCTTTATTAGCTAAAATAGCTAACGTTTTTACAATCATAGGATTATCCACTTTTAATAAAGCTTTATTTTCTTGATTATAAGTAGGTTTCTTTAATAAAACATCCAATATTGCAACATAAGCCAATTTAGTTTCTAAACGAATGTTTCTAAACATTGCATTTTCAAATAATTTTTTTGGCATATAATAATTAGTTGCACCAATTTCATCTTTTAATTTTTTTAATAACTCTTTATTGTATAGTTCCATCTCAATTCCTCCAGATACATTAATAATTATATCATAAACAATCACTAATATGCTAAATATTTCTTATAAATAAGGATTACTTGCTTGTTCTTGTTTTAATGAGGTTGCAGGACCATGTCCTGGATAAACAATTGCATCAAAATCATATTCTTTAATCTTATTTAAAGACGTACTTGTATCATGCTTTGATGAATTTGGAAAATCAAATCTTCCAATTGAACCATTAAACAACACATCACCAGAAAAAATAACACTTTCTTTAGGTAAATAAATCATTGAAGAACCAGGACAATGTCCTGGTAAATGTAACCAGTTAATTTCAAAATTTCCAATTTTCATTTTTTCATTACTAGCTATTACTGGTGCATTAACTACAAATGGTACTTCAAAAATTGAAAGGTTTGCTTTTGCATCATGCAACAATGCAATATCTTCTTGATGAATATAAATAGGACAATGACAATGTTCATATATATAATCAACTGCTCCGATATGATCAAAATGTCCATGTGTTAATAAAATTGCATCTAAAATTAATTCGTTATCGTTTAAAAATTTAATTACCTTTTTACCATTATCGCCAGGATCAACAATAAAACAATGATGATCATCATCACTGACAATATAACAATTTGTTTGCATATTTCCTAATAATAAAGTCTTTACCTTCATAATCTATCCTCCTATAAAGAAAAAAAGCCGTTAGGCTTATTTTTTTTCTTTATGTACAGTTTTTTTATTACATCTTGGACAATATTTATTAACTTCCATTCTATCTGGATGATTTCTTTTATTTTTTGTATTAATGTAATTTTCTTCACCGCATTCAGTACATTTAAGAATTATATTTTCTCTCATTAGTTACACCTCCATTTGTAAACTTCCGTTAAATATATTAACACAGTCTTATTCTAATTACTAGCTTTTTTTCAATTTAAGCCATACTTTTTTACATATTCATCAACAATTGCTTGTGAAATATATGGTGCAGAGCTTGAAGAATTATCAGAAGCAACAGTTTGACGAATCGCAACACAAGCAAAAGCAACGATTGGTTCAGAATTTTCATCAGCTTGAATATATCCAATTTGTAAGTGGTTTGGATAATCGGTTTTTCCAGTTCCTGTATAATCTTCAGCTGTCCCGGTTTTTGCATATGTAATATACGGTTTGCTAGACCAATACTTATTAGATGTACCATTACTGCGGGTTACACAAGCACGCATTCCTTGTTTTATTTGATTAAACGCAGTAGTTTGAGCTGATACATCATCTAAGACTTCAGTTTTAGCAACATAATTAGCATTAGCTATTCCATCTGAATCAGTAGTGTATGAATCTAATAATAAATGTGGTTTAATTCTTTTTCCACCATTAGCTAAAGTAGCTGCATATTGAGCTAATTGAATATTTGTATATGTATCATACTGTCCAATTGAAGCATCTAGTAAAAAACCTCCGGTTCTATTTCGATCACGATGAACTCCTAATTCTTCATATGGAACATCAAGTCCAGTTTTCACGCCTAAACCAAGTTCACCCAAATCTCTTCTTAAAATATCAAAAGCTTCATCATTTATTTTTAATGGTCCATCATATACATAGTTAGCACCACCTAAAAGCATTGCAATTCTAAACATATAAACGTTTGATGAATATGCCATTGCATCAACTTCATCGATAGCACCCATATTACGATATGATTTTTTTGGTTCAGTTCCTTTAATTTTAATTGGCTCATCTACAAACACCGTTCCTGGTGTAATAAGACCTTCTTTAAATCCTGTATATAATGTTCCACCTTTAATAGTAGAACCAATCAAATTGGCATCTAAATAATTTCCAGCAGCATAATCAGTTACCTCACCAGTCTCTTTATCAATCATTTTACCAGACATTACTAAAATTTCTCCAGTATAAGGATCAATCATGGTAAAGAACATTTTATTAAAGAATTTATTTTGACCATTCATTGTCTTTAATTCATTTTCTATTAATTGATCAGCAAATTGCTGTAACTGCCAATCAATTGTTAAACGGATATTTGACCCCGCAATACCTGATTTTGAACTAGTAACAATTGGATTACCATTTTCATCGTAGTTTAATGTATAACTACTATCACTACCTCTTAAAATATCTTCATATTGTGCTTCTAAACCAGATACTCCAATACGTGAATCATTTTGATATCCTAACGCTAACAATTCATCTTTTTGTTCAGCTGGTAGACCTTGTTTTTTAGTTGTTACTTTACCTAAAACTTGACTAAATTCATTATTATAAACATACTGACGTGACCAATCAGTAGTTATTTTGATTCCGGGTAAAATATCTGCATTTTCACCAATAATACTTGCTTCTTGTTCTGTTAGTCCTTCTGCTAAAATTGATGAACCACTAGTACAACTTCGCATTAAATAATAAAAATGTGTATATTTTAAAGTATCTTCATCCATATATTTTTCCAACATTTCATCACTAATACGTTCGATTTGTAATTTTAAAAGCGCATCATCATAATTATCTTGATTTTGAAGTTTACTTTTTTCTTCATCACTAACTAAATCATCTGCTAATTTTGGATATGCAATAATAAAATAATCCTTTTTATTACGTTTTGATATTGTTGAAGTATCAAAGTTAATCGTATCTGCTAAAAATCTTGCTGACTTTTTTAATTGATTATTTGTTATTTTTTTAGGTGCATAATATGTAGCACAAATCACATTAACATTTTGAACTAATTTTGTATAATTACGATCAACAATTTCTCCTCGTGGAGCATCTGTTGTATATGTTGCAGTTCCATATTTTTCAAGTTTAACTGCTAATTCATCAGCTGCACTAAATTGAATATATGCAAGTCGTGTAGCCATTACTGATGAAATTGTAACTACTATACAAAGTAAAATAATTAATCGTCTTGTAAGAATATTACCTTGTTGATTCTTTTTTTCTTTTGCTTGTTCTAAGGCTCCATAAAATTTAATTTTATGGATATTGTTACGAAAATTCAACATATTTCCTTGCCTCCTTATTACCTAAATATTATAGACTAATTGTCATCTTAAGTAAATCAAAACCTAATTAAGTGATTATATTTACACAAATTCACTTAATTATCAAAAATATATAAAAAGATATCTATTAAACATCTTCTTGATAACCGCGAATATATACTTCACGTGGTTTAGAACCAATTTGTGGTCCTATTACACCATCAGCTTCTAACTGATCAATAATTCTTGCAGCCTTATTATATCCAATTCTAAATTTTCTTTGCAATAAAGATGTACTTGCCTTTTGAACTTCAATAACAAAACTACGACACATTTCATACTCTTCGTCCTCTTCATCCTCTTTTGAAAGAGTACTAGAAGTAGATGTATTTAATTTAACATTCATATATTTTTCATCATAATTAGCTCCTTGTTGACTAATTGTATGATGACAAATTGCCATAACTTCCTCATCAGATACAAATGCTCCTTGAACACGAATTGGTGAACTCGAACCCATTGGCGAAAAAAGCATATCTCCTTTTCCTAATAACTTTTCAGCACCAGTAGTATCTAAAATAGTTCTTGAATCAACCCCAGATGATACCGCAAAAGCAATTCTTGAAGGAATATTTGCTTTAATAACCCCAGTAATGATATCTGTAGAAGGTCTTTGTGTTGCTACAATTAAATGAATTCCTGCTGCTCTAGCCATTTGAGCAATACGCATGATGCAATCTTCCACCTGTTTACTTGCTACCATTATTAAATCAGCAACCTCATCTAATATCACAACATGAAATGGCAATACTTCAAGTTGTTCATCTAATGGCATATCCTCATTTTTTTTCATTACATAATTATTATAACTTTCGATATTTCTAACATTAGCCTTTGCAAATAAATCATATCTTCGCTCCATTTCAACAACGACTTCTTGTAATACAGCTGCTGCCTTTTTAGGATCTGTTACAACTGGTGTAAGTAAATGTGGAATTCCATTGTAATTAGTTAATTCTACTTTTTTGGGATCAACTAAAATAAATTTAACTTCATCTGGTCTTGCACGCATTAAAATACTACAAATGATAGTATTTACACACACTGATTTTCCACTCCCAGTTGCTCCAGCAATTAATAAATGAGGCATTTTGTTAAGTTGAGCACAGATTGTTTTTCCACTAACATCTTTACCTAAAGGCACTAATAATTTATTTTCTTGTAATTCTTTAGGAATGTCTTTAATTACTTCTTTAAAAGTAACCATTGAAGCAACACTATTAGGAATTTCTACTCCAACTGCAGCCTTACCTGGTATCGGGGCTTCAATTCGAATGTCTTTAGCAGCTAAAGCTAATTTAATATCGTCTTGTAATTGAATAATTTTGTTAACTCTTGTTCCTGTTTCTAATTTTAATTCATATTTTGTAACAGATGGTCCAATAAAAATATCACTAATAGATGCAATTACTCCAAATTCTCTAAGCACTGTAGTTAAAGCATCAGCTTTTTTTAAAGCATTTCCTTTATTATCACCAGATTTTTTTGTAACTGGATTTTTTAATAATGATAATGCAGGTAAACGATAATTTTTATTGATCTTTTGTTTTGTTTTTGAAGTTTCATCATGAATTTTAGGTTCTTTTTCTTTTATCTCTAAAGTCATTGATTTTTCATCAAATTCCATAGTTGAAGAAGCATTATCATCTTCTTGTAAATGAACTGTATGAATTCTTGTAGTATCTTTTATTTCTGGTTCTATCTTATTTTCAAATACTTCATCAGGAAAAAAGAAAGCATCTTTTTTCTTTGTGAAAAAATCAATAAATTTCCCACTTTGCTTAACTTCTTTTTTTGAAGATTTTTTCTGAGGTCTTTTTTTACGATGAGTTACATAATATTTACTACTCAATATTGCAATAGCAATAATTAAAATAAATCCAGCTGCAATTAATGCTCCTGTTTTATCAAATAAAGCACTTAAAAAACCATAAAATATTGCGCCTAGCATACCACCACGATTACATGGGGCTTGATTAAAATATTGATTAATAACTTTTATGCCCGTCATATTATCGTCGTTTAATGCTGACATAAATGTTAAAATTGATGCTATCAACAAATAACAGCCAACCGCATTTGGACCATTTAAACGCGGTAATTTTGCATGATAAATAGCGTATATTGCTAAAACGATTAAAACTACGTATCCAATTCCTACAAAATTGCCTAATATATATGTGCACATATAATTTAAATATTCACCAATTGGACCTAAACGCAACGTAGCTACAATAACTAAAAACAAACAAACAGCTGTTATGATTCTGAATTGTAAAGCTTCGCTTAGCTGTTCTTGCTTTGATTTTTTTGATCGCTTTGTTTTAGCCATATCTCACACTCCCTATCCTAACTCAACTATTATAGCATAATAATGTATTCTAATAAAAGTAAAAGATTGAATGATTACATTCAATCTTACACTTCAATAATAATTGGTAAAATAACCGGTCTTTTACCTGTTTCTTTGGCAATATATTTACTAGCTTTATCTTTTATTTCTTGGCGTACTTCAATTGCCTCTAAAGTATAATCACCTTTCATTTGAGCTACACATTTTTCAGCAATATCAATTACACCTTTAATGATATGTTCAGAATCCTTTAAATAAACAAATCCTCTTGATTGTACATCAGTATTAGCGATTATTTCACGTTTTTTACTATCAATCGTTACCCCAATTACAACAACACCATCATTAGAAAGCTGGATTCGATCATCAATAACCTTATCACCAACATCACCAACACCAATTCCATCAATCATAACATCTTCAACTTCAATTGTATCACGATAATCTTCCAAAACACCATTTTTAAATGTTAAAATTTCGCCATTATCTATAATTGGAATATTTTCTTGTAAAACCTGCATACTCATAGCTACTTCCATATTTGAAATAAAATGCTGATATTCCCCTTTAATTGGAATAAAATACGTTGGATTAAAGATTTGGATAATTACTTTAACATCTTCTTGACTAGCATGCATAGAAGTAAGTTCTTTATTTTTTAAAACATGAATATTCGAATCGGTTTTATATAATTCATTGATTGCTCGATTAGCTATCTTTTCTGTTCCTGGTACCACTGGTGAAGCAACAATAAATGTATCATTTTCATTAAGTTTTAAATATTCATCGCCCCCATCAATAATATCATTGATATCATGATAAATTCTTTGTGGCGTTCCACTTAATAAAACTACTAAATCATCATCAATTCCTTTTTTGCCAATATCAGTAGAAAAAGCAATTATCTCTTTTGGAATATTAATTACAGCTTTTTTCAAACGTTGACCAATTCTTACAATACTATTTGTACTATCGTACTTATCACGTCCATAAAATACAATTTTACGATTATATTTTTTAGTTAACTCAACTATTTCCTTAGTTCTAAAAATGTTTTGCGCATATGATGAAATAATAATTCTTCCTTCACTATCTTCAAATATATTATCAATTTTATCAGTCAACTTATGTTTAGGCGAAGTATAACCAGAATTTTTAGAATAAGAAGATTCACATAACAGTGCTAAAACTCCTTTTTTGCCAATTTCCATCATCTTTTGAATATCACATCTAAAACCTTCTGGTGCTCCAAAATCAATGATAAATTCACCACAATACACGATATAGCCATCTCTAGTCCACAAAGCAACACCAACACTGCCTGGAATTGAATGAGTTACAGGGAAAAACTCTACTGGTACCCCTTCAATTTCAATTGAATCATTACGTTTAACACGATTTAATTGATAATTAATTTTAAAATTATTATGTTTTTTATGACGTTTTAACATTTGATCAATTAAATCAGCAGTTAATGCAGGAGCATATATTGGTGCATTTACAGCTTCTAATAAATATGGTAATGCCCCCATAACATCATCATGACCATGTGTAATAATAATTGCTACTACACGACTTGCATTTTCCTTTAAATAATCAAAACTAGGAATAATTATATCTATCCCTAACTTATTAATTTCAGGAAATCTAAATCCTGCATCTAAAATAAAAATTTTATCTTTTATTTCAATACAGTACATACTTTTACCCATTTCAGCTTGCCCACCAAGCGGTAAAATCTTTACAATATCTTTTCTCATTTTTTCCTCCATTATTATTATGTCCAAAAAACAGTCCTTAATATATTAACACATCAAAGTATCCATGGCTAATACTTTCTAAAAACATTGTAACAAAAAATAAATGAAAAGAGAAATAAATTAATATTTCTCAATCAATTTATTTAATTTTTTAATCCTTACACCCTTCAAAAACTGGTTGTAGCTGTTTATAATTTAGAGCATTTACTAAAGTTTGAATAACTAGATTTTCATCAAATAACATACTATTAGGTTTTTTTATACAATCATCTTGATACATTGGAACTAAATAAAAATGTTTTGTATTTAAAATTTGCATGATATTTTTACCTGAATTACTTAAAGCATCATTAGTTGCAATTGCTAAAACAACATTTTTTTCATTTCGTAAAGTTGATTTACAAGCCATTGTTACTGCATTATCATTAATACCATAAGTTAGTTTTGCAAGTGTATTACCACTACAAGGCATTACTAACATGATATCCAAAGGCGTTTTAGGCCCAAATACCTCTGCACTTACAACATCGTCAATGACTTTACGATTAATCACTTTTTCAATTTCTGCAATTAACTCTTTTGCTCGGTCAAATCGTGTATCACAATTTTCTATTTTTTCACTTACAAATACATAAATATCGCATTTTTGTTTCACGAGTTCATTTAAAACATACATTGTTTTTTTCAATGAACAAAACGATCCAGTGATTCCAATTCCAATCTTTTTATTTTTCAACATGACTATCAACTGCCCGTTTAATTGCTTTATATAAAGCTAACGCACTACTTTGATAAGCATATTTTGTTGGAAGTTGTTTTAATAAATGATAATTAACATCTCTTAATGCACTACTCAAACCATATGGTTTAGATGCAATATCATATATTTGACAATCTTTATCTTTAGTATTCATCATTTTTTCATTAATAATATTGTCAGGCACGGTATTGATAATAAAATCAAATCCATTTAATGATAATTCTTCTAAACAAAGATATCGATAACCACTTAAAATAATTTCATTACGATAATGTTTTTCACGCGTTGAAACAGAAATATGAGCATTAAACCGCATCAATTTACTAGCTAAATCTTTTCCACAATTACCATAACCTAAAATTAAAATATTAGAATCATTCAAACTAATCGCATTATCAATAATCATATATGCAATTAATGCTTCATCACTGATATAACTATTTTCTAAAACAAAAGTTTGATCACTATATAAATAATGATACTTAAAACCCTTAATTTTACTTAAATACTCTAAACGCTGATTTTTAAGCAGTGTAAATACAACACTGCCAAAAGCAAAATCATCTTGCTTACAATCCTTACCATCTACACCTAAATAAACAATCATACATGAAGGTAATTTATCTTGATTATCCACTACTTCATAACCATCTCTAGTCATTAATTTGGCTAAGTATTTACACCGATTATCTATTTGATTAATATAAACTAACATATTCCACCTCTAATATAAAATATGATAATTATTTAGGTTTGTGACAAGCCCGATAAAAATCAATCTTGTAGCTTTATTCCCATCTCTTCAGTTAATAAGCTTAACAACATTTCAATACGTTCATGCAACAAATCAATTGCCTGATTTAAAACTATTTTTTCATCTAAGCTATAATTGTATTCACTTATTTCATACTGACATTTTGTAATTAAATAATCATAATTATTATCCCCTACTTTAATCAAATAATTCAAATTTAATAAATTATTTTTATCATAATCATAACTTACTTTAATTTTTGCTTTTACATTTTCAAATCGTGTCTTTTTCACTTTACTTATTTCATTTGCATTAATATTTATTAATTTTGCTTTCATCTTTTTTCCTCCTTAATATCTTATACATATGTAAAAGCATTTTTTCTTTTTTTATTTACATCTTTTTACCCTTTTATTAAAATAACATTGGAGGTATTTATGTATTATATTATTACTTTTTTTACTTTTATTTTATCTTTAAAAACTTCTTGGATCTATAATAACTTTACTTACTTATCATATCAACCTACTTTGCGTATTTATTTTCTTATCTGGATTAGTGTTGTTTCAATATTTTTATTGATTAAAACAATTAAGCTTTTAAATTATAGTTATATTACTGGATTAGATAAATTATTAATTAGTTTTAACTTAATTTGTATTTTATTAGGTAGTTATTTACCGTACGATCCTAATAATACAAATATTTTATCAACTTTACATATTGTTCTTTCAAGCATCGCTTCATTATCATATTTAATAATAATTCAAATCATTATCAATCGCTTAATTCCAATTGATTATAATGCTTATAACCAAATAAATATAATTTATCATCGTTTAATTACAATTTTAATAATGCTTATTATCATGTTTGGAAGCATTAATACTATTATTGAGTTATTTACCATTTTTACCATTTTATTTATTTTAAATAAAATTGAAAACACGCTGTAATCTTTTCAGCGTGTTTATATTTATTATTTATCTTTAGAAATATAATATTTTGTATCTTTTATAACATCAGCTAATGTTATCTTTTTTAGTTCGTTTTCCAATGCATTTTGTACTTGTACTAACTTCCCATCTAAAATATTATGAATATTTCTTCCTACTGGACACTGACTATTAGGATTTTCATGAAAATGAAAAAGTTCTCCATTTTCTATACATTCTACAGCACTATATATATCATAAAAATTAATTTGTTCAAGTTCTTTTGCGATAGTTGCCCCACCGCTTCCACGTTTTACTTCAACAAGTCCAGCATTTTTTAGTTGTGATAAAATTTTTCTAATGATAACTGGATTAACATTTACACTAGCTGCTAAAAAATCACTTGTAATTTTATAATCATCTTTAAAAGTATCAATACACGCAAATATATGAACTGCAATTGTAAAACGGCTTGAAATTTGCATGATTATCCCTCACTTTCCTGCTTAATTGATTATAGTGATAATTTATACTAATGTCAATGTACTTCTTTTTTCAAAAATATTTACTTTACTAAAAAATACGATTCTTTTATAGAACATATTTCCGTATCTATTTTTAGAATCATATTTTTTGTTTTAAAAACTTAATATATTTAAACTACTAATTTTTTTAATTATATTTATTAATAATATCAATCAATTCACTTAAATTATTAATCACATAATCAGCGCCAGCATCTAAATATATTTGTTTAACTTTTTCAACTAATTCAGTTTTTTTAATTTTATCTAAATTATTAAATTCTTCTTCATTTAATCCTAGAGTTGAACTTCCCTCAATTACCCCAATTGTAATTACACCAGCGTTTAAACCCTCTTCTATATCAGAAACTGTATCACCAACTTTAATTACATTTTTAACACTTGTAACATTTAAAGTTTGAATATTTTTAAAAATCATATATGGATAAGGACGGCCTAAATGATTGGTTGCATCAGGAGAATACCAACAATCTGGACAATATCCTTGTTCTTTAGCACTTTTTAAAACAGGTTCCATCATCATATCAGTATATCCAGTAGTTGAACCAATTTTAATTTTCATTTCCTTGAGTTTATTTACTATTTCTATAACATATGGCTTAATACCAGTATGTTTAGTAATTCCAGCCATTAATGATGCTTCAAATAATTCATAAATTTTATCAATATCTTTTTTATCATAATTACGATTATATTTTGTTTTAAAGACTTCATTAATTGTTGGCATTTCCAACATCCTTTTAATATGATCAATTTTCAACATTCCCATTGGTTCTCTGATTTGATCAAAAGTTGGATCAATTCCATAAGCATTAAAAGCATCTTTAAATGCTTGTACAGGTGCAAAACAACCATAATCAACAGTTGTTCCTGCCCAATCAAAAATTACTGCTTCAATTCTACTCATTATGCTACCTCCGCTAAAAAATCTTTAATAATTGAACATAAATTCAATATATCAGCCTCATAAATTTCTCCAATATTTCCAATTCTAAATGTTTGAGCTGTAGTTAATTTACCAGGATAAATTGCATATCCACGATTTTTTATATAATTATACATTTCATTAAATTCAAAATATTTATCGTTTGGATAATAGAAAGTTGTAATAATCGGCCCTTGATAGGCTAAATCAACATAACTATCCATCCCCATTTCTTTCATTTTTTTAATTAATAAGCGATTATTGGCATAATAACGCTCACTACGTTTTTCTATCCCACCTTCTTCAAGCAATTCGTCGATTGCTTTAGAAAAAGCAAGGACTACATGAGTTGGTGATGTAAAACGCCACTTACCGTCTTTATCCATTGTCTCCCATTGATCATATAAATCCAATGATAAACTTCTAGCTTTGCCTTTACAAGCAATTAATAATTGTTTATTTGCGATAATAAATGAAAACCCTGGCACACCTTGAATACATTTATTGGCACTACTAATAGTAAAATCAATTCCTAATTTCCCTACTTCAATATCCACACCACCAAAACTACTCATTGCATCAACAATAAATATCCTATTACGTTCTTTAACTACTTTGGCAACACTTGCAATATCATTTAAAATTCCTGAAGTTGTTTCACTATGTACCATTGCAACATGAGTTATAGCAACATCTTCATTTAATTTTTCAGCAATTACTTTTGCTGATGGATTTTCATTTTCAGCAAATTCAATTACTTCATAATTAACTTTAGCATGTTGACAAATATTTGCCATTCTTTGACCATAGGCACCATTTGCAATAATTAACAGTTTTTCATTTTCTCCTACAACACTTGTAAGAACTGATTCCACTCCAAACGTTCCACTTCCTTGCATTAAAACAACAGTATATTCATCATCATTTACATGTGCTAATTCTAATAGTTGTTTTCTAATTTTTTGAGTGATTTTTTTATAATCATCGTCCCATGTACAATGATCAAATAACATTTCTTGTTTTACAGAAGCAGTGGTTGTAAGTGGCCCAGGTGTCAATAGTTTATAATTTTTCATGATTTATAATCTCCTTTACTTACATTGCTCAGATAATTTTTGATGTTTTTCTAATAATTCTGCAGTTAATGGTTCTGCAAATATTTTTGGATATGTAGATTTATTTGCATTATCACTAGTTTCACCTTCATATAATGGATTAGGATAAGTTTCTAGCAATTCTTTACGTCCTTTTTCAATAATGCATTTAGCCATCTCCATAGCTTTATCTTGACGTTTACTGTCTTCTTTTTTTACAACTGCAATTGATTCTGTCAAACTAAAATTCCCTTCAGTAGGATCAATAAAATCAATTGGTAAACCATCCTCTTTATCACGCACCGCTTGATGACGCAAACCAAATCCAATAGCAACTTCACCGGCTCGAACTTTTTTAATTGGTCCAGAACCAGAATCTTCAATATGAGCCCCAGCATTTTGGTAAATACCAGTCAAAACTTCTTTAGCTCCGTCTTCACCATATTCACTAATCAATGCTTGAATTAATAACCAAGCTGTTGATGAAGATGCAATATCTGTTACTGATACCATATCTTTATACACAGGATCAGCCAAATCTTTTAAACATGTAGGTGTTGGCAAATTATTAGCTTTTAATTCTTCTGTATTTACAATAATTGCTCCTTCTTGAGAAGTAATTGGTATATAAAAACTTGGAAATTCTGTCAATGTTTTAGGGTTAAAAGTTAAGTCTACAAACATTTTATTTTCATTTTGAGCACTATCTAAATAAAATGAACTCATTGTAACTAGATCTGCTTCTATGTCGCTACCTTCAGCGATAAGTTTTCCACCTAATTCTGATGTTCCAAAAGTTTGAAAGATGTATTCTCCTTCAAAACCATTGTTATCTAATGCGTTTTTCATTGCTGTTACAGCTTCATCATCAGCATTAGAATAAATAATTACTTGATCATCAGTTGATGAACATCCTCCAAGTGCTAGTGAACTACAAATCATGGCACTAGCTAATAATCCTTTAATAAATTTCTTTTTCATTTTTATTTTCCTTCCTTTTTCTTAATAATATATTTAAATACTCCTTTAGCAATTAAATTAATTAATAAAATTAATATTGATAATACAAATATTTCATTAAATTTTGCAAAATGCTGTAACTCTTTGATTTTGGTCGTCATAACCATTGTTCTTGCTCCAGCAATAAAGATTACTGCACTAACCGTTACCATTGCATTAATAAAATAATAACTAAATACTTCAAATAATGATATCAGTGCATTAGGGGTAATAATTCTTGTAACTGTTTTTAACCAATTATCTCCCATTAGTTTTGCTGTTGTTTCAAACGATCCATTCATCTTTACCAATGCATTTTTCATCATTAAATATGGTGATGAAAAAAAGTGCACGATATTACATAAAATAATAATTAAATACGTATTTTGTATTGGTGTACCAGAAAAAATTAATAAATAAGCGATTCCTAATACCATCCCTGGAATTGTATTAGTTATTAAAGCAATTGATTCAATTGTTTTCTTTAATCCCTTACCTAAATTACTTCGAGCCGTTACTAATGCCCCACCATAAACAACCAAAGTTCCCAATAAAGCTGTTAAAATAGCAACAACCAATGAATTTTTAATTACTCCTAATAAAGCATTATCTTGAAAAACACTTATAAAATTTTCAAATGTAAAAGTTATTCGATATGGCCATTCACCAACAAATGGAACTATTATTATTACTGCAAAAATAGCAATAATAATAACATTAATAATTACACTTAAACTTCCCCATATAACATCTCGAGCATAATTTTTCTTTAATTCAATTGTTGAAATTTTATTATATCTAATATTGTATTTTTCTAAATAATGCAATAATGCAATTGATACAATTGATGGAATCAGCATTGTCATCGCTACAACTGCACCACCGGCAAAATCAGGAATACTTCCTAACATTTTATTGTACAATAAGCTTGCAACAACATCATATTTTCCACCAACTGAAGCTGGGATTCCAAAGTCTGTAAAACTTAGAAAGAATGCCTGAATAAAAGCAGCTACCAATGTGCCAAGTAATGGGATCATTAATGTATTTTTAAATGTTTTAAAATAATTATCATTCATTAATTTTGATACAATAATGAATTTCTTATCAATATAACTCATCGCATTATTAATTAGCATAAATGCAATTGGAAAAGTATAAATTACATATCCTAACAATAGACCATTAAATCCATAAATATCAAATAACTGAAAACCAAATACCTTTGTCCATAATCCTTGTTTACCAAATGAATAAATTATTGCAAAACCATAAGTAATCGTTGGTAATAACATTGGTAACATTGATATATTTACAACAAATTTCTTTAACCATTTAAACATCCTCGTATAGTTAATACTATAGGCAATAATAAAAGCTAAAACGACTGATACAAAAGCACTTGTTAACGATACTATAAAACTATTTTTTAATGTATGACCAAAGCCTGTTGTTTGATATGTATTAATATAATTTATAAATGAAAATTCATTACCATTATAAAATGATTGTAATAATAATGAGCCAAGAGGGATAACTAAAAACGTAGCAAAGAGTACTATTATGATTCCATAGATAAATTTAATCTCTTTATTTTTCATTAGCTTACCTCACTAAACAACGATATAATATTCTTTCGCTTTATTTCTAATTGATTTAAGATAAAGTTTTTAACAAAATCACAACTCGGTGCATTAATTATTTCTTCTGGTTTACCAAATTGTGCAATTTTTCCTTCATTAATAATCAATACTTGATCCGATAAAGTTAAAGCCTCTTCAGGATCATGAGTAACAATTATCGTTGTAAGGTTATATTCTTTAGCAATCAATTTAATTCTTTCTTTGATTGATTCTTTAATTACACCATCTAATGCACTCAATGGTTCATCTAATAAAAGAATTTTGGGTTTCATTACCATTGTTCTTGCTAAAGCAACACGCTGTTTTTGTCCACCAGATAATTGATCGATTTTTTTATCTAAATGTTTTTCTAAACCTAACAAATGGATTAAATCATTTACTTCTTCTTTAGTAGAAATATTCTTTTTATTTTTTAATCCATATATAATATTTTCATACGCATTTAAATTAGGAAATAATGCATAATCTTGAAAAACGATATTAAATCCTCTTTTTTCCATCGAAACATTTGTTAAATCTTCATCATCAAATATAATCTTTCCGCTATCAACTTCACTAATTCCTAAAATTAAATTTAGCAAAGTTGTTTTTCCGCTTCCTGATGGTCCTAAAATTGAAACAATTTGTCCTTTCGGTATTTCAAAATTTAAATCATCTAATATTTTAATTCCATCAAACGACTTAATTATCCGTTCCAGTTTTAACATTCATATTACCTCCTTTGAACACTTGCATTATACTTATTTCAAACACTTACTTTCTACTTATTTTTCTTTAAAAATTTGTTAAGACAATGTAAAAAAAGAAGAGCTGATAATGTAGAAATTCTACATCATTGCTCTTCTTTTAAATAACCTCGATGACTAATCAACTTACTATTATAATCCAATTGTTTAGTATAATAATCATAATCACTTTTAATAACTCCCATGTATAACATATCAACTAAAGCAGTTTGTACAGTTCGAGAAAAAATAGCATCTCCATACATTAATTGATCGTTACTTGTTGATAAAACAATATTTGCATATTGGGTTAACATCGTATTTTCAAAATTAACTATCGCAATTGTAAAAGCACCCTTTTCATAAGCGATTTTTAATGCATCAACTGTTTCTTTAGAATTACCGGAATAAGAAATTCCAATTGCTAAATTATTAGAGTTTAAATTACTGGCATTAATGCTTTGTAAATAACCATCATCATATAATACAACTTGTTTACCTAAATAAATTAATTTGATCATTAAATCATTTGCTACACTTAATGAATTTTCAACTGCAAAAATACTTATATGATTACTATTATGAATCGCTTTTATTGCGTTTTCATAATTTTTAATAGAAATTGATTTAAGTGAATCTTCTAACATAGTTATTGTTCTTGCAACGATATTACTTGGAATATCTTTAATTAATTCTTCTTTTCCTAATGTATAACCATATAAAATATCAACATTATTACTTTTTTGATTTTTTAATAATTCATATTTAAATTCTTTAAAACTATTATAGCCAATCGCTTTAACAAAACGCATTATTGTTGGTTGTGAAACACTTACTTCTTTACTTATTAATGTCATTGATAATTTTGCATAATCATCATTAAAACTAAGAATGTAATCAGCAACTTTTTTCTCTGATGGTCTTAAAATATTATAGATCATTTTTATTCTAAAAATAGCTTTATTTATCATATTTACTCCTTGTACATTTTCTACATATTTTATTAATTTATATACATTATTATCATAATTTATTTTAAAAAAAGTTGCTATAAATGATTAAAATTTGATATTAAGAATATGTAATTTTTTTGTAAATAAAATAAAATTTGATTTTTTGTGATAAATATTCTTCTTTATTAGCGTTTTTGTATATCTTTCATATAATAATTTTTAACTTACTCAATACAATCTAAGATATAAAAATTGTAATCTATAATAAATAGTAAGTTTTTTACTATATCAAAAAAAGATAATGGAACAGTTTGAAAAACTACACATTATCTTTTCATATTTTAAACTTAAATATTTTCTTTTAAAAATTTATATTGCATTCCTTCTTGAATATTTGAACTATCAATACCTAAGGCTTCTAAAATACAATAACTAAAGGCTAATGATGCTGCAGGACCTCTTCCAGTAATTATATTTCCATCTTGATAAACTAATGTATCTTGATAAATCGCACTATTTAATTCTTTTTCAAACCCAGGGAAACAAGTTACTTTTTTATCTTTAATTACCCCGGCTTTTTCCAAAACAATTGGACCTGCACAAATTGCAGCAACTATTTTATTAGCGTTATTAAATTTTTGAACAAGATCAATAACACGTTTATCATCTCTTAAATTTGTTGCTCCTGGTAAACCTCCAGGAATTACTAAAGCATCATATGTTTCGATATTTTCATCACATAAACAATCCATAACTACTTTTATATGATGTGAGCTTTCTACTTCTAATTTATCCATTCCTACCATTGTACATGTAACGTTTGCACGAGTCATTACATCTACTACTGAAAGTGCTTCAAGCACCTCAAATCCATCATGAAATAATACAGCTACTTTTTTCATTTTGTTTCCTCCTTGCATATCACTATTCTAACATTAAATTGGCTAAATTGCATTATCAATGATTGAAAAATGAATTGTATAGTAATATAATGAGCGTGTTATTAACATAAAGACTTAGTAATGACAAGACATTAACTATTTACTGTGTGATAACAAATACATTATAAACACCGTATCTAATGAACGGTAGTGGAGGTTAAAATGAAAAATAAAAAAACTAAAGATCTTATTTTGTATGCAATGTTTATTGCAATTGAAATGTTGCTTGTATTCATTCCTTTTTTAGGATATATCCCAATTGGGCCTTTACGTGCAACTACTCTACATATTCCTGTTATCATTGCAGGAATTACTCTAGGTAAAAAAGGCGGAATGATTATTGGACTTGTTTTTGGGTTAAGTAGTTTATTTTATAATACGATCAGTCCAACAGTTACTTCATTTGTTTTTTCACCATTTATTAGTGGTAGTATTTTAAGTGCCGTAGTTGCAATTGCTCCTAGAGTTTTAATTGGCTTTTTTGCAGGGGGTATTTTTGAGCAGTTTTGTAAACATAAATGGAATCAATATGTAGGAATAATAATTTCTGGGTTAGCTGGTTCTTTAGCCAATACGATTTTAGTATTAGCTGGAATATATTTTATTTTTGGACAAAGTTATGCTCAAGCGATAGGTCAGGATTTCAATTTATTAATGGCTTATTTGATTGGAATTATTACTAGTAGTGGAATTTTAGAAGCAGTTGTAGGAACAATTATTGCTCTAATGGTATGTAAACCATTATTAGTATATACAAAGAAAGGAATGTAGATATAAATGAAAACAATAGTTGTAGGAATTAGTGGTAGCATTGCGGCGTATAAAGCATGCGATGTAGTTAGAGCATTAATAAAAAAAGGTTATGATGTTGAGGTAATTATGACAAATAATGCAACCAAATTCATTAGTCCTTTAACACTAGGAGCATTGATTAATAAACCGGTATTAGTGGATGATTTTGATGATGAAGGTTACCAAATCAAACATATCAGTTATGCTAAAAAAGCTGATTGTTTTGTTATTGTTCCTGCAACAGCTAATATTATTGGCAAAATTGCTAATGGAATTTGTGATGATGTGTTAACTTCAACATTTATTGCAGCAACTTGTCCTAAATTAATTGCACCTGCAATGAATGTTAACATGTATGATAATTTAGCTACACAACGCAATATCGAAAGATGTAAAACATATGGGATTAAGTTTGTTGAACCGGGCTATGGTTTACTTGCTTGCGGAGATACTGGTCGTGGCAAATTATCAGATTTAGATCATATTTTAACAATGATTGATTATTGTTTAAGCGATAAACCATTAAAAAACAAACGAATCTTAATTACTGCTGGTCCTACGCAAGAACCATTGGATCCAGTTAGATATATTACTAATCATTCTAGTGGTAAAATGGGCTATGCCCTTTGTAAACGGGCTTTTGAAATGGGAGCTAAAGTTACTTTAGTTACTGGTCCAACAACACTTAAACATCCTTATGGTATTAAAATTATTGAAGTTAAATCAGCTTTAGAAATGTTTAAAGCAGTTAAAGATAATTATCAAAAACAAGATTTTATTATTAAAGCTGCTGCAGTTGGTGATTATCGCGTTAAGGAAATTGCTAGTGAAAAAATAAAGAAAGCGGATGATGTTTTAAAGCTTGAATTAGTTAAAAATGATGATATTTTAGCTTATTTAGGAAGTCATAAAACTAATCAAATTTTATGTGGTTTTGCCATGGAAACTAATAATTTAGTTGAATTTGCAAAACAAAAATTTGTTAATAAAAATTGTGATCTATTAATAGCAAATAACTTAAAAGATCCTGGGGCGGGATTTAAAAATGATACTAATAAAGTTACTTTTATTAGTAAAGATGAAATTGAAGAAATTGAATTAATGACAAAAAGCGAGTTAAGTGATTTAATTTTAAGAAAATTAATTAAAATTAAGGAGGCAAAATAGTGTTAATAGTTATTGATATTGGTAATACCAATATTACAATGGGATTAGTTGATAATAATGAAATAATTGATAATTATCGTTTAACAACTAAATTGGAGAGAACTTCTGATGAATATGGTTTTATGCTACTTAGTTTTTTAAATGCATCAAATATTGATGTTAAGGAAATTGAAGATGTGATCATTGCTTCAGTTGTTCCTAAAATAATGTATTCATTTAGTAATTCTATTAAAAAATATTTTAATAAAGAACCTATTATTATTGGTCCAGGAATTAAAACTGGAATTAGAATTAAAATCGACAATCCAAAGGAATTAGGTGCAGACCGTTTAGTTGATGCTGCTGGAGCTTACTATATTTATGGTGGTTCTTGTTTGGTTATTGATTTTGGAACTGCTACTACTTTTGATGTGGTTGATGAAAACGGTGATTTTTTAGGTGGGGCTACAGCTCCAGGAATTGGAATTAGTATTAATGCTCTTTCTAACCAAGCTGCTAAATTACCAGAAATCGAAATTAAAAAACCTAAAAATGTTATTGCTAAAAACACTGTTAGCAGTATGCAAGCTGGAATTGTTCATGGTTATGTTGGCTTGACTGAAAATATTATTAGAACAATAAAAAAAGAGTATGGTAAGAATCTTAAAGTTATTTCTACTGGAGGCTTAGGTAGAATTATTTTCAATGAGACTGCTTTGATTGATGTTTACGATCCTGATCTAACTTTTAAGGGTTTAAAAATTATTTATGATAAATATAAAAAACTAAAATAAAATGACACTTAATGTGTCTTTTTATTTTAGTATAAATATATAAATTATTTATGTATCAAAATTTCTTTCAATTTCATTTAGTGTATAAATGATTAAACTATTATTATCAGCTTGATACATTAAAATTATATCCAAAAGTTCAATATTACGCACCTTTAATTCTTTTTCTAGCCATTTTTCATCTTTATTTATCTTTTTTAAATTATCAAAATAAATATGTCCTTCTTTAACTAATAATGTAGGTAATTTTACTTTATTAACTTTTATTTGCATATCCTCAACTACTAATGGTCGATATCTTTCTTTTGGAAAAAAACTAAACCGTCCATTACTCTCTAATACAACTGTTTGTAACTCATTTAAATTAAAATATCCTGCAATTCTGCATTGCATTAAAAACTCATCAAGATCAACTTTAGCTTTTTTTAACTCATTAAAATAAATTTGATCATTTTCATACAAAATAACTGCGTAACCATCAATAATTTTTCTTAACTTTAATGATTTCCCAGTTATTTTAGATAAACAAATAATGACTATTGCATATACAATCATTGCAATCAATGGCTGTAAAATATTATCTGCTCCTGCCATAACTAATTCGCTAGCAATACTTCCTATTGTTATTCCATTAATATAGTCATACATATTTAACTGTGTAACTTGTCGATATCCCATTAATTTAGTAATAACAAACAAAACTGCTAATGAAAAAAGTGACATAAGAATATACTCTATTATTTGCATAACATCACCATAATTAGTATGTCTATTTTATAAAAAAATAAACGAAAAAGATTCTAATCCTTTTCGTTTACATAAGCATTTTCAATTTCACCAATATACACATAATGATAATCTTTTTCTGGATAATAGTTATTATCTAATTTATCATCAATAAAGCCTTCTGGTGTTATCTTACCTTTATATAATTTTTTACAAACAAAAGTCATTTTTCCTTGTTTGAAAGTTGGTTGATTATCAACCATTTCAACATCAAAACCAACTTCATCAATCTTATTGACATCACGGCCTGATTTACTACCTAAAACGCCCAATTCCTTTTTATAACCTTCAAAAAAAGTTAATGTAAAATGATCACTTGCATCAACAAATTCTCTTGTATAACGTTGAGGTCGAATATAAACAGTAACTATATTTTTATTCCAAATAACTCCAATACCACCCCAAGAAGCAGTCATTGTATTTACTTTATCTCTATTTAATGCACTAATTAATAGCCAATCTTTTCCTATTGCTTTAAATGGATTTAAAACAATTTCATCAACATTTATTTTTTTAAAACTCATCTTGATCCTCTTTTCTTAACTTAAAAAACAAATCTAATCCTTTTTTAACCAAATCAATTTCAGGTACTCGATACGTCCAATTAATATCATTAACTTCACCTGGAACATTAAACCTTTGATCATTATTCACTTCTAATAAATCCCAAATTGGGATAATTACATCACTAGCATTAGAATGTAAACAATAACTAATAATTGCCTGATTTAAAGGCAAATTATTTTTAAAATAATTTCTATAACTTTCAACTTGATAATCATCAAGTCCTTCTATCCAGCCTTTAAGAGTTTCATTATCATGAGTACCAGGATAGAAAAAACATTCACCAAGTTCTTCCAGTTCATCAATTGACATAAATTGAAAAACCTTCATTCCTTTTAACCCATAATGATCTTTAAGCTCTACAACTTCTTTTCTTAAATATCCTAAATCTTCTGCAACTAATTCAATATCCCCTAATTTATCATATAAACAATCAAATAATTCATATCCAGGGGCATAACGCCAATATCCATTAGCTGCAGTTGTAAAATTTGATGGAATATCCCAATAAGAATCAAATGCACGAAAGTGGTCAATTCTCGTAATATCAAAAATTTTACTTGCCCAACCAATCCGATTGATCCAAAAATCAAAATCATGTTCTTTTAAATAATCCCAATCATAAATTGGATTTCCCCAATATTGACCAGTTTCACTAAAATAATCAGGCGGAACACCAGCAACATCAGTTGGATAGCCATCTTCATCAAGTAAAAATGAACAATTATCTATCCACACTTCTACTGAACCATGGTCTACATAAAATGGCATATCACCAATGATTTTTATTCCTTTTTTATTGGCATATTTTTTTAATGCAAACCATTGCTTATAAAAAATATACTGAACAAATTGATAATAGCCAATTTCATCTTGATATTGTTCAAGATTAACTTGATAATATTTAGGATAATATTTATGTTCATCTTTCCATGAGGCCCAATCAAAAGTACCATTTATTGAAGCAAATGTACAAAAGATTGCATAATTTAATACCCAAGGAGACATTTTTAAAAATTCTTGATATTCATCATTCTCCTTAAAATTTTTATATGCTTTTAATAAATATTTATGCTTAAATTCTCTGACTTTATCATAATATACTATATTACTATCACTTAAAAATAACTCAACTTCATCTAATAAATTCATATCTACCAATTGATTTAAATCAATATATATTTCATCACCAGCATATGTACTAATTGCTCGGTAAGGAGAATTAGCCTGATATGAAGGATGAAATGGTAAAATTTGTAAATAATCAGCTCCATTTTGTTTTAATAAATCGATAGTTTGATACGCATTTTTTCCAAAATCACCGATTCCAAAGTCAGAGGGAAAACTCGATAACGGAAATAATACTCCTACTTTCATATTAATACCCTAAATCTTCATTTACAATGATTACTTTAATACGATCAGCATTAACCTGATATCCTAATTTAACATAACTGCTACAAATACGATCAGCTGATAAACAGTTTTTACATTCACCTGTTTTTGCACAAGGTGTTTTCTTATTTAAACGGACCGCATTAGCTGGGGCACTAATTGTTTTAATGTGATTGATTGCTTCAGCTTCAGTTTCAAAAACTTTATTTTTTCCAGCTACAACGATTACTTCTTTTGGTCCATAAATCATTGCTGCAACACGATTACCAGTTCCATCTATATTATATAGATGACCATCTGTTGTTAAAGCATTAGTACTTGTAATAAAAATATCACTTGTAAACGCCTTTTTAAATACATCATTTAATTCTTCTCTACTTAAACCTTCTTGATAACGATCGTTATATACTACATCACTTTCTTTAATTAAGTCAATAACACCAGTTTCAAATAAAGTCATTGATCCGCCAAGGGAAACAGTTTTTTGATTAGATAAATATCTTTTTAAATAGTTATGTAATTGTTCAAAGTTTTCAACAAAAGTAATTTGCATGTTATTTTGATTAAATGCTTTAATCATTCTATCTTCTCTAATTCTTATAATTTCTTGTAAATTTTTATCCATAATTGTAAGTCCTTTCAAAACATCTATAGTACTATTATATTCTTTGTTTACTAAGAAATCAATAAGGCAATACGATAAACAATAAAAGCTACTATATATGCAACTCCTGTTTGATACAAGGCTGTTAAGATTGCTTGACAAAGAGACCCTAATTCTCTTTTAGTTGCTGCAAATGCTGCAACACAAGGCATATACAAAACAGTAAAAGTTAAAAAGGCAAAGGCACTAGCTGGTGTCAATAACATATGTAAAGATCGATATAGGGCAGCTGGTGTCGCTGAATTTGTTAAAACTGATAGTGTTGAAACAACTGATTCTTTAGCTGTAATACCTGTTATAAGTGAAGTTGACAAACGCCAATCTGAAAAACCTAATGGTTCAAAGATAAACGCTAATTTACTACCGATATACGCTAAAATACTTTTTGAACTGTCACTTACCATTTCAAATCTAAAATTGAAACTTTGTAAAAACCAAATTAATAAAGAAGCAACAAAAATAATTGTAAAAGCTTTTTTCAAGAAATCTTTAGCTTTTTCCCACATATGCATAATAACATTTTTAGCAGTAGGTATACGATAACTTGGCAGCTCCATAATAAAAGGAATTGGATCACCAGGAAAAACCGTAGCCTTTAATAATAACGCCGAACAAATTGCTACTAAAATACCAATACAATAAATTGTAATCATTACTAGCGGTGCTTTATCACTAAAAAAAGCTGCAATGATCATTCCATAAATCGGTAATTTAGCACTGCATGACATAAATGGTGTAACAATAATTGTCATTTTACGATCTCGCTGTGATGATAATGTTCTAGATGCCATGATTGCAGGAACTGAACAGCCAAAACCAATTAACATTGGAACAAAAGATTTGCCAGATAAACCAATTTTTCTTAATAATTTATCCATAACAAAGGCAACTCTTGCCATATAACCACTGTCTTCAAGCATCGATAAAAAGAAAAATAATACAACTATTAATGGTAAAAACGAAAGAACACTTCCTACCCCAGCAAATACACCATCTTGTAATAAAGAAATCAACCAAGTAGCAACATCTTGACTTTTTAAAAAGTCAATAATTGTATTTGTAATAAAATCAATTCCATTTTCCATTAATGTTTGTAATGGAGCGCCAATTACATTAAATGTTAAAACAAAGATCAATAACATTATTAAAATAAAAATTGGTATTCCAAAATATTTATGAGTTAAGATTGCATCAATTTTTTCAGATCTTAATTGACTATTTGTTTCCTGTTCTTTAAATACTGTTTTACTAGTGATACTTTCAATTGTTTGATAACGCATTTCTACTAATGCAGCATCTTTATCTAAACCTTCTTTTTGTTCCATATCTTTAATAATATGATCAATAATATGTAATTGATGATCATCAAGCTGTAATTGTTTTATAATATCTTCATTACCCTCAATTACCTTAGTAACAGCAAAACGATTAGGTAAATTAGTTTTATTAATATTTTCCTCAATTAAATGACTAATTGAGTGAATTGCTTTATGAATTTCACCACTACATAAATCTAAATGAAAACAGTTTTTTTCTGTTAAAGTTTCTTCAATTGCTTCAATCAATGCTTCAATTCCTTCATTTTTACTTGCAGAAATTGGAACAACTTTAATCCCTAAAGCATCTTGCAATCCTTCAACATCAATACAGTTACCGCTATTAATTACTTCATCCATCATATTTAACGCTAAAATCATTGGAATATTTAATTCCAATAATTGCATCGTTAAATATAAGTTTCTTTCAATACTTGTAGCATCAATGATATTAATGATCATTGATGGTTTTTCACGAATTAAAAAATCAGTTGAGACGATTTCTTCCATAGTATATGGTGTTAATGAATAAATACCTGGTAAATCAACTAATTTAATATTTGGATGTCTTTTAATTGTTCCTGATTTCTGTTCAACTGTAACTCCAGGAAAGTTTCCAACATGCTGATTTGAACCTGTTAAAGCATTAAATAGCGTTGTTTTTCCACAATTTTGGTTACCAATCAATGCAATTGTTTTATTTGCCATTGTCAATCACCTCAACTTCAATCATTGCTGCATCATCTTTTCTAATCGTTAAAACATAACTACGTAAATATAGTTCAATTGGATCTTTCATAGGTGCAACTTTACGTACTTTAACAATTGTTTTAGGTGTCAATCCCATTTCTAATAAACGTCTTCTAAGCAATCCTTCACCATGAACTACCGTAATTTTTCCACTCATCCCCGGTTCTAATTTATCTAATGTCATAAAATACCCCCTCACAACTTAAATATTTCTAAATCATCTGGTACATAAATATTTCCATTAAAATATAATTTAGCTTCATTTGTATATAATTGTTTACGTTTTTCTAAATTCATTTCTTCACTATGATACAATAGCAAATTTTCAACTTCTAATAAGTTAGCTATCAAGCTTGCATCTTTAACAGTTGAATGATGTTTTTCATACGGTTTAAAAATATCTTTTTGCTTATCTAAACAAAAAGCCTCACATAATAACCATTTAGCTTTATATGCATATTGATAACATGATTCATGATACGGTTCATCACCTAAACATGTCAGTTTTCCATCTTCTAACGCTATACTAAAGCCAAACTGTTTGATTTTTGTTGAATGAATATCAAAAAATGTTATCATATGACCTAAAATCGTTAAAGATTGACCATCTTTTACCTCATTGATAAAAATTCGTTTTCCAATTAAATTATAAAGCTTTTCTTGTAATGTCAATTTAATAATTGTTTTAATCGTATCAACTAATTCATCATGACAATAAATTTGAAAATTACCATCATATTGTTTATTTTTTATCATTGTAGCAATCATTCTAAAAATCCAAACAGTTCCTAAAACATGATCACTATGACCATGCGTTACAATCATATATTTTATCTTTTTTAAATCAATTTTAGCTAAATCCAACTGTCTTAAAATACCATTACCACCACCGGCATCAACAAGTAAATATTCATTTTTATTTTTTAAAACAAAGCAAGTATTGTAACACTTTTTAACACCTGCATTACCAGTTCCTAGCACTATTAATTTTTCCATAAAATCCTCCACGCTAGATTATACAACAAATTAGCAAAACTTTATAGTTAAATTAATCAAACAAATTATTTTTTGTTTATAATAATATATAATAAAAGCACAATCTTGTATACACCATTTAAAAATAATGATAAAGTGATTACATATAAAGATATATTAAAAGTTTTAATTTATTATAAAGGAGTATTGATATGAAAAAATTATTAGTTGTAATTGACTATCAAAATGATTTTGTAAGTGGTAGTTTAGGCTTTGATCAAGCAAAAGAAATCGAAGATTATTTAGTTGAATTAATTACTAAGTATCACGATCATTATGATGATGTTATTTTTACTTATGATACACATTATGATGATTATTTAAATACTGATGAGGGGAAAAATTTACCAATTGTTCATTGTCTTGAAAATAGCGAAGGATGGAAGTTATATGGAAAGATCGATGCATTGGCTAGTAATGATAAAAAAATTAAAAAGAATACTTTTGGTTCTTTGGAACTTGGAAATTATTTAAAGGATAAAGATTATGATGAAATTACTATTGTTGGTGTAGTTTCTAATATTTGTGTTATTTCTAATGCTATAATTATTAAAACTGCCTTACCGAATACTAAAATTATTGTTGATAGTAAAGGAATTGCTAGTAATGATTTATCATTACAACAAAAAGCTCTTGATATTATGAAAAATTTGCATATTGAAATAAAATAATTAATTGTATCTTGTAACAAACCTGAAATAAGAGTATACTTATAGATAACTTAAAGGGGGTAGTTGATAATGGAAATTAAAATTGAAAGAGCTAAAACACTAAAAGAAAAACCTGATCAAAATAATCTAGGTTTTGGAACTTATTTTACTGATCATATGTTTATGATGGATTATACTGAAGGAATTGGTTGGCACGATGCTAGAATCGTTCCATATGCTCCTATCGCTATGGATCCAGCAACAATGGTATTACATTATGCTCAAGAGACATTTGAAGGATTGAAAGCATATCGTAATCCTAAAGGAGAAATAACATTATTTAGACCTGAAATGAATGCTCGAAGAATGATTAATTCCAATAAACGTATTTGTATGGCAGAATTACCTGAAGATATGTTTGTTGAAGCTGTTGAAGCAATCGTTAAATATGAACAAGACTGGATTCCAACTGCAAAAGATACATCTCTATACATTCGTCCGTTTATGTTTGCAAGTGAAGCAAGTGTAGGTGTACACCCAGCTAAATCTTATACATTTGTCATCATTTTATCACCAGTTGGTAGTTATTATCCTGAAGGTGTAAATCCAGTAAAAATTTGGGTTGAAGATGAATATGTTCGTGCTGTAAAAGGTGGGACTGGTTTTACAAAATGTGGTGGAAACTATGCTGCTAGTATTGCTGCTCAAGTTAAAGCTGAATCTCATGGTTATACACAAGTATTATGGTTAGATGGTGTTCATCGTAAATATGTTGAAGAAGTTGGAACGATGAATGTTATGTTTTTAATTAATGATACTGTAGTTACCGCACCGCTTGAAGGTTCAGTGTTACCAGGAGTTACTCGTGATTCAATCATTCACATTCTTAAAGATTGGGGATATAAAGTAGAAGAACGTGAACTAAGTATTGATGAATTAATGGAAGCTGGACGCAATGGTAAGCTTAAGGAAGCTTTTGGAACAGGAACTGCTGCAGTTATTTCGCCAGTTGGCCAGTTATATTATAAAGGTGAAGAAATCGTTATTAATGATTTTAAAACAGGTGAATTAACACAAAAATTATATGATACTTTAACTGGTATTCAATGGGGACGTTTAGAAGATAAATACGGTTGGGTTCGTTATATTAAATAAATAAAAATGCTAAATTCCTAAATTAGGTTTTTAGCTTTTTTTTGTTAAAAAACACTGACTTTTGCCAGTGTTTGTAGTTATTTTCTTTTATCCAATGAAATATATTCGTGTGTTTCACCAACATATTTAGCGGCAGGTCTAATAATTCTACCAGAATATAATTTATTTTCAATATTATGAGCTAACCAACCTACTGCACGTGCAACAACAAACATCAATGTATATAATTCACGAGGAATTGATAACATATCATAAATCAATCCACTATAAAAATCAACGTTTGCACAAACAGTAATTTCTTTTCGTTTTTTTATAGCCTTAATTGCTGCCTGTTCAAAACGATAATAAAATTCAAACTCTTTATCTCGTCCCTTTTCTTTAGCCAATTCCTTACATTGTTGTCTTAAAATAACACAACGAGGATCACTAACAGTATATACAGCATGACCAATACCATAAATTAAACCACTATTATCATTAAATTGTTTATCTAAAATTTTTTCAACAATATTTTCAATTTCTTGATCAGTAGCTTCTATTCCTATTTCATCAATTGCAAGAAGCATCTGTTGCATTACTGCTAAGTTAGCCCCACCATGCTTAGGTCCCTTTAATGAACCAATTGCTCCAGCAAAGCTTGAATAAATATCAGTTCCTGTAGAACTAATTACAACATTAGTAAAAGTAGAGTTATTTCCCCCACCATGATCAGCATGTAATACCAAGCACATATCTAAAACTTCTGCTTCTTTTTGAGTGAATTGTTTATTATCTCTAAGTAGATATAAAATATTTTCAGCAATTGACAAATCATATCTAATTTGATGAATATATAAACTTTCTTTATCAAAATAATGTACTTTGCTTCGATAAGCATAACATACAATCAGTGGAATTTTAGCAATTAAATTTAATCCCTTATACATTGTTTCTTTAGGACTAGTGTTATCAGGATCATCATCATATGAATACAACATCAAAACTTCTTGCTGTAATTTATTCATTAAATTCTTTGATGGAAAACCTAATATTTTAGACTCTAAATAATTTGGTGGTAATTCATAATATTTAGACATCTCATCTTTAAATTTATTTAATTCATCTTCGTTTGGTAAATATCCAAACAAAATTAAAAAACATGTCTCTTCAAATAAAAATCTTTGATGCGGTTTTCTTTTATTAATAATATCGCTAACATTAATTCCCCGATAATATAACTCCCCTTTACAGTCAACTTTTTTACCACCAACTCTTTTATAACCTACGACATCTGATATTTTGGTGAGACCGACAAGTACTCCAGTACCATCTTCATTTCTTAGACCTTTTTTAACATCATATTTTGAATAGAGTTCATTATCAATACGATATTCATCTTTTCTAACTTTTTCTAGAAATCCTTCTATAAACTCACTCATATATATACCCCCTAAACTTTACATGTATTATATCATTATTTAGTATAATTGTATACAATCTATGTTAATTTAAAGTTAACTAGAGCCTCTATTATAGAATTTATATTATTTTTTTCTAGCTGCTATAAGTAACATCATTGGACGTCTCATTTCATCTTTCATTCCAAGTAAATTCATCATCTCTTTTGGTGGCTGTGGTTCAATAATATGTTGTAATTCAAAATCATTTTTAAGTAACGTATTTAAATAAGTTGTTAAAGTTCGATGATATTTGATTACTGGTTCTTTTAAAAATATTGCTTCACGCTTTCCTTCATAAAAATAATTATCAACTGGAAAATGCTTAATATTACCATTTTCATCATAATACCTGTCTTGATTTCCATTAGCAGTAAAAATTGGATGTTCAACTGAAAAAACAAGATTTTCTCCACTTTTTAACCACATTGATATATTATTTACTAACGATTTAAAATCTTTTACATAATGAAATACAAGTGAACTTATAATTATATCAAAAATATTTTTTGAAAAAGACAAATCTTCCATTGCTATACAGCGATAATCGATTTTTTTATCATTATTTTTATTTTTTGCTACTTCCAATATCTTTTTTGAAATATCTATTCCTAAAACATATCTAGCTCCATTATCTATTGCGTATTTACAATGCCATCCATACCCGCATCCTAAATCTAAAACGGTTTTATCTTGAAAATCAGGTAAAAATTTTTTTAATTCATGCCATTCACCGACTCCTTGTAACCCTTTTTTTGATTGTTCCAATTGACCATATTTATAAAAAAATCTTCATTATCATATTTATTTTCTTTCATAATAACTTCCTTTCGTCTTTAAATTATTTATATATTATAGCATTTAATTATTAGTTAATCATCGTGTTTTTAATTAATAATCTTGTCTTGTTTTAATAATTATTTATATTACTTAGGTTGTTTAATTAGAATAATTAAGCTAAAATTAATATAGAGGCGATATTATGGAAAAAAAATTTACAGGTTTGAGTGATCAAGAAGTTATCCAAAGAATTAATGAAGGAAAAGTTAATAATGTCGATAACAAAATTACTAAATCTTATAAAGAAATATTTATCAATAATACAATTACTTTTTTTAATATGATCAATATTTCTTTGTTAGCATTACTTATCTTTGTTGGTTCTCATAAAAATACTTTATTTATTTTAGTCATTGTTATTAATACGATTGCTGGAATATACCAGGAAATAAAAGCAAAAATTACTTTAGATCAACTTAAAATCATTGTTTCTTCTAAAGTTGATGTTATTCGTAATGGTATAACTAAAACAATTGCAATCAATGAAATTGTTTTAGATGATTATTTAATTTTACATACTGGTATGCAAATACCATCAGATAGTATTTTAGTTGATGGTTATGTTGAGGCAAATGAAGCATTGTTGACTGGAGAATCAGATCCAATTTTAAAGCAGATTGGTGATAAACTTTTTTCTGGCAGTTTTGTTACTTCTGGTAAAGGGATATGTAAAGTTATTCATGTAGGTAATGATAATTATACTAATAAGATTGCTAATGAAGCAAAGAAATTAAAAAAACATGAATCTAAATTGAATCAAAGTTTAAATATGATTTTAAAGTATATTAGCATTATTATTGTACCATTAGGAATATTATTGTTTTTAAAGCAATATTTATATGGTAATTTAGGGTTTAATGATGCAATTGTTAGTACTGTTGCAGCAATTATTGGAATGATTCCTGAGGGACTAGTTTTACTTACAAGTGTTGCCTTAACTATCAGTGTTCTTCGTCTTGCAAAGCAAAAAACTTTAGTCCAAGAATTATTTTGTATTGAAACTCTTGCTCGAGTAGATACTTTATGTCTTGATAAAACTGGTACAATTACTGAAGGAACGATGAAAGTTGAATTTGATGTTAAAATATGTAATGTTGATATTGAAGAGATTGTTGGTAATCTAATTAATTCATCAACTGATGAAAATGTTACTTCTAATGCGCTAAAAAAGCATTATACTAAAACGAATAATTATAAATTATGCCATAATATTCCGTTTAGTTCTGATCGTAAATATAGTGGTGCTTCGTTTTATCAAAAAGGAACTTATTATTTAGGGGCATATCAATTTTTATTTCCCCAAGGTAATGATGAGTTAGAAACAATATGTAATAAATATGCTAGTGATGGTTATCGTATTTTAGTTTTAGCTCATAGTAGTGAAGTAAAACAAGACGATAAATTAGCTTTGGATTTAACTCCATATGGTATCATTGTTTTAAGCGATGTAATTAGAAAAGATGCTAAAGAAATTCTTGCATATTTTGATAAACAAGGTGTTGATTTAAAAGTAATCTCTGGTGATGACCCGCTTACCGTTGGAGCAATTGCTAAAAAAGCTGGTTTAAAAAATGCTAATCATTATATTGATGCATCTACTTTAAAAACACCTCAAGATTTTGAAAACGCACTTAAAAGTTATTCAGTATTTGGACGTGTAACCCCACAGCAAAAAAAAGAAATGGTTTTAGCTTTAAAACGTTTAGGACATACTGTAGCGATGAGTGGTGATGGTGTTAATGATGTTTTAGCTTTTAAAGAAGCTGATTGTTCAATTGCAATGGCAGCAGGCAGTGATGTGGCTAAAGATGTTGCTAATTTAGTATTATTAGATAATAATTTTAGTGCTATGCCACATATTGTTAATGAAGGAAGACGAGTTATTAATAATATTACTATGTCTGCATCAATGTTTTTAATTAAAACTATTTTTTCTATTTTAATTTCTATTGCAACTATCTTTTTAGGTCAAGCTTATCCATTTGAACCAATTCAGCTTTCTTTGATTAGTACCTGTGGCGTTGGAATCCCAACATTCTTTTTGACGTATGAAGCTAATTTTGAGCAAGTAAAAGGAAATTTTTTAACGACTGTTTTAGAAAAATCATTTCCATTTGCCCTTACAATTGCTATTGGTGCTGCCACGATTACTAATATTGGTTTATATTTAGGATATGATCCTTTAATGTTAGCAACTATTTGTATTTTATTTACAGGATGGAATTATTTACTTGCGTTATTAAAAATCTATCGCCCATTAACATTATATCGTAGAATTGTTATTTATCTTACTCAACTACTTTATTTTGCTTTAATGCTAATTGGACAGCCATTATTTGAGTTAACTGATATTAGTTTTAATTGGTTAGTTGTTTTATTAGCCTTAATTGTATATTCTTCGTTATTTATTGATTTTTCTAGCTATTTATTTAA
This sequence comes from Thomasclavelia spiroformis DSM 1552, assembly GCF_025149465.1. NCBI lineage: Bacteria > Bacillati > Bacillota > Erysipelotrichia > Erysipelotrichales > Coprobacillaceae > Thomasclavelia > Thomasclavelia spiroformis. The sequence continues at coordinate 1,183,303 of NZ_CP102275.1, read as the reverse complement.
ACAATTGGAAAAATTTTATAATAAACATAAAAAATCAAAATAATATTATCAAAGGAGAACGATTATGTATGAAAAAATAAAATCATTGGCAAAGCAATATTATCCTGAAACAGTTGCTATAAGAAGAGATTTACATAAATACCCTGAACAAGGCTGGTTAGAAATGCGTACTGCTTCTTTAGTTGCAAAAAAACTAGAAAAGCTAGGTTATCAAGTATTAATCGGAAAAGAGATAATGTGTGAGGAATATCGAATGGGTGTTCCTGACCAAGAGACGCTTGAAAGTAATTATCAACGAGCTATCTTACAAGGTGCTGACCCTTATTATATAAAAAAAGTAAAAGATGGTTTTACAGCAGTAGCTGGTATTTTAAAAAATGGTAGTGGTCCAGTTGTTGCTATTAGATTTGATATGGATGCATTGTGTATTGAAGAAGATGATTCTATTAATCATAATCCTGGTAAATTTGGTTTTATTTCATGTAATCAAGGTACTATGCATGCTTGCGGTCATGATGGCCATGTAGCAATCGGTTTAACTGTTGCTAAAATTTTAAGCAATATTAAAGATAGTATTCAAGGAACAATAAAGCTTATCTTTCAACCTGCTGAAGAAGGTGTTAGAGGTGCTAAAAGTATTTGTAAAAGTGGTATTTTAAAAGATGTTGATTATATTTTTGCCGGACACATTTGGCAACAAGAAGCAAATGAAGATTATGATATTTATCTTGGGATGAATGAAACTTTTGCAACAACTAAACTTGATGTTATTTATCATGGTGTTTCTTCTCATGCAGCAGGAATGCCTCAATTTGGAAAAAATGCTTTATTATCAGCATCATCTTGTGTTTTAAATTTACATTCAATTCCTCGAAATAGTGATGGTTGTACTAGAATAAATGTTGGTACAATTAGTGCCGGTACTAGTCGTAATGTTGTTCCAGAAACTGCTAAATTAGAAATTGAAGTGCGCGGTGCAACTACTGAATTAAATAATTATATGGAAGTATATGCGCGTGATGTTATTCGGGGAGCCGCTTTAATGCATGATACGATTGTTGAAATAAAGCAAATGGGTAAAGCCTATTCTCTTGATTGTGATAAGGAAATGATGGATATTATCAATCATGTATGTAGTGAAAATTTAAAAGAAATCAAAGTTGCCCCAAATTATTTGAGTCCTTTAGATGGCAGTGATGATTTTTCTTATATGATGTCTACAGTTCAAGACCATGGTGGAATTGGTACTTATATGAAATTAACAACAAATCTTTGTGCCTCTCCACATAATTGTGCTTTTGATTTTGATGAAAAAGTTCTATTAACTGGTACTACTGTTTATAGCTGTATTGCATATTATTTATTGCACAAATAATCGTACGAATCATCGTACGATTATTTTATTATCTTTTATTTGTTTCAAAAAAACTCATAAAATTATCAACAGCATTATTAATATCGTCACCTAATTGTGTTCTAAATTCATCAAAATCATATTTAGCACCATTTATAATATCATCTAATTCATCATCATTTGCATTATATACTTCTTTAGCATACTCTTTAGTTTGATGAGCTAAATTTCTAATTGTATCTTCATCTCCAACTTGTCCTTTATCTGCGGCCACTTGTAAATAACTTGCATGTTCATATAGTTTTTTTGCAGTTTCTTTATCTTTTACATTATCAAGATTTTCATTAATATAAGTCACGGCTTCACTTACATCTGTTTTATTTACTTCATAATCATTATTAAATTTATTTGTTACTTCTTTATCGATTTTTTCTAAGTCATTATCAGTAGTGTCATTGTTTGTATCATTAGTTTGATCTGTCTGATTGGATTGATTAGTATCACTAGTATCTTCTTTACTACATCCTACTAATGTAAAACAAAATGTGCATACTAATGTTAAACACAATAAGTATTTAGTTACTTTTTTCATTTATATAATCTCCTTATCATAATTTTATATTATTATTTTTAACCGATATTAGTTTTTTAAACCAAAAAATATTGTATAATATAACCGGTGATTAAAATGAAAGAAAAACAACTAGATTCATTATTAGAGAATATTAATTATGAAATATCGATTCTTGCAAATACAAGTGCATTTATTAAACAAGAATTTGAAGATGTATCTTGGGCTGGCTTCTATTTAAATCAAAATAAACAATTGATTTTAGGACCATTTCAAGGATTAATTGCTTGTACCTCAATTCCTTTTAATAAAGGCGTATGCGGTGCTTGTGCAACTAGTAGAAAAACTATTTGTGTTGAAAATGTCCATGAATTTCCTGGACATATTGCTTGCGATAGTGCAAGTAATAGTGAAATTGTAATACCAATTATCATTGATGATGATTTATATGGTGTATTAGATCTCGATTCTACTAGTTTTAATCGTTTTAAAAAAGATGATCAAATCATTTTAGAAAAGCTAGTAGCTACTTTAGTTAAACATTTAAAACGATTTAAATGTTAAAAGGTAAATTGTGCTTTAAGCATAATTTACCTTTTAGCTTTTTTTATCAAATTTATGTTTACATTTTGGACATGTAATCGTAATTTTACCACGTCTTCTTGGTACTCTTACCATTTGTTTACAACTTGGACATAAAAAATATTTATGTTCTTTATCTTGTTGATTATTTTTAATAAGATTATATCTTCTTTTTATTGGATGAATTAATGATAAAAATCTTTCATTTTCTTGTCTACGTCGATAAATATTTCGTGAATATGTTCTAAATAAATAATACAACAAGACCAACCAGATAATTAGAACTAAAAATGATTCTTTAATAAAAAATACATATAAAAGTAACAATATAAGTGCCAAAACAACTAAAAAAACATTAAATTGATCACTACCGTATCGTCCACTCATAAATTTTATTAAAGAATTTTTAAATTTATCCATTATTTTCCCTCTTTTCATCTTTGATAATAAAATAATACTAATAAATTATGAATTTATTATTACTTTTTCTTATATTCTTTACGACTATTATTATTTTCAATTAATAAAGTTTTAAAAAAGCAAATTATTGCTTCCCTTGATTCACTATCCATATTTTTAAGCTGTTTTAAAGCTTTAATTAAATGAATAAAAGCTTTTTGTGAAAAATCATTAACTTTTTCAATCTTTATTGCATCAAGAATATTAAAAATACTTTCAATCGCCTGTTTTCTAGTATCTTTATCAACTTTACTAAGCCATGATTTAAAAGTAATATCCATTGCTTGACTATCTTTATTAAAATCCCTGCATGTAATAAAATTTTTACCTTCAATCTGCCAAGAAAAAGCATCATGTTGCATTAATCCTTTTGCGTCACTTTTAACAATAACTACATCTTCTAAAGAATCAAGCATAATTCCAAAAATACAATTTTCTGGTGCATATTTTTTAATTTTAGAAATAAGTAAATCATAATTTATTAACTTTGTATTTTGTAAATCAAATCCTGGTCCATCATGATTATATATACATATTATTCTATTAATTAATTTTTTATAACTATTACTAGCGGCATATACTGCAAGATTACCACCCTTTGAATGTCCACCAATTCTAATTTTAACACCATAAAAATATTGATAAAGATATTCTTTAAGTATTTTAAAAGCACTAGTTTGCTTATCTCTATTTTTAATTAAAAAACTAAGTGAATATTTATATTTTTTTCCAATAATCATCTCTAAATATTCTTTAGCTCTAATTTGTGAGGGAATCAAAGTTTTATATGACATCATAAAATCTTCTTTCCATCCTAAAATGGTATCATCTGTCCCACGATAAGAAATAAAAATACTCCCATCTGATAACCAAAATGTAATAGCAGCAAATTGTTTAGTAATTTTATAATCTAATTCACTTACGTAATCAGATAATAATATATCTTTGTAACGATTTGATTTTGCCATAATTTCTAATAAAATGATTGAATTTTTAGTAAATGAAAATTCTTGCATCAATTTTTCTACATCATTTAATTTAAAAAACTGATCAGCAACATCTTTTAAATAACATTTTTCACTTATTACAACATTATTAAACTCAACGTATACAAGTAAACTTAATGCTAAAGCATCAATATCATTAAAAGGATCATTTTGAAAACTCAAATCACCTCGCCATTTTACATAATCAATTATATTTGTCACAATATTTCTCCTAACTTATTATTTATATAATTTAAATATTTGTTTTTATAACTATCTTTATTCACATTTTATGCACTTTTTCACATCTATAATAAATTATCACTATTTATCTTTAATATTACCTTTTTTTACATTTATATCGATTATCTTTTTTATATATTCCCATATATCAAGCGATCCTAATTTTGTTTTTTTCTGTCTTTGTATTACTTGATTTTTATCTACATTATGTTTTATCCAATCACTACCATCATTAGAATTATTTAAAAGTAATGGCTGAAAATTATCCATTGCATGTGCAAACTTTGCTTCAGCAGTTTTACATGCTTCAAATTCTTCAAATAAACTCTTCAATTCTTTTTTTTGATCATCAGGAAGAATTCCAAAAATACGATCAGCAGCTCTTTTTTCACGTTCTTTTTGGGTTTTTAAACCAATTATATCATATGCATAAGTATCACCTGCATCGATTTCTACGATATCATGAATTAATGCCATCATCATTGCTCTAGCTATATCAAACTGTTCATTGGCATATTCTTTCAATAAATAAATCATGATTGCCATGTGCCATGCATGTTCAGCATCATTTTCTTGACGTCCGTGATTACTTAAATGTGTTTGACGAAGAATGTTTTTTTCTTTGTCAATTTCTAAAATAAAAGCTATTTGTTTTTCAAATCTTTGTTTATCCATATTTTTATCCTACCTTAATACTATTTTATATTTATTATAACATGCTATTTTATTTTTAGTTCTAAAATTAAAAGGGATACTCAAAAGTATCCCTTTTAACGCTTATTTAAATAATCCTTTTTTCTAAGCATTGTAAAACTAGCTACACTTAATAATGCAATTGTTGTATAAACACTAGTCAAACTATTATCTCCTGTTTTTACTGCAACATTTTTATCTTGGTTAGTTTTGTCCTTATTATCTTCTTTATCCATTGATGTATCTTTAGCTGTTATTTCAATTTCAAACTCAGCTTTAAAATCGCCATAACTAATTACAATAACTTGTTTACCAAGTTTATTCATATCTGGTAAGGAAATGATTAAATCATCATTGCTAATTAAAGCAGTTGTCTGATTATCATAGTTAGCTAAAGCTTTTAAACCATCAAGATTAAATACTTCGCCTTGTTTATATGTTAGTTTTAATGGTAAAGATTGAATTTTTAAACCTGATATTTTTTTGCAATAACTTCAATTGTATCATCAACAGATAACTCTGTTCTTTTATAAACAATAATAACGTTTTGCTTACCAATATGATACTTATCAAATCCTCTTACCTCAAAATCAAGAGCAGTTACTTTTTTTTATCTCTTCACTACCATTGTCATAAACAATCTTTACTTCTCCACTATAAATAAATTCCATTCCTTCTTTAATTTGTCTAATCTCGGCTTTTCAACCTATATTAATGATACAGGTGTTTTTTCTTTAATTAAAATAGGATAAGTAACAGTAAATCCATTATAAATAACACTAACATTTACCTGACCAGGTTTACTCATATCAACACTACACATAGCTAAAGTAATATCGATTATTTCACTACTTCCATTATCATAAGTCAATAACAATTTACCACCAGTAACATCTAAACCTTGACCTTCAATATACTCGGTTTTATCTGGTAAAGTTGAAACAGTAATATTAACTAATGTTTTATCATTGATCAATATTTCAAGACTAGTAGTCAATCCTCCATAATTAACGATAATAGTTTGATTACCAATTTTACTCATATTTGGTAAATTAAACATATTACTATCTACATTTACTATTTCTTCACTTCCATCATTATAGTAAACTTTAATTGTTGCCCCATTAATTTCAAATTTTTGATCAACAAGATAATTAACTTTATTAGGTAAACTATTCATTTCTATTTTTGTAATAACTTTTTCGATAACATTTACATCAAATGTTGTTGTTTTTCCTTTATATGTCACTGTAATTGTTTGCTTTCCTATAATATTTACATCATAACCACTAATCATATCCATTGAAGCATCAATTACTTCTGATGTTCCATCATTATATAATGCAATTACTTTTAAATTACTAATGTCTAAAGGTTGTCCTTCGATATATTCAGTTTTGATTGCTCCATCAGAATCAAGTTTTTGCCCTCTTATATATTCAATTTTATTTGGTAGAGTTACAAGTTCTATTTTTGTAGCTTCTTTTTTTATAACCTCAACTTCAAATGTTGCTGTTTTTCCTTGATATGTTACGATAATTGTCTGTTTTCCAAGATGATCTTTATCATAGCCACTAACCATATCACTAGTCAAATCTATTTCTTCACTTGTGTCATCATTATAAGATACAATAACTTTTCCACCTGTTAAATCTAATGATTGTCCTTCAACATATTTAACTTTTGTAGGAGGGGTTAATACTATATCTTTAACTTCTTTTTCTATTATTTCAATTTTAAAAGTGGTAGAAACTGTTTTATTATCTTCTTTATATGTAACTGTTATCGTTTTTTCACCTAAACTAGATGAATCAAAACCAGTAATTGTTACATCATTATAATTTAATTTTTTAGAACTATCATCATTATAATAAGCTGTAATATCTAAACTTTCAGGATCAAAATCTTGACCAATTACATATTTTGTCTTTGTTGATGTAACTTCAAGATGATCAAGAGCTAATGGCTCTTTTACTGTAACAGTTTTATATGGTGTAATGAAAGTATTTCTATTTAAATCGTTTGTTATACGATATATTACAAAATATTTACCGGCATCTTCTTTGGTTACATTTTCAATTGTAAAAGTTGGTTTACATGTTTGAGCAATCAATATTGGATCACCATTACTCTGTGATTTATACCAATTATACTCATCTATAGGCCAATTTTCATATGGTGTCACTTCCATTGTCAGTGTTTCGTTTTCTGTTACCATATATTTCAAATTTTTGTCACTATCCGTATTTCTAATTCGATCAAAGTATACCCCAAAATCACTTATTAAATTTTGATGATCATTAACATTTTCTGGTAAAAAATACCATGCTACGTTCATCCATTTTTCACCTAAACCAGAACTTTTATATAGCCATCCTATTTCTAATAATTCTTTACGTCCATTATCTGTTTCAAATATTATTTCAGTAGGCATAACACCAAATATATCATTTTCATCTACACTATTTTCATTCCACAAACTATCATGAACATTTGTCCATGCATAATCAACTTTTACAACATTTGAACTAAGCATTGTAGCTGGATCAAAAAGATCAGTTTGATATGTAACAATTTTATCATTTTCATTTAAATCTTTTAGACCTAGTATTTCTATTTTATATGAATCAACATATGTATCTGTATTTACTTCAGGTTGTGCAAACGCAAATCCATAACCATAACTTACTGTTGTTAATTTATTATTTTTTGCTGTACACTCATAACTTTCATTAGTAGTTAAATTAGTTACTTTTATTGTGATATCATTAATATTATCATAACTTAATTGTTGATCATTTAGTTCTATTGACCACGCTGTTTCTTCTGGGTTAAGACTAATATTAGGATAAGGACCTGGAGCTGGGTATGCTGTACATGGTAAATTCATTGTTTCTCCACCCAACTGTCTTCCTATTGCCATTCTATCTGTATATGCAAATGTCATACCTGTTGTTTGATAACTCAATAACATATCACGATGCCCTGTCGTATTGAATGCATTTTGTCTTTGATTGTATCCTTCTTCAAACCATTGTTCAATTGATGCTTGAGGTGAACTACCATAAGCAATAATTTTATTAGGTGCAAATGCAGATTGCCAAAATTCATCACTCATATCATTAGGCTTTGACCATAAATTTGAGCTACCAGAATAATGATTTAATGAACCTGTTGCATTAAAATACAATGTTTCAATGACTGCAAAATTTTGTAAATTTTGATCATGACTAGAAACATTTTCATATGGATTTACCCCTGCTAACCAACGATAAAAATTAGTTAAATCCGTCATTGCTTGATGAACTTCTTCTTTTAATTTTCCTCCATCATAGGGAGCTACCAATGATGGGGTAATCTTATAATAATCATTATTCCCTCTATTATAATATTCATCCTTTTTAGCAATATCATATTTTTCTGTTACTTACTCTTTTGTTCTTCCTTTAAAAGGCTCCAATTCATTTAGATTAATTACATTATTATCTGCCTTTAAAGTCATCACATAGGAAGAAAGCATTGTAATACTTAAAACTAACGCTAAAAATATCGAAAAAACTTTCTTTAAATACCTCATTTCTATTCCCCACTTGGATGTATTTATATATATAGTTATATCCCAATTTAGTCTTAAATTCAATTTAATAAATCGAAAACATCCTATAAAATCAACATATTTTTCACATAAACAAAATTATAAATTATTAATAATTTTAAAACGTATTAATTAAATATAAAATAAATAGCACATAATATACTAACTTGTTATCAACAAATTACTATATTATGTGCTATACTAATCATATAAATGGCTGGGGTACCTGGATTCGAACCAGGGAAATGGCAGATTCAGAGTCTGCTGCCTTACCGCTTGGCTACACCCCAATGTATAATTATTATATCACTTTTTAAAATAATTTAAAGGAGAAAATTTAAAAATGAACAAAATTAGAACCCGTTTTGCTCCAAGCCCTACTGGTTATATGCATATAGGAAATTTAAGAACTGCATTATATAGTTACTTAATCGCTAAACATCTTGATGGTGAGTTTATTTTAAGAATTGAAGATACAGATAAAGAACGTGAAGTAAGTGGTGCGATTGAACTTATATATGATGTTTTAAAAGATACTGGTTTAACATATGATGAAGGACCACTAAAACCAGGTAATGTAGGACCATATATTCAATCAAAAAGACTAGATATATATCAAATATATGCCCATGAATTAGTTGATTTAGGTTATGGTCATTATTGTTTTTGTAGCGAAGATAAAATTAAAGAAAACCAAAATTATTTATATGATGATCCATGTAAAAATATCTCAATCGAAGAAGCTAGAAAAAGAATTGCTAATAATGAAAAATATACCATTCGTCAAACTATTAATAAAACTGGAACAACTACATTTAATGATGCAGTTTATGGCACTATTGAATACGAAAATGCATTATTAGACGAAGGAATTTTATTAAAGAGTGATGGTTATCCTACATATAACTTTGCTAATGTCATTGATGATCATTTAATGAATATTACCCATGTCGTTAGAGGAAATGAATATCTATCAAGTACTCCTAAATATAATTTAATTTATCAAGCTTTTAACTGGCAAATACCTACATATATTCATGTTCCTCCAGTAATGAAAGATGCTCAAAATAAATTAAGTAAACGCAACGGTGATGCCAGTTATCAAGATTTAATTAATAAAGGTTTTTTAAGTGAAGCAATTATTAATTATATTGCTTTACTAGGATGGTCACCAGTTGGCGAAGAAGAAATATTTTCATTAGATGATTTAGTTAAACAATTTACAATTGAGCGAATTAGTAAATCACCTGCAATTTTTGATTATGAAAAACTAAAATGGATGAATGGTGTATATTTAAGAAATATGACTGTTGAACAATTTAATCAATTAGCTATAAATTATTATCAAAATAGTATTGAAACAAAAATAGATTACTTAGAACTTTCAAAAATCTTACAACCTCGTATTCAAATATTAAGTGAAATTAGTGAAGCTGTTGATTTTATCGACTTACCTCATCCATTTAATCAAGATTTATTTATTAATAAAAAAATGAAAACAAACATTGAAAATTCATTAGAAGCTTTAAAAATCGTTTTACCAGAATTAGAAAATTTAGATTTTAACAATGAAGATAAAATTAAAGAAAAATTTATTGAATTAGCTAAAAAACATGAAAAGAAAAATGGACAGATCATGTATCCAATTAGAGTAGCTTTAACTTTTAAAACATTTACACCTGGTGGTGCTGTTGAAATTGCTCATATTCTTGGTAAAGACGAAACAATTAAAAGAATCAAAAATGCTATTGAAAAATTAGAAAAAATAGTTTAAAACCTAGTCACTTGACTAGGTTTTTTGACTATGTCTTTCTTTTAATCTTCTAAAGGCATTCTTTAAATTAATATCCTCTTCTTGAGCAAAAACAATTTTAGTATCTTCTAAAACAATAACTAAGCAATATTTTAATTTACGATTTAAACGATAATCCAACAAACTTACTTGTTCAAATAATAATTTTACTTCCGCAAACGCCCTTTTTAAATCATTAATTTCACCAAAAAAAATCCCCTTTACTTGTTCATATGCAAATTTCTTACTTTTAATCAAACCATTTACATAAAAATAATCATCTGTAATCTTTAAAGTATAAATCGCTCTTTTATTATAACCATCAATTCCTCCAATATAATTAAGATTATACTGAAATTTCATCTAATCACCTTATTCCTTATTATAATTTTTTATATCCTCTAATAAATAATTATATCCCTTAGCTTGTTTACGACGATATTCTTCCAATTTTTCTTTATCTAATTTTTCTACTTCTAAACGTAATTCTCGAGAAGAAATTCTTTTCCCACCTTGACCAAGAACAATTAATTGTTCTAAAGCATCTGATGTTGCTACTGTAATATTATATTTACTTGCAAGTTCGTGTGTCGTTCTTTCAATATACATGTCTGCTGTTTGGGCTTCTTTTGTATAAACAATATAGATATTATGATATTTATAACTAGAACCTAAATTATTTTTTACTTTATAAGCATCAAAAACTAAAATTAAAATACATTTTTTATAGCCTTGATAATTACACATTATATCAATTAATCGCGTTCTAGCAGCATCTAAATTATCTTTAGCTAATTCTTTTAATTCCGGCCATGAATGAATAATGTTATAACCATCAACTAATAAACATTCCGGCATGTATTTATATGTTGTATTACTGATGATTTTTTTAGTTAATGTGTTTGTTTGATGTTGTTTTATTGGTCCATAAGTACGAATAAAAATGTTTTCTAATTCTTCGTCTTCATTGCTATACGTTGTTTTTTCAATTTTCTTTTCTATATTTTCATTTTTTGGTTTAAATTGATAAGGAATATGCATATAATTTTCTACTTCATCCCATTTAACATTAAAACCGGCGCCATGACTACAAAATACAGAACCAGTAGGGTTTTCAAGATCAGATTCACTATCATAATTGATTTTACTAATTATTTCTTCTTGATTAGTACAAGGATAATAACCATCAATTTGTAATGTTATTCTACCTTTACCTTTAGTATAACTAATTACCTCACTTTGGTAATTTTGCATTTTACTAACTGGAGCCTTTCCCGTTAGATAAGCCATTTCATCTTGCTCTTTCGATAATTTAAAAGTGCCATTCATTGTTTCAATATCATAAATTGCTCGACTTAAATATTCAACCGGTATTTCTAATGTAAACTTGAAATATGGTTCTAATAAAATTGATTTAGTTGCTTTTAATCCTTGTCTTAAGGCACGATACGTTGCTTCACGAAAATCGCCACCTTCAGTATGTTTTAAATGTGCCCTTCCAGATATCAATGTTATTTTCATATCTGTAATTAAAGAACCTGTTAAAACTCCAATATGCTCTTTTTCTTTTAAATGGCTCAAAACTAACCGCTGATAACTTGTAGCTAAAACATTTTCTTTACAATCAACGGCAAACTCTAAACCACTTCCTGGTTTACCTGGTTCAAGTAATAAATGAACTTCAGCATAATGTCTTAATGGTTCAAAGTGTCCTACCCCTTCAACTGGTTCTAAAATCGTTTCTTTATAAATAATATTACCATGATCAAATTCAACATCTAAATTAAATCTTTCACTAATGATATTTTTTAGAATTTCGACTTGGATTTCTCCCATTAACTCAACATGAATTTCTTTTGATTGATTATTATAATTGATATGTAATTGCGGATCTTCTTTTGATAACAATAATAATTTTTCTAAAGCTTCATGTTGATTACAGTTTTCTGGTAAAATAATTCGATAATCCATATATGGTGATAAAATTGGAGTATTAATTGTTGATTCATTTCCTAATCCTTGACTAATTTCAAAGTTCTTAAAACCTTTAATTGCACATATATCTCCAGCATATACTTCATTTACTAATTGATATTTATCACCCGAATAAATTCGAATTTGATCTACTTTTTCATTACCTACTTGTTCTTTTACTTTTAAACTACCACCCGTTATTTTTAAATGAGTTAACTTATTGCCTTGTTTATCATGAGTTATTTTAAATACTCGAGCTTGAAACTGCTTAGGAAATTTTTTTTCTTTAACATAGTTTGTAAATTCATTTAAAAAAGTATCTATTCCTTCTATTTTTAAAGCCGAACCAAAGAAACATGGAAATAAATTTCGCTGATAAATTTCATCAATGATCATTTCTTTTGTAAGAGTTTGATGTTCTAAATAATAATCTAGTAATTTTTCATTATTTAAAGCAATTGTCTCATAAAAATTTTCATCTAAATTTTCAAAATCAAAACAATTTTCATCAAACTGTCCTTTTAAATCATTCAATAATTTATCTTTATTTGCATAAATACTATCCATTTTATTTATAAAAATAAATGTTGGAACATGATAATGCTTTAATAATTTCCAAATTGTTTCACTATGATTTTGGATTCCATCAATCCCACTAATAACTAATATTGCATAATCTAAGACCTGCAATGTTCTCTCCATTTCAGTTGAAAAATCAACATGCCCTGGTGTATCAATTAATGTAATTTGACAATCATTCCAATTAAACATTGCTTGTTTAGAAAAGATCGTAATTCCTCGATCTCTTTCTTGACTATTATAATCTAAAAATGCATCACCATGATCAACTCTACCTAAATGACGTATCGTTTTACTTAAATATAACATGCTCTCTGTTAATGTTGTTTTACCCGCATCAACATGCGCTAATATTCCTAATACTATTTTTTTCATTCAATCACACCTTTTTAATATCTTATCATATCTAGAATCTAAAATATAGAATTATAATTTTTTCGTACTAAATCTACGATAAACAAACAAAAATAATATCGATGTAACTGACCATGTAATTGGATAAGAAACAAGCAACATATTAAACGAAGAAAATATCGGCGCTATAAATAAAACCCAAAAAATTCTAAGCACACAAATACCTAAACATACAATTACCATCGGTTCAAGTGACTTTCCACAACCACGCATTATTCCAGAAAATATTTCTACACAACAATATGTAAAATAAAATGGTGTTAAAAACCGAATTATCTCACTACATTCATTAATAATTTTTATATCATTAGAAAATAAAACTGTAATATTGCTACCAAAAATCCATAGAAAACTACTAATTAATCCTGCTGATACAAAAGCCATAAACAGGCATGTTTTCATTCCTTGATTTACACGTTTCATTAATCCAGCACCATAATTTTGTCCTGTAAATGTAGTTATTGTCGAACCAAATGCTCCCATTACCATCCAAAATAAAGCATCAATTTTTACATAAGCAGCCCATGAAGCAATTGTATTTGTACCATAAGCATTAATGCTCGTTTGTAAAACTATGTTTGAAATAGAATACATAGTTGATTGTATCCCAGCTGGAATTCCTATTTTTATGATTCTTTTTAAAATTGCTGTATCTATTTTTATTTCTTTTAATCTTAATTGATAACTATGCTTACTTCTTATCAATTTTCTCATTACTAAAAAAGCACATACAAATTGCGCAACTACTGTAGCAATTGCCGCACCAGCAACTCCAATCTTAAAATAAGCAACAAACAATAAATCAAAAAAGACATTTACACCACTACAGACAATTAAATAATATAATGAGGTTTTTGAATCACCAATTGCCCTTAATATCCCAGCACCGATATTATAAATTACTCCAGGTATCATGCTTAAAAAATATAATTTCATATATAATGTCGCATCATTAATGATGTCACCTGGAACTCCAATCATATTTAGACATTGTCTAGAAAAAAGCAAACCAAAAATCATCATGACAACACCACAAATAAATGACATTGCAATCGATGTATGAACTGCTTTAGATACTTTTATATCATCATTCGATCCATAAAATTGAGCAATTACAACAGTTGCTCCAGATGATAATCCAATAAAAAAATTAACGATCAAATTTATTAAATTACCAGTTGAACCAACTGCAGCAAGAGCATTAGTTCCCACATATTTTCCTACAATAACCGTATCTACAGTATTATATAGCTGTTGAAAAAATGTTCCAATTAAGATAGGAAAGAAAAATAATAACAATTGTTTCCAAATCACTCCAGTTGTTAAATCTAATTCTTTATCCATAATATCCTCCCTAATAGACTGTTTATTATCATAGCATCAATACTCACTACCAGCAACACAATTCACAAAAAAACACCTAATTAGGTGTTTATTGTTCTAAATAACGTTTTAAAAATTCTTTTGTTCTTTCCTTGCTTGGATGATTAAAAATATGGTCAGGTGTTCCTTGTTCCATAATTACACCACCATCCATAAAAACAACTCTGGAAGAAACATCACGAGCAAATTGCATTTCATGAGTTACAACAATCATTGTCAATCCTTCATTGGCCAAATCTTTCATAACTTTTAATACTTCACTTACCATTTCTGGATCTAAAGCACTTGTTGGTTCATCAAATAATAATACTTCTGGTTTCATACATAATGCGCGAGCAATCGCTACACGTTGCTTTTGTCCTCCTGATAATTGAACACTGCTTACATTCGCAAATTTCAACATTCCTACTTTTTCTAAATATTTTTTTGCTATTTCAATTGCTTCTTTACGATGTCTTTTTAAGACTTTCACTTGACCAATAACACAATTTTCTAAGACTGTTTTATTATTAAATAAATTGAAGTTTTGAAACACCATCCCAACTTTACTACGATGTTTATTTACATTAATTTCACCTTTTAAAATATCTTTTCCATGATACATAATTTTACCAGCATTTGGTGTTTCTAAAATATTTAAACAGCGTAAAAATGTTGATTTACCACTACCACTAGCACCAATGATCGTAACAACTTCACCAGAAGAGACTGAAAAATCAATACTATGTAATACTTCTAAATCACCAAAAGATTTCTTTAGTTTTTCAACTCTAATAATTTCTGACATTATTGTACACTCCCCTCTTGATCAAAAACAATCGCTTTTTTACGATTCATTCTTTTTTCAATATAATTTAATATTCTTGTAGTTGGGAATGTTAAACATAAATAAATCAAAGCAACTACAAAATAAGTAGGGACAAATGCATATAAACTTCCAGCAACACTTTTTGCCTGATAGAATAATTCAGTAACTGCAATAACATTTAAAACACTACTATCTTTAATATTAATTACAAATTCATTACCGATTGCTGGAAAAGAATTTTTAATTGCTTGTGGTAAAACAATATATAACATTGTTTGTACACTATTCATTCCAATACTTCGAGCTGCTTCACTTTGTCCTTTATCAACTGCTTGAATACCTGAACGAATAATTTCAGCCATATATGCTCCAGTATTGATTGTAATTACAAAAACCCCAGCCGTAAATGGCGACCAATGGACAATATTTTTTAAACCATAATAAATAAATGCCCCTTGTACCATCATTGGTGTTCCTCTAAATATTTCAATATAAACAGTAGTAATAAACCAAACTACTCGTTTAACAATCTTACTAATTAAACTATCTCTTTCTTCAACCTTGATTGCTCTAATTGCACCAATAATTAAACCAATCAATAATCCTAAAATCGTACCACTAAAAGCAAGTGTCAATGTTGAACCAATTCCACTAATAAATAATGGACTATAAACTTCAAAAATTTGTTTTGCAGCAATAAAAATATTATCACTTAAACTTGTAATTGTTGCCGGAATACGTTCAATTGCTTCATCCATCATTTCACGTTTTTCTTTATCGGATAATGTATCTAGAAAACTATCAATTTGATTTTTTAATTCTGGATTATCTTTATTTACTGCTATTGATACTGATGTATCTGTTAAATCAACATCAAAACCTTTTCCATCTGCAAATTCTACATATGTCAAATCCGGATTTGTTGCAACAATTCCCGCAGCTACAGGTAATTCAGCAGTTACTCCATCAACCAATTCATTATTTAATTGCATTACCATTGCTGGATAATCTTCTAAAGCAGTTGCATGAATAACGTCAGGAATTTGATCAATTACAGTATCATATAACGTATTTAATTGTCCTAATACTTTTTTATTAGAAAAGTCTTTTAAACTTTTAGCATCAGCTAATTTATCATCTTTTCTAACGATCATGACCATTTGTGATTCATAATATGGTTGTGTAAAATCAACTCTTTGACGACGATCAGCAGTATCAGTCATCCCTGCAATTACAGCATCAATAACGCCTGCTTGAAGCGCTGGTTCTAAACCATCCCAGCTCATCTTTTTAATTACTAATTCTTTTCCTAAATACTTAGCAATTGCTCTAGCAATAGTTACATCATAACCATCAGCATATCCGCCTCCTTCTAAGGCAACAGTTGTCTCAGTTTCATTTACCTGAGTCCAATTAAATGGTGTGTAGTTACACTCCATTCCTACTACAAAAGTATTATCATCTTCCTCTTGGGCTTTTATCGTATTAATTGGGGATATTATCGATAAAAGTACAGTTAATACTGTAATAATTTTTAATAGTTTATTCATCTTTTCTTTCTCCTAATTTTGATATGAAAAAAAGTCGTGCTATTAACACGACTTGGTTATCTTGTGCTAATAGCTCCTCTTCATTACTGAAGGAGTGTTGTAGGTATTTCCCACAACCCCTAGATAATAAATCGCCATTTATTATCTATCGGCAAAGATTACCTTTCCTATAGATCACTGTATGCCTACTTACTATAGTACTCTGATGCTTTGCAACCTCTATTTTTTTCATTTTTAGAATATCTTAATTAACTGATTTTGTCAATAAAAATCTTTTCTTATAACTTTAATCAGTTGACTTTTATTAGTATATTTTATAAATTTATATTTAAAATACTAGATCATTATTTATTACTATTTATTTTTATCTATTGTCTTCGTTTTAATTTTGCTTTTATATATAAGGCAAATAATAAATACAACTCCTATTAGTGGTAATCTTAAAACACTTTCAAACGTATTACCCACAGCTAGACTAAAAATATTCATAATAATATAAGAAACTACAAATAATGATATTATTAAGATTATATTTTCTTTTAAAAGTCTTGAAACATCTTTTTTTCGCCAAGTTATAACTATCATTACAATCATTAGTATTGTTAATATTCCAATAATATAACTTATCGGTCCTTGAATACTAGACATCTCAATTCTTTGTTCTATCTGTAATTGACTTAAATTTTCTGTTCCAATAAAATAATCTTTTCTTATTTGACAAATCAAATGAATTGTTTGTAAAAGTGCAATCAACCCTAATATGATCCTATTAAAGATAATTCGATTAAATTTCATATTTTATCACGCCTTTAATGTATATGTATGTCCGCAACTTCCATAATCTAAATTTAATGATGGTAAATAATCATGAAGCGTAAGCTCCGCTCTAACTTTATACGAACAAGAATATTCCACAGATAGTCTACTTGCTTGTCTTTTACTTGTTGAAACATCATAAATACTTGGACTAAAAGCACCACCCCACCCTACAAATTCAACACTTAATTGAGGATCATAAATATATGTAATATTTCCTGTGCTAGGATTATATGAGAATCTACAATATAATGATGTTAGCCATTCTTTAAAATATCTGTTTCCACTATCATAGCCACTTTCATAACTTTGAAAAGTTTTTGCTACTACTGTACTCGCCCTAGTAGAAGGCTCCTCTTTTATATATGTTATTTCATAATTATTATCAACTATTGCTTTATTTATGGTTGCCAAATCACCATTATTATATGAATTTCGATATAAATTTAAAAAATCATCTGAAATTTCTCGCTCACCATTATAGACAAGTACATTTTCCTCATCATTAAAGCATTTTGTAATAAATTCTTCAAATAATTTTGATACATGATCGATGTTTGATAATGCCTTAACGCTGAAAATATCAAAAAATACGCATAAACTTAGAACAACTATCACAAAACTTAAAAAAACTTTTTAAGATATTTTTTCATTTTTCTTCCCTGGTATATATAAATTAAAAACCTCTCTAAATATACCTTTTCTTTTCATTATTGTAGATTACTATACAAACCTTATTAATATATTTATATTAATTACTTTTTCACCTTCTCTCCGTTTATAATTTCGTTATCTACCAATAATTTAATATACTTCTTTAATAATTATATATTTTATAAAACTATATATAGCAAAAAATATAAATCTAACCATAAATTAATATACTGTTATATTATATATATTATCGATGCTATACCATACAGTTTTGATTTTATTAAAATTATATACATAAATACTATAATTAATTTTATAATTTTCATTTTAGTAAGCTATATTTTTATCTTAATCAAGTAATTCATTCTGTTGTAAATATATGATTAAAAATTAATTATTAGAAATTGTATAATATTTTATTCATTTAATATTTCTCATATTTTTTAATGCCTCAGGCTCAATTTCTTGATATTGATGAAATTTTGAAATCATATTTACCAATAATACTGCTAAATAAAATATAAACTTAGAAATTACCAATAAATATATTTTTTTAAGTTCATAGATGCCTCAACAGTTAAAATATGAATAACATAAATCATATAAATAAAATTATTTAAGAAAATAGAATCAGTGAAATATAAGTAATTTATTTAAAACAACTTGAATGTTATTAATTGCATCCTACTATCTTGATTTACCTCACTTTTCTATAATTTTTACATTTAAATTGTTTTCCCTTATAAATATTTTTTCTAGTATGAAAATACTTTATATCTACATATTAATAAAGTTTATATTATTTTTACACCTGCATCATAACATAAAAAAAAGAGAAATATTATTTTTTCTCTTTAAACGGTTAAATATGTAATTAAACGGTCAAATTTTTATTATTTAGTTTCATAATATACTTTTTTCAATTTGATCTAGCTGAAAAAAATTATGTAGTGAAAACTGGTCTTGAACTATTAGATTATATATTGATTGAAAAAAATGATTTTTTAAAAAAGTAGTACATAAAAACATTTATTACTTGAATTATTGTCCACTAAAAGATAAATATTTTTATAATTTTAGGAAATTCAATCAATAATGTAATCGAAAATTGCAGTTCTAATTACACAAAACAAACAAAAATTAATATTAGCTAATATCAAAATAACTATTATATAAAAATACAAAACAGTATATCTAAACTAACCCTAAAAAATAATTCTACAAATCATGGTTATAGGATAAAAAATATAATGGTATTATTGATTTTTCTGAAGATAATTACTTTTCCATTGTTAAAATAATAATTTCACTTTTTAAAACCAAATAATTTTTCATGTTATTGCTAAAATTTAAAGAGTGATATCACAAAAATAACTCTTTTTTATTAACACTCAGATAATCAAATAAAAAAGTAGAGTTTCCTCTACTTCAAAATAATATGATAAAATCTTTATGCACCAACACTAACAGTTTCTGGAAGGGTACTTCCTCCATCAATAACCATAGCTGTTCCAGTAATATAACTACTTTCGTTACTACCTAAAAAAGCAGCTAAATCACCAATTTCTTCAGGTGAAGCTAAACGTTTTAAAGGTGTAGCATCGGCAATTGCTTGTTTAACACTTTCAGGATTATTAGCATCGCTTTGCATAGCAATACTATTAGCCATTGGAGTATCTACATAACCAGGACAAATCGCATTAACATTGATTCCATCTTTAGCAAACTCTCTTGCAAGTGATTTAGTTAAACCAATCAAAGCGGCTTTACTTGTAGCATACCCAACTTCTCCTTCATCAGCTACCATATATCCTGTAACTGAACTCATAATAACAATCTTACCGTTTTTATTTTCAACCATTGATGGTAAAATAGCTCGACAAATATTCCATGCCCCTTTTACATTAACATCTAAATGAAAATTATAATCATTCTCATCTGTGTCTAAAAAGTTTTTTAAACGACATACTCCTGCATTAGATACTAAAATATCAATCTTACCAAAAGTCTCAATTCCTTTATTTACAGCATTTTTACAATCATCCATTTTTGTAACATCAGTTTTTACAAAAATACTTTTAATTCCATATTGTTTTTCTAACTGATTACAAAATTCTTGTGTTGAATCACTACGTGCACATAAAATTAAATTTGCACCTTGTCTTGCATATACTTTTGCAATTCCTTCACCAATTCCTTTACTTGCACCAGTAATAAGTGCCACTTTACCTTCTAATTTCCCCATCTTTTTTCCTCCATTTTATTTAAAAGCTATTATATATTTTAAATATTCAATCGTATCTTTCGATAAAAATAATCTCGATTCTAAATTATGATCAATTACAATTGCATTAACATTTAATTTTTTCATTAACTTTAAATAATCAATAAGCTTTAACTCTAAGCAATATTTTGAAACTTTTTTAGAAAAAATAGAAAAATATAACTTATTATCTATACTAACTGGATTCTCTAATAAAAACTTAATTTCATCTTTTGATAACGTTAGTAGTCTTTTTTTAGATATTTTTATTTTAGTAATTATATAAACCGGATTACTTTTAAGATATTCTAAAATATCTCTTAAACTATCTAAATCATTATTATTTTGATAATTATAAATCATTTGAGACAATGTCATTATTTAAATCCTCTATAACATCGATATCAAATAATTCCTTATAATCATTGACTTCAAAAAATAAACACTCATCAAGATATTTATTTAAAACTTTTCTTCCTCCATAATCTCCTTTTAACTGCTTCAATTCATCAACATATTTACAATCAAAAATAGTTGGGTTCCCTACTTTATTTTGATAACTTAAAGTTGCTAATGAATAATTAGAAGCATTATAAGTATCAAGCATCTTATTTAAAGTTTGATAATTTAAATTAACTTGATCAGCTACAACAAACATTACTTGAAAATTATCTTGTTTATTAATCATCTCTAAGCCTGCCTTAATTGAATATGAAATTCCATCTTTACATTCAGATGAATACACATAATCTAAATCAGGATATGCTTTTGTTATTTCAAAATATTGAGTAACCACGATTAATTTACAATCATTACGCATCGAAACTAATTTAATGAGATTATCTAAACCATAGCGGTATAATTCTTTATCATTTATCTTATAAAATAACTTATTAGTACCAAAGCGGCGGCTATTGCCTGCCGCTAAATAAATAATATATGTCTCCATTATTCCTCAGGTAAAGCCATCAATACTTTTTCTGGTGTCATTGGCAAATCTCTAAGCCAAATTCCAGTAGCATTAAAAATCGCATGGGCAATTGCAGGGGAAGGAGTATTAATAACAATCTCACCAATTGATTTAGCCCCAAAAGGTCCACTTTGTTCATAACTGCTTTCAAATTCAACACGTAATCTTCCCATATCTAAGCGAGTTGGAATTTTATATTGCATAAATGAATTTTCATTAATAGCCCCTTTTGCACTGTATTGAATATTTTCATATAAAGCCATTCCAATTCCTTGGACAATTCCCCCTTCAGTTTGTACCCTTGCTAGATTAGTATTAATTACCGTACCACAATCAACCACAGCAACATAATCTAATACATCTACTTGTCCAGTATATTTATCTAATTCGATTTCAACCATTCCAACCATAAATGGTGGTGGTGAAACTGGTGAAGAATGGGACATTGTAACTTGCACAGGTATTTCATTACCACACATTGATTTAGTTGCAAGATCAAATAATAAAACCTCTTTATTAGTTTTTAAATTCTTAACACCTTTACCTGTAAAAACTAATTCATCATATTCACACTGTAAAATTTCAGCTGCTAATTTACATAAATTTTCTTTTAACCTTTCACAAGCTTTTAAAACTGCTTTACCTGTAACATAAGTAGTACTTGAAGCATAAGAACCAGAATCATATGGTGAAGCATCACTATCAGCACCAAAAACAATAATTTTATCAACATCGCATTCTAAACTTTCTGCAGCCATTTGCGCTAAAATTGTATCACAGCCAGTTCCCATATCGGCTGCTCCAATCGATAGTGTATAATAACCTTCATCTTCTAATTTAATTGTTGCTGAACCGACATCAACTCCAGAAATTCCTGAACCTTGCATGGCCATAGCAATTCCAGCACTACGTATTTTACCATTTTCTAACTTACGAACTTTTGATTTATTTTCCCAATCAAACAATTTTTTAGCATGTTCCATACATTTATCTAAAGTACAACTTGTAGCTACTTCATTATAGTAAGCAGGCATTGTTTGTCCTTGTCGAACCATATTTTTTTCACGAATTACCACAGGATCAATATTTAAACGAGCCGCTAATTCATTTACGATTGATTCAACTGCAAAAGTTCCTTGGGTTGCTCCATAACCACGATATGCGCCTGCTGCTTGAGTATTTGTATAAACAACATCATAACTAAATTTAAATGCTTCTAAATTATTTGAATATAACGGTATTGATTTATGACCAGATAATCCTACTGTAGTTGGTCCATGTTCACCAAAAGCACCAGTGTTTGATAGTGTATAAACATCAATAGCTTTAATTGTTCCATCGTTCATTGCTCCTATTTTCACCGTTACTTCCATTTCATGGCGCGGTGAAGCTGCAATTTGCGATTCTGTTCGAGTATAAATGATACGTGATGGTTTTTTAGTCATCCATGTTACAAAAGCTGGATATATTTCGGCTACAACGGTCTGTTTAGCACCAAAACCTCCACCGATTCTTGGTTTTTCGACTCTAATTTTTGATTTTGGAATACCAAGAGCATTAGCTAAAATTCGACGAACATGGAAAACAATTTGCGTTGAACTAATTACATGTAAACGTCCATAAGCATCAATTTGACAATATGTTCTAAATGTTTCCATCATTGCTTGATTATTAGCCTTAGTATGATAAGTTCTTTCAATAACTTCGTCACATTTAGAAAACACTTCATCAATATTACCATCTTGACAAGTTTCACTAGCACATAAGTTTCGTTGATTATCAGCACCAACAGGACATAATGATTTCCAGTTATCTTCAGGATGAATTAAAATTTCATTATCTTTAGCTTCTTTAAAATCAATAATTGCCTCTAAAACTTGGTATTTTACTTTAATTAATTTTAAGGCCTGATCAACTACTTTTTCATTTTCTCCTGCTACAATTGCTACTGCATCTCCGACAAAACGAACTCTTTGATCAAGAATCAAACGATCATATGGACTAGGTTCCGGATATGTTTGACCAGCCATTGTAAAACGTTGATTAGGCACATCTTTATATGTATAAATAGCTTCAATTCCACTAATTGCTTTTGCTTCAGTCGTATCAATTTCTTCAATTAATGCATGAGCATGTGGAGAACGTAACACCTTAACAATTAAACAATCATTAGGAGTAATATCTTCAACATAAACAGGTTTCCCTAAAAGAAGATTCATCGCATCTTTTTTTACTACTGCTTTATTTACTTGTTTAAAAGATTTCTCCATCACTATTCTCCTTTCTGTTTTTTAAACGCTAAATAGGCTTTAATTCCGCATAACTGTCCTTCATATCCTGAACAGCGACAAAGATTACCAGATAAATATGCAAGTATTTCATCATCACTTGGATCAGAATTTTCTTTAAATAACGCCATGGCATTCATCATAAATCCAGGATTACAAAAACCACATTGTTCAGCTCCTTGATTTGCAATAAACGTAGCAAACTCGCTAGCTTCTTCTTGTAAACCTTCTAAAGTTACGATTTTATGTCCGGCTACACGTAATGCTAAAATACTACAAGATAAAATTGGTTTATCATCCATAAATACTGTGCACAAACCACAATTACTTGTATCGCAACCACGCTTCACACTCAAACATCCATTCATTCGTAGAAAATCAATTAATAACATATCTGGTGAAATATCCTGACAAATATCTTTGCCATTTAAATTCAATTTAATTTCCATGATTTTCCTCCTTATCAAGTTCAAATAAAGAACGTTGAATCAATACTTTAGAAATACGACGACGATATTCCTTACTTCCTCTCAAGTTAGAACCAACAACTAATTGTTTTGCAATATTTTCAGCAAATTCTTTTGCTGTTTCTTTAGTAATTCCATTCTCCAAAATATGATTTTCATCATTAAAAGCAATTGCTTTTAATGGGCGAGCACCGATTACACATAAATATTCACCGTTTAACTTACTCATTGCTAAAGTCAAGACCGGAAAATCAGTTTTAGTATTTCTTTGTGACATATACACAATTTTAACTGGTGATTTTTTTACAATTATTCTTACTAAAATATCTTTAGTCATCGGCATTGTCGCAAATTCACGAATTGGAATGATACCGCCTGAATACATCTCTACATAAGCATCTAATCCCATAAATACTGTTAGCACATCAGAAAATCCATAGCGACCATAAATACTACCACCGATTGTCGCTAAATTTCTAAACTGTACTCCTACAATATTTTTAACACTTTCATAAATTGCATGATTTGTATATTCATTTAAACTTTGATCAAGTTCTAATTGACGCAATGTAACCATTGCTCCAATATGAATTTCATCACCTTTATCTTCAATTTTATCCAATCCAAGATCACATAAATCAATAGCAATATCAACACTACGATTTTGCATCTTTAACCACAGCATCCCACCAATTACTACACTACTGCGATTTTGGCACAAGTCATAAGCCTCTTTTAAAGTTTTAGCTCGAACATATTGATTAATTGTAAGCAAAAGTTATTCCTCCTTTACTTTCTTTTCTTTTGGTAAACAAATATTTAAAATAATTGCTACAAAGGCAGCTGGAACAATTCCCGAACCTCCAAAAATTAATTGAATTGCTTCAGGTAAACCAGCAAGAACAGCACTATTAGCACCTAAACCATAACCTAATCCTAACGCTACTGATACAATTGTCATATTACGAGGTGTTAGTGGTTCACGTGTGATTAATTGAATCCCACTCATTACAATTGATGAAAACATAATTACAGCTGCACCACCTAAAACACTTTGTGGCATGATTGAAATCAAAGCCGCAAGTTTAGGAAATAAACCACATAAAATTAAGAAAATTGCTCCACAAGATAAAGCATAACGATTAACAACTTTAGTCATTGTGACTAATCCTACATTTTGACTAAATGAAGTATTTGGTAATACTCCAAAGAAAGCTGCAAAACTAGAACCTAGACCATCACAAATTACCCCGCCGGATAATTCTTTATCACTAGCTTCACGATCCAATCCACCTTCAATAACTCCAGAAATATCACCAACAGTTTCTACAGCCGTAACCACAAACATAATAAGCACTGGTAAAATTGCTCTTAAATCAAATACTGGCTTAACCGGCATAAAATCTGGTAATGCAAACCAACTAGCTTCAGCCACTTTACTCCAGTCTAATACCCACGATTTTACAAACTCCGTTCCATCTGCACTAATTCCTGTAGTTGAAACAAACATTGGTAAAATCATACAAACAATATATCCACAAATAATTCCAATTAAAATACAAGAATAATTCAACATGCCACTAGTACCATGTTTTAAAACCAAAATCACAACTAAAACAAATAAGGCAATCAATAAATTTTCAATTGAACCATAATCTTTTGCTCCAGTTCCACCTCCAAATGAACCAACACCAACACTAATTAATGATAAACCAATTGAAAGCACAACTGTTCCGGTAACAACTGATGGAAAAAATCTTCTCAATGGTTTAAGCATAAAACCTAATACAGTTTCAAATAAACCACCGATAATTGAAGCTCCCATAATTGCTCCATAACCAATAATTCCTCCACCCATTACATTAGCAACACTTTGAAAAACACCGATAAATCCTGAACTAGTTCCCATAATAATCGGAACTTTACCACCAATTGGACCAATTGCAAATAATTGTACTAATGTAACAATTCCAGCTACAAGCATTGCATTTTGTAATAACGAAACTTGAATTTTAGCAAACTGTGAAGCATCAGACATTGCTGCACAGGCACTTGTAATAATTAAGATTGGGGTCAAATTGCCAACAAACATTGCTAAAACATGTTGCAACCCAAGTGGAATTGCTTGTTTTAGCGGTAATTTCCCTTCAAATTTATACGGACTTGAATATTTTTTCTCCATAAAATACCTCTTATTCTATTAAACTATAAAATTGTTTTTCATCCTTTTTAATAATTATATTTGAATAAATTAATCTAATTTTTTCAGTAATTTCCTCTGGCGTTTCTATTAAAGGATGAATCTCGCTAATAATTTTTCCTTTATCCATTAATAAAACCTGATTACAATAATTAAGTGCATCTAAAGGATTATGAATGACTAAGATAATTGCTTTATTATTATTTTTAACTAAATCACGGAGTTTTTTAAATAACATATGGCGATTATCAAAATCTAATGCACTGTCAGGTTCATCTAATAGCATTATTGGTGTATCTTGCATCAAAACTCTAGCAAAATTAACTAACTGCTTTTGTCCTTCACTTAAAATTGCATAATTTTTATTTAATAAATTTTCAAGATGTAATAATTTTGCAATTTGATTAAGTTTCTCGACATTTTTATTTTCACCAATTTTCCAATAGACATAATCACCTAACAAAATCAAATCATAAGCAGTAATACCGTCAATTATTTCAATTCTTTGTGTTAACATACTAATATTTTTAGCTCTTTGTTTAATTTTCATCTTTAAAAAATCTTCACCACAAAAAAGCACATCACCACTAGTTTTTAAAAAACCCATAATTCCTTTTAATAATGTCGATTTACCACATCCATTGCGACCAATTAATCCAATCATATCTCCTTTATTCAAACTAAAAGAAACATTATCTACAACATTATCTATATAAAATACCGAAAAATCTTTAATCTTTAATAACTCTTTCATTTAATACTTCCTCGTTGACGATACATCCAAAATAATAACATCGGTGAAGAAAAAAGAATCGTCAAAACACTTAATGGTAATTCTGCTCCAAAAACAAGTGATCTTGCAAGCATATCAGCAACTAAAATAATTATCGCACCAATTAAACCACTAACAATATAAAAACAGCCTGTTCGCTTTTTTAAAAATAAATATGTAATATGTGGTGCAATCAACCCAACAAATGAAATTACCCCAGTAATTGCAATTACCGAAGCTATCAGCCATGTTGTAAGCAATAAAATAATAAATCTTTGTCCTCTAGCATTTAATCCCAAATATCGTGCATTTTCATCACCTAAAGATAAAATAATAATTCGCTGATGAGCTAAGCAAAGCAAAACAAATGGAATTATTCCTAATAATAATGATAAAATCATTTTATCAAGAGTAATTGAAGCTAAACTACCCATTGTCCAAAACTCAATTGATGCAAGTTCTCCTAACGGATCTGCCATATATTTAAGCATCATTATTCCAGCATCTGCTAAAGACGAAATAATAATTCCTGCCAAAATATAAGTAGAAAGTTGCTTTCCTCTAGTTGTTTTAACTAAAAATATAACTAAAAATAAACTCAACAGCCCAAAAATAAAAGCTCCTACAGTCTTTTCTAAAAGAGAGCCGGTTCCGATGACGATTGCTAGAGCCGCACCTAAACTTGCCCCTGAAGCCACTCCAGTTAAATCAGGCGAAGCTAAAGGATTGCAAAATAGTACTTGATAAATACTACCAGCAAATCCCAAAGCAACTCCTGCATATATTCCCATTACAGCTCGAGGAATCCGTAAGTTATAAAAAACATTACGCTGAATTGAAGAATCATTTTTACCTAGTAAAATATTAATAATATCTTCAATTGATAAATCAAAACTACCAATCAATAATGAAATAATAAACAAAAATATGCAGACAATAATAATCAAAATTAAACTTATATTTTTATTTTTCATTTTATCTAGTAATTAAACTTTGATCCACTTCAAATCCATAGAATGTATCATAAAAATCAACAACATCTTCTTTAAAATCATCAAATGCATATTTATCTTCATGTAAAATACTAGCTATCCACATTGAACCCAATATTGCTGAAGGAACTGGTGAATCCCACTCTTCAATTCCCTTTGGCATTTGATAAACTGCATTATTTTTTATCGCAGTTAATGAAGATAATTGACCATCATTTAATACATCTTGAACACTATAAGATGCCGCTGGTGGAATAATAATAATATCTGGATTTAATTGTAAAAGTGTTTCATAAGAAACAGCCGTCCAATAATCACCTTTTATATCTTTAGCAACGTTTTTACCACCTGCAATTTCAATCATTTTACTTTGATACATTGTTCCTGGAGCAGTTTCTAAAAAGGCTGAATTAGAACCGATGTAAACTGTTTTATTACTATCACCATATTCTTCCATTTCTTCAATTTTATTATCATAATATGAATTTAAAAGCTTAGCTTGATCAGCTTTTCCTGTAGCTTTAGCAAGTAATGAAAGCATTTCCAATAATAATTCATCACTTTCAGGATTAACTACTATTGATTTTACTCCTAAATCATCTAATGTATCAGCATTATCTTTTAGTTTTAGTGGTAAAATAACCAGATCAGGCTCTAAATCAGCTATTGCTTCAATATTTATTCCCTTCATTGAACCTACCTGTGGTAATTCTAACAATTTTGAATTTACCATAGAATAAATTGGTCGACTATCTGCTTTTTGTTCAATTCCAACTAGATTATCACTAAGCCCTAAAGCAAGACATGCATAAGTACTAATATAATATGTACTTACTAGTTTATTAGCCGGCTTTTTTAAAACTATTTTTCTTCCAGCTTGATCTGTCAATGTAATTTTTGTTTCTTCTTTTTTTACTGTTGTTTCATTATTACTACAACCTACTAATGAAAAAGCTAATGTAAATGTTAATAATACTCCTAAAATCTTTTTAATCAATTTTATCACCTTCCCATGTTAATAATACATTTAATCTAAATATGATTTCTTGATATGCTTTAACAAATGAAACTTCATCTAAGTCATACAGATAACAATCTTTTCTATTTTTTATCTTTTCTAAATAATCAATCTTTTCTGCTTTAATAACTGCAATAACTATTTTATCACTATTTAATACTTCATTAACATAATAAAGAAAATCACGACTAGTTCTTTCAAATCTACCTAATTCATCCATAATAACTAATGAATAATTACTATCTAAAGCATTTTTCAAACACTTCTTTCCAAATGTAGAAAAAGATTCAGGAATACCAACTATTTTATTATCAACATATTTAGAAATCGGAATTGATGTCTTATTAATAAAATCATACATCTGATATGTTGAAATTAAACCATAGTTTTTTAATGGCACAGTTTTAAAACCGGCGTATCCTTGAAACTGTTCAATAACTCTTTTAACCAAAGTAGACTTACCTGCATTTTTTCTACCTGTAATCAATATATTTTTCTTCTCCAATCTATCTCACCATCATATCTAAATCAAAGTTTTTTACTTAGAAAGTATACCATATAAGCCACTTTTCTACAACGAATCAAAACTAATTAGTCAAACAATACAAACTCTAAACAATACACTAAATGATCAAACATAACTGTGTTAAAACCATAACAAATACAATCATCACATGGTCCATCCCAGTCATTATTTAACTTATCTAATAATGTTTTTACATCATTTTTTTCTATTTCTAGAGTACAATACAACTCACTATGATCCTTTAATCCTGAATAACTTCTAACTGGTGAAATTGAAAATTCAGAATTAATTTGCTTTAATTTTTCTTTAATTTGATCAACCTGACTATTTTCTTCACTAGAAATGATTACATGTAATCTAGCTAACATGTTATTTTTCGTGGAAAAACCGATAGAAAATCTATCGGTTTATTCGATTACAACTGCACTTTCAATAATTAATTGACTTGCTTTAACACGGTTGAAATCATTTCTTAAGTTTTCAGGTTCAACATGTTTTAATACTTCTTCTTTAGATGTATTATTATATAAAGCAATTTTTTCTAATTGTTGTTGTACTTCTTCATCTGTTGTTTGAATATTTTCCAATTTTACAATTTCATCAATAATTGCTTCAAATGTAGCTTGTTGTTTAGCAGATGGTTCAATTTGTTTTTTGAATGTTTCATGATCCATATTCATCATTTGAAGATATTGTTCTAATTGCATTCCTTGTTGTGCAAGTTGCATCTTTACATGTTCAATATATTTTTCAATTGCTTTTTGTAAATCATCTTCACTAATTTCAACTTCACTATTACTTAATACTTGATCAAAAGCAGCATTTTCTTTTTGACCTTGATAAGTTTGATCATGATGATTTTGAATATTAGCTTTAACACTTTCATGTAATTGTTCAACAGTTTCGATACTTGGAATATTTAACCCTGCAACAAATTCATCATTTAACGTAGCATCTTTTTTAGTTTCAATTTTATGAACTGTTACTTTAAAAACAACATCAGCTCCAGCTAAATCACTAACTCCATAATTTTGGGGAAATGTTAAATTTAAATCTCTAGTTTCTCCTTGTTTCATTCCAATCATTTGATCTTCAAAACCAGGAATAAATTGATTTGAACCAATTTCTAATTTATGTCCTTTTGCACTTCCACCTTCAAAAGCAGCTCCATCTTTAAACCCTTCAAAATCAATTGTTGTAAGGTCACCTTTAGCTACCTCACCATTTTTTTCTTCAAGAATTGGATTTTGCGTTACAATTGCATTTAATTGTGCTTCAATTTCTTCTTGAGTTACAGTTTGTTTTGTTACTTTAATTTCGACACCTTTATATTGCCCTAACTTATTAATTTTACTCATTTTCAGATTCCTTTCTTCAATTGACCGTCTAATTGTATCAAATTATGTTTATTTAAGCAATAAATTTTAAAATTCGTTTTTTACATTATTATAATAATATCGGCTTGCAATAAAAATTACATCACTATTAATAAAATATTTCTATCAATTGGTAACTGTATTTTTATAACCACACTAACTATATATTCATGATATTTAAATATAAAAAAGATTAAATCGTTTTGATTTAATCCTCAAATATTATTTTAAAAACCCTTTAATTTCATTAATACTTCGATTATCTAAAATCATTTCAAATATCTTATCATATTTTTCGAGCCTGTAAATTATTTTGTGTAAAGTCTATTTCCAATGATAGAATTTGATGGGTAACTGTATTGAGTAATCATACAGTTACTTTTTTATATCATATCATAATATATTTAATTGTAAACGTTCTCGTTAAAGCCTCCCTTCAAAGATGATTTGAAGACTAGAATATATAACTCCCCAATTACCATATGGGACATTCCATTTACTTGTTATTTTATCCTGAGCTAAGTACAAAGATTTAAATAAACTTTCATCTGTTGGGAATACTGTTCTTATTTTAGTAAACTTTCTAAATGCACTATTCAGACTTTCAATTGCATTCGTTGTGTACATGATTTTTCTTAGTTCTGGAACATAATTAAACATATTACAAACTTCATTCCAATTATCTTCCCATGGCTTAAATGCATACGGATATTTATCTCCCCATTTATCTTTACACTTATCTAGTGCTTCTAATGCTTTATCACCTGTAGATGCTGTATATACTGTTCTTAGATCTTTACAGAATTCTTTTCTATCTTTATAACTCAAGTATTTACATGAATTTCTAATTAGATGAACTATACATCTTTGTTGTACTGTATTTGGGAATGCTGATTCAATTGCCTGTTTAATACCTGGAAGACCATCACTACAAATAATTAATATATCCTTAACTCCTCTATTCTTTAAATCAGTTAGTACTGATAGCCAGAATTTAGCTGTTTCGTTTTCGCCAATCCAAATACCAAGTATTTCCTTATATCCATTCTCATTAACCCCTAAGACAACATATGCAGCTTTTTTGGTAACCATATTATCTGCTTTAACATTAAAATGAACACAATCAATAAAGACTATTGGATATACAGTATCTAATGGTCTATTTTGCCATTCTAAAGCTTTAGGTATAATTTTATCTGTTATTTTACTTATCATAGCTGCACTAACTTCTACACCATAAATATCTTTAATAGTATCACTGATATCTCTTGCAGACATACCACGGGCATATAAGTTGATAACTTTGTTATCAATATCACTAATATCACGATTGTGTTTTTCTATAATAACTGAATCAAATGATGAGTTTCTATCTCTTGGAATATTTAAATCCATATTCCCTTGAGATGTTTTAACTGTTTTTTTGTAAGTTCCATTACGATAATTAGTTTTATCTGTTTTTTGATCATACTTGTCATATCCCATATATTCATCAAATTCAGAGTTCAACATATCTTGTAATGTTTCACCTAATAAGTCTTTTAATGCATTAGTTATGTCAGTAGGTGATGTAACACCATACTCATCAATTATATATTTAACTATATCTTTTTTACTCATAATAAAAATCCTCCTTTGGCAGTTAATTTAATTCTACCATTGGTGGATTAGTTTACACAAAATTATTTACACTCTCTATTTTTCACTATTTAAATTTTCTAAAATACTATCATCTTCTTTGGGATAGTATTTATTAAATAATTGTTTTGTCTTCTCTTTACTTTTTTCTATGATTCCTTGCATAACTCCCTGTTTGATTCCCATTTCAAGACCTTGTTCAACCCCTTCTTCTTTTCCATTTTCATACATGTCCTATTTGTCTCGTTCATTAGCCCAGCAATTTAAGCTCCTTTTATATACCATGTCTCTTAACTGTTCATCCTGATTGAATCTGTCTATCTTTCCTTTCATGATCTCTACCATCTTATTTCCTTCTTCATTTCTGCTTTCATAGCAATCATATGGTTTTAAGTTTGCTTTATCGATATCATCGATAAAGATTATCTGATATACATGATTGATATTTTTTGATAATCATCTCCTTCTTTTTCCTGTCTTGATAACAATGATGCACCATATATTTGATACTGATTTTTAGAAAACATTTCGATATTAACATAATCACCAGTATTGGTTTGTACTCTAATATCTAAAAGCATATCTTTATCTTCAATATTTTCAACGACAAGATCAGGATTTAAGATCGTAATTGATTTACAGCTGATATTTAAAATACCTTCAATAAAGATTAAGTAAATAAAAGGAATCAGAATCTTGGTCATTTCCAAGAGAGTGTTTGAACATGAAATCATTTTTAAAATCATAGATTTTATCTACTCGTTTAACCAATTCAATCACCTTATTATCTTATACTTTTTTAGTGATCATTTTTCTTTTTTTATGTGATTAATTATAAAAATAGCCAACTATCAATATAAAATTGATAAATTGGCTAACTTATATAAACACACTTTTATTTAAACTATCATCAATATACCCATACATATATTTAATAACATCATTCAATCCTGTAAAACATTTCAAAATCTTTTTAGTAAGCTTATATTCCAAATACTTATTATCCCCATAATATATTTTAATATTAGCAAGTTCATTATTAGTATCAATATAATTATTTTGATCAACCATTACTCTTAAATTACAAAATATCCAATACACTAAATCTTTATCAATCTCATGATTAGTTTCTTTTATTTTATCATTATCACATAAATATTCAATCCTAAGTATATAACTAATGCCATCTTTTAATAAAGTAATAATAATTTGATTTTCCATCTGATTACCAATAAAAAGAGAAATTAACTTTCTTTTCAACAATCAAGACCTCCTTTAATAACAATCTATGCATCATCAAACTAAATATACCCACTTATTTTTTAAATAAACAACAAAATTCATTTATCAATTTTTATACTTTATTTTAATTTTCAATCACCTTATCATAGAAATAAAAATTATTTTATAAAACTTTTTTATATCATTAATATATTACTTAATAACATAAACAGAAATAAATTAAATGTTTCATCACATCTTGTCATATTTTCAATTATTATTGATATACTTTGTTTGAGGAGGGCTCTATGTTAAAAAGAATAAAACCAGAAACATATACTTTACTTGGTATTTTAGTTTTGTTTGCTGTTGGTTCATTATTTCATTTTTTATATTCGTTAACTGGTGAATGTTTTATTATCGGTTTATTTGTTCCTATTAATGAAAGTATTTTTGAGCATACTAAAATGGTTGTTTTGCCAGTTTTTATTTGGTGGTTTATTTTTTATTTGTTTAGAAAAAAAGATTTATTTGTCAATGCCTGGTTTACTAGTGCTTTAATTGCAATGATTAGTGCAATTATAGCAATTCCAATGCTATTTTATTTTTATAGTCAAGCTTTTGGGATTGAATCTTTGATTATTGATATTTTGATTTTATTAGCTTCTTTAGCAATTGGTCAAATTCTTGGTTTACATTATTACCGTCATGGAAAAGGAATCGAATATCACTTTGCGATATTTTTAATGATTGTAATAATTATTCTCTTTGCATTTTTTACAATAAATCCACCAGCATTCCCTATTTTTAATAGTTAAATAAAAAAATCCCCATCGGGAATTTTTTTATTCATTAGATATTTGTAAAATAATCAGGGCTTGTAATGCATTATTATTTTTAACATCGTTTTCAATATCGCTATCACTAGTTGTTTGATCATACATATATGCCTTGCTTCCATCAAAATAAATTGCATAATTAACATCTGGATCACCTTTTTGAACTATATCATAGCAATTATCAAGACTACGTTTTTTTAATGTAGCTTCATTTTTTAAATCATAATCTTCACGATCAAGATTATAAACACCAAATTCAATAGCCGTAAAATCTTTACTAACCTTTACAAAATCACTCAACATATATCCTCTAGCATTTGCATGAGGTGATGAATAATAATCAATTGTTAATGATGTTTCTTGGCTAACTTGATTAAGTGGCGGTATTTCTAGATCGTTTGTTAATTGTGGAAGATTGACAAAATTGTAATCTTGTAAATTGATGTCAAATTCTGCTTGAAACTCATTTAGTAATTGTAAAGACATCAATAATGTTTCTTTTAACAAAGGTATATTATCATATGTAATTTGATTATCTTCACCAATTGATAATTTCCCATTTGCCTTGGAATCATAATTTTCATAATCTAATGTATATTCATTATAATTTTCATTTTCTGCTTTAATCTTTAAAGTTTGACTCTTACCTCCAGATTCAGTTATTTCATAAATATATTCAAGAGATTTTTCATCTTCATTTTGTAATGAAAACATTACATTTTTAATAGTTTCTTCTTCTTTAATTTCTTTTCTTATTGTCAAAGAAGGATGATCAGCATCTTTTGCATTTTTTAAATCTTCAACAGCAATAGAAAAATCATCATTTTGATACCAATTATCTTCTAATTGATCCTTAATCGCATCAACTATTGCCATCCAAAAATCAACACTCTTTTCTTCTTGCTTTTGACATCCTGCAAATAAAAACAACATAGCTATTAATACAGTAATTATTTTTTTCATATTATCCACTCCATTTATTTAAAAATTTTTATATCTTTAAATTTTATAATTATTTTAACATAATACCTTATAAAAGTCTCATAATCTAAAATAATAAAATCAGGTTGTTAACCTGATTTTAAAACTCTTTATTTTTTATTATTTTCATACTAATCTTACATGATATAAACATTATTATTAAAGATAGTAGCATAACAATCACTAAAATCATACTGATATTCATCGTTAATAATGTATTAATAACTGGTGTAAAATCAATGTTTAATATTCTAATTAGTTCATTAAATCCATAACCAATAATAAATATTATTGCAAAAACTATAAACATTGCAACTCTGCTTTTTTCACTACCAAATTTTATTTGCAAAGGTAGCATTAATGATTGTAATATTAAAACAATTGGGATATAAATCAATGCTATCAAAAACAAATCATTTGTAACTGTACTATTTAAAAATAACGTCAATATACA
This sequence comes from Thomasclavelia spiroformis DSM 1552, assembly GCF_025149465.1. Lineage (NCBI taxonomy): Bacteria > Bacillati > Bacillota > Erysipelotrichia > Erysipelotrichales > Coprobacillaceae > Thomasclavelia > Thomasclavelia spiroformis. Next base: position 1,146,845 of record NZ_CP102275.1, on the reverse strand, counting down.
TGCAATTATTGTTGATAAAATAAGTGATATAACACCAAGCATAATTGCAAAAATATACTTTTCAATAACATAACCTTTTCTTGTAATCGGTAGTGAAAATAAAAATGCATTGCCATTATCAAATTCATCATAACTAATAGTACTTAAAGCAAACATCGAACAAATCATTGTTAAAAAACCGATTACAAATATACTATCTGTTGTTATCCCAAAAAATATTGCAACAATTGTTAAAGTTATAAAAAAACTCTTTTGCATCATTAATAATTTAAAATCTTTTATTATTAAACCCTTCATTTTTCTACACCTCTAATCATTATAGGAATCAATTCATCAATATTGCCTTTTTCAATTACAATATTTGGATAATTTTCCATATAAAACTGTCTTTGATTCGTTAAACATGAATAACCAAAATTTTCTTTTTTATATCTTAAAATATATTGTTTATCTAATTGATTAAATTGCTTGTCATCAACTTTCAATAAAGCATAATCGCTTAATAAAACATCACTATCTTCATGAAAAATTATTTTCCCATTATCAATCATATATAAATCATCACAAAGATTTTCTAAATCACTTGAAATATGTGAACTAATCAAAATTGCGCGCTTATCATCTTTTTCCATATACTCTCTTAGCGTTTCTAACACTTCATTTCTAGCCATAACATCTAATCCTGATGTTGGTTCATCAAGAATCAAAAGCTCTGTATCATGACTAATTGCTACTAAAATTTTTAATTTAGCTTTCATTCCTGTAGAAAATCCTTTAATTTGTTTATTCATCGGTAAAGCTAAGCGATGACACTGCTCTATAAAAAATTCTTTATCAAATTTATTATATAAATTTGATAAAACAGGAATTATATCAATAATTCTTAAATAACCACTAAACCCTGAATCAGATAATACAACTCCTAATTTTTGTTTATCTAAAATTGTAATCTCTTTAATATCTTTATTAAAAATTGTAATTTTGCCACTATCAAAATTAATTAAACCGAGAATTGCTTTAAAAGTTGTACTTTTTCCAGCACCATTTTGACCAATTAAGCCAGTAATATAACCTGGTTTTACTTGTAAAGAACAATCAAGTTCAAATGAATCATATCGTTTTTTTAGATTATCAATTTTTAACATATCTATTCCTCCATCATCAATTCAAATAACGCTCTAATTTCTTCATCACTTAAACCACAACGTTTACCTTTTTGAATTGCCATTTCTATTTCTTGTTCAACTTCTTTTCTTTGTTCTTCAATAATTAAATTTTTATTTGAGGCATTAACATAAGTTCCTTTACCATGAACAGTTATAGTAAAACCTGTTTGTTCAAGTTGATCATACGCTTTTTTTACTGTCAGCGCACTTATTTTTAGTTCTTTAGATAAAGAACGTACTGAAGGCAGAACTGTATTTGCAACCAATTCACCGTTTATGATCATTGCTTTGATTTGATCAACTATTTGTTCATAAATCGGTGTCATTGATGAATTATTTATAATTATTTTCATTGTCTTCCTCCTATCTATAAACAGTATATAACAGTATAAAACTGTTGTCAACTGTTATATACTGTTTATAAAAAAATAGAAATCTAATCAGATTTCTATCTTTTATATCACTTGACCAATTTCTCTATTTTTAACAGCAAAAAACTTTCGATACAGCAAATAAGAAATACCGCATACAACTACTTCACTAATCCAAAAAGCATGCCATACGCCTTTAGCTCCTAACCACTTACTTAAACAAAATGCAATTGGAATGATAATAACTATATATCTAAGAGCTGAAATAATAAGCGATGCTAAACCTTCCCCTAAAGCTTCTAATGCTCCACAAGTTGTAATTGAAACTGTGGAAACCATAAAACCAATACTGATAATTTGTAAAGCTTCAATTCCATAATTAATTGTTTCTTGATTTTTTGTAAAAAGACTCATCAACTGTTCTGGAACAAGGAAACAAAGAATTGTTCCTAAAAACATAATTGCAAGAGAAAAACCTAAAGCCGTACGATAAATCTTTTTCATCCGGTGATATTCTTTTGCTCCATAATTAAAACTAATTAATGGACGAATTCCTTGGATAATTCCATTTGCAGGAAGATATACAAATGTCTGTAATTTATAATAAATTCCTAAAATCGTTACATAAATTTGTGAATATGTAGCTAAAATCCCATTTAAAGCTGATATTAATAATGAAGGAAAAGCCATATTTAAAGTTGCTGGAATCCCAATATAGTATAATTTTTTAATTAATTTTCTTTCAGGTTTAATTAGTTTTGTTTTTATTTTAACTGATAAAGGATTTCTAATATAAATATAAGCATATAAAAATGCAACTAAACTTTGACCAATTCCGGTTGCTAAAGCCGCTCCAGCTATCCCCATAGCAGGAATAGGACCTAATCCAAAAATAAGAATTGGATCTAAAATAATATTAGTAATACAACCAGCAATCAACACAACCATTGTTGTCTTCATCTTTCCTAAGGCTTGAAAAACTTTTTCTAAAGCAATTCCAACATTAACAGAAACAGCAAATAAAAATGCCATATTAGAATATTCAATTCCCATTGAAATAATTTCTTGATTATCTGTAAATAAACTTAAAAACCACGGCATGATTAAAATACATATAGCTGTAAGAATCAAGCCATGTAAAAAGCTTAAAAATATCCCTAATGAAGTTGCACAATCAGCCATTTTTAGTTTTTTTGCTCCTAAACTTAAAGCAATAACTGCATTAATTCCGACTCCAAAACCAACGCCAATCGACGTAACAAGATTTTGGATTGGAAAAACAAACGATAACGCCGTCATTGCATTTTCACTTATTTGGGCTACAAAAAAACTATCAACAATATTATACAATGAATTTACAAGCATTGATAAAACATTAGGAACTGACATAATAAAAACAAGACGCCAGATTGATTTTTCTTTCATTAAAATTTGATCCATAATAACCTCCCATAAAATAAAAATACCACACATTCCTAAATAGGAAACTGTGTGGCGAAAATATAATTAAATTTGAAAAATCCACACCCCATAGGGTTTTAGTTATATTGTTTTAAGCAGAAAACATCATACCTTGAATATAAATAATTGTCAAGTTTTCATTCATTACTAATTTTATATTTTTAGTAAAAAATTATAAAATTTACTTTAAAATATTTATATTACATATAAATTATTTTTCTAATAACACAAAAAGAGAAACTAAAAGTTTCTCTAATCATTTATTTTAGAAATACTAATCGTTGTCTCTTCCAAAACATCTAAAATTACTTTTACAGTATCTAAGGATGTTAACACCGTTACTCCATTTTGAATAGCACATTGTCTAATAATTACCCCATCGCTATTTGATGAAGGTGATGACATCGTTGAACGAGTATTAATTACATAACTTACATAACCAGCACGAATTGATTCTAGGATCTCATTACTACCTTCACTAATTTTCTTTCTAATTCTTGTTTTTATTCCTTTTTCTTTTAAGAAATTAGCCGTACCGACAGTGGCTTCAATATTAAATCCCATATCATAGAATCTTTTAATCAGTGGTAATGCTTCTTCTTTATCTTCATTAGCAATTGTAACAAAAATTGTTCCATAATTGGCTACTGACATTCCTGAAGCGATTAAGGCTTTATACATTGCACGGTGTAGTTTTTTATCATAACCAATTGCTTCACCAGTAGATTTCATTTCTGGTGATAGGTAAGTATCCATTCCACTTAATTTAGAAAATGAGAATGTTGGTACTTTTACATAATACTTTTTAGCGTGTTCAGGCGACATTTCGATAATACCTTGTTCTTTTAAACTTTTACCTAAAATAACATATGTAGCAATATCAGCTAAGCTATATTTTGTAACTTTTGATAAAAATGGCACTGTTCTTGATGATCTAGGATTTACTTCGATAATATACACATTTTCATCCTTATCAACGATAAATTGGATATTAAACAAACCAATAATACCAATTCCTAATCCTAGCTTAGTCGTATACTCTTTAATCGTATTTTTTACCTTTTCACTAATACTAAAAGTTGGATAAACACTAATTGAATCTCCAGAATGAATCCCAGTTCTTTCAACTAATTCCATTATTCCAGGAATAAATACATCTTTACCATCACAAATAGCATCAACTTCAACTTCTTTACCTCTAATATATTTATCAACTAAAACCGGTTTATCTTCATCGATTTCTACTGCAGTTTTTAAATAATGTTTTAACTGTTCATCGTTATTGATAATTTGCATTGCTCTTCCACCAAGTACAAAACTTGGTCTTACTAAAACTGGATATCCAATTTCACTAGCAACCTCTAAACCATCAAAAACATTAGTAACAGCCTTTCCTTTAGCTTGAGGAATATTTAATTTATCAAGTAATTTTTCAAAAACATCACGATTTTCAGCTCTTTCAATTCCTGTACAATCAGTTCCAATTAACTTAACACCTAATTCACTTAATGGATTAGCTAAGTTGATAGCTGTTTGTCCTCCTAAAGTTGCAATCACGCCAATTGGTTTTTCTAGTTCAATGATATTCATTACGTCTTCAACACATAATGGTTCAAAATATAATTTATCGGAACATGTATAATCAGTTGACACTGTTTCTGGATTATTATTAATAATAATTGCTTCATAACCTGCATTTTTAATTGTTGAAACGGCATGAACTGTTGAATAATCAAATTCAACCCCTTGACCAATTCGAATTGGACCAGATCCTAGAACAATAATTTTTTCTTTTTTAGAAACAATTGATTCATTTTCATCTTCATATGTTGAATAAAAATATGGAATATAACTAGAAAACTCTGAAGCACAACTATCGATCATTTTATATACTGGTAAAATGTTGTTTTCTTTTCTTAAGTTTCTAATGTCAAGTTCATTTTGATGCCAATATTGACCAATTATTTTGTCACTAAAGCCCATTTGTTTAGCTTCTTTAAGAATTTCAATATTTAATGGATTTTCTTTTAATTTAATTTCTTGTTCAATAATATTTTCTATTTTCTTTAAAAAGAACATATCAATTGCTGTAAGATTAGCAATTGTATTTATGTCAATCTTATTTCTTAATAAAGCCGCAATTGCATAAATACGATCATCAGTACCAATTTTAATATACTCTAATAATTGTTCATTACTATACTCATCAAATTTACTATTATAAATATGCTCTAAACCAATTTCTAGTGAACGAATTGCTTTTAATAGACTTTCTTCAAATGATCTACCAATAGCCATGACTTCACCAGTAGCTTTCATTTGGGTATTTAATGAATTATTGGCATCTGCAAATTTATCAAATGGAAATCTTGGCATTTTAGTTACAATATAATCTAAAGCTGGTTCAAATAATGCTGGTGTATTAGCAAGCATTATTTCATCAAGCGTCATCCCAATTCCAATTTTTGCTGATACTCGAGCAATTGGATAACCACTTGCTTTTGAAGCTAAGGCACTTGAACGAGAAACACGAGGATTTACTTCAATTAAATAATATTGAAATGACTTAGGATCTAAAGCAAATTGAACATTACAACCACCTTCGATTTCTAATGCTCTAATGATTTTTAAAGCACTATCTCTTAACATATGATATTCTTTGTTAGTTAATGTTTGTGAAGGACATACAACGATTGAATCGCCGGTATGAATTCCTACTGGATCTAAGTTTTCCATATTACATACTGTAATTGCTGAATCATTTTTATCTCTAATTACTTCATATTCAATTTCTTTATAGCCCTTAATACTTTTTTCAATTAATACCTGATGAGTTGGTGATAATGTTAATGCATGTTTTATTAAACTCTTTAATTCTTTTTCATCATCAGCAAATCCACCACCAGTTCCACCAAGTGTAAAGGCTGGTCTTAAAACTACGGGATACCCGATTTTTTTTGCTACTTCAATTCCTTCTTCAATTGAATTTGCAATATCTGATGGTAATACTGGCTCATTTAAATTAGTACACAATTCTTTAAATAACTCACGGTCTTCAGCCTGTTCAATACTTTTACTTCTTGTTCCTAATAATTCAACTTGGCATTCTTTTAGAATACCCTTTTTTTCTAATTGCATTGCTAGATTTAGTCCTGTTTGACCACCAATTCCAGGTAAGATAGCATCGGGACGTTCATAACGAATGATTTTAGCGATAAATTCCAAAGTTAGTGGTTCCATATAAACTTTATCTGCAATAGTTGTATCTGTCATAATTGTTGCTGGATTACAATTACACAATACGACTTCATATCCTTCTTCTTTTAATGCTAAACATGCTTGTGTTCCCGCATAATCAAATTCAGCTGCTTGCCCAATGACAATTGGCCCTGAACCAATCACTAAAACTTTTTTTATATCTGTTCTTTTAGGCATTTTTTTCTTCCTCCATTAATTGAATAAACGTATCAAATAAATATGCACTATCTTGAGGTCCTGGAGCACTTTCAGGATGATATTGTACACTAAAGACTTTATCTTTAAGTGATCTTACACCTTCAATTGTATTATCTAATAAATTAATATGCGTAATCTCTAAATCAGTCTGTTTAAGACTATCATTATCTACGGCATAGGAATGATTTTGTGAAGTGATTTCAACTTTATTTGTAAATAAATTTTTAACAGGATGATTAGCTCCACGATGACCAAATTTCATTTTGTAAGTTTTTGCTCCATATGCAAGACTAACAATTTGATGTCCTAAACAAATTCCAAAAATTGGGTATTTCCCTATTAAATTTCTAATTGTATTAACTACAGCCATTACATCTTGAGGATCGCCAGGACCATTTGAAATAAAGATTCCATCAGGATTTAGCTTTTCAATCTCACTAGAAGTTGTATTGTAAGGAACGATCGTAACTTTACATCTTAATTTATTTAAAGATCTAATAATATTATGTTTAATTCCACAGTCAATTGCTACAACATGATATTTTTCATTTTCAACATCACCATGCCATATTTGTTTAGTACTTACTTTACTAACAGCATCATGTAAAATCTCACTATTTTTTAAAATTTCTAAACCTTTTTCTAATGGCGTATCAATTGATGTTATTAATACTTTTCTACTTCCAAGTTCTCTAATTGACCTTGTAATTTTTCTAGTATCAACTCCATAAATACCTGGAATATGATATTTTTCCATTATTTTAAAAAGCGTTGACGAACTGCGAAAATTTGATGGAAAATCATTATATTCTCTTACAATTAAACCTCCAATTGTAGGAATAGAAGTTTCAAAATCATCATCATTTATTCCATAATTACCAATTAGCGGATAAGTCATGACTACTGCTTGATATGTATATGAAGGATCAGAAATAATTTCTTGATATCCTACCATTGATGTATTAAAAACGATTTCACAAACTCGTTCATTATCGGCACCAAAACTTCTGCCGTAATATTCACTACCATCTTCTAAAATTATCTTTTTATTATATTCCATATTTACCTCACTACTTTTCTTTTAATAACGGTTTTTCAAAACGATCTTTTCTTGTATCACTAGGTATTTTAGTTGGATAATTACCATCAAAACATGAACTACAATAATCCTCACTATTAATTAGTGATTTAAGTTCATTAACCGGTAAATAACCAAGTGAATCAACACCAATAATATTTCCAATTTCTTCAACACTATGTTTACAGGCAATTAAATGCTCACTAGAATCAATATCAGTACCGTAATAGCACGGATATAAAAATGGTGGCGAAGATATACGCATATGAACTTCTTTAGCTCCAGCTTCTTTTAATAATTTAACAATCAAGCCACTAGTTGTTCCGCGAACAATTGAATCATCAATCAAAATAACTCTTTTATCTCGAACATTTTCTTCAATAACACTTAATTTAATTTTTACTTGATTAAGTCTTGAAGACTGTCCTGGCGAAATAAATGTTCGTCCAATATATTTATTTTTAATAAAACCAATTTCATAAGGAATTTTAGATTCTTGACTGTATCCAAGGGCAGCATCTATTCCCGAATCAGGTACACCAATTACAACATCACCATCAACCGGATGATATTTTGCTAAAAGTCTTCCAGCTTCTTTTCTTGAATGATGAACCGAAACACCATCAATAACTGAATCTCCCCTAGCAAAATAGATATATTCAAAAATACATGTTTTTTTCTTTTTTGTCTTGCAATGTTCTTTTCTAGAAATTACACCATCTTCACTAAAAATAACAATTTCTCCAGGTTCAATATCTCTAACAAAACTAGCACCAACTGCTTTTAAAGCACAGCTTTCAGAAGCGACGACATACATCCCGTCTTCACTTATACCATAACAAAGTGGTCTAAAACCATAAGCATCACGAGCACAGATTAATTTTTGTGAAGACATTAAAATCAATGAATAGGCTCCATCTAATTGTTTCATGGCTTGGCTTAAAGCATCTTCAATCGTATTAGTTTTAAGTCTTTCTTTAGTAACGATATAAGCAATTGTTTCGGTATCACTTGTAGAATGAAAAATTGCTCCTGATAATTCTAACTCATTACGTAATTCAAAAGCATTACTTAAATTACCATTATGAGCCAAAGCCATTTTTCCTTTTTGATGGTTTACTTCAATTGGTTGACAATTATTACGATTGGTTTTCCCGGTTGTTCCATAACGAACATGACCAACTGCCATGTTTGCTTCAGGAAAATTCATTAATTTATCTTTAGAAAACACATCATTTAATAAACCTAAATCTTTATGACTGTAAAATACACCATCTTGATTTACTACAATGCCACAAGATTCTTGACCTCGATGCTGCAAAGCATACAATCCATAATATACAATATTAGCAAGATCACTTTTATTTGGCGAATATACACCAAAAACTCCACATTCTTCGTTAATAGCCATTATTTACCTCCCATTGAATACTTTAATGCTGCTTCAATAAATCCCACAAAAAGAGGATGTGCACGATTAGGTCTACTTTTAAATTCCGGATGAAATTGAACCCCAATAAAAAACGGTTTATCGCTTAATTCAACTGTTTCAACTAGTCTACCATCAGGTGAAATTCCACTTAAAACAAGACCTTTTTTTTCAAAAACATCACGATAATCATTGTTAAACTCATAACGATGACGATGTCTTTCACTAATATTATTTATTCCATAATACTTTTTAATCATACTATTTTCTTTTAGTATACATGGATAAGCTCCTAGTCTTAACGTACCACCTTTATCAATATCATCATTTTGTCCTGGCATATAATCAATTACTTTATCTTTAGCATTTTCATTAAATTCTCTTGAGTCAGCTTCATTTAAACCAAGAACATTGCGTGCATATTCAATAACTGTAATTTGCATTCCTAAACAAATTCCAAAGTATGGTAAGTTGTTTTCTCGAGCATATTTACACGCTAAGATCATTCCTTCAATACCACGATCACCAAAACCACCAGGAATAATAATACCATCTAAATCTTTTAATTTTTCTTGGTAATTAGCTTCATTAATCAATTCTGAATCAATCCAATGAATTTCAACATGACTATTATGATAATATCCAGCGTGATTTAATGCTTCCACAACTGATAAATAAGCATCATGCAAAGAAACATATTTGCCTACTAAACCAATATTTATTGCAAATGGTCGCATTTTTATTTTCTCTACCATTTCTTGCCATTCTTTTAAATCTGGTTCAGGTGTTTTTAAATTAAGTTCATCACATACTACTTTAGAAAAATTTGATTGTTCAAGCATGATTGGAGCTTCATATAAATTTGGTAAAGTGATATTTTCAATAACATTTTCTAATTTAACATTACAAAATAATGCAATCTTTTGAAAAATTGATTTTTCTAATGGCTCATCACAACGTAGCACGATAATATCCGGATTAATCCCCATACCTCGAAGTTCTTTAACAGAATGTTGAGTAGGTTTTGATTTATGTTCGTTAGATCCTTTAATAAAAGGAACTAATGTTACATGAATAAAAATACTATTATCTTTACCTACTTCTAATGATATTTGTCTAATTGCTTCTAAAAATGGCTGTGATTCAATATCACCAGTTGTTCCTCCAATTTCAGTAATTACTACATCAGCATTTGAGCTTTTACCAACATTATAAACAAATTCTTTAATTTCATTAGTAATATGAGGAATTACTTGAACTGTTGAACCCAAGTATTTTCCTTGTCTTTCTTTATTTAAAACATTCCAATAAACTTTACCTGTTGTTAAATTTGAATATTTATCCAAATTTTCATCAATGAATCTTTCATAATGACCTAAATCTAAATCAGTTTCTGTTCCATCTTCGGTAACATAAACCTCACCATGTTGATAAGGACTCATTGTCCCAGGATCAACATTTATATATGGATCTAATTTTTGTGAAGCTACTTTAAGTCCACGAGCTTTTAGTAATCTTCCTAATGAAGCAGCTGTTATCCCTTTTCCAAGCCCCGATACTACTCCACCAGTTACAAATATGTATTTTGTCAAAATCTATCATCTCCTTTTTATGATTTACAAGAAAAAAGGCGACTTTAAGATAACCTTAAAAAGGTATTTCTTAAAGACGCCTTTGTCTTTCTACGTGGCATTCTACACTGTAATAACTTATTTGTCAATAAATTTATCCATATTTATTAATTATTTTTTTTGCGATAATAATTTTAGTTGTTTGATAATCCATTGCTTTTTTTTCAATAAAATGATGAGCTTCATCTTCATCCATATTAAATTTTTGAATTAGGATAAGTTTAGCTTGATTTACTAATTTTAATGCTACTAGACGTTTTTGCAATTTATTGATTTCATTTTTTACTTTATTAATATTTCTAATTGAAACACTACACATTCTTAAAACATTAAATAATGTTGTACGATTATATGGTTTAGGTAAAGTATATATTCCCATTTGTTCTAGTTCATAAGCGATATTTTCATAAAATTCGCTTTTTAACATTAATAGTACTTGACTATTAGTAACTTTAATAACATTTTTTACAAAATCAATATAGTTTTTTGATGATAAAGTAGAATCAACGATTATTAATTCAAAATGTTGCTCAAGCATCATTTTTTTAGCTTTATCAATATTTTCGACATAAAAAATATTTTGTGATTTTAGCTTAAATAATACTTCTTTTATCATTAATAAATTTTTATGATCACAACAAATTACTAATATCCCATTCACTTTATCACCTCCTAGTTAATTATAATTTTTTTATTAAATAATATTTTTCTACTAATTTTTCACCAAGAACTTCTTTAATAAAACTGCTATTTTTCATAATTTCTAATGAATCATTTAAAGTTTCTGGTAATTTTTTTAAATGAATATTATTAGTTTCTAAATTATACAAATCTAAATCAATCGCATCTACTAATTCTTCTTGATTTTCAATTCCCTTTAAGCCAGCATTAATAACAAGCGCAAAAACAATATATGGATTGATAACAGGGTCACTAACTCTTAATTCAACTCTTGAAAATTCTTTTCTAGCTGCCGGAATTCTGATTAATTGTGATCTGTTTTGATGTGACCAGCTTACATACTTTGGTGCTGAAAATTCACCTAAACGTTGATATGAGTTAGCAGTTGAACATAAAAATGCCATCATTTCGATTGTTCTATTTAAAATTCCAGAAATAAAATATTTAGCGTATTGATAATTTTTGAAATTTTCCGGATTAAAAATATTTTGACCATCTTTAGTAAGTGAAAGATTAATATGTAAACCATTTCCACTTTCATTTATTAATGGCTTAGGTAAAAACGATGCGTGTAAGCCATTAATTACAGCAACTGTTTCAACAATATTTTTAAAGATCAAAAAATAATCAGCAGCATAAAGAGCATCACTATATTTAAAGTCTATCTCATTTTGACCTGGTCCGTTTTCATGGTGAGAGGTTTCAGTATCTAAACCCATTTCATCCATTCTTAAACATATCTCACGTCTTATTTTTTCACCTTTATCTAAAGGGTAAATATCAAAATATCCGCCTTGGTCAATCGGTTCATTAGTTGGATTCCCTTTTTCATCAGTTTGAAATAAATAAAATTCACATTCTGTTCCAATTTTTGGTTCGAATCCATACTCTAAACATTTATTAACTGCATTTTTCAAAATCAAGCGACTATCAAATTCATATGGTTTGTAATCAGGTGTAAAGATATCGCAAAAAAAACCTACCATCATTCCTTCATATGGGCTATATGGTATAACATTAATCGTAGTTGGATCTGGCATTAAAATCAAATCTGATTTTTCAAGATTTGCAAATCCCTTAATACTTGAACCATCAAATGAAATCCCATATTTAAAAGCTTTTTTTACTTCTTTAGCACTAATAATAATGTTTTTAGTAACCCCCGTTAAATCACAAAACATTAATTTAATAAATTCAATATTATTTTCTTGAACAAATTCAATTACTTCACTATATCCCATAGTATCCTCCTTAAATACAAAAATCATTTTAAACTATCTAAAACAATGCAATTATTACATACATTCTACACTATATTATTTTCAATCGCAACATCCGTATTTTTAACTAGAAACAAATAAAATCTAATGGGGAGTATTTTTCTCTCCTTTTTACTATACTATTTTTTATCTGGCTGCTCTATATCATAGATAAAAATAAAAAAGTTTTACTTAGGATCTTTGACCTCGATGATGAGATCGTTGATGATTTGGATTTAGAAGTTAATTTCAATCAAAATAAACTATATATTAAATTTAAAAAAATTATCAAATGTTGTTCTAACTGCGGTTCAGTCAATTTTTTAAGCAAAGGGTTTTATAAAACCTGTTTGATTGGTTGTCCTTTTAATGGCAAACCTACTCTCATTGTTTGTAAACTTAGAAAATATGTATGCAAGGACTGTCATTCTTATTTTGTAGAAAATAATCCTATCGTTTATAAAAATTCTAATTTGACTAGAACTGCTGTTATAACTATCTTAGATGAATTAAAACCTTATACAGCTACCTATTCCCAAGTAGGACGAAGATTTGGCATTTCAACTACCCAAGTTATTAATCTATTTGATAAGTATGTTAGAGTAAAAAGAAAACAGCTTCCTAGAATCCTTCTTATTGATGAATTCTTTTTCTCAAGAAAAACTAAATTTAAATATCCAGCTATACTCATGAATTTTGAAAATAATTTGATTATCGATGTTTTAAAATCAAGAAAACAGGAAATCACAGTCGACTATTTCTTTCATATCCCTAATAAAGAAAAAGAAGCTGTTGAATTTATTTGTACAGATATGAGCTATACTTTTAAACCGTTATTAAAGCTCTATTTCCCTCATTCAACGCTTCTTGTTGATCATTTTCATGTCATCAAATACATTAATGATCAACTCAATAATACTAGAATTAGAATCATGCGTAAATATGCTAATGATAAAACTTCATTGGAATATCGTCTATTAAAAAACCGTTCTGAATTATTGCTTAAAAATAAAAAAGATTTAGATAATCTTACTTTGAAAAAGGATAAAATATTAAATTATACTTTAACTCAAGCAGAAGTTGTGCATCAGTTGACACTCATAGATGATGAAATCAATAAAGCTTATAAGCTAAAGAAATTATATATAGATCTTTTGATAATATAAGTAAAGATGAAATGAATGATTATGATATGGAAAAAGAATTAAATTCAATCATCAAACAATTCAGATACTCTCAAATTGAAGAAATGAAAGAAGTTGCCGATACACTCAATAATTGGAAAAAGGAAATATTAAACTCATTTGTTTGGGTTAGAAACAGAAGAATATCAAATGGTCCTATAGAAGGAAAAAATTACTACATAAAAAAGATTATATATAACGGTAATGGAATGCAGAACTTTGAATGTACACGAAATAGAATACTGTACTCTCAAAACAAATATGAAAAATATGATTTGAATATAGAATATAATGATTCAATAAAAATGAAATCAGATGATCTAGAAACATCATTTGATGAAGAAACAGATGAATTTGATTAAGAAAAAATACTACATTCTCCCCATAATATTTTAAAGGGAGAAATTGAAATTTTTTGTTTCAAATCCCCATGAAATTTTATAGCGCCCTTTATTTTTAAATAATATTAAGTTCTTTTTGAGCATTACTATAATTTTTTTCAATATTTAATGAATTAGTTAAGATCATATTTATTAATCTATGAAAATAAAGTAAAAAGAATTAATTCATATTCACAAACTAACTCAGCACTAGGTTTACTACAACTCTACAAGTTTTTAATTTAGTACTATAAATTCTTCTATTTCTTACTATTTTAGATTATCCCACTTTTACTAAATTATAATAATTCTCCTATAATATCCAATTTAGTCTAACACATTTCATATAATGATTAGTTAGATTATAAACCTTTTTAGGTTTAGGAGTTAGACCACCAATGTCTAGTATTTCATATAATGATTAGTTAGATTATAAACGCGAAACATACTATCTGCAAGAACGCCACCATAAAGAAATTTACATTTCATATAATGATCAGATTATAAACTTTAGAAAGCATACCTTTATGGGCAGTAACTCTGCTATTTACATTTCATATAATGATCAAATTATAAACTTTCTGCATCAATGACAGTGTTAGTTTTGGTATCATAATTTACATTTCATATAATGATCAGATTATAAACAATATCATCATAATTAATAATTTTGGTGTAAATAATATTTACATTTCATATAATGATCAGATTATAAACTTCTGAATACAATGATTATGCAATTGTCCCATGTGTATTTACATTTCATATAATGATCAGATTATAAACTCAATCGGTGCAGTAGGTAGCGACACAGGTTCAATATTTACATTTCATATAATGATCAGATTATAAACAACGTATCCACAAGGATGGAAAGAAGTAACAGAGGGATTTACATTTCATATAATGATCAGATTATAAACTAGGCGTTAGTGATATTTTCAATAACAATGATATTATTTACATTTCATATAATGATCAGATTATAAACACTTGATGATTTACGTTTTGTAAAGCAAAGTGGTATATTTACATTTCATATAATGATCAGATTATAAACAGCTTTACGTAGTAAAGTGCGCCTAAATATTGATTTATTTACATTTCATATAATGATCAGATTATAAACAATTGGGCAAATTATGTAACAGATATCATGCTAGTTGATTTACATTTCATATAATGATCAGATTATAAACACATCCTTTGCTAAATCGTGTTAAATCTCTTCAGGAATTTACATTTCATATAATGATCAGATTATAAACTTGTTCACTAGGAATATATTTAAATCCTAAATCCTGATTTACATTTCATATAATGATCAGATTATAAACTAACCTTCAAGTAGAACAATATATAATCTTTTCCATTATTTACATTTCATATAATGATCAGATTATAAACAAATCTTAAAATACCGCGTTTTGTTTTTCTTTTTGTATTTACATTTCATATAATGATCAGATTATAAACAATTCTTTCCATTCATCAATCATACTTTTATAAATATTTACATTTCATATAATGATCAGATTATAAACGTATTAGCTATTGTACAGTTAGTGCAACGGTTCTTATTTACATTTCATATAATGATCAGATTATAAACTAACTTTTAGTTTAATTTAATTAAAACAAAGTTTTATTTACATTTCATATAATGATCAGATTATAAACGTAATCTAGCCCTTTAGGGATTAGGCTTATGCCTTATTTACATTTCATATAATGATCAGATTATAAACCCGTTAACAGGTATTGATTAAATAAATAATTATTTTAAATTATCTCTATATCTTTAAATTATCATATTAATTGTATAAATACAATATTTATTTTGTTTATTTGCTAAATTTATTCTGTCGTACTCCATATATTTTTACATAATTAAGATCGACTGAAGATTTGTTTAAATTATGGTATATACCAATAAGAATTAAATTGATACAAATATGTTTTTGCTCCTTTTGGCATCTGAGTTATAGCATTATATGTATTATAATAATCTCCTGCTCCCATACTAATTGAAATGATTCCAAATACAACAAAGAAAATCAAATTTGGAAATATTAATCCAATAATATAAGGAACCAAACCAAAAACAATATTTGGTAATAACGACATAAAAACATACCTTGATTTACTCATCGACTCAACACCAGTTACAAATAACATTCCTTGTGCTAAATTTGTGTATAAATATACATTCTCTTTAAAACAAATAGCATGTAATATCTCATGAGGAAAGATTATTAATATTGGTGCAACACATCCAAAAAGTATTTGCCAAAAAGAATTTGTTAAATAATTTTTACATCGAATAATTGCAATAATTCCTAATACAACAATAATTATTAAACTTATTTTAGTTAAAAGTAATGATAAAGTTTTACTATCTTTAGGTTCTTGAAACATAACTGCTCCTGGTTTATGATTTCCATGAGGTAATGATTCAGGATTTAAATCATATTTACCTTTATAATATAATTTCATCTTATCTCCTTTATAATAATTGCTCTGTTTATTATATTTTATCATTCATTAACTAAAATAAAAATAGTTTAAAAATAATTTATTTAATCTTAAGTAATTTTAAGAAAGCCTTTATTATATTAATTTGCAATCATGATAGAATTTAAATATGAAAAAAATAATATTATTATGTTTAATTCTTTTAAATGGATATACAAATATTGATTTATCAAATAACAATATTATCCATCAACAAATTTTTGATCAAATTGATATTGATACATATCAAAATATTATGATTGTTGCTCATCCAGATGATGAAACAATTTGGGGTGGCGGTCATTTACTTAAAGATAAATATCTAGTGATTTGTTTAACTAATGGCAATAACAAAACTAGAAAAAAAGAATTTAATGAGGTGATGAATAAAACACATAATCAGGGTATTATTCTTGATTATCCTGATAAAACAAATAATAAACGAGATGATTGGAAAACATCATACAAAAATATTATCAATGATTTGAAATATTTATTATCTAAGAAACAATTTAAAACAATTGTTACTCATAATCCTAAAGGAGAATATGGTCATCAGCATCATAAAATGACCAGTACAATTGTTACAAACATTGTAAAGAATCTCAAACAAACAGATAACTTAAAATACTTTGGTAATTATTATCAAAAAAACAACCCTGTTTTACCTATGATTCCTACTTACAATAAAAAAACATTAAAACAAAAAAATGATTTAGTTAAATATTATAAATCACAAAAAAAAGTATGCCATAATTTAAAACACATGTTTCCTTATGAAAATTGGATTAGTTACAAAAACTGGAAATAAAATTATGTTTAACAAAATAACTCATTATATAAAGAGTTATTTTGTTAAATTTTTTATTTTATAAAACATATAAGGAGAATATATCCCCCAAATAAAATTACCTTGAATCAAATCTAACTTTCTTAACACCGAATACTTAATTATAAATACTTATTAATTTTCAGTTACATTTTTATCAAATACATAGATTTAGTTGTATTATTCACAACATCATCAATCACTAACTCAATATCCTTTATTAAAAGTATTTCAGGTTTTAAATAGACAAGTTGCTTTTGAAAATAACGCTAACTAGTACTAAACATTCCTTAATTATCCTTATAATCTGGAATGTACTTTTTAAATCAGCAGTATTTTTAATTGACTTATTTGGAGAAAAATTATCTAAACGATCTATCTGTTTTATTGCCATTAGATAATATATATAGTTATCAGCAAAATATATATTACATGCTTGATCTCCTTTATACTATCCATATCATAATATTTTAAATCTAACGCACAATATATTAAGCGATTCACTATATCATAAACAAATAGTCCATAATAATCATGAAGTATAACCTATTTTTGCGAAACATAATCAAGTTTAGTCATACTTATTCCAATACTATCTTCTAATAGTTCATTATTAATATCGACATTTACTGCTTTTTGCTCATCTGTTTTTTTAAAAATATATACCAATAAAACAAAATAATACGACTATTAATGCCCTACTTAATTTATTTACTGGCTTTATTTTTCCATCTCCTCTTAATTTCTATCAAGATAATATTAAAGCCTTAAAACTTAGTTATTATCATATATTAATCATCTTTCTATAAGACAAATATCGTAGTAAATATAATAATTTCTTCCTATAAATATTATACTTAATTATTAAGCATCATTAACTTTGTGAATACTTGATTTTTTTTTTACCATAATATATAATGTGCTTAGGCAAATAGTGATTAAGCCACAGAATGTAAAAAAGGAACGTGTCAGCGTTCCTTTTTTATTTGTTGTCATTTTTTTATGTATTTGTTAAGCCATTTGCCAATAAAACAGGCTATAATATCAGCTACAACAGATACCAAAATAGTGATTAATATCTCCACAGAATGTCACCTCCTTTCTCTTACGAGTGGAGGAAATGACAACTAAATTATTATAACATAACCATATTATTCAATAAATAATAGCTTATTAACAATGAGATATATTTAATACATTTATGATAAAAGTGCAATATATAAACATTTTTATACATGTAATAAAAATGAGTGTATTTGCATACACTCTAGCTATATTATAATCTGTTTAATTTATTATCCACCATTTTTTTATTACTATCTTTTACAATATATATAGGTCTGGCTTTATTTTCCATATAATCCTTAGAAATATATTCACCTAAAATAGCAATAAATAACATTTGAGTACCACTTAAAAATAAAATAAGACAAACAATTGTAGTATAACCACTAACATCATTTCCATATAATAAAGTTGAAATAGCTGTATATAAAGATAATAAAATCGATCCAATAAACAAAATTATTCCTACAATTCCTGCTAACTTTAATGGTGCTGTTGAAAAAGAGAAGATTCCTTCTAATGCATATGAAAATAAACTTTTAAAATTCCATTTTGTACTTCCGGCTACTCTTTCTACATTATTAAATGGGATCCATTTTGTATCAAAACCAACATATGAAAATAATCCTTTCATATATCGATTATATTCTCTAATTTCTAAAATCGAATTAACCATCAAACGACTCATCATTCTAAAATCTCCAGCACCATCACTCATATCAAATTTAGAAAAACACTGAATCACTTTATAAAAAGATTTACTTAAAAAATTTCTTATTTTTCCTTCACCGCTACGATCCATTCTTTTGCCCGCACAACAATCATATCCCTCTTGACTTACAGCATGATACATTGGGGCTAATAATTTTGGTGGATGTTGTAAATCTGCATCCATAATCACACAATAATCACCTGTTGATTTTTCTAATCCTGCAAACATGGCAGCTTCTTTACCAAAGTTTCTTGAAAATGAATAGTAGTTACAATGATTATCTTTAACACAAAGCTCTCTTAATATTTCAATTGTTTGATCGTGACTTCCATCATCAATAAATAAAATTTCGTAATCAATATTATTTATTTTATTCAATTCCTTTGTTACTTCTCGATGAAACAATGGCAATACTTCTTCTTCATTGTAACATGGTACAATCACACTAATTTTGTCCATACTCTTCTCCTTTAACAAAAATTCTAAATTTACAAAACACATAATTAGAAACCACAGTAACAATACTGACAAATATCTTTGAGATCATTTCATCTAAACTAAACAATTGAATAAATATAAACAATAATGTACTTTCAACTACTAAAGTAGCTAATCTAAGCATAAAAAATTGATAAGCTTCTTTACTTGCATCATTTTCACTTTTAAAAACATATTGTCGATTAGCAAAAAAAGCAAAAATCACAGCACCTATCCATGATATTACATTTGCAACTAACCATCCTTGATGAACTAATTTAATTAATAGCCAATAAATAATAAAATTGACTAACGTTGTACATCCACCAACAATAATATAACTAATCAACTCTTTTAAATCTTTCTTCATCTTTTTTTCTCCCTTGTACTACAAATAAAACTAAACCACCAAAACTTAAACATAACCCAATATTTTTCATTGGTGCATTAAAAACAATTTCTACATCATGTTTACCTTTAGAAATTTTAGTTCCTAAAAAAGCTGTATTAACACACTCACTTTCAACCTCTTTTCCATCAATTAAAACACTAAATCCTTTTTGATATGGAAACGATGTAACTAAATAACCATCTTTACTTACATCAATTTCACCCCGAGCAACAAATCCATCTTGATTATAAACACCTTTTAAAGCATCTACATTATTGTGACGATTTTTAATTACATCATAATCTAAAATATACGTTTTTATATTTTTCAAATTATAATGACCCTGACTAAACTCTAATTGTAATTTATCTAAGGGTTCATTTTGACTAATAATATATGTAAAATGCGTATTATTGTTTGGATAAGCTGCATTTATACTAGATAATTTATTTTTTATGCCATTTATTTTTATTGTTGTATCAAGTTTTTCTATGTATTTAACATCTTTAATATCAAATTCTATAATTAAAATTTTATTTTCTAAGATCGTATTTAAATTCAATTCTAATTTACTATTATTTTTAGTATCAATTTGATAACCATTATCTATTTTAGTTATCTTTAAATTATTACTTTGATAATTAATTGACGTATTTAAATCAATATTTTTTATTTTACTTTGATAATCTTTATGTCCATTTTCTACTATTACATTATTATAAATAGTATCTAATGTATCAGGAAATTGTAATTCATTGAATTGTTTATTATCATAACTATTACTAGTTGCATAAACTAATGGTAAAACATTATTATTTTCATATAAATTTGTTTCTATTTGTCTATAACCAATTGGTACAACATCTTCACTATAGACCGTTTTTACTCCTAATAATCCTTGAAAAAAGATATTTGAATTTGAAATACATGCTACTCTATTTCTTATACTAATAGGATTTTTAATTACATCGTAGTAAAAATGATTATATAAGTTATTATTTATTGAACTATAAATTGAAGTTCGATAAGTATTATTTCCTTGATTTACTGTATTTAATGATTGTTTAAAAGAATCATAGCGATAGTTGTTTTCAACTTTAACATTACTTAATTTATTTACCTGATTATATGTCTTTTTAGTAACATAACTTTCTTGTTGATTAGTTGCATAACATACTAATAATGGCATAACTGTCAATATAAGTAATGCTTGGTGATCTAATTTTAAATAGATGATAATTCCAATTAAACAAATAGCAATATCTAATGCTATTAATGGTTTATTTATTACAATAACAACTGGTAAAATGAATAACATTAATAAAGCAATATTTATCTTTTTATTTGTTTGTTTATATTCATTTAATGTATTCACTACGACATAAATAATTATTGGAATAAATGGCATAAGTATTTTATTTCGTGGATATAAAAAACCATTTAAACAAAATTTAAAGATTGGGATAAATAAAATTAATAATATAAAAATAGTTAATTTTCTTGTTTTTTTAAGCGTTAAACCTAAAATAAGTCCAATCAAACTTAAATAACTTAAACCACATCCATAAGGATCATATAATAAAGAATTTAAATTAAAGTCTGGAATAAATAAATTAATCAAATTTATTGTTTCAGCTTTAGTTTGATGATTTTCTAACATTACATATGCAGTTGGTAACAATAAAACACTACATATTAATATTGCGATTATAATTGGTTTAAGAATTTGTAATATCTCTTTGATTTCAAAACCATCTTTATTTATAACTTCAAAACAATAATAACTAAAAATTACAAATATTGCCGTGACACTAAAAAAATAACTATTAATAATGATCCAAACAATCGAGCCAATTAATAATTTATTTTTTCTAGTTTCAAGATATTGATCAACCGCAATTAATCCTAATAACAATCCTGACATATAATTAACAAACATAATTTGTCGATGACTTTGAAATAAAATCGATGAAGACAATAGCATAATCGCTCCAATAATACATAATAAAAAATTAAATCGTTTTTGTTTTAACCAATAATACATTAAATTCGTACTTACAACCAAGTTAAAGATCATATATATAATAATAATATTTTTTATTTCAATAAAAGGAAATAAGCAGCTAAGCAAAATATCCGGTCGTAATAAACCATAATATGAAAAATTATATATATTTTGACCAGCACCAAGATTAAAAGCAAAATCTGGAAAAATAGATTTATTATCTAAAATTAGCTGTCTTAAATAATCAGCGATATTAACATGTTGACTTAGCCAATCGGTATTCGAACCAAATATATTTTTTGATGGTATGATAACTACTACCATTATCAAAGCTAGGCATGTTAAAAATATATATGGATAAATTTGTTTTCTTTTCATTCGTTTTCCTCCCAAATATATTATCAAACATAATCCTTAAGAACGACCTGAAGAACTTCTAAATATTTCTTAATTTTTATTTATTATAACGAGTTATAATAAATAATCTTGTCAAAAATTGATGAATTTATGAATAATAAATTTTTAATTGTTGTTATTTTACTTCTAACTAACAAAAAAAATTAAAAAACAACAAAGAAAACAACTAATATAACAAACATTAATTAACGATATAAAATAAAAATACATTCCTAATTATAATTTTTTGTAATAAATCTATCAACTATTTCTGTAAATAAAATTAAATAATATATCTATTTATATTATATTTTTTTGGCTTCAAACTCTAATTTTTTATAATTCTCTCACTTATTTACCCATATAGATCAATTATTTCCTATCATTTTTTAATTTCTTCTACATTCAAATAATTTTTTTTAGAAATCTTACTAAACATATCTTAAATTTTATCTATTTTAACTTAATAACTTTTTATATATTAAAAAAACATGCTAGTTTTAAATATATTATTATAATTTTTTCAACGATATGATTCTTATTAGTTTAATAAACACTTGTTGCTTTCACAAATTATTTTCAAAAGAAAACTTTGATATAAAAGAGCAGTAAAAAGTTATTATAGCTATATTTTTAGGCGCTTTAATTTAAACTGGGGTAAACGATAACCTTTAATTTAAGTTGGGGTTTTCGATTTCTCCTTTAATCTTTATTTGGGGTCATCTGTTGATGACTCTTTTTATATAAAAAAATCCTTTCATGATATGATTTGATTGTTCATGTCAATCTATCAGGAAAGAAGTAATATCATGTACGATGATATCATCAACATTTTAAACCTTAATCATTCTGATGTACAGTCTTGTACTTCAAAAAAAGAAAATAACCGTATTACTTATTACATTACTTTAACCAGAAAAGAATTCTTTTGTCCTCTTTGCTTTCATAAACTCTATGTCAAGGATTATCGTAACGTTAAGCTCAGTCATAAGATTATCAGATGCTTTGATACTCGCATCATTTATAGAAAGCGGCGTTACTACTGTAGTAGGTGTAAATCTTATCATTATGAAGATAATCCTTTTGTTTCTACAAAACGTTCTGTTTTCACTGATCTCTCTGAAATTCAAATGATGAACTTCTTAAAAGAACATTCCGCTACTTTCTCTATGACTGCTAGACAATTTCATACATCTCCTACAAAAGTCATAAATGTATTTGATACCTTAGGTCAAATGAAAAAACTTCCTTTTACAGATGCTATCTGCATCGATGAATTTTACTGGAACAGAAAAAGCAAAAACAAGTATGCTTGTGTTATTGTCGATTTTAACACCAGTAATATCATCGATATTATCGAAGGAAGAAAATTAAAAAATTGGGACAGCTATACTCAGCTCATCAATAAAAAGGAATTACATAGTGTTAAATATATATGTACTGATCTGTTTGAAACCTATAGACAAGTACAGAAAATCTATTTCCCTCATGCTTTATTATGCTGTGATTCATTTCATATTATTAAAAATATTAATATCCTTCTTAAAAATGAAAGAATAAAAATTATGAAGAAACATGAGAAAGATTCTGTTGAATATTATCTTCTCAAGAATTTCAATTATCTTTTAATGATGAACTCCTCTAAAATCAAGGAAAATAAAGCGAAATATAATCACAAATTAAAAAGATATATTAATTATCCTCAGCTGCTGGAACTCATACTAAATATCAGTCCTGTTCTTAAAGAAGCCTATGAGCTCAAAGAACTTTACTTATTTTTTAATACGACCTCTAGTATCAATGATACACGTGTAAATTTATCAGAAGTCATCAATGAATATGCTTCATCAAATATAGAAAGTTATAGAAAATTTTCAACAACACTTGTTGAATGGTTTGATGAAATTGTCAATTCGTTTCATATATATAATGATCAAAGGATATCAAATGGCAAGATTGAAGGAATAAATTCAAGAATCAAAACAATTCTAAAAAATGCCAATGGATTTAGAAACTTCTCAAGAATGAGAAATAGAATTATGTTTTCATTAAACAAGAACTCTCTGCCTTCTTCCTTAAAGCAGTCACAAATAATCAAAAAGTCTGGAAGAAAACGTGGTAAATATAAAAAAATAAAATTATTTAATAAACATGATTGAATAAGTCCAATATAAAAGGTAGAAATCAGTTACTATACAGTCACCATATTTCTACCTTTATTTGATACCCAACCCCCCAGAGATTTAAAGCCATAACTGCTTTCACCCCAGTTTAAATTAAAGTATCCAAATAATGGGGTTCATATCACAATAGTGGATTCCTTTTATTATTGTACTGGAGCCATCAATACCTTTCCAGTTCCACGATATACATTTACAAGCCCTTCACCACTAGCAGCTGAACCAATTAACGATTTCCCTGAACGCTCAACTGTAAATTCAAGACTACCACTCCATGCAATTGCCATATTTCCATCTATTTTTAACACATCATCTTTTAATGTGATTTCGATAAGTTCTTCTTTTGGAACCATAGATTCCAAACATACTACACCACTACCTTGAATTCCTAAATTAAATAGTCCTTCATTTCCAGCTACTGTTGAAGAAAAATTAGAACGCATTACTGCTTTATGCTTTAAAGACGCATCACAAGCTAAAAACAATCCATCATCAAGTACAATTGAGTTATTCCATTCATCTAGATCAATTAAAAGCAAGTGTTTATATGTTGGTTCTAAAACCAACAATCCCTGACCGGTATATTCTGGTTTGATTGCTGATTCTCCAGTTACTTTACCACGCACTGCCTTACCAAAAAAATCTCCTACTCCTTTAATTCCAGTTGTAGCATGAACATCTCCAACCATCCATTGCATTGCTCCTGCTTGAAGTGTAATATTTGCTTTACTTACATCACAAATTACTTGCCGTTTTCGAACATTCATTTCATTACAAAAATATGCAGTTTGAGCATCTTGTGGCGTAACACTTAAATCTCGAATAAATTCAATAACTTTAAATGGACCAAGTTCATTTATTACTCGAATGTCATTATTATCTGTAAAATTTTTAACATCAAACATAAATTTTCACCTCATTTTTTTATTTCTACTTAAATTTTATCATATTCTCTAGTAACCTACAATCAATGTATCTTATTACTTATATTTCAATGGTTTTATTAATATTATCTAATAAATTTTAACTTTCACTAAATAATTTAATTTTACAAAAAAGGTGATATCAACAATATCGTCAATATCTCTTTTTTATCTGTCTCTATAATATTTATGAAATAAAATTACTATACTTGATTAAAAATATCTTCTAATCATTTATCGTAAATAAAAATCTAATTTCTATTTGCACCATAAGACTTGTTTTTTTAATTCTAACTCTTCAACTAAAACCCCTGCTTTTCTTTGAAGCATTAGCATTTGCAATAAATTGATCATAAAATGGATCACGGATACCGTAACAATAAAATGTTGATAGTAAATTACCCAAGCTTAGTAACTCTACATCTGTAATTGCTACACTAATCACTCATAAAATGCAATAAATATATTGATATCTTTATCATTAACACCTTCTTTAATTTAAACTTGAAATCCATTCTTGAATATCATCTTGAGATACATTTGATGAAAATCTTCTATCTTCTAGCCAATTACCAGTTCCTGCCATACCAGCTAACAATTGACCACTTTCACCAATTCCATCACTTGAAGAAGTACAAAATGGAATCACAGTTTTTCCAATAAAATCATTGTTTTCAACAAAACTATTTACTTGCTAAGCAGTATTGCCACCATAGTGGATAACCAATAAACCCCCGATCATACTCATCCCAATTTTCTACTGTTGTTGAAACAAGTTCAATATTTCTTGCATCTTCAATGTTTCCAGTTGCCGAATAATAAACAACTAATATCTTACCATCAATAGTAGTTGTGTCTGTATTGTGTGTGTTATTTTCATTTGTTGATGAATTGGATGATTCATCTTGTGAGTTGTTACTACAACCACTAAGGCCTAAAACAAGAAATATCTTTTATAACGTTTCATAGAATGATCAAATTATAAACTTACTGTTCCCTACAAAGTAGATCAACAGATAAAAGATTTACATTTCATATAATGAACAGATTATAAACAAAGATGGATGGAACGATGTTGGAGATTATGAAATATTTACATTTCATATAATGAACAGATTATAAACCCAATTTACTTCTTGTTATAAATTGGTCTGACTGACATTTACATTTCATATAATGAATAGATTATAAACTATTCGAAATTTTTATCTGCATCACTTAATAAAGCACATTTACATTTCATATAATGAACAGATTATAAACGCAAATTTTAATTCTGAGCGACCTTTTTGACAAATATTTATATTTCATATAATGAACAGATTATAAACGTAATGATGATTTAAATGGCTCTATTCTAGATTATAATTTACATTTCATATAATGAACAGATTATAAACTTTTTTTACAAGATTAAACATATCGCCATAAGTATGATTTACATTTCATATAATGAACAGATTATAAACGTCCGGAAATTCTTCAGCATACATCTTATCAAAAAAAATTTACATTTCATATAATGAACAGATTATAAACAGCGACCTTAGTTTAGCTAACATTGAAGATATTTACATTTACATTTCATATAATGAACAGATTATAAACCAAACCATCCAGCTGATCCAACTGCTAAAAAACCACATTTACATTTCATATAATGAACAGATTATAAACAATGACATATGTTGATAAAACAGTAACTTATTATAAAATTTACATTTCATATAATGAACAGATTATAAACGTTAGAATTAGATGATGATGTTGAACTTGCTGAAGAATTTACATTTCATATAATGAACAGATTATAAACATTCCTGATGATGATATAAAAAACTTTGTAAAAAGAATTTACATTTCATATAATGAACAGATTATAAACTCACCAGCAGGGTGAAAAAAGAGACGGAACGCCTTTACGATTTACATTTCATATAATGAACAGATTATAAACGACAGTGCAAATGAAATTGGTTTTTTTGTTGATGATATTTACATTTCATATAATGAACAGATTATAAACTTCGTTGTCTTATCGATCATGAAACAAGGCTTGTATTATTTACATTTCATATAATGAACAGATTATAAACAAACAAGGCAGGATAGAGCAAGTAGTAGCTTACCAATTTACATTTCATATAATGAACAGATTATAAACCACTACAGGAGCATTAGTGTTTGTAATTCAAAGTAAATTTACATTTCATATAATGAACAGATTATAAACTTAATCAATTTAAGGGTGTTGCTGAATATTATTCCAAATTTACATTTCATATAATGAACAGATTATAAACGAACATAAACTCTTCCAATTGCCGTTTATCTTTGATATTTACATTTCATATAATGAACAGATTATAAACGCTAGATGAGCTGAATGAGCCACACGTCAAAGGGTATTTACATTTCATATAATGAACAGATTATAAACCTAACATCAGTCTCTACGTATGTGATAGTTTCTTCAATTTACATTTCATATAATGAACAGATTATAAACCTTCTGCCCATACGATATATTTTTGTAATCCTTTATTTACATTTCATATAATGAACAGATTATAAACCTGCACTTTGCAAATCTTTAACTGCACGCTGTGCAGATTTACATTTCATATAATGAACAGATTATAAACTGCCAAAGGTATGTTTGTTAATAACATCAATCAAAAATTTACATTTCATATAATGAACAGATTATAAACCCGTTATCAGGCATTAAATTACATAAATAATTATCTTAAATTATCTCTATATCTTTAAATTATCATATCAATTGTATAAATACAATGTTTATTTTGTTTATTTGCTAAATTTACTCTGTCGTACTCCTCGTGTTTTTGCATAATCAAGATCGACTGAAGACTTTTAAATAAATTGATCATTTCCTTCTAATTTTCTAGTAATAAAATCTTTTTTCATCCATACATTATTCCTAGCTGAAAATATAATACATGAATCTATATCTTCTATCAAATATTTTTTTAATTCTGAACTTAATGATAAATATTGAGCTCGATCAAGTTCTCCTTCAAATACAGAATTTTGTATATGTGTCAAATATTTTTTACATGTTTTAAAAACATAACGTTGCCTTTTAGTATAATTTTCTTCTTGTTTTATATCATATATAACAATCAAATACATATTACCACCATATTTTAAACCCTTCGTATATTTTTTCATCAATAATATGTTTAATTAACTTATACGCTTCTAACCTTATTAAGTGTTTATAAGAAACACTTCTATTTAAATCTTTATGTTTAATGCTTCTTGTTAGGGTATTTTCCAATGCACTAACAACAACTTTTATAGTTGAATCTTTCATTCGATAATAGCCACCATCATCAATATAAAAATCATTTTCTGTTATCATATTTTTATTTAATAATGAAAATATAGTTCTGTCTACAATCAATGGTTTAAATACTTCAGATAGATCTAAACAAAGGGAAAAACGTTTATCTGATGGTTCATGTAAATAACTAATAGTTGGATTTAATTGCGTTCTATATATTTCTGATAATGTTTTTGTATATATAATAGTATTCATAAAAGAAATAAGTGTATTAACAAGATTATCAGGTGGTCGCTTAACTCTTTTTTCAAAATCAATATCTTGATCAATTATTATTTTCCATGATTCATAATATACTTTACGTATATTTCCTTCTACACCCATTAATGAAGAGATATTTCTAGTAGAATATATTTCTTTTCTAAGTTCTTCTATTTGCATAATATACTGTTTTAAATCTTTGTCTCTAGAATTATAATATTTTAAATTTCTTAAAATATTATATGATGCAGCTTCTATAATTTGCTGAGCAATTAATAATCTTGATTCATATTCTTGATACTTTTCAACTTGTTTTACTAATAAACTACCTGACACTAATGTTTCTTTAGGATAAAAAGAACCAATATAGAAATCATAATAATTGTAAAAATGCACACAAATACCTTTTTGTGATAAAAACGATAGTAAAGTAGAATTAATACTTACTGTAGAAAATATGTATAAATCGTATACTCTTTCAATTGGAATATCTTTTTTACCTTTTTCGTTTATTAATACTAATGAATCATCTTTTCGGCGAAGTTCTCCACTTGTAAAAATATAATATGATTGCTCCATTATTAAATATAACACAACTCATAATATGCACATTTTTTGCATATTTTACTATTAATAACTTCTGGTGGAGTAACTTTATTGCATAGCTCATTAATATCTTTTAATCTATTTTCTATCATTATTTTATCATTTTCATTAAGTACTATCATCTCTTTACGGTTTTCTTTGGGAATCAATAGCTCTCCTTTACATTCTATTCCTTTTTTATTTAATAAATATAAATAATATTTTAATTGTTGTTCTGCCATTTCTAGCTTCGATGAACTTTTCTTTATTTCACAAATAACATTATCTCTTACAATATCAATACAAACAAGATCATCTAAATAAATATGTTTTTTATCTCGTTTATAACTTTCTTCATCTATTAGTTTACCAATCATAACATTTTCATTTTCTTGCTCCATTACAATATCTTTAGCAAAAAACCATAGTTTTCGCCAACATAAATAACTATACGCATACATAGTTCCTGATATTTTCTTCATCATTTTCACCTGCTTTTAAACATACTTATCATTTAATTCATTATCATCAATTTCATTAATAACTAATCCAATACCTTTATGTATTTTATCATCAAAATCATATTTACAACGTGCTCGATGAATAGCTTCTCCTTTAATACAACTTTTTATATCAATATAATCACTACTTTTCAATGGTTTATAAATTGTATATGGTATACAGTAATCAATTAAATTATTTAATAATTCATATTTTTTTGTAGTCTGACTTTCACCACTTTTAATACAATCAATTAACTTTTCAACTTCTTTTAAATTATAAAAACGTTCAGGTAAGATATAAATACTATTAATATTTCTAAATTTATTATCTACTTCACTTTTTTCAACTTGCAAAGCAATAAGATCTTTTAAATACTCCTTCTTTTCATTATATATTTTCATATATCTTGTTTTTTCTAATTCTTTTCGATCATAAACCCTATCCATGCACTTAATTTTTTCTTCTTCTAAAAACATTTGATTATGATAATCTTTTAAAATATCTAATGTTCTTTCATAAATTATTTTATCATAGACACAGCCAATCCCATCTTTAAAAGTATAAATATTAACATTAATTAATTGATTAATGTTTTCTCTTTTACGATAAACTCTTCCCATTCGTTGGATGAGACTGTCAATCGATGAAAGATATGTATATAAAACATCAAAATCAATATCTAAACTAGCTTCGACAATTTGAGTCGATACACATATTCCTGTTCGATTACTTTTTGAAAATTCAATTACATCATCTTCAAGAATTTGACGATGTTTTTTAGTATATCTACTATGTAACAAATGAATTTCTGTATTACTATCGAGTTCTAAAAGTTTTGTGTATAATTTTTGTGCTGAATTAACAGTATTACAAATAACTAAAATTTTTTTTGTTTTAGCATCATCTAAAATATTATCTAAATCATTTAACATATCATCTTCATGAATCGTTATTTTATGACGATTATTAATATTTCCAATAAATCTCTTGTATTTGATATTACATGTCGATAATTCATCTAAAATAAACTGTGGTAATGTAGCTGTAATAATTGCAAATTTTCCACCGATTTTATGGATGTATTTCAAAGCTGTAATAATCGTAGCTAGCATATCAGGTGAATAAGCTTGTAATTCATCAATAATTACCTTACTGTATTTTAAAGTGGCTAATAGATGTTCAGTTCCCAAAGCTTTATAAGCAAATTTAAATATTTGATCAATAGTACAAACTGTTAGTGGGTAAGCCAAATTTCTAGCATTATGATAATTAGCTAAATCATTATCATACAACTTATAACAATCACCATGTAATATTGCAACTCTATTTTGATTATTAATTGGTAATAAATAATGTTCTTTAATTCTTTGATAAATAGCATTAGCAGAAACTTTCATCGGTAAAGTAAAAAAGCCTTTTTCATCATTAAGCCATAATAATGCTGCTTCTGTTTTACCAGCACCTGTACTTGCAACAATAGCTACATTTTCATTGTAGTTTTCCATCATAAATTTTTGAACACTATTTAGATCAAAACGTTTTAATATATTATCTTTCATTGATTGCTCGGCTTCGATTTCAATAGCTAAATTACCACTTGCTGACCAATCACAGCGATTCAATATTCCTTTAACTATTACAAATTCAATCCATTCTTCATCGGTAATTGTACTTGTTGGATTTCTTGGATAAATTAAATTTAAGTTTGCATAACTTAAATTATAATAATTATCACCTAAATAATTTGAAAGTTGCTCTTCATAATAGGCTTTTGAAAACTCTTTAATTCTATCTTTTAAAAATTCACCTCGACGATGATGATAAAATACTGAGTTTATAATTATTTTAAATTCTTTAATTTCTTTTCTAGAAAATCCTATTTTTTTAAAATCAACTGCTAATACACTTAAATAACCATGTGGAATCTCATCATTAGTATAGTGACCTCGCATTTTTTCTTGAAAAATTGTATTTACTTTCCCAATATCATGATATTTTATTGAAAGTTCGATCATTTTATCAAATTTTTCATTAAAATATATTTTTTTCAATTTC
The DNA here is from genome assembly GCF_025149465.1 of Thomasclavelia spiroformis DSM 1552. Lineage (NCBI taxonomy): Bacteria > Bacillati > Bacillota > Erysipelotrichia > Erysipelotrichales > Coprobacillaceae > Thomasclavelia > Thomasclavelia spiroformis. The sequence continues at coordinate 1,114,542 of NZ_CP102275.1, read as the reverse complement.
ATTAGCTCATGGTATGAATCTAATACCATCTGCGTATGCTCTTTAATAGATATGTTTTCATTGATAGATTTAGCATAATAAACATCATATTTTTTATCCATAATATCTGGTACTATGTCAAGATTTTGGACTACATAAATGTAAGAAATTTAATTAATTGATACTAATTAAATAATCATGCTCATATTCATTAGGTGATTTATAATCACAATGTGAATGTACTCTTATTGTATTATAAAATCCTTCTATGTATTCAAATACCAGCTTATATGCATGATTATAATTTATAATCTTAAATCTGTTCAGCCATTCCCTTTTTATCAATGCATGATATGATTCTATACACGCATTATCCCACGGTGTTCCTTTTTGTGAATAGCTTCTTTTCATCTGCTTAGTTAATCTTTTGTATTTCTTCGATGTATAGTGCACTCCGCGATCTGCATGGATTACTATTGGTTTTGCGCTTTTTCTTCTTTTTTTAGCTGTTTCCAGACATTTTAATACTTCATCTACTTCTAATGTTTTGCTTAATGTCCATGCTATTATTTTTCTTGAATAGAGATCCATTATACTGGTTAAATATACAAATCCTTCATCTGCTGTCCAGATATATGTTATATCAGTACACCATGCCTGATTTGGTGCTTTTGGATTAAAATCTCGGTTTAGAATATTTTTTAGTTTATTTGAAAAATCACAGTCTTTTGTTGTTATTGTATATGGTTTGATATAATGAGCTTTAATATTGTTTTCCCTCATTATGTTTCCTACATATTTTTCACTTATTTTTTCTCCCTCTTTTTTTAGTATTTCAGTTATTTTAGGAGCTCCATATATTTCTTTTGAATCCTTATAGATCTTCTTGATTCTTTCTGTGATTCTAGCTTTTCTGATTTTTTGTTTACATGGTTTTCTTTTCAAATATTCATAATATCCTGATTTACTCAGTTGTAATTTTTTTAGCATACCGGTAACTGAAGTCTGTTTATCTTTTTTAGATTTTTCTTTTATCCTTTTATAAAGATCCTGCTTAGTTAATTGCCCAGTATGCCAATAGCCTTTTTTAGGACTTCTAAAGCATCCTGTGTATCTTTCAGTTCTTTTTTTAATCTGGCTATTTCTTTAGCTTCGTCACTTGAATAATTACCGCTTCCTCTTGAATTAATTACGCCGTCATTACTACTGGCATCTTTAAGCCATTTATGAACAGTGCTATCAGCAATACCAAACTGTTTAGCTATAGCTACTTTAGATTCATCAGGATGTTCTAAAACATATTGAACAACTCCCTGTTTAAATTCATCTGTAAATGTTGGTTTAGTCATCATCATATACCCCTTTTCTATTTTTGATTTAAGCTTATGACATTGTATCATATACTAGCTAGTTCTTCCATTTAACTGGTACAGTTTTTATTCTAGCATCACTATCTTCATAGAGTAAGCCTAATGATAGTTGACAGTATCCTATTTTATCTTGAGTATCTTTCATTTCCAGTTCACCTCCTTATGTTCGGTCCTTCGCTAGATAACCATTACAGTTATCATCATCACTACTATGACCTCGGCTGACTTCCTAGGACAAACGTTTCCACCATGATTACATTTTCATCATGTTCCTAGGACCTCCCACGGTAAGACATAACACTTTCATCCTATGTACCCACTATCTTTACACTGCTTATTCCGTCGTACTATTGGACTTCGATTTGTTTAGCAATCTCATCCGATAAGCTTCTGCCTAAAATAGTTCGTATTCCTTGGGTCAGGACTTTGCCTCCAACTTCCTCCCGTTCACACCTTACGATGGATACCTTGTCTTCGGCTAGTGGTTGGTAGTACGAAACCCCCACAGTGGACTTTCACCACCTAGTCTTATGTCATGCGTGGCACACTAAAAAAGAGATTGCCTAAGCAATCTCTAATCTATTATTCAATACTAATTGTATTGTTTTCAATAACCTTGATATCTTTTTTAGGTACTGATAATCTCAATACACCATCTTCATATTTAGCTTTGATATCTTCTTTAGGAATATTCTTTCCGATAAAAAAGCTTCTTGACATGCTTCCTGCATATCTTTCTTGGCGAATATATTTACCGTCTTTATCTTTATCATCTCGATCAAGAGTTTTATTTGTAGATACAGTTAAATATCCATTTTCAAATGAAACTGAAATATCTTCTTTTTTAAAACCAGGTAAATCAATATCTACTTCGTATGTGCCATCTGTTTCACGCACATCTGTTTTCATCATATTCTTTGCATGTTTACCATATAGTGGATTTTTTCTTCCAAAAAATTCTTCTTCAAAAGAATCCATCCAATCATCAAATAAATTTTCTCCAAAAATACTAGGCATCATCATAAGTCATTACCCCTTTCTGTTGTTTGACACTTAGATCATATTAGCATTGTTGAAGATGCAATGTTATATGAGAAACTAGGTTTTTTCTCTTTCCTAATTTCTAACTATATTATAGCCTTATTTTTTAGCACTGTCAAGAGGTAAGTGCTAATAATTTTTATATTTTTTTGCAAACCCAGTAAAATCAATGGTTTGCAAGCATTTTCCACTCTTGAAATTGTCATTTTTCTTAGGTTTGACACCAATTTGACACCAATTTTTTCTTTTCCGGTGTCAGAAGTTTACCGTCATACTATCCAGCTTTGCTATCTCGTTTTCAATCCTTGCCCTGTCGCCCAAGTGATTATACACTTCCATAGTCACATCAAAATGAGCGTGTCCTATGATACGCTTACTTGATTCGCTTTCCTTTGTATTTGTATAAGTTTATAAACATCTCTTTCTAGATATAGAAAAAGCGGTAAATCATATTAACTAATAACCGCTTTATGTAACATTGGATATAATTGTAAACTTTGAGATTTATCGTTCCACAACGACCGTCAACAAGATTAAATTGATGCTAGAATAAAAACTGTACCAGTTAAATGGAAGAACTAGCTAGTATATGATACAATGTCATAAGCTTAAATCAAAAATAGAAAAGGGGTATATGATGATGACTAAACCAACATTTACAGATGAATTTAAACAGGGAGTTGTTCAATATGTTTTAGAACATCCTGATGAATCTAAAGTAGCTATAGCTAAACAGTTTGGTATTGCTGATAGCACTGTTCATAAATGGCTTAAAGATGCCAGTAGTAATGACGGCGTAATTAATTCAAGAGGAAGCGGTAATTATTCAAGTGACGAAGCTAAAGAAATTGCCAGATTAAAAAAAGAACTGAAAGATACACAGGATGCTTTAGAAGTCCTAAAAAAGGCTATTGGCATACTGGGCAATTAACTAAGCAGGATCTTTATAAAAGGATAAAAGAAAAATCTAAAAAAGATAAACAGACTTCAGTTACCGGTATGCTAAAAAAATTACAACTGAGTAAATCAGGATATTATGAATATTTGAAAAGAAAACCATGTAAACAAAAAATCAGAAAAGCTAGAATCACAGAAAGAATCAAGAAAATCTATAAGGATTCAAAAGAAATATATGGAGCTCCTAAAATAACTGAAATACTAAAAAAAGAGGGAGAAAAAATAAGTGAAAAATATGTAGGAAACATAATGAGGGAAAACAATATTAAAGCTCATTATATCAAACCATATACAATAACAACAAAAGACTGTGATTTTTCAAATAAACTAAAAAATATTCTAAACCGAGATTTTAATCCAAAAGCACCAAATCAGGCATGGTGTACTGATATAACATATATCTGGACAGCAGATGAAGGATTTGTATATTTAACCAGTATAATGGATCTCTATTCAAGAAAAATAATAGCATGGACATTAAGCAAAACATTAGAAGTAGATGAAGTATTAAAATGTCTGGAAACAGCTAAAAAAAGAAGAAAAAGCGCAAAACCAATAGTAATCCATGCAGATCGCGGAGTGCACTATACATCGAAGAAATACAAAAGATTAACTAAGCAGATGAAAAGAAGCTATTCACAAAAAGGAACACCGTGGGATAATGCGTGTATAGAATCATATCATGCATTGATAAAAAGGGAATGGCTGAACAGATTTAAGATTATAAATTATAATCATGCATATAAGCTGGTATTTGAATACATAGAAGGATTTTATAATACAATAAGAGTACATTCACATTGTGATTATAAATCACCTAATGAATATGAGCATGATTATTTAATTAGTATCAATTAATTAAATTTCTTACATTTATGTAGTCCAAAATCTTGACATAGTACCAAATCTTCATTTCCAGTATTGATAATGCTGTGTTTGGAACCTTTCTTGCAGATATGACAAGTACCCGCATTTAACAATTCTTCTTTTCCGTCACAAATGGCTTTCCCTGTACCAGAAACAACATAATTTATATCGTCACTTGTTTCATGTTTGTGTAATCTGGTACTTTTTCTTGACATAGTACCAAATTGTTACAAAATATTTTTCGATTAATAATTTCAATTACAACATTTTTACCATGCACAGGTAGATTGTTAAAGGATTTTTTATATTTTAAATGACATTTTTGTGATGGTGTCCCACAGTAAGGACATATAGGATCTTTTATTTTAGACTGTACTTGAAAAATAATACAATCATCATTTGAATGCATTGAAACAAATTCTAAATCAGGACTCAGCATATTAATAAATTCCTGCATATTTATCTATCACCTTTACCAACATTGTACATTATTTTTTATTATATTTAACCAATATTGGAAAGAACCAATCTTATTTTAACTTTTATATCTACCACAGGATTATTTATAAACCCCTCTTAAAGATGGTTGTTTCCATCTTTTTGAATACCTTAAACCACATTCAGTTTATTGCTTAACCACTGATTTGTGAAAGTTCAACTACTCTTGTGTCATAGCTTGACCACACAAATCGTTATAGCTCAACCACTGGATTATTTAAAATCCCAATTAAAATATAAAACATATGAAGTATAACCAAAAGAAAGGAACAATTTTCTCCTGTTGAGATTACTGTTCCTTCTTTCATATTTTTGACTTTGGGAGTCTTAACTTTTTTATTTCATTTTAAGGCCCCTCCAATTTGCCCCCAAATTTCTGACGGTTCCCCTTAAAAATTTGGGTAACCCAAAATTATGATAGCTCAATATTCATTTTAAGATAAAATAGTAATTAATAATTTTGATTATTCGTTATTCTTTGTTTAATGATTATAGCACCAAGAGCAATTAATGATATCACTGCAAATGTACTATATAACGCAACATTGTTTGTATTACCTGTTATTGGATTAGCATTATCTTCCTTTTCATCTTCAATAGGTTCTGCAGGTTTTATTGGTTTACTTGGTTCAAGTGGTTTACTTGGTTCAAGTGGTTTACTTGGTTCAAGTGGAGTCCAAGGAAGTTTATTCACTTTAACTAAACCATCCATAGCGTCTAGTAGTAATTTAGTAGCTGAATCAACTTGTTCTTGTGTAGCATTTTCATCAATTTTTTCTGCTACGCTTATAGCAGCACGTAATACATCAAATGATTCTTTTGTATAATCATCTTTATTTAGTGCGTTTGCTTCTTTTAATAGTTTATAAAATTTATTAAAATCTACTACTGGTTTCTTTACCAATGATTCAAAACCTTTTTTTAATACATCTAAAGTTTTATCAACTTGAACTTGTTGTGAGAAATCATCATCCTGTACATCTAAAGCATGATTATATGCTTCTATGAATTCTGCATATGATTTTTCAGTATAAGAATCTTCTGGTAATAATTCTTTTTTCACTTTCTCAATGTATTCGTTTAATGAATCTCGATTTACTAATCCATAGGCATTTTCTAAATGACCAATTTTAAATTTTGCTTGTTTGATATAACATAAGTCAGTTGTTACTTTACCCCATCCCCAATTTTCAGAGAATTCACGATTCCAGTGACCATAAGAATCCATGATAAATGTACCGTCTTCTAGGACAACTACACCAGTATATCCTGTATCACCAGAATATGTATTTTGAGCCCAATCTTCTTCTAATTGGATAACATAATCACCATCTTCTTGGTTCATTAAATCTTCATAAGTTCCAACCCACGCAACCCATTCACCACAGTGCCAGTCATTACCGCCATCAAATTTACCATTGTCGTTTAAATCATATTGAATTTCTCGGAAAGTAATTAACAATCTCCCACTAATTGGATCGTAAGTAGCTTTATGACGTTCTCCAGCTAAAGAACCTGGTAAATCTATTGGCTTAGACCATGTTTCACCTTCATCATCTGAATAAATTAATGTTGTTGGATTTTTATGTGATTGGCTTCTAGCAAGACCAACGATACGTTCACCGTCAGGAGATCTAAACATTCCAATTTCACACATTTGATATTCTTTTTCAATTGACCGATAATCTTGTAAAAAAGTCTCTGGTTCACTCCATACCTCATTACCATTTTCATCAAATGTTAAGTATGTTTTGAAGTTTTCATAAGCATAGTTATGATAAATACCCATCCATTTTTGGATATAATTTCCATCTTTATCTTTAAGTTGCACTAAACTTGCCATCGCAACGATTGCATCATTATCATCATTTCCACGAATCTTCTCATAGAAATGTTTGTATTCTGTCCATGTTTCTCCATTATCATCAGAATAACTAGTATTCCATCCATAAGTATTGCCATCGTTGTCAGTCCCCCATCCAGGACAAGCAGTAATCAACATAATACGTTCAGTTCCATCTTCGAGATTTAAGACATACATAGTAGGTGTTTCTTGAGATCCAACCCATGATTTTGGAGTGTTTTCTTTTTCAGTCCATGTTTCTCCATTATCATCACTAATTTTCATGATGATAGGTCCTTTTCCATGTCCTTTAGGATAAGCCGTAATTAAGCGACCAGATTTAGTTCTAACCATATCTGGTTGACCTAAATATTGACGATCAGTACCTGGTGCCTTTTCAACATCACTTAAGTATTTTTCTGGAAGTTCATATGTTTTCAACACGTTTTTAATATTAATTTTCTTTTCAACATTAATTTCAACTTCTTCTCTAAATCCACCAGCTTTATTTTCAACAACAATGATTGCTTTACCTTTTGCTACTGCTGTTACAGTTCCTTCATCATTTACAGTAGCAACTAGAGGGTTTAATGATTTATATGTAATTGTTTTATCAACATTATCACTAATTAAATTAGTTTCAATTTGATAAGTTTCATTTAAGAACATATTAACATTTTTTTCACTAACATTTAAACCTTTTAATAACATATCAGAAGTAACTTCAGCTTGACTTAATACTCGATTATAAACTTTTAATTCATCAATATATCCAGTAAATCCTGTTCCACCAATAACATCAATAGGAGCTAATGTTTTTCCAGTTTTTGTCCAGTTATTATTCGCAAAAAATTTACCATTTACATACATTGATAAACCGTCTTGCTTACTTTGAGTCCAGACAATGTGGTACCAATTATTTTCTTTAAATGGATATGCAAATGTTAAAACATCTCCATCTTTTTTACCAACATGGAATCCCGCATCACGTGTTGGAGACATTTTTAAGTCGAATGAGAAATCTAAACCTCGATCCATTAATACGGAAACACGTTTATTTAATTCTGCAGTACAATTCACCCAGTAACTTACTGACCATGAAGAATCTTGATTAAATTTATTATCTTCTTCAAAAGTAACATTCTGTTTTTCATTGTCAATATATAATGCATTTCCGGACTTTCCATCTTTAAATTGTGCTTCATTTACTGTACCATTTCTATCACCCCAAGAATCATCAGCATTTCCCTCAAATGGATAATAGTATTCTTGAGATTCTTCATCTATTTTAACTGTAGTAACAGTCACTTTTATTGTATCAAACTTGGTTTTATCTTGTGATGATACTGCTTTAATTGTTGCAGAGCCTAATTTATTTCCTGTAACAACTCCATTTTTGTCTACTGAGACAATTTTTTCATTCGAACTTTCCCAGTAAACGTTTGAATTTAATACATTTTCAGGTAATACTTTTGCAGTTAATTGTTTTGTACCGTTTAATGTAACTTCTACATTATTTTCATTAATCTCAACACTTTCAACGTCATTAGTACCATTTTCTTTTAATTTGATATATTTATCAGTTAAGTCATTTAAATCAGATTTGAAGGTATTCATTTCTTCAGCTAATTTTTCGATTTCTGCTTCTGTCATGTATCTATTATTAACCGTTCTGGCAATTTGGGTAACTTTAGAATACATTACGTCAACATCAGTTTGTAGCCTAGGAATTTCAGCTAATATTTGTTTAATTTTGTTAACATCACGAACCCCTTCCCCCATTCTTTCTAAACGAACAGAACTTTTTGAAACAGGGTTTTCAGTACCTTTTACATCTGGATAGATTAAGAAACAATCGCCAGGCTCAAATGCGTTATGAGTTGCGTCATTTAATGGATCTTCAACCCATGCATCATATGCCCAACGTAAGAATCCTCCAGTTTCTTGACCAGCATTAATTAGTGACCAATAACTTTCTACTGGTGCACTTAAAGAGAAATTTCCTGGTTGATGTTCAGTACAAGAATATAACGTAGTTTTATATCCTAAAGCTTCACGTTCTTTTACTAATTCACTAAACGCTTCTGGATTTGCTGCCGCTGCAGTGTCCCCAACATTTAAATCAGTAACTCTTAGAGCTAAATCTTTTTTAGTTGTGAAATGATCCATTGCTCCAGCAGTTTTTAAAGGAACATCATTAATATTTACAACTGAATCAATTAAATCAAATGCTCTTCCATCAAATCCTCTTTCATCAATTCCAATATATGAATCATAAAACCAACCTTTTTCCATTAGATGATCAATCAAATCTTTTAGGAAATCTCCCCAAACTTTTTTATAACGATCACTTCCAACTGTGTATGATTCGTAAGTCAATTTATTTCCTTCCCAGTAAGCAAATGAATTATGCCACGGCGCAATACTATAAAGTACGATTTTATCTCCAATTCCCAATGATTTATTAAATTCAACCCATTTATCAAAATCTGTATAATCATAATTAAATGAACCATCTGTATTTTTAGTCCATTTAACCATTGATGGGTAATGAACATCATTTTTACTATAAGTTTGTCCACCCCATGCTTCTTCTACAATTGTGGTTGTGATTGCATGACCACCAATACTTTTATATAGTTCCATTCCAGATTTCATGATTTCTAAATGTTCATCACTGAAAGGAACTACACCATAATACTCAGCAGACGCATAAGGATATTGCCATAATTCAATATCAAATGAATCCCTATATTCGTCAGCATCTTTTAAAGTTACATCTTTAATATCAACTATATAAGTAAATGTTAATGGGTTATCTAAGCCATCAGCTTCCACTGTTAAAGTTGTTGTATATTTACCAGCTACAGCGTTTTTTGGAATATAAAGTTCAACCCAAACTGGTTGAACTTTATTGAATCCAACATTAATTGGGGATGTTTGATATAAAATATCAGAACTTTCTCCTCTATTTTTCCCATTATCTTCAGGTACAGGACGTGTTGTGCTACCATATCCTAAAAATGGTCCATTATAAGCTTTCGTCGATTTAATAAACGTAGTAGTAATATTATCTTTACTAATAGTATTATCTCCACTTACTAAATCCGTTGCAGTAACTTTCACATTTTTCAACGAACATCCTTTTGTAATTAATGCAATTTCTGATAATAATCTATCATTTTTCCACCCAAATAATTTTTTTGATGTTAATCCTAGCTCATTAACTTTATCATAAGTTTCTTGAGTATATTGAGTATCAATATCTACAATACTACCATGTAAACTTAAAGTCCCTTGCTCAACCGTAACATTTATTTCTTCTTTAATGCTATATGCATCAGAAATTACAGTAATTATAGTGTCTCCTACTCCTTCGGCAATAATTTCGCCCTTTGCATTAACTGAAGCAATATTTGAATCAGCTGTTTCATAACGTACATCTTTTAAGTCAGCGTAATCTGGTGTAACTGAATAAGTAATTTGATGTGTTGCACCCTCAATTAAGGTGATATTTTTATCTGCAATCTCAATACCATTTACAGCATATGGAGCATGATATACAACTACCTTAGCACAGTCTATTCCTGTGTTTGTTGCAGCATCTTCTTTCTTACCTGTAGCAACAGCTTTTAAAGTATGTTTACCTTCACTTAATCCATCGATTTTTTTTATCAACGTAGAGTTAATATTCTCCTTATTATATAAACTATATTCTCCATAAAAAATATCATCTACATAATATGCAACATAACCCATTGGTTTGTTTTTTCCAGCATAGATATCAATAGCATGTCCAACAAAATCTACAGTATAATAAACTTCTTTTGGATTATCTTTTGGAGGAATTGTTGACCAAGTATGCTCATCACTATCACCTAACCAATGTCCATCTGAGAAAGTAAATTTATTGCTAGTTCCTGAAGTTTTTTTATGAGAAATTGTAGTTGTTTCTTCTATTTCTGCTCTAGAACCATACACTTTAGCATAACTAACTTGTAAACCTTTTTGACTTCCATCATTTGGTAATAATACAGTTATAGTATGAGTTCCATACGCTAAATTTTTAACGGAATATAAAACTTGTTCTTTTGCTACCCCTGTAGTTTCAAGTGTAACTTCCTCTGATTCCCCTTCATCAAGTTTGTAAATATTTTTTGATGAACCAGTCGGAGTTATTCCAATTAATTCAACACCTGTACCTACGAAAGTAAACTGATAACTATGTTTACTTGCTTCGGTATTATTCTCATTCCAAACCCAGTGCTGTGTTTTTAATTCGCCTTCACCGATTTTAGCATCTGAATTGGACCAACCAGTTAATCCCGCATCATCTTCGCTTTCACTATAAATAAAATAATTTTGAAGAGTAGTGGATGTTACATTGTCATCTACTACTAGATAGTCTTCTTTTGCAAATGTTGTAGTTGCTACTGATGGCATAACATACATAAAGGCCATCATACTACTCACTAAAACCTTAAAAAATTTTTTTATCATTTTATTTTCCCTTCTTACATTAATAAATGAATTGTACTCCCATTATTCTTTATATTTCCGCCTTAAATAATAAACTTTTTTCAAGTACAAATACTGATTTGTTAAGCTATTAAGCTTCTCCTTTTTAATATTGTCTAAAATCAAAGTATATAATAATTTTCTTTCTGATTAATATCACCTTCTTTATAAAAATAAGTTCATGTATACTCTCAATAACATATTAAAGCAGTATACATGATTAACCGCTTACATTATAATTTAAAAAAGAAAAAAAGATTTATATTTTTTAATATACTTTTTATATTTTTTATCAAATTCTTTTAATATTATGTTATGTTATTTATGTACACATACTTGGCAAAAAAAATGTAACTACTTTGCGCTTAATATGCTTAAATTCAATAGAGATACTATCTCAACTATTTCACTGAATTCATTACTGTCTTGGTAATCATCACTGCCGACTGCATTCCATATACCGAGCTCATCAAATTTCCTTTCGTTGATGTTTCTAATCCAAACTGTTGCGCGATTCTTGGTACTTCTGCATCCGCAAATAACATTCCTAGTCCTAATAGCAATTCTGTCTACAAAAATGCTGTAAAACATTTTGCAATCGTCTGCTCGCACCATGATATGAAACCATCCGTAAATCCTCTAGGAACACTGAACATATACAAACTTGCTACTGCAACTTGGATTAGCAATATTCCTCCATGTTTCAAGTTTGCAAAAAACACTTTGATGACACAGTATCCAATCATGATGATCATGACCTGGGTAATCAGTATCCCCATATTGAGATTCATGATGATCTCCTGTGCATTATTCGACATTTCTCCAATTTCTCCACCAATAAACGAAGTCATTCCCCCAGTCATTTGTGTCTGCAATGATATGCAAAATTTATATAATTCTACAGGCACTGTCCATTTGTCATCTAGTGTTTTCGTTTCTCTGACTATACGTACCAAACGGTAATTCATCTGATACTGCGTAACCTTTCTTGTCGGTTACCAGAACTTTTGCTGTTTCTCCTTTTGCATTTTTAGTAATCGGTGCTTTTTCCAATGAGCCATATTTATAAATATCTTTCTGTGCTTTTACTGTTAATTCAACACCTTCCAACAGGTCTGCTTCTCCTGTATTATCGGAAGTGGTACTATGTCAAGAAAAAGTGCCAGAACGATTTTACAGTGAGAAAAATGATATAAATAATGTTGCGTCATTAAAAGCTGCATGTTCAAATAATAATATTCATTATAAAACAATGAAAAAACTAATGGAGACGAATGAATATGAAATAGTTTCATACTTTGAAGATGAAAAAATGACTCAAAGGATGGCACGAATTGAAGAAAAAAATAAGCTTGTAAACGAAGTAAAACAAATGAGAAATAAAGGAATGTCATATACAAAAATATCTGAGTTGCTTAATAGTAGTCGAAAAACTGCAAAGAAATATGCAACAGATGGATTTTTATTTACAATCGAAAATATATCATGCCATCGAACAAACAGTTGCGAAAAATATCATACAGAAATTCAAAATATGGTAGATAATCATTATACTATCAAAGAAATATACAAACATATTGTAACTAAAGGGTATGAAGGTAAGTATGGGAATATTAAACAAACTGTAGCTCAAATAAAAAAACAGGACAATTTCAATATAAGATTGTTTTACCTCGCAAGTATGTGATTAAACTTTTATATAAACAGTTAGATAAAATTGATGGGTTAAGTAAAGATAAATTACGTAAAGTCTATCAATTATATCCAAAAGTGAAGATACTTTTAGAACTTTTTATGAGTTTAAAAGCATCTTACATAGTATGAAATCAGTTCATGCATTAGAATCTTGGATAAAGAAAGTAAGTATAGATAGTTTTGGTCATATTATTATTTTTATCACTGGAATAAGGGAAGATTATGATGCGGTCAAAAATAGTATTTTATATTAAGAAAGTAATGGTGTTGTTGAAGTATCAGTTAATAAACTTAAACTTGTTAAAAGAATAATGTATAGTAGATGTAGTTTTGAATTACTTAAATCAAAAACGTTAATGATGAATATAATTAAGTAATTTCAACCAACATTGGAAAGAGCCATATTTATGTTAGCAAATATAAGCGTCCTCACCCTCAACGGTCAAATGCCCCTCATTAAAGGTAGAACCAATCGAACCGTCATTCATTACTTTTTCATAAATCTAATGCTCCTTTCATTTTGGGTAATAAAATAGCCGTCCAATAAGAACGGCTGGAAATAGAAAAGGAACGTCATTTTAGGCGTTCCAAAGTCTATGAAATATTCAATTTTTTATACTGACGTGTTACTCATCAAAATCTCAAATTAAGGTTATTTGACACCAATTTTTCTTTTCTGGTATCAGAAGTTTACTACCATACTATCTTTTCAATTCTTGAACAATCATTATTATATTCTTGCAAAAATATAAAGAAGTTTATGAGTTATATGAAAGCAGCTGTAATAAGTACAATATTATTATGGAGAAATTGGTGAAACAACAATAGATAAGATTTGTTGTTCTAAATATTCAAGCAAACTCTTTAATACCGCTTTAGAATTAGGAAGTACAAAAGCTATGTTTTGATTATAATAATCTGTTCGTCAAATATATTAACTTATGGATATAGTATAGTATTGACTATTTAGCTATGCCAGGTATTAAAGAAGATACAAAACAAAGAGGTGCAACTTTGATTACAATAAATAAGAGTGGAGAATATGAAATCAAACCATATCGATTAATAGAATTAGAATAATAAAAAACTTTAAAATATAAAATTAAACTTTATTAAAAAAGCGTAGGGGTAATTATTATCTGCCCCTATGCTTTTCCTTTCTTTTTTGCTGTTTCAGTTCAAATTTACGCTTTTTATTTATTTCTTGTTGTTTGCGGTTTTTCATCTTACGTTCAATTTTAAACTGCTCCTGCTGTAATTTTAAAGCTTGCCTAGATTTTGTTGCTAATCCAGTATTATGCATTTGTTTGCGTACTTCACGTTGCATTCGTTTTGGATTATAATTTACCTCTTTTACATCAGTTGCCACAGCCAGACTAAAGTGCAAGCGATAGTAGTTTTTCAAAATAAAATGATATACCTCATAATCTTTTGGCTCCGTTTTAAATGTAACTTTACATACAGATAATTTTTCTTGCGATATCTGTTCAAAAACACCTACCCAAAATGGCATTTCAAAAAATACTGTCACTTTGATTGATACTTTGTCCATGACAATTCCTCCTTAAATAATAATACTAAGCAAAGAATGGACGACCCTAAGGAGGGAGGGTTACTTACACCAATTGGTGCGACCGGGCTACCTACCGACTCTGTAAGATCACATTTCTTACGTTGCGTTTTTATCTTTGTATTTTGATTTTATCATATTATTAATTGTTTATCAACTAAAGCATTAGTTTGTTATTTCTATTATTAAATCACTTTTATTTAATCGGTGCTGTTAGTTCAATATGATTACCTTCTGAATCAATAAATTCTACAACCCAATTATTATTTATTTTTGTTAGTGGAAAACATAGTTTTAAATTTTTAATCTTGTTTTTTAATACATCTAAATTTTCAACATCTATACTAGGTAAACAATTACTGCCATATACATGAGTTTCATCTACTTTTTTAAAAGCAAATAATCCTAATCTAAACCCATCAATATCAAAAACACTATAAATATCATCTTTTATAAAAACTTCTTTTTCAAAAAAATTCTCATAAAATTCAATTGCCCTATACATATCTTTTACACATAAATATAATGATCTAATATGACATTGCATAACTCTTTACTAACCCCCTAATTTAACATCAAAAAACATTCTTATTTTACATTACAATTTTGATAAATTTTATCAGGATGTATTTTTCCAGTAACACTTAAACCATATTTAATATCTTCATCTTGAATCGAATGACCGCCAACTAATATTCCACCGGCTTCTTCTACTTTTTTAGCGCCACCCATTAAAATTTCACCTAATACGTTTAAATCATCATTTTCAGGAAAACATACAATATTTAAAGCACTAATTACCTCGCCACCCATTGCATAAATATCACTTAACGCATTTGTCGCAGCAATTTGTCCAAATATATAAGGATCTTCAACCATCGCTGGGAAAAAATCCAAAGTCGTTACAATCGCAAGATCATCACGTAATTTATATACTGAAGCATCATCCTTAGTATCATAACCAACTAATAAATTTTTATCTTCTTTTCTTGGTAGTTTAGCTAACACATGATCTAGCACTCCAGCACCTAATTTAGCACTACAGCCTCCGCTTTTACAAAATATTTTCTTTTCCATAATTATCTCCATATCTTCTATATATTTTTTTCCAACTATAAACCAAACTATTCTTATGATTACTTGTCTTTATTTTCTTCCAAAAATTACATTTAGCAATTAAAAAATTTTTCACAACATTATTTTACAATATATCTGATTTATTTTATACTACTTTTAGGAAGTGATGTAATGAAAACAGCTATTTTAAAATTAATTAAAAACGCCAAACTTGATCATGAACATTGTATATCTTTAATTGGTGGTGGAGGCAAAACCACGCTTGTTTTTGAACTCGGTGATGTTTTTTGTAAAGACGAAAAAACTATTTTAACAACAACTACACATATGCTCTATCCTGATCATTTAGATAAACAACAACTTTGTTTACACGAAGATATTTTAGAAATAAAACAAAAACTAAAGTCTTTAAATTTATTATTTTTAGCTAAACCATATATTAATAATAAAATACAATCTATGTCTTTTGAATTTTTATCAAATGTATTATTACAATGCGATAAAATGATTATTGAAGCTGATGGTTCTAAGCATTATCCTTTAAAATTTGAAAAAGAAAATGAACCTGTCGTGCCTAGTTTTTGTAACTGTGTAATTCAAGTTGTAGGCGCAAATGCAATCAATAAAAAAGCTAATGAAGTTCTGCATCGCTATTTACTTGCAAAAAAGTATTTTAATTGGCAAGATGATCCAATCGTTGATCTTTTAATTCTTAAACAAATAATTATATATAATTTTAATAAAGTTGCGGCTAAACGTAAGATTGTTATAATTAATCAAATAGATGTTTTAAAAGATTTTTCTTTGTTATATTTATTAAAGAATCAATTACCCTATGAGATTTATTTTCTTTCTGTTAAAAAAGATTTGTTCTATTAAATATATCATTTTCAAAATCCTTGAGTCATTTCTTTAATCTGACAATTTTTGTATTTTACTATAGACAATTTTATTTGTTGTAGTAGAAAAGCATGTTATTACATTGATTTATAAAAATTACTGGAGGAAAATATGAAAATTGTAATTATTGGTGATGGTAAAGTTGATTTTGCTATTCAAACAGCTAAGTCAGGAAGGATATGATATAACAATCATTGAAAATAAACCACAAATATCGAATTTAACAATAGCTGTTTTTAGACGTTGTTGAAAACGGGAAAATGATATATCAACTATGATGTATTAAAAAAGTTCAAGTTAATCAAGTATATTTAGTAATCGCATTAACTTCAAGTGATGAGATTAATATTATAAATTGTTTAATGACTAAAAAATGAATACTGATTATACTATAATGAGAATTAGAAATCCTAAATACATTGCCACAAAAAAATGTTTGTTCTTTAAATTTTCTAAATTTAATTAAAATAAATTCTTTTTCTAAGAAATGTTTAGAAATTTATCTAGTTTTAATCTTTATAGCCCCATTAATTCAGGTTCATAAAAAATTTAATTGTATGGAAGATATCTCTCTCCTTTTTTAATATACCTATAACATATTATGAATTTTTATATTATAAAAAGTGAGAATTCACTCACTCTTTAAATTATTTATTTTCTTTATATGGCAAAATAATTCCGATCAAAACAATAATAATTGAAATTGGACACATAATTGATAGAATTGGAACAGAAAATTCTAAAATAAAATCCAATCCAAAACTTGAAACTACAAAACTAAATACTGTAAATATAAGTAGCCAATTTTTATAAGAAATTTTTGGGGCAAGTTCATGAAAATATTCTGAACAGCAAGATAATAATCCTGCTGCTACATTAAAACATGCGATAAAGAAAATTGCTCCGACAATCCATTGACCCCATGAACCAAACGCACTATTAATTGCATAAGATAAAACTTCTGCACCATTATTTGAAGTAGACATAACCGAAGAAGTATGCATTCCAATATAGCCAGTAATTATATAAACAGTTCCTAATAAAATCCCGGCAATGACTCCAGCTTTCATACTTTCTTTAGCAATCTGTCCTGGTTTTTTTATACCTAAAGCCTGAATATTTAAAGTAATAATAATTCCAAAATTCAAGGCTGCTAAAATATCCATAGTTTGATATCCCTCGACAAAACCCGTTATAAAAGCATTATTTGCATAAGAATCAGTTGCTGGTGATAAACCAAAAGGAACGATAAATATTGTTCCTAGAAAAAGAATACCAATCAATATTAATAATATTGGTGCAGTTATTTTTCCAAGTAAATCTTTTAAACGATTAGGATGTAATGCAGCATACCCTGCCAAAATAAAAAATAAAAAAGCATAAATCATTTGTGACAAAAAAGAACTCGAAATAAATGGAGCTAATGTCATTTCAAATGAAGTAGATGCAGTTCTAGGAATAGCAACACATGGTCCAATTAGTAAATAGACTAATGTAATAAAAATTAGTGTAAATTTTGGATGAAAACGGTCAGTTATATTTTTTAAACCACGATGTTTTGATACAACAATTACTGCAACAGTTGGTATAACAACCGCAGTTAAAATAAAACCTAGTATTGCTAGTACAAACTGTTCGCCACTTTTGGCACCTATTAATGGTGGGAAAATTAAATTTCCCGCACCAAAAAACATTGAAAATAAAGTTATTCCAATAATCAAAGTATTTTTTAATGATAATTTATCCATAATTAACTCCTTTTAAACATAGCATACTTACTATATCAAAATATTTATAACCTGCCTACTTTAAATTTAAAAATTTTATGTTTAATGTCGAATTAATAAATTTCATCATACCTTTAAACAAAGCTAAAACAAATATACTCTTATTAATTGAAAATAAAAATTAATAAGAGTATACTTACTGTAGTGAAGGTATTTATATTAAACTTTTGTTTAAACTAATATTTAATACTAATTTATGAATTTTATTATATCTTTTAAATATATCTGAATTATATATCCATGGAGGTTTAATATTCATGAAAAAATTATATTTATACTTAATCAAAAATACTAAAAAAATTAATTTTATTTGTTTATTATGTTGTATTATTCCAATTATAGCAGGGATATGTTTATGGATATGGTTGCCAGATAAGCTTATTTGCTGGAACACGGTAACTGCTTCAATGAGTGGAACAGGTAGTAAGTTTGAAATTATTTTTATTTATCCTTTGATAATGCTTATCATTGAATTATTTATCATTAAATTAGCTGATGCACTAATTAATAAGACTGTAGCTAATTTAACAAAAATATTTATCCCTCTTTATGTTTTATATACATCGATAATATCATTAGCTAATGGTATGAATAATTTATTTATAAGTTTAATACTTACTATTATATTGTTTATTTTTGTTTTATATTTAAGTAATATCTATAATAAAAAATCAATTTAAAATGGTAGTGATAAAGTATTGTTTTATCACTACCATTTTTATTATCCATATATGTAATAACTAAATAAAAGCAATAATTTCTATTTTAATATTACTAAACATCTACAGACCAATCTTTGCAAACATCTACCCAATCGATAAAATGAGAATGAATTTCTAATTTAGCTAATGATAGATATACTGTACTATAATCATTTCCACCTGCAGGATAAACTTTTTCAAAACGTTTTAGTGATATATCAAGATACACGGCTACTTCTTTGTTAATTGCAAAAGGACATACTCCTCCTGGTGCGTGACCAATAAGAGTTTCTACTTGACAAGCTGGAATCATCTTTGCCTTTTCATTAAAGGTATTTTTATATTTTCTATTGTCAACTTTACTATCCCCTGCTGCAACAATTAAAATTGGTTTTCCATCAACTAAAAAAGACAGTGTTTTAGCAATTTGACATGGCTTACAGCCAATTACTTTTGCTGCCTCTTTTACTGTAGCACTTGATTTTTCAAGTTCGATAACTCTATCTTCCATTCCAACATTTTCAAAATATTGTTTTACATCTTCAAAAGACATTTTTTCACCTTCTTATAACTTATTAATATTAGTATATACTATAAAATCAGCAAAATAAACATATAAAGTATCTGATTTATAAATCACTCAACTAAATACCATAACCAATAAAAAGATACTAATTATTAGTATCTTTAGCTAACATGGTTTGTAAATCTTTAATTACTTTATAAATGTCTTCTTGAATACAAATTGTTTGCTTTTTTATTTCTTTTGGATAGTAGGTATCTTGAACATTTATACAGGCATATAATGCATTTTTATTTTTAAGTGTCATATTCCAAAAAGGGTATTTAATAATGCCTGGAGTATTATTTCCTACTCCTAGTTCTAAAAATAAAATATGCTGTTTTTTATGTGATTTTAAAAATTCATGATAACATTTGGCTGCTTGATGCCATCCTTTATCTTCAACAAATGTATCATCAATGCGTAAATTCATTGTCATCAATGCACCACAGTGAGGACAATAAGGAATCGCTTGAGTCGGTATTTTCATCTCTTTTTGTTTTGATACCATATTTAAAATTTCTTTTTCATTATCATAAGTTATTGGCTGACAGGCTTTGGAACATTGAAACAAACCATAATCTCCTTGACTGTAAAATAACCGTTGTTTATCAAATCCAGCTTTTTGAAAACAATGATCAACATTTGTAGTAAGAACAAAATAATCTTTATCTTTAACTAACTGATACAATTTTTGATATACCGGTTTTAATGGCTCTTGATAACGATTAATATAAATATAACGGCTCCAATATGCCCAATACTCTTCTAAAGAATCAAAGGGATAAAAGCCTCCAGCATACATGTTAGCAATCCCATATTTTTCATGAAAATCACTGAAATATTTCATAAAACGTTTTCCATCATATGTAAATCCAGCAGCCGTAGATAATCCTGCACCAGCTCCAATAATTATTGCATCAGCTTGTAAAAAAGCATTTTTTAATTTATATATATTATCTAAGTAAACTTGCGTAGATGTCATAATCGTTTTTTGTAAAAACATTAAAAATCACCTCTATTTCATGATCTTTTTGATATTCATAAACAGTTTGAATTGCAATTTTAGCAGCTATATCATTAGGAAAATGAAACTCACCAGTTGAAATACAACAAAATGCAATACTATTAAGTCCCTTTTCACTAGCTAATTTTAAACATGAATTATAACAAGATCGTAATTTTTCACAATCTGATTTTTTTAACTTATTAATTATAATTGGGCCAACTGTATGTAAAATATATTTACTTGGTAGATTAAATGCTGGAGTGATTTTTGCTTTTCCAGTTGCTTCATCATGGCCTTGTTGAGCCATTAGCTTAGCACAAGCTAGTCGTAATTGAATTCCAGCATAACTATGAATTGCATTATCAATACAACCATGGTTAGGATAAAAACACCCTAACATCTGACTATTAGCAGCATTTACAATCGCATCACGACAAAGCGTAGTAATATCCCCTTGCCATAAATATATTCCTTTTTTTATTGGTGTAAGTAAATGACAATCTGTAATCCCCTTTTTAGCAATTTCTTCTTGTAAATATTCGTCTTGTATTTTTAAAAATTCATTAGATGCTTCTTTGGGAAGACGAATATTGAATAATGCTCGTAATAATTGTTTTTGTAATGTAGGTGTTTTAGGAATTTTTATTTTTTCTTGTTGTTCTTTTAAAAGTTCTTTTATTAAGTAAATTCTTCGTTCTTGTTGTAACATGTTTCTTACCTCTTTATTTTATAAATGTAACTATAATCATTACAACATTAGTATAATATCTCTTTGTTGTAATGTCAATAGTTACATTTATTTACGAATAAAACCGCTGAATTCAGCATTTTTGGTAATATATACGCTTTATCCCATAATTTATTAATAACATCAAAATCATAACCTCTCCATGCATAATAATCTTTATCTTGATTAAAAGCACTATCATTTTCAAATCTAGATAAATACATTAACACCATCGTAAGTTCTTTCATCGCTTCTTTAGCCGTAATTTTTTCCATAACAACTATCTTCTATAATCTTTCTAATTCTTCCATCGTTGTTTTTCTTTTACTATACATAATTTTCCAATTTTTAACTATATCTCGAACAGTTTTATCACCAGCTTTGATTTTCGTCATTTTTTTTTAGGATCATTATCTATTCCTTATATTTTTTGATTAACTATATAAGTAGCCATCTTATTTAATTCTTCAGTATATTTTTGTAATAGTTCTTGAAAATAATCATCTTTTAAAATATTTTCATATTTAAATACATAATTTAAGCCTGGTGATTTCAAAACATAATCTAATAATCGATCATAGAGTTTTCCTTCTTTATATAAATGATCAATATAACTCCTTTAATTTTAAGTTATGTTCTTTAACTAATCCTAATTTATCTGCACCTAACTTTAATGATTCTTTTAAAACTTTGATTGCTTGGTTATATTATTTTTTTATTAATACATGTTGAAATATAATATTCTCGAATTCTTGGATATTTACAGTTTTCTTTACAATATTTATCAATATCATCAAATGAAAATTTTAATTCTTCCATTATTTTAATGTGATTTAAAGCCCAATTTTCAATATTATAATTTGTTGTCCAACTTTCTGATTTTTTTCAAGCATTACCTTATTTTCTGTATATAATAATTTATCTTTTAAACTTTTTTCACTTTTAAATTGTTCCATTAAAATCTCTTCTAAATACTCTTCAATGTAATCAATAACGGACCATCAAATATTTAATAAACCATTGATATATTTTAGCTTCAATTTGCTCATTAGCTTGATCTGAAATTTTATTCCACACTTAATAACACTTACTAGCAAACATTCCAAGGCCATCATCAGAATCATCCATCTCGACATTAAATACACTTAAAAATAAATAACTAGTTAACTCAAAAGCTTCTAAGTAATTACCAGCATCAATCATCATATTAACACTTTCATCTAAGTATTTTTCCATAGCCATTATAAACTTACCAGCTTGATGATATGAAATAAAATAATCTCGTCCTAAAAATGATTTAATTGTTTTATTGATTTGTTTTTTTATATTGCTTTATATCTATCTTCGACTTGTCTACTAACATTTTAAACTTCAATAAAAGTTTATCATCATCTTTTAAAACATTAAAAAGAAAATCACGTACTTGTTTATCACTAGCTTTTTCAATGATTTCATCAAGTGTAGAAGAATTATTGGAAATATAATTGTTTATTGATTATTTGTATTCTATATGCTCCTGATATGTATATAAAACTGCTGTTATATGCTTACAATTATGCCCATCCATAGCATATGGACAAGAACAATACATCTCAATTATTTCGTCATCATCAAAAATTATTTCAACATCGTAATCATTATTTTGCACTAATATTATTTTTTGAAATATGTTCATTAACTACGGCACCCTCTAAATAAATGTTCCCATTTCATTATTTACATCTCCTTTATTTTATATGTTTGTATTTATTGTTATTATTAAAATATCATTATCCAATGTTGCTTTAATTGACCAATTATGAATTTCAACAATCTTTTTTACAATTGATAATCCTAGTCCGGTAGAATTTTGATGTCTTGCTTGGTCACCTTTATAAAAGCGATCAAAGATACTTTCAAGATCAAATTGTTTATTATTATCTATATTATTAATAAAACTAATGATTCCGTTTTCTTCATTAATTTCAAAATAGTTTTTACCATGTTTAAGTGCATTATTTACTAAATTTTGAAGCATTCGCATAGTCATTTCTTGATTTGCATTAAGCAAAAGATGTTCATTTGAAAATAAAATAACAGGTTCAATATTTTTTGAATCAAAATCATAATAAAATGATGCTAATACTTTACAAATAAGGGGATATATTTCAAATTCTTCTTTTTTGATTTGATAATCGCTGTCATTTATTTTTGAGTGTAAAAATAAATCTTCTAAAATTGTTTTTAATGTTTCTAAACGATACTCAATTGTATCTAAATACTTTTTCTTTTCTTCTTCATCACTAGTTTCCTCAATTAATTTTAAGTATCCTTGCATACTAGTAAGCGGTGTTCTAATATCGTGAGATATTCCTGACATTAACGTTTGCATTTCTTTTTCTTTTTTTAATGCTAGTTCTTCGATTTCTTGAGTTTTTTTGTATAAAGAATTTATTTTCTTTTGTAAATATTTAATTTGTTTTAAATTACTTTGAATCGATATTTCAAAATGACTTTCATGTTCGTTTTTATAATCAATTTGTTCATTAATTTTTTTAATATCATTTATCAAAATAAAAAGAAGGCTTAAGCTAATGATTGTTATAATGCAAAAAATAGCACACAAGATCATCACTACTTAACACCTCCATATTTACAAATCTCTTTTTTGAATAATTTTAATACTAATAATAGTATACACTATAATATAAATGATTGAAATGAAAATTGTTTTTATCATGGTACTATGATTAAATGAGATAATATTTGTAAAAAGATAGGAAAGTGAATATTTTGCTAAATTTGAAAGATGAATAAATTCAAGAATCCCATTAATAAAAGGAAATAGCATTCCTGAAGCAATTAAAAATAATAAAATAATTCCAGCTGTTTTGTTTTTAAATAATGTTGATACAAAAATAATTAAACTAAACATTGCCATAGATAATAAAAACATTACTATTATAGATTTTAAAATTATTGATAATGACTCAATTTCAAAGCCTTCAATCAAAATATTTCCTAATATAAAACTTAGACTATAACAAATAAATAAAATAACTAATGACATAATTATTGAAACAACGACTTTTGAAATAATCATTGCATTTCTACCATTAGGTAAAGTTGCTACATTTTTAACATAGCCACTGCTATATTCATGACAAACAAATAAACTAAGATATATTCCTAAAATCAATACTCCAAATGAATGTCCAAACGTTGTAGCATAACCATTAAGTGATTTAACAACAGTATCAACTTGAATATAAAAACCTGGTTCATTAATAATATTAGTTGAATTGAAATTACTTGTATTTTGAGTTGATGTTTGCATTACTATACATACTATATATATGAAAATAAAGATGCCTATAGAAACCCAAAAACCTTTACTTTTTGATAGTCTTGTTATTTCTGATTTTATAATATTAAACATATTTAGCCTCCGATCTTTTCTAAAAAGTATGATTCTAAGTCTTGTTTTTGATAATATATTTGATTTATTTTAATATTATGTTTTGTTAATACTAGATTGATTTTTGAACTTTCGATATTATCATATATTCTTATTTCATTATTTTCATGAACAATATAATCATAAATTCCTAAATCATTTTCTAATAATGGGATAGCTTTTTCTACTTGTTCAACTTTTAATAACAAATAATCTCGACATTTTTGATCAAGTTCTTTAGCACTAATTTCTTCAATAATTTGACCATCACGAATAATTCCATATCGTGTTGCAACTTTACTTAGTTCTCCAAGAATATGGCTACTAATAATAATTGTCATTTTTTTATTTTCATTGAGATATTGAATAACTTCGCGGATCTGTCTGATTCCTTCGGGATCAAGACCATTAATTGGTTCATCAAGAATCAATAAATCTGGATTACCTAACAGAGCTAATGCAATTGCTAATCTTTGTTTCATTCCAAGAGAAAATTTCTTAACAATCTTTTTACTTTTAAAATCAAGTTTTACTAGATTTAATAATTCAATAATTTTTTCTTTATCTTTAAGTCCCATCGCAATCGCTTTTAATTCCATATTGTCATATGCTGATAAATTAGGATATAAACCCGGATTTTCAATTAATGAGCCAATTCTTCTATCAGTAAATTTATTTCTTGACTCACCAAATAATTTAATTTGACCAGATGTAGGAAAAATAAGACCCACTATCATTTTTAAAGTTGTTGACTTCCCTGCCCCATTTCTGCCAATAAAACCATAAACGTCTCCTTTTTTAATTGTCATATTTACATGTGATACTGCTTTTGTATCTTTGTATGTTTTACATAAATTATTGATTTCTACAACATTTTCATTCATCTTGCTCCCTCCTTGATTACATTTTTTATTATAAATATTAAAGTTTTAAAAAGTACAAAGTAATTATAAAGAAAGTATAAAGAAAAAGCTGAATTATTATTCAGCCATCTTAAATCCAATGCCCCACACTGTTTTAATATAGTCTTCATCAGTTTGTTTACTAATTTTTTTTCTAATATTACTTATATGAACATTAATTGTTTTATCATCACTAAGATAATCATCATTCCAAGCATATGCGTATATCTCTTGTTTTGTAAAAACTCGTTTAGGATTTTGTATTAATAATTCAAGAATATAATATTCGTGTCTAGTTAATTGAAGCAGTTGATTATTAATGATTGCATCATAGATTTGATTATCTAAAGTTAATTTTTTAAAAGTCATATTATTAGTTTTTTTATTGCTTTTTCTTAATTGAACATGAATTCTTGCTAGTAATTCTTCTAATTCAAATGGTTTGCATAAATAATCATAAGCCCCTATTTCTAATATTTCTACTTTACTATTAAGAGAATCTTTTGCTGTTAAAACAATAACAGGAATATCTGATTTTTCTCTAATTTTAACAAGAACTGATTTGCCATCCATACCTGGAAGCATTAAATCTAAAATAATAAGATCATAATTATCATCTTTACAATATAAAAGCCCTTCTGTTCCAGAATAGGCCTGATAACATTTAAAACCATTTTTATTTAAATAATTATAAATCATTTCGTTGATATCATTATTATCTTCAATAATCAAAATATTAGTATTTTCCACTTTTTCACCCCATCTATTTTTATTTAAACTAATATTATCAAATTAAAATTATAAAATAAATAAAAATAGCATGATAACTTATTAATAAATTTAAATATATCTATTAAAAATATATATTATTAGTACTTAATTTTCTATAATATCCAAAAAATTATTAATTTACTATTAAAACAAAAAATGTTATATATGATATTAATACATTTATTAAAGTTAATGATTTTATTTTTGATATTTTAGAAATATTTAATTATTTTTAAAGTTTGTATATATTTTTATTTTGTAAAATATGATTATGGAGGTATAATCTATGCAATTTTTAATAATGAGTATTGTTCTTTTTTTAGTTTTTGTTTTATATTTTCGATATTTATTTAATCTTTGTTTTTCATTCAATAAGAAAATTATTCTATTATTAGCATGTCTTTGTTCAATTCCCTGTTTAAAGCCCAATAGTATATTATTTATTTTTGAAGTTCACTTTATTTTAATTTCTTTTTTAATGACAAAATTAATGAAATATATAATAAAAAAACAAGATAAAACTAAATTAAGATTACTTTTTATTATTATCATCCCCATCTTTATTTCAAGTTCTATTTTAACTTATGGCTATATGAATATAAAAGATATTAGAAAAACAGAATATACAATTTACACGAATAAAAAATTAGATAAAGAATTTAAATTAACGATGATTTCCGATTTACATTATCCATGTTCCACTGATAAAAAAGAATTACTTGAAATCGTAAATAAAATAGAAAATGAAAATTCTGATGCGATTATCTTAAATGGCGATATTATTGATGAATATACAACAAATAACGAAAAAAAAGAAGTCTTCCAAACTCTTGGTAGACTATCAAAAACAACCCCTGTTTTTTATATATTTGGTAATCACGATACTGGTGAGTATTCTTTAAATAATCATAGTTCTTATGATTATTTAAAAAAATTAATTGAATCTTATGGTATTGAAGTATTAGCAGATAAATCAGTTACGCTTGATAATCTAACAATAATTGGTAGAAAAGATCTTCATCAACCATATAGAAAAGATATTTTACAACTAACAAAATCTATAGATGATAATCAATTTAATATTGTTTTAGATCATCATCCAAAAGATTTAAAAGCTAGTGCTAAATCTAATATCGACCTTCATTTATCAGGTCATACTCATGCTGGACAAGTTTTTCCGGCATACTATATATTTGAGTTATTTAATATTAATGAATTAAATTATGGAAAAGAAAAAATTGACGACATGACTGCAATAAATTCATCTGGTATTGGTGGTTGGGGATTTCCAATTCGAACTCAAAATCATAGTGAATATGTTGTAATCAACATCAAACATAAAAGTTAAATAAAAATAAAATATTTATCGATTTTCAATTATCATCTATAATTTGTATATCACTTTCCAATTTTATCAATTGTTTTAATGATTTTAGCTGGATTTCCTGCTACTACAACATTAGCCGGTACATCTTTTGTTACAACACTACCCGCCCCAATTACAGCATTATCTTTTATCGTGATTCCTGGTAATATACAACAATTACCTCCTATCCATACATTTTTACCAATTGTAACTGCTTTTCCATATTCAATATCATTTAATCTTTTTTTAGGATCTAGGCAATGACAAGCAGTATATATATGAGTATTTGGTCCAATTAACGTATGTTCCCCTATTTTAACAAGACACACATCCAAAATAACACAGCCATAATTAAGCATTACATTTTTACCAATAAAAATATTATATCCATAATCACAATAAAAAGGTGGTTTTATCCAAAAATTACCCTCAGTATTTATTAACTTTTTTAATAATCTTGAACGCATATTTATTTCATTAAAGCATTTTTTATTATATTTTGTACATATTCTATTTGCTCGTGCTCGATCTAATACTAATCGTGGATTAGCTGGATTATATATTTCTCCAGAAATCATCTTTTCTTTTTCACTTTTCATTTTTTCCTCCATTTATATCTTCATTATTCAAAAATAAAGATATAATTTATATTGCTTTAAAATAATACTTCAATTTTGATTTGAAGATCAATAACATGCCTTAATTATATCATAATAATAAAAATAGATTATATCGGTTATAAAAACTAAATAAATTTATAGTTTTTTCTTTTATATTAAAATATTATTTTAATAACTCATCTTTAATTGAACAAACTTTATAAAACCACTATAATTAAAATAAAAGATATTATGATATATGGAAGTGATATGTATGATAGTTTTAGGAATAATCATGTTAATATATGGTTTATTTACAATAATTAATGGAAAAATGCCATTTATTACTAAATATTCAGGAATTAAAAATATTTCTTTACATTGTCGTATTGAAGGATGTGCTATATTATTAGCAAGTTTATCAATCATCTTATTTAATTATTTAAATTTAGATTCAGTTTGTATGATGATACTTTTAATTACTTTATGTATCATAACTATAATTATTGAAATTATTTTAAAAGTATTTTAAAAAAATTAAATTTGGGGGATATTTTATGAAACTAGCAACAACTTATATCTGTGTTGATGATATTGAAAAATCATTAAATTTTTATAAAGCATTATTGCAACAAGAACCACTTTATTGCAATGATGATCGCTGGGTAACATTTGATTGTGGCAATTTAATTTCTCTTTATAATAGAAAATATGATGAAAAGTTAATTAAAGAAACAGATACAATTCATTTTAATCAAGCTTATTTAGATGATTTTAATAAACTTGTTTTACCTAAAAAGAATAATGTAGTAATATTGAATTTTGAAGTTAATAATTTAAAAGAAGAATATAAACGCATCAAAGATTTAGCTATTGGTGATGTATCAGAAATTTTATATGTTAATGTACACTTACCATATTATTATTTTAATATTACTGATCCAGATGGTAATATTTTGGAAATAACTGGAAAATATGAAGTTTAAAGGAGTAAAATTATATGGATATTTGGGAAAAGTTATATTTAAAAGCAAAAGAACAATATCATCCAGAAGAAGTATCACCATTTATTTATGCACATCATGTTGTTTGTGCTTTGGAAAGTGAAAACGGTGAAATATATACTGGTTTTTGTATCGAAAGTTGTTGTGGTGTCCTTGATTTATGTGCTGAAAGAACTGCTGCATTAAATATGTATATAAACAGTGGCCAAACAGTTATTAAAAGATTAATAGCCTTTCGCGATAAAGCACCTTTTGGTAAAGGTAGCGGAATACCTTGTGGAGCATGTAGAGAATTTTTAATGCAGTTAAATATAAAAAATAAAGATACAGAAATAATGGTCGATTATAAAAATCGTGAAATTATAACTTTAGGAAAGCTTTTACCTGATTGGTGGGGAATATATCGTTATGAAAAAAATGAATGATATTATTAACGAAAGGAATATAGTTTATGATTGAATATAAAGTTAATGATACAAAGCTTTTAGCTGATAAATTTATTTTGTTTGTTAATCAAATATGGAAAGGTAATTATGATTTAAATAAAACTACTGATGCTTTATCTAAAACAATAAATATAACTGCATATGATGGAAATACACTTATTGGCTGTTTAAGAATTCTTAGTGATGGTTATTATTTTGGAACTATTACAGAATTACTTGTTCTTCCAAAATATCAAAAACAAGGAGTTGGTAGTAAACTTCTTCAACTTGCAAAAGATAATACACCTACTCTATTATATTTTGGAGCCCAACCAGGAGTAGAAACATTTTATGAAAAAAATAATTGTAAAAAAAGCTTACAATCTTATATTATTGAAAAATAATTTAACTACAATAATATTATATTAACTAAAACTGCTAATTACATATTTTTATACATTTAAAAATCGAGAATACTTTATTTTTATTACTATATAGAATTATAAAGTTTCATAAGATTTTAACGTATCCTCAAATATATAGGGGCACTTTTTTTATTTAAAAAATACGGAGTGATTAATCACTCCGTATTAAATGAGTCATATAATTGCATGTTATTCTAGATTGATTTTATTTCTATGTGATATAAAGTCATTAATTATTTATGATTATTTTTTAGATTTTTTAAATATTTTTTAATCGTTATTATAAAAGCCATTAAGCTTACAATTGCCAATGTTAAATAATTAATATTTACAAGATCCCCTGTAAATGGTGTATTGTCAGATGTACTAGTAGTTCCATTTGTATTACTATCATTTTCTGGTTGAACATTGATATCTTGATCATCATCATTTTCAACAACTTCTACTATTCTAGTTACAATAGTAACATTATTAAAGCTATCAGTTACTTGATATACCAACTTATATCTACCAGCTTTATCAACATCGACACTCCCTAATACAACAATTTGACTAGTTAAATCATTACCTTGGCTGTCATAAGCTTTAACATCTTTCAATGGATCAAAATCTGTTCCTACAGCAACCTTATTAAATTCATCATCAGGTAATACAATCGTTGGTTTGATATTTTGTTTATCAATATTAACATAATTAACATTTGATCTTGTTAAACCACCATTAGCATCACTAATTTCAACATACCAGCCAAATAGTCCATGAGGAGCATTTTCTAATGTATAACTAACTTCCTGATTACTTTTTACACCATCAACTATACCAAAAGTATCATTTGTATAAATATTGACATCTAAATTTGTTGTTTCAATTTGTTTTTGAACTGGTGTAATTCCTAAATCACTATAATTAATTATAAATTCTTCTTCGCCATTAATATTAGCTACATCACCAATGTTACTTTCATCTTTAGCGTTATAATCATCTAATGAAGGTGAATATGTTCTAATAATTATTTGTCCATTAGTATTATCAAAATGCATCAATCGCATATAACCCATACCACCTTGGGCTAAGCCTTGATAATCAAATAACATCTGATAAACATTACGATCATTAACACCATCATGATTATCATCAAACTGCGATACTACTGTTTGAGCATTATGATAATGGCCAGATAAAACCATACAAACATTAGGATTAACAGCTACGACTTCATTATAGATTCGTTGTGGTTCTTCACCTAAGCCACCACTAGCTAATAGGTATTCATGGAAATTCAAAATTGCTTTTCTTTCTGGATATTTAGCCAAAACATCATTCATCCATTGAATCTCTTGGTCACCAATACCCCATCCCATATATAACATGATAAAATCAATACCATCAACAGTAATTAAATCATAATGCCCACGATTATCTTGATAACTTTCACCATACCATGGGGTTTGATTATATCGATCTTCACCAAAATATTTAGAGAAAGAAGTATAATCACCACTTAAATGACCAACATCATGATTACCAGCTAAAACACCATAAGGTATATTAGCATCATCAAGCATTTTATAAGCATTATCAGCATTGATCCATTCTTGTCCTTGATCTTCGTCATCAATAATATCACCATCATGGAATAAATACTGAATATTCATTCGTTCACGATTAGCTATCAACCAATTATGAATATCTAATTGATATTGATAGTTTCCATCAACATCTTGAACCGGATTACCATCAAAGTCTTCATTATAATATTGAGTATCACTTTCAATTGCAAATGTAAAATCATAGTTTTCTCTTGGAGTATCTGCTGGATTAGACATTGTACCAGTAACATCTTCTCCATATTGATTAGGAGTATATCCTTCACCATTTTGAACCATAATTTTAATTGTTTGATCAAATAAGTGATCTTTCAATATTACTTCACCGGTTAATTTCATGGTTTCATCATCAATTTCCATAATCGTATCTAATTTATCAAAAGTGTTAGTTGTATAATTATATGCATACATAAAAGTCTTTTGATTATTAGATTTACCTTCCCAATCAATCTTAACAGTTGCCTCATCACTAATATTACCACTTACTTTAACATCAAACTGTTGATAAGGGAAACCATCACCAGAATCACCACTGAAATCTTGAGTATTATTACCAGAAATCTGACTAACACCACTAGACAAAGTAATATTAGCATCACCTAATAGGTAACGTTCACCCCTTTTGAAAGCAACCTGCATCAAATCATCAGTACTATCACTTACAGTAACTTTAAATGTTGGATCACCATTAATAGTTGTCCCACTTACTGGTGTTATTTCCCCATTAATTGCTGCATTCTCTTCTGGAGTTACAAAGTTTATTACCTTGCTAGTAACATTTCCAATCATATCTGAAGCAGTTAATACTAATTGATGATTACCAGGAGTCATTTCTAATGAACGAAAATCATAAGGCAATTCAATTCCTTGTCCATCAAGGGTAGCAATTAAAGTACTTGTATCACAAATAGCATCTTGTGCACTAGCTTCAACAGTTCCATTATGATAAATTTGACCTTCAACCATATTAGTTTCAATAACAGGGGCCGTATTATCACTAACAAATGATACTGTCTTACTACCACTTGTTACACTATGAGTACCATCTTCTAACATAGTTGTATCAAGATCATAACGTAAAGCGTTAAAGTTTTGTTCATCTAATGTGAAAGTAGCATATAAAATTTCAACTTTGCTTGTACCATCACCCATACTAATTTCTTTTTCAGGAGTAATATCATTCACTTCAACAGGACTATCTGGTTTCCAGTTATCTTCAGTATGTTCAACTGCTCCTAAACCATAAACAGCACTATATTGACTAGCTCTTAAAGTTGTACCATCTGGTAATGTTAATCTAATATTTTTTAAAGTAAAATCATCGTTATTTTCAACATTGTGTTCTAAAGCGTTAGCTTTATTACCCGCATGGAAGGCAACTGTAATTGTTTTTGTTTCACTATCAAAGTAGCTGGCATTTATATCATAAGCATATGTTCGCCAATCACTATAAGTACCTTCATTGAAAACACCAATTACATCATTTCCAATAGCAACTGCATTTTTAAAGAAAACATCAGTTTGAGTAGTATCAAACACAATTCTTGCGTTTCCATTAATTGATTTAACTGCTTTATTAGTTACATCCTGATCATCAATTATTAAATTATTACCAGTACCTATAATTTGTTCAGTCTGGTTAATAATTGCACCTTCACTAATATTGATTTGATCACCAGTAGATACTGGATTTTCATTATTAACTGTGTTAACAGGTGTGGTTATTTGTTGATAGCCATCACTAATAACAAAATAATATGTATATGAGGATTTATTATATAAATCTATTGCCGGTAATGTTTTAGAAAAATTATCGCCAGAATTACGTAATAAATTATAAACTTCATAATCTTCACTATTATTATCTTTTAAATACAAATAAACACTTTTAATTGTTGTTTCGTTAGATTTAGCATCAAGTAAAAAAGTTAAATCACTAGCTTCATTAAAAGTAGTTGGTGTATGATCTTGATATACCGGCAAAGAAACAATTTCTGGTAAAACAGCTTCATACATTGGTTTTTCGCTCACTGTTCCAGGTGATGGCTTAGCATCATTATCAACTAGTACACTAGTAAAAGTTAAACCATCATATCTATTTTGATATACAATTGATTTATCAGCTGTAGTATCATCAACACCATCCATATTATATAAAACATAATCTAAAACATCTTTAATATTAGAAGTTATTTTCAACCCACGAGCTGAACCATTAGCCATTCCTGCATTATAGATTGAAATTAAATGATCACTGTCTAGATTAGTATTAAATTTATTATTAAAATCACTAATTTGCAAATCATCATTAGCACCGTTTTTAATCCAGAAAACTAATGTATCATGTGATTTGATAATTTTATCTTCATTAGTTTCATACCAGATAACATCACCATCTACACCTTGATCAGGATAATTATAATACAATTTATAATCTTTTAAATTAATATCCAAATTTGAATTATTATAAATTTCAATAAATTCATAACCATCACTGCCACCAACATTAGAACTATCAGGCATAATTTCACTAATAACCAAAGGAGCGACCTTACTTTGATCAATCATCCCTGGTTGTTCGATTACTACCGTGTTCTTAGCAGAAGTTGCTTTATTAAGACCATCAGTAATAGAAACATCATATGTTAAATTTGAATAACCTGTTAAATCTTGAGCTGGTACATCTACCTTCAAAATTCCATCAGTATATAATAAATCATAGCTAGCTACGATATTTTCATCTTGATATAGATTTAACTTAGCATCAATAATCATCTTAGTAAGATTAGTATTTTCTAACCTTACAGTAAAATTATCATTGGCACTTACAAAACTATCAGCCACTACTTCAACTTCAGGGTTTTCGACAATTGCTGGTGTTAAATATTTACCAGTAATTAATTGTTGACTATTTAACTTTCCTAATGTTACTTCATTATTATAAACGGGTACTCCAGAATTTGAAGTGTAATTATAATAAATAGCTTCATCGGTGTCGATTTTACCATTACTAGAATCACCAGCAGTATAATCTACAGCTGTTAATTCTTGATTGGTGTTAGTAACAATTTTAAATCCTCGTGTACCACTATTGCTCATTCCATCGCTATGAATAGTTGTAAAATTATCACCAGCAACAAAATTAGTACCATAATTATTATTAAAATCTGCAACTGTTAAACCTGCTTGTTCTACAGCATCATTAACAATCCAAACAGTTAACACTTCTTTAGCTTCTAAGACAATATCATCATCTAATTTCCAAACTGTTTTTTTATTACCATTAACATAAACTAGCTGATAATTATTTACAGCCACCTTTTGGTCACTAACATTAAATATCTGTAAATATTCATAAGCATCACTACCAGAAACATTAGCGCTGTTTGGTGATAATTCACTAATTAATAGTGGTGAAGCAAATTCAACTGTTCCTTTATTAACAGTGACTGTTTGCGTTGCACTAATAATTTCATTGATACCATCATTAAAAGTAGCACTAATATTTAAAAGCTCCTCATTACTAATTTCACTAGCAGGAACACTATAAACATAATTACCGTCATTGTCATATGTCATATCATATTCTTTATCATTTACCTTTAAAGTTGCTTTTAAAATAACTCCTGGTAAATTAGTTGTAGCTTTTACAACCAAAGCTTCGCCAGCATTGATTTCTTGAGCAGTATTAACGGTAACAATTCCATCATTTACTGTTACAAATTGATACTTACTTTCTAATTCTTGTTGTTCAATCAAACTACCTGGTGTAGGATCTAAATCATAACTATAAGTACTTTCTTGAACTCTACCGGAATTATAAATAAAGTTAATTCCTTTTTTTGTCTGGGCTTTTACATCTTCATCATTATAAATTACTGAACTTAAAATTTGTTTAGTGTTTTTTACTGTAACCTGTAGTTCTCTTTGACCGCTATTAGAAAAACCACTAACAATATTTTCAGTTTTAACAATCTGACCTTCATCAGCTGATAAATTATAATATTCTCTAAACAAAGCTAAATCTAAATCTTTACTTTCTTCATTTTGAATCCAAACAATCAAAGCTTGATTAGCTGGTAAAATAGTATTAACCGGTAAATTCCACTCACTAATAGTACTTCCATTATCATATAGCACTTGGTAATCATCTAGATTAATACTTTGATTACTAGTGTTATATAATTCAAAATATTCAAAAGCATCGCTTCCATTGGCTGTTATCATATCACTTTGATGACTATCTGCAACTATTTCACTAATAATAATTGGCGATGTAATACTATTTTCATCTAAAAAAATCGCATTACTATTATCATTATTAACTGCTTGTAATGAAATAACACTATTGCTACCTACTACAAGAGCTGTTGCCAAGGTTGCCATTGTGACCTTAATTACTTTATTTGATTTTTTCTTCGTCATTTTTTCATCCCCCTGATATTACAAGAGTATTGTAACAGAACCATCATCGAAGTATGTTAAAGCCAAGTAATTTTTACGTTAATTATCTTTTATACATTCTTTACTAAATATTTACTTTGATAAAATCATTTTAAAATAACCTGTGTTAAAATTTAGCAAAAATAATAGACAAGCATTTGATAAATGGCGATAAGAAAATATCAAAAACAATTAAACTTAACAGTTGACAATTAAGGTTACAAAAAGCAATATCTATTTTTCTAAAGACACACACTATTTTTTGATATTACTTATAAACAATCAAAAAGTTATAATATGACATCCTACATATAAGTAAAGTGTATTTACTAAAAAAGCATAAAGTATAAAGAAAGTAATCAATTGTTTTTTTATTAGAAACGATCATTTTAATTATTGTTGCATCAAAATATCTTTCCTTACCTGTGAAATTTTCCATACCAGATAGACTTGTTGATTTTGGACAAAAAACCAATTTTCCATGGATAAATTTCATATTTAATTACTACCTATTATATCAAAAACAGAAAAAACTGTTGTTCATCAATATAAAATCATCAACAATATAATGAAAAATAATTTTAAATACATACTTAGTAATATATCTTTCTAAACTATTGATTATTCAAATTAGAAAATACAAATCTATAAATAGAGACTTATCTAATTTAGAAATTCAATAAACCTCAAAATCACCATAAATCTTGACATATAAATGTCATATTTATATGATAACATGAGAAGCAAGGGAGTGAGTGGCTATATGAAAGAAAGCAGATTATTTAGAATTATTTATCACTTAATGGAAAATGGAAAATCTACTGCTCCAGAGTTAGCAGAAAAATTAGAAGTATCAGTAAGAACTGTTTATAGGGATATTGATATTATTAGTAGTGCGGGCGTACCTATATATGTGACAACGGGAAGAAATGGTGGTATACAGATAGCAGACAGTTTTGTTTTAGATAGGTTGCTTTTATCTGATAAAGAAAAAGAAGATATAATAACGGCATTAAGAAGTGTATCTATTGTGGATGATCATAACCGTGATACACTATCAAAGCTATCAGCGATTTTTAATACAAAAAGTGAAAACTGGCTTGAGGTTGACTTTTCACGCTGGGGGAATAAATCGCAAGATAATACTATGTTTCAAAAGATAAAGGAAGCAATCATATCACACAAAATGCTTTGTATTGTTTATGCAAATACTCGTGGAGAAGTGATTGAAAGAGTAATCTGTCCACTCAAAATGGTGTATAAAGCGAAAAGCTGGTATATAAAAGCCTTCTGTATGAATAAGTCCGACTTCCGTATTTTTAAATTGACACGTATTATACAAGCAAGGAATATGGAAAAAAATTTTAGTCCTATGGAATTTCCACAAGAAAAGAAGGAAACAAAAGTAAATTATGAAAATGTTATACTGCGTTTTCCTCAAGAAATGGCTTATCGGATTTATGATGAATTTGAAGTTGATGAAATCAATCAAGATGATAATGGAGATTTTATAATTTGTGCTCCAATGCCTATAGATGAATGGCTGATTGGTTATCTGCTTTCTTTTGGTTCAAAGGTTTATATCATAGAACCAAAGTATTTAAAAAAAATTGTCTACAATGAAGCAAAAAAAATATGCGAACAAAATAAACCATGACATATGTTGTCAAGGTTATTGTGATATAATACAGATGAAAAAGTATTAAGGGGTGACCTATTAATGAATGAAACATTTATGAACTTAACGCTGGATAATCTGGATACAGAACATATATGTTGTGCAATTTCGGATAAAAAACATCAAGTTGGAGTATCAGTAAAAAAACAATGGCTTAAAAAACGAATTGAAGAAGGTCATGTTTTCCGTAAACTTGATCAAAAAGGAAAAGTATTTATTGAATATGCTCCAATAGAAACAGCATGGGTTCCTGTTTCTGGAGAAAACTATCTGTATATTTACTGCCTTTGGGTAGCAGGCTCTTTTAAGAAAAAAGGGTATGCAAAATCTTTACTTGAATATTGTATTCATGACGCAAAGGAAACTGAAAAATCTGGTGTATGCGTTCTCAGCTCAAAAAAGAAAAAGCCTTTTTTATCGGATAAGAAATTTTTTTTGAAATATGGTTTTGAAGTGGTAGATACGGCTGGGAATGATTTTGAGTTATTATCATTGTCTTTTGATGGGAATAAGCCTAGTTTTTCTAAAAATGTAAAGAAAATGACAATCGATCAAAAGGAACTGACAATCTATTATGGGTTGCAATGTCCATATATTCCTAATTGTATTAAACAAGTACAGGAATACTGTAATAAAAATAATATACCATTAAATTTAATTGCTGTAGATACTTTAGAAAAAGCTAAAAATGTTCCTTGCATTTTCAATAATTGGGCTGTTTTTTATAATGGTGATTTTGTGACTAATCATCTTTTGAATGAAACTTTTTTGAAAAAGAAATTTCAATTATAGAGGTATAGTATATGCACTTAAAAAAGGTGAAAGGGATTTTATCTTCATCAAATGGAATGAACTTATATCGAGGTTGTACTCACGGCTGTATATATTGTGACTCAAGGAGCAAATGTTACCACATGGAACATGCTTTTGAAGATGTTGAAGTCAAAGAAAATGCTATTGTCCTTTTAGAAAATGCTTTAAAAAGGAAACGATTAAAATGTATGTTGAGCACTGGTTCTATGACAGATCCTTATCTTCCTCTTGAAGATGAATTTGGCAGTGTTAGAAAAGCATTATCGTTAGCATATAAGTATGGGTTTGGCTTTACTTTGATTACAAAATCTAATCGTGTATTAAAGGATTTAGATTTATTAAAAGCTATCAATGACAAGACAAAATGTGTAGTACAAATGACATTAACAACTTATGACGAGGATTTATGCAAAAAGATTGAACCAAATGTTAGTACTACAAAAGAAAGAGTCGAAGTTCTAAAAAAGCTACATGATGCTGGTATTCCTACAGTTGTTTGGCTTTGTCCTATTCTTCCTTTTATCAATGATACGGAAGAAAACATTAAGGGTATTTTAAATTATTGTATTGAAGCAAAAGTTTATGGTGTAATTTGTTTTGGAATGGGACTAACGCTTCGTGAGGGAAATAGAGAATATTTTTATAGTCAATTAGATCAATCATTTCCATATATGAAAGACAAATATATACAAACTTATGGTATGCAATATCAGATAAATAGTCCAAATAATACAACATTGATGAAACTTTTTCATCAATTATGTGAAGATAACGGAATAGTACATGACAACAAAATTATCTTTGAATATTTAAGTGAATTTGAAGAAAAAAATAGAAGTATCCAGTTGAGCTTATTTGATGAACTTCTTTAACAAATTGATACTAATATAAATAGTGTACCAGATAAATAAAAAAACTATTGATATATAATATTACTTGAAAACAGTAAAAGAAGTAATAACTTATATAATTAATAAACAAGGACAAAAAATTAAAATTGAAGTGTAACACTATAAAAATAGACAAGTAGTTTAAAATTGAAGCAATTAATTATTAAAAAACAGTCTAAACTAACATGCTATAGACTGTTGATAAGCTTGATATTTTAATTAATTCTCTCCATTGCTGGGTCAAAGATTATTATAATGATGAAACTAAAATTTTTAGGAAATCAGGTAATTATGATTTAAATAAAACTAATAGTACTTTATCTAAAACAATAAATATAACGCATATAATGAAAACACACTTATTGGCTGTTTGAAAATTCTTACTGACAGTTATTATTTTAGAACACAGCCTGGAGTTGAAACATTTTATAAAAATGATTGTAAGAAATTTTATAATCTTATATTATTGAAAAATGAATTTAACTACAATAATATTATATTGACTAGAATCGCTAATTACATATTTTTATACATTTAGAAATCAGGAGAAATGAAAAATGGATATAACTTTATTAATTTGTGCTTTATTTTTATTTATTTTAGCTATTTTATTATATATAGGAAAACTTAGTAATATGATTGCAGGATATAATACATTAAGTGCAAAAGAAAAAGAACAATATGATGAAGCAAAATTATGTAAGATACTAGCAATAACTTTGTTCTTCACATCAATTGTTTTAATCTTAGGGGCTATGAAAATATTAAGTTTTACCGATATGATCATTATTAGTATATTTATATTAATTATTGGGGTTATATTAGGAAATATTATTCCTAAAAAATAATATTTATATTAAAAATACTAACTAATTCTTTATATTTTATTACTTAAAAAATTAAGAATTATAAATTAAAATAAATATGTATGATGTTATAATTACATATTTATCAATTCCAACTCAAAAATCAATATAATCATATTTGATATTTAGAATTAATATAAAAATGATTATACCAATAAAACTAAAATATAAATAAGGAGTTAGACATATGATAGAATCTATTTTAAGTGATTTACTTACGGTATTTTTAGATATATTAATTTTTAATCCTTCTCATCCTAAAACTTCAAAAAAAAAGACGACTAATAAGATTAATTTTAATATCGCTAATATTTATTGTATATCTTAGTATTTTTGCAATATCACTTTTTATTACAATATCATCAATTCAATTTGATAAAACATTGGCAATTAAAATGGGAATTGTCACATCTTTATTATTGTCGATACTTTTAGTTTTCAGTGTTAAAGTTTATAATCAATGGAAAAAATCACAATCATCTAATTAAATACATATTTTATTGATTATATTTATATATCATAATGATTTTAATAAAACCATACACATAACAAAAACTGTTAAAAAAATCAACCCGCATATAAAATAACTTTTATCTATAATATTTTATTTTATCAAAATTATCAAAATACAACGATATTTCACCACATTTAGGACATATTGCAACTTTTACTTTTCCTAGTTCATCACTAAATATACTATTTCCCTTAGCCAATAACATAGTACCCATTGCTGTTAAATTGGAAACTTTTAAAGTATAACCAGTTACCATTTCATTATTACATCGTATACATTTTCTCATTTTAACACCCCCTTTTAATTTATGTTTGATATTTTTACTAGATTATTTTTTATGAATAGGAAAATGTAATTCTATTATAAATATATTATTATCTTCATGCGTGATGAATTGCCCATTATGTTTTTTCATAATCGCTTTACAATTATTTAATCCTATTTTTGTTGATGATTGTTTAAAACTTTTTTCTTTCTTTTTTGTATTTTTAATTATGATAATTAAATCATTATCTATTAGATAATATTTGATTAAAATAGGTTTTTTTAAGTCAGCATATTTATTAATGTTTGAAAAAATATTATTGAATAATCGATGAAATAAAGTTATGTTTACATAAATATAAGAAGAAATATCACTGGTTTCTTTTTTTATTATAGTTCCTTTTGATTCTAATTCATAAAGATTTTCTTCTAAGATTTGACTAACTAAAATATCAGAATCTACTTTTTCAAATTTAATTTCATATGAATTTGAATGTAATAAAAAATGCGAAAATAATTCATTGATTAAATTGTTTAAATGAAATGATTTTTCATATGCTGTATTTAAATAGTTATATGTTATATCGTCTTTTTGAACTTGACCTTTAGCTAATTCAATAAAAGCAATAATTGACGTTAATGGAGTTTTGATATCGTGCGATAAAGTAGTTATAAGTTGCATATTTGCATCATAAGCTCTTTTTTCATTTTCGATTTTTTCAATAACTGACTTTCTTAAGGAATCTATTCCATAAGCAACTTGTGTTATTTCATCACATCCTTCAATATGAACTTCATGATTTAAATTATTAGATAATCCATTTAGATCATTGTATAATTGAACAAGATATTTAATTTTTTTTCTTACTCCAGCAATTATTATGAAAAAAAATAGTAAGATTGTAATAATTGAAATGACTGTACTTACATTATTTTGAAGAGTATAATCAAAACATAACAAATTTACATTTACTTTTGCATCTTTTAAAGTTAAATTATATAAATTTAATTTTGAATAATCATTTTCATTTTCCAATGCTAAATTGCTATTTTCAGTCATTCCATAAATACTATCATATATCAAATATCCATTAAAATATACTTTTAAAAGAACATTTTCTTGATGAAGTGACCATGATTTTATTTGTTCTATTTCCTTAAGGGTGACTTCTTTATCTGTAACATATTTTTGTAGCGACTTGAGATTTCTTTTTTCAATTGCTTCAATATTTTGACGATCATTAAAATATGAATCAATTAGTCCACTAGCAACAGTAGAAGTAATCGCATAAAAGAATAGACAGATAATAAATGCTACTGCACATAATAAAAATAATTCCATTTTAAGTGTTCTAAATTTATTTATCCTCTTCAATGCAATATCCCCTTCCCCACACATTCTTTATATATTGAGAACTTTTTGAAGAATCATATGATTCATGCCAAATACTTTCATACAAATTTTCTAAAGTAAATATTTTATTTTTATGCTGTGCTAATAACATTAATATTTTATATCCGATATTTGTAAGAGTTATTTCTTGATTGTTTTTATAAACTCTTGAAGCATATTTATCAATTCGTAAATCTTTGATATATATGTAATTATTTTTTAATGGTGAGTTTTTACTTTGCTTATTTTGATATACTTGATATCTTTTAATCAAAGAAGAAATTCGTGCAAGTAATTCTATTTTTGAAAATGGTTTTGATAAATAATCATCACCACCCATAGATAAACCAATATATTTGTCATATTCAGTACTCTTAACAGTTAAAAATAATATCAGCATGTCATAATTTTCTCTAATTTCAATACATGTTGTTATTCCACCTCTATTAGGCATCATAATATCTAAAATGATCAAATCGATATCATTATTTATTTTGCTAATTGCTTCATCACCATTAGATGCTTCTACAACAATATATTATTGTTTTTCCAATATTTCTTTTAGTGCTATACAAATTTCTTTATCATCATCAACAATTAATATTTTATAATTATTCACTATTTTCACCAACTTTCTTTATATAAAAATTATAGCATTTGTAAAAAATAATTTCATCTTATATTCTTTTAGTTTAAAATTTTCTATTTAATTTATAATAATTATTTTTTATGTTTATTAATTATAAGTTTTATTTCATAGTATAAACAGCTATAAAAATTTATTTATATTAAAAATATTTTTAATAATTGAATAGGGGCTAAGAATTAAAATCTTTCGCCCCTTTCACAACACCGTGCGTAGGGTTCCCTACACGGCGTTTCATAAGTTTATAGAGTTGTAATAATCTAGTGCACTTATAAATCCGTATATTTTTAATACTTCATTTGTAA
The DNA here is from genome assembly GCF_025149465.1 of Thomasclavelia spiroformis DSM 1552. Taxonomy (NCBI): domain Bacteria; kingdom Bacillati; phylum Bacillota; class Erysipelotrichia; order Erysipelotrichales; family Coprobacillaceae; genus Thomasclavelia; species Thomasclavelia spiroformis. Next base: position 1,071,094 of record NZ_CP102275.1, on the reverse strand, counting down.
GTGTCCTTTTTAGTATGAAGCTATTGGCGATGTGCCAGTAGCTTTTTCTTGTGTTTGCCCATTCCCATGCCTTACTTTTATTAATACCTAGTTTTTGTAAATTTCTATACCTTGTTCTTACTAACTTCCATCTTTTCCAATATATCATTCGTATTCTTCTTCTCATCCATGAGTCTATTTCCCTTAGATGTTTACTCATATTCGCTATCCTATAGTAATTCACCCAACCTGTAATGTATTCTTTTAACTCTTTAGCTAATTCCTTACTTGATATTGGTCGGTTCCTTTTGGTGATTTCCTTTATTCTCTTTTTCATCTTTTCTTTAGATTTCTTGTGAACAGTGATTCGTACGTTACCACTCTTCTCTATATAAAATATTTCATAAACTGCAACGATCTCATTCTGCAGCTAAAAAGAGCCCATCTAGAAAACAGGCTAGAAACACGACTGAAATTCTTCGCAAAATATAAGCTTCTTATCATAGATGAGGTAGGATTTCTTCCACTGGATAGCGAATCATCGAATCTTCTTTTTCAGCTGATAACAAAAAGGTATGAGAAACATTCAACAATCATAACAACCAACAAATCACTGTCACACTGGGGAGAGGTTTTTGGTGATAATGTATTAGCGAATGCAATCTTAGACAGACTTATCCATCATTCACATATCATAAATATCACAGGAAGGTCATATCGAACAAAGGATAAGATGTCCATGATTGAAGATAAAGATCATAACAACCAGAACTGGTGAAAGTTAAACTAACACTTTTGGTGAATTTTATATTGACATTAACAATCAGCAGAGTATTCGAGTGTGGTAAATGTCATGACTGTAAAGTAAAAGAAAAATGTACAAAGGCAAAGGAGCAAAGAAAAATACAGATAAATTATGCCTTAAATGAAATGCAGGATAAAGTAGATGAAAATCTTGGAACCGAAGAAGGAAAAGAGATGAAAAAGCAAAGAAGTATACAGTCAGAAGGGACATTTGGAATAATAAAGCAGAATATGGATTATGTCCGATTAAAAAGAAGAGGGAACATAAATGTAAAAACAGAACTGCTGTTAATAGGGATTGCCTATAATATACGAAAATACCACAATAAAAAGATGAAAAAGAAGGAGATGTCAATTTCCTAAAAAACTAAATAAAAACATGTAAAAAATACATGTTGTTTTTATAGTACCAAAAAAGTTATCTAAATACGGATAACTTTATTTTTTTTCTAAATATACGATATCAGGCAAAAAAAGGCGTAACGTCTAAAGATTAAAAATCTTTATTCGTTACAGCCCCTTTTACCTAATTGTTTTTTTATAGAAAGAAATTAGACCTTCCTGATAGCCAAAAGCAGCATTTTTAATTATTAAATCAGCAATATCTTTTAATACAGGAGTTTGAAGATTATAAAGCTTTTTCATTCTTTTACTAAAAAGATGTTGTTGCTTAGATAAAATTTGATAAAAATTTTCTTTACTATATCCCCACAAATTAAGTGTATCTAAATATCTTTGTTTCAATTTATCACTAATTAGTAATCCCTCTGGATCAAAATCACCTGCATAATATAGGATACATCCACTTTGGCTTAAATAATCTAATAACATATACGTACATAGATTAATTTGTCCATTACTACAAATCAATCCTACATCTAGCTGCTTATCTTTAATATAATTTACTAAGACCCGAAAAACTGATGGATTTTCAACAATATAAACATTCATTGCTTTAAACTTTTGTTTTACTTGCATCAAATTATAGAGATTCATATTCCATGGCTCATAGTTTTGATAAAACCCTTCCCAATTTGAAGCAGTGTCCGGCTTAAGATGGCAAATATAACAGTTATTTGACAAATCGTCTTTTAGTAATCCTGCTTGAAATAATATATCGTTTATATTATGTAATGTGAGTTTTTGTTTATCAGTTTTTAATAATACTGTGATTCCATCTATTAATAGTTTTTTATGAAAATCCTGATCAAAAAAATGTGGATCTCCAGTGATTCTCTGACTAAAAACTGGTAATAAAAGATATTGATTTTGATAAACTGGTAAGTTATTTAATGCTGTAGCAATCTTATCTAATTCTTTTAAAAACTCATTTTTATTTTTATAAATATACCGATTTACTTGAGCATCATTATTTAAATATGCTAATAACCACGGATAACAGTGATCTTGACTATACTTGGTCAAAAAATACTCTTTAAAGTTTTCAATTAATAGTATTTTTTTAGATTTTATTTCTTTATTGGTAATAATTGGTTTATTATCTAAATGATTTAAAACATCAAGATAATCTATTCCTTCAAATTTTGTTTCTTGTAATAATTGATTAAATTTTCTATAACTTATTTTTAATGTTCCATTAGATAAATCAGTTCCAAGAAAAGCACCAATTGTTTCTTTTTCTAAAGATGATAAATTAAATAAAGTAATTTGACCACCTAAATGTCCCAAACTTTGATATTTTTTAATCCAAGCTTGATTGAATCTTTTAAAGCCAGGATGTTTAAAATATTCAATACATTCTTTTAACATCATTTAATAACAACCCGTCGTTCATGACCATTCCATTTATAAGCGATTTTAGTAACAAATGGAGCATTATTAGGTCTAAATAGTTCATAAATAGCTAGTGATGGACAAGATGGATAATCTCCCCATAAAACCTGTGAATTCATAATATAATCAAAATCAAATTTAGTAATTAATGCAAATAGATTATCAATATTATTTTCGTCAACTCCAGCAAAAGCTTCATCTAAAGCAATTAAATGTGGCGCATCGAATCTAGCACTTTCAAATTTAGCAGCAACAGCAGAGAACAATGGGACATACATCGAAATTGCTTTTTCACCACCACTATAAGCAAAAAAGATTCGATTAGTCAGTTCTTTACGATTTTCATTAGGTTTTTTTGCGTATAATACAAATTCGAACCATTGGCGATAATCCATTACCTCTCTAATTAATTGATGAAATGAAGCAGAGATATTTTCATCAAGGCTTAACCGGCGAGCGTTTTCAATTTTGGTTCTAAAATGCTGAGAAATTTTTTGACGATCACTATCTTTTAAAATACGATAATCTTTTTCTAATAATTTAACTAAATTTTGAATATCTAATTCATCATCATCTATAGATTTTTTACTTTGCCATTTTAAAGTCAATTGCAATCCGCTACTAGTATTCATATCTTTAATGTAACGTTCCATTTTATCGATCCAGCGTCGACTAGCCTGAATACGGTCCCTTATTTTTTTACCAATCGTATTTACTAGAATCTCTTCAAAAATATGTCGATCCTCTTCTTGAATTAACATTTTTTGTGATTCAATTCGTTCTTGCAGAATATTTAGTAATTCAATAAAAGGAATTTTCTTTCCCAAATAAGTAGCTTTAATAATAAAATGACCAGTTACATCATCAGCTTCATGACATAATTCATCAACTTCATGAGTCAAATGATACTGTGATAAATATGAAGCTTGTTCAAAAAAAACTCCCTGCAAACTAGTTGCATATTCATTAACAGGTTTATTTATTTTTATTTTACTAGTTAATTGTTTTAAATTTTTAAACAAATTATCATCTTCTTTAAAAATAAAGCCATATTGAACTTCCTGCATTAAAATGTCATGATATTTTTTAGTATATTTTTCTTGTAATGTTAATTGTTCCTTTAAGTTAATTAATTCATCTTTATTATAAGATTGTTCAGCTTTTTTTGTTGAAGATAAAGAAACATTATCTTCGATTGCTTGTTGCAAAGTGACTATTTCTTGATCAAGCTGTTCTAATTTTTGTTGTAAATCGGTATAACCTGCTTCCTTTAGTTGTTGTTCAATATTATTAATCTTACCTGAATTTATTTGATAGTTATGTTTTAACTTAATTATTTCTGCATTTAAAAAATCAACGTCCACTTGAAATTCTAATAAATTATCCTGATTGATTGTTAATAGTGAGTTTATGTTATTAATATGATCAAGATTATTTTTCAACTCATCTAAACTATTATCATATTCTTCAATGTTTTCAAGTCGATTTATTAATGCACCTTTAGAAACATTGATCAATAGTACATTACAGCCTTGTTTTATTTGTTGATAGATATTTTCAAGATTTTTTTCTTTTTCATTTTTATGCTTAGTTAGTTGATTGATTTTATCTTGAATAAAATCAATTTCTTTTTGGGTTCTTTCTATTTGTAGATATGTAATTTTAAGTTCTTTTTCATCTTTAAAAGATTGCATTTCTTGTTTTAGTAAAATAACTGAGCCGTTTAAAGTGTTAATTTTATTATCAATTATTTCAATTTGATGCTTTTCATCTTCTAATTCTTGCTTTAATTGTTCTAATTTCTTTTGACGAAATTGTTCGCGGCTTTGAAAACCAATATAACTAGAATTAATGTTTCCATCAATAGAACCTTCGAGAACACCATTTTTAAAATATCTTTCATTGATATCTAAATTTCCTGATAATTGAATTCCTAATTGTTCTAATGATTGTAATAAACTATTTTTATCAAATGGTACTTTTAAAAGTACTGGTTTTAAATCACTAAGACTATTTTTAGTCCATAAATAATAATCATGTCCTAAGTCACCATTATTGAGCAATAATTCCTGCCACTTTTCTTCAATAATAATTGCATCTAATAAATGCATCTGTGTTAAGAATTCTTCTATTTTATTTTTTTCATCTTGGTCTAAATTCTGATCAAATTCCAATAATTTAAATAGTGGCATATATTCGATTTGTTTTTTAGATAAATTATGACGGTATAATGTTGTTAATTCATCACGAACAGGTTCAATATCAGTTTTATTAAGCCAGTTTTGATATTCATTTTCTAATGTTTGATATTGTTCATAATGCGATTTTAACGTTGTTTTTAATGAAGCCAACTCATTTGTGAATTGTTCCAAATGCTTTAGATAATTATTATGAACAATGTTATATATTGACATATATTCTTGATTGTATTCATAATCAATCAAGTAGCTAGTCATTGTTTCGATATCTAAACTGCTAAGTTTTAAAATGTGGTTTGTTTGACTGAATTGATAAAAATATTCTTGATATTGATTAACGCAATTTGAATATTGATTCATTGCATTTTGATATTTTTGATCCCATTTAGCTAATTTAGAATTATATATTGTTATTTCATCATCAATATCTTTTATTTGTTCTTGAATCGAATCGTATTGATTAAATAAATTAATAATATTTTGGGTGTTATTTTTTTCTTGTTTTAAACATTTTTTAGTGTACTCAAAGTCTATTTTTTCATTATTATCTAAGACTTCTTTAAGAACACTATGTTCGCTAAAAGGAAAATCTTCAATAATACGATTTAATGTATTGGTAATTTGATTGAATTCTTTTTCTAACTGATACATTTCATTTTGGTATTTTTCAATCTGATTTTGTAAATCAATTACTTTATTAGATTTATTTTCATGCTGGTCTTCTTTTTGAGTAATTTGGATAGAAATTGTTTTATTTTGATCTTTTAAATTTACTAATTCACTATGCATGTTTTCAATGTTTGGATTTATCAAATCTTTCTTTTCGCTTTGTTTAATTTCTAAATTAATTTTATTTTTTTGCAATTCTTCTTGTAATTGATGATATTCAATATCGATTTTATTTAAATTTACCTCTTTATCTTTGATTTCTTTTATAATACGATTTTGTTGCTCGTTTTCACGATTAAATTTTTGCCACTTATCAACTAAAATAACTTTATTATAAACATCATAAGCCTGATTTATGCGTTTAGCTGCATCATAACTGGTATTTAAATTTTGTAAATCATCTTGCAGATTATCCATACTGGTTATCGCTTCACTCATTGGTCGTAAATCATCTTCACTTAGTGGTTGCAATGATTGAGCTAATATTTCATTAATTTTTGATGGGCTTAAAGAATTAGATAATTTAGGAGATCGTAATTGTAATAATAAATCAATGGCATCTTTATAATCATCAATATTTTCAAATCCAAATAAACTATCATTTACTTTTTGCATATATTCTTTTTGACTAGAAATAACTTGATTACCAAGTACATTTTCCAATTGTTTTTTTGTTAAAGTAAAATGGTTTTCCATTAATTTAAAATCAATATTAACCCGTCGATTATCTTCAATTACAAAATACCAGGTTTCTAGTGGCTTATTTTTACGAGCTCTTATACCCATTCCAATGGTTTTATAAACATCACTGGCCAATCTTTTAAATTCTAAATATAAATAACCAATTCTTTCATCACGGTCAGAATTTTCATCGATTAGATAAGTGTCCATTTTTCTAGAGCGGGTACCAAATGGATCTAGTCGTTCACTACTACGGTTTCCATCTAACAATAAAGGAATCATACTTTGCATTGTAACCGATTTACCGCTCCCATTACTACCTCTAAGTAACATATGACCGTTTTCAAAATCAAACTCATCATCTTCATAACACCAGAAATCAACTAATCCTAAACGATTCATTTTCCATCGACTTACACTCATACTATCCCTCCTGATAATTCCCAGCTAACTTTCCAATTACTGGATATAATACTATATTATTATCGTCTATTACTTGTACAAACCCTAATTCGATTAAATATTGATATAATTCTTCAATAAATAGTGATCGACTTTTTTTTCGATATGTTGCTGGTAAAAAGCTTTCATTTTCCTTGATCATTCTTTCAATTGTATTTTTTAATCGACTTATAGAAATAACGACCATTTCATTATTATCTTTTTTTAAATCAGAGTTTTTAATTCTTTTTCTTAAATAAGCCATAATAATAATGATCATTTCATCTAAGGTATTGTTTTTGGGAAACATTTTTCCAATTCTAACTTCTTCATCTAATATCAAATAGGCACTAGATTTATAAACCTGCAATTCACATGGACAAATTTCTTGAAAATCGCTTTGGATTCTTTTACGATAATGACGTATAAAAGCAAAATCATCATTATTTTCATTTTCTTTATAAATTCCACACGATAGCATAAGTCTTCGATAAATTCTTTGCTTTCTAACAATTCCACGATCTTGTTGCAACCCAATCCAATCTTCTTTCATAAAATCCTGAGGAGTTTGATTTTCAAAAATATCATAAACAAAATTACGCATAAAATATCTGGATAACCCAGTGTTTTCAAATAAAACTTCAACATTTTCATCTTGAATAAAATGTTCCATTTCTCCATCATCTTGAATGAAAAGCTGTTCTTTTAAACAAAATTTTAAAACATTTACAAACATTTTACGATTAGTAAACTTTAACCAATAATCTTCACTAACATTTAATTGCATTTGAATAAATTCCGTCAAATACGACAAGATAAACTGTTCATCAGCATCTTTATCTTCTAAATAGATTAAAATATAACATAAAATCCGGTATTCTTCGACACTTTTAAATTCAGTTATTCCCATCCAAGGTTCAGCTTTTCCAGGAACTTTATCAATTTTTATAAAATTTTGATGGCTAATTAGGGGATATCCAAAATTATCTTGAAAAATTCTTTTTAGATTTTTAGCATCATCTTTAATCCGATAATACATATCCCGATCATCTTTTTTTAAAACCCATCTTTTAGATAATAGTATTTCTTTAGTATTCATTAGTTTCCTCCAAGAAAACAATTTTATATGATGGCATTATAAAATTACCATCATAACATTTTACAACACATTCTTCATCAATTTCTTGCTCGTCAATGTAAAATTCTTTACCATCATCAGTTTTAGCTTTTCGATTTGTCTGAGCTAACCCTTTTGATAACCATGATAATAATGTTTTACGCGTTTGTTCATCAATCACTGGTAAATTATTGAAAGCAATTTGATTATTGATGATTAATTTATTTATCTTTTCTTTTTGTTTGGCGATATTTTCTTCAATTTCTAACTGCTGCATTCTTTTTTCTAATGTATAATCTGTTGATGGTTTTCTTATTGTTTTTTTACGCACAATTCTAGAGTGACTATCAAATTTTAGAGTATCTGGTTTTTCATCATAAACGCCACTATTTATATTATCAGTCTCTCTTGGACTAAGGTTTTTTAAATGTAAACAATCACTAACTCCAAAAACATAAGCACTTAGACAATGAGCTTCATTTATATCACGACATTTTAAAAAAATTTTCGCTAAATGTTCATATTGTTCTTTACGATTAGAACCACGATTATTTAATTCAACAATCTGAGTGGCATATCGAGTTATTTTACGAATGATTTCGTTAGTAATATCATTTAAACGATCAATTTCATTTTGGCCTTCTTTTCCAACAAACCAGCGATAAAAACTGTCCCATTTTCCACAATAATTGTCATATATGTTTTTTTCATCTAATTCAACATCAATTCTTGGAATTGATAATTCATATTTAACTGCTTGATTAATTAATTTCTCTAAAAGATTTTGATCGATACTTTCTAATTGCAAAGCAATTAAATTACCTGTTTCTTGCATTGTTTTAACAAATGACCTTAAATAACTAATTAATTTATCTTTATAAACTAAAAACGCTTCAGTTTTCATTAATTCTTCAGCTTTAGCGCTATTTAAAGTTTTAATATAATCCTGATAGTTTTGATTTAAAGTAATAAAATCATTAATTAAATATTGCAACCAAGCATGAATTTCACTATCTTTTTTATTTTTCACTTCATTAATCTGACATAAATTTTGATAAATTCGTTCTAATAATGTTGGTTCTAATGAAGCGCCTTCAATTTCTAAATTTTCTAGACGAATAGTTAATCGTTCAATTTCTACACTATATTCTGTCAACTGATAACGATATTTACGATTTTTAAAATCCTCAACAGTTTTAACTTTTTGACTATCTTGAATAGCAGTTAAATTGCCCCACTCTACTAAACTTTGCAAGTCTTGTTGACATAAATCCATCGTATAATTTTGAAACTCATCAAGACCTGTCATCATTTCATAAATATCTTCTTTATGAAGCCAATAATGTATTTTTTCATATTCTAAGAAGAAATATCGCATGATAACACGATAACGTGCTGCATTTTCTACTCTTAAATAATTGACTTCTTTAATTGCTTTAGTCAACTTGTTTGATATTTCCATTATTTTTACCTCTCAATATGGTAAATTATATATAAGTTATATACAAAATAAAATACTTTTATTATAACTCGATATATCTTTTTCTTCCCCTGTTTATATTTTTTATATAAAAAGTAAAGTAACGATATCACATTAATCGAAGAACTAACTATACAAACAAGTGTCACACAAAGATAATTTCAAGCATTAATATCTCTTCTATTTCTAGACATTATGTTTTGGATTTCTTTTTTCCACCTGTAATTTTAGCTATTCTTCTTAAAATCGTTACTCATTCTTGATATTTCTATAATTTATTGCTTGCTGACTTGAATGATTTTTTAATAAATGATTAATATACTTAGCAAGCAAATAACTTCATGATAACAATTATTATTTTTTTAATGTTTCATCATTAAAAAAGAACACTGGACCATCTTTGATACATTCTTCAATATCAATAAATTGACTTATAAAATCAAAATACCCATCACTTCCTGCTCTTTTTTCATAATAAATAATAGTATCTAATACATTTGCAAGTGATATAAAAACACTTTTAAATATAAATGAAAATTGTGATTTGTCTTCTAAGTCAACATATTGTGACAAATACTTATACAAATGCGGATTTACATAAGGGTTACATATTTGTTCTAAACCATCTGCCAATGATAAAATATCTTCATGTGTATAATCTGTATAGTCGCTAGTATATCCATTTTTCAAATCGAATAATCGATTGATAACAATATGAATGATTTTTTTTGCCTCATAACTATTAATTTCAAATAGCTCAAAAAGTGCTAATAAATAAGATTCGATTGAATAAAGTTCATTTTCCCATTTTCCTACTGCGTCTGTTTTTATTTTACCATAATTTCTTGTAATTGCTCGTAAATTAGTACGTTCTTCTTGAACATCAAATCCATACTCACCAGGAATATGATAATCATGATTATTTTTTTCTAAAAAATCTTTCCATTTTTCATTATCAAACTCATCAGCAAAATAACTTTCTTTAACAAACACTTCTAAATAAAATGCAAGTAATTCAATAGCTCTTGTTTCGCTTATACCATGATCAATAATTTGTTGATACATCTTAGTAGTACTAGGCTCTAAATTTTCTTTTAATTGTTCTTTAATTATGTCTATAAAACCTGCTCTTATATAATCTCTATTACTCATTTTTCTTATTCCCCTCATCATTTCCAATTGATTTTAGTTTTTTATCTTTTAAAACAAAGATAAATCATACCTAAATAAATTATACTATTTAATGAGCAAATGTTATAGGAAATTTTTTAATAAAATAATATTGTATGAAATAGTTAATCTATCTATTTAATATTAATTTAGCTTTTTTAACTTGTTCATAAAAATACAATAAACCTATCAAGTTTATTATGACTATCGATAATATTTCATAAAATATATTATTTACTTTCATAGATAACAACACAAATCAATAATATTCGTGTATAATAAACGATGAATTATTTATAGGAGGTTTTATATTTGATACTCGAACAAATTAATCCAGATTTACTAAAATTAGCTAAGGAATCTGATACAGTTTTACAAGATATCTATAAGGAAATTGATGCGGTTTGTCTAGCAAATTCTAACCGTATATTATCTGCATTTATTGATAATAAAGTTTCTTATTCTGATTTTAGTGATATTAATGGATATGGAAATTATGATGAAGGAAGAAATAAATTAGAAAAAATTTTTGCTACTGTTCTTGGTTGTGAAGATGCTTTAGTACGCCCACAAATTATGAGTGGAACAAATGCAATTTATTTAACACTTTCTGCTTTATTAAAACATGGAGATACGATGATTTCATTAACTGGAGCTCCATATGATTCTTTACAAGAAATGATTGGAATCAGTGGTAATTCTAGTCTGTCTTTAAAAGCAAATGGTGTTAAGTATGAACAGATTGAATTGATTAATGATGATTTTGATGATGAAAGTATTATTAATCGATTGAAAGAGAATAATGTTAAATTGGTAGAAATTCAAAGATCAAGAGGATATTCTCATCGTAAATCACTTTCTATTTCTAAAATTGAAAGAATTATTAATACGATCCGTACAGTTAATCAAGATGTTATTATCATGGTAGATAACTGTTATGGAGAATTGGTAGAAACTAAAGAACCAGGACATGTTGGTGCTGATATCGTTGTTGGATCATTAATGAAAAATCTTGGTGGTGGAATTGCACCAACAGGTGGATATGTTGCTGGAAATGAAACATTGATTCACATGGTTGCTGAGCGTTTAACTGCTCCGGGAATTGGAAAAGACTTAGGCGCAAATTTTAATTTAAACAATACTTTTTTTAAGGGAATATTTATGGCCCCTAATGCTGTAAAAAATGCCTTAAAAACGGCTGTATTTACAGCATATATGTTAGAAAAGCTAGGATATTCTAATGTGTCTCCTCGCTATGATGAATCTCGTACTGATATTATTCAAACTTTAGAACTTAAAACTAAAGATAATTTAGTCAGTTTTACTCAAGGTATTCAACAGACAAGTCCGATTGATTCTTTTGTTCATGTTTTACCGGCACCAATGCCTGGGTATCCGTTTGATGAAGTTATGGCTGCTGGTAGCTTTACCCAAGGTAGTACAATTGAATTAAGTGCTGATGCCCCGGTTATTGAACCGTATACATTATACTTACAAGGTGGTTTAACATTTGAATATGGAAAGCTATCGATTTTACTAGCACTATCAAATATGAAAAATAAGTTGGATTAAAATGATTTTCTCGTTTTTTTAAAATGGGAATAAGCTATGGACTTTTTGTTATAAAAATGATAAACTTTAACCGAGATATTATTCAATAATGTATAAAATATCGATACCTATAAAAATCATAAATTAGGAGGTTTATTATTATGAAACACATTATGACTCTTGAAACTCGCAATCTTTGTGATAGCGCCAAAAACGGTGGTTGTGGTGAGTGTCAAACATCTTGTCAATCTGCTTGCAAAACTAGCTGTGGCATTGCTAATCAGAAATGTGAAAACACAAACAAGAAAAACGAGAAGTAATTTAAATCAAAAAATAATGCCGCCAACTTGGCGACATTTTTTATATTATAAAGGAGAAATTAAAATATGATACATCAATATAAATTAGGTGGATATAACATCGTACTTGATGTTTGTTCAGGCTCTGTTCATGCAGTTGATGAAGTAGCTTATGAAATGATAGCTAAGTATCTTGATAAAGATAAAGATACATTAATTTCAGAAATGAAAGAACTTTATAAAGATCGATTGGATATTAGTGAAAATGATTTGTATGAATGCTATCAACAAATCACGGAACTTAAAGATGCCGGAAAACTTTTTGCTGATGATACCTTTGAATCGATGGCTGGAACTTTAAAAGAAAAAACATCAGGTGTTGTAAAAGCCTTGTGTCTACACGTCGCTCATACTTGTAATCTTAATTGCTCGTATTGCTTTGCAAGTCAAGGAAAATATAAAGGTGAACGTGCATTAATGAGTTTTGAGGTTGGTAAACAGGCTCTTGACTTTTTAGTTGAAAACTCAGGAACTCGTCATAATCTTGAAGTTGACTTTTTTGGTGGTGAACCATTAATGAATTTCCAAGTGGTAAAAGATTTAGTGGCTTATGCTCGTTCAATTGAAAAAGAAAAAAACAAAAATTTCCGTTTTACCTTAACAACAAACGGAATGTTAATTGATGATGAAGTTATTGAATTTGCTAATCGTGAATGTAGTAATGTAGTATTGAGTTTAGACGGTCGTAAAGAAATCCATGATCGTTATCGTGTGGATTATGCTGGCAAGGGAAGTTGGGAAAAAATTGTCCCAAAATTCCAAAAGCTTGTTGAAGCCCGTGGTGGCAAAGACTATTATATGCGTGGTACCTTTACCCATGCAAATCCCGACTTTTTAAAAGATGTTCAAACTATGTTAGATCTTGGTTTCCGTGAACTAAGTATGGAGCCGGTTGTAAGTGCAGCCGATGATCCATCTGCCCTAACTAAAGAAGATATGGAAATTGTAAAGGATCAATATGAAAAACTCGCTGAACTTATGTTAAAGCACGATAAAGAAAATGATCCATTCACTTTCTATCATTATATGATTGATCTTACTAGTGGTCCTTGTATTTATAAAAGAATCTCTGGGTGTGGTTCAGGAACTGAATATATGGCAGTTACTCCTTGGGGTGATTTATATCCTTGTCATCAATTCGTAGGTGATGAAAAATTTAAATTAGGTGATATTTGGAACGGTGTGACAAATCATCAAATTCAAAATGAATTCGCTTCATGCAACGTTTACGCCCACCCAGAATGCAAAGACTGTTGGGCAAGACTTTATTGCTCAGGTGGTTGTGCAGCAAACGCATATCATGCTACCGGATCAATTACCGGTGTCTATGAAGCTGGCTGTGAGTTATTCCGTAAAAGAATGGAATGTGCAATTATGGTAGCCATCAATCGAGCTTTTTCAGGAAATGAATAATGAAAACACCAATTCATGATTTTATCGTTAGTTATAATAAGCAAAATCCCAAACGATTTCATATGCCTGGTCATAAAGGAGCTTCCTATTTAGGGTTTGAGGCTTACGATATCACTGAAATCGTTGGAGCGGATAGTTTATATGAAGCCCATGGCATCATCAAAGAAAGTGAATTAAATGCAAGCAAACTTTTTAATTCACGAACTTTCTATTCAACGGAAGGTTCTTCACACGCTATTCGTGCGATGTTATCACTGACTTTACAATATGCCAAAGAAAAATCTAAAAATCCTTTAATTTGGGCTGCAAGAAATGCACATAGCACATTTATTAGTGCTGTTGCTTTATTAGACTTTTCAGTAAAGTGGTTATATTCGCCCCATAATACGTATCTATCTTGTCTAATTGAACCAAATACACTCGATAATGCGTTAAAAAAAGCTAAACAATTACCTGTGGCTGTTTATATTACTTCACCGGATTATTTAGGTAATCAAGCTAAAGTTTTTGAATTAGCAAATGTTTGTCATAAATATGATGTCTTATTACTAGTAGATAATGCACATGGCGCTTATTTGAAGTTTCTTCCTACTTCATTGCATCCAATTGATTTAGGTTGTGATATGTGTTGTGATTCAGCTCATAAAACACTTCCCGTATTAACTGGCGGAGCCTATCTGCATCTATCAAAAAATCGATTATCTTTTTTGGATAGTGATGTAAAAGAAGCTTTTCGATTATTTGGATCTACAAGTCCTTCTTATTTGATACTGCAATCTTTGGATTTAGCGAATGTATATTTAGAACAACTGACAAATAAATTAACTGATTTTATTCCAATTATTGATACTATGAAGCAAAAGCTTATCGAAAATGGCTATCAGCTTATTGGTAATGAACCACTTAAATTAACAATTGCTACAAAGGATTATGGATATAGTGGAAATGAATTTGCTGAACTATTAACAAAGCAAAATATAATTGTGGAATTTTTTGATCCAGACTATGTTGTTTTTATGTTAACCCCTTCACTTAAAGAAACGGATATCCAATATTTAACTGATTGTTTAATAAAAATTCCTCGTAAGCAAGCAATTAATATTTCACTACCTCAATTTTCTTATCCGACTGTATCGATGTCAATTCGTGAAGCTATGCTTTCACCTTTTGAAACATTACCCATTGATAAATGTGTTGGTAGAGTCTTAGCAAAAGCTTCTGTTGGTTGTCCACCGGCAGTTCCGATTTTAATTTGTGGTGAAGTAATTAATGAAAAAGCGGTTGAATGTTTTAAATATTATGGAATTCTAAGCTGTCACGTAATAAAATAACTTTAATTAAAGGAGTACTATACAATATTGTGCTCCTTTTTAACTATCCAAATTTTAAAGTATTCTCTCTAAAGGAAAAAGGCATAGACGACTTGCTCGACTATGCCAAATTTATAAATCTTAAACAATTTTTAACAGCTTCCCTTTTGTCCACCATCAATACGAATAATCGTATTATTGATAAAATTTGCTTCATCACTAATTAAAAACTTAACTAAATAAGCTACTTCTTCTGGTTTACCATAACGGTTAACCATTATTTTTTCTGTTTCTTCCTTTAAAAACTCTTCATCATATCCATCCAATTCATTTTCAGTACCAATGAATCCTGGGGCAATACAATTTACATTAACATATGGTGCAAATTCGAAAGCCAGATTATGCGTCATTGAAATTAACGCTGCTTTACTTGCATCATAATCAATGCACATTGGATAATAAGTATTAATCCCATTAGTCGAAGAAATATTTATTATTCTTCCATATTCTTGATCGATCATATGACGATATACTCGCTTACTACAATTAAATGCCCCTACTACATTTACATCTAATGTTTTTTTAAATTCATCAGCATTTTTTAAATGAAATAAGTTTGATAAATCAATTGCAGCATTATTGATTAAAATATCAACACCACCAAGTTTTGCTTCAATAGTAGATATCATTTTATCTACTTCATTTTCCTTAGAAACATCACATTGAATCGCTATACATCGTACCCCATAATCCTTGATAATTTTATCTTTTAATATTTCAGCTTCTTTTTTTGATGTTAAATAATTTATAACAATATCATAACCTTGTTTTCCAAGTTCTAAGGCAATTGCCTTCCCAATTCCCTGAGCTCCACCTGTAATTAATACAACCTTATTCATAATTTTAAAAAAGAGCTTAATTAAGCTCTTCCTGCATATTTACCATCAGCTGTAAACACTACAATTTTTTCTCCAGGTTCAATGAATTGAGGAACTCGTAATGATAATCCAGTATCAGTAACAGCATCTTTTGTTTGGTTAGATGGTGCTCCTTTGATTGCTGGATCTGTTTCTACAACTGTTAATTCCACTTTTTCTGGAACTGATACAGATAATAATAATCCTTCAAAGAACATTAATGATACCTCTGAACCTTCAATAATATAGTATTTAGTATCCCCTACTTGTTCCTCTGCTAATTCATATGTTTCATATGTTTCCATATCCATAAAATAATATGTACCATCTGCTTCATATGAATATTGTGCTGCTTTTCTAGAAATGTTTGCTGCTTCAAACTTTGTAGAAGCATTAAAATTTCTTTCTTGAATTGCACCAGTTTTTAAGTTTCTCATCTTTGTTTTTAAGATAGCCGCTCCTTTACCTGGTTTTACATGTTGAAAATCTAAAACTTGACAAGGATCACCATCAACAATTAAAGTTAACCCTGTTTTAAAATCACCTGCTAAAATAGCCATACATTCAACTCCTAATCTAAATATTTTTTACATACCTATTTTATCAATTTTATACTAATTCCTCAAGATACAATGTGCTAGTATTCTTGTTTTTCTTTAGTAAGTTCTTTAATATAGCTTCTTCTTTTAATCTAACCATAAGTTTCATTAATAAAACAACCATATTTTAACGCTAATAAGATATAATTGTCATAAAGAAATATTAATAATTCTTTTAAAGAAACCACCAATATACAATCCACTATTTTTTTAGTCTAAAGAAATTATGCTCTTGGTATATGTCTATCAGTATTTAATTTATATCTAAATTTTAATCTCCAACCCCAAAATCAGTAGGGATTCCTAAATAATCATATTTTCTATTATTTTTTAAATCATGATATTCTTCATCAAACCATTTTATTAATTCTTCATCTCTTTTTATTGGTGTAGAATTATTACGATATATATTAATTGTTCCATGATCAAAATATTTGGTTAGTATTTCAATATCTTTTCTAATCATCTCTTTAGTTTGACCTTGGATACCTACCATTAAACAAGGTGAATCAAAATCTTCTAATATTTCTTCGATTTTATCAAAATGAATATTTTTATTTAAAACATTGTTTCTCATTTCATCATTAAAAGTTTCGATACCAGTTTTTACGATAATCTCTATTTTAAATTTTTCTCTTAAAGCTTTTATCTTCTTTTTATATAAATAATGAGCTTCTATATATAATCTCTTTATCTTTTTTTCACCAATAATTTTATATATTCTTTCTATTGTTTCATCAGGTAATTCAAAAAAACTACCTGAATTAATAACTTCTAATACTCCATATTGACCAGTTATCTTATTCAATACTTCATCATTAATCTTCTGATTTTCTTTTTGATCAACGTCGTTATCTTCAATATAATCACAAAACGAACACTTACCCCATATACATGGTCTTGACTTTAATAAAACTATTTCTCTTTTATCTTTTTCTAAGATATGACTATAACGCTCCATAATTACTCCTTAATATATTCTATAAACTTAACATTCTTTTCTAATCGTTTAAAAACAACTGTTCCTAAATATAATACAATTGCTTCACCAATAAAAACATACAGTGCATTAATTAAATAAGGGATATGATAAACTAAACACAATTCCCCACCAACAATTGATCCTGTTGCTATTGATCCAATTAAAGCCGAAAGATAAATATTCGTTACTCTATTCATAAAATAGCATACAACTAATGTACTTAAAGGACCAACAATCCAATCAATAACCCCTAAAGGTGAAGGAATATTTGCTATAAAGCATCCTATTGCTAGCCCTGGTATTAGTTTTTTGTTATAAAACGCTAATAATACAACAATCTCTGATAACCTTAATTGCAATTCTCGATATGCCAGTGGTTGAATCATCAAAGTTAACACTGCATAAATAGTAGCGACCATTGCATTTAAAGTAATCATCTTAATTAAATCTTTTCTTTTTTTCATTTTCTTACCTCTCCAAAATTACAGTTTGAAGCCAAATAATAATAAAAAGTGGCAAAGCCACTTTCATTATTATTCTTAGTTTTTTATACTGGGTTTGGCTTTCGAACCAGTTTATTTAATTCTATTAAAGTTTATTAAAATTTTAATTATTTGTCAACTATCAAAAATCTAATATAATGTAGCAAATAGTTCTCCTACAAAAACCTAGAACCATGATACTATTTTTTCTACATATAAATAAACTGACAAAAATGAAAATATGTATTGTTGTGTAGTTAATCCAAAGAACATTGATTCTGTGTAATTTCGTATTTCTTAATTAATTTTTTACCTTTCAATATAAACAGTATCGCCTTTGACTTGATAAAAAACTATATAGTATTTTAACTTTAATATTTGACTTGAAATTTCAGTCGTAGCTTGATATTCTTTTAAAACTATTAAATCATATCAACCACTTAATGCTGATGAAATAAAGCTCAATGCATTTTGTATATCACTATAATAATATTTTCAATCATCTTAATAATATCAATTCAACATAATGAATATAATATTAATTGTACAATATCATTGTGTTCTAGTATTAAACAATATAATTTATTATTTATCCTTGAATAGCTTTAAAAATCTGCCGTTCATAATTTTTCTTAAAATTAATCTCTATTTACATACTATCAGTGCAAGCAATTTTCTATTTTATTAATTATAATCCTGATAATGTTCTCATTACGAGATCAACATCTTTATTTTCAAGTTCTTGTATAATATGTAAATATGTTTTTTGTGTTGTTGTCATACTAGCATGACCTAATCTCCTTGCTACACTGGCAATCGATACACCTGCAAATAATAGCAGTGAAGCATGTGTATGTCTTAAACCGTGAATAGATATTATTGAAATGCCACATTCTTTACAATGCCTTGTTAAAACATCATTAACTGTCGAATTATATATTTTATTTTCACCAACAAAAATAGGCTTATCTTTTGGCAATGTTTTAATGAGTTCAGAGAACTTAACTACAATTTGCCAGTCAATTTGTATCTTTCTTACAGATGATTTGTTCTTTGTTGGTAAAAAACCTCCTTCTCCTTTATAATCCCAGGTTTTACTAATAGACAACATTTGTCTTGAAAAGTCAAAATCCTCCGGTGTAATTGCTAAGGCTTCTGAAAATCTCATTCCTGTTTTGGCGACAAGTAAAATAAACCAATCCCAATTCACAGTTTCTTTTAAATCAAGATTTGCAAGTAAGGTATGTAGCTCAAATTGATTTAAAAATTTAATTTTCTTTACCTTAGGTGTCTTACCCTTAATAATTGCTTTTCTGGTAGGATCTCTACTTAACAACCCCTCATCAATTGCATCTAAAATTGCCCCTTTTAATTGATGATGAAAATCTAGTGTTGTTTGCCTTTCATGTTCCTTAGCATAATCATTTAAAAGTTGTTGATATGCTGTTCTAGTCAATTCCTTTATTTTTAAATCAGGAATAAGTCTTTCAACCCATTTATGTGTCATCAAATATTTTGCCATTGTCGCATCTCTAATGGCACCTCTTTTATATACCTCTATCCATTGTTTATAATATTCACAAAATAAAGTTTCCTTGTTTATATCGTTTAACATAAGCGACCTCCATCTACCAATTGCCCACACTGATATAGACAAAGAAACTTTTATTATATTTTTTTAACGTATTATAAGTGGCTTTATTTCTTCTTCCATTAATTTTCTAAGTTCAGCCATCATCTTAGAGTAATATTTAAATTTTGGAACAGTCTTTTCTTGAGATTGTTTATAACTTGCAAAATTTGCTGTTTCCTTAATTGCACTTTCATTTGGAATCACACCATTTCGATAATGAGTGGCTGCATATTTTACTTCCTCTTCAGATACATACCAAGCATCACAAAAATCGTTAACTACTTGTTCAATACATTCTTGCTTAGTACTTTCGATAATATTCAATATCGACTGTCCCCGATATTTATTTTCATCTAATTCAATTTCATAAACAATATTAGCCATAATATCAGCAACTTTAGAATTATCTTTTCTTAATTCCTCAATATATTGTTTTACTTCATCAATTTTCTTTTGCCTTATTTCAAATGTAATTTCTCCATCTGCACTGTCTTGATTAACAATATTTTGAATTAAGTTGATGATATATTCATAATCAATTTTAGTATGACTGTATGCCATCAGTTCATAATCTGAATCAATAACTATATTTGCAGGATCATCACCTTTATCAATATTTGACCTATACTCTTTTAACTCTTCTATTACATTATAATAATGTGCTGCATAATTATCATATTCTTCCTGAGTTATCTTATATTCGTCTAACATAGAATCATCATAACAAGTAAATGACTTTAATTGAGCGAATAATCTATCAAAATTCTGAAAAATCTTCGCAAACATTTCCTTTTCTTTAATAGACATATTTACAACTTCTTCAGGTGTACTTGCAAATGCTCTTAAAGTTGTTAGCGCTTTTCTAAAAGCTGATTCAATTTCATCCCATTCTGCCATTAAAGCATCTTTTGTACCACCAGCAGAATATAATTTAACTGCAGTATCAACTGCTTCTTTAAAAAGTATCGGTGCCTGGAACGTTACAATTTGTCCATAAGTTTTATTTTTATCAAAGATACGATTAGTTCTTGAAAATGCTTGAATCAAATCATGAGGTCCCATTGGTTGTCTATCAATATACATCGTAGACATGCAAGGTGCATCAAATCCAGTCAATAGTCTATCTACTACGATAACTAAATCAAGTTGCTCACTTCTACTTTTATATTTAACCTTTTTTCTTGCCAGACGATCATTTAAATTACTATTATAACTTTGAATTTGAGACATATCAAATTTTGTTCCAAACATTTTATTATAGTCATTCAATGATACTTTCATCTTATCTTGATTTACAGTTGATCCTTCTTCATTTTCTGATACAGAATATGTAATTGCAAATTTAGGAAAATCAGGAAGAACCTGTTTCATTTTTTCATCAATAACAAGATCTGTTTCTCCGTTTTTTACTTTTTTCAAAAGTTCATAATACTTTTGTGCCATCTGAATTGAACTTGTAGTTAAAATTCCTTCATAAGTCATTCCTTTTCCATTTTGAAAACCAAGTTTATGATATGATTTATTTAAAATAACATCTAAAACTTTTAACATATGTACTTCGTTATCATACATAGCCACATTCGTTTCATCAATCATATTTTTTGGCCCGTTATGCTCCACTTGAAATCCAAGTACCGCATTATCATGAATAGCATTTTGAATAGTATATTTATGCAGACATTTGCCATACAATTTTTCTGTTGTCCTAGGTAAATCACCCAATTTTGGATAAGGATTTTCCGCAAATCTCGGTGTTCCTGTAAATCCATACCACATAGAATTACTAAAAAATCTTTCTATTTCTCTTTTTGTAGTTGGACTTACTGCTCGATGGCATTCATCAACAACAAAAGCTATTTTTAAATTTTTTATTTTTTTATATTCTGGTGTATCTTCCTGCAAACGTTTTGTAATCAATCTTTGAAGCTTTTGTATTGTTGTTACAATTACTTGTCGATCACTAGATTTTAACTTATTTTTTAAATCATTTACATTACTTGTTTCGTCAACATCAATTAAATCATTATTTGCATATGCCTGAAATGCCAGGGTAGTTTGAGCATCAAGATCTTTTCTATCAATCAAGAAAATTGTTTTATCGAGTGATGGAATATCCATCAAAAGATTTCTTGTAGCTTTATATGAGGTTAATGTTTTCCCTGAACCTGTCGTATGCCATACAAATCCTGAATTACCTATTTTAGAAGCATCACGAATAGCCTCAATTGCATGAATCTGATACGGTCTTAATAAAATCAATCGCTTAGACTCTTCATCAAGAACGGTATATCTAGCAATCATCTCGTGGGCTTCTGGAATACGAAGAACACATCTTGCAAAATCAAGATAATCACATACTGGATTATTATCACTATCAAGCCAGCCACTAATAAATTTAGGGTTTAATTCGGTATCACTAGCTGCAGAAAAATACTTTGTATCTACACCGTTACTAATAACAAACATCTGAACAGCAGAAAAGATTCCGGTAAACTTCCCCTCACCAATATATTTCTTAATTTGCCAGAAACCATCCATATAAGAATGTTGTTTATTTTTAAGTTCAATATGAATCATTGGTAAACCATTAATCATAAGGGTAACATCAAAACGACGATCTCGTTCAGGTATATTACTTCCATCAGTATCTAAAGCACGATATTGATTGATAACTTCATACACACTGCTGCCTCCAGCAATATGCTCATGATTCATAACCACAAGATGTAACTTTTCTGTATTCCTTTGCACATGAACCATCACTTTACCATTTTCACCAACCAGCCATTCTCCAGCTTTATAAAAAGAAGAAAACTGTAACTGGTTTTTCACCTGATCAAATTCAGCATCAGAAAGACCTTCACCATTCAATCTATCTTTGTTATTTTGTTCCAGTATATATTTGAAATTCTTCCAAAGATCTTCTTCTGTTTTTAAATCCTTCCTGTATGTCCACTGAGATTCTCCGTAAACCAGTTGATCTATCAATTTTTGTTCTATTAATGCTTCTAATTCTGGCATAATCATCATCTCCTTTGTTACTAAATCTGATTTCTAAAAAAATTAATTTATTAATATATCTCTAATAAATATCCAATAATCATATGTTCATTTATTGAACTTAAATATAAATGTACAAAATATATTTAAATATAAACATCTGATTTTTAAATAAAATATTACAATTATAGTTCCATCTATAATACCAAAAATCAATTCAATTTCCAATTCTATTACTTTAATAAATCGTAATAAAATATTCACATAGAAAATACAACTTATTTTTCTTCGCTTAAACAATAAAATGATACTTAGAAGTATACATTTTTGTAATTTAACACCTATTTTTATGAACTTACACTGTATCGAAGTATTTACCTTTATTTTTGTACAAACTATACACTCCCACTGGTGAAGAGTAATTAGGTTATCGAGGTTATAAAAATATTTTCCAATAGCTGCTTGTTCAACTTTTGATTTTGGATATATAATAACCGTATTTTGTAATGATACCTTTGAAATTGAAGTAACCTTTATTCCCTGCATTAGTGGTAATAGTTGATTGTGATAGGAAGTAGAATTCATATAATATCCAAGATATCCAAAAGCAAATTTTTGTAATGGACGGTAGGGAATTGTATGAAGTCCTGAAATGACATATTCGTCACTCAAACCTGCTATTTCAGTACACTTTCCAACCGTTTCATCTTCTGCAGTGTCTGCAATAATGATATCACCATTTTTCAAAAATGACGACTTATATTTATCAAGAACAGTCTCATCCACGATCATAGGAAGTCGCTCCGATTTTATATCTAGCACTTCACCAAATTTCACCAAAATATCACCATAGTGAACATTCATAGCAACCCCACTATCATAAGATAAATCAGCTCTTGAGAGTGTATTATTTTGCATGCTAACAAATATTTTTCCCAGCTTACGCTGTTCCCAAGCGTACACTATATTTTTTCTAGAAATCATACACTTCCACTGGTGAAGAGTGATGAGGTTGTCTAAGGCCTCAAAATAATTTGCTATTTTAATCTGTTCTTCCAATTTTGGCATTCTTATTATACATTCACACAACTTATCATAATAAAAATATAATCGAACGCTACCCTCTTGTAAACGTATAATCCAATTCTGGAAATCTTTTGTTTTAAACCATTGCCATAAAAAAGGGTCATAAACTGAATCGACAGTCTGAAACACCTCATAAAGTGAACTTATAATCACGTTTTCAGTTCCCTTATAATAACCTATTGATCCTATATTTATTCTTGCAGGATTATATGCAAATGAATTTTTAGATACAATATTATAGGCTCTTCTATCAGTATCTTTCATATACCCAAACTCGTCATGCGCTTTATTTTGTGGTATAAATCCATGTTCGTTTGTTATTGCATATGGTTCTAAATTTAAATTATTTTTATTCTTTTTTCCAGATAAAAATGTGCAATCTCCAAGCTTACGCTGTTCCCAATCTATTGTTAAAAAATATTTGTCCAATAATATTTTTCGCTGGTGAAGAGTGATGAGACGATCCAACTCATCAAAATAATTCCCAATCTTGCTTTGTTCAAATAGGGAAGGAATCATAATTTTAATACTTTCAACATCATTTGCATTATATGATGGCAATGCTCCAACTTGAACTAATTTAGTCAAATCTATCTTTGCAAACTCTGCTTTTGCAAAGTTTATATCCCAATATTCTTTATTCAATGAATAAGCCATGGTATTATTATCAAACAAGAACGGAAAACGGCATAAACGCTTACGATTAAGCATTACTGCTGCTCCAACCTTTGCAAAATACATTGCTGGTACATCATTTAAAGGTGACCATTTTTTTCTAGCAATTTGCTCTTTAGTGACGTAATTATTTGAAACAGTCATTTCAATTTCATTACCTTCTAAATTCATATCTGAAACCTTATAAAAAGGAATTCCTTCTTTACCACCTTGTTCGCTGTTAGGAAATCCAACTCCAGAACTTGCTGATCCTATTTCTCCCAGCTTACGCTGTTCCCAAACAAAAGTCAAAATTTTAAATTCATGCGATTTTTTTCCTAAATAGTCAAATGTATTTAATGTAAAATTTTATTTTTATTAATAAAATCTATTAAAAATGATATTGTTGGCTTTTGGTGATAAACATCGTAAGCCATTAAACATTTAAACCTTACTAATGAAAATTCAAGATATCAGAAATAGAAAAATTTTGATATCTTGAATTCATATTTTTTTCTATACAAACATATTTTGAAGCATGAATTTCTTCATATTTTTTAATTCATCACACTTACGTTGGTGAAGAGTGATGAGATTGTCAAGATTTGAAAAATATTGTCCGATTTTAGTTTGCTCCAATTTTTGAGGCGTTAATACAGGAAAGTTTACAAGTATATTTTGATTTAAATGTTTAATAGTTCCACCAGTTGCTCTTTTTTTTACATAGTCTAGTAAAAACGGTGCTTTTAGATATTGAAAGAGATATTTATTATCTATCTCCAATTCATTTTTGATTTCAATATTGAATATCCCTGCATTAAGTGTCGCAGGCATTGATAATCCTTGAACTAACGCAACTTTTCCAAGAGTTCCGTCTTTTGTTATCAAAATACTTCCATTTTTTATCTGTATATTTTTATCCTGTTCGTATCGTTCTTTGTTAACAAAGTAACAAGTAGAATAGTTAATCGATCCATCAACAAAGTCTGTTCCCGTGATAAGCATGTAATCGCCGTTTTCCAAAAACTCTGATGTTCGTAAATTTTGCCATCCAATTCTTGCATGCATTGTAGCAATCTCAGATAGCTTACGCTGTTCCCAATCATCAGTAAACCCATCAAATCTAATTTTAGGAGCCTTTTCACCATTTTGTGGAAACATATTTTGAAGCATATATTTTTTTAATTTTTTGATTTCATCGCACTTACGCTGGTGAAGAGTGATGAGATTGTCAAGATTAGCTAAATATTGTCCTATTTGTTCCTGTTCATCAATACTTTTAGGTAACAAAACATCAAATTTTGAAAAAATGGAGATCCAATGTCGTTCATGACTAACAGGCAAATAACCGATACACTGCAATACATTATAAGCACAGTGCATATTGTCGTTAGGATTATTTAAACTAAGTAATTTTATCGCAGAACTCTTAACTTTAAAAGGAAAATCCACATAATGCGAAGAAGTTGTAAAGTCGTCAAAAATGATTACAGGATTTCTCCCACTTGCTTCTTTTATACCAAATTGTTCATTTGTATAACCCAAAATAAAACTTTGTCCTGCAGTTAAAACCGGTATATTATTTTTCTCATCATAATCAGTACTTTCAACAATATATGCTTGTGGTTGCTCATATTTGAATATTTCTCCCAGCTTACGCTGTTCCCAATCATCATTAAAACCTTTAAATCTGATTTTAGGCTTTTTCACTATAATCCCTCCTCAACCATCTTAATGTACTCATTTAAAGATGCCATTATGCTTTCATCAGTGCTGGTTAATTCATGTAATAATGATACAAAATCATTTTGTACTTTTTGAATTTCATCATCTGTTTGTTTCATTTCTGTTAAAAGTGCATTAATATCAACAGGTTCTTCTTTTTCAAAGTTATCTACATATCGAGGAATATTTAAGTTGAAAGCATTCTTTTCAATATCTTCAAAACTGGCAAGATAAGATTCTTTATCAACAGTTTCTCTTTTCATATATAAATCTATTACAGATTCAATATGTTCATCTGTCATTTCATTTTGTTTTTTTCCTTTGTTAAATTTCTTAGACGCATCAATAAATAGTACATCTCGTCCATCTCTATGCTTTTTCAAAACAACAATACAAGTTGGAATAGATGTATTGTAGAATAAGTTTGCTGGTAATCCAATAACAGCATAAATATTTCCTGACCGAAGTAATTTTTCTCTTATTTTACCTTCAGCAACACCTCTAAAAAGAACACCGTGTGGTAATACGATTGCCATAGTTCCACTATTTTTCAAATGGTAAAGTCCATGTAACAAGAATGCATAATCTGCTTTTGATTTAGGTGCTAATACACCAAAATCACTGAAACGTTCATCTTGTAAAAATCCAGCAGCTGCACTCCACTTAGCTGAATATGGTGGATTCATAAGAACCATATCAAAATTTGTTTCTTCATCAGTTGGCCAGTCCGCATCTAATGTATCACCATTTCTTAATTTCTGGTTTTCTGGAACAACACCGTGCAAAAACATGTTCATTCTTGCTAAATTATATGTTGAGGTCATAAGTTCCTGACCATAGTATTTTATATTTCTTGGATCCTTAGAATACTTCTTTGCATTCAAAAGTAATGAGCCAGACCCCATACAAGGATCATATACAGATAACCCTTTTTTATTCTCCTGTCCAGCAATTGCAATTTTTGTTAAAATTTTAGAAACTGCTTGAGGGGTATAAAATTCCCCTGCTTTCTTTCCGGTTTCTGATGCAAATTGCCCGATTAAATATTCATAGGCATTTCCTAAAATATCAGCATCAGTATTTAATAAATCTGCTTTATCGATTTCCTTGATTAAATTTGAAATAGTATCACTTTGTTTTTGGTCACCAGTTCCTAAACGATTAGAATATAAATCAATATCAGTAAATAAATCAGCGAATAGTGGGTTACTTTGTTCAATATTATTAAACGCTTTTTGTAAATACTCTCTGTTAAATGAATTATTTCTAGCTGCATCAGCAAAATAAGTATATGTCAAATCAGGTTCAATAACATAGTGACAAGCAGATTTGATTTCTTCCATCAACTCATCAGCACTTTCATCTTTTAATGCTTCTCGGTATTCTTCCAATGCTTCTTTTAATGATGAAGGTTTTTCATCATTGATTAGATCATATACTTTAATCAAAAAAGAATCTGATAAATATTTATAAAAGACAATTCCTAATAAATAGTCTTTATATTCATTTGCATCCATTTTTGATCGAAGAATGTCCGCTCCACTCCATAATACACTTATAAGGTCTTTACTGTTTTCTGCTTCTGCCATTTTATTTATCTCCTTCACTTTCTCTTTCAAATTCAAAACTTCTCATCAATTCCATAATCGAAGTATAATGCTATTTTTACAAATGTGCCAAGATTAACAGCTTCATCTTTATCAATCTTTGCGAGCATATCATTACAACTCCAATTACTAATCACATCTAAGTTTTAAAAATTATTCTATTAATAAAAATCTTCCACGGTTGTTGTAATCCTATTTGATGTTCACACTTTTATAAAATCCAATTATTCATTCGTTTTAATACTTATACATAAGGTATAAAACATCATTTATAGTATATCATTCACATTTCTAGCAATCAATATTATGATTAAAACTTAAGAACGGTAAGTATGAGTCTGTCACAATTAATTTTACAATTTATATAAATATTTTAAACAAGTAAATGTATTCTCAACCATTTTATCATAGATTACAAATTTAGACTCAACATTTCATTATCATGTTTCTAACGAATCAATTGAGAATTTTAAGCAGTTACCAAAAGCTTTTAAAAGAATTTCAAGAGGATTAGGTTATTTTGAATATGCCTGCAATCGACTGATATGTCCTAAAATTACAAGGCAATATTTTACCCAAAAAGAAAAGTTTATAGATATAGATAAAAATATGATTAACTAGATAAAAAGGAGCACATTTATTATTCATATTTGTGTTCCTTTTAAGCTATTTTTAAAATATCTATTAGTGAACATTCCGCTATAAAGTTTCCCTAAAGAATCAATAATCACTTCTAAATTATTTAATTACCAAAAAAATAATTTCAGTCATAGACTCTTTATAACTTTAATATTATAATTCATAATTAACTTTAATTTTACTTTTCTTCTGTAAATATTTTAAGGGGCTGTAACGAAAAGAGGTTTTTTTAAATCTTAATGAAGCGTTACAGCTTCTTTTTTTTTGTTTTGAAGATTATATTTTGGAAAATTTAATTTTTTTGCTATTTTTAATTAATTTTTGCATAAAAAAAAGCCTTTTTGGGCGCAATAAGGGTATCTGTTTCAAAATCAGTTTTTTTTTCAAGGACTTTTTGGATCTTTTTAATTTATTAGAGCTTCTTTTTTTCGCTTCTCCATCATCATTTTATGATATTTTCTAATATTAAATCCTATCGCGACCAGCATTATCTCTAATTTGACTCCAGATTCTCCTCTTCTTCTTAATTTTGAGTAATGATGATCTTCCTTCAATATCCCAAATACTCCTTCTGAATATATCTGTCTCCATTTTATGTATTCTTTTCCTGCTTCACTAGCCAGATTATTTCTTACTTCCTTCTTCATCTGATTTAATTTTTCATTATTGGTTATTTTTCGGTTCCCTTTGCTTTTTGTACACTTTGATTTTAAAGGGCATCCTTCGCAATGTTTATTTTCCAGTATCTGATTTACTTTCTTATATCGCCCTTTGGTATTGACCGTTTCTTTCACTAATTCAAATTTATATCCCTGCGGGCATATATAACTTCCATCTTCCTGCCTCATCTGAGATACCTTGAACTGATTCTTTTCTGTCTTTTTTTCCTGCTCTTTATAATATCCCGAATATTTCATATATAAATCTATCTCATGTTTTTCACAGAACATGTAATTATCATAACTTCCATATCCGGCATCTGCTGGTGTTTTTCCTGGGTATTCTCCATATGCCTGATAATACTTCTCCATAAATGGTGGTACTATGTCAAGAAAAAGTACCAGTTAAATAGAAATTTTTCTATTTAACTTCGACATTTGAAAAATTCTGATTCATAATTATTTGGACTCATATAACCGCAATGATTATGAATTCTTACTGTGTTATAAAATGTTTCAATATATTCAAATATTAATTGATATGTTTGACCATAATCCATTATTTTGAAGCGATTTAGCCATTCTCTTTTTATCAGTGAATGAAACGATTCTATACATGCATTATCCCATGGTGTTCCCTTTTGTGAATAGCTTCTTTTCATTTTTATCGTTATTTTTTGATATTCTTCACTTGTAAACTGCACTCCACGATCGCTATGGATCACAAGCGGTTTTTCAATATTTCTTCGTACTTTTGCAATATTTATTGCTTCTATTATCGATTCGGCTTTCATATCTTTAGTTAATACCCAGGATATGATTTTTCTTGAATATAAATCCATTACACTTGTTAAATAAACAAAACCCTCATCATAGGTCCAGATATAGGTTATGTCTGTACACCAGAAAGCATTTGGCCTGTCTGGATTGAATTCTCTTTTAAGCAGATTTTTTAAATCTGCAGTGAAATTTTTAGAAATCGTTGTTTTTGTCCAGTGTTTTATATAGCAGGCTTTTATTCCCATCTCACGCATATAATTACTGACTGTTTTCATGCTTATCTTTATTCCTTTTTGCCGCAGGATATAGGTGATTTTTGGTGCTCCATAAATTTCTTTGTTTTCATGATAAATAGTTAGAATCATTTCTTTGATTCGTTCTTTGTGCAGTTGCCGATGGGATTTTTTACGATGCTTCCATGATTTAAAACCGCTTCTGGAAATATTTAATATTTTGGTTACTGCTCTAATCGAAACCTTATTAGAATCGGCATCTTTATCAATATATTCGTCCAATGCTCTATAAAGAATACTTACTGGCTGTTGAGAATGTTCATAGCTTTTTTTAATATTTCAACAGCGTCTCTTAAATCCCTGTTTTCTTTTTTTAATCTTGCCAGTTCTTTAGCATCATCACTGGAATAATTACCAGAACCTCTAAATACCTTGCTTTCATCATCGCTGTTTGATGAATATTCTTTAATCCAGCGATGAATAGAACTTAATGAGATTCCAAGATTATTAGCTACTTCAGCCATGGTAAGTTCAGGATGATGCTTCCTATAATTAACAGCATCAATTTTAAATTGTTTATCGATTTGTTTCTTTTTAGCCATATAACTCTACCCCTTATTTATAATTTGATTATTGATTAATATAGATTACATCTGTTATCAGTATTAATCAATACTGTTTTCATTTTATTGACATTTCTCTATTTAACTGGACCTAAATATATACTAGCATCAAATTCATTAAGATATATATTTGATAATAATGGGCTGAGTGGCCCACCTTGGGGTACTCCTTTTGTAGTTTCTTCAAACTTATGTTTTACTATGACTCCTGCATTGAGATATTTATGTATGAGTGATATAACTCTTCCGTCTTTAATAGTTTGTGACAATATCTGTATAAGTCTTGAATGGTTGACTGTATCAAAGTACTTCTCTAAATCTAGGTCTACTGTATATCGATATCCTTCATTGGCGTATTCGACTACTTTTCTTACTGCTTGATGGGCATTTCTTCTTGGTCGGAACCCATAACTATTGTCACTGAATTGGGGTTCAAATATTGGTGTCAGTACCTGTACTATCGCCTGTTGTATGACCCTATCCGTCACTGTTGGAATTCCTAACTCTCTTTTCTTTCCGTTATCTTTTGGTATTTCTACTCTTTTAACGGCTTGTGGACTATAATGTCCCTCCATGATAAGTTTCTTTAGATAAGACCAGTGTTGTGCGAAATGCGTACGAACTTCTGCGACTTGCATTTTATCTACACCACCACTTCCCTTATTACTCATAACCCTTTGGATTGCCTTTTCTATATTGGCATCCTCCATAATTGTTTCAAGTAACTTCTCATGTACTACAAATCTATTGGTGTTCTTCGTATGTGATATCTCTTGTTTTGATGTAGGATACACTTCTCCACTATTGTCGTATTCCGTACTATCTTCATAGAGTAAGCCTAATGATAGTTGACAGTATCCTATTTTATCTTGAGTATCTTTCATTTCCAGTTCACCTCCTTATGTTCGGTCCTTCGCTAGATAACCATTACAGTTATCATCATCACTACTATGACCTCGGCTGACTTCCTAGGACAAACGTTTCCACCATGATTACATTTTCATCATGTTCCTAGGACCTCCCACGGTAAGACATAACACTTTCATCCTATGTACCCACTATCTTTACACTGCTTATTCCGTCGTACTATTGGACTTCGATTTGTTTAGCAATCTCATCCGATAAGCTTCTGCCTAAAATAGTTCGTATTCCTTGGGTCAGGACTTTGCCTCCAACTTCCTCCCGTTCACACCTTACGATGGATACCTTGTCTTCGGCTAGTGGTTGGTAGTACGAAACCCCCACAGTGGACTTTCACCACCTAGTCTTATGTCATGCGTGGCACACTAAAAAAGGAACAGCTATCGCTATGCTTTAGCTATTCCTTAATCCTCCATTCTTGACATAGAGCCATCTTTTTTAGGATATCTATCATTGAGCATCACTCTAAAGAATCTAGCGTTCCCCTAAATTATTTGATTACTCTTAAATAAAAAAGTCATTTAAAGACATTTTCTTATATACTATGTGAACACATCAAACTCAAATAAATTTACTAAAATTTTTGACTCAAGATATAAATACTAATTCTCTTAGTTAATAAATTTCTTATAAAGTTAATATAAGGTTAAATTTTAAATTATTCTAGAAGTACCCCTCTTATAAATCATAACGACCAAAACTAATCATAAATACTTTAAAACAATTTAATAAACTGCAAATATATAATTATATGCTTATTAGAAATTAATATTTATCAAATTACCTTTAACTTATCGAGTTAATTTATTAATAAAGCTATCCCAAGTTTCAATAATATAATTATCATTATATCTATCTTCCAGAGAATGTCGCTTATTGCTTTCAGCTAAATCATCGTTTGTATATCCACAAATCAAAACACCATAAAATTTAACACTTTTATTTGAATCAACTTGCAAATCGTATTTAGGTCCCTTAAAACAAGGTATTTCATCATTTATAGCTGCTTGTCTAATCCTATGCATTTCTTTTCTTACCATCTCTTTATTGTTATGTATATAATCAAATTCGTTGTGTAATTGTGTAACTCCTTCAAAAAACTTACTAGTAAATGGTTGATAAGAATTATTTACCAATATTTTTTTATCAGCCCCTTTAATCTCAATTAAATATATCTTCATTGATGATCTACCTGTAAATACAACAAAATCTATTCTCTTTGAAAAAAAAGGAAATTCCGAAAAACAAATATATTCATCTTCTGGACTAGCATAAACTTCAGCAAAAATTGATAAATCTTTCTTTAGTATGCTTCCTATTTCCGACTCTTTAGGTTTAGAATTAATTAGATTTCTTAAATACTCTTTAGTTATCATATTTTTTCTTATTTTCTCTCTACGAGCTGTTATAGAAGGATCTTCTATAAATTTATTATCCATAAATTTTAAATCTTCATATTTATTTTTTAAAATATCTATTTTGCTTTTTTGATCTTTTTTTGTATCAGTATCAAAATCATCTGGATTTTCATTAATTAATAGCATCACTTTCTCTTTGCTTCGACCATGCCAAGTTGGAAAATTAAATTCATCTAATTTTACTTCATCAAATTCTTCTGAAAAAAATTGAATCTTAGGATAATGTTCTATAAAAGTATCTGTTAATTCAGCATGTCCTTGATTAATAAGAGACTGAATTAAGTATTCAATGGAATTTGTGACAGAAGGACCTTGATTTTCATCTAATTCAGTTAATAAAATATATTTTTTATTATCATTCATATATGTACGAACTCTACAAATAGTTCTCTTATATACATGTATAAAATCATTAATTTTCATATTTTCTCTCCCTGTTTTATTTTGGTAGTGTCAAAAATCACTCATTTTAATATAAATACACTACTTCTAAATTTATTTTATCTTTAAGTTATTTTTCACCCTTTAATTAACAAAGGGATAAACCTGAAGTGAACCCAATGTATTTACAAGAATAGAGGTGTTCATCTTGTGTAAAGTATATTACAACTTATTAAACTTTGCAAATTTTTTTCAATCTTTGTTTCTTTAAATATTTTTCTTAGTATATCATTAAATTTACCAGTTTGTCCTTCTAACTAGTAAAAAAATTTCTTAATGAATTAGTGATTTCTAGCACAAATAAGGAACAATTAAATCATAGAATTTTTTACTCCATTCAGCATGAAATCTTGCCATTTGAAACCAATCCACTTCATTTTCACCCGAGTTTCGCAGCAAATATTAAATACTATAAATTCCAACCCCTAGTAATCATCAGAGATTCAGGTGATTTTTTGCGTCGAGAAATTTGCTTTTTTATGTAGTATAATGTAGCGTAATATCCCGATGTATATTATAAAATCTCTATAGAGGTGTTCTCTTATGTTCCTTAAAAAGTGTACTTATTCTAATGACCCCACTTTCCTTTCTATCGTCGAATCTTACAGAGATGATATCGGTAAACCTAAACAGCGCACTATCAAGAAAATGGGTTATCTGAATGAACTTGTTGATCAATTCGATGATCCTATTGATCACTTCATCAAATTAGCCAAATCTATGATCAGTAAGGTCAAAACTAATTCTTCTACTGATTTGGTTATTGATCTTTCTTTTCCTATCGATTCTTCTTATAATCTCTTTAATGTTGGATATGTGGTCTTAAAAGCTGTCTATAACGAGCTTATGTTGAATGAATTCTTCAAAAATAAACAGTGAAAACTCAATATCGATTATTCTCTTAATAAGAACATGGAACTTCAGGTCTTCTCGAGAATCCTGTATCCTGCTTCAAAAAATCTACTTATGAAAATCGTAAAAACTTTTTTGAACCCTTTGATGAGGGTATCACTAAGAATTCTACTTACCGCTGTCTTGATTATTTTTATAAATATAAATCTGATATTCAAAGAATCATCTGGGAAAATACTAGAAACAGCTATGACCGTAGATGCTCTACCAGATATTATGATTGTACTAATTATTATTTTAAAATTGAATATAATGACGATAACGTTATTGATGATAGTGGCGAAATAAAAGAAAAGACTTAAGAGAAAGAGGTCCTGAAAAAAACAGAAGACCTGATTCCATCATTGAGATGGGACTGTTGATGGATTCTAAAAATATACCAACGGCATATGATATATTTCTAAGCAACGAATCAGGAAAATTATCACTAAGACTATTGCTCAAGAAAACAAAAGCTAATTTTGGTATCGATAAAATAATAGTTGTTGCAGATAGAGGATTGAACACTTCTGACAATATTTACTTTTTAGCCGATAAGAATGAAGATAAGGATCATCATATGGATGGTTATGTTTATGGACAGTCGGTACGTGGTGATGACAAGGAATTCAAAGAATGGGTTCTTGACGAATCTGGGTATGTTACCGATATGATCAAAGAAGGAGACTTTTTTAAGGTCAATTTAAGGTCATTTTCTTTTTAATATTCAAAATATGCTTTATTTATCAGCTATTTTTAAGTTGCCTTTTTATTCGAACTCCGAAATAACACGATTATAGTGAACATATTTGTTAACATTACATATCGAAATTTAGCTATTTTCATTTTAATTTATTTTGTTTATTAGTTCTTTTAACTATCATGGTATCAAAGCGGTAGCACAAACATAGAAGAATATCACAATAAATATGTAGTCACAGCATTAATGACAGATATTATAGTAACCATTCATTGTAAAATTATACTCATTTTATTACTCAAATCCAATTCAATATCCATACAAGAATTCAATTTATAAAAATATTCATTTCATCTAATTTTTCACAAGTTCAAACGTTTTTGTTCTAAATGTAGTTCGCCACTACCAGTTATCTTTTTTAACTTAGCAGAATAAAGTTGATTAATTTCATCTCATATAAATCGAAAATCATAAGTTATATTTTTTGATATTATTAGTAATAAGACGCAAAAATAATTAAGTAGTCCTATCATTTAATTAAACACATCCTTTATTATTATTTTCTATTTATTACTGTATAAGGTTTATCTTTAAACAGCCTTTCTCCACTTCCTTCTTGTTGAAATACATTTACCATAATAATATTACTTCTCTCCGCTAAAAATAATCCCTTTTTTGCAATTTCATATGTATTCTTTGGATTTGTTGTTGCAAAAATATTTATAATTGAATCTTCTGGAAGTAACCTAATCTCTTGAACTATAGCATCAATAAATTTTTCATTATAAACTCTTTTCCCAACCGTATTACAAGATCGAGTTAATTTAATCAAAGGTATATTTAAATACTTTTCTGGTATCTGTTTTTCTTTTATAGGATAGGTATCTTCAATTATTAAAGTAAATTCATTACAATGATTATCAACACTTTTTTTTGTCACTTGTACTTGGCAACAATCTTCATTTGGAAACATATTTTCAAAAAATGGGTATTCTTTAAAGGTGTCTCTTACTACCAATTTAAATTGCATTTGTATCGGTACTAACACTAAGTTACACTTATCATACCCTAGTATCTTTGAACAAAACCAATACCACGCATATGTATGATTATGATAAACATTTCCTTTGTTTAAAATAGTTTCTTTATTTACTTTACGTATAAAATTAAATAATACATATAAAACAAACAATAAACCAATAACATTATTGCCTGAAAGCATTAAATAATAATATTTGGCATTATCAAAATTTGGTTTTTGTCCCCCTAGTATAGTTCTAATTATTTCTGACATATTAACAAATAGAGGAAACATAAAACTAATAAATAATAATAGTATCTGTAAATATTCTCTCCCTGAATCAACTATTTTATTTTTAATTATTTTAATCAATTTTATCATCAAATTACCTCTCAATACATTTAAACTTATCTATATATATTCCTTCACTCTTTTCACATTCAAAACATTCGGCAATATTTTCTGTATTCTCTTCTCCTAGCCATACTTTAAACCCATCTATACCGCAAATAATATACACTTGAAACCCAAAAGAACTTTTACACTCAGATAATTCTTTTTTCCAAGTTGATAAATCAATTAACGAAGGAGTGGGATTTGAAACAGGATGAGTATGCCAATTACCTATGCAAAATGAATTATTCAAAGAAGATTTATTGATTTTCAAAATGTGTGAGATTGATTTTCTAACAAATTTAATCATGCTACTTTCATCTTCTTTATCTGGTAATGACAAATCATCTATTATTATTACATTTTGTTCCTTCACTTTGTAACCAAGTAAAACACCACCAGATTCATTAATAAAAGACCTATTTTGTACATACATTGCCATATTTGAAATTACCTTGTCTGAGATATTAATAACTGTCTTGTACCTTTTTGACTGTACCTTAATTAACTCATTTCTATATTCAATCACAACAATCACATTCCTTAACCTTTAAATTTTCAACTTTATTTATTCCATAATCATCTTCGTAATAACGTTTTGTAAATTGTAAATCATCTATATGATTATTAATGCTTTTTGTTTTATAAGAATACAAAATATTGGAGTTAATTGAGGGCCATGCATTAATTATGTCAATAATTAATGATGTCGTATTTAAAAGAATATTGATTCCATATTGAGAATAAACTCCACCACATCCATTATACTTAATTTGTTTTTCATGATTTACAATATAGTTGAAATTAGAATTCAAAACACAGCTATAACATCCATCAGATGGATTTTTCATAACCAATGCATGAAAACCTATTGAATAGGATTCTAACCAACAAAAAATTGTTGGAATATATTTCTTCAATTTTATTAATCGATTATTGAACATATACTGTAAATCTTCATTTCCTGTAGTAATGATAATCAAGTCGTAGTCAGATTCATCATTGATGATTTCAGAAAAATTATGATCCAACACATATTCATTAATAGCATTGAATTTCATATTCCCGTATTCAGCAGAGAGTAATTCACACATCGCAGTAGCTTTATTGGTTCCAACAAACATTTCCCCCAATGTATGTCTAGATAGATTACAATATTCCAAGTTATCTCCATCAACAATTGTTAGATTGCTAACCCCAATCTTTGGTAATTCTCTAACAATATATGATCCTAAAGATCCGCACCCTATAACCAATACTTTTTTACATTCAATAAGATTCCCACCATTTCTAATTATACTTGTTTCAATATTTCTATTTGAAACTTCAATAAAAGTAATTGATATTATGTGACTTATTTTTTCTTTCAATTTTCCTTTTATATTATTTGAAAAAAGTATCTTTATTCCTATCTCTAAATTATTGAGTTGTGGAAAACGCAAAAAAATGAATATCTTATCTCTAACATAACAACGCGCTAATAATCTGCAAGTTTTTTCGTCAAAACGTTTTCTTTTTAGACTAAATAACAATTCTTTTAATAATTTAGTATCCCACATTTTAAAAGGTGGAGGTAGGATTCCTTTTATATCGATAACATTAAGATACAAACAATTCATTTGAGTATAGCTATATATAGAAGACTTAAAAGGAAATTTTTTTGAAAGAACATAGTTGTTTATAGGTTTCTTATCCTTTTTCCTTCTATACTCAAACATATGAATCCCTTTAATTGAATCTGCCGGAGAAATATTTGAATATACTAATAACATAGATTTTTTATTCCAATGGTATTTATACTCACTAACAACTTCTTTTTCTAATTCATAAGTATTTAAATTCATCAATCTTTTAAATTGTTCAAGAACAAATTCACATTTTTCCTGATAAGTTGCATTATAAAATGAAATTTCATCTCTCACATATAAACATATAGAATAAAAATTTAAATCTCCCATCTGCAAACTTTTATGCAAACAAAAATGTGGATATGATTTTATTTGATCCGTCAAAACGCAAATATCTGGAATACCACCGAAATTTAGTAATAAATAAAATGTTTCATTCTTGTACTCAAATTGAATAAATTTTTCTTCCACCTTAACAATATGCGAAAATTCTAAAAGCTTACTCTCAACAAACTTTTTATCCAAATTGACTTGTTCTTCTAAACTTATTTTCACCTGCATCTACCTGCTTTTCTGGAACTTCAAATTCCTCTCCTAGTACTTTGCGTACATATTCTCCAGCTGTATGTTCATCTCCAGCATTTTTTGCATTTCTCAACTGCAATTCAAAATCATAAATTTTACTCTTAAATTTCTTTCTGTATGAAGAATTTGAGTTAATTTTAAACATAGTATCTGTATAAGGAACCACTGGTAAATTTACATAATAGTAAGGATCGTCACTATAACTATCTATAGAATCTTTGATTTTTTTCACAACATTATACAATGCCTCTAAATCATAATCTTGGTTGTCTTCTTTCTTCTCTTCAAAATATTTACACGCTAATAATG
Source organism: Thomasclavelia spiroformis DSM 1552 (assembly GCF_025149465.1). Taxonomy (NCBI): domain Bacteria; kingdom Bacillati; phylum Bacillota; class Erysipelotrichia; order Erysipelotrichales; family Coprobacillaceae; genus Thomasclavelia; species Thomasclavelia spiroformis. Next base: position 1,032,202 of record NZ_CP102275.1, on the reverse strand, counting down.
TTAATGCAATACTTGGTGGCACTTCATTCCCATTATTTCTATCAAAAGCATTAAGCTTCCAACATTTTAAATATCTTACTACTCTTCTTAATTGAGAATTATTTGCTAAATAACTTTCTAAATATTTCTTCAGTCCTTTTGGATCTGATAATTCCCATTTATAGTCACTACTATATTCTTTTCCTTTAGCTAAATAATACTGATTATTGTGAATTGCATATATAGGAAAATCAATATGATATGACTCTTCACCATCTTCAAAATATGTTACTGTAATGCAAGGAATTTTATAATCAATTGTCCTATTATAATTATCTATGCTATCTCTCATATATCCCTTTATCTCTCGACAATCACTATTGTCCTCAACATTAAACTCAAAAGCTACTGCCAAATCCAAATCTACAGAACTGTCATATGCATCTATTGCTGTTGAAATAGAGTATGAGCCTTGCATAAAGAAATTCAGATCAGATTTTTTTATTTCTATTCCTTTTTCATCACATACTGTCGAAAAATTATTCTTTATCTCATCTTCAAACATTGCTCTTTTTTCTTTTAATTGATCTGTTAAAGGTGATTTAATATAATCATGAAAATCTTGAAATTGTTTTTTTAATTTCATTGTAAAGACTACCTCCTTTTGTACAACCTTAAAATTTAAATAATACTTAATTTTATTTTTTAGATTCAAAATTAAGTTTAAACTATTTTAATCAACTCAAAATTCACTCTACAAACCCCACATTTTTTCACTATAAGTAAAGTGCATTAACATTTATACCATCAATTACATTTTTTATTCCGGCCCATACGGATAAATCAGGAAAAACATCAACAATACTTCCTCTATCTGTAAATGGTGCTTCTTGTAAAACAGTAAAATCTTTTAACAATCCATTTCTAACAACAAATTCCACTATCTGATTGACAAAATAAATCTGATCTGCATTTAAGTTATTAGAATTTAGATAACTAGAGAAAGCATGTTTCGCAACATTCATATCTAATCCAACAATTTCACGTACAAATTCGCCTTACGGTTTTTCTCCGTATTCAGCATAATATTGTTCTTTTGTACCCAAGTCATGCCAGATAATATCTTCTAATCTTGAAACATCATCTTTTGACAATGGAGTATTCATTTTCAGTTTATTTATTACTAGCATCATTACTTCAGTATCTTGTTGGTGTTCTCGAATATAAAATTCAATCTGTTCGCGATTATTTTTTAAATCATCATTCTCTAAATTTGATTCGTGCCAATCGATTGAAAGAATATCATCATTAAGATTTGTTTCGTATTGAATCATCTTTTTAGGAATATATTTAATTAAATTACGAATCTTAATACGTATCATTTCCAAATCTTCAATACTAGCTCTATCAATCAAATCATTATTTATCTTAATGGTCTGGTACTAGCATCAGTCTCAAAAAGAAATTTCAGGATAGAGATAGAAAAAATTACATGGAAATACTGAAAAAAAGGAATAAAACACCATCTGATGACTTGATTAGTCAAAATATCCCGATTTCCAAAGAAGTTTACCTTCTGAATAACTATCGATGGCTTCTTTTAAAAAATCAGGGTCATATTGATAATCAAATCAAAGCCAAATATAATCATAAGCTGAAGATATATCTGAATACCTACGACTATGAAAAGATGTTTTTTTGAAATTGATGATCATTTGAAAATCATCAGAAAACTAAAAGAAAAATATATTGAATTTAATTCTTCTCATGAAACAGATCAGGTAAAATTAAATACAGTTCTCAAAGAGCTCACTGACGAATATTCAAAATCTGCAATATCAGTATTCAGAGAGTTTTCCGTACTATTAGATACGCATAAACAGGAAATAATCAATTCCTTTATTTATATAAACGATGCCAGTGGAAAACAAAGACGTATTTCCAACAGACCGATTGAAGGTTTTAATCGAATACCAAAAGACTTTAAAAGAAATTCAAGAGGATTAAGTAATTTTGAATATGCCCGTACTCGACTGATATGGTCTAGCAGAAAAAACGAAGCAATACTTTCTACACCAAAATCCAAAGAAGAAGTTTATAGACACAGATCAAAAAACAAATAGAAAATATGAACATCTAGGCACAAAAAAGGAACATATTCTTTATGATATATTTGCGTTTCTTTCGATCTTTTTTAGGGTATCTATTAGTGAGCATCCCCCTAAAGTTGCCCCCTAAATTATTTAATTACCCCTTTTTGACATTTTATTTGCTATTCGAACTCCATGAATTCATACATTTTTACTAACCTTTATAAATTAAGATATGTGATTTACTTCTCTTAATTCACAAATTTCTTATAAAATATATATTTCAACATATAATAAGGTCAATTTAAGGTCAGTAGTTTCATAATAAATTTATGAAAATGAATAGCAGCTTTTAGTATATCGTTTATCAATTTATACAGTTTAATATTTCATTTCTTTTTATTCTTTATAAAATAGATGTAGCAAATAAGTATAATTAAGCACTCATTGTACACAATAAGACATTAAAAATCTTTTAAAATATTTATTTGTAATCAACGAAATTAACGATTAGCTACATTTTATATCATATCCACATTTGAAATCATACAAAACATTCAACGGATGACGTATCTTTTCATTAGGTTTAAGGCAGATATTTCCATAGGGTCCATTACCATTATCTTTTCTCTCCTCCCACAATTTGATCCACTCGCATAAATCATTATACTGAATAGGTATTAGATGTTCATTCGGAACTAAATATGATATTTCCATTGATTTCTGAAAATTAATAGTTGACTCTTTTAACTCATCTAGTCTATGTTCATACCATTCTCTTTCACCAATAACAGTTGTGAAAATAATTTCTTCATAAATCCAAGGAGAAAGAGTTTGGCCCACATTCACTTCTTCTCTTACTTTATATATCGACTTTTCTGAATTAAGGAAAATTATAACTTCTGAATTATTGATTGTTCTTGCAATAGCAGTTGATAACATAGCATGTACATGGGTAGTTGTAAAATTTCGTTTTCTATAATCGTAATTTCCTTCTTTAGTTTTACAATATTTATCATCAAGCTTATGAAGCAAATCATCAGCACTTCCCCAAAACAGTTCATCTATAAACACTCTCAATCCAAATTGGTATTTTAAGAATCCTGCCAATAGCAAAGCTAGTTCTTCATCATCATGAGAATATGAAAGAAACACATCATAGTTATCAATCGGAAACCAACTATCAATAAAATTTTCTCCACTTATCACACCATTACCATCAATTGATGCATTTAGTATTGAATCAAAAGCATTAACAAGATTTTCTTTCAGTTCTATCCCACATGTCTTACAATTATCTAAAAATTGCTTATGATTATTTTTAAATTCCCACTGGTCTAGAGACAATTTAAAACATCTATACATAAAAATCTTCCTCTAAATTATCATAAATACGTTTTCTTATATTCATGTTTAATATCTTTCCAATGAACAAAATCGCTTATTTCTTCATTTGTTTTATCATATGCCATATCTATATACACATTAGGATTTTTAATAAAATCATCATACTTTACCAAAACACAATAACGCCCTGTTTCGTCACAATGTCCATCATTACAGTTTGGGTTTAGATAATAGTTTTCTGAAAATTCCTTAATTACTGTATTTGAATTAATATTAACCACGTTAACCTCTTTACCACAATGTGAACATGTATAACTTCCACCATATACAGTATCATACATATTTGGTAAAACTATTCCCAATAATCCACTTCGTCTGTTACCTTTTCCATCATAAAGTGTAGCTTTTAATTCTCTAATAATGAAATTTTGTTTATTATAATAGCATCCATCTGACCAACTATATTCGAATCCTTCATTTTCTGAAGAATGTTCTCCTATTAAGAAAAGTGTTACAGAAGTATTCTTCATATATTGAGAGCGAATTACCTGCATAACATAGTCAATATCTTCAGAATCTATCCACTTATCAAGCGATTTTCCTTGAATTTGCCCTTCCTCCAATATTTTAGAGATTTCATTTTTGTAATAATCATCTTCTTTTTTGAAACTAATAAAACATTTGTGTCCCATAATACTTCTATCTCCTTTAAACTATATTAAATATATCTTTATATTCGTATAAGGGAATATCCTTTATATTTCCATATATAAGAATCTTAATATTTGAATTAAAAGTTACTCCACTACCATTAAGAGTGCACAACATGCATCTTAATAACGCTCCATATTCTTTTGGACCATCATCAAATCTTGAAATACCCGATCCCAACAAAGGAAGAGCAATATCGTTTCCTGCATAAACCCTGTTAATTTCCTTCCACATTCTCATTAGCATATATTCAAATTTAGCCATATTTGTATGACTCTCATAATTACTATTCAATTCTGTCATAGCCAACATCAAATATGTATGATTATCAACACTGCTATCATAACGAATTATCGTACCAAGTGGAAAATCATATAATCCCTCATCATTTTTATGTAATCCTAAACGTTTTGCTTCCGATTCAATTACTGCATTAATCTCATCTGGTACCCCATGATTTAAAATCAATTGTCCATGTAAAGATTTTTTCGATATAATTACATCATCAATTTCGGTTCTAAAATTTGTATCACAACCTATCACTCTAAATTCTGGAACTTCAAATATATCACCACAAACAACAGTTACAGATGTTTGATGAATCGTGGTACTAACAGAATCTTTAAATATTCTACCTATCAACATATATATAATTATATATAATACAATGAAAGCAAATACACTTATAACTATCCTTAACCAAATAGTTAACGTCTCTATATCCGCCAACGATAGACCTAACACAGATAGAAAAGTAGATATTACTCCTATTGAAGACATAGTAATAATAATACTATCTTTTACTCGTTTTGTTAATTTACTGTACCATTTATATATCTTTCTCATTCTTATCTCCTTAATTTTAATATAAAATTTATAAAAAGATTATTCTTTCATAAATTTAACAGTATTAATACCACTTCTTTATAAATATGTATATCAATATGACTAACCAGGACATACTGCTGTTTTTAGCAATTAACGTTCCTATAAATTAGAACTATTATACCAAAAATTAGCATTCACAATCTTTAAATCCTAATCTATATATTCAGGGTTATGTTTTACCCAATACTATTATCAACAAAGCTACCTATAAAAAGAAACTTTACATAAAGTATAGGGTAAAACATAAATAAATTAGTTAGTTATTGTTAAAGAATTAATAATGTTTTTACTATATCCATACAAATGAGTTGCCTTATGATATTTTACGATAGGTTACATTATTACATTTTGGACATGGTGGTAAAGTATCATTAGTATCATCTAATATCACAACTGTGTCACATTTTATACAGACATAAGTTCCCTTACCTGGCTTTTCTCCTGTTTTATACACAATCAATCACCTCTCTTTCCTTAAAAATAATACGTCTAATGACATTTATGCTTGTGGTTAGCTAAAGTAGTCCCAGCTTTAGATTTTGCAGATTTACTACTTTTTTTATTCGCTAAAGTCTTAGCTGCTTTTCCAACCTTCCCGCCATGATGTGTCGCCATTTATTATCCTCCTTTCTTTAAGAATGTTTATACCTATATTATATTTTATTTAAAATAATATTAATATGGTTATTTATATTTTCAATGCACCTACAAAACATATTGAATAAATATAATAATTAGATAAAATAGTATATATAAGCACCTACAAAATATGAGTGGAAAGGAGAAAGAAATGACAGATAATCAAATTACCATATACTTAGATCCTATTGCTTATGAGAAAATAATTGAAGATCAAAAATTATTTAAAACAGGAAAAAATAAGTCAGATATAATAAAAAAAATAATAATAAATCATTATTCAAACTATAACCATAATATAAATTCTTTAAAACAGAAAATACAGGAGGCAATCACAATTGAAAGTAATGTTCAAGATTTTAGTGAAATAAGTTATCAAAATATTGCATGGAAAATTACTAAATATATATCTGAAACATCATTTTTAGATGGTGAAAGCAAACGAAATCGAAAAAAAAAGATACACATAAGAAAAAATAAAAACGATGATGAATTAGACTTTATACTTGATGCCTGTCCAAAAAATGCAAGTGAGTCTGAATATTTAGCTAATATTATTTACTCATATCTAAAAGAACCCCAATGTGAGAGAGAAAAAATTATTTATAAAAAAGTAATAAATAAAATTAATGATGCAATCAAAAATAATCAAAATATCCGTATAAAAACAAAATCGGGAAAGAAAATATTTATTAGTCCAAAAGAAATTTGCACTTCTAAAGAAGGGCTATATAATTATCTTTTATATCAAGGTTATAAAGAAGAAACGAATAAATATTTTGCTAGCACAATACATATATATAATATTACAAGTGTGTATCTTGATGCAAGTGTTCGAACATTTCAAACTTATATAGAAGAACAATTCAAAAAAATGAAATTAAATGGTGTTCAGTTTTCGATTAATAATAATACAATTTATAAAGTCCTATTAACAGACAGGGGTAAAGATTTATTCGATTCTAGATATCTAGAAAGACCTATACCATTATCGAAAAGTGATCAAAAAAAAGGAATTTATTACTTCAACTGTTCAGAACTACAATTTAAATCATATTTTGCTCCGTTTCTTAATGAGGTAATTGTTTTAGAGCCTGAGGAAGTCAGAATTAAAATAATAGAGGAATATAAGGAAACATTAAATAATTATAAAAATATTTAAATGATTTAGTGTACTTTCAACACTGTTTTAATAGTGTGAAAATGCTTTATGATATGAAATTCATTATTGAAAAAGCTCTCAAACGTTAGAAAGAATAATAGTAAAGAGTTTATCTGAATATTTCACTTAAAAAATCAAATAGTGTTACTTGTTTAATGTCGTCATCACACAGTACTATGACGATTTTTATTTTTGGTTTTCCTTTCTAGAATTGATTATTTTGATGCTAGTATATATTTAGGTCCAGTTAAATAGAGAAATGTCAATAAAATGAAAACAGTATTGATTAATACTGATAACAGATGTAATCTATATTAATCAATAATCAAATTATAAATAAGGGGTAGAGTTATATGGCTAAAAAGAAACAAATCGATAAACAATTTAAAATTGATGCTGTTAATTATAGGAAGCATCATCCTGAACTTACCATGGCTGAAGTAGCTAATAATCTTGGAATCTCATTAAGTTCTATTCATCGCTGGATTAAAGAATATTCATCAAACAGCGATGATGAAAGCAAGGTATTTAGAGGTTCTGGTAATTATTCCAGTGATGATGCTAAAGAACTGGCAAGATTAAAAAAAGAAAACAGGGATTTAAGAGACGCTGTTGAAATATTAAAAAAAGCTATGAACATTCTCAACAGCCAGTAAGTATTCTTTATAGAGCATTGGACGAATATATTGATAAAGATGCCGATTCTAATAAGGTTTCGATTAGAGCAGTAACCAAAATATTAAATATTTCCAGAAGCGGTTTTAAATCATGGAAGCATCGTAAAAAATCCCATCGGCAACTGCACAAAGAACGAATCAAAGAAATGATTCTAACTATTTATCATGAAAACAAAGAAATTTATGGAGCACCAAAAATCACCTATATCCTGCGGCAAAAAGGAATAAAGATAAGCATGAAAACAGTCAGTAATTATATGCGTGAGATGGGAATAAAAGCCTGCTATATAAAACACTGGACAAAAACAACGATTTCTAAAAATTTCACTGCAGATTTAAAAAATCTGCTTAAAAGAGAATTCAATCCAGACAGGCCAAATGCTTTCTGGTGTACAGACATAACCTATATCTGGACCTATGATGAGGGTTTTGTTTATTTAACAAGTGTAATGGATTTATATTCAAGAAAAATCATATCCTGGGTATTAACTAAAGATATGAAAGCCGAATCGATAATAGAAGCAATAAATATTGCAAAAGTACGAAGAAATATTGAAAAACCGCTTGTGATCCATAGCGATCGTGGAGTGCAGTTTACAAGTGAAGAATATCAAAAAATAACGATAAAAATGAAAAGAAGCTATTCACAAAAGGGAACACCATGGGATAATGCATGTATAGAATCGTTTCATTCACTGATAAAAAGAGAATGGCTAAATCGCTTCAAAATAATGGATTATGGTCAAACATATCAATTAATATTTGAATATATTGAAACATTTTATAACACAGTAAGAATTCATAATCATTGCGGTTATATGAGTCCAAATAATTATGAATCAGAATTTTTCAAATGTCGAAGTTAAATAGAAAAATTTCTATTTAACTGGTACTTTTTCTTGACATAGTACCATTTCATGCGTTATGCACCACTGATACACAGTTTAAGCACCGCTTTAAAATATAGAATTTATTCGAAATGCACCATTAATTCATGCACATAACCACTTAAAAGACCTGGATGTCAAATGCATTAAGTATCAATGTATGTCGTTCAAGAAAACGTGTAAAATATATTCGTTTGCATTTAAACTTCAATTTTGATTCACACAACTATGTGATACTGATCCTGACAGGAACACCCGTACTGAATCACACCATCAACAGAGTAGTCCACTAAGCATTCAAAAAAAGTCGTGATCCAGTATAAAACAACAGTGATGAATGAGAAAGCTGTTAAAAATTATATTAATATAAAAATAAAAAGGTCGGACATAATAAACCACTGGTGTTATCAGAAGTATTGATGGTGTTGGCCAATACAAGTCAGGGATCATCAAGAAAAACAATCTGATGACCCTTTGTTTGATAATAGAAGCAACAGAAATCATGATGATGATCGATAATAATACTATAATGGAGACAGCAGATGAGATCGGATAAACGAATGGCGAGCATATAACTTTTATGAATATGATACGAGAAGATGACATATAAAATGAACGCAGAAGATTTTATCGAAATAGCAGAATATATAAATGACAATTATATTTCAAAAGATGAATGCTCTGAAATTGATCTGTATAGAGTATTGAGCAGCATTGACAACAGTCTCAGTGATATAGCCATGTATTTAAAAAATCAACTGGTCGTGAAAAAGATTTGGCCGAATCAATTGTAGATAATAAATTATGAAATATGAACAATCTGAAATTAGATACGGGATATATCTGATCAGACTGTTTTTTATAATATATAAATTAAAATAATTTGAATAAAGTTATTAAAAATAAATGCTTATCATGACTAATTTACAGAAAAGAATTCCAAAAACTAGTTAATTTAAATAAAATAATCTAAAATAATTCGCCTATCAATATTCAATTATCAATTTTAATGCCAAACAATTTTACACTCTCACAGCTATCGCTATGCTTTAGCTATTCCTTAATCCTCCACTCTTGACATAGAGCCACTTTTTGACATTTTATATGCTATTCAAACTCCTTGAATTCATATAAATTTACTAACCTTTTAAAATTAAGATATAAGCTTTATTTCTCTAAATTCATTAATTCCTATAAAAATTCTTACTTCATAATATAATAAGGTCAATTTTAGGTCATGATTAATAGATGTTTATAATATATATTATGAAATATTCAAATTTCAATTTATGTCTTATAATATATATTTATTTTGCATTGTCATTTTTAATTGCAAATTCAATTGATAGGATATTAGGAATTGTATCATGATTATTTAAATCGAAAATTTTCTTTGCTTCCTCTATTAGATTAATATCAGGAGAAGTAACTAACGCATTAAATGATTGTAGAGAGACATTTCTCAATGATTCATTTTTTATAATATCATCTCTAACACTTTTTGAAATAAAATAATCTTCAGTATATAAAAATATAATGTAATTAATGATTGATAGCTTTAATTCAAGAGGCTGTTCATTAAATCTTTTATAAAACTTTCTATATCTCTTATGTGTATTTTCTACAAACATTAAAATCTCTGTTTTGCTTTCAAAAGGGAAAATACAAATGTGTAAGTTTGCAATTTTATATTTACAATCTTTATTATAAATATTATTTATAATTGATCCATCTAAATCTGTTATTAAAGCCACAGTACCTTGAAATGCAATAGGAACTGTATAGTCCAATTTAATACGACTAAACAAATAATATTCTGTATTATCTTTCTTTTGACTTAACCGCTTCGCCTTGTAAAAACAAGACAAATATTCTTTCAAATCTAACATTTTCACTTCTTCATATAGTCTTTCAATTTCGATAGGATAATTAATTCCTAATTCTCTAGATGCTTTAGGCATTTCAAGTTCAATATTTCTTTTATCTATTTGTTTCAAATAATTCTTCATGGCGATTTCAGCTAACATTTTTCCACTGATTTTATCATTATAGTTAATAGGATTCTCGTATGTTTGAAAGGCTGTATTATCACATTTTTGACATATCAAATGAAAAGTTCCAGAATTTTTAATTCCTTTTTCTGTATCTATAAATGGTAAATCTATTAATTTATTAGAATAATATACCTTTCCTTGATTTGCAATTTGTTTTAAACAAAACGCAGGTATACTATGAGAATTGCAAAAACTGTCTACTTCTCCTCCACATATCAAACATCTACTTTTTTTAGAAGTCCTTCTTGCTTTAGATACAACTTGATTTATTTTCTTTTTGTATTTAATTTTATCTTTTTCTATTATTTCTTTATCAATGTTATTTAATTTAAAATTAGTGAACTCAACATCTTTCATTGCTGTCCCCTCCAACTATACGTATTTAATATTAATTATTTTTAAATAAAACATTTAAAATTATTTCTCTTAATGATACTCAAAGATAAGAAACAATTTCATTTCCTTAAATATTTTTTCTGCTATATCATTAAATTTATCTGTTTGTCTTTCTAACCAATAAAAAAGTTACTAAATGAACTAATGATTTTTAGCGCAAGTATGGAACAATTACATCATAGAATTTTTTACTCCATTCAGCATGAAATCTTGCCATTTGAAGCCAATCCACTTCATTTTCAATACTTACATTATTCAATTGATAAAAAATCTTCGACGCCTTTGCTTCATCGTTCCTATTCCAACTCAAAGAAATTCCTAAGCCCGCTTCAATTTTCTCTTTATTTACAATTAGCATATCAAAAGTTTTCTTATTAATCTCTTTATCAGATTTTCCTAAATACATTTCCACTCTCGCAGAATCATAATTAGCAACACAATTAATTGAAAAACCACTAACACCTATAAATCCAGAAATATAATTTTCTATCGTTGCATTAACATTGCTAAAAGATTTATCTCCATGTGCTTCATGAATAAAATCAAGTGCATAAGTCCAATAGCGTCTTCTCAATTCGAAACGGCTGCCCGGTTCATCTTCATTCTCCTCGTTTTCATCTCTTAAATAAAACACAAAATCATCAGGATCGACATCATACAATTTAACTAACCTGCGTAAAATAGATAGTTTCATATCAGTACTTGTGTTTTTCTCTGTATAGATATTTTCATCAATTTGTAGCGCAGATCTTAACGTATTTTTATTATCACTAAAATATACCGATAAATCATAATCTCCTTTTTGTGCTACTAAGTGATTTAATACTGATTTTTCATCAGCGTGTAGCAACTTTACAACTCTTTCATACATGTCTACCCAACTTGTTACTGGCTGTTCAGCTTTTTTAAAACTAAATCGAACAATTTGTCTTCCACTTAAAGAAATATCTTCTCCTAACGTAACACTATCCATCTGTTTTTCAGCAGGTAAATAATCTGTTGTAGGTGCAGACCATATTTGTAATGCTTTATCTTTTAAATAATCACTCCTATCTTTAAGTTCAGCTAATGTCCATTTATCCTTTTGAGCAATATAAGTATTCATTCGTATTCCACTGTCTAAAAAACCATTTTGCATATTTTTCTTTTCTACAAAAGAGCTATTACTATATTTTGAGTTATAAGCAGTCAAAGTCAAATTTGCAATTCTATGAAGCCACTCCGCGTGAATTAATTCATAATTTTCACCAAGTTCTTTTTGCCATAATGGAGTAAGATGTTGAGGCATTATATGTTCAATTGAATATGTTCCATAATCACAATGACCATAAATATCCTTATCCTCAACAGTACCAAAATTTTCAATACGTTCTAGGATATAGATTTTATTTTTACTATTCATTGAATAAATTTGTCGTTCGGTAAAATCACGAGCGAATTCATCATTATTAGGAAAACATGCTCTATCTTTTTTGGATAATAATGTATATTTAAATTTAGATACGTAATCATTATCAGTTCCATCATATCGAATAATTTCTCTATGCAACATCAAAAAAATTTTATTTAAAGCATTTGTTGGTAAATCACAAATATTTCTTCTAAACAAATAATTTTCAGTTGTTATAAAAATATCCGAAACATCATCAATATTCAATTTATTTTCATCAAATAATCTTAAAACTTCCAAAAAAAACGGTCTCGTTACTGTTGTTTCTAAACGATTCAATCTGTAGATACAAGCATTCAACATTTTATCAACATTATTCCCGTTTAGAAGCACTTGATATCTTTTGGCATATGCCAACATATCTTTTAATAGTTCTTCTGTTTCAATTTTTGTATATTCAACAAATTCTTTAAAATTAATATACACTTTTTTTTGAGATGGAATTGCTTGTTGTTTAATACTTAAGTAATCTCTAATAAAAGAACTAACATCATATTTAGTACAAATTTCAATTTTATTCCAATACTTCTCATAATATTCATTTTGAACATTTGCTGGTAATCCCATTAAAATAAAGTTGCGAATTTTATCTCCTTCACTAAGATCTAGTCCAGTAGAGTTCAAACTCTCAAAAATCAATTGAGGATTATCATCATTGCTAAGTGTGATATTAATAATTTCAAGCTTGCAAATAGCATCGAATAATTCATCAACTGTAACCTCTTGTTTTTTTATGCGATCATAAAAATAATTGTAATTCGTAGTTAGATTTGAATCGCGTATATATTCATCTTCACTATTAAACAACTTATCAAATGCTTCTCTATCATTCTTAACTGGTTTTAATTTAATACGTGTTTCTTCTGGCTGATATTTATCAACCAAAAAGTCTTCATAAATTTGATTTGCTAATGTTTTTTCCTCAACTACCACTAATCCTTTTGAAATTAGGTTATACATTGCCAAAAGCAACAACGAAACAGTTGTTAAACGCTGTTGACCATCAATAACAAGAAACTCAGTATTTCTACCAGAAGACTCATATACTGATACTAAGCTACCAAAAAAATGATTATTTCTGCGATTTTTAACAACCTTTACTAAATCATCATAAAGCTGCTTACAATTTTCAGTCTTCCAATCATAATTTCGCTGATAGACAGGAATTATAAAACGTTTCTTTGAACCATCCATATATTCAATCAATCTACATTCTGAACCTTTCAAAATTATACCTCCATTCTGTTTTTTGACTCATCCTATATAATTTAATTTAATATAAAAATTATATTACGACCATACGTATCTCTGCATTAACAAAAATTTCACGATGCAACTTTAAATAAAAAATCGCGTATTATAATTATACTTCTATACACATAAACTCTCAATGAAAATCAAACTAAATAATTATTTTAATAAAAAATGTAAAATACAATAAAATTACTTACACACTTTTATTGAAAAAATATATTCAAAAAAGTGAGATTATCCCACTTCAATTACCTCTTTAATTATATTTTTCTCTGCAACATTTCTGACGAAATTCATCTCCTGTACCTAGCTCATTTGATTTTTTCTTTTAATTCTTCATTAATATCTTTCTTCCATAAGTTGCTTTACTAACAAGTCATATCTATCATTCATCTGCTGATCCACTGATAACAGTTCATCATTCAACATATTTTCTACAAATAAAGCTAGATAATGTGCTTTATAATTTTCTTTCAAATGTTTCAAATATATTCGTCCAAATTTTGTTAAATTTATTAACAATTCTTCTTGTTTTAAAACTGGAAATTCACAGCCTCTTACTTGAATCTATTTAATTTCTTTCATTTACTTTTAACGAGACTTATCCCTTGTTTTATTTTCTGCCTTGCGGTGAATTCTACATCATCATTGAAACTTCTATCTCGAATATTATCACCAGCATTGATTTCCAATTTTAATTTTTTAATAGCACTTAAATCTCTCATTTTTCAGTCCCATCTTATTCATTTTCACTCATAGCTTTCATTCAATGGCAAATTTTGTTTAATTAATACCCCTTTTTTCATTTACTTATATTTATCAAATAATTTAACATTATATATTTTTATAGATAAATATACAAAAAAGTGCCTTAAACAGGCACTTTTTCAATACGTCTAAACCACTCAGTACTATTCGAACTCGATTGTTCCTGGTGGTTTTGATGTAATATCATACATTACTCGATTTACCCCACGAACTTCATTTATAATACGAGACATAACTTTATTCAATACTTCATATGGGATTTGAGCAGCTTCAGCTGTCATGAAATCAATTGTGTTTACTGCACGTAAAGCAATTGCATAATCATATGTTCTTTCATCACCCATAACTCCTACTGAACGCATGTTTGTAAGAGCTGCAAAGTATTGACCAATTGTTTTATCAAGACCAGCTTTTGCAATTTCTTCACGATAGATTGCATCAGCATCTTGTACAATTTTAACTTTTTCTTCAGTAACTTCACCAATAATTCTGATACCTAAACCCGGTCCTGGAAATGGTTGTCTAAATACTAAGTATTCAGGAATTCCTAATTCTAAACCAACTTTACGCACTTCATCTTTGAAAAGATCACGTAATGGTTCAATGATTTCTTTAAAATCAACAGCATCTGGTAAACCACCAACATTATGATGTGATTTAATAACTGCAGATTCTCCACCTAATCCACTTTCAACAACATCTGGATAGATAGTTCCTTGAACTAAGAAATCAACAGTACCAATCTTTTTAGCTTCTTCTTCAAAAACACGAATAAATTCTTCACCAATAATCTTACGTTTAGCTTCTGGTTCTTCAATTCCCTTTAACTTATCATAATATCTTTGTTGAGCATTTACTCTAATGAAGTTTAATTCATAATGTCCATTTGGTCCAAATACTTCTTCAACTTCATCACCTTCATTTTTACGAAGTAATCCATGATCAACAAATACACAAGTTAACTGATTACCAATAGCTTTTGATAAAAGCACTGCTGCAACTGATGAATCAACACCACCAGATAAAGCACATAATACCTTACCATTACCAACTTTTTCTCTAATAGCTTTAACTTGTTCTTCAACAAATGAATCCATACGCCAATCACCAGAACAATTACATACATCCATTACGAAATTAGATAAAATATTTTTACCATGCTCAGTATGTAATACTTCAGGATGGAATTGAATTGCATACAATTTTTGCTCTTCATTTTCACAAGATGCAACTGGACAATCTTTAGTATAAGATGTAATTTCAAAACCTGGCGCAATCTTAGAAATATAATCAAAGTGACTCATCCAACAAATACTTTCTTTAGGTACATCTTTAAACAACTTAGAATCAGTTTTACTAATAATAAGATTTGATTTACCATACTCTCTTACATCAGCACGTTCTACTTTACCACCTAAAACATGTTGCATCAATTGAGCTCCATAACATAACCCAAGTACTGGAATACCTAATTCAAATAATTCTTTTTGATATGTAGGAGAATCTTCTAAATAACAACTATTTGGCCCACCAGTTAAAATAATTCCCTTAGGATTCATTTCTTTGATCTTTTCTAAATCAGTTTTATATGAATAAATTTCACAATAAACATTACACTCACGAACACGACGAGCAACTAACTGATTATATTGCCCACCAAAGTCAATAACAATAACTAACTCTCTTTTCACGCACTAACCTCCTTAAAATTCAATTTCTTTTAAAACAACAGTTTGATTACGATCAGGACCAACTGAAAACATTACAATTGGACAATGAATTAATTCTTCAATTCTTCTAATATAATTTTGACAATTAACAGGTAATTCCTCAAAAGATTTTACATTAGTAATATCTTCATTCCATCCTGGCATTTCTTCATAAACAGGTTCAACTTCTTCAATTCCTTTTACTGTTGCTGGTAAACCATGAATAATTTCACCTTTATATTTATAAGCAGTACAAATTTTTAAAGTTTCAAAACCACTTAAAACATCTAATAACATTAAACTAATACCAGTTAAAGAAGACATTCTTCTTGATTGATTTACTACAACTGCATCAAACCATCCTGTTCTTCTAGCACGCTTAGTAACGGTACCATATTCATGACCTCTTTGACGAATCAATTCACCAACTTCATCATTTAACTCAGTTGGAAAAGGCCCAGCTCCTACTCTAGTAGTATACGCTTTAATAATTCCAATTGATTCTTTAATATATAAAGGACCTATTCCAGTTCCTTCACTAACACCATTAGCACCTGGATGAGAACTTGTAACAAACGGATATGTACCATAATCAATATCCAACATTGCTCCTTGAGCACCTTCAAATAAAACCTTTTTATCTTCTTGTAAATATTGATCCAATAATATTCCTGTATCACAAACTAATGGTTTAATTTGTTTTGCATATTCTTTATATTCTTCAAAAATACTTTCAACCGTAAACTTATCTTTTAACTCTGGATATTCCATTAACTTCATTGGGAAAGTTTCTTTTAATCTTTCTAAAAATAACTCTTCATCAATAAACTCACCCATACGAATCCCAATACGACTGTATTTATCAATATATGTAGGACCAATTCCTTTTTTTGTAGTCCCGATACTATTAGCACCTTTACGTTTTTCTTGAATTTCATCAATTTCTAAATGATAAGGTAAAATAACATGACAACGATCACTTACTTTAATCTTACTTGTATCAATCCCAGCCTCATTTAAATACTTAACTTCTTCTAAAAAGGCCTTAGGATTAACAACCATTCCATTTGCCATAATTACTTCATGCCCACTAAAAATACCTGAAGGAATTAATTTCAACGCAAACTTCTTTCCATCATAAACAATCGTATGCCCAGCATTATTACCTCCGGCATAACGAACTACAACATCGGCTTTTTGGGCAAGATAATCAGTAACTTTACCTTTACCTTCATCTCCCCACATACTTCCTACTACAACAACACCTGCCATAAATTTCATCCTTTCTTATTTACTCTTACATTATATACAATTAATAAATAAAATGCATTAAAAAAGTAATCTAATATATGAGTTAATCTTAATTACTAACTAATTATAGTATAGTCTAAGCTATTAGTAAAATTAATATATCATCATTTTGATATAAGTACTACTTATATATATAAATCTTGATCAAGTCAACATTCTTTAACTTATCATAAAAATATAAGTTACCTAAATCTAACCTCTTTTTCAACATCAAAAAACATAATAAAAAATCGGTTTTTTTGGCACCAAACAACATACTACTAAATTTATAATTTCAAAACATAGACAATCCATACAATTAAAATTTACTAGCTTACTTAAATAAATAAATATACATTAATTGATGATTTTCTTAATTAATTTATATTTTTCTAGTTACTTAAATTTATGACTTATCTTCAATCAAATACTATTATATATTTTTAATCAATGTTTATTAAAAAAGGATTTCAATTTTATTTGAAACCCCCTATTCATGATGATAACCATGACGATGACCATGTTCATTGTTTTTATAATTATTATCTTGATTACTTGAAGTCAATGATTCAATTAAATGATGTATTTCCTTCATTGTCATATTTTGAACATCACTTACAGTTATAGTAGGATCAAGCTCTTGTAATTGTAAATAAGCCTGATACTTACCATAAGATAATCCTACTTCATGTGCTCTATTAACTTCATGATGATTAGTATGATAACAATAAGTATTACTTTGATTTTCTACAACTGTTTCAATATTAGTTAAAATTTGATTAGATTGCTTATTTTCATCACCAATTACACAAATAGTCATAACTTCATCATTGGACAAATATGCCATCACTTGATCATTATTGACAATCTGATCAATAGCTTCTTGATAATTTAAATATTTAATTTCTAATGTATCTAATAGTAATTTACCATCTTCATTATAACTATCAATTGAAACAACTTGATTAAAACGATTAATACCCAGTTCAATAGACGGATTAATATCAACACTAATAGCTACTGTTGGTGTAAAATACAACCAATATCCCCCAATCAAAAGCAACAATAAACATATCGTAGCCGGTATTAAACGAAAGAAATGAAATTGCTTAGCTTTAGTATAATTCCTAGTCTTTTTTGATATATATGCTTTTGTTTTATCTTTTAATTGATCTTCCATCTGGATTTGATCAAAAGCTTCTTTAATTTTTTTATTCATTATATTCACCCCCTAATTGATCTCGTAACATTTTTTTAGAACGAGTCAGGAGGGTATAAATAGTATTAACATTTTTACCAAGAATTTGACTAATTTCCGATGCTGTATAACCTTCGTAATAATGTAAATATATTACATCACGATATTTCTGTGATAAAGATAATACCGCCTCGATAACTTCACGATGATCATTACTTAAAAATTGCGGTTTTTCAAGTAAATCATCTAGTGGTATAGTTTTTTTTCGAAAGAAACTTCTGAGTAAATCTTTACAGCTATTAATAGTAACTCGAATGATCCAGGCTTTTTCATGTTCTGTACTATTAAATTTGATCTTACTAGTAATATACTTCAAAAAAACAGTTTGAAAAATATCTTCACTATCTGCTTCATTTTTTAAATAAAGAAGACAAATCCGTCTAACAGTATCACCATATTGATCAATTACTCGATTTAATTCTTGTTCACTACGCATTAAAACATCCTAATTAATGATGTCCGTGATTTCTGGCATGATGACTATTTCCATCATTGTGATGACCACAATTATTTGAATAACCATTAGCACTATAACTTGGACAATTTACATTGCAATTATCACAAATACCATCACCATTTTCATCATAATAATTCCACTGGCAATTACGACATTTTTGATTATCATCACAATTTATATTACAGTTATCACAAATACCATTTCCATCATTATCAATATGATTACAATTAACGTTAGCAATTTCTGGCACTGCTGTATCAATAGCTCTAGTATTGTCACTAGCAGGAGCATCAGCCATTATCACATTAACACCAAACCCTAATAATCCTATTCCAGTTAATAGACTAATAATAATTTTTTTCATCAAAATCCCTCCTTGATTATTTAATAAATTTAACCCTTTTCACTAATAATACGATTGAAATAGCATAAATCATTCACTTTTATAATTTTTTTAAAGTATGCTTTGTTAAAACTAACAACTAAAAAATTAAAAATGTTAAACAAAATGAAACTTAAACACATTTTCAATCACAAAAACTTTAAAATCATTGTAAAATAGTTTTTTTTGTCAATTTTATTTATATTGCATATGTTATGCATACTTTGATGTAATTATTATATAAGAGTATGTGTTAAAATAACTAAATTTAAAAACTGTTATCTATGGCATTAAAATCAATGATAATTATGATAAATTAAAACTTGTGTAGAAAATAAGGATTTTTGTCTAATTAAATGAATATGTTACTGAATTCAAAAAACAAAAGAAAGATTCTTTACAGTATTTATAAAAAAATCCGAATAGAACGTTCATAGAACGTTCAAGTTTCTTTCAATATTTACTACTTTTTATATTACAAACTACATTTAAATGATATTTGTAAAAACATCACTAATAAATATCAATTTAAGTTCGACTTAAATGATATTCTATCCAAACTCATTTACCCAAGTATTCTATTCCTCGCTTCCAAGCCTAGATTATCTAAGAAATTATTAGAGTAACTAAAATTTGAATATCAACATATAGAATACGCCTTTTATAAAAAAGATTTCAACTATATAAAAACAGTAAAAAATATACTTGATACATATTCCCATATAATTATATACAAGCAAATTTATCTGATGATTTACATGATAAATTTGACTTTAGAGTCAACTTTAAAATAATAAGAAAAAATTTGTAAACAAACCAAAAAATAGAGAACATAGACATTTTTTTAATTCAAAATGTATTTAAATTGAAAATATAGTATAGTTATCAGTAAAATTAATATATCATCATTTTAATATAAGTATTACTTATATATAACAACCTTGATCAAATCACTAACAATCTCCAAATGATAACGACCAGGCTGATAAGTTTCCCCATCAATATTAACTTCCTGCCTAGTTATCAAATCAACACTCTTTAACTTATCATGAAAGTATAACTTACCCAAATCTAACCTCTTTTTCAGCATCAAAAAAATATAATACAAAATCAATCTTTTTGGTAACGTCGAAACAAAATTCAAATCAATAAAGCCATCTTGAACATTAGCATCTTTACCAATTTCAAACCCACCACCAAAATATCTACCATTACAAAAAGCACAAACAACTAAATCACCATTATAAATAACCTTATTATTACTAGTCACCTTAGTTGGATAAAAACGATATTTAGAGATTCGTTTAATTAAAACATTAACATACTGCAACGTCTTAGGTAAAAACTTAATCTTATGATAATTATGAACATTATTTGCAATGTCACTATCAAAAGCGCAACATAACACATTAATACAATAAATATCATTAGCTTTAATCAAATCAATTGGTTGAGCTTTTAAACTCAATGACTTTTTTAAAAGCACACCTGGATCTTTACTATCAGCAATACTTCTAATAAAATCATTACCCGTTCCAGCAGGAATAACGACTAATTCATTATCACTACCTACTATTCCCTGAACTATTTCATGAATTAAACCATCACCACCAACTGCATAAATTCTACAGTTATGACATTCTTTAGCAATTTTTATTGCATGACGTGAATACTTTGTATATTTAATTTCATAATGATAACCTTGCATGGTTGAAACAATCATTGTTTCAATTTTGGTATCTTTTAAATTAGGTTTCATAATAAAAATATGTTTTTTATGCATTTATACCACCTTACATATTTTAACAAATTATTTATTCAATGAAAATAATTTTTAAATTTGGTAAAATAAGATTAGGTGGTGATCTTCATGATCTATTTTATCAATATCATAATTGGACTTCTATTCATTTGTTTTGACCTACTAGGATATAATAGTAACTTACTTAAATATCTAGTAAGTTTTAATTCTTTAGCCTATCTAATCATTAAAAGAGCTAATATTTATGTAATTCTAGCAATGGCCTTTGCTTTTATTGCTGATTATTTTCTATTATTTAGTGATTTATATATCTTAGGCATAATTTTATTTATCTTAGTCCAAATAACATATATGCATCTTTTAAATTATCATAACTATTTACCTTTATGTTTACTAATCTTTATTTTTGTTGATCCATTAATTACATTAGTCTTAATATACTTATGTTTTAGTCTATTAAATCTATATCATAGTTATCCTATCTCTAAAAGTTTTTTTACTTCAATTTTATTATTGCTGCTTTGTGATATTACAATTGGATTAGTATTTTTAGAAATAGTAGATCCTATGTGCTTTATTTTTATCTGGATTTTTTATTTACCTAGTCAATTATTTTTTATTTTTAGTTTTTTATAAAAGAGATTTATTTTTGAATTTAACAATGCTATAATGAATTAGCAATGTCTCCATAGTGAAATGGATATCACGCAACCCTCCGGAGGTTGAATTGTAGGTTCGATTCCTACTGGGGATACCATAGATTTTAAACCCGCATAAATACGTGGTTTTTTTATAAACAAAAACTATCATGTAGTAAAAATTTAAAACAACAGTTTAAAAGGACCTTTTTATAGGTCCTTTATTTGATTTTTGATTTCTGTCAATGATTCGATTGGCATTTCTAAAAAAATCAGAAATTTTTAATGCATTTAGTTCGCTTTGACAATGAAGATCTAATAATTGTAAAGCAAATAAAATTTCAATTATAGAATCTAGATTTGCTGTAATTGTTTCTAACTTTTCTTTTTGCTCTAAGTTCATATTCTCACCTCCTAATATCTTTTACAATACAGAAAAATAAA
This sequence comes from Thomasclavelia spiroformis DSM 1552, assembly GCF_025149465.1. Lineage (NCBI taxonomy): Bacteria > Bacillati > Bacillota > Erysipelotrichia > Erysipelotrichales > Coprobacillaceae > Thomasclavelia > Thomasclavelia spiroformis. The sequence goes on along the minus strand of NZ_CP102275.1, from coordinate 1,009,960 downwards.
CTGCTTTAAAATATTTAAAATTGAATAGGGGCTAAGAATTAAAATCTTTCGCCCCTTTCACAACACCGTGCGTAGGGTTCCCTACACGGCGTTTCATAAGTTTATAGAGTTGTAATAATCTAGTGCACTTATAAATCCGTATATTTTTAATACTTCATTTGTAAGTGTCCTTTTTAGTATGAAGCTATTGGCGATGTGCCAGTAGCTTTTTCTTGTGTTTGCCCATTCCCATGCCTTACTTTTATTAATACCTAGTTTTTGTAAATTTCTATACCTTGTTCTTACTAACTTCCATCTTTTCCAATATATCATTCGTATTCTTCTTCTCATCCATGAGTCTATTTCCCTTAGATGTTTACTCATATTCGCTATCCTATAGTAATTCACCCAACCTGTAATGTATTCTTTTAACTCTTTAGCTAATTCCTTACTTGATATTGGTCGGTTCCTTTTGGTGATTTCCTTTATTCTCTTTTTCATCTTTTCTTTAGATTTCTTGTGAACAGTGATTCGTACATTACCACTCTTCTCTATATAAAATCCAAAGCCCAAGAATTTTATATCAGTAATATAGGCTACCTTTGTCTTCTCTTGGTTCACTTTTACAAATAATTTCTCTTCTAAATATCTTGTCACTGTTTCTTTGACTCTCATTGCACTTCTTTTACTTTTGAATAGTATGACACAGTCATCTGCGTACCTTACAAATCGATTTCCTCTTCTTTCCATTTCTTTATCAAATTCATTAAGATATATATTTGATAATAATGGGCTGAGTGGCCCACCTTGGGGTACTCCTTTTGTAGTTTCTTCAAACTTATGTTTTACTATGACTCCTGCATTGAGATATTTATGTATGAGTGATATAACTCTTCCGTCTTTAATAGTTTGTGACAATATCTGTATAAGTCTTGAATGGTTGACTGTATCAAAGTACTTCTCTAAATCTAGGTCTACTGTATATCGATATCCTTCATTGGCGTATTCGACTACTTTTCTTACTGCTTGATGGGCATTTCTTCTTGGTCGGAACCCATAACTATTGTCACTGAATTGGGGTTCAAATATTGGTGTCAGTACCTGTACTATCGCCTGTTGTATGACCCTATCCGTCACTGTTGGAATTCCTAACTCTCTTTTCTTTCCGTTATCTTTTGGTATTTCTACTCTTTTAACGGCTTGTGGACTATAATGTCCCTCCATGATAAGTTTCTTTAGATAAGACCAGTGTTGTGCGAAATGCGTACGAACTTCTGCGACTTGCATTTTATCTACACCACCACTTCCCTTATTACTCATAACCCTTTGGATTGCCTTTTCTATATTGGCATCCTCCATAATTGTTTCAAGTAACTTCTCATGTACTACAAATCTATTGGTGTTCTTCGTATGTGATATCTCTTGTTTTGATGTAGGATACACTTCTCCACTATTGTCGTATCCCGTACTATCTTCATAGAGTAAGCCTAATGATAGTTGACAGTATCCTATTTTATCTTGAGTATCTTTCATTTCCAGTTCACCTCCTTATGTTCGGTCCTTCGCTAGATAACCATTACAGTTATCATCATCACTACTATGACCTCGGCTGACTTCCTAGGACAAACGTTTCCACCATGATTACATTTTCATCATGTTCCTAGGACCTCCCACGGTAAGACATAACACTTTCATCCTATGTACCCACTATCTTTACACTGCTTATTCCGTCGTACTATTGGACTTCGATTTGTTTAGCAATCTCATCCGATAAGCTTCTGCCTAAAATAGTTCGTATTCCTTGGGTCAGGACTTTGCCTCCAACTTCCTCCCGTTCACACCTTACGATGGATACCTTGTCTTCGGCTAGTGGTTGGTAGTACGAAACCCCCACAGTGGACTTTCACCACCTAGTCTTATGTCATGCGTGGCACACTAAAAAATATCTGTAACGTTAAATAACATTACAGATATTTTAACTTATTTAATTTCTCCTTTTAAAAGATGATATGTTGTATCTAATCCAACTTTAGCATCTTTTTGTAAATTTCGGTTACTTTGAAATGTCATAACACAAGTATCTAGATACTTACTCCACTTTCCATTTACTTCAAGTTTACTAAATCCAAAATAACGTAATCGATTTTGTAACCAACTAATTGCTGTAGGACAATTATGACTTTGTCCTTTCCATAATAAATGATTTTTTGCAAAATCCTGACTAGCTTTACCAAACTTATTATCAACTTCTAATTCATTTGTATCAAAACCTTTATTCATTGCTTCTTGCCATTTTCCTACCTCACTATTTTCTAAATAATATTTTTCATCGCCTTTCCATGAAGTATTCGATGATACATTAATGCAATATTCTAAATCAACCCAACCAGTACTATTAGCATAACCCCAGCCATTTTTTTCTTTAGTGATAGTTAATTGGGTACCATTTGCATAAGCAGTAATTTTAGCACTGCTAACACTTGGTTCTTTGCGACAATTAACACCACTTTTAGTATTTACCTTAACTTGATAATTTACAGCTTTTTCATTACTTATTGGTTTTGATGGCTGATTATTTGTAACACTTCCATCATAGTTAGGTTGAATATAACCTCTAATACTTGCATTTCCCACATTAATAACTCTACGACCTACAGCATTACTTTTATTACCTTCGATAACTGTAATTTGATTATTTGTAACACTTTCAACAATTCCTACATGCTCTGGCCAACCATCTTGATTATCCCAATCATACATAATAATATCCCCAACATTAGGACTACGTTTACCATCTTCATTCCAAATATTCATCTGTTTAGCTAATTCAATCATTTCACCACACGAACATTCAAGTGGAATAAATTTAGTTAAATTAGCTTTAATTACACAAGCACTAACAAAGACTGCACACCAATAATCATTATAATTTACTTTATAGCCTCTAGCTCGAGGAAGATGGTTATTATAAACATCAATAATTTGTTTATATGAACCATCTTTTTCATTCAATCCAATCCAAGATCTTGCATATTTTAATAATATTTCAACATTTGATATTTTAATCACCTCCCTAATTTATCTTATTCATTTAGAATTTTAAGCTTTAGTATGCTTTTACTATTCATTCATAATTTTATCAATACTGTATATATAAGATATTGACAGCATTACTAAATATCGTTATACTGTATATGTAAGATATATACAGTATATTATGTTACGAGGTGAATATTCATGGAAATTATACTTAGCAATTCAAGTTCAAAACCAATTTATGAACAAATTGTCATTCAAATCAAAGAACTGATTATGCAAGGCAAATTAAAACCAAATGATCCTTTACCTTCTATGCGCAAGTTGGCAAAAGATCTTCATGTTAGTATTATTACAACTCAAAGAGCCTATGATGAATTATCAAATGATGGCTTTATTGTAGTTATCCCAGCTAAAGGAGCATTTGTTGCAACCCAAAATAAAGATTTTATTCAAGAAGAAAATCGTCGTAGAATTGAAAAAATACTTCTTGATGCTTGCACTCTTGCAAAACAAAATGGGATTTCAAAAAAAGAGTTAATGACAACTCTTGAAATAATTTTTGAGGAGATATAATTATGGAATATGCAATCGAAATCAATAATTTATCAAAAAAATATCATGATTTTACTTTAGATAAAATCTCTTTTTCAATCGCTAAAGGAACAGTTGTAGGATTAATTGGTGAAAATGGTGCTGGTAAGTCTACTATGATCAATTCAATTCTAGGAATAATTGATGCAAATTATCGTTCATTAAAGTATTTTGGTAAAGAATACAAAGATAATGAAAAAGAAATTAAAGAAGATCTAGCAGTTATTTTTGATACAACACATTTTAATTTAGAGTTTACTCCTAAATTCATTGGTTTAATTTTATCTAAAACTTATAAAAATTGGGACAATGATATTTATTGTCAATATTTAAAACGTTTTAATCTTCCTTTAAAAAAGAAACTAAAAACATTTTCATGTGGGATGAAAATGAAATTAGAATTTGCAATTGCTTTTAGCCATCATGCAAAATTACTAATTTTAGATGAAGCAACTAGTGGTTTAGACCCAATTATTCGTGAAGAAATATTAGAAATCATTCGTGAATTTACAGAAGAAGAAAATCATACTGTTTTAATATCTTCGCATATTACTAGTGATCTTGATAAAATTTCTGATTATATAGCCTATATTCATGAAGGAAAACTATTATTTTTTAAACCATACGATAAAATTATTGAAGATTATGGTATTATCAATGGCAATAAAGATACTCTTGAAACATTAAATGAAGATGATATCATTGCCTATATTAAAAAGCCATACAGTTACTCTATTTTAGTTAACAATCGTTATGCAATTCAAAAAATAATTCCTGATTTAGAAATCATTCGTCCAACGATTGAAGAAATTATGTTATTTTATGCAAAAGGAGTGAATAAAACATGTTAGGAATTATTATCAAAGATTATTATGAAAGCTTTTGTCTTAAAAAGAATCTAATTAGCATGATTTTTGCATTTACAGCACTTATTGTATTAGTCATGTTAATGAAAAACCTATATTCATTTATCCTAATCGTAGGTATAACTTTACCAATGATGGGTACTTCTACTTTACAATATTCAACCGAACAAGACGAAATTTCTAATTACAATAAGATTCTTTTAACATTTCCCCTTACTAAAAAAGAAATCGTTAAAGCAAAAATAATTTCAACTTTAATCCTATCATTTTCAATTAACTTATTAATTTCATTACCAATTACCTTTATTTACACTTTTATTTATCAAACTACAAATCTTGACACCGCTTTATTAATTTGGTTATTTGGCTTTATTTTGACATTTATTATGACAGCTATCAATAACATTGGACTTTTTTCACTTGGTAATAAAAAAGGTACGATTGTTTTTGTTATTTTTATTATTGTGGTAGCTATAAGTTATGTTTGTTCAAATATTTTTATTGGAATTGAAACAATCGTTGAACTCACTACCCCTACACTACTTATGTTTGAGACTCTTATTGCAATTATTTTAAATATTATTAGTTTTTATGCTTGTGTAAAAATATATTCAATTAAAAATTCATAACTCTAGAGTTTGTAATCTAGAGTTATTTTATTATTGTGATATTTTATTTAGGATGATAAAATTTAAAATTAAGTAAAGGATGTGAGCAAGTTGAAAAAAATATTAATTATTGAAGATGATAAAACTATTAGTGATGAATTAAAAATATTACTTGATGATAATGGCTATGATAGCTATCAACTATTTAATTTTCATCAAGTAGCAAAAAAGATTATTGAATTTGATCCTGATTTAGTTTTATTAGATATTGTTTTACCAGGTACTAATGGTCAAACAATTTTAAAAGAAATACGTAAAGAGTCTAATCTACCAGTTATTATGCTGACAAGCAAAACTGGTGATATAAATGAAATAATGTCAATGAGCTATGGTGCTGATGATTATATTACTAAGCCATATAACCCTACTCTTTTATTACTTAGAATTGAAACATTATTTAGACATCTTGATGATCAAGGATCAAATGATCAAATCGAATATAATCAAATGACGATTAATTTACTTAAAAGTACTTTAACATATAAAGATAATGAAATAATTCTTTCAAAAAATGAATTGACAATTTTATACTATTTAATTAAAAATCATGGTAAAATTGTATCTCGAGACGAATTAATGGACCACTTATGGGACTATAGTGATTTTGTTGATGATAATACGTTAACTGTAAATATTAATCGTTTAAGAAAGAAAATGAAAAATTTAGGTATTTTAGATTCTATTGAGACAAGAAGAAAGCAAGGATATATATTATTATGAAATTAACTAATTATTTAAAAGATAAGCTTGTGCATCTTAGTTTATTTTTTTGTTTATTAATTAGTATTGAAATTGTCTTAATTCTTTTTGATACTGTTTATACACTTCACATCTTTATTCATTTTCTTCTTATTTTATTTGCAATAATTATTATTTTATATGATTATAATCGTAAAAAATCTTTTTATAATGATATGAAAAATAAACTTGATTCCCTTGATGATAAATTCTTAATTATTGAAATGCTTGAGCGTCCTACTTTTATTGAAGGCAAATACTTATACGATAGTTTAGTTGATATTTGTAAATCAATGAATGATAAAATTGAAGAATATGTAAGAACAAGTAATGAATTAAAACGTTATATTGAAACATGGGTACATGAAATTAAAATTCCTATCTTTGCTTTAAAACTACTAATTCATAATCATCACGATAAAGCTTCAAGAAAACTAAAATCTCAATTAATTAAAATTGATTCTTATGTAGAACAAGTTTTATATTATATTAGAAGTGAAGTTCCTCAAAATGACTATATAATTGGTCAATATAGTTTAAAAAAGATCGTTGATTCTTCCATCAATGCTAATAAAGACTCTTTAATTCTCAATCATTTTTCAATCATTGAAGAAATTGAAGATACAATTATTCTAACCGATGAAAAATGGTTATCATTTATGATCGGTCAAATCATTAACAATGCTATTAAATACGCTAATAAAAACGATCATCAAATCATCTTTTCAACTAAACAATTAGAAAAAAAAGTTAAATTAATTATTGAAGACAATGGCATTGGTATCATTGAAGAAGATTTACCTAGAGTCTTTGAAAAATCATTTACCGGATATAACGGTAGAACATATAAAGCCTCAACTGGAATGGGCCTATATTTATGTAAATCACTTTGTTTAGAATTAGGACATGATATTGAAATTGAATCAGTTAAAAATAAATTCACTCGCATAATCATTACTCTACAAAAATAAACTAACCTTACAGCGCTGTAAGGTTTTTTAATAATATTCGATGTTTATAAAAATTAGCATGTTTTATAATTTGATTGTAGATAGGAGGAAAAAATATGAATAACATTTTACAAATCAACAATATTTCAAAATATTATGGAAACAAATCATCTTTAACTAAAGCTATTGATAATATTTCTTTATCAGTTGATAAAGGTGAATTTGTTGCCATTATGGGTTCAAGTGGTTCAGGAAAAACTACTTTATTAAACTGTATTTCAACGATTGATCGCGTTACTAGTGGTGAAATCATCGTGGATCAAACTAACATAACGAAACTTAAGCGAAATAAATTAGCAGATTTTCGAAGAAATCAGTTAGGTTTTATTTTTCAAGATTTTAATTTACTTGATACATTAACAGCATATGATAATATTGCTTTAGCTTTACAAATCCAAAAATGTAAACCAACAAAAATCAAAGAAAAAGTAATTAATATAGCAAAAAAACTAGACATCACTGATGTTTTAGATAAATACCCATATCAAATGTCCGGAGGTCAAAAACAAAGAGTTGCTTCAGCTAGAGCTATTATTACTAACCCTAAAATTATATTAGCCGATGAACCAACCGGCGCTTTAGATTCAAAAAGTTCAAAAGCATTACTTGAAAGCTTTAATCAATTAAATAAAGACATTGATGCTACTATTTTAATGGTTACTCATGATCCTTTTTCAGCTAGTTATGCTTCTAGAGTAATATTTATTAAAGATGGTAAAATCTTCAATGAAATTAGAAGAGGAAATGAAAATCGTAAAGATTTTTTTGAAAAAATAATTGATGTTGTTTCACTTCTTGGAGGTGAATTGAACAGTGTTATTTAGATTATCTATTAAAAATCAAAAAAAGAGTATTAAAGATTATTCAATTTATTTCTTCACTCTTATTTTGGGTATCGCAGTATTTTATATTTTTAATGCCGTTGAATCTCAAACTTCAATGATGGAACTCTCACAAACAAAATCACAAATCATCGATGTAATGAACACTGCATTAGAAGCTATGAGTGTATTAGTATCATTTATCTTAGGTTTTTTGATTGCTTATGCAAGTCAATTTTTGATTAAGAAAAGAAAAAAAGAATTTGGATTATATCTATTATTAGGAATGAAAAAGATCAATGTTTGTATGATCATCTTTTTTGAAACAGTTATTATTGGTTTTATTTCTTTAGTAATTGGTTTGATTTTAGGAATCAGTTTATCACAATTTATGTCTTTATTTGTTGCTAGTTTGTTTGAAGCGAATATGCAAAAATTTGTTTTTGTTGTTTCTAGTAAGGCTATTATCAAAACTATTTTATATTTTATTTTGATTTTTATTTTTGTAACAATTATGGATTTAATCATTGTAAGTAAAGCTAAACTTATTGATTTACTTACAGCTCATTACAAAAAAGAAAAAAACATAATCAAAAACCCTTATCTTAGCTTTATTTTATTTATCATTGCTTGCTTAATGCTATCATATGCATATTATAATGTTACTGTTAGATATAACATGCTTACTAGTAAAAGTGATATTTTAATTCAAATTATTTTAGGAATTATCGGTACTTTTTTAATTTTTTATTCAATCTCTGGTTTTGTTTTAGCGATAATTAAAAAAATCCCTAATATTTATCATCGTCAATTAAATTCTTTTGTTGTATCGGAAATTGGAAATAAAATTAATTCTACTGTTATTTCTGGAAGTATTATTTGTTTACTTTTATTTATGACTATCTGTTTATTATCTTCATCATTTTCTCTAAAAAACTTTAAAGAAGATAGTCTTAAAGATACCGCCCCTATTTCTGCATCTTTTTCAAAGAAAATGGATGATTCTTACAGTATCAAAGAAATCTTTAATAAACAAGGAATAGATGCTTCTATATATAAAAATAGTTATGATTTTTATACTTATACATCTTTAGAAACTACAATTGGTTCAATATTAGGAAATTATAGCATACAAATGCTTAACTTAGATCCTACTATGGAAGAATATTTTGCTACTAAGTTACCAATCCTTAATGAAAGTACTTATAATAAAGCAGCTAAGCTCTACAATAATAAAACAGTTAATTTAAATAAAGACGAGTATCAACTCGTTGGAAACAGTGAAATATTTAATGATGCTTTAAAACAAGGTAATCAAACTATCACTTTTATGAATCAGACATTACATGCAAAATATAATCGTACTATTGATGGATTTTTAATGATGAATAATAATGCTTGCTTTGGTGAAGATTGTTTTGGTTTCATCATTGTTCCTGATGAATTTGATTTAAGTAATCTAAACTATAGCACCAATTATTTACTTGTACCAAAAATGAGCGATGAAAATAATAAATATATTTCTAGTTCAAAATTTGATCAAACGATTAATCCCGAAAATAATAAATGGCAACATGTTTTAATCAGCAGTCAAACAGATTTATATGATGAAAGTATCGGCTCTAGTGGCGTAATTATCTTTGTTTCATTGTATTTAGGTTTTATCTTTATGATTTCTGGAGCAGCACTTCTTGCTTTAAAAGAAATGTCTGATGCAATTGATAATAAAGGTAAATATGAAATACTAAGAAAAATTGGTACTTCGAATCAAAAAATAAATAATGCATTATTTAAACAAATGTTGGTGTTCTTTGGATTTCCACTACTTTTAGCCATCATCCATTCTATTTTTGGAATTCAAGTTTGTAATATAATGTTGGAAATTTACAATTCTGATGCACTTTTACAATCAATTATAATTACTGCAGGAATGATAATAGTAATATATGGTGGTTATTTCTTAGTATCATATTTAAGTTGTAAAAGAGTTATTAAATAATTTTCATTATCTTAAAAAAGCTTGACTTCAAATAAGAAATCAAGCTTTTATATCTTATAATTTATTTTAAAAACGGTCGATTATTAATATTTTAATCTTCACGTTTTTTTCTTTTCAAGAATGTTAACATCGCTGCAGAAGCCATTAACATTGTTGCAAATAATGTTGTATTTGTGCTTTCACCAGTATCAGGACTATCTGGTTTTATAGCACCATTATCACCATTATTATTTCCATTATCTTCACCGCTATTTCCAGATTTATAATATTCCATAGCAGCTTTTAATTCATTAATTCCATTTGTAATTTCATGACGATCAGTTGATGAATCTACTAGCGCTTCTAAAGAAGAAATTGCTGATTCAAGAACTTCTTTTCCATCTTTTTTATTTGTTGGTGTTTTTAATAATTCTTTTGCTTCTTTGATTAAAGCTTTTGCCTGTTCTTTGATTTCATCCAACGTATAGAATTCAGGAGTTACCTCATAAATTTCTACTGGATTATTTTCATCTACAGTAAAATCTTTTGTAAATTCAATTTTAATAGATTCTACATCTACTTGTTTTGGCATATCTAAAATTGTATATCCTTTATCTAAAGTACCTAATACAATTTCTTTACGATCAACAGTTCTTGCAATTACTTTTGCTTCAGTAATATTTTTACTACTTTGTAATACATGCAAACGTTTTAAATCACGATCTTTATTAAAGTGATATACAATCGTATCTCCAGCTTTAATATTTGATACTGGAGAATAATTAGTTGAAAGATCATAATCATTCATATTTGTTACTCTGTTAGTTGGCTGTTTACCATTAACACTTGCTTCCCAAACTGTTTCAGGAGCAGAAGTATTTACACTAAATTCTCCAATACGTGTCCATGTTCCTCCACGTGTTTGATTTACAGTATATTTTAAATAACGAGCATCAACATTTACATTTGTAAATTCATTGTACCAGCTATAGATATTATAAGGAAGATTTATCCATTCTTCACCATCTATAGAATAAGATAGCGTAACATCAGTAGGACGGTCTCCACTATAACTTTCATTAAAGATTAGTTTCAAATCACGTACATGAGTAACTCTTCCTAAATCCAATTGTAAATATTGTCCTGCTTCTGTTGTTACTGATACAGCATTTGATGCAATGTCAAAATTGTTGATACGATCCAATCCATATCCATCACGGAATGTATAGTTACTTGTATATGTTCCTGGATTTCTTTCTTCATTTGTTACTTTTAAAGTAGCATTTTTAATCATTCCATTTTCAGTTGCACGAAAACGTACGCGCGTTGCAATAGGATGAGAAGCTAATTGATCTTGTGTTGCCATTACCCAATCTACATCGTTACGTGTAAATTCAACAACACCCTTTACACCAAAATCAGCTTTTACATCTTTGATATATTTAAAGTCACGTAAAGAAAGCGTAAATGTATCTCCGGCTTTTACTTCAATTTTATCATTATAATGCGCTAATACCACCGGTGCTGTTCCATCACTTGATTCTTCAATTTTACGTACTACTTCTCCTGTATATCCTTCTATACTAGAAGATGCAATTTCATTAGAAATATCTTTATTTACTTTAAAGTCACGTACAAACCATTGGAAATCTTCTGCTTTAGATGCAGTAAATCTTATATATTGTGCTTTAATATTTAAATTAGTAAGAATTGTTTCATAATCAGAAACTTCTTTACCTAATTCAATCCAATTTTGACCATCAATAGAATATGAGAATTTACCAGATACTGTTTTATCTGTTTCAGTTCTTCCTTGTAATAGATAAATAGAATATACATCCATTTCTTTTCCTAAATCAATTTGGACATAAGAATCTTTTTCTACATTATCTTTTGACATGTATGCTTTGTCAGTATTATCAATTGCAAAGTTTGAAGCTTCATAAGGTTTTGCAGTATACCACCACTCACTATATTGTTGTGCTTCCATGCTTGCACTACCTTTGTAATCAATAACTTCTTTTCTATCTTTAGGAATTGTATTATCATACAATTTATTTCCTGCTTCATGTGCTTGAGCAATGAAATTTTTTACTACATTAGACACTTGTGCATTGGCATTTAACATAGCATCTTGATGTTCTAAACTAGATTGTTTTAATTCCCACCACGAAACAACATCATTTGATAAGATTGCATCCATCATTTCCATTGCTTCTTTAGCATATTTAGCATTTGTTGCAAAAGCATCAAGCTGTTTACTTGTTTCTTCTAAAACTTCTTTTGGTAAATTTGTTTTTAATCTTTTTGAAACTTCTTCCATTTTTTCAAATTCACCAATTAAAGCTGTACGTTCAAAAGAAACATCTTTACCAGAAAGAACTTTTGTAAAATAAGTATCCACTAATGCCTGCATTTCAGGAGCATCTGGTCTACCATTATCTACACGTGTTGTGTGGTTTGCAAAATAATAGAAATCTTCTGCATTTTCACCATATAATTCATTTACAGCATTTTTAAATGATGTTTCTGGATCATATGCTTTTAAATTCCAGCTATAATCAGCACCTGTATAAATACTGATTTTTGAAGTTTCTGCAAATTCCATTGGATTCATTGCCAATGTAGAAATTGTATCTTCCACTTCTGATGACAATCCATAAATTGGTCCTAATGCTAATTTTTTTGTATTATAGTCATTTACTGGATAATTCCAGAATAGTGCCATTTTTCTTTCAAATACATTGTATGCATTTTTTGCATCTTCTGTAGAAACTCCTTGAGATACTACTTCATTTCCAGTCCACATAACTTGAATATCTTTATCTAGATTTTCTGAAAATGCTGCTGTATATGGAGATTTATTACCATTTTGCATCATTCCACTATAAAAATATTCTGTTGGAACAGTTATTAATGGTTTTACATCTTCATGTGTTTTAATAAAACGTTCATTGAATTGATTTAATACATTTGCTTGTTTATCTCCGCTTCTATCTGCAATATCATCAAAATAGATTGCAAAACTTCTAACACCCATATCATACATTGATTGTGCTTTATCAATCAATGCTTGAATGTCTTCTTCTCCTTCTTTTCCGTCAAAACGAATATCAATTCCAGGAGAAATAGCAAATACAAAATCTACTTTGTTCGCTTTTGCTGTATTAATTAATTCTTGCATACGTGCCATTTCTTCAGGTGGATATGGATCTCTCCATTGGTTACGATGATATGGATCATCCTTTGGTGCATAAATATAAAGATTTAATTTTTGTTCACCATAAAATTTCAATTGATTTAAACGGTCTTCATGAGACCATGGTGTTCCATAGAACCCTTCAACAATTCCACGTTCTTCCATATCTGGTTCATCAATTATTGAAGCTTCTGGTAAAACATTTTTACCATCTTTTTTCTGTAACATTGCCTTTAAAGTCTTAACACCATAATATGTTCCAGACTCATCAGCACCTTCAATCATAATTTGATTGTCGTTTGCAGCAAGTACATACCCTTCTTCTTTTTGCTCTTTAGCATCAGGAAGTTTTAATGTACTAGCCATATCATTAATTTCAGCTACATTATCTTCTGCTTCACCAAGCATAATAGTAGTATCATTTTCATTGTTAGTTTCATTAATTATAATGTTGTTTTCTTTTAAGAATCTTTTTAATTCTTCAACAGCATCTTGATCAGCTACATCTGCACCAATCAAATTAACAAAACTACTTATTTCCATCCCATTTCCAAGTGTATTTACTGTTTTAGGGGTTGGATTAATTACCGGCATAGTAACTTTAAGTTCATCTTTTGCATTTACCTGTGTTAGTGTCATCCCTGATATCATTAAAGTTGCTGCTAAGGTTGTTAAACCTACTTGTTTCTTTTTCATTTTTCTCTCCATAAATTTCCTTTTGAATTAATTTTTAGCGATGAGGATTAAAATTACCTAGCTAAAATAATTGGGGTGTTTTTATCTTTGATCAATTTTACGATAAAATAAAACCTAACCTCATCTTTAGTACGTACTAAGCGACTGTAACCGCTTTATAAGCGTATCATATGCAAATAACAAATGTCAATAAAATAAATCTACCTTAAACTGGGAAGATAATTTAATAATATGTATATATTCTATATTCATTAATTGTTTAATTTGTTTTAAACTTTGAATAGTTCTAAAATCAGATTTAGATGACAAAATAAAATCTATTGCCTTGACACGATTTAAATAATTATTTTGAAAAGTTATTTTTTTATTTTCAATAATACTTTTAGATTTTTTTACATTATTTTCAATTTATTAGAAACTTGATATAGAAACTTAGATTATACGCATAAATACAGTATTTAAGGACTATTTATCAACTAAAAAAACAACCATTTTACCACGAATTTACCATGATTGAGTGAGCCTTGATATGACAGAAAAAGAGCAAGGGAGATTGCCCAAAGACCGTGTATCTCCCTTTTCATGGTTACATTTCTACTTCACTTTAGGTTCAAATTTCAGCATGGCTTTCATAAGCTCCGTTTGCACTTCGCCTTTTAATTCCTCGTCTATCCTCATGCTAACTTTACCGTTTTCATGGTAGAATGGACGCAAGCATAATTTTGATATGTACCCGTCATAAAACCTCAAAATTTCTTTGATTGCCTGTTCGTTACCGTTGGATGCATTGACAATCTTCTCATAAGCAGGATAACCATAATCTTTTGCCATTTCCTTTACTTCCTTTCATTCATCAACGTTTGTAGTTTTTGCAATCCTCTGTTTCTCGTACAGCTTACAGAAGAACGTGATACATGATAAAGCTCCGCAATCTCTCTGTCCCGCATATCTTGAAAATAGCACAACAAGATATAATTACGTTGCTTTTCAGACAGTTTGCGTAAAGCCGTACCCAATTTTTCGTCAGATACCTTGATTGAGAAATTCCATACTTGAAATACAGAAAATTCAAAAGAATATCTATCATAGTTCCCTTGATTGTTTTGCTTTATTTCTGGAATTTCACAAAACAATGCTTCATGCTCCAAACGCTTTGTGCGTTGCTTTCTGCGATAACGGACAATGCCTTTAATCGTTATCATCATATAAGCATTAAACTGTAACTTGATGATTTCCTCAAAAGAAGATAGTTTCATAATCTCACCCCCTCTCTGCTGAATGCTGAATTATATAAACGTCAAACAGACTGTTTATATCTTTGTTGTGAAGAACAGCAAAGAAAGAGGGTATGAAAAAAGCCCATACAAAACATATTGTTTGTATGAGCCTTTATTGACCCTGCTTATAATACTTCCTTTTTACTATGAAATTTCTTTTGCACCAGCCTTTAAGATTTTTTTCACATCTCGTTTTTTAGTCCAATCATTTTAGTACCTCTTGTATTTTTTTATCAACAACTATTTTACTTCACATTTTCTAAATGCCACTATTGATAAAAATGTAAAAGTCAAAATAAAGATTAGCCCGACAGAACATGATTTCACTAAATTAACAAGTTCAAAATTTACTACTAAATCTGTATAGTCTATTCCAAACGGCGTATGTTCCATAATGCCTTTAGTTACTTCGTTTAGTTCTAAAACTGGTCCAAGCAATAACAGAGTTATATATGATAACGCAAGTACAATGACAGGCTTTTTAACTAAAAACATAATAAATATGCCAATGCTTAACTGGGCTGAATATGTTAGTATTGCCAGAATAATAAAGGCAACTATATTCACTATGTCTGTACCCCCAATAGCAAAATTAATAATAGTTAAGTATGCAGTTGGCATATATACATTCATTTCTAAGTTAGTACAGACAGAAAATATGATAGCAATAATATATGGCAATGTCATAATTGCAATTAGTATTACAAGCGAAAGCATTTTACTGAAAACAATCGTACTTCGTTTGTGTCCGCTTGAAATAGCGTTTTCTATGATTTTATACTCAAAATCATTGCACAAAAACATACCAATAATAACACAGCCTAATAGAGTAAAAATTTCACTGTCAGCAAACAATGACATAATACCTGTGTTTTGAATATTCATATCGCCCGTTGCCGTTAAATGTGCAAATAAGAGCATTAAACCCGCACTTAATACAGAGAGAACAAATACTATTTTTATAAGTGAAGATTTTGCCATTTTATAAATATCTACCTTAATCAAATCAAGCATTTTTTACACCTCCCACAAGTGATAAGAAATAGTTTTCTAATGTTTCTTCTTGATAGCTCAAATTTGTAACTACTATATCATTTTCACTTAAAACTCTTGACACATATTCTATATCTGTCAAATAATCATATAATTCCAGTTCGGTGTCAGATATTACTTTATAATTATCTGTATGCAAAATAGATTTTAAGACTTTTATCAGATTCTCTAGTTGCTTGCAACCAATTAACAAATGTGGATTGCTTTCTTTTTCCAGCTCTTCAAGACTCATTGAGTTAACAATTTTTCCGCTATCAATAAAGATATACTGTGTAGCAACTTGATACAATTCTGGTAAATTATGGCTGGATATCAATATCGTTATATTTTTATTTTTACAAAGGTCTATAATTAAATTTCTTATTTCAGTAACCCCGATAGGGTCTAATCCATTTATAGGCTCGTCTAAAATAAGTATTTGGGGATTACCTAATAAAGCAATAGCAATACCTAGTCTTTGTTTCATTCCTAACGAAAAGTCCTTTGCCTTTTTCTTTAAATCTGCGGATAAACCAACAAGCTCTAATTCTGCTTTGCAATCAGTTTTTCTAATTCCTCTTAATGTTTGATGCAATTGTAAATTCTGCTTTGCTGTCATATAAGGAATAATACTGGGATTTTCAATCATGCACCCAATATTTTTTCGTTCTATCTGTATGTTCTTTTCATGTTCCTTACCAAACAAAATAATGCGTCCAGCGGTAGGAATACTCAACCCCACTAACGTTCTCATTAGTGTTGTTTTACCTGCCCCATTTTTTCCAATCAGTCCATATATTTCTCCCTCTTTCAGTTGAACGCATACATTATCCAAAGCAATGAATTTACCATAGTGTTTTGTAAGGCTATCGGTTTCTATCAATATTTTTTTCATTTTCTATTCTCCTTGTTTGTTTTTGGATAAAATGCTTCCATAACTTCTTGAGTAGCTTTCATAAAAAGTTCACTCGGTAATAATGCAATTCCTCTGGTACTAGGGTTTTCATCTCCAAGAACAACTAATGTATCTCCAGCTTTCAATCCTAATAAATCACGAGCTTGTTTCGGAATTACAATTTGTCCCCGTTCTCCGATTACTGTTGTTCCAAATAAATGCTTACCTTTTGGTGCTATACTGGCTTCTTCTTTTTCTCCGTCATAATGCAATAAATCATCGACGGAAACATCATATAAATCTGCTAATGCAACACAGTTTATTAAATCGGGAACACTATCTCCGTTTTCCCATTTTGCAACCGCCTGCCTTGATACATTGATTTCATTTGCAACTTCTTCTAATGTCATATTATTTGCTTTTCGCAAAAATATAAGATTTGAATGAAGATTTATTTTCTTATTATTCATATTTTTCATTCCTCCTCTATTTCCATTATATAACCGTAAATATTGATTTCAACCAACTGCACATACCAGTTTTTGTTATTCTTAGTTACATAAGCACGCAAATCTATATAGAAATGCACACTTTCAATTATTTTATGATTTTTCAGTTACTATCCTTATGGAGCTTCAGCATGCATATCCTTATTTTCTCTTGTCCACCACGAACAGAAAAGAAAAAGCCCTGTCAAGAGCATTGTCACCATAGGTGGTGCTTGCACTCTTGATCGGGCTTTTTGTTTGCTGTATCTTCCATGCAAGAGGAAAATCACAGTCCTCTGTTCCACTTGTCTTTCATATAGTCTTCAAATTCCATTTCATCAAAATCTAATTCGGGTGAAGTGTTTGGAATGTTGTTTCTTCTGTCTATATCCGCAAGTTGACGGAATATCCTGTCGTCATATGGACTATGATATTTGTACTCTTTTGGCTGTTCTCGGTATCGGTCTAACCCACGCATTTCCTTATGTACCCTCATAACACGTTCTAGCTTCTGACGCTGTATCAACTGCTTGATTTCCATAAGTTCTTCCAGCTCCACAACCTCATTGGTAATGTAATTGCTGATATACTGCATGAGCTTGGTTTCCATATAAAACCTGCACTCCTGCTCAGATTTAAAATATTCATTTTCGGGCAGATAGTCCAGGGAAACATTGAAGTCCTGTTCCCGTTTGATAACGTCCATAATATACGGCTCGGTATGATCGATATACTTCCATTCCCCCGCCAACAACTCATTGGGCGTTACTCCCAACACGTCCATTATCTTTTCCAGCGTGTCAAAGGTGGGATAGTTTACCCCTCGTTCAATCTTGGAAAGGCTCTGCATATTGATACCGATTTTATCCGCAAGCTCCTGCTGTTTCATTCCCCTGCATTTCCTTATGGTCTGTATGTTTTCCCCTAAGAAACTGATTTTCTTTATATAACGTTCCATAACTTATTATAACTTCTCCTTTCTTCACTTTTTGGTTCATTTATAAGCTTATCATACTTATTATTTTAGAAAAAGTCAAGAAAAAGTTCTTGACAAGTAATTCTGATAGCGTTATTATCGTATCATATAGAGTGATTAAGCACGCTAGGGTCAATCACACGCTTGAGTAAGCATATAAATGATATGTTTTCGCTTTGATAGCATGAATAGACATGGACTATCAGACCGAAAACCGTGGTTTCCAAAAGGGACTGGCTGGACGGGGCACGTCCCACAGACGTGTTTCGGACAGACAGTTCCTTTTGGAAAGGGAACGCCTTTAGGCGTTCCGTAAAGGGCGTATATGTAACACCGCCCTGCGTATACATGTCATAGTACCTAAAAACTGTGATAAATAAAGGACAAAACACTATTTTTACTCCGCAAAAAATCGGGAAGAACGAAAGGAGAAATGCACTATCGCAACACACGAAAATTTATCCATTAAGATTGATTACATCAGCATTGTATTTGAAACGGCAACCGCTGAAGATGTTATCAAGTACATTTTACATTTGCCAACGGACATCTTCAATGTCTATCCAGCTACTGTAAAATTCAAGACCTATCAGACACGCTGGGAGATTGGGGATATTTATGTATCGGGTGATGCAAGAAAGACAGAGGACAACCCACAGGGACTTGGCTGTTATCTCGTTATGACAGGCAGGGGCAGTGATGATATTTACCGTATCCTTGAAGATAAAGGCTTGACTTTTGGAGATATGTTCGGACGATGTGAAAGACGATACGGACTAGGCAATTTCCATTTCACAAGGCTTGATGTTGCCATTGATGATAAGAACGAAAAGCCATTCTTTACCATAGAGCAGATAAAGAAGAAATGCGAAAAAGAGGAATTTATCTCAAACAGTGAGGGTTATAAGTTTGACGAAAGCAAGTTTGATGATTTCGACACCGCAAAGACAGTCTATATCGGTGCTGGAAAATCGGGCTTGTCCTACCGCCTTTATGACAAGGATAAGGAAGTCTGCACAAAGTACAACAGGACGCTTGATGAAGTCGGGAGCTGGAAACGAACGGAAATGCAACTGCGTGACGACAAAGCTCATGCCTTTGCCATGACGTTCAAGGACAGACCGTTAGAACTGGGAGAACTGGCTTTCGGACTGCTGGCAGACAACCTACGCTTTGTCGTACCCAATAAAAATGAAAGCAATAAGAGCAGGTGGAAAACGTGTCGCTTCTGGGAACGTTTTTTAGGGGCTGTGGAAGTCTTGAAGCTCCACACCCCTAAACAGCAGAATACCCTTGAAGAAACACAGCAATGGCTCACAGAGGGTGGCGTGATTTCAGCGGTCAAGAGCTTTTACTTCTTGGAAGAACATGACGCACTGGGTGGACTGGAACGTGTAGAAAATATGCTGGATAAGGCAAGATACAGCACCGCCCTTTCCAGCAAGCTGACCGCCCACTTACAGAGAATAGACCGTACTGACCTTATCCCCTATATCCAGTATGATACGAAGCACGTAAAAGGGGGCATTTGATGAACGATATTCAAGTCCCAGTATGGGAGAAATACGCCATGACAGTAGAAGAAGCGTCCCAGTATTTTTCAGTCGGTCAAAACAAGATAAGACAGCTTGCCCAGCAGGACAGGTTCGGCAACTGGTATATGATGAACGGAAACCGCCTGCTCATCAAGAAAAAGCAGTTTGAAAAAATGCTGGATAAAATAGACACAATCTAATGAAAAAGAGCCTTGTATGTGATATTATCATCATAAGTCATATCGAGGCTCTTTCTTATGAAAGGAGCAGATAACAATGTCAGAAAAAAGACGGGACAATAAAGGTCGCCTGTTAAAGACGGGAGAGAGCCAGCGAACAGACGGAAGATACTTGTATAAATATGTGGACGCACAAGGAGAAACAAGATATGTGTACTCATGGAAACTTGTACCCACAGACCCCGTACCCAAAGGAAAGAGGAACGGGAAATCATTAAGGGAACTGGAAGCGGAGATACAAAGGGACTTGCAGGACGGTATCGACACCACAGGCGGAAAAATGACGCTGTGCCAGCTCTATGCCAAACAGAACGCACAGAGGGCAAACGTGAAGAAAAGCACACAGCAGAGCAGAAAACAGCTTGTGAGGATATTAGAGGAAGATATACTGGGAGCAAGGAGCATTGACAGCATACGCCTTTCAGACGCTAAGGAATGGGCGTTACGCATGAAAGAGAAAGGTTATGGCTACCAGACCATAAGCAATCATAAACGCTCGTTAAATGCTTCATTCCGCATTGCCATAGCGGACGACCTTGTGAGAAAGAACCCTTTTGACTTTAAGCTGAACGAAGTCATAGAGGACGACAGAAAACCACGACAGGCATTGACAGAGGAACAGGAAGAAAAGCTGGTACTATGTCAAGATTTCGGACCACATAAATGTAAGAAATTTAATTAATTGATACTAATTAAATAATCATGCTCATATTCATTAGGTGATTTATAATCACAATGTGAATGTACTCTTATTGTATTATAAAATCCTTCTATGTATTCAAATACCAGCTTATATGCATGATTATAATTTATAATCTTAAATCTGTTCAGCCATTCCCTTTTTATCAATGCATGATATGATTCTATACACGCATTATCCCACGGTGTTCCTTTTTGTGAATAGCTTCTTTTCATCTGCTTAGTTAATCTTTTGTATTTCTTCGATGTATAGTGCACTCCGCGATCTGCATGGATTACTATTGGTTTTGCGCTTTTTCTTCTTTTTTTAGCTGTTTCCAGACATTTTAATACTTCATCTACTTCTAATGTTTTGCTTAATGTCCATGCTATTATTTTTCTTGAATAGAGATCCATTATACTGGTTAAATATACAAATCCTTCATCTGCTGTCCAGATATATGTTATATCAGTACACCATGCCTGATTTGGTGCTTTTGGATTAAAATCTCGGTTTAGAATATTTTTTAGTTTATTTGAAAAATCACAGTCTTTTGTTGTTATTGTATATGGTTTGATATAATGAGCTTTAATATTGTTTTCCCTCATTATGTTTCCTACATATTTTTCACTTATTTTTTCTCCCTCTTTTTTTAGTATTTCAGTTATTTTAGGAGCTCCATATATTTCTTTTGAATCCTTATAGATCTTCTTGATTCTTTCTGTGATTCTAGCTTTTCTGATTTTTCGTTTACATGGTTTTCTTTTCAAATATTCATAATATCCTGATTTACTCAGTTGTAATTTTTTTAGCATACCGGTAACTGAAGTCTGTTTATCTTTTTTAGATTTTTCTTTTATCCTTTTATAAAGATCCTGCTTAGTTAATTGCCCAGTATGCCAATAGCCTTTTTTAGGACTTCTAAAGCATCCTGTGTATCTTTCAGTTCTTTTTTAATCTGGCAATTTCTTTAGCTTCATCACTTGAATAATTACCGCTTCCTCTTGAATTAATTACGCCGTCATTACTACTGGCATCTTTAAGCCATTTATGAACAGTGCTATCAGCAATACCAAACTGTTTAGCTATAGCTACTTTAGATTCATCAGGATGTTCTAAAACATATTGAACAACTCCCTGTTTAAATTCATCTGTAAATGTTGGTTTAGTCATCATCATATACCCCTTTTCTATTTTTGATTTAAGCTTATGACATTGTATCATATACTAGCTAGTTCTTCCATTTAACTGGTACAGTTTTTATTCTAGCATCAAGCTGTTGTCCTTTGTACGCAAAGACAGGGTATATAAAAAGCATTATGACGCAATCGTGATACTGTTAAAGACGGGACTTCGTATCTCGGAGCTGTGCGGATTGACAAGTCAGGACATCGACTTTCAAAATGAAGTTATCCATGTGAACCACCAGCTACTTAATAACAAGGAAACTGGCTACTACATAGAAACCCCAAAGACAAAAAGTGGTGTGCGTGATGTTCCCATGAGCGAGGAAGTGAAACAGGCATTTGAGCGTATCATGGCAGAAAGGAAGAAATCCGAACCGATAGAGATTGACGGTTACAGCGGTTTCCTCTTTCTGAATGGAAAAGGCTATGGATAGGTTACACTAAATTGGACAGTTTTTAAGAGAACTGTTACAATAGAAAATCAAGAAATGAGGTAATCTGAAATGGCAAGAGAAAGAAGAACTTACAGTGATGAATTTAAACAGAAAATGGTCGAATTATACAACAGCGGAAAACCAAGAGCTGAGCTGGTTCGTGAATATGAACTGACTCCATCTGCTTTATCTTCATGGATCAAAAAGTACAATAATACTGGTTCGTTCCATGTCGAGGACAACCGCAGTGATGAAGAAAAAGAACTAATCAGACTCCGCAAGGAAAATCAGCGACTGAAGATGGAAAATGATATTTTAAAGCAAGCAGCGCTGATCATGGGACGAAAATAAATGTTATCATTTCCAATGCAGATAAATATCCGGTCAGCGCAATGTGTAAATTACTAGATATACCTAGATCATCATTATATTATAATCGTAATAATAAATTAAATAAGAAAAAATCCAATGATCATTATCTGACTGCTTTAGTAAAAGAAATATTTAAAAACAGTCGAAACAACTATGGTTCAAGAAAGATTAAAATAGAATTGGCTAAACTGGGCCATATTGTCAGTAAAAGAAGAATTAGACGTATTATGCAGGAAAATGGCTTAGTATCAAGCTATACAGTTAAACAGTATAAAGTACATCACGCAGCATGTAATAATGATAATATAGAAAATAGACTCAATCGTAATTTTAATCAAAAAGAGAGAATGAAGGTAGTAGTTAGTGATCTGACGTATGTTAATGTGGATGGAAAATGGAATTATATATGTCTTATGTTAGATCTATATAACAGAGAGATTGTAGGATATGCAGCCAGTAAGAATAAAAATGCCAAGTTAGTAGAAAAAGCACTCTATTCAATAAAATATGATTTACGAAAAATAGATTTGTTTCACAGTGATCGAGGAAATGAATTCAAAAATGAAGATATTGAAAATGCATTAAAGGCATTTAATATAAACAGGTCATTAAGTGCTAAAGGATGTCCGTATGATAATGCAGTTGCTGAAGCAACATATAAAATTATAAAAACAGAGTTTGCATTTAATAAAAGGTTTGAAAGTTTTGAAGAACTGGAACTAGAATTATTTGATTATGTAAACTGGTATAATAATGTGAGGATACATGGTTCACTTGGCTATAAGACACCAGTTGAATTTAGGATGTTCTCATAGAAATTGTCCAAAAAAGTGTTGACAATCCACTATCCTATGACAAATGCTTACTATACAGCGACCTTTTCCAATTTGACAAAGAAGTATAACAAGTGCCATGAGGACAGCCTGCCAAAGATAACACCGCATATTCTGCGTCATACATTCTGCACAAGACTGGCAAACAGGAACATGAACCCTAAGAGCCTGCAATACATCATGGGGCACTCTAACATCAGTATCACGCTGAACCTGTATGCCCATGCGTCAGCGGAAAGCGTCAAGGCAGAATTGAGAAGCATGATAGCCTAAATCGTACCACGATATTTACCACGTTTGACCGTGAAGATATGTGAAGAAATGCAGAGATAAGCAAGTGTCTTTTGATAACAAAAACGTCCGCAAAGCCGATAAAATAAGGACTTGCGGATATATAAGAAGATATGAAAAGATAATCAAAAATCTATATTAAGTTTGATTTAAAACTTGAGTAGAAGACTGAGATATCATTTCATAATTGGATTTATAAATAAGATATGAAAAAAAAACATAAATCAATATTCCCGCAAAACAAAAATAAAAAGCAATTTTTTTATATAATTTATATTCATTCATAAAAATTCCTTCTTTGTAGTATATTTTATATACACGCTTATTTATAACTTATCTTAACTAAAATGTATAATATAAATCCCATATACGATACTATATAAAATTTATATATCAATTCAGATAAAAATAATATTTGCTTAAGAATAATTGAGCTATTTAATAAATATAAAAGCGCCAAACTTAAGAAACCCCTAAATTTCTTAAGATTGACGCCTCTATTTTTTAATTAAGAAACATAAAATAAGCAATTACAATAACACCTAAAATAATACGATACCATCCAAATACTTTAAAATCATGTTTTTTAATATAATCCATTAAAAATACAATTGTAATCATACTAACAATAAATGCTACTAACATTCCTACGACTAATAAAACAAACTCAAAAGCACTAAAAACTAATCCAAATTTAACAATCTTCAATAAACTAGCTCCAAACATTACCGGAATAGCTAAAAAGAATGTAAACTCAGCAGCAATTCTTCTGTTAACACCAATTAATAACGCTCCTACAATTGTTGCTCCAGAACGAGAAGTACCAGGAAAAACAGCAGCAATTAATTGAAAAATTCCAATTATCAATGCTGTAGTATAAGTTATTTCCCTTAATGAATTAATTTTTGCAGATCGGTTTTTATTGTAGTTTTCAATAATAATAAATAAAATTCCAAATACAATTAATGCAATTGATACTGTTAACGGGTTATAAAACAGCTCATTTAAAACATCATCGAATAATAGCCCAATTACTGCAGCTGGGATACAAGCAACAAGTATTTTAAACCACATTGTTACTATATTTCTTTTTACTTTCCAATGATTTTTATAATCAAACGGAAATAATTTTTTCCAATATATAAACACAACTGCAAGAATAGCCCCTAATTGAATTACAACTAAAAACATCTCCAAAAACTCAGCACTGACATCTAGTTTAATAAACTCATCAACTAAAATCATATGTCCTGTACTACTAATTGGTAGCCATTCTGTTATCCCCTCTACAATTCCTAAAACAATTGCTTTCAATATCTCAATTATATCCATACATACCTCCTAATCTTACTTATGCATTATAGCACTAATTTAATCATTTTTAAAATCATATTTTAATAACTTACAATTATCCATTTGATAATTAAAGATTTCATCATTTGTCATATCATTAAAATAACTATGAATTGCTCTGCAAACACCACCATGACATACTAATAATACATCATTTTCAATTGCTTGTTGCTTAATTTCATCTAAAAATTCATATACTCTTTTACATAATTCCACAAAAGACTCTCCTCCAGGATAGCGATAAGCTAAATTATGTTTAATTTCTAAAAATTTTTCATCTCTTCGATAAATTCCCTCACACTTTCCAAAATTAAATTCTCTAATTCGTGGTTCAATAATCATTTCAATTTGATGAACATTAGCATAATTTGCTGTATCAATAGCTCTTTGTAATGGCGAGACATATAAAAATTTATAATCAATGTTTTTCAATAAATCAGCTAACTTTTGAGCTTGTTTAATTCCTTTATCACTAAGCATTGCTTCACTAATACCACAAACAAGCTCTTTAATATTATAATCTGTTTCACCATGTCTTGTAATATATAAACTCATAATCACACCTCACTTACTAGCATTTTATCATAAGGTAAAAAAAAGACAAGGCTTGCAACCTTGTCTAATATCTAATTAAAAGTCTACTTCACTATCATAATAACACGCTTTTAATAACTTAACCATTTCTTCTTGAGTAGGAATACGTGGATTTGATCCTGTACATGCATCATCGATAGCATTAGCTGCAATTTCTTCAACTCTTTGTAAGAAAACATCTTCAGGTACAAATCCAGTTTCAGCTGGTAAACCATCTGCACCATAATGATTGATTGAATGAGGGATATTTAAATCATCATTCATTTTTCTTAAATATGCAATTAATAATTCTACTTTTTCATCATCATTATTTCCACCTAAATGCATATAATCAGCAATTACACCATAACGTTTTTTAGCAGTTTCATCTTTAGCATTAAAGGCAATAACTTTAGGTAAATACATTGCATTAGCAGCACCATGAATAATATGTCCACCTTGATCAACAAAGGCAGCTCCAGTTTTATGAGCCATGGAATGAACAATTCCAAGTAATGCATTAGAAAATGCTTGTCCTGCTAAGCATTGAGCATCATGCATATCATCACGGCATGCCATATCACCATTATATGATTTAACTAAATTAGCTTGAATCATTTCAATTGCATGAATTGCAAGAGGATCTGTATAGTTACAATTTGCAGTTGATACATATGCTTCAATTGCATGAGTCATTGCATCCATTCCTGTATGAGCTACTAATTTAACCGGCATTGTTTCTGCTAAATCAGGATCAACGATAGCAACATCAGGAGTAATTTCAAAATCTGCAATTGGATATTTAATTCCTTTTTGGTAATCAGTAATAATTGAAAATGCAGTTACTTCAGTAGCTGTTCCACTTGTAGATGGAATCGCACAGAAACGTGCTTTTTTACGTAATTTTGGAATTCCAAATACTTTACACATTTCTTCAAATGTAATTTCTGGGTATTCATATTTAATCCACATTGCTTTTGCGGCATCAATTGGTGAACCACCACCCATAGCAACGATCCAATCTGGTTGGAATTTTTCCATTACAGCAGCACCTTTCATAACTGTTTCTACTGATGGATCAGGTTCAATTCCTTCAAATAATTCTACTTCCATTCCTGCTTCTTTTAAATAATTAACAGTGCGGTCTAAGAAACCATTACGTTTCATACTTCCCCCACCGACACAAACAATCGCTTTTTTTCCTTCAAAATCTTTTAAAGCTTCTAAAGCTCCTTTTCCATGATATAAATCTCTTGGTAATGTAAATCTTTGCATAAATAGCACCTCCAATTAGAATTATAGCGCTCACAAACATTACTTCGTAGATACAAAAAAGGAATAACCCTATTCCTTTTTACATATATCTACATATTTTTTCAATTCACTAATAAAACCCATATCCTCTTTAGTAGGACGATATCCTTTTCTTTTAATCAAATAATCATAACCAATTACTTTATAATCCTCACAATTTCTTATAACCAAATGATATTGTTTAAACAATTCATTAGATTTAGCAATAAAAGAACTACTCCACATATATGCATGTGGTAATCGTTCTAATAACTGATATGGTATTTCTCTTTGGTATATTGTAATCGTTTTATCATGATTATTAATTTTTAATGGTATCGATGAAGCTTCTTGATCACCATAAACTATTTCAATTAAATCATTTAAATCACTTAAACAAATTTTATCACAATAAGATAATGGATTATCTGTACTAATTAATAAACGATAATCAAACTTTATTATTTCTTCAAACTCTAATTCCTTAGATTCCAATATATTTTTAATATATTGCTTTTCACTTGCAAGAAAATGAATAATTCCAATATTCACTTCACCCTCAGCTACTTTTTTAACTGTATCATATGTACTACTTTCATGATAATTAACTTTTACACTCTTATCTCTAACATTAATTCTTGATAAATAATCAATAAACACATCAACAAGATAGCTACCTCTAGGAATACAAAGATCTAAATAAATCGACTTATCATCATGATTACTGTATCTAGATTCTAACTGTTCTACTTGAACAATAATATTTTTTGCCTGTTCAATAAACTCAGCCCCTTTTTTAGTTACAACGACACCCTTTGAAGTTCGTTCAAAAATAATAATATTCATACTTTCTTCAATATCTTTTATTATTTTACTTAAATGAGGCTGATTCATAAACAAATTATTTGCAGCTTTACTAATCGATCCAGCATTAGCTACTTCAACAATATATTTTAAATGTAATAAATTCATTGTTTTTTCTCCTTGAAAACATTTTAACATATATTTATTGATTATTATACGTTTTAAAGAAAAAGATACTACTAAGAAATAAATAATATTAAACATAATATCTTTTCTATACTTTTAGTTTCTTACCATAAACTTAATATTAAAGATCAAGTAAAAATAATAGTCTAAAAATGTGCAATAATTTAACACACTACCATCATAAATTAAAAATTATTTTATATGATATTTTAAATAAGAATATACTTTAATTACAACTACTACTAAAAATGTTTTATAAATTTAATTATAGTAACTTATTATAATAATAATTTTTATTTTAACTCATTACTTAAACTCATTTTCTTTCTGGTCATTAAAAATGCTGAAATAATTGAAACAAATGGAACAGTTAAAATTACTCCTAAAGAGCCAGAAATACCCTGAATTATTTCAATTCCAATGCTATATGAATTAAACATTTGTAAAAATGACATATCATAAGCATAAAAAACAACTAATGTACTTAAAGAACCACCTGTAAACGCCAAAATCAAAGTATTAGACATTGTTCCCATCATATCGCCTCCAATTTTAATTCCGCTTTTTAATAATTCCTTAGCAGAAATATCAGGACGTCGATATTTAATTTCTTCAATCGTTGTAGCAATTGACATTGCTGTATCAATAACAGCACCAAGCGAAGCAATTAAAATTCCTGAAAACAATAAACCACTAATATCCAATTTACTATTTTGACCAATATAAATTAATGTTTCAATATCTTCAACATTAAATCCATTAATATTACTCATAGCACCAAAAACACTAGCAAAAACTCCCGCAATTACAACCCCAACAATAGTTCCTAAAATAGAACATAACGTTTTCATTGAAAATCCACCAATAAAATACATTATAACCATCGTCGTTAAAATAACTACTAATACAGCACTAAAGAAAGGAGAAAAACCTATATACATCATAGGAATATATAAGAAAATAATGCAAATAAATGTAAATACCAATCCAAGTGCCGATGTTAAACCTTTTTGTTTACCTATCAATATCAACAAAAACAAAAACAAGGTAACCATGCCGATTAAGATATTAGTTCGATCATAATTATAAACACTCGCACTAATACTGCCATCGTACTCACTTAATTGCACAATCACTTTTGTTCCAACTTTACAATCAGCACCATATAAATAACTATCAATATTAGTCGTTTCAACAATTTTACCTTTATAAGTACCTGATAATATTTCTACATTAACAATCTGAGTACCCACTTGATTCCCTTCACTATCGCGGTTTTCCTCAACTATTTCTACCACTCTAGCTTGAACAAATTCATTACTATCTTCATCCAATAATGGAGTTTTTTTAATACTTGTATTAAAAAAATATAAGAAAACTAAAAATAAAACAATTGCCCCGTAGACACAGATATGACCTATTTTTTCTTTTTTACTCATCTGTTTAAACCTTTGAATAATTTTTTTCATCACTGCCTCCTATAATACATAAAACAAGGCAGAACAAGCTGCCTTGTTAATTAAATTCCATTATTTATTCTTCAATTCTTTTTCTTTTAAGAACTTTGGCTCCTATTATTCCTAATAATGACATAATAGCTATTACTAGAGGAATTCCTACTTGTAAATCATCACCAGTTTTTACACTACTATTAATTTTATTACCAGTAGAAATAGACGAATCACTTCCTGGTTGATTAGGTTTTACAGGTTGATTTGTAATATCATCTTGGTTTGCTTTTGAAACAAATTCATTTACAGTAGCCGTTAATTCTTCTTGTAAACTAGTCAATTCTGTTTTAGTAATTGTTGCTTCATCTAGTTTTTCTTTTAATGATGCAATTATATTAGTATATTGCTTAACTACATCTTCACTAAATTCACCTTTATCATTTCCAATAACTGCTTTATCAAGTGTTTCTTGAGCTTGAGTAAATTGTTCTTGAACTGCAGCAAATTCTGCATTAGTAACCACTTCGTTTTTAGCAAATACTAATTGATTATAAGCTGCTTTTAACTCATCAGCACTTACTGCAACATTTGTATCATTTTGATATAATGTTTTATCTAATAATGTTGAAAAACCTTGTCTTAATGCAGTAGTTCCACCAATAGTATTAGCATAATCACCTTGTGCATATGCATAATAATTTAATGGATCATTGGCATTATTACCATTAATTGAAGAATCATATGCTTTTGATAAAATATTAATTGCTTCACTGTCATCACGACTATCTAAAACTTTATTAACATTATCTAAAGCAGCATCAATTCTTGTCTTTGAACCACTTGTAAGATTAGTTGTATCAATTGTCGCTACATCATCTTTAGCTTCCATAATTGAAGTAACATTACCATCTTTAGTTAATGTAACATCATAAGCATATTTTGCACCGCTATAATCATATGTTTTGATTGTTAATGAATCACTACTAAAATCTATTGTTGAAAAAGTAGGAATTGGATTATTAGAGCGTTCTGCAATATAATATTGTTTAGTAGTATTTAGTGTATAAAATTTACTTCCTGAAGCTGATCCAGCAGCTATATATAACGTACCTTCTGGATTATAAGCGTTTGCTCCATTTTCATTAACCCCATCAGTTTCAATTACTTTACCATCTAAAATTTGATAAGTACGTGCATATGAATGATCATGTCCTGTTAAACACAAATCAATACCAAATTCATCCATCAAGGGTGCAAATAAAATTCTTAAATTAGCTCCATCAACATCACTATGTGGAGAACCTGAACCATAAATATCATGGTGGAATAATACCACTTTCCATTTAGCATCTTCATGACTTGCAACAGCTTCTTTCATCAAAGTACGATGTTCTTCAACATTACGATTATTACTATTTAAACTAATAAATAATGTATCGCCATAGCTATAATAATAATCACCACCAGATTCAGTTGCACCTAATTGACTAGCATTAGGATTATTATAATGATAACTATAATCATCTACTTGAGATTCATGGTTGCCAATAGTTGTTGCTAGTGGCACACTTCTTAAAGCCTTCGGATATAAGAAACCAGCATATTCTTGTTCACGAATTAATTCACCACTACCATTTGAACCATATGATGAATAGTCAATTTGATCTCCAGCCGATAAAATAAAACTAGCATCTTTAGCAATTCCCTTTTCACCTAAAGCAGTTGTTAATGTCTTATTCCATGCATAAGTATTAATAGCAATACTTTCATCATTTTCTGTTCCTTCTCCAGTACTTCCTGAAGCACCAATTTGTGGATCTCCTACTAATACTGCTTGGAAATCAGTAAAGCTGTGTGTTTGATATGTATAAACATCACTCCAGTTATCATTAACAGTATATTGATAATAATATGTAGTATTTTCTTGTAAATAATCAGTAACAGATACTTTATTACTTGCTTTATAATTATTAAAACCATTAGTTTTTTCAATAGCTGTAGCTTCTCCAGCTACTTCATATGCATCAGACATATCAAAATTTGTCGAAATTCTTACTTTTGGTGTTCCAAAATCAGTAGAATACCAAGCAAAATTTAAATCGTTTTCATTTTCTCCAGGTGTTAAAGCAACTTTACCAGAATCTGTTTCTTCTTTGTTATCCCATTCATCAGCATACCAATTTTGATATTCAGTAGAACTAGTAATACCACTGTTTAGTTTATTACTTCCATCACCACTTGCATACTCGCCAAAAGCAGACGTAGGTACAGCAGTTAGACTAGCTATCGATGAAATCGTAGCCAAAGAAACAATTAATCGTTTTTTTATTCTTCCATTCATCTTAAAACCCCTTTTTCCTTTTTTGACTATTAAATTGTAGTACATCTAGTACGCTAATTATTTTACCTTGGAAAACAGAAGATTCAATCAAGTTTACAAACACTTTATTATTTTAACAAAAACTTAAAAATCAGTGATTTTTTTTAAGTAAAACTTAGTCAAAAATTCACTTATTTTTACCATAAAAATGTTCTTATTGACTTAAAACAACTAAAATCCAATTTGTAAAAAAGTTGATTAAAAAGACTGCTCATATAATACTTTATATTTTGATAACTTTTATTAACTACTTACAAAAATACTAATATGCAGTCACTTTTTTCTATAAATAAGTATTTTAATGTAAAACAGTTATTTACAGTCAAAATTATCTTTTTATAAAATATTATTTGGTTATCCAAAACTAACTTTTTCAGATGCTATTTAAAGCGGTTACAAAACATGCTATAATTAGATATAACCATAAAAGAAAGAGGTGTAATAATGAAAAAATTGAAACAAGAGTATTTGGATAAAATTGATGAAATTGTTGCTAAACACAAAGACGAAAAAGGTCCAATGAAACTTATGCTTCATGAAATTCAAGATAGTCTTGGCTATATTCCATTTGAAGCAATGGAAAAAATTTCTAAAGCAATCAATGTACCTGTCTCTAAAGTGTATGGGGTAGTAACATTTTATTCACAATTTACAACTGAACCTAAAGGTAAACATGTTATTTCAGTTTGTTTAGGTACTGCTTGTTATGTTAATGGTTCTCAAACAATTCTTGATTTACTTTGTGAAATGACTGGCTGTGAAGTAAATTCTACTAGCCCTGATGGTTTATTTTCAATCGATGCCACTCGTTGTGTGGGGGCATGTGGTTTAGCACCAGTTGTAAGTGTAGATGGAACTGTTTTTGGATGTTCAAAACAATTAGAAGATTTAAAAATGCTAGTTTTAAATTATTTGAAAGAAGATTCAGTATGTTAGTTAAAGAAGTAATCGATCTTTTAAATGCAAGAGAAATCTATATTGCAAACAAAGATGTGTATGATAAAAATTATGATAAAGCTTTTGCTAGTGATTTAATGTCTGATGCTTTAGCTTTATTAAAAGATGAAAGTGATGAGATTTTATTTATTACTGGTCTTGCCAATGTACAGTCACTACGTACCGCAGAGGTATTAGATATTGATACAATCTTGTTTGTTCGCGGAAAACCTTTAGATATGTCAATTGTAGATATGGCAAAAGATTTAGAAATTAATCTTTTCCAAACTGATGCTACAATGTTTGAAGCTTGCGGAAAATTATATGAAGCAGGAATGCGCCGATGATCAAAAAAACATATCAAGTAGAAAAAGATAATTACCAAGATGCTGGAAAAGCTTCTAGTGATATTAAAAAGACATTAAAAGCTTTACAAATTGATCGAAAAATTTTAAAGGCAGTAGCGATTGCTAGTTATGAAGCAGAAATAAATATTGCAATCCATTCTAATGGTGGAACCGTTACTTTTGAAATTGATGATGAGGGAATTGTCCATTTATCTTTTGATGATATTGGTCCAGGTATCGAAAATCTTGAATTAGCTTTAACACCAGGTTATTCGACTGCTTCTTTAAAAGCTCGTGAATTAGGGTTTGGTGCAGGAATGGGACTTTACAATATGAAAAGTGTGGCTTCTTCTTTTAGGATAACTTCTTCAAAAGAAGGAACACATATTAAAATGACTTTTAAATGAAACCAGTAGTTAGTTATAAAGGTAGTAATTGTAAAAAATGCATTAAATGTGTTAAAGAATGTCCCATGGATGCTATTTCAATTGTAAATGAACAAGTAATTATCGATGAAAATAAATGTATAAATTGTGATATCTGTATTCAAGCATGTAACCAGAAATTATTACAAGTTAAACATATTGATTTAAAAGATTTTTTAAATCAATATGACTACAATATTGCTTTGATTCCTACCGCTATTTTATCTGATTTAAAAAATTATGATGAAATTAAAAATATTGCTCATGCAATAAAAGAATTTGGCTTTGATGAAGTAGTTGAATATAGTGATATTGAAGGAACATTGTATAAACAAGCACTAAAAGATAGTATTGGAAAAAATAAAGTAATGATTACTTCTTTTTGTCCAACCATAAATAAATTGATTATAAATGAATATCCAACTTTAATCGATCATTTACTTCCTTATGATTATCCTGTTGAAATCGCTGCTAAAAAACTTAGAGATAAATATGCTGATAAAAAGGTTGGGATTTATTCACTATGTGAATGTGTCGGTAAATTATCTTTAGCAAAACATCCTTTTGGTAATGAAGAATCAAATATTGATTATGCTCTTAGTATTTCTAAGTTATTTCCACAAATCAATCATTTAAAAAATGATTTACAAGAAGATATTGAGTTTAATCATTTAGGAATTGAAAGTATTGTTAGTAATTTATATGGAAAAGATAATTTATCAATTATTAGTGTTGAGGGCTTATCACAAATTAAAAAAGTTTTAGATTTAGTGGAATTTGATCAATTGAAACATATCGATTTATTAGCTTTATTTAATTGTTTTCAAGGATGTATTGGTGGCTATTATTTATGGTCTAATCCATTTGAAGGCTGCTTTAATATTAAAAGCATGTTGGATAAGTGTAAAGATAATATTGAAGATATCAATCATCTTGACTATAAAAAAATTCATACTATTGATAGTAATGAACAAAACTTTAAAGAACGCTTAGCCTGGTTTAATAAAGTAAATGCGATATTAGAAACCTTACCGCAATTTGATTGTGGTAGCTGTGGTTATGCTAATTGTAGAAATTTAGCGATAAAAATTGCCAGTGGTGAAGCAGATGATTCCTTATGTCTAGTTAAAAGAAGGTGATTTGATGCAAGTAAGTGAAATCTTGAAATTAGATCTTAAACAAATTAATAATGTTGCATGTACAAATGTTATTGAAGATGTTTATATTGGGGATTTATTGAGTTTCGTAATGGCTAATGGTACGGAAGGTTCGTTATGGTTGACTGTACAAAAACATCTTAACGTTATTGCTGTAGCTAGTTTAAATGATTTTGTAGGTATTGTTTTTGTTGAAAACAGCTATCCTGATGAAGATACAATAGATAAAGCAACTAGTCTTGATATTCCTTTATTTATAAGTGAAAAAAGTGCTTATGCACTTGCAAAAGAGTTAATTTCTTTAGGTTTATAAAATGTATTATGATTTGCATATTCATTCTGCACTTTCGCCCTGTAGTGATGATTTGATGACTATTAATAATATATTTAATATGGCTTATATTAAAGGTTTACAATTAATTGCAATTACTGATCATAATTCTTTAAAACAGCAGTATTATTTAGAAAAGATTATTAAACATGATATTTTAAAAGGTAAAATTGATTATGTTCATGGTGTTGAACTACAAAGTAGTGAGGAGATTCATTTATTAGCTTATTTTAAAAAGGGTAGTAATTTAAATGTTATTCAAGAGTGGATTGATAAGCATTTAATTAAAGTTAAAAATCAAAGTGATTATTATGGTAATCAATATATTTATAATGAATTTGATGAAGTTATTGGAATTGAAGATAATTTGTTGATTAGCTCTTTGGATTTAAATGTATATCAGATCGTAAAAAAGGTTCATGAATTTAATGGCGTAGTAATTTTAGCTCATGTAATGGCTAAAAGATATGGAATATATGAAGTGTATCACGGGATTCCTGATGATTTGAATTATGATGGAATTGAAGTTGAAAGTATTAAGCAGTTAAATGAATTGAAGCAATTATGTAAACATCTTAAAGATGATTATGTTTTCTTTAATAGTGATGCTCATAATTTAGAGTCAATTAGTGAACCGATTAATCAAATTGATTGCGATATATTTTATCAGTTATGGAGGAAGTAAAATGCAAGAGATTGCAATGAGTATTCTTGATATAGCTTATAATTCAATTAGAGCTAACGCTAGTTTAATTAAAATCTTAATTCATGATAGTAATAATTTAAATATTATTAATATTCGAATTATTGACAATGGTAAAGGGATGGAACAAGCAACCATCAAAAAAGTTGTTGACCCGTTTTATACGACTAGAACTACTCGTAAAGTAGGTTTAGGGATTCCGATGTTTAAAGAAAATATTGAAGCTACCGGTGGAAAGTTTTTAATTGAATCAACTATAAATGTTGGAACTAAAGTTGAAGGTGAATTTGTTAAAAGACATATTGATTGTCCACCAATGGGGAATATTGTCGATACAATAATTACATTAATTCAAGCCGATGATAAGATTGATTATTTATTTAAATATACAAGTGATGATTTTGAATTTGTTTTAGATACTAAAGAAATTAAAAAAATTCTTGATGGTATTCCAATAAATTTACCAGATGTAATTATTTGGTTAAAAGATTATATAAAGGAGGGATTGCACAAATGAAATCCATAGAAGATTTAAAAAAGATTCGTGATAAAGCAAGAAATAATATGACAATGCGCTCAGATGATAAACAAAAATATCGAGTTGTTGTAGGGATGGCAACATGTGGAATTGCCGCAGGAGCTAGACCGGTATTAAATACTTTAGTAGAAGAAGTTGCTAATAATGATTTACCGGCTACAGTACTACAAACTGGCTGTATTGGAATGTGTACACTTGAACCAATTGTAGAAGTATTTGATCGTGATGACAATAAAACAACATATGTTCTAGT
Organism: Thomasclavelia spiroformis DSM 1552; assembly: GCF_025149465.1. NCBI lineage: Bacteria > Bacillati > Bacillota > Erysipelotrichia > Erysipelotrichales > Coprobacillaceae > Thomasclavelia > Thomasclavelia spiroformis. The sequence continues at coordinate 973,407 of NZ_CP102275.1, read as the reverse complement.
TGATGCTAAAAAAGCAAAAGAAATTGCTAAAGAACATTTAAAAAACGATAAAATAATCGATGAATATACAATTGGACATTATAAAAAATAGGAGGTTATAAGATGCCAGCAAAAAGAACCCAAGTATTAGTTTGTGCCGGTACAGGTTGTACTATTGGTAACTCTGGTGAACTAATTACAGAATTTGAAAAAGAGATTAAAGCACTTGGACTTGAAAATGAAATCGAAGTTTTAAGAACTGGGTGTTTAGGTTTATGTGGAGTTGGTCCAAATATTTCTATTTATCCTGATAATATTATTTATAAATCAGTTAAAGTAGAAGATGTAAAAGAAATTGTTATGGAACATTTCTATAAAGGACGTCCTGTTCACCGTTTAATGTTGAATGAATCAAATGAAGAAACTCGTGAAATTCATGATATTAATGATACAAAATTTTATAATAAACAAAAAAGAATTGCTCTTCATAATTGTGGGGTAATTGATCCTGAAAATATTAATGAATATATTGGTAAAGATGGTTATTTTGCCTTAGCTAAAGTATTGCAGGAAATGACTAGCCAAGAAGTCGTTGATGTAATTAAAGAAAGTGGACTTCGTGGCCGTGGTGGTGGTGGTTTCCCTACCGGAGTTAAATGGCAATTTGCTTTAGATGAACCAGGTGATGAAAAATATGTAATTTGTAATGCTGATGAAGGTGACCCAGGAGCTTTTATGGACCGCTCAATTCTTGAAGGTAACCCTCATAGCGTTATTGAAGCAATGGCAATTGCTGGATATGCAATTGGTGCTAATCATGGATATATTTATATTCGTGCGGAATATCCAATTGCCGTAGAACGCTTAACTTCAGCAATCAAACAAGCTCGTGAGTTAGGATTATTAGGCAAAAATATTTTTGATAGCGGATTTGATTTTGATTTGGAAATTCGTTTAGGTGCTGGAGCTTTTGTTTGTGGAGAAGAAACAGCATTAATTAAGTCAATTGAAGGAGAACGTGGAATGCCAAATCCTAAACCACCTTTTCCAGCTCATAAAGGAGTTTGGGGAAAACCAACAATTATCAACAATGTTGAAACATATGCAAATATCGCTCAAATCATTCAACATGGTGCAAAATGGTTTAGATCAATTGGAACTGAAACATCTCCAGGTACTAAGGTATTTGCTTTAGGGGGAAAAATTGTTAATACTGGGCTTATTGAAGTACCAATGGGAACTACTTTGCGTGAAGTAATTTATGAAATTGGTGGTGGTTGTCCTAATCATAAACGCTTTAAAGCAGTTCAAACCGGAGGACCATCTGGAGGATGTTTAACCGAAGAACAATTAGATACACCGATTGGTTTTGATGAATTAGTTAAATTAGGTTCAATGATGGGATCAGGTGGAATGATTGTTTTAGATGAAGATAATTGTATGGTTGACGTTGCTCGTTTTTATATGGATTTTATTGTTGATGAATCATGTGGTAAGTGTACACCTTGTCGAGTAGGAACAAAACGTATGCTTGAATTACTTGAACAAATTTGTGAAGGAAAAGGAACAATGGCAACTCTTGATGAACTTGAGATGTTAGCTTCAACAATCCAAGATACCGCTTTATGTGGTCTTGGACAAACTGCACCAAATCCTGTTTTATCAACAATTCATCAATTTAGAGATGAATACATTGCTCATATTGTTGATAAAAAATGTCCTGCTGGAGTATGTAAAGAATTATTACAATATGTAATTGATGAAGAAAAATGTCGTAAATGTGGTCTTTGCGCTAAACAATGTCCAGTTGGGGCTATTCATGGTGAACTTGGTAAAGTTCCATATGTTATTGATCAAGAAAAATGTATTAAATGTGGTCAATGTATTAAAGCTTGTCACTTTAATGTAATTGAAAGAAAGTAGGTGTAAGGAATGTCGAAAATAAAAATGAAAATAAATAATCGTGAAGTAGAGGCTTATGAGGGTCAAACTGTATTAGAAGCTGCCAAAAATAACGGCATCCATATCCCTACTTTATGCTATTTAAAAGATGTTACAGGTACTGGCGCATGCCGTGTTTGTCAAGTAGAAATTGAAGGTGCGCGTACTTTATGTGCAGCCTGTGTATATCCAGTAAGAGAAGGATTAGTTGTTAAAACAAACTCACAACGTGCTCTAGATGCAAGAAGAAGAGTTGTTGAATTAATTGTTTCAAATCACTCTAAAGACTGTTTATCTTGTATTCGTAATACAAATTGCGAATTACAAAGATTATGTCAAGAATTAGGTGTACGTGAAGATGCTTTTGCTGGTGAAAAATCAAGTCCAACTTTTGATGAAGTTTCACCTGGAATTGTCCGTGATACATCAAAATGCGTATTATGTGGACGTTGCGTTGAAACTTGTATAAAACATCAAGGATTAGGTATTTTAGGATTTATGAACCGTGGTTTTAAAACTAAAGTTGGTCCTGTATATGATAAAAGTTTTGCAGATGTAAACTGTATGCAATGCGGTCAATGCATCAATGTATGTCCAGTTGGAGCTTTACATGAAAAAGAAGAAGTTCATGATGTTATTGCAGCTTTAAACGATCCAACTAAACACGTTATCGTTCAAACTGCTCCTGCTGTTAGAGCCAGTTTAGGTGAAGAATTTGGTATGCCAATTGGAACTAGAGTAACTGGGAAAATGGTTCATGCTTTAAAATTAATGGGCTTTGATAAAGTTTATGATACAAACTTTGGTGCTGATTTAACAATCATGGAAGAAGGTCATGAATTTATTAGTCGTATTCAAAACAATGGTGTTTTACCAATGATTACTTCTTGTAGTCCTGGTTGGGTCAATTATATTGAACATGAATACCCAGAATTATTAGATCATTTATCAAGTTGTAAATCACCACATATGATGTTAGGAGCAATGCTTAAATCATATTATGCAAAAGAAAATAACATTGATCCAAAAGATATTTATGTTGTTTCAATTATGCCTTGCGTCGCTAAAAAAGGTGAAAAAGAGCGTGAAGAAAATTTAACTGATGGTCTAAAAGATGTAGATTCTGTATTGACTACTAGAGAACTTGGAAAATTAATTAAAATGTTTGGTATCAACTTTAAAGATTTAAAAGACGAAGACTTTGATCAAGATATGTTTGGTGAATATACTGGAGCTGGAGTTATCTTTGGAGCAAGCGGTGGTGTAATGGAAGCTGCTTTACGAACTGTCGTCGATGTTCTTACTAAAAAAGATTTAACAAATCTAGATTATCATGCAGTTCGTGGTGAAGAAGGAGTTAAAGAAGCAAGTATTAAAATCGGTGATTTAACTGTTAATGTTGCTGTAGCACATAGTATGACTTTAGCTAAACCATTATTAGATGATATTAAAAATGGTACTTCTAAATATCATTTTATTGAAATAATGGGTTGTCCAGGTGGTTGTGTAAATGGTGGTGGACAATCATATATTAATGCTTTAACTAGAAATAGTGGCTTTGACTGGAAACAAGCAAGAGCTAAAGCATTATATGATGAAGATTTATCATTACCAGTTCGTAAATCACACAAAAACTCTCAAATACAAAAATTATATGCTGATTTTTTAGGTGAACCTAATAGTGAAAAAGCGCATCATTTATTACACACTCATTACACTAAAAAAGAACGTTTTAAATAATGGCTAGTAAAATTAAATACTTATTTTGTTTAGTAACACTTTTATTATTAGTAGGTTAATAAAAACTCATAAGATTGGAGATTTTATGAATAGCATTAAAAACGAACAACATTAAATTTATTTACCAGGGAGATAAATCATAATTTTTATGATTATCTCCCTTTTTATTTTGTAATAGTACTGGTAATTTTAGATAATTGATTTTGCTGTATCTACTTATAAATTGACTCTTTTTAATTTAAAATAATATTTCAAAAAGTTTTTTAATACATTTTCTTTGATAATTTTGAATAATATTTATAATCTCTATACAATATTACTATAAAATTCAAACTAATTTAATTGATGTGTTACAGTTAAGTAATTTCAATTTTTTTAGAATTCAATCTATCTTTGATTTGATAAAATGATATGGCAATATTAAATATAAATAATGAAGAATTTATCTTATATGATTTTAGTTAGCATTTCGTTATTGCTTATATCTGTGACCAGTTATCAAGTGAAATATTAATGGTAAAAATAACAGCTCATTTAGTATATCTTAAAAAAATCAATTAAAAAATAATTTAGCTTCCGTCGATGATATTTCATTTTATAGCTACTATGTATACAATTACTATTGCTAAATATATTTCCTATAATTTAAAATTTTACATTATTTTTTATGTTATTTAATTCATTTAGCCACTTTCTTCGTTCAATCGATAAAGTAATCTTTTATATCGATGTATATAAAGTTGAGATATTTACTTTTACTTTAAATAATTTTAATTATATTAACAACACCATATTCATCAATTAAAGTTATGCTACAATAAATAAGAAAGAAATTATCAAAAAACTAAAATAGTCAAAATAATTACTACTTTACCATTATTAATTATAAAGCTAATTAAAAAATTTTCTGAAACCACATATGACTATAAATCAAGCGAAAGATTATTTATAACAATTTAAAGCCCATTATATAGTGAAATAAAAAATATAGTCCGTTAGTTAACGTAAAAAAAATCATATTCACACGTGAGTTCGCTCATAAAAAAATCATAGATCTCTTACAATTAGTGAACTTCTCAATCAAAAAAATATTCAAACAAACTTAAATACTTGCTCACACTTATACCTAAACAAAATAAGATTACCTACATATTAGCAGATTTTATCATTCAAATGATGAAAATGATCATATAATTTTTATTTACATCAAATTATAAAAAAACTCTAAAACATTAATAAAGTATTTAGAGACTACTTTTTGCTTTCGATCTTTAGATTAATATTAATGTCCGTATATAATTTGTTATTTAAAAATTCTGATTTTTCTCCAAGAAATGCATTACTTGCTTTTTTATCCTCTTGTAATTGCCACATAAACCACGCAGTTATATAACCATCAACTGAATACAACATTTGTCCATGCTCTACACCTATTCTTCTTGCCATTATTTTTGAAGATGGTATTTTATCATACATTTTAATCATTTTATCTAATGGTATAACCAATTTTGTTTCAAAATCTCCTTTTGTACCTGCAAACATAATAATAGGAACATTTATTTTACTTAAATCGTAATTCCATCCAAACGCATGAGCTACCTCTTCATGTGTTGGAGATAATGATACACCTGTTTTATAATAATCTTTGTACTTTGAAAAAGATAAAGCACTAAACACTCCGGCACCACCTTGAGAGTGTCCTATAATTCCAATATTCTCTAAATCAATTTGATGATAGAATATACTCCCTTTACTCTCATTTAAAGAAAAGATAAAATCCATTGTTTCATCACTTGATTTTCCATTTCCTGTACTAGGATCATCATTCCCCACTACAATAAATTTCCAAGAAGAAAGATGTTCAAATAAAGCCTTGCACTTTTTAGGCAATACTCCTGTTCCATTTAACACGAAAATAACAGGATATTCTTTATCCTTTATTTCTAATTCTTTTGGATAATAAATGGTGTACAACTTTGTCAGTTCACTACCTTTAAATGTAGTATGATTTATAGCGTAAGAACCCATTTTCAAATACTTTTCTTCTATTATTCCTCCTGTTTCAACTTTACTTATATATTTATTTGGAACAGTTGGCACTATTGCTAACCCAATCAAAAACAAGACTATTAATACGATGATAATTAATACAATAATTCCAATGATTTCAAATAGTATTTTCATATTTTGTCCTATCTTGCAGGTAAATATTTATTCAAATACTCTTCTACTGCTTCCATATATTCTTTATATACTTGATTGTCATTTTGAAGTCCATGCCCAGAATGTTTTGCTTCAAAATATTGGTAATCTATATGATTGTCTTGATAAGCTTTTAATAATCTTTGAGAACCCTTGTAAGGTTGAATTTTATCATATTTACCATAAGCCACAACACTTGGTACTGTATTTTTATCAATCCACATGAGGGCTGATATTGGTTTTAATTTTTCAAGATAAGATCCATTCTCAATCATTTCAATAGTTATTTCTTGTCCGCTCATGACACTAAATAATCCAGCAGCACCTTTTCTTGCATCTTCGTTATCTTGATCAAAGCCATAGATATCCCAATCTTCTACATAGAAACTAGATGGACCTACTGCTCCAAATAATAGTTTTACTGGAACAGGAGAAGTATCTGCATCACGATAAGCATAGATCATCGCAAGGGCATGACCAGCTGATCCACCGGCAATTGCCATTTCATTTATATTGTAACCATATTTTTTTGCTTCTTCAATGACTTTAGGCATAGCCTCTTTGATTTCAACAGATTGTGAATATATATTTGCAGTGGGGTTGTTTTCGTTGAATAATGTGTAATTAATACCAACTGCTACATAGCCTTTGGAACATAACCACGACAATACACCTTTATCACCTGCTTTATCGCCTGATGTAAAACCGCCTGCATGTAAATAGACAACCAAACTATATGTATCCTTTGTGCCATCTTTTGGCAAATACATATCAAATTTATTTGCTTCTTTTTCATCATAAGATATATCTTTATAAAGTATTCCTATCTCATCTGTAAATTCAACTTCATAATTCTTTGCCCAAGATTGTTTTATTGCGATTTTTAAAGCGATACCTAGTCCAAATGAAATTGTAAAGATAATCACACATATTATTACAAACATAACTTTTCCTCTTTTTCTATTCGTTTTATTCAAAATAAGTTACCTCCAAATAAAGTTCCACCTAGTAAAATGTTCAAAAATGTACGAAACGCTAATCTTCCTAATATAAAGGCAATTACTGTAATCACAATCAAAATTAAAATTCGAGACTTTGTAAGTTCCATTTTTATTCCTCCGACAATATATTCTTGACGAGTATCTTATTTGTGTTAAGATTTAGATGTAACACTTGTATCATCAAGATGAAACAAGTGTATCATGAGAATATGGTCTTTTCAATAGGGAAGACAAAAATGTAACAAAATAAAGGAGAGTGTATCATCGTGGATAATCTTAAAAAAAATCAATATGTAAAAAGCGAAATAACAAAGGCTTTATTAGAATTGTTGAAAGAAAAGGATTTAAATGAAATATCAATTAGAGAAATTACAACCAGAGCTCAAGTTGGTCGAGTTTCCTTTTATCGTAACTACAAACGAAAAGAAGATATTTTAGAACAATACCTATTTTTCATTATCAAAGAATGGGGAGAATCCAATACGGATTCATTATCAATGGATAAATTATTAAAAAAATTGTTCGAACATCTCGTTTCCTATCGAGATTTTTATACATTACTTTATACAAAAGGATTACTTTATCTATTTAAGGATACATTGAAACGACTCATCACAAAAGACCAGGAACTTCCTAATGTTGCTGCATATTCGGTTGCTTTTGTTTCTTATGGTATCTATGGATGGATCGAAGAATGGATTGCACGTGGTATGCAAGAATCTGCAGATGAAATATACAATATATTAATCTCTCAAAAAAATATGCCACAATAATCTAAATAAAATAATTAACGCGTATTATATAAACGATGAGAATATTTATCATATCTCTTAAAATCTCAAATAAAAGAAAACCTCTAAACCACCGATAAATAGGTCGTTTTTAGAGGTTTTAATTTTATTATTTAAATATTTTTATTTAATTATTAAACTAACTCAAATAAATTTTTTTAATATATTCAATCGTTTCATCTAATGAAGAATTAGCCAAATGTTTTAACATATCCTTTAAAATAGCATCAGTCTTTTCATTTATAACATAATAAAACCTTGTTTTATTATAATAATCAAGCGGTGCTTGATTATCAAAATCAACACCACGATAAACCATCGTCGCTGCGACACGATCACAAAACATTTCTACTACATATTTAATTGGCATTTCAATTGCAATGATTCCTTTACTTGTAAAATCAATCCAATATTCCCAATGATGTTTATTTCTACCCTTATGATGTAACCAAGCACTGCTATATCCAATCGTATCTCTTTCATTACTGTTAGGAGATTTATAACCTAAATAATATTTAGCCCCAGTTGCAAATTCACTCCATGTATATTTGGATAAATCATGAAGCAATCCTTGTTTATATAGTCCAAAACGAAAACATAATTTCATTACATAAAACTTATGTTTCGTAATTGTTTTAAAATGCTTAATGGCTTTCATTATCAGCCTCTATATTTTCATGATATCTTGTTTCAAAAATATCTTTTTGTTCATCAATTTCAACAATATCTGCTAAATTTGGTAACTCATCTAATGATGTAAGCCCAAAAGTATCCATAAATTCATCAGTTACACCATATAAAATTGGCATTCCAGGGCTATCTTCACGTCCAACTTCTTTAATTAACGCCTTAGCAATTAATTTACGAATCATTGCATCACATCCAACGCCACGAATATCCTCTATTCCTACTCTTGTAATTGGTTGATTATAAGCAATAATTGCTAATGTTTCTAATGCAGCATTAGAAAGACTCGCACTACTTTGTTCAACCATCTTTTGATAATATGAAAAATAATTACTATTAGTAGCTAATTTATAACGACCACCAAAATTAACTAATGTTATTCCTTTAATTTGTCTTTGTTCATACAAATTTTCAAATTCTTTCATTAAATTAGCAGCTTCTTTTTTACTTATTTCTAGTACACCGGCAATTTGTTTAAGATCAACCCCATCATCACCAACAAGATACAACATTCCTTCAATAATATCTAAATAATCAGTCTCTTCCATTAAACCTTCCCCTCTACGTATATTTCTTCAAATAACCCATCTTGAATTATTTCTACTTCCTTATCCTTTGCTAATACCAATACAGCAATAAAAGTTACAATAAAATAGAAACGATCATAACGATCAAATAATTCTTCAAACTTTACTCGTTTATTAACTCTTGTCTTAAAAAAATTTCTAATTTGTTCGGTTCTTTCATCAATTGAAATATCTTTCTTAGCAATATGTGTATCTAATGGTTTTAATAAAGCTTTACGTTGAAACATCTTTTGCATTGCTTTCATTAAATCATATACTTCTAAATCATCAGGAATCATCGTACTAGTATCAATTACATATTCATCCATTGACTCAGCCGGTTTAATAATCATTGTTTGACGTTGTTTGTATTTTTCACGAATTTCATCTAGAACATCTTTATAACGTTTATATTCAATTAATCTTTTTATCAAAGCATCTCGTGGATCTTCTTGGTACTCATCGTTAATTACTACTTTTTCTTTTGGAATGAGCATTTTACTTTTCATTTCTATTAAATCAGCAGCCATAACTAAATACTCTGACATTACCTCTAATAAAGATGGATCCATGGCATGAATATATTGCAGGTACTGATCTGCGATAACTGATAATTCTAATGTTTCTAAATCCATTTCTTTTTCTTTAATCAGGTGTAATAATAAATCCAAAGGACCTTGAAATTCTTCAATAACAACTTGATATTCCACGATGAAACCTCCTTATTTTAATTAAGCAGTAATTATTATAACACAATAATTACTGCTTTAGAAGAACTCTTTTTTTACTTATTAATGAATTGCTGGTACATAAATTATCCCATTACCATTTGTTACAAATTCATAAACAGGTTGCAATAACCCTTTTGTATCTCTTAAATAATTTAATCTAACTAATCTAATTGTAATTTCGCCTTGAACATTTTCTAAATAATCTTTATTAAACTTTCCTTCTTCAATATATTTATAAGCCTCTTTAGTTGAAATTAACTGATACTTTTTATATGGCTCATATGTTTTTATATTATATTCAATACTTTTAAATTTTAAATCCTTTGTAACAAAACAATTAATTGTCCCTGTAACATAATTATCATCAATAATTAAATCATTATATCTAATTTCATACTGTCCGTTACCCAAATCACTAAATGTAGCTTTCTTATCAACAATAATATCATAACTAGCTAAAAGACTAACTAACTGCTTTAAAGATAAACCTTCTTGATAATTATTATCATAACTATTATTAAGGATAAAACTTCCACCACTATAATCAATCCAAATATTAGTCTTTTTATCATTAGAATGATAAACGATCGTTTCATCATACTCTTCGACATTTCTTTGATCAATTTCAAGATTTATCTTATCAAAATAATGTTTTGCAAGATTATAACATTCCTTTTTATTATATTCCTTTATTTTATAAACGTTTTTATTTGTTGTTTTAGAAGATAATTTAGCTTGATTGACAAGATTAATATTGCTCATATCATTAACTTGATAATAGCTTTGTCTAATATTCCCTAAATCTTTTTGATAATAAGCAATAAAAATTGTTGAAAATATACCAATAGTTAAAACTAACGGAATTTGTTTTAATAAAGTGTATAACAATTTATTATCACATTTTTTTAATTTACAATAAATAAAATAACCTAATGCCCATATTCCATAACCTATCATACATCCTAGAGTATTATTAATGATATCATCCAATTCAAAAATTCCACGCTTACTTATATATTGTGAAACTTCAATTAATACAGTTAAAAGCAACCCGGTTAAATAGGTAAAACACCATTTCTTAAAAATACGATGAAATAACGGCAATATCATTCCTAAGGGAATAAACATACAAATATTTAAAATAATATTACGCCATAATAACATTCCAAAATTATTCCAAGCACTGATATAGGAACTAAATGGTATTAAATTGGGTTCAACTAAAAAAGCTCTTCTTTCCATTAATAAAGTTGCAAATACTACAACAATTATATATCCAATTAATAATGCTGAAAAAATTAATTTCTTTTTATTTAAATAAACATCTTTTTTTCTTTTCTTTTGAATAAAATACCAAATAAAATAAACACAGCCAATTATTAATAAAATAATACTTGCAATCATAATACATCGAACTGCTAAATGTAAAAATGACGTTATCTCCATAATACCAATACCTCATATTTTAGATTTTTGTCTAAAACATTATACATATTACCTAATTAAATAGCAATATCCTATCTATTTAAAATAAAATACTCAAAACCATTATTAGTATCTAAATATACTAAAAAAGACAATGATTATAACTACATCATCTATCTTTTTTATCTATAATTTTAACTAATATATCATTATTTTAAAAATTCTTTGATTTCTTCAATACTTCGATTATCTAAAATCATTTCAAATATCTTATCATATTTTTCACTATTTAAATTCTCTAAAATACTGTCATCTTCTTTGGGATAATATTTATTAAATAATTGTTTAATTAAATTGTACTTTCCTTGTTTTATCCCTTTTTCATACATGTCCTGTTTGTCTCGTTCATTCGCCCAGCAATTTAAGTTCCTTTTATATGCCATGTCTCTTAACTGCTCATCCTGATTGAATCAGTCTATCTTTCCTTTCATGATTTCTACCATCTTATTTCCTTCTTCATTTCTGCTTTCATAGCAATCATATAGTTTTAGGTTTGCTTTATCGATATCATCGATAAAAATTATCTAATATACATGATTGATATTTTTTGATAATCATCTCCTTCTTTTTCCTATCCTGATAATAATGATGCTCCATATATTTGATACTGATTTTTAGAAAACATTTCGATATTAACATAATCACCAGTATTGGTTTGTACTCTAATATCTAAAAGCATATTTTTATCTTCAATATTTTCAACGGCAAGATCAGGATCTAAGATCGTAATTGATTTACAGCTGATATTTAAAATACCTTCAATAAAGATTAAGTAAATAAAAGGAATCAGAATCTTGATCATTACCAAGAGAGTGTTTGAACATGAAATCATTTTTTAAATCATAGATTTTTTCTATTCGTTTAACTAATTTGATCACCTCATTATCTTATACTTTTTTAGTGATCATTTTTCTTTTTATTTGTGTTTTATTATTAAAAAGTTTAAATCATTTAAAATACTCCTTTTATATAGCAAAGGAGTATTTTTATGAACCGTTTTTCTTTTTAGGTTTACGAATAATAAAATTAAGTAACTCTTTTCCATCAAAAGGATAAAGAGGATATAAATAAGGCATTCCTAGCGGTTTTAAAGACACCAAATAACCAATTAACACAATATGAAAAATAATAAAACCTAACCAGCTTAATAAACCACAAAAAATAATCATAAAAATTTTTAAATATTTATTAGTAAGTGATAACTCATAATTAGGAGTTGCAAAACCACCAACATCTCCCACGGCACAAAGTAATAAAATTTCTTCACTAAAAATACCTAAATCAATCGCAAATTGTCCTAATAATACTGCAGCAATCATCCCCATTGCATTAGATAATGAAGTCGGTGTATGAATAGTAGCAATTCTTAATAATTCAATCGCTAATTCCACTAATAACACTTGTCCTAAAAATACTAAATCAAGTTCACCACTATTAGTAAGTAATATCCAAATTGGAACTAAATATATCGACAATAATACTGAACTACAACGGATTAAACGAATAAAAGTACCAATAATCGGTGTTTGACGATGTTCTTCAACATGCTCTAAAATTTCAAATAAAGTTGTTGGTAACATCAGTACCGATGAAGAAGTATCACAGATAATAGCAATATGTCCATGTAAAATATGAGTTGATACAACATCAGGTCTTTCGCTATAACGAACTAAAGGAAAAGGATTATATCCTTGATCTAAAATCATTTCTTCCAAAGCACGATCAGACATAACAAGATCTTCATTTTTAATTTCTTTGATTCGATCTAATAAATGTTGTAATATTTGTTTATCAACTTGATTATCTAAATAACATATACAAATATCTAATGGATTATTTTTTCCAATTGTTTGTTTATTCATAACTAAATCAATCGTTCTAATTCTTCTTCTAATTAAACCTACACATGTAAGAATTGATTCATTAAAACCATCTTTAGAACCTCTAACACTTTTTTCAGTTTCTGGTTCTTCAATTGAACGACTTGGATAAAACCTTGTGTCTAAAACATATTGGATATTTCGATATGTTACTACTGCACAACCAGTTAGTAAAGCATATTGAGCTTTATTTACATCAGGTTCTTCTTTTACATCACCATTATTAATACAATCTTTTAATGTTTTTCCACGATGATTAGTAATTCCTTCAACTAAATATGCCACCATATCTCCAGAACAAAGACTTGAAAAATAATTAATCGTTACTTTTTCGTTATCAAAATCAAGTATTCGGGTATTGAGATCAAATGAAGGGTTTTTCATTATGATTTTGGTTTAGTAAACACAGCAACAAGAAATGCAAATAAAATAGCACTACTGATTCCAGCTGCTGTTAAATCAAAAATTCCCATAGCTAGTCCAAAAATGCCATAATCTTTTGTTGCTGCTAATGCTCCATGCATTAAAGAATGACCAAAACTAGTAATTGGAAGCAATGCTCCAGCATGAAAAATCTCTACTAGTTTATCATAAATATGAAATAAATCTAAAAACGCTCCAATAACCACAAACATACTTGTAATATGACCTGGTGTTAATTTAGTATACTCATAAATTAACTGAGCTACTAAACAAACAAAACCACAAAAAATAAACGCCAAAAAATAATTCATTATTCAACAACCTCCAAACTAAAAGCATGTCCTATACATGGAATACTTTGTTTTTGATTTGTCATTACCGGTGATAACAATGCCCCTGTAGTAATTACTAAAACTCTTCGATATTTATGTTTTAACATTTTTTGATATAAATATCCAAATGTAACTAACGCACTACAAGAAGGTCCACTACCGCCTTGATTTACATCTTGATTACTACTATATAAAAGACTTCCACAATCATCATATTCTTTATAGTTAATCTTTTTTTCCGCCATTAATTCTTTCATGATTTTCTTTCCATAATCTGATAAATCACCAGTAACAATTAAATCATAATAATCACCTTGTCGATTTAAATCCGTTAAATGATTGCATAATGTATCAAATGCTGCTGGTGCCATCGCTCTACCCATATCATTTGGATCACTTTGAAATAAATCAATAACTCTACCAATTGTTAGTGATTCTACTTTAATCTTATTTGGGATATTATCAAGAATTACACTGACCGCTCCAGTAGCTGTTGTAGTCATTGTTTCTTTACGTTGTACACCATATTCAATGGGATAACGAAATTGCCTTTCAGCTGTTGCATTATGACTACATACAAAACAATTAGCATTTTTAATAGCATTGTTTTCAATTAACATTGATGCATTATTAATGACCAATCCCATTGTTGCACAAGCTCCATACATTGCCATAAAAGGACGACAAAAATCTTTAGCTGTATAATTACTAGCAGTGACTTGATTATTTAAATCCCCACCAAAATATACTTCTATATCTCCTTTTTTTAATTTTACTTTTTTTAAAGCAATTGCAATGGCATCTTGTAACATTGCAATTTCTGCTTGTTCATAAGAATCATATCCAAAATGAAAATCTGGATAATGACGATCAAAATAATCACCTAACGGTCCATTAAATTCATCTATGCCACATGTAGTTCCAATTGATTTAATATAAACATTATTTAAAATCATCGAGCTACCAGATAAAACTGAAGACATAACGAATTCCTCCTAAAACAAATGATGCAACTATTCCAAATGTAATTACCGTTCCACCTAATTTAAATATATTGGCTCCTATTCCAGTTACTAGACCTTCACTTTTGGCTTCTAATGCACTAGAAGTCATACTATTAGAAAAACCAGTTATTGGAATAAATGTTCCAGCTCCCGCTCTTTTTCCAATTCGATCATATATTCCTAGTCCCGTTAAAATAGCCGCAATTAAAACAATTGTAATAATCATCATTGGTGTTGCTTCTTTTTCTTTTATATCAAAAATAGCCATGTAAAAATCTAAAAATCCCTGTCCAATTATTCCAATTATGCCACCATACACAAATGCACTAATACAATGTTTTTTTACTTGTTTTTGTGGTTTCAATTTTTCTGCAATTTGATTATATTTTGATACATCCATATATTTCACCTCACTTTATTCTAGGCATTTTTAATTAATTTAAACAAAAAAGTCTAGCAAATTTGCTAGACTATAAACGTTTTATAACTCTTAAAATTGTATATCCTAAAATAATGTTGACTGGTATCATAATACATTCTTTAATCACTCGAATAAATAAAGATAAAGTAAATGGAATTCCATACATTACTTGTAGCCAATATGGTGTTAAACAAAAAGTAACAGCCATTTCCACTAAAACTACTGAAATAAGCCATTTATTAAACAAATGATAGTCATCATTATTTAACTTCCTTTTATAATAATACATTACCATGAATAAAACACTTACCATTATTACACACAAAACACTAATAAAAACTTTAATATTAAATGTAATATCCACTACTTGTTTAGATATAGTAACCTGCTCTAAGCTAAACACATAAACACATGCCCCTATAGCTAATAACACTAAAACAACTTTAATTACTTTCTCTAAATATTTAGAATAATCATCTTTAATATTTCTTACAATAATTGAAGGTATTAAAGTTTGCAATACAGCACTTAAAGTAAATCCTAAAAATGGAAATGAAGTTGGTGCTATAATCAACCCCACCCAATCAATCGCTAAACCAATGATAAAACAATAACCTGGTGCTAAAAGTACCCCAGCTAATAACATTGGAATAACTTCTACTGAGATTTTCAAACTTTCAAACCCAAATAATGGTATCATAATTGAAAATCTTTTTAAAACCACTGCAAGAATAACTAATAATGCAGCTAAAGTAAGTGATTTAGTATCACTTTTAATTGGATATTTCCAAAATACAAAAATACCAATTAAGACTAATAAAACTCCGCAAATAATTTGAATCATAATTTGATTGCTACTTATTTACAACCATTTCCTGCTTCATCCTCATTTCTAGTCCACAGGCGTTAATTCCGATCAATGACCGTACATGCGATTGCTACTTAAAAGTAGACTCCTCCTTTTTCTATATTATATACAAATGTATACAATCGAGATGATACTACAAATGAAAAGGGGTTTCAAGCTATTTAGAGTTTTTTTCAATAATATATGCTCTTGCTTTAGCAATAAAATACAATGATCCTGTAATAAAAACCGTTCCCTGGTGATTAAAAGCATCATCAATTGCTTTTTTATAATCAGGTTGAATTTTAACATTAAAACCATTAGCCAATGTTTTAGCATCACTAGAACGTACATGTTCAAATTCACAAATAGTTATATCATCTGTTAATTTCAATAACTTTTCTAACATATGTTTATGATCTTTATCACGAAGAGCACTAAAAATTATTTTTATATTGTCGTATTTTTTAGCACATTCGTAAAATGCATCGATTCCTTCTTTATTATGAGCTCCATCAATTATAATTAAAGGATCTTTATTTATTGTTTCAAAACGACCTTTCCAAGTTGCATTATATATTCCTGCTAATAAATCATTTTTACTGAAAGTTACAATTTGATGTTCTTTTAAATACAATAAAGCCTCGATTGCTAAAGCACTATTATTTACTTGATATAAAGCCGGTGTATTTAAAACAATATCAAAATCTCGATAACAATAACGAACATTACTTCCATCAATAATATTAGTAATTGGTTTTAAAGTTAATAATTTACTATGATGTTTATTACATACTTCTTTAAAGACATCCAAACACTCTTTTTTGGTTTCACCAGTTAAATAATCAATTCCTTCTTTTACAATTCCTGCTTTATTTAAAGCAATACTTTGATAAGTATCTCCCAAATAATCAATATGATCTAAACCAATATTTGTATTTATAGCTAGTTTAGGCATAATAATATTTGTAGCATCTAACGTTCCCCCTAAACCAACTTCAAAGATTGCAAGATCGACATTTTGATTAATAAAATACATGATTGCAATAAATACTTCAATTTCAAACATTGATATCTCATATTCAAGCCACAGATCCACATAATAATTAGCATAATCAACCATAGTTTGTTCATCAATAAACTGATCATTAATTCTAATTATATCTAATCTAGAATACAGTGCTGGAGAAGTAAAAGTTGCAATACGATACCCAGCATCTTTTAATACTTCTTTAATATAATTTGTAGTTGAGCCTTTTCCATTAGTTCCCCCAATATGAATACAATTTAATTTTAGTTGCGGATTACCAAGATCATACATATAACGTTTAAAATTATCTAAACTATATACCCGGTTTTTTTGACTGTTGATAAATTCAACAACTTCATCATAATTATTAAAACGTTTTTTAATTACTTTTGCTTTTATCATTTTATAATCATCTAACAATTTAAAACCTAAATGTTTAAAAAAATCAATTGTATTACTATTAGCTAAAACAAATAAATCATTTATTACTAGTTTATCAACAATTTCTATTAATTTTTTAGCAATTCCTTGACAACGATAATCAGCTTCAACAAACACTTTTAAATAGTTATCATTACTTATACAAATAATTCCAATGATTTTATTTTCATTACAACAAACATATGTAAATAAACTATTATCTATATCTTCCTTACCAATCAAATCATTACTAAATATCTCATTTTTATTTATTAATCTATACTCCATTATCATCACCTTAAGACATTATATGATAAAAGAAGTAGCTTAGCTACTTCTTTTTTAGAATTTTTCAAACTGATCAATATTTAACACGAACACTGTTGCTCCTCCAACAAGCACATCTACCATAATTGGAGTAAAAAACTCTCCCATTTCAGTTGGTGGAATCGTAGGTTCTTTTTCTACTCGTTTTTTAGCTTTAGCTTTAATTACAGAAATACAATCATCTACTTTATCATCATTTGTTCCAATCAAAAATGTTGTATTTCCTTTTTTTAAAAATCCCCCAGTAGTAAATAACTTTGTAACAAAATATCCTCCTTCTGTAAGTCCTTCTTGAACCGAAGCACTATCATCGGAATTTACAATTGCAACTATTAGTTTCATAACTATACACTCCTTTTGTGGTTCATTTAATGTTTAAAACATTAAAATTATATTCCCTGTATCTTACAATTATATTATACTATTTTTTTTTAAAAGATAATACAAATATACCAATATTTTCATAAAAAACCAATAGTAATCTTAATACATTGATTAACTATTTTGATCAAATCTTTCTAACTCTGTTGTTCTACCAATAACAAAGAAACGATCTCCTTTTTGAACTATGTAATTAGCACCAACATTCAATGACATTTGATCATTACTATCTTTTACTCCTATTACATTCATATGATAAGCTTGTCGAATATTTAAATATTCTAAGCTTTTACCTATCCAGTCATTAGGAACATTTATCTCAACTAAAGAATAATCATCATCTAATTCAACTAAATCAACAATACTTTTTCTAAGTAATGATTTAGCAACACGATACCCCATATCTTTTTCTGCTCTAATTACTCTATTAGCACCAACTTTTTCTAATATTTTTGAAAATTGTTTATTTTTTGCTTTAGCAATAACACAAGGAACTCCTAAGTCTTTTACATTCATTGTCGTTAAAACAGCTTCTTCTAAATGAGTTCCAATAGCAATAACTGCTACATCGATATCCTCAAATCCTAAAGCTTTTAATTGCTCAATATCAGTAGTATCTCCAACGATAGCTTTAGTTACTTCATCAGCAATTCTTTCAACACATGATTCATCTTTATCAATTGCAATTACCTCACAATCATATTTGGCCAAGGTTGTTGCTACAGTAGAACCAAATACTCCTAGTCCTAATACTGCATATTGTTTATTTTTCATATCCATCCTCCATCATAATCCTTTATAATTTCTATTATAACACTTTTATTATTCAAGCAAAATATTACCATCAGTATATCTTACTTCTTTTTTACTAGCATTTATATATGATTTTCTTGCAAAAGAAATAATCAAAGTAATTGGTCCAATTCTACCAATATACATTAAAATAATAAGTACAATTTTACCAATTGCTGAAAGTACTGGTGTAAGTGAAGCACTTAATCCAACGGTTGCGAATGCTGAAACAACTTCAAAGGCAATATCGATAAATGAAGCATTTTCAGTAATACTTAAAATAAACATTCCTGTAAAAACTAAACAAATTGCCATCGTAATAATCGCAAATGAACGAATAATCAATCTCCTTGGAATTCTTCTTGAAAATGCAGTTACTTCTTTTCGTCCATGATAAATATTATAAACCATTAAAATACTAACAGCAAAAGTGACTGTTTTGATCCCCCCAGCAGTTCCCGCTGGTGAACCACCAATAAACATTAATATACACATCATAAACTTTGTACTTGGATGCAACGAAGCAATATCTACTGAAGCAAATCCAGCAGTACGTAACGTTGCCGATTGAAAAAACGAAACTTGAAATTGATCGAACAATCCTAATTTAGCGATTGTATCAGGATTATTTACTTCACATAGATAGAATATAATCATTCCCACTGCTAATAATATTACTGTCATAATTAATACGATTTTAGTATGTAAACTAAAATTAGTAAATAAATGTTTAAAACTAAATTTAGAAGTTTTCTTAAATTCCTTTTTGATCACTTTAGCAACATCAAACCAAACAACAAAACCAAGTCCTCCCATTATAATCAAACCAGGAATAACCAGATTAATAATTATATTAGTTTGATATCCAATTAAAGAATTACTTCCAATTACATCAAAACCAGCATTACAAAACGCTGAAATAGAATGGAAGATTGAAAAATATATTCCCTTTACCACTCCATAATCAGGAATAAATACTAAAGCAAGTAAAACTGCTCCAATCCCTTCAACTAAAAAAGTATACTTTATTACATTTTTTAAAAATTTTGGAATTTCATTTAATGATGACTGGTTTAATGCTTCTTGCATAACTAATTTATTAGTCAATGAAATTTTCTTTCTTATCATAACTAACAATAAATTTAAAAAAGTTAAAAAACCAAGTCCCCCAATTTGAATTAGCATAATAATAACTAATTGACCAAACAAATTATACTGCTCTGCCGGTACTACAGGAACAAGTCCTGTAACACACGTAGCCGATGTTGCAATAAATAAATTATTTAAATATGATGTAGTTTCACCATTATTACTAATCGGTAAAGTTAATAAAATCGACCCAATTAAAATAACCATAAAAAAGCTAAGAGCAATTTGTCTTGTCGGACGCATCGAATGGTGCTCTTTAGTTTTTTTCAACATTTCAACCTTCATATCCCTATACTACCTCTCTAAAAAAACAAATGTTCAATCAAGATTTTAAATCCAATCAAAATCAAAATAATACCACCAATAATTTCAGCTTTACTTTTATATTTTTCTCCAAATACATTTCCAATTTTAACCCCAATTACACAAAGAATAAATGTGATAATTCCAATAATTGAAATTGCTGATAAAATTGAAACTTTAAAAAAAGCAAAAGTAATTCCTACTGCTAAAGCATCAATACTCGTTGCAATCGACAGCATAATTAAATCACCGATACGTAAAGTATCATCAACACATTCGATTTCATCATCAAGTGCTTCTTTGATCATATTGATTCCAATTAATCCTAATAATATAAAAGCAATCCAATGATCAATTGCAGCAATTGAATTAGCAAAAGCATTACCTAAAAAATAACCAAGTAGTGGCATTAATGCTTGAAAAACACCAAAGAATAAAGCAATAATAATAGTTTTTTTATAATTCATTTTACTCATTGCCAACCCTTTACAAATGGATACCGCAAAAGCATCCATTGCAAGAGCAATACCAATCAAAGCAATTTCAATAATCGACATTACTTATTCTCCCCTTTTAAAATTAATTCACTACATTTTAATCCATCTAAAGCACTTGACATAATTCCTCCGGCATAGCCTGCTCCCTCACCAATAGGATAAATACCTTTAATATTGCTTTGATAATTTTCATCACGTTCAAATTTAACTGGTGATGAACTTCGAGACTCCACACCTAAAAGCATTGCATTACTTGTAAAACCTGAAATCTTTTGATTCATCAACATTAAACCCTCTTTTAAAGCCTGATTAACTTCATCACTAAATAATTCATTTAAGTTAGCATGTTTTACTCCTGGTAAAACACTGCATTCGACACTTGTATCACCTACTTCACTTCCTAAATATTCTTCTACTTTCATTACAGGAACAAAATAATTTTTCCCACCTAATTCAAATGCTTTATGCTCTAATTCACGTTGATAAACAACGCCTGAAAGAGGATGATTATCTTTAAAATCCTCAATCCCTACTGTTACTAAAATAGCACTATTAGCATTTATATCATCACGAGCTTGATTGCTCATTCCATTTACTACAACGCCACCTAATTCACTACTTGAATTAATAACTCTTCCCCCAGGACACATACAAAATGTATAAACTCCACGCCCATTACTACTTTTAACTGCTAATTTATAATCAGCAGCTTTTAAGCGGGGATGATTGGCATATTTTCCATATTGCTGTTCATTAATAAATGATTGCAAATGTTCAATTCTTAAGCCAACAGCAAATGGTTTAGCTTCCATTTTTAATCCTCTTTGATACAACATCTCATAAGTATCACGAGCACTATGACCAATCGCTAATACTAATTTATCAGAATGCATTGTTTTAATTTTACCATTTTGATCTATTTTGATATTTACTAATTGATTATTTTCAATTCCAATATCTACTAATTGACTTTCAAATAATACCTCTCCACCATTTTCAATTATCTTTTCTCGCATACTTTTAACAACATTGATTAAATAATCAGTCCCGACATGAGGTTTATTCATATATAAAATATCTTCATTAGCACCATGTTGTACAAATGTTTCTAAAATAAACTGCTTTCTTTTATCTTTAACACCAGTAGTTAATTTACCATCACTAAATGTTCCAGCTCCACCTTCACCAAATTGAACATTACTATTTACAAGCAATTTACCGGTTTTAAAAAAGTTATTAATATCTTCTTTTCTTTTTCCAACTTCTTTACCGCGTTCAATCAAAGTAACTTTTTGATGAGCTCTAGCTAAATTATAAGCACAAAAAAGACCAGCTGGACCACTTCCTACCACTACAATATGTTCATCGTTAGCTTTCATTACAGGATAATGATATGGTTTTACTTTAGTTAATTGTAATTTAGGATATCTTTTAATGATCATTTCTTCATTATCGATATTAAAATCAAAACTACAGACAAAATGAATTTTATTTTTTCTTCTAGCATCAACTGCTTGTTTAACCAATTTAACATCCTTAATTTTATTTTTAGAAATATTTAATTGTTGTGAAATAACTTGACGATAATCCACCATATCCAATGGAACTTTTACATTATTGATTCTAATCATATTATCTTCCCTTACTTATTGTTTTAGCAATGTGATATCCTGAAGCAAAAGCAAAATGTAAATTATAGCCTCCACAATCACCATCTACATCTAACACTTCACCAGCAATATAAACTCCTGGATATTTTACACATTCTAAATTCTCATTAACTTCATCTAAACTAACACCACCACTAATTACTTGAGCTTTACGATAATCAAATGTCCCCGTAATTTTAAAACGTATATCTTTTAAATCAGTTACAGTTTCTAATACTTTAGCTAATTTATCATTAAACATGCCCTCTAGATAATAATTACCAAATTTTCCCTTACGTTCATTTAATAAAAACTCAGCTTGTTTATAATCATATTCTGGTAATAAATCTAAACTAATTTCTTTTTTACCATCATATCTTGAAAGCAGCCTTGATAATTGCATAATACAAATACCTGATAAACCTTGATCACTAAATAAAACTTCACCGTCTTGGCTTTCAATTAAACAATCATCAACTAATAAACTAGCTTTACACTTTACTCGTACCCCTTTTAATTTTGCATAAGATGGTTTAGTTTTTAATTGGACTAAACTAGGATACAACTTTGTTACTGTTAAATCAAGCATCTTAACCAAATCATAACTATTTTCTCCAGATAATAGTGATGCAGGTGAACCAGTAGCAATAACAACATTATCACATTCATATTTTCCTCTCGTTGTATCTACTAAATAGCCATGTTCTTTTTTTATTATTTTTAATGCTTTACATTCTTCAATTAAAGCAACTTGATCAAAATTATTCATTAATGCATTTTTAATTGTTAAACTTTGATTAGATCGCGGATATAATAAAGTTCCCACTTGTCTTGTTAAAACACCGATTTCATTAAAATATGCTTTAGCATCAAAACTATGAATAATTTTTTCAATTCTTTCATCATCAGTATTATAAAAATACATATCTAAATTAGTATTAGAAAGGTTACAACGTCCATTTCCACTTGCTAATATTTTTCTACCTGATTTATTCGATTGTTCTAAAATAATTACATTATGATGATTTTTTGCAAGTTCATGTCCGCAAATCAAGCCACTAGCTCCGGCTCCTATAATTACTGTTGTTTCCATTGACTATCTCCTTATATATTGTCTAATATTATAGCACAATATTATAGGCTTTCAAAACAAAAGAACTAATAAAATGAATACTTGATAATATTAGATGATAAGTGTATAATTTAATGGAATTTATCACTTTAAGGAGGAGTTATTTTATGGGTAGAGCACATGAAGTGCGTAAAGTTGCCATGGCTAAAACAGCTGCTAAAAAAACTAAGTTATATTCTCGTTACGGTAAAGAAATATATTTAGCAGCTAAAGCTGGGGGACCTGAACCAGATGGAAACTTAGCTTTAAGAAGATTAATTGAAAAAGCAAAAAAAGAACAAGTACCTGCTGATGTTATTAAAAGAGCAATTGATAAAGTAAAAAGCGGAGTTACTGAAGATTATGAAGAAAAAGTATTTGAAGGATATGCTAATGGTGGAGCTACTATTATTGTCAAATGCTTAACTGATAATATTAATCGTACGATTTCTCAAGTACGTCCTGCATTTACTAAATCTAAAGCTAAATTAGGAAACGAAGGTTCTGTTTCTTATTTATATGATGTTATTAGTGTTGTAAGTTTTAAGGGATTAGATGAAGAAGCAGTATTAGATGCCTTAGTAATGGCTGAAATTGATGCTCGTGACATTATTAGTGAGGAAGATGGTTCAATTAAAATTATTGGTGAACCAACTGATCTTTATAAGATTAAAGAAGCTATTGAAAGCATTAAATCAGATGTTGATTTTGATATCGACGAAATTCAAACTTTACCTCAAGATACTGTAGAACTTGAAGGTGAAGATATGGAACTATTTGAACGTTTAATGAATAATTTAAATGCTTGTGATGATGTTGATCAAATCTATCATAATGTAGCAAACTATGATGAGGGAGAATAATTCTCCCTTTTATTTATAAAGGAGGACATATGAAAGTTACGTATTTATATAACAGTGGATTTCTTGTTGAACTTAAAAATCATATTTTATTATTTGACTATTATCAAGGAACTATTCCTGATTTAAATCCTTCTAAACCATTGTATGTTTTTGTATCACATAGTCATTATGATCATTATAATCCTACAATATATAATTTAAATCATCCAAATATTACCTATATTATCGATCACGCAATAAATAATAAAGGCATTAAAGTTTTACCTAATAAACATTATTATGTTGATAACTTAAATATTCATACATTATTATCTAGCGATGAAGGTGTGGCTTTTATCATTGAAATAGAAAATAAACGTATTTATCATGCCGGTGATCTACACTGGTGGCATTGGATTGGCGAACCAGATAGTGATAATAATTATCAAGCTAATACTTTTAAAAGTGAAATTAATAAAATTAAAGACTTAAACTTTGATTTAATGATGATTCCTTTAGATCCCCGTCTTGAAGATTCTATGCATTGGGGAATGAATTATATTTTAAGTCATATTAAAGCTACTTATGTTTTACCAATGCATTTTACTAATAATCCTAAAAGAATGCTTGAATCTATAGATAATGAGCCATTATGTCGTTATAATAATATTATTAAAATTCATAGTGAGGGAGAAATTTTTATTTTAGGAGAATAGTTATGAACATTAAACCATATCAACATATTGCAAAATATTATGAAACTGATCAAATGGGGATTATTCATCATTCTAATTATATACGTTGGTTTGAAGAAGCACGAATTGATTTGATGAATCAAATTGGCCTAACTTATAAAACAATGGAAGAAAAAGGAATTATTTCACCTGTATTAGAAATAGAGTGTAAATATTTAAATATGATGTATTTTGATGATATTGCAACAATTCATGTATCATTTGATAAATACAGCAGTGTTCGCTTTACTTGTAGCTATGAGATATATAATCAAGATAGTATTTTGTGTACTACCGGAACATCTAAACATTGCTTTATTAATAAAGATGGAAAACCAATTAACTTAAAAAAAAGTTATCCTGAATTTGATCAAGTATTTAAAAAGTTCGTTAAATAAAATTATTAATATTCTTATATAAAAAGGAAGAATTAATTTTATTGATATTCAATAAATTAAAACTTCCTTTTTTGTTTGCTTATAATAAGTAAAGAGCCTGTAAATTATTTTGTGTAAAGTCTATTTCCAATGATAGAATTTGATGGGTAACTGTATTGAGTAATCATACAGTTACTTTTTTTATATCATATCATAATATATTTAATTGTAAACGTTCTCGTTAAAGCCTCCCTTCAAAGATGATTTGAAGACTAGAATATATAACTCCCCAATTACCATATGGGACATTCCATTTACTTGTTATTTTATCCTGAGCTAAGTACAAAGATTTAAATAAACTTTCATCTGTTGGGAATACTGTTCTTATTTTAGTAAACTTTCTAAATGCACTATTCAGACTTTCAATTGCATTCGTTGTGTACATGATTTTTCTTAGTTCTGGAACATAATTAAACATATTACAAACTTCATTCCAATTATCTTCCCATGGCTTAAATGCATACGGATATTTATCTCCCCATTTATCTTTACACTTATCTAGTGCTTCTAATGCTTTATCACCTGTAGATGCTGTATATACTGTTCTTAGATCTTTACAGAATTCTTTTCTATCTTTATAACTCAAGTATTTACATGAATTTCTAATTAGATGAACTATACATCTTTGTTGTACTGTATTTGGGAATGCTGATTCAATTGCCTGTTTAATACCTGGAAGACCATCACTACAAATAATTAATATATCCTTAACTCCTCTATTCTTTAAATCAGTTAGTACTGATAGCCAGAATTTAGCTGTTTCGTTTTCGCCAATCCAAATACCAAGTATTTCCTTATATCCATTCTCATTAACCCCTAAGACAACATATGCAGCTTTTTTGGTAACCATATTATCTGCTTTAACATTAAAATGAACACAATCAATAAAGACTATTGGATATACAGTATCTAATGGTCTATTTTGCCATTCTAAAGCTTTAGGTATAATTTTATCTGTTATTTTACTTATCATAGCTGCACTAACTTCTACACCATAAATATCTTTAATAGTATCACTGATATCTCTTGCAGACATACCACGGGCATATAAGTTGATAACTTTGTTATCAATATCACTAATATCACGATTGTGTTTTTCTATAATAACTGAATCAAATGATGAGTTTCTATCTCTTGGAATATTTAAATCCATATTCCCTTGAGATGTTTTAACTGTTTTTTTGTAAGTTCCATTACGATAATTAGTTTTATCTGTTTTTTGATCATACTTGTCATATCCCATATATTCATCAAATTCAGAGTTCAACATATCTTGTAATGTTTCACCTAATAAGTCTTTTAATGCATTAGTTATGTCAGTAGGTGATGTAACACCATACTCATCAATTATATATTTAACTATATCTTTTTTACTCATAATAAAAATCCTCCTTTGGCAGTTAATTTAATTCTACCATTGGTGGATTAGTTTACACAAAATTATTTACACTCTCGTTTTTCCATTAAGAACCATAATTTCTTTTTCATCAATTTTATATTTTTGATGTGGCTCTATAACCAACTCACTTCCATCATTTGCATATGTTAAAATATTTTCTCCTTTTGTAAAAATACAAATGCCCTCTATTTCTTGTTTTTCAATAAGAGGATAGTCATGATATTCATTATCATTAAAAATAAAAATACTTTTCATATTATTCCCTCCTATTGATTAGTAGAATCTTCATTTCCAAGATTTAATTCTTCTAAATTATTTTCTATTTCTTTAAGTTTTTCTTCTCTTTCACTGCCTGATAAAGACGTATCATTTTCAATAATTGCCTTTTCTTTCATATATCCATATGCGATATATTCTTCATTCCCTAGCTGTTTTGCAATATCAATAGCTTCTTCCATATCTGATTTACCTAAATAAATCCAAAACTCTAAAATTCTTTCATCAGAATTAAGTGAAACACTTGATAAAATATTATTCTTTTGTTCATCAGTTAATGATTCAACTTTAACATTAGAAAAAGCTAAAATATACTTAGTATTTATATTCATTCTACTAACACCAATATTTTCTAAGATATCTCTTACTGAAATATAATCTTGTTTAATATATGCTTCATTGGCCTGATTAAATAAAGTCTCTTCATATAATCTATATCCACCAAAATATCCACCTACAAAAATTGAGATAATAAGTAATCCAATCCCTACTCGATTAATGATTTTCAATCTTTTAAATTTTCTTTTATCAACTTCAATGTAATTATTTTTTAATTTATTTTGTACATTATTATATTCTTTATTTAAAATATCAACCAATTCATTTAATGTTTTTGCTTCTAAAAACGGTGTTGTAATTTTATTTTTGTTTAATAATTGATTTCCACCTTGATAATAATCCTCAAAAGAATATTTATTTTGTAATACATATCCTATCAATGCCTTATATTGACTAATAAAATCATTTTCATTAAATGACGTATCTTTATATATATCTCTCATGATAGCTTTAGGCATCATATTTGTATCGTATGTTAAATTGACAGGATTCAATGATATTTTAATACGTTTAACATCGTTTATTAAATTTTGAATATTAATTAAGGCCTGATATTTAAAAACTATTGATAATTCTCTAATTTTTTCAAATGGTTGTTCTTGATGATATGTAAATTCAAAACTTACTTCATCTAATGTTCTTTTAACTTTACAATCCAATAGATACTTGCTTTTTCTTTCAATTTGATAAAAATCAAAATCACTAGTAGCATTAATATTAGATTTTTTTAGATCTTTTTTAATCTTATCACTCATTTTATTCTTCCCCTCTACTTTCTATTAATATAATATCTCCCGAATAAATCTTAGCTTGTTTAAATGAATAATATATACTGACTTTCTTTTTACTACGACTAGAATAAATATATTGAAGATTATCAGGTAAATTAAAAGAATCATTTTCTTCAATAATTTTTAATGCATCTTTAATTATCATATCATTGTTTAATTGATAATCAGTACATTGAATTTTATTGGTAAGTGTAACTATTATCTTCATTTTCTAATTCTCCCTTTCTTTTATAAAATCTTCTTGTAAAAATAAATACACATATTCCTAAAACCACTGTTAAACATACAATAATCCAAACAAAAGAAATTTTTGTTTGTTGGTTTGTAAATATTTTATTAAATACTACTGGTTCTTTAAATAAATTATCATTTATATTTTTTTCATCATCTTTAGTTTGATAATTTGGTGTAAATAATTTATTTTTCGCTTCATCCCATTTTTCTTTTTCATTTATATTTTTTTCATCTATTGCTTTTTTAGCTTCATCTGTAAAAATATTTATGCCATTAATATCTGTTAAAGATGAATAGTCTTCTTTTTTATTTTTTAAACCATCCGTATTTAAATCTAAAGTACTTTCATCATTTTCGTCATTAGCATTTTCATTATATGCATTTATATTACTAACTCCGCTAATTAACATTATTAAAACAGTTGTTATTAGAAGATATTTTGTTTTTTTCATTGCTTAATCCACCCCCTTATTAAATACAATTCATAAAAAGTAATCGCTTACATATATTTTATATGATTATGTTATAAATATAAATATTAAACAGAAAAATTGTCCAAAATTTAATAAATTTAAACATATTGTCCTAAAAAATAGAGCTAAAATGTAATTTTTTAGCTCTTCGATGACTTATTATCTTTTAAATTATTATGATAAATTTTTATATTATCTTACCTTCAATAAATCGATAAACATCATAATAATTTTGTTCATGTAAAATATCATGATGCATATTGTCAAACAACTTAATTTCAACTTTATTTATACCCCACTTTTTTAACAATGGTGCTGCCCTACTAATTCCTTTACCAAATTGGCCTACTGCACCATTTTTACCGGATTAATCTATATGTAACTGATATAATTTATTATTAGTAAAAATCATACCTATTAATAATTCTCTAAATAATCCTGAACTTATATGTTTTAAAACCACAAGATCATTTAAATATTTATCTCACTCTATTTTATTTTTAATAGCCAATCTATATTTGTTTCAATTGGTTTAAATTTTTTGTTATAGTTATCAAAAGTTAATGAATCAATTAGTTTGCTTGAATTTTGGTCACCTACTTTTTACAATTACTTTTACTATGATTTTAATTATTTTCAATAAAAATATAAGTTGATAACCAGTTTCTAATAAAAAACAACCATTAATTTTTAATTCATTATCTTTTTTATCATCAAAATCCTAACAATAAATGATTCCATAGAAAAACCAATTAAATAATATGGTAATGTTTTTATCAACAAATAACTTTGATATACATTTTCAACTTTACTTTGCCAACTTCCTTCATTACCAAAATACCCTTTTATCTTGCTTGGATATAATAATTTTTCATGATCCATTACATTAATTCCAAATACCAAAAATCCTTTTTTACAAAAATATTTAGCAAGTTCTTCATAACAATCCATATGTTCAGTTATTCCATAAACAATTTTAATTATTCCAATAATCTTTTCGATGGTTTTCAAATATTTCTATAAATAATTATTTTATTATCACATGATTTAAACTCGATTTACATTAATACTCCTTTTTATTATTCTTCATAGCTACTTACAAATAATGTTATAATATCTTGCTTATAAAATATTTATAATCTACAATTTTGTAATAATTAATAACATTTCTTAATTATTAGCACAATAAAAAGCTGTAATTAATTACAGCTTCATCTCTATCTCTTTGGTAAAATTTCAATCCAATAATCATCAGGATCGTTAATAAAATACAATCCCATCTCTTTATTTTCAAAACAAATGCATCCCATTTCCTTATGTAACTCGTATGCTTTTTGATAATCATCTACTTCAAAACAAATATGACTTTCATTTTCACCTAAATCATATGGTTGAGGATGATCTTTTAACCAAGTCAATTCAATTTGAAAATTACTAATACCATCACCAAGATAAGTTAATACAAAACTTCCATCACTAGCTTCTTTAGTTCTTTCAACTTTTAAACCTAATGCTTTTTGATAAAACGCTACACTTTTTTCAATATTTGTAATATTGATATTACAATGTACACACTTAAATTTCATATAAAATCTCCTTAATACACAGTCTTATAACCATCATCTTCAATATCTAACTTACCAAAATATTTTTCAAAATCAACACCAACATAATTAGATAAATCTTTCATTTCTAAAACAGTTTTAACATCAACATCAATTCCATTTTCCATGCGATCTTTAACTGCTTCAATTTCCTTTTCACCATGAGTATAAATACGTGATTGTCCTTTAGCTTTTGGTGCATCTCTTAATTCTTGTAAGAAAGTTGAAAAATGTGCTTCAATATCTTCAGGATTTCCAAAAATTTTTGGATCAATTGCAATAAAACCATGGCAAGTTCCACCTACACCATCAATATGTGTATGATTAGATGTTAAACCTTGTGATAAAATTGAACAGAAAATCTCACAGAACATTCCATATCCATAGCCTTTATGACTACCTAATTGTTCTGTTGAACCACCTAGTGGCATAATTCCACCACTAATTTTATTTGCGATATTATCTAAAACATCAGGAGCATCGCATGAAGGATTACCATCTTTATCTAAAGCCCAACCTTGAGGTAATTCTTTTTCTGCTTTACGATACATTTCTAATTTTCCTCTTGTTACTACTGTAGTTGATGCATCAAAGAAAAATGGATATGGTTTAGCAGGCATTGCTAAAGCAATTGGATTTGATCCAAGCATTGCTTTACGAGCAAATGTTGGTACCATGATTGCTTCTGAATTAGTAAATGACATCCCAATCAAGCCTTGATCACAAGCCATCTTTGCATAATATCCTGCAATTCCATAATGATTAGAATTTCTAACTGTTACGATTGCCATTCCTACATTCTTAGCTTTTTCAATACATTTTTCCATTGCAAACTTACTAATTAATTGACCCATTCCTGCATGACCATCGATTACTGCAGAAACAGGTGTTTCAAAAACAATTTCAGGTTTAGCATCAACTTTAATCATTCCTTTTTCGATTCCTTTATGATATCTTGAAAGTCTTTGCATTCCATGTGATTCAATTCCATAAATATCTGATAAAAGTAATACATCTGTAATAATTTTACTTTCTTCTTTACTAAAACCAAATTTTTCAAACGCTTCATTACAAAAAGCATTTAAAGTATCAAATTTAAATTTAATATGTGCCATAATTTACCTCACTTATCTTATATTATCAACATTCTAACACAATAATTTTTTAATGTCATTAACAAATTATCAACCATTAATATACTCAAAAAACTCCTCTATTTCAAATTCATTAAACACAACAATTCCATGTTCTTTCAATAACTTACATGTAATTCCATCACCCTTAACTAAAGTATGACTAAAACTTCCATCATAAACATAATCCTTACCACAACTTGGACTTTTACTTTTCAATAAAACAACATTTACATTATTATCCAAAAGAATCTTTAAAGCTCTTTTTGCCCCTAATAAATATTCTTTTGTCTTATCTTCACCTTGATTATTAATTACCTTACCATCAATAATTTCACAAGGATACCTTGGAATCGTTAAACCACCTAAAACTTCTGGACAAATCATAATGGCTTTATTTTGATCAACTAATTCTTTAATTGATTCAACTAAATTATCATCACCACGATAAGTACATTTAACTCCCGCTAGACAACTACTTACTCCAATCATTGATCTTACTCCAAATTTCTTGAGGATAATCTACAACACAGTCAGCATTACTATTAACTAACTCTTCTTTTCCTCTAAATCCCCAAGATACGCCAATCGATTTTACTTTAGTATTTTTAGCAGTTTGGATATCAACATCACTATCGCCAATATAAACTACCTGATTTTTCTTAACATCAAATAAATTAATAACTAAATTAGTTAAACATGGATCAGGTTTTTTAGGATGTAAAGCACTATTTCCAAAGATGTAATCAAAGGTATCAGGAAATAAAGCTTTAGTAATTTTGATTGCATGTTGTTGGGGTTTGTTTGTTACTACAGCCAAATTATAGTCATGTTCTTTTAATATCTCTAATAATTCCACAATACCTGGATAAGCTTTTGTTTTATTAAGACAATTTTTACCATAAATTTCATCAAATTCATGCTTTATTTCCATAATATCATCATTGCAATTTTCTGGTAAAGCACGTTCGATTAATTTAATAACACCATCACCGACAAACTTATAATAACTATTAAAATCATGGATAGGATATCCTCTTTTTTTCAATAGTTGATTTACAGTGTCACCTAAATCCTCAATCGAATTAATTAACGTTCCATCTAAATCAAATATAACAGTATTTATCATCTAATCACTCCCAACGCCCTATTATATCATAATTCATCTTATATAGTTAAAATAATTAATAAGTTTTTTTATTTCGATCAACCATAGCCATTTGTAAAGTGATTTTTTTTAATTTTTCTTTATAACTTTTTTCAGCTTGATTAAAAGCTTCCAATATCATTGCCTGTTTTTGTTCTTTAACTTCTTTTAATTCATTTAAAAATACTCGCTCCACTAATCCTGTTGCTCTTGCAAAAGGCTCTTTTCCTTCAATTGCTTCAAAAATATCTAATAAAGTTATCTTGTCAGGACTTTTCTTTAAAGAAACACCACCTTTTTTACCAGCTTCTGAAGTAATCAAACCAGCAACTACTAACTGCCGAATTATTTTTTTTAAATAAGAATCAGATACTCCAAGACTTTTAGATATATTATAACTTTTAAGAGGTGTTTTTTCATCACTATGAGCAATCATGATCAATAAACAAATTGCTTGTTCTACACTATTTTTTAGCTTCATATTATTCTCCTATTTGTTGTAATTTTATTTTTAATTTGTTAAATTTTAGTACTTTTATTATAAGTTGTTAACTAAGCATATTCAATATCTAGATATAATTCATGATAAATTATATCTAAAATTAATTGACAAATTAACATGATAAGCATAGAATGTATTGCTATAAATAGATATTCTTTATCCATGGATATAAAATATCTATTTATGAAAAGGAGATAGAAAAATGATAAAAAAAGAGTGGTCTGCGTTTTTTAAAAACTGGTGGTTAAAAATTGTAATTATAGCCATCATTGTAATTCCTAGTATTTATGCTGGAGTATTTTTAGGGTCAATTTGGGATCCATATGGGAATACTAAAAATATCCCTGTTGCAGTAGTTAATAATGATAAAAAAGTTAACTATAACGATACAACCTTAAATGTTGGTAAAGAATTGGCTAAAAGTCTTAAAGAAAATGATTCGATGAACTTCAATCTTGTCAATTCAAAAATTGCTAACAAAGGACTAAAAAACGGTGATTATTATATGATCGTTACTATTCCTAGTGATTTTTCTAAAAATGCTACTACATTATTAGATGAAAATCCTCAAAAAATGATTTTAAATTATACTACTAATCCAGGAAGTAGTTATATTGCTTCTAAAATGGATGATTCAGCAATTGCAAAAATAAAAGCTGAAGTTTCTTCTACTATAACTAAAACATATGCCAAAACTATTTTTGATCAACTTGGCAGTCTTAAAAATGGAATGTCTATGGCAGCTGATGGTTCTAGTGAAATTAATAATGGTTCAAATCAATTAGTTGATGGAAATAAAACAATTTCACAAAACTTGCAGCTATTAGCCTCTAGTTCCATTACTTTTAAAGATGGTGCCTCTACTCTTACTAACGGTCTTAAAGACTATACTCAGGGAGTATTAGCTATTAATAATGGTGTTTATTCCTTAAAAGAGGGTGTAAATGCTTTTAACAGCTCTACTCCTGCATTAGCAAATGGAGTAAATGAATTAGATTCCGGTGCTAGTAAACTTGAAGATGGTACTGAGCAATATATAAATGGTGTTGCAACAGCATATGCTGGCAGTCAACAGCTAATTAATAATAATGCAATATTAACTCATGGCATTGAGACATTAGCCAATGGAACAACTCAGTTAAAAGAAGGAAATCAGCTAATTGTAAATGGATTACAACAGATGGCTACTCAAGTAAACAATGCTAATATTTCAATATCAGACTATACCAAATTAATTGATAAACTTGAAAATAGCAATAATCCTACTTATCAAGCTTTAGCTAAAAAAATATTAACCGAAGGTCTAACAAAAGAAGAAGCTGACGCATTAGGTCTAGCTAGTTTAGGTATAAAAGAAGCACTACCTTCATCTTATGAATTAATTAAAACAATGAATACCAATCTTTCTACAATGAACAGCGCTTTAAATAATGATACCGGTTTACTTGCTGGAAGTAAAGCTATTCAATCTAATTTAAATCAGCTTGATGCCTCTATTAATAGCGGTCAATACACTAATAGTAGTGGTGAGCTTGTTACTATTCCAAAAGAAAAGAGTTTGAAAATAGGTTTAATGAGTTATTTTAATGGTGCCAATAACCTTAATCTTGGCTTAGCTAAATTAAATGAAAATTCATCTGCACTGAATACTGGAATAAAAGAATTAAAAGCGGGCACTAATCAGTTAGCTTTACAAACACCTTCCTTAATTAATGGTGTTAATACCTTAAATCAAGGTACCAATCAATTAGCTCTTGGTACAACTACACTAGTAAATAATAATCAATCCTTAATAAATGGAGCTAACCAACTAACTAGCGGTGCTAATCAAATCAGCAGCGGTGCTAATCAGCTAGCTCTTGGTTCTATTACTTTAGGAGAAGGTTTAGATACGTTAAAAAACGGAACTAATACTTTAAGTACTTCTTTAAAAGATGGTGTTGAGCAAATTAGCAAGGTTAATGGTAACGAAAAGACTTTTGATATGATTGCTAGTCCTGTTGATACTTCACATCAAGAAATTTCAGTTGTTGAAAATAACGGTCAAGGAATGGCACCATATATGATGAGTGTAGGACTTTATGTAGCAGCTATGGCATTTACACTAATGTATCCTTTGTTCAATGATGTAGAAAAAGCTGAAAGTGGTTTTAAATATTGGTTATCAAAAGCTTCTATTTGGTTTACTGTTTCAGCAATTGCAGCTATTTTAATGATTACATCATTAATGCTTTTCTGTAATTTGAATCCTCAACAATTATTAATGACATTTATTTTTGCAGTAATTGTTGGATGGGCATTAATGGCACTAGTTACTTTATTAAGTATTGTGTGTGGAAAAATTGGCGAATTTATCTTATTGGTCTTTATGGTAATTAATTTAGGTGGTTCTGCTGGTACCTATCCATTAGAAACATCAAGTACAATTTATCAAATAATTCATCCATTTATGCCATTTACTTATAGTGTTAATGGATTTAGAAAAGTTCTTAGCATGCCAAATGTTTCTGTAAACTATGAGATTATGATATTTGTAGGAATAATTGTAGTATGTAGTTTATTAACTGTATTGATTTATAACCATCGAATAAAAAAGCCTACTTTGTTAATTCCTCAAGCATTTGAAAATGTAAATGACTAAAATTATACTAAATAATAAAAAATTCACTGGATACTTTGCCTCAGTGAATTTTTTATTATAAATACGATCATTATTTATTTCTTCTAAAATTCCAAGCTATTCAACCATTCAACTACATCTTTACTTGAATAACTTGCTTCATCACCATCAATTGCAAGCCCTTCAGTAACTATAGCATTTGGTTCTTCTTCTTGAATATTTTCAGGTGTTCCAGAAAGTCCTGAACCACCGTGAGTAATAAATGGTGCAATAGTTTTTCCAGATAAATCATAAGTATCTAAAAACGTATAAAGCGCCATTGGCATATCACCCCACCAATTTGGATAACCTAAGAAAATAGTATCATATTGTTCAATATTTTCAATTGCTGTACTTAATTCTGGTCTAGCATCGTCTTGTTGCTCTTGCTGAGCATAATCAACTAATTCATCGTAATTACTTGGATATGCATTAGTTGTCTCTAGTTTTACAATATCACCACCAACATTATCATGAATGATATTAGCTACTGTCTCAGTGTTTCCCGTTTCAGAAAAATAAACTATTAAAACATTACCAGCCTCTAAATCATTTTTATTATTTTCTACTGAAGTGTTATCAGATTGTTGATTAGCTGTTGTTGTATTATCATCATCTTTTGATAATGTATAAATAGATATTCCGGTAACTACAACGATTATAAGTGCAATAACTAAAATGATTAATTTTTTATTCATTTTCTTCACCTCTTTTCTTATAAATTATTATATACATCGTCGCCTACTGCTTCTAACCATTCATTTGATGTATTTTCACCAGGTACTTCAATAGAAATATGTGAAAACCAAGAATCTTTTTTTGCTCCATGCCAATGTTTTACATTAGCTGGAATTACAATTACTTTACCTGGCTGTAAACTTTCAGCTTCTTTACCTTCTTCTTGATACCAGCCATATCCAGCAGTGCAAATCAAAATTTGTCCTCCACCACTAGTTGCATGGTGAATATGCCAATTATTACGACATCCTGGTTCAAATGTTACATTTGCTAAAAATAACGGACTATCGCTTTCAACTAATGGATTTAAATAACTATTTCCAATAAAGTATTTTGCATATGCATCATTAGGATTTCCTTTTTTAAATACGTTTACTTTTTCAAATTCTATTTCATTCATAACTCATTCATCCTTTCATCTTAAATATTTTTTCCTAAATTATAAGCTGCTTCTAGATATTGTTTTTCTTTACTTGCTCCTAGATATCCATATCCACTAGCAAGAATCATTCCAACATTTTCTAAATTTAAATAATCAATTAAAATATCAATATGTTTTTTTATCCCACTCATAACTATATTATCATCATTCCAAGCTGTAGCAATGAAGATAGATTTTAAATGTTTATTTTGAATTTTTCCATTTCTTGAATAAAATCTATCAATAGCACTTTTAATTTGAGCAGAAAAACCAAAATAATAAATCGGTGTTGCAAAAACAATTAAATCACTAGCTAAAATAGTATCTAATATTTCAATCATATCATCATTAAAAACACATGCTCCATTCATTCCACAATGATCACACCCAATACATGGGTGAATATCTAAAAACGCAATATCGTATCTTTTAATTAAATGACCTTTTTCACTTGCTCCTTTAATAAATTCATCTACTAGCGTATTAGATGTTCCATTTTTATGAGGACTACCAGTTAAAATTACAATTTTCATTACTCTTCACCTCTTTTTAGCGATTGTCTTTTTGATCTTTAGCACTAAATACTGGAAAGAAATCATCTTGACCATAATCTTCAATTGTTTTGATTGATTTAAGTGCTTCCATATCTTCTTTACTAATTTCAAAATCAATTTTTAAATTATCAATAAGATGTTCTTTTGATGATGCTTTAGGCAATGCAGCCAAACCTAATTGAATAATATATCTAATACATAGTCTAGCTACTGATACATTATATTTATTAGCCATTGCAATAATATTTTCGTTTTTTAAAATCGCACCATGAGCAATTGGAGAATACGCTTCAACTAAAATATCATTTTCTTTACAAAATTTAATTAATTCTGTTTTGGTATTACTGATATGTGTAAGTATTTGATTTACCATTGGTTTTATTTGACAAGAATTTAAAATATTTTCAAGATCATCTTTTAAGAAATTAGATACCCCAATAGCTTTTACTTTTCCTTCTTGATAAGCAGTTTCTAATGCTTTCCATACTTCTTTATTTTCTTTAAAATACCTGTTATCATCTCTAAATTCTTGCCATGGTTGAGGACTATGAATAATCATTAAATCAAGATAATCTAATCCCATTTTATTTAATGTTTCATTAATAGAATCATAAGCTTCTTGATATGTTTTAGCCTCAGCTGCAACTTTACTTGTAATAAATAAATCTTGACGAGCAATATTACTTTTACGTATTGCTTTTCCTACTCCCTCTTCGTTTCCGTAAGCTTGTGCTGTATCGATATGACGATATCCCACTTCCAAAGCACATTCTACTACTTCTTCAACTTTATCATTGTCAATCAACCATGTTCCTAGTCCTACTTTAGGAATTTTTAACCCGTTACTTAACTCAAAAAATTCATTCATCATATTTCTTCTCCTTTATTAATTCTCTATTTTTTCAATTGTTATTTCACCAGACAAATTCTCAATATTTTCTATTCCTTCAATTGCATTTCCTAATTGATATAAATCATTAGCCAAGTCAAAACTATTATAAAACATTACTACATCTCCCCATGGCTCATAGTACGCTAATACTCCATTTTCACCATTACTTGCTAGAGGTGTATTAGTAACATCTAATTCATTAGGCGGATAGAAAATCTTTTCATTAGTACTATAATCTTCTACTTCTATTTTTAAAGGTAATTGTTCATAAAGAGATTTTGCTCCATCGCTATCATTTAACTCAAAAACAACACTATAACTATTATCCATTATTTTAATTATCATTGTATTTGTTGTTTGATTAGTTATTGTATTTTTATCATCGCTCGTCTTTGTTTTGCTTTCTTTAACAGCATTTTGATTATTATTCATAAAATAAACAAATAATGTTCCTAAAAGAATTATAAAAATCACTAAAATTCCTATCATTTTCTTCAAATACATCACCTCTAACTATAGTTTAACAAGTATTTAAAATAATAACAAATACCTATATTAAATAGTTAAATATACCTAAAAAGCATAATAATGATAATTGAATAGGGGCTAAGAATTAAAATCTTTCGCCCCTTTCACAACACCGTGCGTAGGGTTCCCTACACGGCGTTTCATAAGTTTATAGAGTTGTAATAATCTAGTGCACTTATAAATCCGTATATTTTTAATACTTCATTTGTAAGTGTCCTTTTTAGTATGAAGCTATTGGCGATGTGCCAGTAGCTTTTTCTTGTGTTTGCCCATTCCCATGCCTTACTTTTATTAATACCTAGTTTTTGTAAATTTCTATACCTTGTTCTTACTAACTTCCATCTTTTCCAATATATCATTCGTATTCTTCTTCTCATCCATGAGTCTATTTCCCTTAGATGTTTACTCATATTCGCTATCCTATAGTAATTCACCCAACCTGTAATGTATTCTTTTAACTCTTTAGCTAATTCCTTACTTGATATTGGTCGGTTCCTTTTGGTGATTTCCTTTATTCTCTTTTTCATCTTTTCTTTAGATTTCTTGTGAACAGTGATTCGTACATTACCACTCTTCTCTATATAAAATCCAAAGCCCAAGAATTTTATATCAGTAATATAGGCTACCTTTGTCTTCTCTTGGTTCACTTTTACAAATAATTTCTCTTCTAAATATCTTGTCACTGTTTCTTTGACTCTCATTGCACTTCTTTTACTTTTGAATAGTATGACACAGTCATCTGCGTACCTTACAAATCGATTTCCTCTTCTTTCCATTTCTTTATCAAATTCATTAAGATATATATTTGATAATAATGGGCTGAGTGGCCCACCTTGGGGTACTCCTTTTGTAGTTTCTTCAAACTTATGTTTTACTATGACTCCTGCATTGAGATATTTATGTATGAGTGATATAACTCTTCCGTCTTTAATAGTTTGTGACAATATCTGTATAAGTCTTGAATGGTTGACTGTATCAAAGTACTTCTCTAAATCTAGGTCTACTGTATATCGATATCCTTCATTGGCGTATTCGACTACTTTTCTTACTGCTTGATGGGCATTTCTTCTTGGTCGGAACCCATAACTATTGTCACTGAATTGGGGTTCAAATATTGGTGTCAGTACCTGTACTATCGCCTGTTGTATGACCCTATCCGTCACTGTTGGAATTCCTAACTCTCTTTTCTTTCCGTTATCTTTTGGTATTTCTACTCTTTTAACGGCTTGTGGACTATAATGTCCCTCCATGATAAGTTTCTTTAGATAAGACCAGTGTTGTGCGAAATGCGTACGAACTTCTGCGACTTGCATTTTATCTACACCACCACTTCCCTTATTACTCATAACCCTTTGGATTGCCTTTTCTATATTGGCATCCTCCATAATTGTTTCAAGTAACTTCTCATGTACTACAAATCTATTGGTGTTCTTCGTATGTGATATCTCTTGTTTTGATGTAGGATACACTTCTCCACTATTGTCGTATTCCGTACTATCTTCATAGAGTAAGCCTAATGATAGTTGACAGTATCCTATTTTATCTTGAGTATCTTTCATTTCCAGTTCACCTCCTTATGTTCGGTCCTTCGCTAGATAACCATTACAGTTATCATCATCACTACTATGACCTCGGCTGACTTCCTAGGACAAACGTTTCCACCATGATTACATTTTCATCATGTTCCTAGGACCTCCCACGGTAAGACATAACACTTTCATCCTATGTACCCACTATCTTTACACTGCTTATTCCGTCGTACTATTGGACTTCGATTTGTTTAGCAATCTCATCCGATAAGCTTCTGCCTAAAATAGTTCGTATTCCTTGGGTCAGGACTTTGCCTCCAACTTCCTCCCGTTCACACCTTACGATGGATACCTTGTCTTCGGCTAGTGGTTGGTAGTACGAAACCCCCACAGTGGACTTTCACCACCTAGTCTTATGTCATGCGTGGCACACTAAAAAAGACAATCACTATTTTGATTGTCTAAATAACCCTCTTACTTTTTTTGATTTTTGAAATCATAACATAAGCAATTACTAAAATAATTGCTAACCCATAAGGGAACATAAAATTAATAATTCCATTATACATATCTTTTATTTCATCACGTTCAATATTTTTATCACTAACATACTCTTCTTGATACAATAAATAATCTTTATAATATACATTCAAATTCCCAACTTTAGTTCCTTTTTTTACCGGTGCTTCAAGTTTTTCAAATGTATACTTAAACTCTAAATCGTCTTGATTATATCCATTAGGTAAAAAAGCCATTGCATAATTTTGATTTTCAATCAATATCTTTTGATTATCTTTAGCAACACTAATATCTAAATTTTTAACCTCAGTACCTTTAGTCAAAATTGGTTGCATTGAATAATTTTGACTAACATAATTTACAATATCTAATGTATCTTGAACAGCCGCTTTTGGTTTAACATCATTATTAACTGCTTTACCTACAA
Organism: Thomasclavelia spiroformis DSM 1552; assembly: GCF_025149465.1. NCBI lineage: Bacteria > Bacillati > Bacillota > Erysipelotrichia > Erysipelotrichales > Coprobacillaceae > Thomasclavelia > Thomasclavelia spiroformis. Next base: position 931,540 of record NZ_CP102275.1, on the reverse strand, counting down.
CTACAATAATTTCATTATCTCCTACTTTATCTAAACTAGATAAACAATTTTTTGCAGCATCAGTATATCCACTTTTACAACCGATAATACTATCAGTATTAATATTACTTCTTTTTGCATTATATACTGATTTATTTACCCATTGATGTAATCCATTAGAAGAGGTAGCATAACGTTTTGAATATATTTCTTTAAAAGTTGGATTCGCAACAGCATATTGAACAATCAATGCCATATCATGTACTGTAGTATAATGATTATCATCATGAATTCCTGTTGTATTAACAAAATGTGTGTCTTTAAGTTTTAATTTTTTTGCACACTCATTCATTTTTTCTACAAAAGCTTCTTGACTTCCACATAAATTATTTGCAAGAGCTCTAGTTGCATCAGCACCACTAGGTAAAATTGCTCCTAAAAGTAAATCACGATATGTAACTGTTTCACCAACTTCAAAATTTGCTGAAGAAGCACCAGTTTCCCAGACTGTATCAATATCATTTTGTGTTATAACTGTTGTTTTATCTAGATTTTCAATCATATCCAATGCCACAATTGCAGTCATAACTTTTGTCATACTCGCAGGATACATTCTTTCATCCATATTTTTATTATATAAAATAAGACCACTATTTGCATCAATTGCCACTGCATATTGAGCGCTTAAACCAATTTCTTCACTATTATCAAGAGCACGAATTGGTGTTATTAAAGAAATAGTACATACTAATGAAATCAATAAACAATAAATTTTTTTAAACATCCAATTCTCCTTCCTTAACATCTCTTTTTAAAAATGATAATTTTGTTTCTGAAATTATTAATGCCATAAAAATTAAAACGAATCCTGTAACTACTTTAAAACTTAAAACTTCACCATACAATAATACCGAAAAAACAACACCAAAAACTGATTCTAAACTAAGTAAAATAGCTGCATTACATTCACTAACTAAATGTTGACCCATATTTTGACACAATAAAGTAACAGCAGTAGCAAAAAATGCTAAATATCCGATTTGTAAAATAATACTGCTATCTATCTGTTTAATTAAACTAATGTCTTCAAAAAACAATGAACCAAAAAAAGCTAAAATTGCTGTCATTGCAAATTGTAAAGTAGTTAATTTAATTGGATGCATTTCTTGTGAATATTTTTTGATTGCAAGAATATGCAAAGCATAAAAAATACCACCAATAAGGGTTAAGAAATCTCCTAAATTCATTGACAAATTACCATCCAAAGAGACCAAGCCAACACCAAAAATACAAAGTAAAGCTGCCATAAAATTATAATTATCCGGCCTTTTATGATAAAAGATCCAAACCAAAAAAGGAACAATCGCACAATACACAGCTGTTAAAAATGCATTCTTACCTGGGGTTGTCATTGTTAATCCAATTGTCTGAATCAAATAAGCAAGAAACAAACAAGTTCCAGTGACTATTCCCCCTTTTAAATCTTTTAATTTTGTATTTTTAACATGTTTATAAAACATGATAACCATAATAACTGTTGCTAGTGAAAATCTAACAAATAATAAAACATTTGGGGTTAAGAAATCTACCGCACTTTTCATTACAATAAAAGAGCTTCCCCAAATCATTGCAGCTAATGTTAGTAGCAACGAACCCTTTAATTTATCACTCACTATATTAACCTCCATACATACCTACTTATTTTAGCATTTTCGACATATTTCAACAATATTTATTTTTAATTAATTGATATTTTACTATCCTACTTTTAAATATATCAAATACTAATTAAGAATAAATATTAAAAAGCTTACTGAAAAATCATCAGTAAGCTTTAATTCAATAGTTTAGTTATTTTAACTAACTATTATTTTTTTCTTTTTTTACTTCCATATAATGCAACTGATGCAAGTGTTAAAGTAGCAAGTGAATACCATAAGTTTGTAGTATCGCCAGTTTTAACACTTGTAGTATCACCATTGTCTACCGGTGTACTTGGTGTGTTATCTACTGTTGTAATTACTTCTAAGCTATTGATTGCTTTTTCTAATACATCTTTTGCATTATTTACTTGTTCTTGTGTTGCATTTGGATCATTAAATACTGCTTTTGCTTCATTTAATGCATCTTTTAATCCATCAAATGTTGCTTTTGTATAGTTTGTACTATTTAATCCTTCTGCCTTATTGATTAATTCTTCTAATAAACTCTTATCTGGAATTAATCTTAAGTTCAAGAATGCTGTTACTAATTCTTTATGTGCATTATTTACTTCTTCTTGCATTGCATTTAAATCTTCATATACAGCAATTGCTTCATTTAATTCTTTTTCAAATGCTGCCCATGTATCTGTTGAGTATTTAGTTGAATCTAAATTACTTACATCATCAATAAATGCTTTTAATGCTGTTTTATCCCCTTTGTAGAATTCTAGTTTTTGCATTACACTTGCAAGTCGATCAAATGATGCATTAACATCTTCTTGACTAGCTGTTTCATCAGCTAAAATTTCTTTTGCTTCTTGTAATGCTGCTTTAAATTCTTCTGCAACTACAGGAACTACATTTTCTAAATCTTTATCAGTTACTTTATCAGCTAAATCAACTGCAATTTGTAATGCTGTTTTATCAGCAACTACTAGTTCTTCTTCGCTAAGACGAAGTGCAACAATGCTTGAAGCAATTGTTTGTTTCATTGCTTCTACTTCATTAGCACCTGGATTTTCCAAATTAACTAGAGCTTCTGCTTCTTTAATTACATCTTGGAATGCTGTCCATGTTTCATCAGTATATCCAACATTACTCATTGATTTAGCATTATCAATTATTGCTTGTAATCCTTCAATATCAGGATTTACCTTAGCTTGAATTAAACTGATTTCTGAAGCTGAGGCATTGTTATTTACAGCTCTTACATAAACTAAACGTACATGTTTTGTTGTAACTGGAGCAAAATTAATTGTTTTAGCTTGCGCATTATTTTCTAATGTTCCAGTTGCAATTGTTTCATAATCCACACCATTATCACTTACTTGGATTTGGTATTCTAATAAGTTACCATTGCTTCCTGATTGACGAGGAGTATAAATGAGTCCTTTTATTTCTGTACTTTCATCAATTTCTAAATCAATGTAATGAGGCATTGTTGTAATATTCCATGCTGAATGCCACATAGTTGAAGTTGAACCATCAAGTACATTTGATGGATTTGATCCATCTTGTTGATAACTTGATGCAGTAGCAGTTAATTTAGAAGAATCAACTAAATTAGGATCTGTTTTATCTTTAAGTTCAAGATTATCAAGAGCTTGTACTAATGCTTTTTCATAAGCATCAACTGTACTTTGTAATTGAACTGGAAGATTTAAACGAATACCTTCTATTACTTGATTCACACTTGCAACACTTTCATCAGTAAATTCACTTAAATCTTTAGTAAGTGCTAAATAAGCATTTAATCTACTATAATCAGCTTTTTTATAATCCATTTGAGATAATAAATCATTAATTTGACTTACATATGAATCAACTGTAGCTTTTGAAGGTGCATATTCAGTTAAAACTGATTTAGCTTCATCAATAACTGTACGTAATTGTTCATTAGCCATATTAGTTAATACAGCTTCACCATTCCAGATTGCATAATCAAGTGCCATTGTTGAAGCAAATGTATCATTTTTACCTAAACGTAAATCATCAACATATCCAATGAAAGCATTTGTTTTGCTACCGATTGTTTGAATTGGGAACATTGTTGTTGCTAACATTGGTCTTCCTTCAATTCTTTCATCATCTCCTAATGTATCTACTAATTCACCGTTAACATATAGAGAGATTCTATTTTGTTGGTTCTTAAATTCTAATTCAACCCATTCATTAACTGGAAGTGTATAGTTAAATGAAAAATCAAATCTTTCTCTTGAGAAACCAACTTTTCCTGTATCTTTTTGAACAGCTTTGATATTTCCATAAGGACTTTCAAATAAAATTTGTTCTTCTGTTGAATCAGATGTTCTCTTTACTTTTACACGTAAATCATTACCCAATCCTACAGTTTCTAAATCAGTAGAAATATAGCTTTGACCACCATTTAATCTTAATGCATTTTTGAAATCAACTGTTTCAATTTGAGCATTAACACCTTGTTCAATTTGATGGTCATTTGCAGATGTATCTTCATATTCATCCATTGGCATATTTAAAATAGCATCTTCTTTACTTTCTACTTCATATCCAAAATTAGTACCTGGGGCATCACCTAAAGAATCAGAAGTAGCTTTTGCTTCTTCAAGGTTCATGTCACCTTTACCCCAAAGTTTTGCTGCAAATAATGGTAATCCACGTTCAATACGATCATATACATCATATTCACTAACTCCATTATCTAAGTAGTCAGTCATGTCATTCCATACAGCAAAAGCTCCACCTTTCATTTGATCATCACCAGCAGGTATTGTTACACCGCTAATAGTGTTGATATCAAGGTTGTACATTGTTGAATCACTTAAATAGTCATAGTAATAACCGGCATTTGGAACAATATAATAATTTCCATCATTACAGTTAATTAAATCAAATCCATCTTCATACATTTGATCCATATTAGCATAACCAAAGTTCCATAAATTAATTTCTACACCTTCAGCATCGATATCTTCACCTTGGCTAGCTTGAGTAAAGCTTCCCCAAACTCTGGCTTTACGACCAGTTCCTTCAACAAAGTCTAACATATCATTAACGAATTTACGATATGCTTGAGAAGAGGCGTTATATTCATCAGCACCAATATGTACAGTTGTTTGACTATCAAATACTGGATTTTCTTCAGTCATATATTCTGAAAAAATTGATTGTACAAATTCTAAACTTTCATTATATTTACTAACTAAATTCAAATGATCGTTTTCACGCCCATATGTACCATTACGTAAATCAGGACGAACTTTTGTTAAAGCTAATGAGTGAGCAGGTGTATCAATTTCAGGAACAATATTAACACCTAATTCTCTTGAATCTTTAATAAATTCACGGAATTCATCTTTAGTATAGAATAAATCAGTACTTGTTAAATCAGCTTGGTTAAGTCCGTTATTTCCACCTTTTTTAATATCAGATTCCAAACGGAATGCAGAATAAGCATCCATAGGATCCATTCCATTTTGTGAATAATATTCCAATGGAATTAAATTGTCATTTAAATGAACTTGGAAGTCATTCATTTTATACCATGACATTTCTTTAACAAGTTGTTTTAAATAATCTAAAGTAAATGTCTTACGAGCTACATCCATAATAAATCCACGTACTTCATAAAGTGGATAATCTCTTGTTTCACCTTTAGCAATTGTAGTGTAATCACTTTGTTTTAAAGCTTGTAAGATAGTTCTAGTTGCCCAATAAGCACCTGTTTTAGTTTCTGACGTAACTGTAATTACATCATCAACTTCCATGATATATCCTTCTTCCATTAGACCTTTTGATGTGTCTGTAGTTTGGACGAAGTAGAAGTCTCCAGCTTGAGGTTGATCACCTTGAACAACACTGATTGCTTTTCCAGTAAGTAATTCATAATCTTCAGCCATAGCTTCTGCTGCAGCTTTTAAATCAGCATTACTATATACAATTCTTGATGTAGGAAGAACTGTGAAATTACCTTCAAATCCTTTCCATTCAGCTAATTCAGGTAGAATTACTGGTGCAGGATTATCAGTTTCTTCTTGTTGATATTTACCAGGAATTGTAATACCAATTTCTTTGAATTCATATTCATTTGTTTCTTTATCTGTGATTTTAAATGATACTTTTACAACTTTATCTACAATTGGTTGATAAATATGTAAATTTTCATCAACCACTTGTTCAAAATCAGTACCATTGTATTCAACAAGATATTTATCAGTTTCTGGATAGTTTACAACTAACTCAGTATCGCCTTTTTGAGGTTCTTCAATTGTAATTTGGTTAGCGATATCACTAGCACTATCTTCAATTATTCCTCCGTATACTTCCATTTCATACAGTGAAATATTATTCCATTCTACTCCTCCATCTGGATCTTGTGCAGTAAAATCATTAACCATTAAACGTACATATTGCGCACGTACAACTTCATCTAAAACAATACGATCAGTTTTAATTGCAGGACGTGATTCAATATGTTTAACTGTTTGCCATGAATCTTCTTCACCAGTGCTAGATACTTGGATTTCATAATCTGTTGCTTTTCTAGTTTCCCAGAATAAACGAACTGTTTTTATATTTCTTACTTCACCTAAATCAACACTGATCCAATGTGGTCCGTTTCCTAAGGCACTTGCCCATCTTGAATCTCTAGTTGTATGATCACCATCAAATGCTTTTGAAGCATTTAGACCACTTGTTTCATTTGAACTTGATGTAGCATCTTTATTTAATGCAACATTTTCTTGAGGATCTTGTGGTAATTGTTGACCATCAGTTAACATTACTTCAAAATCACGACAAGATACACTTGGATAACCATATTGTTTTGTCACTTCTAATTTAACATAACGACCCGAAACAGGCGCTTGTAAAAATTCAGTACTACTAGCTGATGTATTCCCATTTCGACTAACAACAGCTTCTCCCCAATTATTTGGATCATTAGAAACATAAATATTATAATCACTTGCATATACGCTTGCACTTTCCCAAATCATAGCAAATGTGTTCATTTCATATGTTTGTCCTAAATCAACATACGCCCATTGAGTTGCATTTTTTTCTGTTGACCAACGACTATCTTTGTCGGCATCTGTTAAATTAGATGCTGGCATTGATCCATATTCAGCGCTTGCTGTAACAGCTTTATTTAAAGCTAAATTTTCATTCATTGGAGTTTCAGCGACTTTATCCCCTAAAACTTCAAATTCACGTAAAGATAAACTAGGATATGCACCTGCAACTAATGATTCAACAGTAATCTTAACATAACGATAAGTTACTGGAGCATTTAGTTTTACAGTATAATCAACATCATACCCTCCATCATTTGTTTTGTCTTCTGATTGGAAAATTGTTTCATAAACGTTTCCATCATGAGAACCTTCAATTGTGAACTTTCCAATTTTTTGAGCATCTTTTTCAGCTAAGATTCTAAATTCATCAAATGTACGTTCTCTACCTAGATCAACACTCAACCAACCAGTACGTTCCCCTTCTTTAGCTGCCCAGCGTGATGAAAGTTCATCATTCCCGTCGAATGCTTTTTCAGCGTCAAAGCCATGAGCTGAATCTTCATAGTTAGCACTAGCCTCTTGATTCAAAGCAAAATTTTGTCTTTCTACTTCGGCTTGTACTGCAAAACTTCCAAACTGTGTGCTAGTAACTACCATTGTAGCAGCAACTAAAACCTTAAATGCACGCTTAGCTATTCTTTCCTTTCCTTTCAAATTTTTTCCTCCTTTCAACTTAATTGAATGAAATCAAACATTTTACTCTAACAAATATCCCACATATCTATAAAATATTATTGCTAGTGTATTCATATTTTAATTTCATTTTAATTGTTTCATAAACTTTATACATATGCAAGCGTTTTCTATGTAATTTGTTAATTTTATTTAACTCGTTAATAATAATGTCTCAATTTTATGAGACATTTAAAAAAAAATATGATAAACTAAAATTCATACACACTGGAGGTTATTATGAAAAAAATTGAATTAAGAGAAGATGAACTAAAAAAATATACAACTATAAAAAAACTTGTGGAAACAGGTGGTAATAAAAAAAAGCTGCAACTAAATTAAACTGCAGTTTAAGAACAATTGATAGAATGATTGCTCGATATAAAAATCAAGGTAAAGCAGGATTTATCCATGGTAATCGCGGTAAAATGCCAAGTACTACTATTTCTCAAGAAACAAAAAATAAAATTGTTAATCTTTATATTAATGAATATTTAAATACCAACTATACTTATTTTTGTCAAATTATAAAAGATAAATTTGGTTACACTATTAGTGATACAACAATCAATCGCTGGCTTAGAGAAAAAAATATCATTTCTCCTTATACTCGAAAAAACACCAAAAATAAATTCAAAAAACTAAAAAAAAGAACAAAATAATTAAAAATATCCAAGATAAATCATACATCTTGGATATTTTCTATTAACCATTAATTACATCATGACAACGGCAACATACTTCGCCATTCATTTCATCTTCATCAAAATAATTCCAGCAACGTGGGCATTGATGACCATTGAATTTTTCAGCTTTAATATAAGCACTATCAAATTCTTCTAATGAATTATTTTCCACTAATTCAACTTTTGCAACAATAAATAATTGTTTTAAATCATCAGCTAATTTAGCCATATCTTTAAATTCATCTTTTAAAGAAATAAATACTTTAGCTTCCATATTAGATTTAATTACTTTATCATTTCTTAAAGTTTCTAACACTTTTAATACATCTTTACGTAACAATAAGAAACGATCAAAATATGATTTAATTTCATCACTATTTTCAATTACAACCTTTTCAACATTTGGTTCTAAGAAAATAGATTCAGCTTTATTTTCATCACAGTGGAAATGATCATGCAATTCTTCGGCTGTAAATACTAACACTGGAGAAATTAATTTCATCATTGCTTTAGCATGATAATATAATACAGTTTGCACTTGTCTACGACGTAAACTATCAGCTTTTTCAATATATAAAATATCTTTTGTAAAATCCATATAGAAAGAACTTAATACATTAGTAAAATAATTTAAAATTTGTTGATTTGCATCAGCAAAATCATAATTATCATATGCTTGATGATATCCATCAATTAAATTATTTAACTCAACTAACATATACTTATCAACATCAGTTAAATCATTAACAGCAACTAAATCACTTTGTTTAAAATCATTTAAATTCCCTAAAACAAAACGCATTGTATTTCTAATTTTACGATAGTTTTCAGAAATTTGTTTCATGATTTCATCACTAATACGAACATCTTGTTGGTATGCTACTGAAGTTGCCCACAATCTTACAATATCAGCTCCATACTGATTTACCAACTTAATTGGATCAACTGTATTTCCTAATGATTTAGACATCTTATTACCTTTACCATCTAAAACAAATCCATGTGATAACACTGTTTTATATGGTGCTTTGCCATGAGCTGCGGTACCTATAATTAAAGATGAATTGAACCATCCACGATATTGATCACTACCTTCAAAATATAAATCTACAGGATATGGATAACCACGTTCTTTCATACACCCAGTATGACTTGATCCTGAATCAAACCAAACATCCATAATATCTTTTTCTTTTTTAAAGATACCGTTAGGTGAATGTTCATTTGTATAGCCTTCAGGTAATAAATCTTTTTCATCTAATTCAAACCAAACATTTGAACCATGTTTTCTAAATAAATCAGAAATATGTTTAAATACTTTTTCTTCCATAATTGGAGTTCCATCTTCACAATAGATAATTGGAATTGGTACACCCCAAGATCTTTGACGTGAAATACACCAGTCACCACGTTCTTTAATCATATTATAAATACGAATATGACCCCATTCATTTAACCAATTAACACTATCGATTTCTGCTAATAATTTATCTCTAATTTTATCTAATGAACAGAACCATTGATCAGTTGCTCTAAAAATAATTGGTTTTTTAGTACGCCAATCATGAGGATAACTATGAGTAATAAATTCTAATTTCAATAATACTCCTAGCTCATCTAGTTTCATTGTTACTGTCTTATTAGCATCATCAACATATTGTCCTTCTAACCATTCACCACAGTCTTTCATCATACAACCATGTTCATCTACATTACAATATGCTGGTAAACCATATTTTTGACCAACATAAAAGTCATCTGCCCCAAATCCAGGTGCTGTATGAACGCACCCAGTTCCAGCTTCAGCAGTAACATGATCACCTAAAATAACTAATGATTCACGATCATATAATGGATGTTTACAAGTAATCATCTCTAATTCTTTTCCTTTGAAATGATTACTTACTTGATATTCATCAATTTCAAATTTTTCCATCAATGAATCAACTAACTCTTCTAAAACAATCAATTTCCCTTTATTTGTTTCAACTAATGCATAGTCATATGTTTCATTCAAACAGATTGCAAGGTTAGCAGGAATTGTCCAAGGTGTTGTTGTCCAGATAACAAAATATGTATCATTATCTAAAATACCCTTACCATCTTTTACTTGGAACTTAACAAAAATAGTTGGACTTTTAATATCATGATATTCAATTTCTGCTTCAGCTAAAGCTGATTCACTTGATGGCGACCAATAAACTGGTTTTAATCCTTTAAAAATCAAACCATCCATTGCCATTTTTGCAAATACATCAATTTGATTTGCTTCAAATTCAGGCAATAATGTTAAATATGGATGTTTATAATCAGCAAATGTTCCCATTCTAATTAATTGTTCCATTTGCTTATTTACTTGTTCATGAGCATAAGCATCACATTTCTCTCTAAATGCCGCAGTTGACATTTCTTTACGATTTACACCTAATTTTTGAATTGCATTTTCAATTGGGAGTCCATGAGTATCCCATCCTGGAATAAATGGTGTATAACGCCCTTCCATATTATTGTATCGACAAATAACGTCTTTAATAACTTTGTTTAACATATGTCCCATATGCATATTTCCATTTGCATATGGTGGACCATCATGAAAAACAAAACTATCCTTACCTTCATTTTGTTTAATAACTTTTTCATACATGTTTGTCTCTTGCCAACGACTTACATAACCTGGTTCTTTTTTAGGAAGATTTCCTCGCATCTCAAAGTCAGTCTTTGGCATTAATAATGTGTCTTTGTAATTCATCTTCTTACCTCCATAAAATAAAAAAACGTCCCAACAAAGGACGAATATTCGCGGTACCACCTTATTTCGTATTTTTCAATACGCACTTAAAATCTTAACGCGATCAACGGCCACCCCTACTATTTTCAAGGCGCTACTCCAGAGTGATTCATTATAATAATAGTTACTGATTTACACCGACCATCAGCTCTCTATAAACATCTTATTATAAACAGTCTCTTTCATTGTATTTACTCTTCTTCATCATCTTCGTTAATTAGATTGAAAACTTCTGAATTATCAATCGTATCTAAAATATCTTGTGACATTTTTTGAACTGAAGAACGAAATTTAATTGCCTGATCTTTAAAATCATTCATTTCACTTGAAAGTGAACGAACATAATCCAAAGATTCTTTTAAAATCATATTGGCATTACGTTTTGCTTTATCTATCAAAGCACTTGCTTCTTTTAAAGCTAGACGAGCTATTTCTTCATTGGTTTTTTCAGTAATGTTGACACGATGTTGCAACAAAGAATTTTGTTCTTTAAGATGATCAAGTTCATCATTTAAAGACGAAATCTGATTTTTCAATTTATTAATCTGATTTTCATAATCAATCATCAAATTATCAACAGTTTGTTTATCATATCCCATAAATTGTTTCTTTATCCCACTCATCGTTTCACCTCTTACTTATAAAAATACCCTTCGATGACGTAATTATTCTGTTTTGTCACTCTTTTTGTATCGACAATTTTAACACGCCCATAACGTCGAAGCGATATTATATCACTATTATTACATAAATAGCTTATTTCTTCAACTTCTTTGTGATTAACTTTTACAAAACCTGAGCGAATATAATTAACCGCCTTGCTTCGAGGTAAATTATATATGCTACTAACTATTTTATCAAGTCGAAATGAAGAAACAATAAAAGTTTTACAAGTATATTGGTGTATAATTTCAATACTTTCATTAGATAAAGATAATTTAACTTTACTATGTTTAATCAAATTAAGATTATTTTTTACATAATCATATATCTTTAAATCCATTACTACATAAAAAACATCATGATATTCATAAATATCTCCAAACAACTCTCTTTTAACCCCTAAAGACATTAATGCTCCTAATATATCCCGATGCGTTAATTTACCAAAAGGTTTTGCATAAGTAATTTTAACTAAAACAATTTCAAAATCATCTTGTTCAATTTGATAATAAGCTGGTGCAATAATCATTCTTTTTGTTTCACTATTAATAAGACCGCCATTTTCTAAAACAATCAATTCATCCGATTTACCAATTACACTATGAACAATAGATTGATGATACGGATTTAAAAACTTTGTTAAGACGATTCTTTGACGATCTAATGCTTGATCTTTAAACTCAAGAATCTTTTTAACAAAAGCCTCTTCACCTTTAAAATGTTCAAACATAATTAAAAAGTATTAGTTTTACTAATACTTATTTATCAACAGATTCCTCATCCGTCACATCAATATTTCCTGAAACACTAATATTTTTAGGTGCACATAAGAAAATCTTTGGACCAATTGTTTGTATATCTCCATCAATAGCATAAATAACACCACTTAAAAAATCAACAACACGTTTAGCTTGTTCTTTTTGTAAACGATGTAAATTAATAACTACTGCTTGTTTATTTTTTAAATATTTAGCAATCTCTTGTGTTTCAGCATATGCTCTAGGTTCAAATAATATTAACTGACTATCTTTATTAGAATTCAATTTACTAATAGCTTCACTTGTCTTTGCATTTTTTGCTTGTTCAAAAAAACTAGTTTTTGGTTCGGTATCGATTTCTACATCATCATATTCTTCAACATCATCGCCTTCTTCATCAAAAAACCACTTTTTTACTTTTTCTCCGTATCCCATGAAGCATTCCTCCTTATTTTATTACTAGCCCATTATAACACAAAAAAACTAATCATAAAAGCATAAAAAAACAAAATAAAAGACAGCAATGTCTTTTATCCATCTAGTGTAACTAGAATTACATCACCGCCTATGCTTACAACACATTCAATTGGAATTACAATACAGGGTGTTTCTTTAAAAAAACAAAATAACTTAAAAAAACTATACTTCTCTACAATAATTGCCTGAATACACCTAGTACACCAATCAATCTCAATATCACTAATAAAGCCAACTTTACATCCATCTACAACATTAACAACATCCTTTGATTGTAATTTTACAAATCTCATCAAATCACCATTAATATATATGATTATTTCAGGTAATTATGTAGAGTGTTTAAAGCTTTTTTTTCAATTCTAGATACTTGAGCTTGCGAAATAAATAATTCTTTAGCTATTTCACTTTGTGACAAGCCTTCAAAATATCTTTGCTTTATCACATCATGTTCTTTTTGACTTAATGATTTTAAAGCATCATATAAATCAATTCGTTCATTAGTCTTTAATACACCTGCTTTTTCATCACTTAATGAATCAATCATCTTTAAACTATTACCATCACTATTTTTTACCTCTTCTTGTAAAGAAGCAACACTATTAGTTGATAAAAGTGCTTCAACAATGACACTTTGATCAATATCTAATTTTTTAGCTAATTCTTTGATTGTTGGTTCTCTTTGAAACTTATTTAAATATTCATCTTTTATCTTTAATATCTTATAAGCAATATCCTTTAAAGAACGAGATATTTTAATTTGATGATTATCTCTTAAATAACGTTTCATCTCACCAATAATTAAAGGAACAGCATATGTAGAAAACTTTAAATCATAACTAGTATTAAAGTTTTCTATCGCTTTGATTAAACCAATCATACCTACTTGAAACAAATCATCACAGCCATCACTTCGATTATAAAATCGTTTAGTCATTGAAATAACTAATTTAATATTATCATTGACTAATTTTTCTTTTATTCTTTCATCTTTAGTTTTTTGATATTCATCTATTAATGCATATGTTTCTTTGGTAGTTAATTTTTTTCTTGGTTCATGATAACCATTTATAATAATCTGATAATTATTCATATTTGCCTTCTTTCATCATTATTTTTAGCAAATATGACAAAATTATACCTATTTTATCTCATTATAATTTAGTTTATTTCTTAATTTTTTAATAATCTTTTTTTCTAATCTAGAAATATATGATTGCGAAATTCCCATCATTTTAGCAACATCTTTTTGAGTTAATTCATCATAATTCATTAAACCATATCTTAACATTAAAATTTCTTTTTCACGCTTTGACAAATCTTTAAATGCTTCATAAAACATTGTTCGCTGATCACTTTGTTCTAATTCATTTTTTACGATATCACTATCAGTACCAATAATATCTGAAAGCAACAATTCATTTCCATCATAATCAATATTTAATGGCTCATCAAGTGATATTTCATGTCGTAACTTATTATTCTTTCTTAAAAACATTAATATTTCATTTTCAATACAACGTGATGCATATGTTGCTAATTTTATATTTTTATCAGTTTTAAAAGTATTGATTGCTTTTACTAAGCCAATCGTTCCTATACTAATTAAATCTTCAATACCACCATTTTGATTAGTATCATATCTTTTTGCAACGTATACAACTAAACGTAAATTATGCTCAATTAATAAATCACGAGCATCATTATCACCTTTAGCCAATTTTTCTAACGCTTCTTTTTCTTCAAAAGCATTAAGTGGTGGTGGTAATACATCATGTCTACCAACATAATAAAGATACTTAGTTTTATTTAATAATTTTAAAATTAATTTTATCATTATAGTATGCCCCCCATTAACGATTTATTTAATAAACAATCATACTTGATTCCTCTAATAACCCCTACATATATATTTTCTAATAATTGATTATTAATTGCCAAAGTATCTACTTTGATTACACCAATAAAATCACTTCTTAAATCATTTAACTCAACAACATCAATTATTTCATATTTATCAATAATTTTTTCATTAATTAAAATTAACGGAAACCCTTCATAATAAACCTCATTACCACTATCTAGAAAACCATTAAATACATACTGCTTACCAGCATAAAATAATTCCACTGGATATAAATAACTATTAATTCTTACTTTCCTTTTCAAATAAACAATAAACATAATTTGAAGCAATACAAATAACAAACCAACAATAAATAATACAAAACTACTAAAACTAACCGGTACAATTAATATGCCATTATAAATAAAAGATTCATAAATAAAAGAACTAACAAAATACAAAATTGAAAAATAGATAAATAAAAATACCGGATAATATAAAAATATCTGTTTTTGATATAACAAATAAAAAATAACTAACCAAATAATTAAAATCATCCAACTATAACTATCTATATATAATAACAAAACCGAAAAGCTTAATAAAAAACTTTCTTTTAAAACTTGTAAATAACTCATTTCTTTACAAAGTAATATCCCCATCATCTCTAAAGACGATAAAATGATTAAAAAATTCGTTAAAAAAGTAACCTCAACATATACCTCCATCACCTCACCCCTTGTTATCATAGCTCTTTTTACCTTAAAAATATGTCATAAAATAAAAAGGATCTGACGATCCTAATTAGATTCTTTAATTGCTTTAATAATTGCATTACGGAAACCATTTTCTTCTAATGCTTCAACCCCTTTAATTGTAATTCCACCTGGAGAACAAACCTGATCTTTTAAAACACCAGGATGTAATTTTGTTATTTTTTGCATCATTCCTGAACCAATCAAAGTTTGACTTGCTAATTTATAAGCAACATCACGTGGTAATCCTAAACTTACGCCACCATCAGCCATCGCTTCAATAAACATATAAACAAAGGCTGGACCGCATCCGCTAATACTTCCACCTGCTTTCATTTGATAAGTAGGAAGTACTACTACTTCTCCAATACTAGAAAACATTTTTGTTGCAAATTCTAATTCATCATTAGTTAATGAATTTTCTTTTTCAAACAAAGTCATCCCATTTAATACTAATGCTGGGGTATTAGGCATAATTGTAAGGTGTCTAGTAGTTGGTAATAATAATTGATTATATAAAGTAAAATCATAGCCAGCTACAATTGAAATAACTGCTTTATTTTCCAATTTAGCTTTTACTTTCAAAATAACATCTTCAACAATATTTGGTTTAACCGCCATAACGATCATATCTACTGTTTCAACCAAATCGATTTCACTTTTACAACCTATAATTTCAAACTTTGAATTCATTTTAGCTAATTTATCACTATCAATATCAAAAGCATAAACATTTTTTCCATCAATAAAACCACTTTTAATTATTCCACCAGCAATTGCACTAGCCATATTACCCATTCCGATAAAACCTATTTTTTTCATCACTTTTCCTCCTTAATAAAATTAGCTAACAATGTTAGCTTATTTTAAATTCTTCTATTTTTAATAAATGCAGGTGGAAAATCTCCATCATCGTCGTCTTCTTCTTCAGTTGGATTATAGCGTGATGACATTGATGATGAATCATCATTACTACGTTTTAACATATTAGTACGTTGACTAAAATCATCTTCTTTTTCATCTTCAAAACCAGTAGCAATTACTGTAACAATAATTTCATCATCTAATTGTTCATTAATTGCAATACCTAAATATGTATTAATATCATCACCAACTTCTTTAGAAATTGTTTCTAAAGCAATATTAGCATCAAACAATGAAATATTTGCACCACCAGTAACATTGATAATAGCATCTTTAGCACCAGCTACTGAAACTTCTAACAGTGGTGAAGAAATAGCTGCTTTAGCTGCTTCTTTAGCACGGTTATCACCTTTAGCCATCCCAATACCAATTAAAGCATTACCACGGTTTTTCATAACTGCTGAAACGTCTGCAAAGTCCAAATTGATAAATGCAGGAATTGCAATTAAGTCAGTAATTGTTTGAACTCCTTGGCGCAATACATTATCAGCTTCTCTAAATGCTTCTTGCATTGGGCGACCACCGATCAATTGTAACAAACGGTCATTTGATACAGTGATGATTGAATCTACGTTAGCACGTAATTCTTCAATCCCAGCTGCTGCTTGTTTCTTTCTTCTCATTCCTTCAAATGTAAAAGGTCGAGTAATAACTCCTACTGTTAACGCCCCTAATTCACGAGCAATCTTAGCAAAAACAGGAGCAGCACCAGTTCCGGTTCCACCACCCATACCTGCAGCGATGAATACCATATCAGCACCTTCTAAAACTTTACGAATTTCTGCTTCAGATTCAAGAGCCGCTTTTTTACCAATTTCTGGTTCTCCACCTGCTCCTAATCCTTTAGTCAATTCACGACCTAATTCAATTTTATTTTTAACTGGTGAACGTTTCAATACTTGTAAATCAGTATTGGCAACATAGAATTCTACCCCTTCCAGACCTTCTTCTACCATTCGATTTACAGCATTGTTACCACCACCACCAACACCAATTACTTTAATTCGTGCTACTTGTTCAAATCCTAATTCTTCACTCATGATAACCTATTTCCTCTCTTCTTATATTAATCCTCACTAAAAAACGAATCTATCAATTTAGACATTTTTCCATTTTGATTTTTAGGACTAGTCTTAGTAAGCCCCTTAAATCTAACAGACATTGTATTAGAAATATCTGGCAACACCAATGAAGGTGTATAATTACCTACAATTTTATTTCTTTCCATCAAATAATAAATCATCCCAATTGTACCGACTAATGACATATCCCGAGCACCGATTGTCTGAGGACGATATACCCTAACTGGACATTCCAATACTTCACTTGCAATCGTATCAATCATTTCCAGCTCACCGCCACCACCAACAATCAATGTTTCATATTTACCAGCACTATCAATTACAGCAATTTTTTCTTTAATTTTTCCAATTACATTATACGCACTCTCTTTTAAGATATCTGCAAGATCTTGTTGCGTATAATCGTGCTTTTTACCATCTATAACGGTAGTATGAATAATATCATTTTGACCTTTAGTAACATCTAATGATCCATATTTTATTTTATAAGTTTCTGCCTGATTCATCGAAATCTGCATATTTTGCGCAACATTTCTAGTAAAATCATAACCTCCTACTTGACATACTGTCAAGTATTGCAAGTATCCATCTTTATAAAATGAAATGGTTGATGTTTTATATCCTATATCTATTAACACAGCACCCTCTTGAAGATAAGCAGCATCAAATGCTTCTTTAGCGCATGCAAAAGCATTGATTGTAATATCAAGTACTTCAATCCCACATTTTTCAACTGCTGAGATATATGGATAAAGCAGTTCCTTACTCGTTGTAATAACTAAAGCATCAACAATCAAATTTCTTGAAACTTCACCAATTGGTGCTTCAACAGTAGCACCTTTATCGCTGTGATATCTAACTGGAATAATTGACACCACTTCTTCATCTTTAGAACGCTTAAATTTAGCGGATAAACGTAATACCCTCAAAATATCCTCATTAGTAATTTTAGAACCATCATCTTTAAGACTAATACTACTATCACTTTGATATAATTTAGCTTTTATCGTTGGAATTGTCAAAGCGACACTTGTAATTTTTGTCTTTAAAAATTCTTCTGCTTCTTTAATTACTTTTTGTATATCTCTAGTTAAGATACGGTCATCTTCAATAATTCCTTTTTTCACGCCATGACTAGGAATTGTTTTAACAAATAATACATTGGCATTAAGATTACTTATTTCTGCAACAAGAAACTTTAATGTTGCACTACCAATATCTAAAATAGCGTAAATATTTTTCATCACGTATCTCCCTTTCTTAATATATACAATTCTAGCATAAATGCAACAGTTTTTAAACTCCTTTAGTCACAAATTATTTACTTCGATACACATACTTCCCTAAAAAATCATAATATTTATCATCTGGATATTTTTCCATCAACAAAGCATAATAATTTCCTTTTAACTGATTAGCCATTTGATCATATCTCAAATATAAAATTTTACCATCATCCATAATAAACTCACATCGAGTTTCATCGGCATTTTGTGGAGCATAATTTATACTTGAAATCTGACTAATAACTGAATAGGGAATTTTTGCATATTCTTTAGCAAAAGCTTTTAAAACTTTTTCATTAAAATTATTCATTTTAGGACAACGTTGTACATAATTTATTAATTTTCTTTGATCATCAATAGCAATTTTACCTTTTTCATCAATTAAATATAATACATCATTAATTGTACATTGACCAATTGGATCATTTTCAACTACTTGAATTGAAACTTTTCCTGACAAATCTTTAGAAACGTCTACACTTTTAACAAATGGTAATTTTTTTATATTAGATACTATTTTGTTATTGTTTATAAAAAAGGTAAAACTTTGGTGTATTTTTACATCACTAGCTTTAATAATCTCTTGAGTATCAATCAATTCATTTCCTGTAACATCAATCGATTTTATCCTACTATAATCACTGGCAAAAAAAGAAGCAATCAAAACAAGTACAAAAATAACTAATAAAGCTTTAATCCTTTTTCTTCTTCGTCTAGCTTTTTTTTCTTTTAAAATCGATCTGACTGGATTACGTTTATAATCATCATACATTTCTTTTTGCTTCTTTTTCATACTTTACTCCCAATTAACAAGATCTACTTCACATTTCAATTTAACCCCAAATTTATCATATACCTTTTCTTGAACTAACATAATTAAATCATAAATATCTTTAGCACTAGCATAACCATTATTTACAATAAAATTAGAATGCTTAGGAGAAACTTGTGCTCCGCCAATTTCATATCCCCTCAAACCACATTCATCAATATATTGCCATGCTGATTTATTTTCTGGATTTCTAAAAACACTTCCAGCACTTGGCATATTCCATGGTTGACTAGACATTCTTCTTTCTTTTCGTTTATCTAAAACCGCCTTGATTTCATTAGGCTCTTTAGCTGATAATTCAAATTCAGCTTCAAGAATAATTAATTTATGACGATCTTGACAAATAGAATGACGATATCCAAATTCCATCTGTTCTTTACTATATTTAACAACTTCACATTTTTCATTTAACAAAGTGACACTTTTTACTACACTTGCAATATCATATTTATAAGCTCCAGCATTCATAAAAATTCCACCACCAATTGAACCAGGAATCCCCCCCATAAATTCAAAACCACTCAAACCAATTTTAGCAGCTTGATATGCTAATGAAATCATCGATACTCCAGCTTGAGCTTTTATCAATGAACCATTGATTTTAACTTCAGTAAAACACTCAAATAATGAAATAATAACTCCTTCATATTCCTTATCAGAAAATAATAAATTTGAGCCACGACCGATTATCATATGTTTTACACGATGTTTACGACAATATTTAATTGTCTTTACTAAACTATCAATATCTTTAACTTTTAAATAAATTCGTGCCGGTCCTCCTACTTTATAAGTAGTATGTTTATAAAGCGGTTCATCTTCAATTATGCTGCCTGCATCTAACATTTCTAAATCTATTTTTACTTGTGAAAACTTCATTTTATGCTCCTAACGTATCTTTAATTAATTTATACATATCTACTAGAGCATTAGGTTTTCCTAATGCTAAAGCATTTTTCCTTAAACTTTCTTGAACAATTTGATTATTAATAACATAATCAACTTTATCGACAAAATCTTTACTATTTAAATCTTTTTCAAGAATCATTAATGCACCACTTCGATCAGATAATTCACGAGCATTATATTCTTGGTGATTTGATGCAACATATGGACTAGGTATTAAAATTGAGGGAACACCAATTGCACTAATTTCAGCCATTGTTGAAGCACCTGCCCGCGATACTATTAAAGTAGTGTTTTTTAATAGTGAAGGCATGTCATCGATATAAGGTACTAATTTTACATTATGATTAAGTTTCCCTACTTTATTTTTCATTTCTTCATAATAATTTTTACCAGTCACATATAATACCTGATAATCCTTTTTTTCAAAATCATGTAATGATTCTAACAGCTTTTCATTAACTGATTTTGAACCTAATGATCCCATTACAATCGTTACTAATGGTTTATGCTTATCTAAACCATATTTACTAAAAATTTCCTTAGGTTTTATTGAAGTAATAACACTAGCTCGAGGATTTCCTAACCTATATGTTTTTTCTTTAGGAAAATTTTGATAAGCTCGATCATAACAACAAACGATCTTATCAACATGTTTAATCAAAATTTTATTAGTTAAACCAATAATTGAATTTTGTTCATGAATCATTGTCTTATATCCTAAACGATATGCAGCTTCAACTACACTAGCACTAGGATAACCACCAAATCCAATTACAATATCTGGTTTGAATTTTTTAACAACTTTTTTTGCAGTAAAAATTGATTTTACAAACACTGTTGCCGCAATAGCTTTTTTAATTGGATTCCCAACTAATCCATGAACATTTAATCCTACATAATTATATCCTTTACTAGGAACAACTTGCGCTTCTAAACGATCTTTAGTTCCGACAAATAAAAACTCGCTATCAGGCTCTTTTTCTTTGATATATTCAACTAAAGCTAAAGCAGGATAAAGGTGACCTCCAGTTCCTCCTGCCCCAATAATTACTCTCATCTTCTCACCTCTTTGCATAGTATATCATTAAAACGTTGATTTTGAAATATTTAATACAATTCCAAAAGCAATCAAAGTTATTGTTAAAGATGAACCCCCATAAGACATTAATGGCAGTGTTACACCTGTTACTTTGCAACTTCGATACAATTTATATCAATGTATTTAGAAATATTTACTTTAAAAAATACTTCAACATTTTTATCTTTATCAATTTCTATTTTATCGATTAATTGAAACATTAATTCATTAGTTGGAAATTTAAAACTCATAAAATCATTGATCATCTGTCTATATTTTTCTATATCATTATCCAAATAATCATTTTTATACAATAATACTGATTTAGTCAACTCATTTTTTTTAACTTCTAAATCATTTAATTCATTTTCTATTTTTTTTGACACTAATGTATACTGTTTAACAGAAATAATCTCATCAAGTCGATCTTCATATAAACGAGTTAACATTCTTTCTTTTTTTAATATTTCACGTTGAACTTTTTTTAAAGCATCCTTAATTTCTACTAACTTTTTTTGACAAATTTGCATACTTTCATTAAGTAAGCATTCATAATTATAATCTTCTAAAAACTTTTTTCCAGCAAATTTTAAAAATTTTAATAAATCTTTTTCTAAAAGATCATAATTTAGCCGATGTGACGTACACATTCCATATTTACTATACTTAGAATAGTAATTACATTGTGTCCAATGTTGGACATTTTTTTTAGTCTTTCTTGTCGAAATGCTAAGATTATGTCCACATTCTTTACATTTCAACAAACCTTGAAATAAAAATCTTTTTCCATGATGAGCTCGATACTTATGATACTTAGATAATTCTTGTTGTACTGCATCAAACAACTCTTGACTAACAATTGGTTCATGAGTGTTTTTTACAATGATCCATGATGAAGGTGGTAATTCAACAAGTTTTTTAGAATTATAACTGAGTTTTTTCCATCTTGATTGGACCATATGACCTAAATACATTTGATCACTAACAATATTTTTTACTGTTTGGGGACGCCAAATACCTAAACCATCATTTAATTTATTTTGATGATTAGTTCGATCTTCTTTTTTATAAATAGAGGGAATCGGTATTTTTGCTTTAGTCAAACGATGCGCAATCGTACTTGTTCCAAGACCTTGCACCACCCATTCAAACATTTGTTTAACGATTTTTGAAGTAACGGGGTCAATAATTAAATGTTTTGGATTTTGAGGATCTTTTTGATATCCATATTTTGCAAATGAACCAATATAATCACCTTTTTTCCTTTTCGCATCAAAACTACTTCGAATTTTTTTCGATGTATCTCTTAAATATAAATCATTAACACTTAATCTGATTCCTAACATTGCATCACCAACATTAGAATCATAACCATCATTAATTGCAATAAATCTCACTTGTTTTGATAAAAAATATTCTTCAATATATCCTCCTGTTTCATATAATTCCCTGCCTAATCTTGATAAATCTTTTACAATTACACAATTAATTATTCCTTTTTCAATATCATTTTTTAAAGCTTCAAAAGCTGGTCGATTAAAATTTGAACCAGTAAAACCATCATCACTATAATGTTTAATAATTTTTAATTGATTAAATTTTGCAAATGATTCAATAATCATTTTTTGACTTTCAATTGATGAACTTTCATCTTTTTTATCATCTTCTTTTGATAAACGTTCATATGCTCCTACTAAATATTTATTATTTGTCATTATATAAATATCCTTTTCTTTTAGTAGAATCATTTTCTTGTTTTTTTAAATAATTTAGATAATTATTTTCTAATACTTTTTTTAAACTAGTTTGTGTTGGTAAATAGTGAAATGTTATTTTATAATCTTTAGTATTTTGTTTCATTATATCCCTCCAACACATCTTATGATACCTATTATTTAAAATAGAACCTATAATTAGGTTCTATCTTGGTTATATACCTTGGTATATAATAATGTTTTTATTTTATCAAATTCCTCTTCACTTACCTTATTTTGACTAGTCATAATAAATAATGGAATTGCTTTTTTACCTGAAGACATTGGTGGTTGCATATAAGAATATTCATTAAGATAAAAGTTATTGCGTTTATAAAAAGCAATTCTTCTACTAGCCATTTCATTATCTGGTAACTCTACTTCTAAGCATACTCTTTTATTTAAAAGTGCCACAACATCATTTAACATCTTTGAACCAAGACCACCATTTCGATAAAGTGGATTAACAGCAAAATGTTCAATATGAGCAATTTGTTCAAATTCAAAGATTGCCATAAATGCTTTTATTTGCTTATTTTCATCACTTAAAACATATATTTGATAATATGGATTATCTAATAATGCTCGTTGTTGATCATAAGTTCGATATTCATCACTAGGAAAACATTGTTTTAATAATTCATAAATTGTATCAAATTCATTTAATTCTAATTTTCTAATCATTTTCTAATTCCTTTCATTTTATTACTACTTCTTTTTGTAAGTGGACTAAACCAACATAAATTACTTTCCCTTTTAAATTTAAATTATAATTTCTTTTTTCTATTTATTTAATTGCCTTACTTGCAAGAACATCTAAATTATCATGGTTATTTTTAGTATACTTAAATTCAAAGATATATAATGTAAAATCACCTTTTGCTTTTAAGATAATATCACATTTTTCTTTACTGATTTCTTTATTGCTGATGATTTCATATTCATTTGATAATCAGGCACACATCCCTAGTATCATCATATGATAACTGTTTTCATCTTTTAAATCATAATTCGATGGTAAACTTTTAATAATTCTTTGATATGTTGTGGTAAATAGATTTTGATTAGTTATTTTTAAAGCATAAAATAAATCAGCTAATAAAGTATCAAATACATCTAAATAATATGCAGTTAGATTCATAAATTCTTCTTGTACTTCTCGATTAGGAATCTTGATAATATATATCCTATCTCTAAGTGAAATCGTTTTAGCTATCGTCAAATATCCAGCATTGACAAAAAGTCCCCATAAACTAGATGTCGTCCTAGATTAGATTCAAAAAACTTGTATCTAGATGTACTAACATTTGTAAATATCCCTTAGCAACTAATTTTTCATACCCCTGATTAAAAGCTTGATCCCTTTTTATCATTGCTTTTTTATCATTTTATTAGAACTAGTATTAATCCAATATGGTTGTAATTCATGGCTATCTGCATAGTTAATAATTGACTAGGGATTATATATTTCCTGATTTACAATATGATAGCCATCATACATTTGTTTTACATCTTCATTTAATTTTAAATCATAATATTTTAATAATTCTTTTGTTTCTTGTTCATTAAATCCAAAATATTTATCATATGTATGATCTTCAACAGTGCAAACTACTAAATTATTTAAGTCACTAAAAATATTTTCTTTAGCGACTCTTTGAATTCCGGTAAGCAAGGCATATTGTAAACTATTTGAGGTTTTTAAAGAATTTTGCAGTAATGAAGCTAGCCCATTTTTAATTTTATCGTAAAAGCCATTACATGTGTTTCAATAAATAGGGTATCGTATTCATCGATAAAAAGCATGTCTTTTCTTTGATAATATTTTCTAAGATTTTCATCAAAAAAGATAATGCATCAATAATGTTATTTAGCTTGCCATCACTTTTAGACATCAATCCATCAATAACTTGTTTATAATCATCTTCTTCAAATTTTGATAAATTATTAAATATATGTTCATAACTATTATATTCATTTCTTAATTGTTCTTTGATCTGTTGTACAACATTGATTTAGTCTCCTTTTGCATTAGCAAATGATACAAAAATAGTTGGATATTGATTCATGTTTGATGCATAAAGACTTTTAATGATATTAGTATCATTAAAAATTTCTTTAGAATCTTTAGTGATATCAAAAAACTCTGCCATCATTGACATATTTAATGTTTTTCCAAATCTTCTTGGTCTGGTAATTAGCGTAACAATCGACTGTCTTTGAAAAAATTCTTCAATCATCAATTTTTTATCTACTGCATAATAATTATTTTCTTTTAATCTTCGATAGTCATCTACTCCAATTGGTAAAGCTTTTTTCATCATATCACCTCGCTTCTTTGATCCCATTATAGCATATCTACATATTTCTTTCAGTAACTATCTTAAATCATTAATTATCTTTTATTAACTAAAATAGCCAGAATCTATAATGATTCTAGCTAATTAAAATATTTTTTTAATTATTTATTATCATCTCTTCTATTTAATTTTTCTTCTAGAATTCTTTTTATTTCTTTTAATTCTTCTTCAATTTCTTTTTTAGTTTTTTTAGTTCTATTGATAAATGTTGAATTCAAACCATTTTCTCTAGTCATATCAATCCATTTTAATGCTTTTTCCATGGGTACCCCTTTATCAATTAACACCTGTAAAATAAAGCCATATTGATTTTTTAAAGTCGTCCCAAAAACACCAGGATCATCTGTATTAACACTTACCATTACATGATTATGATCTTTATCAAAAGAATCATTCATCATAAAAATTGGATGATCATTCATTGAATTGAATTCACCAATATTTGCATTAGAAACAGGATTAGTTTCAATGATAATTCCTTTACATGCAATTTTATTAATAACATATTGTTGAGCTTCTTTATAAATATTTATAATTGTTTTATCACTCGTATCAATTTGAATCATTCGTGTCATTTTCTTTAAAAAACAACGACAATGTCTTGAATAAAATAATAAATCTTCATTCCAATTTTTAAAATTTTTAAAAATACAATTTTTATTAGAAAAATTTGCTTCACAGTTTAATAAATAATATTCATCTTTAACAAAATCTAATCCTGTAAATTGTTTTTTATAGGCTAAATAAAGATGATGAATATTAATTCCTTCACTATTTCCACCTAAATGTCCATTTATATCATAAATAAAATGTGTAATTTTCCATATATGTTCTTCTAAATAAGAAATTGAAATATCTTTAAATAAATTTTTATAAGCTTTTAAATGATATAACCACAATAAATTATCTAATAGCTCAATTGTCGGTAATGAAATGATTCGATGATTATCTACATAACTATCAATCGATATTCCTAAGATTGTTCCATGACCAAGTCTTTCTCCATTTTGATAACCATAATAATCAATTACTTCATCAACATGTCTTAAACCACTAGCAATTGAATGAAATACCTCCCCAACATGATATGTTATTCCTAAATCCTTTGTTGCTAATAATTTTATTCCATATCTATTAAAAGCTTTATCTTTTAGAATTGATTTATATTTATCTTTAACTGAACGAAAAATTGGAGCTAAAATCCATGGCTCACTAAATAGTTCATTACTTGCACCATCAATTCCAATCAAATATTCATCAGCATATGGTATTTCTGCTCTAATTTTTTGGAAAATAATTAAATTAAGAAAACATTCTTCTTGATATTGTTTATATCTAATCAATGAATCATCTTTTACTTTAAAATAATTATCCCAACATTTTTCAATATCATCATAGCGCTTATTAAAATGTAAAATCAAACCTACTTGAGGAACTAAGCTATTTGATGGTAATGTTTTTAAAAAAGTTAAATATGATGTTACAAAGTCTAATACTGTTTTACAATATATTTTTATTGTTTCATTAACATTTATTTTTGAAGCATATAGATTTTCATAGTTTTCTTGTTTACTTGAGTATTTAAATTTAACATGGCCAATTCTTATTTCTAGAAATTTTACTTGATCATATAGGTATGTATCAAAAATATTTTTAAACATATTTGGTTGAATATCAAAAATCATATGTTGTCTTCTAAAGAAATATTGAAATTCTAAAAAGCCTTTTATATCACTAGATTGAACAATAAATGAATGAATAAAGTTTTTAACTCTTATATAATGAAGAAAAAACTCTTTAAATCTTTGATCATTTTTTTCTTTGATATAAGTGATACTTTGATGCTGTAAAATATATTCAATATATTTATTAACATCTAAATCTTTATTTTCGATAAATCTTCTTACAAAATCTTGATATACTTTTTTAGAAAACGATCCATCTTTTTGATAATTACTCAAACTATAAATAACTTTTTCAATTGCAACAATCAATCCATCAAAATCATTATAATTAAAATCATCGATAGCTAATCCTGTCATATAATAATTAATTAACTTAACATAATTAGCTTTAATCTTACCATTCAATTTTTCTTCAAGCTTACATAAATAACTTTCTAAATCATCATCTTTATTATAAAAGTAATACACTAAATACAACATCAGCAATAAACGTAACATCATCGTTGCAATAATTAAATTAATTAAACTGCCATTATAACCATAACGTTGTTTTTGAAACTTAACTGATTTATCGTCATCAATTGCCTTTAATATTGATCGTACGTTTTCATGATGGTCAAGAATTTCATGACCAAGCCAATTCCATTGTTTTTCAAAAGGAATACTGCCAACTATATGCGTGTGAGTTTCCGCAATCCCTTTTAAAAGAATCGTATTTAATTGATGATTAACAACCGAAACTGTTTGAATCATATTATGATTAATACAAAATTCTAAATCATAATCATTATAACAATTATAAAATGCAGCTAATAAACTATCAGCAATCAATTTATTCAATTCTAAATAATCAAGTGTTTTATTATGATAAAAAGAAATATATTTTTTTGCTTCATCTATCATATTATCATCAAACATATCAATACATAAACGATTATGATGATATGTTAATAATGATTGTGCAGCATTTTTTAACATCTCATAAAAATCATCTAAGTGATAGGTATCATTTTTACTATAATAAAATTGTATCGTACTTTTAACCATATCTAAATTATAAATATGCCCATGATGTTCAATTCCCATCAAAATTTCATTTTCTAATTCTTCTTGTGAAAATGTATTTTTATGGAAAAATCGACAATCTAAATACGGTAAAAATAAAATTAACATTCGCAAATAATTTTCTTTACTATTTTCCATAAGTATTACCCCTTAGTTTGATTTCCATATTCAATTCCTGATTTAAAGTTATTAAAAAATCTTGTATCATTAGATAATTTTTCTACACGCGTATATTCTAAAATAAATAAATATAAATAATAACACTTCATGCATTTTTTGATAATATCGATAATAAATTTTATTTCCGCACTGTTTACCATATCTTGCTTCCATGTTTGACGAAGTAAATAATTAGCAATATCTTCATTTCCTACATATTTTTTATTACGTGGGACAGTAGTTCCATTTGCTCTTACACTTGTCTTTAGATTTCGAACTAATTTATTTAAATCATCAATTAATTTTTCTCGATTACGATCCAAACAATCTAATTGTATATCTAATATTTTATCATTTATCTGATCAAACAACTTATCATCATTACTATTTTCAATTATAATGTCGATATCAATATCAAAATGATAATATATTTGTTCATACAATGTATCAACTATTTCATCATAGCCACTATTATATAAATTAGATAAACGATCAGCTAAAACTTCAAATTCCATTTTAAAATCATCTAAAGAATTTAATAATGCTTTAATTTTATTAATATCTTCATTATTTTCATCGTTTTTATCAGTTAATCGATTTTCTAATCTTCGTTGAATTTGTTCACTAATATTTTTACATATATCTACATTTTTTTCATTTTCATTACGCAATTCTAAACTATCAAAATTAGTTTTAATATTATTTACATAAACTTTCATTAAACTAGAATCTTCAAGATTTTTTACTTGTTTAAATTGTTCTTCTAATTTATAAAAATATTTTATTATTGGATCAAGTTTTTTAGATTGCTTATTGGAATCATTTACCTGATTAATTAAAGTATACATTTCGTCTAATATTTTAGTAATTTCATTAATTGGCATAAGTCCAAACTTATCTAAGAATTTATTATGTACAATATTTTCAATTTTATTTACAGTTGGAGTAATTGCTGTAGCAAATTTGATTTTATCAGCTAACCATTCACGATCTAAATGTTTAAACATGTTATTCATTTCTTTAGCTATTTCTTTTTCAATTTTTAATCTTTTATCTAAATTAGAATAAGTAGACTTTTTATATTCATCATAACAATCATATGAAAAAGGCGCTTTTTGATCAAAAATTTGTTTTTTTACCCCAGCGGTTTTTAATTGAATCGTTGCATAGTATAATTGAACGATATATTTTTTATTATTAGAAGCATCATAATCATAGCTATAATAATTACGTAATTTATCTAAAAAATTGATACTCATTCGTGAAATAACGAAATAATAAATACATAGTGTTCTTCGCATTCCTAAATTATTAGGGATTAGAAGAATATTTTTGTTTAATGAATTAACAAAAGTATTAGTAAGAATGTTTTTTAATTTATTTTTGACACTTTTATATCTTTGTTCATAATTTTTTTGATGAATAATATAAAATAATTCATTTATTAAAATTGGAAGCATTATAATTGAATTAATTTCCCCTTTTATATAATCTGGATCATCTTCTTTATCATTATCATCATCAATTATTACTCTATCAAGATTATCTTTAAGTTTCTTCATTAATTCATTAATAAACAAGCCCAATTCTTCACAATCAATTCTTAATTTAGTATAATCATTCTTTGTTGAATCATCTTCTTGTTCTTTATTATCTGTTTGATCTTTAACATATATAAACTTTTCGATATTATTTTGATATTTTTGATAAGTATGTTTTGAATTTAAAATAACTCGTAAAAATTCTTTAAATTTATTAATAGTCCAATACTTATGTTTATCTTCTGATTCAAAAATATTTTCAGCTTCTTTTACTAAATAATTATAGACATTCATAAAACCACGAATATTAACACTAAAAACTGATAAATAAGCATATAAATAATTCATCCTTATTTCATCATTTAATTCTACTAACTTCTCTTTATCAAAATCATCATTATCGTTTGGTTTAGGAACAATAAAAGTTTTTAAATACACATTTTTTTCAGGATCATTATCAGCTTCAAGACCAGCACAAAATACATAACTTAATAATTCTAAAATATTTTTTCTTTCAAAAATATTATCACGATTTGAATGATAATGATGAACTATTTTTGCTGCATCATTAGAAAATTCTTGTACATAAAAGCGATATGATGGCGGTAATACTTTTTTTAAGAAATATTCTGTGCGATCTTTTGCGAATTTTATTTCTTTTTTTCTTTTTTTATAAGACATTTTTAAAGTTACTTCTTTAGTTTCACTCATAAAATACGCCATCAAGCTTTGTTCAAAGACTTGATAATCACCTGATATAAAAATAACAATATTAGGATGCGCAAAATAACTTAAAATATCAGTTAAGATTTTAATTGATTTTTTTGATGACATATCAACATCATCAAAGAAAAAATATATTAATGGCTCGATTTTTTCTCCAGCCAATTCTTTCATTGTATGTCTATTGATATCACGTTTATATTTTATGATCATGTTGATAAATTCTGATAAACATTTATGTAATTTATAATCAAAAGTTAAGATATCTTCTAAATTAGAATTATAATCATGTACATTTACACTATTATTTAAGACTACATTACTGTATTCTTTACTATAAATTGAATAATAGCTAATTAGTTCTTTTTTCTTTTCTTGTAAATCATGATGGATTGAATTATCGATATTAAAATAATAATTTAAATCACTTTTTTTAGAGTCTGTTTGTTCTAATTGATTTGCTTGTTCAAATAATGAGGTAATAACCCATCCTAGTATATCTGAGTTTTCATTTATATCTTCAGGATCAATCATTGGATTTATAATATCAATATAATTTTTTTTAGTTTCAACTTCTTTAAAATATTGATTTGATTCAATTTGACTAATGATAGTAATTAAAGCTGATGATTTTCCCATTCCTCTTCCTGCTAAGATTGAAATATTATTATTGAATTTTTCGTCATAATATTCGCTTTTATCAATATTTTTATTATTATTGTAGTTATAAGCTACTTCTCTAAATCTTTTAATTGTATTATCTAGATCGTCTAAACCGGGTATTGATTGTTTTAAAAAATCAACATTGATTTCTCTAGCCCCATGATGAACACCAATACCGTTATTGTTTATGCTTTCTTTCACTTTAATTTCCCCCTCTTTTATTATTCATTGTTTTCTACTTTTCACAAAATCAATAAAATATGTTATATTTAAGATATTCATTTTATCTTCAAAAAACTTATATCTAAACTGTAAAACAATAACTGCAATAATACTTAATAAATATGCCAAAAAATAAATAATATCAAATCTTATTCCATTAGATAATAAAAAATTATATAAAAAATATATTCCTAAAAATAAACAAGCTCCAGCTAAATTTTTTGAAAATGATTTAGAAGAACTATAATTATGAATTCTAATATATTTTTGATCAGTTTGAATTAGACCATGTACTAATGGTGCTAAATATTTTACTAAGTTTTCTTCAGTTAAATTATTATCTCCATAATACTCTTTTAATGCTTTATAACCTTCTTTAATCAAAAAATCATTTTGTATTTTTTCTTTATCTTTTTGTTTATTTGGAAATAATATTATACAAATAAAATATAAAATAATAATTATTGTTGAAACAAATAACTTTATACAATAACTATTATCGCCTTGAAAAAAACAAGCCATAATAATCATACTAATTAATAAAATTATTATTGGTATAAATGAAAGAGAATATTTTTTCTTATAATTTTTTTCCATATAAAATAAACATTTACTTAGCTGTGATAATATCCATCCAATACAATAACTTATTAAAAAAAATAAAATCCCAATAATAAAACCATTATCAATTGCTTTATAAATTTGTTTAAATTCATTAGGTACTAAACTAATGATTATTAATGATAAAATTGCCCCTGGTAAAGTCATTGCTGTTAAATCATATAAAGTTATTTTGTTTATCAAACTATCCATAAATTACTTTCCCCTCTCTTTATTTTTATTGTTTAAAAGTACTAAAATCAATATCTATTAATTATATGATATGATAATTTTTGTTTGTTTTCAACAACTTTATACAAGCGCTTACATTGATTGTAAAATAGATAATCATCTCTTAAATGTGATGATTTTGTAAATATTATTCAATTATTATTTTTTATAAATTTTAAAATAAACGATACCATCTTTGATACATTCATGATTTTATAAGCTATTATAAAATACAACATTTTTAATCACAAATATAAATAAAAAAGAAAAATGATCACTAAAAAAATATATGATAATGAGGTGATCAAATCGGTTAAACAAATAGATTAAATCTCTGATTTTAAACTAAAATAACAATATAATTCAATATTTAAATCAATTATCTTTATTTTTAATTTTTATCATGATACAATGCTTGTAGAAAGCTTATGATATAATAAACTATTAAAAACTCACTATGTTGTTTCTATAAATTATCTAATATTACCTAATTAAATAATTGAATATTTTAGATTCAACTTAGCGATGCTTATTATAGTATCGTTTTTCGTTTCTATAAAATACACATTGACAATATTTTTAATCGTCAAGAGATATAATCTTGATGGAGGTGGAGGGAAGTGATATGGATGTGTATAGAATTATTAAATTATCAAGAACAGCATGGAAAAGATTTTTCCAATTTTTTTAATTTAAAAGAAATAGATAATGATGCTCAAACGCTATTAGATAAATTTTTAAATAATCCTGAATATGGATTATTCAAAAAAAATGAAAGAACTCCAATTATTTAAATTGCAAAAGCTATGGGATTTAAAGTATTCACAGCTCGATTCGATGATAGAAACCTTTCTGGAACAATTGGTATTTCTAATAAACTTCGAAAAAAATATGGTAGCGATAAAGTTATTATCTTAAATAATCAAGATACTGATAAACATATTCTTTTTACCCTAGCACATGAAATAGCTCATTATATATTAGATTATATAAATGACTCATCAGAAGAATATTCTAATTCATATAGAACTAATGAATCTCAAACAGATAGTGAATTAAGAGCTAATCGTTTTGCAGCTTCATTTCTCATGCCAGCTAGTTCTTTTTCAAATACATATAAAGCTCTTTTAAAAGACAAAAAAGATAAAGAAACAATTATTAAAAAGCTATCAGATATTTTTAATGTTCCTGAAACAGCAGTAAGAATCCGAATTGAAGAATTAGAGTTGGATAATGAATAATCTTAACAATGGATTAAGTGAGTTTTCTGGTAATAATGTAATTGATGATTTAACCCATATTAATTCTTCAAAAGATTTACCTCACAAAGAAAATGATGAAAAAGAATTAGATGACAGAAATAAAATATATTCAACTATTTTAGAAAATTATTCAAAATATTTAAAAGATACATTAGATAGTAATAAATCAAATAAAAAAATTTTTCTAATTGGATTACTTGTTATTTTACTAATAATTGTTATTGGATTTTTTATATGTTTATATTTTCTAAACAATAATATTATTGCTTTGATTACAGCATTCGCCTCAGTTATAAGTGCAATTATTGTTATTCCTACAAAAATAGTTGAGTATTTATTTAATCCACAAGAAACTCAGCAAATTAATGAAGTTATAAAAATATTCAAGATTATGATAAAGCTGTTAGAAAAGATTTATCAAGAAAATAAAGACTGTAATAATAACTTTTTCAAAGGTTATTATACAGTCTTTTCTTTCTTATACATCTTTTTATTCGTTATAGTTCTTCTACAAAAATCTACTCTAAAAAATATATCGATTTATTCAATCATACATAAAATAATTATTTATCTAATATATCTTTTGTAAGCTTACTTAAGATTTTATCTTTATTTATATCATCATCAAAACTATAGCCATATAAAAAGATATCTAACTGCTCTTTTGAAAGATTAAGTTTTTTAAAAGTTTTACTCATCATATCAAAATAACTATTAGTATAAATCAAATTCTTTTTCATTAATAATTCTTGAACATATGGTTTATGATGCTGATACAATGAATCTAAATGAAACATTTCATTATTATTAATAATTTCTTCTTTGATTAAAGAATTATCATCAACTTCAAGCATTAAATCAAAATTATCGTTTTTACCATAAAAACTATTTACATCATGTATATTTAAACCAAATTTAGCATTATTATCAAATCCTTCTTTAAAAGGATACAAGATCTTTTTCACTTTTTTCTTTTTAAACCTTTGGTTACAAATTTGACATGCTGGAATAAAATTATACAAAGATAAAGCAAATAGTGAAAAAATAGATTTTGGATAAAAATGGTCTAAATCAGCTGTTGTATATTTTACACCCTTATTACTAAAATATGAAATATATTGACGATTACAATATGGACATACGGTAATACCACTTGATGTAATGAGTTTATGTCGCAATGATGAACTAAGGTAATCATATTTGATTATTTTAATAAATTCTTGATTCAATTTATCATATTTTTGATTAATTGCATTAATTAGTTTTTTAAACTCATTATCATTTTTAAAATAATCAGGATATTTAATTAAATAATCATTTATCCAATCATTAAAATATATTCTTATATAATTTTGCCGATAAGTATATCGATTAGTTTGGGTAATGGATTGATTTAAATCCTTTAAAGCATTATCTATTTTAAAATCACTATAACGAATTAATAAACCTGTTTTTAAATAGTTTGTTAAAAGTGAATCATTATTATTTATATCTACAAAATCCATAAAAATAATCTTTTTTATTTTATTTTCACTAAAACCTTTACTATCTTCAAAAAAATCACTTACACAAACATTTTTAAAATAACAATTATTACTAGAAACATAATTATTTTTAATTTCTTTAATTATTTCATTAAAATAATCATCCTTAATTTTATCATATATTTTGATATCTAATTTAATAATTTAATTCACCTAATTTCATAGAAATCTCATTAATTCGTTTTATTAGATTTTCTCGTTCTAATTCAAGCGCTATTTTTTGATTAAAATTAGATATTTTTTTATTTAGTTCACTATGCAAAATATTTTTTAAATAATCATCATCAATAACTGATATCATATCATTAATTCTTTTAAAATTTTTTTCATTTATATTATTATCAATATTATTAATTACTTCAATCATCTCATTTATTTTCCTTTTAGCAAACATCCCTACACTATCTTCTAAAAAGAATGTATCTTTAATAATATCATAATAATTACTAGCAAAAGACTTCTTAGCTTTACTTACAATTCGTTGATGATCAACAATATCAATGCATGTAATATAATCTTTAGGTATATCAGATAACATAAATGGTGAATGAGTAGAGATAATAAATTGATATTGCATCTCATTATCTATAGATTCAACTAATTTAACTAAATTATCAATAAAAGATGATATCCACATTGGATGAAATGATTTATCAGGTTCGTCTAATAAAATAATTGCAGATTTTTGATTTTTGTATTCATTAGTTAATGCATAATAAATACCTGAATAAGTATTTATTAATTGGAGTTCTCCTTCACTGATATTATTGTTTAAATGAATTTGAACAAATTTTTTTAAGTTATCAAAATTAAGATGATTACAAAGCAATTCATAAAGTTCTAAGACATCATATATATTTTGATTAAATTGCTCGTTTAAATTAATTTCAATTCCTAAATAATCATCAACATAATGACTGTCATTTTGATATTTTAAACATTTGTATTTTAAATAACTATCTGGCAATTCACTAATTTTTTGACAAAGAGTATCTAAATAACTATAACTTAAAAAGTTGTATCCATATTTTTTTATGTATCCACAGGCAATGCTACACATTAAATTTATTTTTGTAATCGTTGTTAGATCTTTATCGATGTTTTTTATTTCTAATAAATACTCATTTCTTTTTTCACTATTCTCAAGTATTTTATATCCTTCAAAAATAATGTTTTTTAATAAAATATAACGATAACGCTCTTGTACTTTTAAATTTAAATATTCTAAATTACTAAATTTATTTTTTAATATTTCAGATAATTCAACAAACTGATAATTATTATTTTTGATAAATTTTATCATAATTTTTAAATTATTACTTTCTACTTCTTTAAAGAAACTATAATTATTGCTTGCTAAATAATATAGATTAGCTAAATTACCTGTTTTTATATATTTACGGTTAATTAAATAGGACGGATCTCCAGCACTAGTGACTATTTTCTTATTCGGTAACAATTGTGATTTGATTATTTCTTTGTGGTAATATAAAAAGGATAAATTAATATGTGTGTCGCTATTTGAAAAGAATTTTTCATGCATCATCATTGTTTCAAAATCATAATAAAAATGAATTGCATATAACTGATTAATCATTTGATCATTTATCAATTCTTGTGGTTTAAACAATAATTCAGGATTAAATCCCTCAACATAAAATTCATTAGTACTTCCACATTTATATAGAGCAAACCAACCTGTTTTTCTATCTTTGTTATCAAAAGTAAACAATTCATAGCGGTCTACTCTTTTTAAACCTAATAAATCAAATAATGTAGTTTTACCACAACCATTTTTACCTACTATTAAATTAATTGATTTAATTTTATTACTGAAAAAATTTGTTAAAACAGAAGCATCTTTTTTAACAATTTTTAATCTTTTATTATCATAGTCATATTCTATATCATAATCATTTGTAAAACTAAAATACGTATCTTCAAAACATCGATCTATCTTTTTTATATATACATATAATAATTCAAAAGAATCATACATTATTTTATTATTCATCATCTACCACCTATTCTATAATACAATATGTAAATTATTATCTATAAAATATAGTATATCATACTCATGGTAAACGTTTATATTTATAAATAAAAATATGAAAGATTTTGAACATTAATTATTATTACATATCTATACTTCTATTAATTCTTTATGATTCACTATTAATGTATCCTTAGAAATATTAAATGAATTATTAATATCATTTACTAAAAATACAATCTTATTTTTGTTAGTATAATCAATAATCATATCTTTACCTAAAATTCTTGTTAGATTTGCAACAATGCTATTTAATGCTTGTTGATCATAATAATAGATATAAATATTTGTATGTTTCCTTGTAACTAATCTTTCAATAATATCCCCATCCACTTCATTAACTGAATGACCAAATATAAAAATATTCATTATTTCATCATTATCTAACCATTTAGCATAATCATTACCTGTCTTATAAATAATTCTTTGATAATATTTTTGAAATTCAATAAATTCATAATTATTATCATCTTCATTTATACTATCACCAATACCAAAGACCATATTCACGGCATCTTTATCATTATTTCTTATTTTCCCATGAATAAAGTGAGTTGGGATGTTTTTTTTATAAAGTTTATTATATGTATCGGTATAATTGAAATTAATTATATAATCGATATTTAATGTTTCAAAAAATTTGTATGTTTTTGATTTTCTATTTAAAAACTTTGATAAATAAATTTCTAGCATCCATGTTAAATCATTTAAATCAGATAGCAATTTTTCTTTAAATATGTATATTGACAATTTATAGTTATCAGTTTCTGATTGATTTATAATTTTATCATACATCTTTAATATTTCTCTATTTTCATTTGAAATTACATTATGCCGAGAAAAAGCTATTTTATCAAAATTATTGGTCACATATGACAATTTAGAAATCTCATCAGCAATAACTCCTTCAATATCAAACCAGTGAGGATCATTAGATAAATTACGTTCTTCAAT
The DNA here is from genome assembly GCF_025149465.1 of Thomasclavelia spiroformis DSM 1552. Lineage (NCBI taxonomy): Bacteria > Bacillati > Bacillota > Erysipelotrichia > Erysipelotrichales > Coprobacillaceae > Thomasclavelia > Thomasclavelia spiroformis. The sequence continues at coordinate 893,229 of NZ_CP102275.1, read as the reverse complement.
ACAATTTAACCAGTAATTATCTTTACAAATATTCATCATTTTCTCTAATACCTCATCATTAACTATCTTTTTATTATTAATAATATTAGCTGTTGATTTCATAAATTCAGATCTTAATAATTCTTCTTTTATATCTTCTCTTATAGCTATTTCTTTTTTATCATTAATAACTCTTTTTATTGCATTACAAAAATTATAAAAATCAATATATTTAGTATATAAACCATGTGCTATATCAAAACCATTTCCTATCACTAAAACATTCTTCATCTTAAATCACCATATCATCAATATTTATATAATTATTTTACTATAATTTATAACATTAAACCATCTTTAAAATTATAAATTGTAAAACTAATCCTCCCTCCTCTGTTATCATCAGTGGAAGTTAAATTTCAATTAGTCTAATTATTGTATTTTCTTTTGCAAAATTAAACATATATTAGATTATAGAATTATAAAATGATATAATTTCCATAAGGAAGTGATTTATATACATGAATACAACTAGAATTCATAAAAAATCTTTAGATATCAAAAATCGTATACAAAAACTAGAAAATAGAAATCTTATCTTAGATGATTCTAAAATGCTTTATGATTTTCTTAAGAAAAAGACAACCTATTATCATTTAACAAGCTATAGATTTCTATTAGATAATTATGATAAAACAATGGATAATTATAATAATCATCGTTCAAATGAACTAATTGCTTTATATGAATTAGATAAAGAGTTATCTTTTCTATTTTTTAATGAAATTAGAACTATCGAACAGTCACTACGTGCTCATATTGCTAATCTTTGCCATGAAAATGATGGAGTAACTTTTAAATTAGATGAAACAAACAAAACAGTGATTTTAGAAGAAAATTATTGTAAAAATGATAATCGTATCAAATTTATAGCTGATACTAATTTTAATAAGAATATTAGTAAGCAGCTTTTCAATGATATATATAAAATGAAAGAAGATCCGGCTATAAAACATCATCTTAATGATTATCAAAAAATAATACCTCTTTGGGTTATTATTAATTATGTTAGCTTTGGTACTTTAGTAAGACTAATTGAATGCTTTACAACTGCGAAACTTAACGAATTTATGAAAGGAAAAAGTTATAAAAAAGCTACTTCAGCTTTTGATCCATGTAGAACATATTTAAAAGCAATCCAAATGCTTAGAAATAAGATATCACATCATTCAAATATTCTTGGCAAAAAATCTCCTTATCATGTTAAAGGATATAGTTATTCGATTTATTTTATCGGTTATTATGGTATTTCAGCCTGGGCATCATTTCTTTTGAACGATTCAAATACTTCCATTCGTTTAAAAAAAGAAATAAAAAATATAATTAGAAAAATTAATCGCACTTATAATACTACATTTGATTTTACAATTTTTATGTGTAAAAATATAAAATAAATCTTTACAAAAAGTAAAATCTATAGTAATATAGTGGTACGTTGTGTGAGGACCTGCGCGCCTCACACCTTTTTATTATAATTTTTAAAATCATTAATCATTAAACTATCTTTAAATCTTAGATTTCTTTTTAAACATTTTTAAATATCTGCAAAGCCTTATTTTATAGCTCTACGAACATTTTATGTTTGTATTAACCTTCGCCTATTTTTTTATATTTTCCCTGTTAAACATAGTCAAAATCGTGATAAATCTTTCTTATGCGATAAGATACTGCACTGATACAACTATTCTAAATCTTCTCGAATCATAAAATTTGCAGAAGTCGCTCCCTTACACTACGAATCAAGTCAATTTAATGCACAACATAAGGCAATTACCAAGAAAAGATCGAAATATTTAAGGAAGACCTTATATCAAATTATACTTCCTGTGATTAATCATAACCCTGTATTTAAACAATACTATCAATTAAAAATTTCCCAAGGTAAAGGACATCGTTGTGCTCAAGGACATTGTGTAAGGAAATTGCTTAAAATTATTTATCACCTCTTATCTACAGATCAAGAATTTAATCATGAACCATTAAGATAATAAATAGCTATATACAAATTTTAAAAATAAGCCTGTAAAGATTGTTTTTGTCATGCCCAAAAACTACAAATCAATATTCACTTTTCAAAAAACTTATTAGTTAACTTATAAAACTCAGCATTTAAATATTTTCAAACTTTTTCATAAAAATCACTTGAATTTTATATAGTTAACTTTAAGTATAGAACATTCACTAATATTTTTAATATCTTGATTATTAAGTTTATAACCGTAAATCATTAAACGTATTAATAAATTGTTGATCTTCTTAATAATTTAGATAAACAAATCAAGATATTTAGTTTTTAGACTATACACTAATCAAATCTATTATCTATTTTTCATAAATAGTACCTTTTAGGTATTTTTAATTATAAATTTATAAGAAAAATAGTATATATTAATAGTTAAAAATATAACATATGAAAAAAATGTTTGATTATTTTCATATGTTATGATAATAATATAAAAAAAGAGGAAAATATTATGAAATATATACAATTAAAAAAGATGTTTCATATTGATGAAAACAAATGTAATGAATTATATTTTAAAAGATTTAATAGTGAAACAACTAATCATTTAGAAATAAAATTAAATAACGAATATGAATGTTTTTACTTAATCAATGATGAAATTTTATCTTTGCTTGATAAAATCTATATGCTAAATACATGGTTAGAAAAAACTATGGCTTCTGATGCATTACCAAATTTAGCAAAAGAATATTTAATCATTAGCACCCTTGTCGAGGAAATTAGAAGTTCTAATCAAATGGAGGGGATATATAGTACACGAAAAGAATTAAAAGATATGCTTATTAATAATACTCCTAAAAATTATAAAAGATTTTCAGGAATGATTAATAAATATGAAAAACTAAGGAAAGAACAATTTCTAAAATTAAATTCAGTATCGGATATTAGAGCATTGTATGATGAAATTCTTCTTGAAGATGTTATCAACGAAGATGAAAAAGATAAACCTGATGGTGTGATATTTAGAAAAGGTAGTGTTGAAATTAGTTCTGGAACTAAAGTTATTCATCAAGGAATTGTGGGAGAAAATAATATTATTGACATGATTGAAAAATCATTAAAAATACTTAATAATGAAAATATTAATTTTTTAATAAGAATTGCTGTGTTTCATTATTTATTTGAATATATTCATCCTTTTTATAATGGTAATGGCAGAATGGGTAGATTTTTAGCAAGTGGTTATTTAGCTAATCATTTAAATATATTATGTGCACTTCAGTTTTCTATTGCTTGCACACATAATAACAAAAAATATTATGAAGCCTTCACTTTGACAAATGATATTAGAAATAAAAGTGATTTAACTGTTTTTATCATTTATTTTTTAGAAATATATTTATCAGGTCTTCAAGAATTGAAAGAAAAAATTGAAGATACGATTAATGTGTACAATTATACGGTAAAAAAATTATGTAAATACGTTGATTCTAAATACCAGTCATTAGTTGAATTAATTTTACAAGTCACATTATTTGGGATTGAAGGTTTTACAATGACGCAACTTGTTAAAATCACTAACTACAGCGAACAAAGCATTCGAGCAATAATCAAAAAAATTAATCATGAAAATAATATTATTAAAATTGATCAACAACACAAACCATATAAATACAGTATAAATCTTGATGTTGTTTCTAAATTAAAAGAATTATAGGTTATTTTCTATAATTCTTTTAATTTATACAGGTTGTAGCTCTTTAACATAAATTTTATCAAAAATATTGATAAAAATACAAATAAACCTTTACAACAAAACATATTTATTCTAATATATACATACGTTGTGTAAGGACCTGCGCGCCTTACACTTTTTATTAAAATAAAAACATCCTATCCTACAATGATAATAATTTAAAATGTTTTTTAATTATATAGTCTTAATTCATATTATCATCTAATGCAAATCCAATAAAAAGGCACTTTTATTAAATGTTTTAGATAAATATAATATATGAGACTGAAAGATGCAAAAAACTGAGTGACTTTTTACCCCGTTTTGATTTAGTGTCTAAAACCCTAGGTTATTTTAAATTGCCTTATTATATTTGCTTACCACCGCTACATTATATATTTACAATAAAATTTTAGTTGAATTTCAATCTTTAATATATCTCGATAAATCTTATTTTTAATTTTATACGCTCATATTCTTTAAATCACAATAAATGTACAACATGTTTACCAAGCAAAAAAATAACCTAGTCTTAAACTAGGTTAACATTAATATTTTCTCCATACCATCTTATTAACTACTCCAGTATATGACTGTATCAGTTTTACTACCTTTGTACTTACATTCTCTTCTATATAGTCAGGTACCGGTATTCCTATATCACTATTATCATTCATCTCTGCTGCTGCATCTACTGCCTGTAATAATGATTTTTCATCTATCCCTGCTAAGATAAAGCACGCTTTATCTAACGCTTCTGGTCTTTCTGTACTTGTTCGTATACAGATCGCTGGAAACGATTTCCCTATTGATGTAAAAAAACTGCTTTCTTCTGGTAATGTTCCACTGTCACTTACTACTGCAAAGGCATTCATCTGTAAGTTATTGTAGTCATGAAATCCTAACGGTTCATGTTGAATTACTCTTGAATCTAGTTTGAATCCTGATTCTTTTAGTCTTTTTTTGCTTCTTGGATGGCATGAATATAATATTGGCATATCATATTTTTCTGCCATTTTATTGATAGCATTAAACAGCGATAAGAAGTTTTTTTCAGTATCGATATTTTCTTCTCGATGAGCACTTAATAAAATATAGCCTTTTTCTTTTAGACTCAGTTTTTCTAAGATCTTTGATGATTTGATCTGTTCTAGATTATTATGTAATACTTCGGCCATCGGTGAACCTGTTACATATACTCTTTCTTTTGGCAGTCCACATTCATGTAAGTATTTTCTTGCATGTTCACTGTATGCCAGATTGACATCTGAAATAATATCAACGATTCTTCGATTTGTTTCTTCTGGCAGACATTCATCCTTGCATCTGTTTCCAGCTTCCATATGAAAGATAGGGATATGCAATCTTTTAGCACTGATGGCACTTAAGCAGCTGTTAGTATCCCCTAAGATAAGCAATGCATCTGGTTTGATTTGATTCATAAGCTTATAAGAACAGTTGATGATATTGCCAACAGTTGCACCAAGATCATCACCAACTGCATTCATATAGACATCAGGATCATCCAGTTTTAAATCATGAAAGAAGATCCCATTTAAATTATAATCATAGTTTTGACCAGTATGAGCTAAGATACAGTCAAAGTATTTACGACATTTATTAATTACAGCAGCTAATCTAATAATTTCAGGTCTAGTTCCTACAATAATCAATAATTTTAATTTATCATTTTCTTGCCATTTAACATTTGAATAATCTGTAGTTATTTCCATTAGTTATACCTCCTCATAATAGGTATCAGGATGATCAGGATCAAATGATTCATTTGCCCACATTACTGTTACTAGATCTTCACTATCTGATAAATTAATGATGTTATGTGTATATCCTGGTAACATATGAATTGCTTCAATCTTATCACCTGATACCTCAAACTCAATTACTTCATCACTACCTATCTTTCTTTCCTGAATCAGTCCATGTCCCGATACGACAATAAAGAACTCCCACTTGCTGTGATGCCAGTGCTGTCCTTTTGTGATCCCTGGTTTACTGATATTGACTGAAAACTGTCCACAGTTTTTTGTTTTAAGTAATTCTGTAAAACTTCCTCTTTCATCGATATTCATCTTCAAAGGAAATATTGTTTTTTCCTCTGGTAAGTATGATAAATATGTACTGTACAGTTTCTTTGCAAAACTGTTGTTTGGAATTTCCGGCATAACTAAGGTATTTGGCTGTGCTTTGAAGCTGTCTAACAGTTCAACAATATGACCTAATGTTGCTTTATGAGTTGTCGGTACATAACAGTATTTTCCGTCTTTATCTTCAATTGCATCAACTCCGTCAAATATACAATGATGTTCTTTATCTTCTAAAATATCAAGCATTTCATTAATTAGATCATCAATATATAATAATTCAAGTTCAACACTTGCATCATTTACCTGAATCTCTAAATCATGAGCATAATTGTAACAGAATGTTGCTACCGCACTGTTATAATTTGGTCTGCACCACTTACCAAACAGATTAGGAAAACGATATACATATACTTTTGTACCTATTTCATTTGCATAATCAAAAAACAGATTTTCACCTGCAAGTTTACTTTTTCCATAATCACTGTCTGCATATCGCCCAATCAATGTTGCCTGAATAGATGATGAAAGCATCACACCACATTTATTATCATATTTCTTTAATGTATCTAACAGCCTACTGGCAAAACCAAAGTTACCTTTCATAAATTCACTTTGGTCTTTAGGACGATTAACTCCAGCTAAATTAAAGACAAAATCACAGTCTTTACAGTATGTATCTAACAGTGATTCATCACTGTCGGTATCATATTCATAGATATCTTCAATATTTAATGATGGTCTAGTTCGATCTTTACCATCTTTGATATTTTTTAATGAAGCCACAAGATTTTGTCCCACAAAACCTTTAGCTCCTGTTACTAAGATTTTCATTTTATTTATTCTCCCATTCATTCAGTTCATCTCTTACTAACTTGACTTCCATTAATTTTTCTTTTACTTCTTTTAAGGTCATCAGTCTTGTATTATTTGAATTGAACTGTGTTAATGTATTTTTCACCATTCCTTCAAAGAAATATTTGTCATAGTTCAAATCTCTTTTATCAGCCGGTACTCGATAGAAATTTCCCAAGTCAATTGCATTGGCACATTCTTCATCTGTTAATAGTGTTTCATACATCTTTTCACCATGTCTAATTCCAATTACTTTAATTTCATTATCGGCATTAAACAATTCCTTTACCGCCTTAGCTAATACTTCAATTGTACATGCTGGTGCCTTCTGTACAAAGATATCTCCACTTTCTCCGTTTTCAAATGCAAATAATACTAAATCTACCGCTTCTTCCAATGTCATTACAAATCTTGTCATCGTTGGATCGGTTACAGTTAAATCATTTCCTTCTTTTATCTGGTTAATAAAAAGAGGTACTACACTACCTCTTGATGCTAATACATTTCCATATCTTGTACACATGATTGCTGTTTTATCTGGATCTACTGTTCTAGACTTAGCTACGATTACTTTTTCCATCATTGCCTTGCTTGTTCCCATTGCATTTACAGGATAAGCTGCTTTATCTGTTGATAGACATACTACTCTTTTGACTCCACTTTCAATTGCTGCAGTTAAGACATTTTCAGTACCCAAAACGTTTGTTTTAACAGCTTCAATTGGAAAAAACTCACAAGATGGTACCTGTTTTAAAGCTGCAGCATGATAGACATAATCAACACCATGCATTGCATTTTTAATACTGTTTATATCACGAACATCACCGATATAAAACTTAAGTTTATGAAAAACATCAGGATATTTAGCCTGATATTCATGTCTCATATTATCCTGTTTTAATTCATCTCTAGAAAACACTCTGATTTCTTTGATATCAGTTTCTAGAAATCTGTTTAATACTGCATTACCGAAGGAACCAGTTCCTCCGGTAATTAATAATGTTTTATCTTTAAATTGTGTCATTTAGGTCTCCCTCCAATGTTATATTTTATTTTTTATATTCCTAATTAAATTAAGATAATATTTAAATTCGTCAGTTTTCGCATAAACTAGAATCAATACTGTCCCAGATATAATTAAACAAATTAAAGCTGAGCATAACCATGTAAAGAAATTTAATCCAACTAAATAAAGAAATTTTTTTATAATATATTTACTACATAGCGCAATTACAAAACAAAATACAAGTCGCTTAATATACATTTTTAAATAGTTATTAAATGACGTTTTAAACCAATGCTTATATATTGTATGTGCATCCATCCAAACACGTCCGCTTAAAAAACATATTGTTGTTCCAAGAAAAACTCCAGTTATTCCAAGATTAGTATATTTTACTAATATAACTGATGAAAATAAATTAACTATACCCTCTATAAGACTTCTATAACGATTTATGTAATATAATTTTCCTACAGCTCCCATAAAATTTGCAATACAATATTGATTAATTGAAATATAAAAATTAAGAACAATTATTGTTACAGTAATTTCTGATAATAAAAAATCCTTCCCAAGCCACATTTCAATAAAAGGTGATATAAGACTATACATACATATTGTGACAATAAATGCTAGCAAATAATTCGCAAAATTAATTTTCTTAAATAATTTTTCTGAATCTTCTTTTTCTTTTTTTAAGGCAAAATTACCAATAGAAGCTGTAATATTTGAAAAAAACAAATAAATCATTGTATCAAATCCATTGATAACCATACTATAATTTGAATAAATCCCAACAAGTAAAGTATTTAGATAAGTTGAAATAATTATATTATCTGTACTTGTTACAATAGTTTGCCCTATTTTCGAAAAAATGCCTGAAGCCATATATTTAGTTATATCTTGCTTTTCTTCTTTTGTTAAAGGCTCAATTACAGCTTTATCTACATATGCATATTTCTTTTTTATTGTGCATGTTATACTAATATTAGAAATCAGTGTATTAATAACATCTGCTATCAAATACAAAATAAAGTTATGAGTTGTGACTAAAATAATTGCTAAAGCAATAAATCTTGTAAAACGGAAAATAATTTGATTCTTAATATTAATATCATTTCTTTGATCAGCCATTAATAATGATCGTCTATATGCTAAAAAGTACGTTACAGCAGTATTAGCAATTGATAACCAATAAATCAAATAAATATCGCTTACATTATTTGGTAAATTAACAATATATTTCAAAAATGGTGTTATTACTAAACCTACTACACATACAAGTATACCTATTATATTATAAGTTTTTTTATAAATTTGCATTAATGCCGCAATTTTTCCACCATCTTTTTCTGCCAAAGGTTTATAAAGAGAGAATACTATTGCCGAACCAACTCCTAACTCCATTAAAGATAGCACCGTCATAATATTTGTAAATAATCCATTTAAGCCCAAATATGCCTTATCAAGAGTGTGTATAAAGATTGTTCTAAGAATAAATGCTAATACTACATCTGATATTTTATAAATGAAAGAAAACCATGTATTTCTTAATGTTTTTTTTGTTCTACTTTCTGTCATCTTCCTACTCCATTTTATTGACGCATTTGAGCTATTTTTCGTCTAAACTTACTAGTAATTTTATTCCCGCAATATTTTTCAATTAATGTATTAAATGGTAGTTTTTTTAAATCTTTATAAAATTTTTGGCTTAAATTATTTATTTTTATAGATTGTAGCAATGATTTATTTTCAATAGTAGAATTTTTATAATCAACCAAAAATACATCCATACTGTTATATAATTCAGAAAAAATTTGTTTACCTTTTTCTGAATGAATCATCACTAGTGATACTCCCTTATTATCATTTTTTTTAGGATAGTCCTTTTCAATTCCCCAATAATCTGCTAGTGTTAAATCAGATTGTCTGTGTATATTTTTAAATGAACAGTTTGTACAAGATTTTCTAAAGAAAATATGAGATAAAAAACCTCTCATGTATAAATCTTCTGTCAGTGGTTTTGAATATTCTGTTCCATCACTAAATTTAAAAGTAACTGAATATTTTTTCCAACCACTACGTTTATCTCTAAATGAAATATTTGTTATATATTTACCAGATTTTTTTTCTCTATATTTGACATATTCTTCCCATACTTTTGGTGATGCAACTCCATGACAAGCCAAATCTACTGTAATTAAATTATCATAATTTTTTCCCAATACTGCATATAATCCACCAATTTGACAAGGCGTTCCAGAAAATAATACTTTCTTTCCATCTAATAAATTATTTTTAATACTTTGATAAGTATCATTTATATCACTTTGTACATATTTACTACCACGTAATTTTTCTATTTCCTTAATATTTTTTATCATTTTGTGTTTTAGTACAAAATTTTGATCAAAAGCTGCTCCATATACGAAACCGCCATCTTTTATTATTTTCTCTGCAAGTAATGTAAAAATACCACCTGATGAGCTCATCATTCTAATATGATCATCTTTATTCATACATGCATATGTTTCAGGCTCTTTATTATCTTCTTTATATTTATTTTTTACTGGGCATTTCCTTTGACAATTACCACAATGAATACATTTATGATAATCAATAACCGGATATAAAAAGCCTTCATCGTTTTTCTTCATACTGATACACTGCTTAGGACAAATTACACTGCAAGCTCCACATCCAGTACATTGATCATAATCACATATATTAAATTTTTCTGTCAATTTTTTTTTTTTAAATATTCTTTCAATTGCATCTTCTAGCGTTTTTCTGTATTTAGGCAAAAAAGTATGAAGTTTTAATTTAATTTCATTTTCATTTGTCATTATATTAACAAATGCATTTGTAAGTGTATTTTCTTCTATTAGTTCATGATATGGTAATACATAACCTTCATATGTTCCAAATAAATCACTTGCAATTCCTTTACTTTTTATAGAATATCCTAAAACCAATGTTGGTATCTCTGATGAATATGCCGCAATAGTAGCATGAGTTCGAGCACCAACAAAAAATCTACAACGAGAAATTATATATTTAAGTTGTTCGCAATTGTATTCTTTATCAATTATAGATATTCGCGAATCATTAAATTGATCTTTTAATTTTTTTAATATAGGATAATCATTAGAATTTTGACTAATACTATACACATGAGGTATCAAACATATTGACATATCTGTTCTTTTTAAAATATACTCAATCAATTTACAAACATTCTTCCATGCATTAGGATTGCTTTCATTAATTACCATTTCACTTAAATTAATTCCTACTGTATTTTCTTCAATAAAACCTACAGGCAATAGTGTTTTTCTATGATTTAGAAAAAAAGCTGGATCACAGCATTTTATAATTTTTGATTCATCTATCCCTGCTTTTAAAAGATTGTCATATGTAATTTTTTCTCTTGCAAAAATATATTTGTATCGCTTTAGATCTTCGAGCACTTCATTTGTTATATTATCCTTTTCTATAGAACAACACCAAAGTATATTATCAATACGATTTAGCGTAGTAAATTTATTAAATGCCATATTGCTTATAGGGCGTCCATAACAATATGTGTCTCCCCCAATTGTCAAACAAACATCATTCGTATTCACTAATTTCATTAACGGAGCATGAATATATTGGAAACCAAAATATGATTTCTTATTAATTTTACGAATTATTATTGAAATATATCTATGTATTTGACTAGGATAATTAGCATATGGAATTATTGTAATTCCTAATTCTCTTACCATAGGTCTATCAAGATCCGGTGCATATGTTGCAACATAAATATCTTCATTATTATTTTGTAATATTTTTACTGTAGAGCGAATTATTGCTTCACAACCACGGTTAATATTTCCAGTTTGACCACACAAAAAATATCTCATATATAACATCCTATCCTTTATACCAATTTTTTTTCAATATTTCTGCAGGACTACACGGTCCAAATTCAATACAATTTTTTCTATCTTCATTTATTAAATTAACAAGTTCTTTAAAATTTAAAGCTGCATTTTTTGCATTCCAAATATCACTTATTGATTTATTTGCCATTATTTGTGTTCTTTTTAAATAATCAGTACTCTCAATATATTTTTTTGTTTTAGCATATAACATATTAATATCAGGAAATTTAAAAACAGCTCCATTTAATCCATCATCAATAAGATAAGGCGTTGCTCCTGCTGTATGACTAGCTAAAACAGCACAACCGCTATTCATTGCCTCATTAATAACCGCACCCCATCCTTCATAATAATTACTTGTCATAAGAAACATATCTGCTTTTTCCATATATTCCCGTACTTGTAGTGGCGTCTTTGTTCCAGCAAGATGAACATAATTTTTCAATTCTTTTTTTTCTAATAATTTTCTAATTTTTTCTTTTAAAGGACCATCACCTATCATTATCATTTCAAATATAATTTTATTACTACAAAGTTTTTCTGCTAATTTTATAGCTAGTTCTGGATGTTTCCAATCCAAAAATCTTCCTACCCAGAGTATTTCAAATTTTTTATTTTTTTTCATTTCCAATAATTCATTCATTTTGTAATTTTTCATTTCTGGAAAATATCCCCATTTAAAACACTTTTCCTTTGGAAATCCTATTAAAGATAAATCATATGCTGTATATGCACTTGCACAAAGAACATATATATTTTTATCACTATATTGTCCAATTCGCTTCATAATTTTCTTTCTTGTCCTTGGAATACATAATCTCCAAGCTCCTTTTTTAAGGAAATGTTCAGAATATAGAAAAGACAATTTATTATATTCCATTCTTAAGCTAATTAAGTCATTCGGACAACTACCAAATATAACTACATCTGCCTCAATAACCTCTTTCTTAACCTTCTCTTTTTCATTAGAATCATAATAATGTAAAACATATTTTGCATCCTGAGATACTTGATATCCTATTGTATCAACATCTTCAGTAGTAACAAAATAAAAATCATCAAATTGCTTCTGAAATTCTTTACAAAGTTCTATTTGATGATGATTTAAAATATTAGACACAAAAATTAATTTCAAAACTTTATCTCCTTTATAACCAAAATGGAATAAATGACATATTTTTCATTCTCCAATAAATTAAAAATATCATACCTAAAATGAATATAATTTGTAATATTTTTTTACTTTCTTTCGTAAATCCATTTTCAATAACTTGAGGTAATAATATAAACATAACAGGTGTAAAATAAAAACTGATTCTTTCAAGAACTAATGCATTGTATCTCATAATATAAAAACCTATTCCGATAATTAAAATATGCATAAATTTATAATTAATAGCACTTTTATTAGTTATTTTAAGTACATTATTATATGGTTTTTCTACATCATTATAATTCAAATATATATTATGTTTATATCTTGATTTTAATTGAATAACCATAACAAATAAAATTAAAAATGCTATTAAAATATTTATCAAGCCTCCTGTTAAATTTCCTGTAAAAACACCAGCATAACTTTTTTCAAAAACTTCATTTCCAAATTCAATTAACTCTGGAATAACTTTTGAGAGTATTAAAATTAAACTAACATCTAACAATACAGTCAACTTATTTACAGGAATTCTTACAAGAACATAAACTATAATAAATACAATTGATGTTTGATGAATAGATATAGCCAAAGCTGAAAATACTATAAAACTTAGTAATTTTCTCTTTTCTGCCATTTCTAAAGCTAACAAACAAATAGCTATAGCTATCGATTGTCTAAATCCTGTTAAATAGAATTGCATAAGTCCAAATGACATAAATCCTAAAACTGACATAAACATATTATTAGAATATCTATAAATAAATCTAAATGTAATACTGATACAAAAGGCAGATTGAAATAATAGAATAAATTGAGGCCATTTAATCAATCTACTTAATATCCAATTTAATAATAAATAACCTTTTTCAAATGGGTTGTTATTTAAAAAATCAACAAGTGACGATGACTCTATAGCCCTGCAATAGAGCCGATAATAGTTATTTAAATCCGAACCTATATCAACTTCTGCATTTCTAATAGAAAAAACTACTACAATGATAATTCCCGTAAATATCAAAAATTTCTTTTGTGTACTTATAGAAGTATTCCGAAATGATACAATCTTTGCAAGAATAATTAATAACAAAACAATTACAATTAATAAACTCATTATTTAACTCCGTTTTCCATTATTATTGAAAATAATTTCATTAAATAATTGAATATATTTATCAATATTCTTTTGCATATTAAAATTATCTTCAACAAATTTCACACATTTTTCTTTAATAAAATCCCGTCCATACTTTTCATTTTTCCTCAACACCTCATTAACAGCCATAACTACGTCTTCGCCTTTTTCTATTACAACACCAGTATATTTTGTAACAAATTCAGGGCACGCTGTTGTATTGTACACTACAATTGGCGTACCACATGCTAAAGCCTCTCCTGTAACTAAACCAAATGTTTCTTGTTTTGATGGATTAAAAAACACATCCGCAGCACTATATAATTCTGCCAATTCTTCCTTACTGTCTGTAAAAGCTATTGTAATTACATTTTTAGGATAATTAACTTTTTTTACCTGATTTCCCACTAAAATCACCACTGCATCAGGCATTGCTTCTGCAATTTTAATCATCTCTATTTGTCCTTTAACTGGACTCCATCCCGTTGCAACTCCCAAAATCATAATTTTGTTTCCAATCCCTAGAGTTTCTCTAATTTTATTACAAGTCCTCGGATAAAAAGTTGCTGTATCAATCCAATCATAAATCATTTCAATATTTGTTCTTGTAGATAAAAGTGATTTCCGTGCTTCATGTTCTATCCATTTTGACGTTGCCACAATTGTTGGTTTAACGTAATCAAAAATTTCACAATTCAATTTGTATTTTTTTTCAGCAGCTTTTCCAAATAATTCGCATCCCTTACATCCTGAAAGCCACTTATTACAACCCCTTTCTGTATAATGGTAACATCCGCCTGTTAAAAACCAACAATCATGAAGATCTACTACCACTGGAGTATGTAAGTCTTTTAATCCTTTCAAAAAAAGCCCTACATGCAAATAATTTGAATGTAAATTATGGGTAAGTATAATATCAGGCTTCAACCTTGATATTTTTCTAAGTAATATCTTCGTTGCAATACGAGAATGACATCCCTGAAGCTTATCTATTCTGTATTCTATAGCATGTAATTTATGGTCAAAAACATTTCCTACTCTAAAAACATTTGGATCTCTGGATTTATCTGTGTTTTCATTCGCATAAGCTACATAGCTCTCTATCCCCTTACTTTGGAGATACTTATGAATCTCCATACAAATACGTCCAGTACTTTTAGTCTTATATACGGCATTGACTTGTAATACTCGCATAATTCACCTCTTCTCTCTAACTAAATAGTCTTTTTGAATTTTATCCTATCATCGCCCGGTAAAATAATTTTTCCATCTACACCAGGCTTTGATGTTTTCAAACGATTTATAAAATCCGTAATTATTTCATCATATTCCTCTAGCACAGCAACCGGATCAATTACTGTCATATAAAATCCAACATTCATTCCTGAGCCATCTTCAGAATAAAATCTACCGACTTTATTTAGATAAGCTGCTCCAGACAGTACACCAGACATAATATCAATTAACATGGCAATTCCATATCCTTTAAATCCTGCCATTGGAAGAACCATACCTTGAATTCCTTCGTCTGGAGCATTCGTTGGTTTACCATCTTTATCAAGTGCCCAACCATTTGGAAGCAGTTTTCCTGCTTCCTTATATTGTTTGAACTTTGATTTAGCTACCACACTTGTTGCCATGTCAATAATAACAGGATCATGTCCTGGTACAGGAATAACTACTGCAAATGGATTAGTCCCTAGCATTTTTTCCTTCCCGCCAATTGGAGCCATCTGTGCTGGACTATTAGAACAAATAAAAGCAATGTATCCTTGTTCTGCAGCTTTTAATGAATAGTAAAATGCCGGTCCAAAAGTATTGTTATTTCTGCTAAATACCGTATATACTCCTGAATCTTTGCATCTCTTTATTGCTAAGTTCAAACAGAACATTGCCGAAACTGGTCCAAATGAATTATCACCATCCACCACAGCGAAAGCATCTGTTTCTCGCATAATTTTAAAATCAGGTTTCAAATTATATCCACCACATTTTAATCTCTTAATATGTGCCTGTGTCATGGCACAACCATGACTTGTTACCCCATATAAATCCGCTGTTGCAAAACAATCCGCAACAACCTCAGCTTGTATTTCGTCAAGACCATGTTTTGTCAATTCTGTAATTACTTTCTTTTTTTCTTTATAAAAATCAAACGTTTTATCCATTTTCTATCACTTCATCCATTCTTTTTTGAATCTAATGAAATATCCAACTTTGTCGAACTTCTTTTCCTTATCTATTCCATATTTTTCCATTTTAAAGCATAGTTCATTACCATAAACCACCTGTTTAATGTTTTTGCTATATTTTCAAATAATTCTTCATCATCCAGAATAGTAATCTTACACTCATTTAAAGCTTTTTCTCCTATTCCGTCTCTGTTTGTTGTGATGATAAACAGTCCAGTCTAAAACTATTTCTTCGATTCCAACTGATCCTCATGTTCCATTGCATCTTAACAACAATATTGCTATATCAGAAACGATATAATAATTAGAAATATCTAGATAAAAAATATATCCAGTAAGTAGGATGTTATGATTTTTCCTTGTTTTTAACAGATATTTTTTTACATAGTCTATTACTTTGTTAAAATTATAGGTTTCACCAACAACAAGTCTCATATCATCCTAAAATTTACAGTGATTGAACGCTTGTATCAATTCAAGTACACCTTTATTTCCTATTGTCTTATCAACAAGCGATGCTACTTTATCTTCTTTTTGAATACCATATTTATTATTTCTAACATTTATTCTTATCACTTCGAAATTATTCAAATGGAATCTTGATATATCAATTGCATTCAAAAATATATTCATTTTATTTCTATTGGATTTAAATTTCTCTACAAATTCACTTATGAATAAAATTCTTGAACAGCCTTCTTAAAGTGACTTTCCATTAGTACTTTTCCAGCTGAAATATCTGTGATAACATGATAATGAAGAATGACAAACACTTTTAAAAGTTTGATAATCGATAATGCCCTTCTAATATAGCCATTTACGTATATACAGCATCATATTTTTCTTTTCCAAAATGCTTTCTTACTGATTTTTGAAATGGTATCAATGACAAATCAAAATTTGTATGAAATTTATTGTTTAATACAAATTTCAAATTCGTAAAAAATCTTGTTCTTCTTGCATCCTTTGAAAAAATAAAATTTGTATATTTATATTTTTTCATCACTTTTTCTACTTCTGAATCATGACAAGAATAAACATCAAATGATATTCCATAGACTTTTCATTTTCATCAATTAAAAATTTGTTTAAGCTAATACACTCCCCCCTTAACAGTTGGAAGTGGTTTTCGAAAATCATTAAAAA
The DNA here is from genome assembly GCF_025149465.1 of Thomasclavelia spiroformis DSM 1552. Lineage (NCBI taxonomy): Bacteria > Bacillati > Bacillota > Erysipelotrichia > Erysipelotrichales > Coprobacillaceae > Thomasclavelia > Thomasclavelia spiroformis. Next base: position 875,974 of record NZ_CP102275.1, on the reverse strand, counting down.
TCGCTATCTTTTTCATCGCTTTACTCTTTTACACCAGAAGCAGTCGCCTTGAAAAAAGTCTCCACGAACACCTTCTTAATATCTATTTCATTGTGATTTCTTTTACCACACTCAAATGCGTTCCTACTATATTCTACAATTTTTTCTGGATTCTCAACCAAGTATCTAAGCTGACCTTCAATTTCTTCGTATTCATTCACAATAATTGCACAGTTGTTCTCTTTAAGATAAATAATCGGTGCGATTGATTTATCTCCAATTGCAAAAATACATTTTCCATTTTTAAAATAATCTGTCAACTTTGTTGAAAAAGAAAGTCTTGCATCATAACGATGTTCTTTTTCCAAAGACTCAACAAATATTACAATATCTGCTGATTTTTGAATTCTATCCACCTCACTTTTGGGAACTTGTCCTTTAAAATGACATCCATTAGAATTTAGATATTTCATTGTTTTATCATCTAAAATAGTTGGTGAATAAATATCTAGTATAACACTCTCTCTATCTTGATTGATTTTTGCTAATGCTTTTGATATTTCTACAAGAGAATTTGCTCTACCTATAAGTAAATTTCCTGTATAGACCATTCTTATTGGACTTGAAACTTTTTTTTCTTCAAACTTCAATCCTTCATAATTGATTCCTTTTGTAAGCACAATACTTCTCGTACCGAAGAGTTTATCTGTATCTTCAGCTTCAGTTTTTGTAATCGTAAACATCTCTGTACAATTTGTTGCTAATTTTTTTACAACTCTGCGAAGCATAAAACGATGTATATATGCAAAAATATTTTTTCCACATGGTTTATAAGAATAATTATCATCTGCTAAATAACAAACATATGGCTTCGGATATTTTTTCAGTATATATAATTGAAATTTTCCCATATAAACTACTGGATATATCGGTACAAAATATACATCAGGTGCTTCCTCCTCAATAAACTCATTCAATTCTTTTGTTTTCCAACAGCCTAAAGTCCAGACAATTTCCCTCATGATCGTCATCAGCCATGATTTCTTCTTATGTGCTTTCATATAAAGTTTTCTTTCTGCTTCAATTGCTTTTTGTGTTACTTCATCCACTGTGATAGCATTAGTAACTCTTTTCCCTACGGGTTTTCTTTTATACACACTTTTTATGATCTCGTTTTCAGAAATTCGAAAAAAATGGTTACAAACTGGCGTATTAGGCATATCAGATTTTGTATAAATTTGCGCTACTCTATCAGGTTTCCAAAACTTAAATAAATCTGTTTGTGTATGAATCCCACTATCGCTTCGCCATGTACTCAAAGAAATCGCTAATATTTTCGGTAAATTTTTTTTATCTTTATTTTCTTTCATTTTTATTTAATCCTATCAAATATTTTCAATGCAATAATTGTTAATCTAAAGCCAGCTATCCTATATATTTTATAAATCATTTGAGGTCTTTGACTCATGCCATATTTTAGTAACCAACCTAAATTCTTAATTCTTTTTATATAAATCTTCTTTTTCGAATCTGAAAGTCGAGAGTAAACCACTAATAAATTACTGTAATATTTTGCTAAAGAACCATATAGCGCTATCTTTAATTTTTCATCTTTAATATCATTTGTAATACGATTTGACCATTTTTCTAAAATATAAACAAAATCTACTAAGTTTTTTAATGTATGAGTGGAAGTTATTGATCCTTCTCTTTGCCTATATGCAATCATTGGTTCATCAATAAATTCTATGGTAGAAGCATTGAAAATAACTTGATAGTTCCAATCCATATCTTCACCGAGAAGTCCAACTTCAAAATTAATATTATTTTCAACAATAAGTTTTCTTTTAACTGCTTTAATCCATGCCATACCATAAAATGCATCTGCTTTTACAAGTGCTTCTATCTTATTTGCATACAAAGTCTCTGACATTGCAAGTGAATAAGTATATGTACAATCTTCCAATTTTTTTGTTTCATTAAAATATTTCTGATACTTATAAAATATTAAATCTACTCCAGTTTTTGTCTTTTGTGCTAATTTACTTAAAAATTCTTTATCAAGTATATAATCGTCACTATCTATATAAACAATATACTTCCCAATTGCCTCTTTTGTACCAGCATTTCTTGCATCAGACAATCCGCCATTTTTTTTGTGAATTACTTTAATACAATCATATTTATGTGCAAGTTCATCACAAATATGAGGACTTTTATCCTTAGAACCATCATCTACAAGAATAATCTCATAATCTTTGTAAGTCTGATTTAAGATACTGTCTACACATTCACACAGATAATTTTCAACATTATAAATTGGTAATATAATACTAAATAGCATCTAATCTCCCCTGTTCTTTTTCATTGTTTCATTCAAATCAACTAAAATATTATTTAACATGATAGGTCTATCAAAATATTTTTCTGCTCTTGCTCTTCCTTCAGTTGCAAATATATTTTTTAAATTTTTATCCATATAAAGTAAATTCATTTTTTCTGCTAAGTCTTTTACATCTTTAACTTTCACAAGAAGCCCAGATACATTATTCTCTATAACCTCAGAAGGTCCAGGAACATTTGTAGTTATAATTGGAATACCTACACCCATTGCTTCTTGTAATACTTTTCCAAACCCTTCACGATATGTAGGATGTGTTAAAATATCAAACATTGCCATATGTGGATATACTTGATCTGGTGAAACGTTTCCAGTCATGATAATATGATCGTTATTTTGGGCAATTTCTATATTTTTTTGACTAATTGGATTTGTATCATCCATCATGCCAACCAATACCAGATAAATATTATTATGCTTTTTTTGTAGCATTATAAAAGCCTCGATTAATTCATTAATTCCTTTATCAGCATTAATTCTACCAACATATCCATATAAAAATGCATCTTGTGGAATATTATATTTATTTCTTAAAATCCACTTCATTTTTTCATGATCAAAACTATCACATTTTGCTAAATCAACACCTGTTGTACCACCAATACCTACAACAGAAATCTTTTCTTTACTGCAAAGCTTTTCATCAATAGCAAATTGCATATTCAATGGACTTTGAGATCTAATAGTCGTTGATAGCATACACGTGATCTTTTCTACAAGCCAAAAGATTTTTTTCTTTATGCCACTGAAAGAAACATATCGTAATCCACATTGACTATAAAACCTTATTTGAACACCAGCCAATACTCCTGCTATTGAAGCGTATAAAGATACGTTTGGAGAAGTATAATAAATCACATCAAATTTTTCTTTTTTGAAATACTTTCTAAGAAAGTTTGTGCACTTAAGTACATCTTTTATACTCACACCTCTACTCATCGGAAGATTAATACATGTTGCATAATCACTATTTCTATCTATAAACCCCTCTTCCATATTTGAAATTAAAGTAACATCATATCCATTTTTTGATAAATTCCTCATAGAATCAACAATAAACCAATCCATTGTTTTAGAAATAGTTGTCAATGCACATATCTTATATTTTCTTTTCACAATTATCTTCCCTCTCAACTATTTCGTTCACTTTTTGACAAACAATCTGCCTATTATTTTGAAAATCTTTTTCTGAAAACGATGTAACTTTTTGTTCCCAATCTCGGATTAGCTGTATACCATTCTTAAAGATATTTTCAATTTCCTTCGGGTTTTCTATTTTATTTGCATTACAGAAACTTCTCGAAAGTATTGCTAGAGTTGAACCCAAACGATAATGTTCTGTAATAACATATTCAGCTGGCAACTCACCATACCCTAATCTTGCAATCCCTCCAAAACCATAAGGAATTCCTTTTTCTGAAATAATTTTACATAACCTATCTACTGTTCCATCTGAAAGTAGTTCAAACATAAACCTTTTATGTAAAGCTAAATGAAGATCATTTAATCCAATATGAATTTCATCTATTCCACGAATTTTTACAATTTCTTCGATTTTATTCATTGCATCTATTGTTTCTAAAAGAAGCATTATTTTTGCTCTTCCGTTTACCAAGCTAATGAATGTTTCAATTTCTTCTAAAGTTCTAAACATTGGAAGCATTAATATATCTGCACCAGCATCAATAACAGCATTAATTTCTTTAAAAGAACCCATATATTCCATTGTTTCTTCATGTATTGGATTTATACGAACCAGTAGCTCTGCTTTATGAATTTGAGAACGTATCTTTTTTACATCATTAATTGTATGATGAGATTTAACTGTATCCAATCCAGCTTGTCTTTCATCTTTTCCAATATATTCCATATCAATGAATATTCTATCTACCCCTGCACATTCTGCAATTTCAGCAATTGCAGGGTTATTTGTAATATACATCAACTTTAATCCCATATTCTTACCTATCATCCTTTTTATAAATTTCTCCTGTTCCACCTTCTACTACTCCATCTGATTTTAATACTGATGTAATAGTTCTAAAAAAACACTTTAGATCAAATAAAAAAGAGATACGTTTAACGTATTCTCCATCTAATCCGGCTTTTACATCTATTTCTAATTCATCTCTTCCGTTTATCTGTGCCCATCCTGTTAATCCCGGTCTTACATCATTGGCATGATATTTATCTCTTTCTTCAATCAAATCATATTGATTCCATAAAGCTGGTCTTGGTCCGATAATTGCCATCTCTCCTTTAATAATATTGATGATCTGTGGCAGTTCATCCAATGATGTCTTTCTTAAAAATTTTCCAGCCCCGGTAATAAACTGATCAGGATCTTTTAACATATGTGTCGGCATATCTTTCGGTGTATCGATATACATTGTTCTGAATTTATAAATATTGAAATATGTTTTATTGATACCTACTCTTTTCTGTTTAAATAAGATTGGTCCTTTACTGTCTAATTTGATCCAAATACATAAAATAATAAAAACAGGACTTAATATAATCAGTCCGCATAATGATAAGATAAAATCAATGATTCTTTTTACTGTTTTTTTATACATTAAACTCCCACCTCAAAACTATATTCATCTGACGGTTTGATTACTGAACCATCTTCAATATCACTGCCGGCTTTTATTTTAGTATTGAAAGCAACTGTACAGTTGCTTCCAATTCTTGACATTGAACCTACTAATGCATTAGGTCTAATGACACTGTTTGAATAGATCAGACAGTAATCTTCAATAATGGCATCATGATTGACTGTAGTATTAGCTGTAATGATACAGCCAGTTCCGATCTTTGCATCAGCTTCAATTACTGAATGATAAAAAACAACTGTGCCCTCTTTGATTGTTGCATAAGAAGATACAGCAGCATCAGGGGCAATAACTGAAATAACATGATAGCCAGTATTCTTTGCTTTATGTATCAGTTTCTTTCTCAGTTCATTATTGCCAATAGCAATAAAGATATCTTTATATTCAGGATAACAGTTTTCTATTTTATCGATACCGCCAATGACTTTACAGTCATTGATGGTTTTATCAACACAACTGTCATCAAGAAAACTGATTTCATCATAACAGTTTAAATCTCTAATAATATCTAAGCAGCATCTTCCATGACCGCCTGCTCCTACAATTAAAAGTTTTTTCATTTTTTAATTAATTCCTACTTTTTCTTTTGTTATAGTTTTTTCATTTGGATTTTTATATGTCGGTACTAATTCCTTGATAAATGTTCTGATATCTTCTACTTCTTCATATGCCTCTTCTTTTAGTTCCTTTAATCTTTCAAAGAATACCTCTTCATTCATTTCGATTGGTTTCCCTATATGAATCAGCTTATTTGGTGTCTCCTGTAATCCTTCTTCTTTCATTAACAGCTCTTCATACAGCTTTTCTCCCGGTCTTAATCCCGTATATTCTATCTTGATATCTACATCTGGTTCAAACCCTGATAGCTTGATTAGATTTCTTGCCATATCTGCTATCTTTACCGGTTTTCCCATATCTAAAATGAAGATTTCTCCTCCTTTTGCATATGCTCCTGCCTGTAAAACTAGTGATACCGCTTCTGGTATCGTCATAAAATAACGGATGATATCCGGATGCGTTACAGTTACCGGTCCCCCTGCTTTGATCTGCTTTTTAAATAGCGGTATTACTGATCCATTTGACCCCAGTACATTTCCAAATCTTACTGCAACAAATTCTGTCTTTGATTTTTTATTGTATGACTGTACGATCATTTCACAGATTCTCTTTGTTGCTCCCATGACATTTGTTGGATTGACTGCTTTATCTGTAGAAATCAGAATAAATCGTTTTGTGTTATATTTATCAGCAGCCTTTACTACATTCAATGTTCCAAAAACATTATTTTTTACTGCTTCATTTGGTGAATCTTCCATCAGTGGCACATGTTTATGGGCTGCTGCATGATAAACGATATCCGGTCTAAAGCGTTTGAATAATGAATCCACTCTTTTAGTATTTCTTACCGATGCTATCATTACTTCCAGATTTAAATCATGATATTTTTCTTTAAGTTCTAACTGAATATCATAAGCATTATTTTCATAGATATCGACAATGATCAGTTGCTTTGGCTTGCTTGCCGCAATCTGACGGCATAGCTCGCTACCGATTGATCCGCCTCCACCGGTTACCATGACTACTTTATCCGTTACATAACCCATGATATCTTCTAGGTTGACTTCAATTGGATCACGTCCCAGTAAATCTAAAACATCTACTTCCTTAAAATCAGAAATATGAACATTGCCATTTAATAATTCATACATACCCGGTAATTTTTTAATCAGACATTTTGTTTCCTTACAGATATTCAAAACATCTGCCAGTTCTTTTTTATCAGCCGAAGGGATAGCTACTAAAATCTCTTCAATGCCAAACTTTTCAACAGCTTCTACAATCTTATCTCTTCCGCCATAGACTGTAACTCCATGAACACTTCTTCCCTGCTTGCTACGATCATCGTCAATAAAGCACATTACTTGTTTATATACCTGTTTAGAATTGATGATTTCTCGATAGATCTTTTCTCCAGCTAACCCAGCACCAATGATCATAACTTTTTGTAGATCTTTTACTTCTTTATTATCGATATTAAAACCGATCTTACTGTGTTTTAATCTAAGCAAACGATATAAAAAACGTTCACCACCTAAAAACATCGTCAAGAGCATAAAGTAAATAAAATAACAGCTTCTAGGTAAACTGTTACCGCTAACTTCAAATAAGACAATATTTGCTAAACTGTCAACAATAGTTGCCAGAACAATATTTTTAAGTTCAATAATCGAAGCAAACTGCCATAAGCTATGATAAAGTCTAAAATACCAGAAGATTGCAATTGCAATAACCAGTATTGGCAATGACATTATAAATAACCGCTCTAAGTAATGTTCTGGAATAGGTCCATTAAATCTAAGCAACAATGCTCCATATAATGAAAATATGACACATAAAATATCGGTTATTATTAATATTATTCTTCTTATATTCTTTTCACCTATAAATTTCAAAACTAATATCCCCTCCGATTGAATAGGGGCTAAGAATTAAAATCTTTCGCCCCTTTCACAACACCGTGCGTAGGGTTCCCTACACGGCGTTTCATAAGTTTATAGAGTTGTAATAATCTAGTGCACTTATAAATCCGTATATTTTTAATACTTCATTTGTAAGTGTCCTTTTTAGTATGAAGCTATTGGCGATGTGCCAGTAGCTTTTTCTTGTGTTTGCCCATTCCCATGCCTTACTTTTATTAATACCTAGTTTTTGTAAATTTCTATACCTTGTTCTTACTAACTTCCATCTTTTCCAATATATCATTCGTATTCTTCTTCTCATCCATGAGTCTATTTCCCTTAGATGTTTACTCATATTCGCTATCCTATAGTAATTCACCCAACCTGTAATGTATTCTTTTAACTCTTTAGCTAATTCCTTACTTGATATTGGTCGGTTCCTTTTGGTGATTTCCTTTATTCTCTTTTTCATCTTTTCTTTAGATTTCTTGTGAACAGTGATTCGTACATTACCACTCTTCTCTATATAAAATCCAAAGCCCAAGAATTTTATATCAGTAATATAGGCTACCTTTGTCTTCTCTTGGTTCACTTTTACAAATAATTTCTCTTCTAAATATCTTGTCACTGTTTCTTTGACTCTCATTGCACTTCTTTTACTTTTGAATAGTATGACACAGTCATCTGCGTACCTTACAAATCGATTTCCTCTTCTTTCCATTTCTTTATCAAATTCATTAAGATATATATTTGATAATAATGGGCTGAGTGGCCCACCTTGGGGTACTCCTTTTGTAGTTTCTTCAAACTTATGTTTTACTATGACTCCTGCATTGAGATATTTATGTATGAGTGATATAACTCTTCCGTCTTTAATAGTTTGTGACAATATCTGTATAAGTCTTGAATGGTTGACTGTATCAAAGTACTTCTCTAAATCTAGGTCTACTGTATATCGATATCCTTCATTGGCGTATTCGACTACTTTTCTTACTGCTTGATGGGCATTTCTTCTTGGTCGGAACCCATAACTATTGTCACTGAATTGGGGTTCAAATATTGGTGTCAGTACCTGTACTATCGCCTGTTGTATGACCCTATCCGTCACTGTTGGAATTCCTAACTCTCTTTTCTTTCCGTTATCTTTTGGTATTTCTACTCTTTTAACGGCTTGTGGACTATAATGTCCCTCCATGATAAGTTTCTTTAGATAAGACCAGTGTTGTGCGAAATGCGTACGAACTTCTGCGACTTGCATTTTATCTACACCACCACTTCCCTTATTACTCATAACCCTTTGGATTGCCTTTTCTATATTGGCATCCTCCATAATTGTTTCAAGTAACTTCTCATGTACTACAAATCTATTGGTGTTCTTCGTATGTGATATCTCTTGTTTTGATGTAGGATACACTTCTCCACTATTGTCGTATTCCGTACTATCTTCATAGAGTAAGCCTAATGATAGTTGACAGTATCCTATTTTATCTTGAGTATCTTTCATTTCCAGTTCACCTCCTTATGTTCGGTCCTTCGCTAGATAACCATTACAGTTATCATCATCACTACTATGACCTCGGCTGACTTCCTAGGACAAACGTTTCCACCATGATTACATTTTCATCATGTTCCTAGGACCTCCCACGGTAAGACATAACACTTTCATCCTATGTACCCACTATCTTTACACTGCTTATTCCGTCGTACTATTGGACTTCGATTTGTTTAGCAATCTCATCCGATAAGCTTCTGCCTAAAATAGTTCGTATTCCTTGGGTCAGGACTTTGCCTCCAACTTCCTCCCGTTCACACCTTACGATGGATACCTTGTCTTCGGCTAGTGGTTGGTAGTACGAAACCCCCACAGTGGACTTTCACCACCTAGTCTTATGTCATGCGTGGCACACTAATAAAAAACTGCCCAAGCAGTTTCATTTATATTTAAACAAAAAAAGAACATAGTTCCCCCTACCCCAAGGTAAGTAAAACTATGTTCAAAATATAGGCTGGGGGCGGTAGACCATTCTCCCCAGCTCATTTTTTACTTAATAATTTCTAAACCTGCTTTTATCTCTCGATTCATAAACAATAAATTCAAATAAGCTACTTTATTGTACTTATCAACCTTACGAATATCATTTTCAAAATATTTTAACGGACCATTAATAATAATTGCTCTTTTATCTTGTAAATACGCTTGGGACATCTTTACAACATAATTTTCATCCAACAACCTATCAAACATCTCAATCTCTTCTTTTTTTAACGCAGAAGTATCAGGATAAACAAGTTGTTTTAATAATCCATCTTTTTCCTTAGACATTTTCATCAACAATGAATTAAATTCCAATTGATTCATTGTTGACTTTACAAAGATATAGCCATTAAACATTGGTTTAATCTCATAATCTTTAGTAACTCTTCGATAATATTCGTATTTAGGTACAAATGCTTCAACATCTTCATATTTATTTAAATATTTAATTAACTGTTCTTTTTTATAAGAAAGAACATATAAAACATACCAGTTCATAATTTGTTAATTAAATAAAAAAATTTTGATGTTGATTTATGTATACCAATAAAAACATTCATTTCACTATTGAAAACATTGACTATTTTTTTATTCACTGTCCTCATCCCTTCAATAGTCTACAGAAATAGACATTCTGTGATTAGATTGTAGCATATTCGATTAAAAAATCAAGCTTAATTCATAATTTTGTCATTTTATAAAAAAGATTAATTATTGATAATCAGACATATTTTACAATACATTTATATATAATTAACTTGTAACATTGTTTCAAATATTTATGAAAAGATTTATCATTACTAATGCATAAAAAAAACAACAATGCTATAATTAAAGTAACACAAAGGAGGTAGATAAAATGGCAAAACGAATAAATGCTACCATAATTGATCCTGTAGGTCTTTATGCAACACCCGCAACAAAACTAGTCGATACAATGAAACTTTTTAAATCTGATATTAAATTAATTTATTCTTCAAAAACAGTTAATTTAAAATCTTTAATGGGGGTTTTATCTTTGGGGATTCCTACTAAAGCAACAATTGAAATTATTGCTGAGGGTGAAGATGAAGATGCAGCTATTAAAAAGGCAGCTGAATTATTGAAAGAATTAGGTATTTGTCAATAAATATGTCGAATAATTGGGACTTCGTCCCTTTTATTTTGCCTATTATTCGATAATATGGTATAGTAAAGACGAATTTAAAAAAAGGGGTTAAAAAAATGGAAAACTTTTTAAAATTGATCTTTGCTTTTGGTGTAGGATTCGTCTTAGTTTTAATAGCTATGCCTAGAGTAATCCCGTTTCTACATAAAATGAAATTTGGCCAAGTTGAACGTGAAGAAGGATTAGCATCACATAAGGTTAAAAACGGAACACCGACAATGGGAGGTATTGTTTTTGTTTTAGCTGCAATTTTAGGTACTGCTATTAGTACACTTGTTTTTGATATCAAAAATATATTTAATCCAGAACTAATTTTAACCACAATTGTTTTAGTTGGTTATAGTTTAATTGGCTTAATTGATGATGCTTTAATTATTGTAAAGCATAGTAATAAAGGATTACCACCATTAGCTAAATTATTAGCACAAATAGCTTTAGCGATTATTTGTTATTTTTACGCCATGAATTTTATTCCTGGTTTTACATCAGTAGTAACAATTCCACTAGTTGATATAAGTATTGATTTTAAATACTTATACCCATTCTTAATATTAATTATGTTTGCAGGTGAAAGTAATGGTGTTAACTTATCTGATGGATTAGATGGACTTGCTACTGGACTTTCAATGATTGCAATTGCACCATTTATTATCTTTTCAATTATGACTAAAGATTATGTTTTAGCTAGTTATGCTACTGCAATGGTCGGTGCTTTACTTGGATTTATGATGTTTAACTATCATCCAGCTAAGATTTTTATGGGTGACGTAGGATCACTTGGTTTAGGTGGTTTTTTAGCAGTTTTAGCAATTCTTACTAAACAAGAGTTATTATTGATTTTAGTTGGTGGGGTTTTCTTAATGGAAACATTATCAGTTATTATCCAAGTTACTTCATTTAAATTACGTGGTAAACGTGTATTTAAAATGGCACCGATTCACCATCATTTTGAAATGTTAGGTTGGTCTGAACAACAAGTTACTATTTCTTTTTGGTTTATTGGTTTTATTTGTGGTATTTTAGCAATTGTTATTGGAGTGTTATAAAATGTTAACAGGTAAAAAAGTATTAGTTATTGGTTTAGCTAAAAGTGGTAAAGCTGCAGTTCGCTTACTTAAAAAGCTTAATGCAACAATTACTATTAATGAATTTCAAGAAGCTAGTAAAATTCCTGAATATCAACAATATCTTGATGATGGAATTGAAATGATTACTGGTGGTCATCCTGATGAATTATTTGAACGTGATTTTGATTTTGTAATAAAAAATCCTGGAATCAATTATCATAAACCATTTATTTTAAGATTAAAAAAAAGAAATATCCCAGTATATACAGAAATAGAACTTGCTTATCAAGTAGCTAAAAAACAACATTATATTGGGGTTACAGGAACTAATGGTAAAACAACTACTGTTACATTAATTGATAAGATCTTAAAAGGACAATATCAAAATGTTCATTTAGCTGGTAATGTTGGTATGCCACTATGTGATATTGTTTTAGATCATAATTTATTAGAAGAAGAAAATCATTATATTGTTATTGAAATGAGTAATTTTCAATTACTTGACATTGATACATTTAAACCAAATGTTTCAACAATCATTAACTTAACACCTGACCATTTAGACTACATGGCTTCATTAGATGAATACTATGCTTCAAAAACCAATATTTATAAAAACACTAATAAAAATGATTGTTTTGTAGTAAATTTAGATGATCAAGTTTTAGACAAATATTTAAAACAATATCCTATTCCTTGTAAACAAATTACGATGTCATTAGATAATCAAGCTGATTGCATGATTAAAGATAAAGCTATTTATTATCAAAATGAATTTATTATTGATCTTGATGATATTAAATTAGTTGGTAATCATAATTTACAAAATATAATGATTGCAATTTGTATTGCTAAAAAATGTGATGTGAAAAATGAAATAATTAATCAAGAAATTGCTTCATTTATTGGTGTTGAACATCGAATCGAATTTGTTAAAGAAATAAATGGGATTAAAATATATAATGATTCAAAAGCTACTAACACTGATGCTAGTATCATTGCTTTAAAAGCATTTAAACAACCAGTTATTTTATTAATGGGTGGTTTTGATAAAGGCCTAGATCTAAAAGAAATGTCTACTTACAGTAATAAAATAAAACGTTTAGTAACATTTGGAGCCGCTGGTAAACGTTTTAAAGATGAAATGCATGTTGAAAATAGTATTTGTGTTAAAAACTTAAAAGAAGCTACATTAGAAGCAATCAATAACGCTACAGCTGGTGATATTGTTTTACTATCACCATCGACAAGTAGCTTCGATGAATTTAGCGGTTATGAACAACGTGGTAATGTATTTAAAGAAATTGTTTGCTCTTTAGACGATATAAATCATGATTAATGATTTATATCGTTTTTTCATTTATAAATTTTTTATTCATATACTTATGATGGAGGGATGTAAATGAAAAGCAAAAGAGTAGTTATTTTAGTAATGACTATTGTTTTTATTGGCTTAATGATGGTTTATAGTGCTTCAAATATTTGGGCTGGCTATAAGTTTAATGATTCTTTATATTATATAAAAAGACAAGCTTTATTTGCGGTAATTGGTATCATTGCAATGTTTATTTTTTCAAAAATTGATTATCATATTTATCAAAAAAACGCGAATAAAATTTTAATATTTTGTTTTATTTTAATGATTTTAGTTTTAATCCCTGGACTAGGTAGTGTTCGTGGTGGTTCAAGAAGTTGGTTTAATTTAGGAATCATTTCTTTACAGCCTTCAGAGTTATTTAAAATAGCAATTATTATATATAGTGCTAGTTATATAAGTAATCATTATCATGAATTGAAGAAATTAAAAGCAAGTATTAAGTTATTAGTAGTTTTATCATTAGGTTTTGGTTTGATTATGTTACAACCTGATTTTGGTAGTGGTTTTGTTATGGTTTGTTCGATTATTGTAATGTTGATTGTTAGTCCTTTTCCTTTTAAGTATTTTATTATGTTAGGAATTTTAGGTGTAATTGGAATTGTTTTAATGATCATATCCGCACCATATCGATTAGCCCGAATTGTTGCTTTTTTAAATCCTTTTGCTGATCCATTAGGTAGTGGGTTTCAAATCATCCAATCATTATATGCTATTGCTCCAGGGGGAATTTTAGGAGTGGGATTTAATAATAGTGTTCAAAAACATTTTTATTTACCAGAACCACAAACTGATTTTATTTTTGCGATATATTTAGAAGAATTTGGTTTAATTGGCGGTATTTTTTTAGTAGGATTATATGGTTATTTGTTTATTACAGTTTTCAATCAGGCAATGAAAGTTAAAGATTTATTTGGTAGTTTTTTAATGATTGGAATTATTTCCATGATTGGCATACAAACATTAATAAATCTAGGAGTTGTCGTTGGTCTATTCCCTGTTACAGGTGTAACCTTGTATTTACGAAACAATTTTATATAAATAATTATAACGTATAGACAAAAATGTTTGTAAATATATAAACTAGTTTATTTAAGGGATAACGATGATATTGAATAAATATACTGTTAAATGATATATTACCTTAAGTTTTATAATAAAGAAAAAAGGTTCATTCTTTTTTATGAACCTAATTCATTTTTTCTATTCTACATATATGTTTTTTTGTTTTCTTGTCATAAGTTATTCCAACTATCAGTAAGTTATCTTTATATTCTTCCAATAATTTTGGATATTTTTTTTCTTTAATTTGAGTGATTGCTGTTTCAACATCCTGATTCCACTTCAATTCTATAATCATTGCCGGTTTATCATCTTTAGGTATCAATATCATATCTGCATAACCTTTTCTACTTGGCATTTCTCTTACAATCGTATAATAATTCCTTGCATACATATATGCAATTGATATTGTATATGAAAGGGCATTTTCATTATTATATGTCAGTATTGATGTATCCAAGTGAGCTTCTTCTATATATTTGGCTACCTTCTTTTCATCTTGATTCCATGTTGCTTCTAACAGTTCTCTGCTGTTTAATAATGCCTTCGTTGTTTCGTTCCATGATGAATTTCAACTGATGCAACAAATGAACTTGTTACTTCCTTGTTTGGTATATAGCATGTCTGATTGGAACTGTTATATCCTAGATATCCTAGATGTATAAGTAATGTCAAAACATCATCCTTTGATTTAAAAGTGGTCATATCATTTTGAAACTTGTTGGTATTCAAATATACCTCTTCCCCTGCCAACAACTTTACAACATCGTCCCTCAATCCATCATAGTTCATATCTATATAGACTCTTAATGCTTCATAGGTTTCCGTAGATGTCCAATAATTTCCAAATTTTTTACGATCAATTGATGCAACAACAGAACGTGGGGAAAAAGTTGATAAACAATCTGTCATATAATAACCATCATACCATTCCCTCATTTCTTCATAACTTACATTATATAAAGAACAAAGATCTTTAACTTCATTTTCTGTAAATCCCATAAATTCAGCCAATAATTCCGGTTCAATCATAGATATTTCTTCAAACATATTCAAGGCACTATGAGTTCCATATTTTTTAATAGGCAGTATTCCTGTCATATAAGCAAGCTTTACATAAGGCTTATCTTTCAATAGATTTCTTAAAAAATCTAAATATCGATTCTGTGCTTCTTTATTTTTTGAATATTCCCTAAAGATACAGTCCCATTCATCTATAATAAATATAAATTGTTCATTAGTTGCACTGTAAACATCTTCTAGTGACATTGATAAAATACTTTCATCGAATAATTCAACATTATAATTTTTTTTTAGATCATTTATAATTCTTCTTGTCAAAAGGGTAACCATTTTACTAACATCATGTGTATAACCTAAAAAATCCTGCATATTAACATGAATGACATTATGTTGATTCAAATGTTTATAGTATAATTCTGTCTGGCTGATTTTCAAGTTATTAAAAATATGAGATGAATCACATCCTTTGGAATAATAAGCTACAAGCATATTAGCATCGGTACTCTTTCCAAATCGTCTTGGTCGTGATACACAAATATATTTATTCACTTTTTCTTTTAAATATTCGATTCTTTCAATTAATAAGGATTTATCAACATATATTTCCTTATTAACTGCTTCATAAAAATTTTGATTATTTGGATTTAAATAGACTCCCATAATTATCCCCCCTTTCTGTTCTTTTAACAATTATATCCTAATATATGTCCTATAACGCTATTAAAAAAATTCTAAAATTCAAATTTATCATACAATAAAAAATAGCATTTTACATGCTATCTTTGATAACTTTCCAACATTCAATCAACCGCTCTAAACTATAACTAGCATTAGCCGGTGAAGATGAAGGTAATTTAGTAACTGGTAAAGCTATTTTATCATCAAAATATTGATGATAAAGTTTGTTTGCAAGATTACCATTAGTATAAATATGTTTAATTGCACTACCATTGATTATTCTGATTAAATCATTGACTTTTACATCACTAATACTACTATCACTTGATCCTTTGATATTACAACTAGCAATTACATCCCATAAAGCAATTTTATTATTTAATAAAAATTGCTTTTTTAAAGTAATCGTACTTAAATTATCATTATCAAAAATATTTCCTAAAATCTTCCAAAAGCGATTTTGAGGATGATAATAATAAAACTTAGCCTCTCTTGACTTGATTGAAGGAAATGAGCCTAAAATTAATATCTTTGATTCTTTATTATATATTGGTTCAATAGTATGATATTCCATAACTTATTCCGGCTTTCTTAATCCCTGTAATATTTCAAATGTCTTTCTTTTATCATGACTTTTCATCAATGTTTCACCAATTAGTACTGCATTAACATTATTTTCTTCTAAAACTTTTATATCATCGTATGTTTTAATACCACTTTCACTTACAAAAACAATATCATCAGATACCATAGAACGTAATTCAATACTATTTTTCATATCAATTTCAAAAGTTCTTAAATCACAATTATTAACACCAATAATCTTAGCCCCTACACGCATTGCTTTTTTTACTTGCATTGAACTATGAGCTTCAACTAAAGCACTCATTCCTAATCTTTCAGCTAAATTTACACAACGCATCAAAGTTATTTCATCTAAAACACTACATAAAAGTATAATAGCATCTGCCCCTAATAACTTAGATTCATAAACCATATATTCATCAATAATAAAATCATTTCTTAAAACTGGTATTTTTACAATTCTTGCAATTTCAGCTAAAAAATCATCATCCCCCTTAAAAAAATCAGGCTCGGTTACAACAGAAATAGCAGCAGCTCCAATATCTTCATATTCTTTAGCTATCGTTTTATAATCAAAATTTTGTGTGATTTGTCCCTTTGTTGGTGTTGCTCTTTTTACTTCCATAATATAAGATAATCCTGGTTTACGTAAGGCTTTTTCAAATGGATAATCAAAATTGATTGGTTTATCAAATGCTAATTTAGCTATTTTTTCAATTGAATGTAGTTTTTTATTTTCTACAACCCTTTCTTTAGTACTTTCTATAATATCATCAATAATCATCTTTCTAACCCCTTTAAACAATAATTTTATATATTAATCACGCCCTATATTGTAGCACTTTTTTTTAAAGTTGCATCATTTTTTTAATAAAAAAATAATTCTTAAAAAAATTAAAGTTTTTCAAAGAAAACGCTTTCATTTTATGCTGGTTTGTGCTATTATAATGGTGAGGAAAGGATTAGGAAGGAGTTGATAATATGAATGAATTCTATATAATTACTGTATTAATGATTTATGTATTGTTAGTACTAAGTGAAACTTTATTAGAATATTCACATGTATTAACTGATAGAATTGATGATGTGGAAGATAAAATTATTTATCCTCACCAAACTTTCATAAGAATTATTCATAAAGTAATAACTCCAATAATTCTTAGAATTAATCTAAAAAAGGATTATCGCCTAAATATGAAACGTAGACCCCCAATTATATTAGTGGCTCACTAAGGTTGAGTCAAAAAATAATAAATATTTAGGTAATGATAACCTGATAAAAGATGATCAATTAAGATCATCTTTTATTTTATAATTTTACATTTTTACTATAAATCCCAATTGATAATATATAACAAATTAAGAAAAATACATATATTACTAAGACACTAATAATATTTACCCCTATTAAATCAGTAAACATCATATTAGATAATGCTTTGATTGAAAAATATGATGATATTGTCATAACAATAAGAGGCATAACATAGAAAAATCCTAATTCTAAGGCAATAGATTTCTTTAATGTTTTTGAACTAATACCTATTTTCTTTAATACGTTATATCTTTCTCTTTCTTCAAAAGAATCATTATATAACTTCATAAAGATAATACTACCACTAGCTAAAACAAATACCATAAACATAAAAATACAAACTGTAAATAAAATCTTGATCCAATCAATTTCACTTCTTTGGGGATCGATTTTTAATAATCCCTGACAATTTTGATTTTCTTGAATATCTTTAGCTGATGCTTCAAAATTATTTGGATCTTTTATTTTATAATTATAAATATTAATTACTGTTCCACCATTCTTTAAGTTTTGATATTCATTATCATTTACTACATAAAAATCCATCTGTTCTTGAAAATATCCTAAATATGGTTCATTGGTACTTCCAATTTGATGATAGTTTTTATTATTGATTTTTACATCAGACAAATCTTCATCAGTAATTACTGATAATAAATATAATTTTGAAACATCGATGATTTCATCATTTTTAGGCTCTTTAAAATTAAATTCCAAATTTACATCTTGTGCAAGTTTTTTTAACTGTGAGTAATTTAAAATTGCTGTAGTATAACCATTTGCTGTTGCTTCATCTGGTAATTGTAATATTTCAATATAAGAATGATATAAAACATCATTTTCTTTTTCAATTGCTTGTTTAAATTCATTATCCAAATTACTACTTGTAGCTAATATTTGATATGTGTAAGTATTTTCAAAGTGAACAATGCTATTATAACGATCGTTCATTGCTACACCAGTTGCTAAAGCTGTAACCGCACAAATCATTTGAACACATACCATTGCATACGTACGATAGTTCTTTTTAATTCTAAAAACAACGTTATTGACCCATAAATTTCTTTGCTTTTGATAAAGAAATCGTTTATTTTTCAATAAAGATTGATAAATAAATGGAATCAAGCCACCGAATAAAAAATATACCCCGATTACTACTAGAACAACTGCTAATAAGGCATTTGACATGGTTTCCATACCACCTTTAGCTATAGCGAAATAGTAACCAGTTGCCATAATTACTATTCCTAAAATCGTTTTTATAACTAAAAGCCATGTTTTAGCTTGTACATATTCATTTTGGCGATTAGCAGCCACCATTTCTAAAACACTACTACGAACGATACTAATATATCCTTTTAAAACAAAAATCGCATAAATAATTATAAAAATGATTGTTGTAATTAAAATTGGTGTAATTGAAAAATGAAATGCTATATCTATAGATATTTTAGAAATCGCCATAGTTATCATCACAAACAATTTAGAAGTAATAATCCCAAAACCAACTCCTAAAACTAATGCAACTAATCCTAAAAATATTGTCTCTATTGCATATAGCTTGCCAATCTTTTGATTAGTAAGTCCCATAAATACATAAATCCCAATTTCCTTTTTTCGTTTTGTCAAAAATACATTAGTTGCATACCAAATAAAAAACAACATGAAACAACCTAAAACAAACGACATCACTTGAATAACAATTTCAATATTTCTAGCATTACTTTCACCTAAGCCATTAAGAATACCTGAATCAATAAGATTTAAAAAATTAAATAGAACTAAAATAGTAAATGCCAAAGAAATAATCAATGACAAATAATTTTTAAAACTTACTTTAAAATTTTGAAATGCTAATTTCATCATTTTCATGAAAAATCACTTCCCATCGATGTTTGCATATCAATAATTCGATCATAAAACTCTTTACGATCATTACCTTTAGTAAGTTTGCATTTAATCATACCATCACTTAAAATATAAACATCTTTAGCATATGAAGCACTAAATGCATCATGAGTAACCATTAAAATCGTTGCTTTTTCTTGATCATTAACCATTTTTAAACATTCTAATAAATCTTTACTTGATTTTGAATCTAATGCTCCAGTTGGTTCATCTGCAAAAATTATCTCAGGATTGGATATTAATGCTCTACATGTTGCCCCACGTTGTTTTTGTCCACCTGATAATTGATATGGATATTTTTTCAAATGATTTTTTAAACCAAATAAATTAGCTAATGAATTAGTTTTTTCAAGACATGTTTTACTATCAACTCCATTTAATGATAACGGTAAAGCAATATTATCTTGTAATGTCATTGTATCTAATAAATTATAATCTTGAAAAATAAAACCAATTTTTTCTTTTCTTAAATCTGATAGATTTTTATTAGATATTTTTGATATATCTTGTCCATCTATTTTAATTATGCCATGAGTCGGTTTATCAATCGTTGATAAAATATTTAAAAGTGTCGTTTTACCCGAACCGCTAGGTCCCATAATAGCGATAAAGTCATTTTTATAAATCGTCAAATCAATTCCCTTTAATACCTTTGTTAAAAAACCTTTACCACCATAATCCTTAACCAATTCCTTAATTTCCATAACTACTTTTTCACTCATCATTATCTCCTCCTATTACAACTAAAATTATAATAAAATTATTAAAACAAATCCTTACATCTAGGTTACAAATAAACCCCTAACCTTACATTTAATGTAAGATTAGAGGTTAAAAAAATCACGATTATCTTTAAATACAATTATAAAGCGTGTATATTTTGAAAAACTACTTTCAACATAACAATCATGCCCTAATCTTTTTAAAATCAAATCAACCATATACAATCCAAATCCCGTTGATTTATATTGATTATTACGATGATTGCTTCCAGTATAACCACGTTCAAAGATTCTTGGTAAATCTTCTTTTTTTATTCCTTCACCATTATCTTCAATAAATAACGATGTTTCATTTTTATCTTTTTTAGTCCATATTTTTAAATAAGGATCTTTTTTTGAATATTTTATTGCATTATTAATCAGTTGATCAATTATGTATGTTAGCCATTCTTTATCGGAATAAACAAATGTTTCATCTATATCTATTTTAATATCAAATTTCTTTTCAATTAGAAAAAAACGGTTATTACGAATTGATGATTTAATACAGTCTAAAAGATTTATCTTAGTTACTTTTAAATCATATAAATGACTTTGTACTTTACAACCTAACATAACATAATTAAGTTGCTGTTTTATTTTTTCTAAAGAATATTTCATAGCCTGCTTTAAATCATTATCCAATATTTTTTCATTCATTAAAACTAGTGATGATAATGGTATTTTTATTTCATGACACCATCTTGCAAAATAATCTTGAAGATTGGAATTAATATCATATTGATTTTGTAATTCATTTTTTAAATAATTGATATCATGTTCAATAATTGCAACATCTATATCTTCAAATTCATTAAAAATAAGTGTATTTAGCTTTAATAATTCATCTTTTTTTCTTTTTGTTTTTCGATATCCTAAATACTCAAAAAAAGAAAAAATTAAAATTACTATAACTAATAAAAAATCTAAATATACTAATAAATCAATTTGTTTATTATCAACTAAAAAAATATAATAAAGATTAAAAGCTAAACATATAAAAATAATCAAACATATATATTTTAGATACCTCTTTAAATAATTCATGCAATAAAATAGCCCTTTCCTTTTTTAGTTTGAATAATCTCATTACCACAAAATTTTTTAATCTTACTGCGCATTCTAGAAATTAATACTGTCAATGAATTGTCTAAAATATACTCATCAGTATCCCATAATACATCCATTAATTCATTTCTTGTTACAACATTTGATCGGTTATTGATCAATGTTTGAATAATTTTTAATTCTGATTTTGTTAATTCTAAAAAGTTTTTTTTATAAAATAGCTTACCGCTATTTTCTTCAAAATAAATATCAGGATAAAGATATGTTTTTTCTTTTCTTTTATATTCATATGTTCTTCTTAAAATAGCATCAATTTTTACTTTTAACACTGATAAATTAAATGGTTTTTCAAGATAATCATCGCCTCCTTGAACAATTCCCATAATTTTATCACTATCGTCACTACGTGAACTAATATAAATAATCGGCACATTTGATAACTCACGAATCTTTCTACACCAATAAAATCCATCATAAAATGGCAAATTAATATCTAATAAAATTAGTTGTGGTTCAATCTTTGAAAACTCAGTTAATAAATTTTCAAAATCTTTAACTATAAAGACTAAATAATTCCACTTTAAAAGAAAATCACTAATTTCATTAGCTAACATTTTATCATCTTCAACAACCATTATTTTCATCTTTTCCATAATCTCACCTTTTAATATTATAGCACACTAAAAATTTATATAAATACAATTACAAGATATTACAAAAATGTAATATTTAAATAATAAACATGATATACTTATTATATTAAATTATATAAGGAGTTAATTACTATGGATAAAAATCAAATTTATGAGTATTTAAATAATAATAATATAAAATATGAAATTAGTGAACACATTGCTGTATATAATATGGAAGAAGCATATGATATTAAACTTCCTTATCCTAATGCTAGTGCTAAAAATCTTTTTATTCGAGATAATAAAAAACAAAATTATTATCTTTTAACTGTAAAAGGTGATAAAAAAGTTAATTTAAAAGAATTTAAACAAAATAATCATACTCGTTCATTATCTTTTGCTTCAAAAGATGATTTAATGTCAATTATGAAACTAATTCCTGGTGCTGTTACACCGCTAGGGATTTTAAATGATCATGATTGTAAAGTGCACTGTTTTATTGATGAAGCGTTTTTTGAGACTCCAGGACTTATTGGAGTACATCCAAATGATAATAGAACAACTATTTTTCTTAAAATTAATGATTTAATAAATATTTTAAAAGCCCATGGTAATAAAGTCGTTATTTATAATTTTAAATAATCATTATTATTTAAATAAAGCAAAAAGCATATCATTATGAACAATTCCATGCTTATCTTTAACGGCTTTTTTTAAACAACCTTCTAATTCAAAACCTAATTTTTCTAATAACTTTTTAGAAGTAAAATTATCTTCAAACACTCTAGCGCTAATAACTTCAATTCCTTGTTCAAATAACTTATTTATTACAATTTTTAGACTTTCATACATATATCCGTTTCTTTGATACTGTTCATCAAGATAATAAGAAAGACAAACTGAATCAACATGATATCTTAAATAATCTTTTTCAATAAAAATAGCTCCTATTATTTCTTTTGAATCAATCAATTGTAAATAATAAGTATTCTTACCCTCCTCAACTATTTCTTTTATCATATCGTCTTTATCATAAATTTTCATCATATTGTACTTTTGAACAAATTCACTATTTTGAATCTTTAAAATTTTATCAACATCTTCTAATTCTGGTTGTTTTAAAATTAATCGCTCACTTTTTAGCATTTTTAATCCTCCTGTTTATTTAGTATATCATAATTCTTTTTAACCTTAATAATTTGAATAACAATTACTAAAATAACTGGAACAATAATTAAACCAATAAAACCTAATATTTTCATTCCTAAATACATTCCAATCAGTGAAACAAGCGGACTAATTCCTAGACCTTTAGCAATTAATTTAGGCTCTAAAATATTTTTAGTAATTACGATTACTAAATAAATTATCAGTAATCCTAAAGCTAAAGATATTTTATTGGTAAATGCACAAATGACGATCCATGGAATCATAATCATATCAATACCAAAAACTGGCAAAAAATCAAATATTGCAATAATACATGAAAGCACTACACTGTGTTCTAGTTTCATTATCAAAAAACCAATCCACAATTCAAAAAATGTTACAACCATAATAATAAAATACGCTTTAAACATATTACTAAAAACATCTTTAGTCGTATCAACAACTAATGAAACCATTGGATATTTTCTAATTAATAATTTATCAATTCTTTGATAGTCAAGTAACATAAACAATGATGTCATAACAATAAAAACCATATCAAACATAATACTCGGTATTTTCATAATAATCATAATCAAACCATGTATAAAACTACTAGATACATTTTCAATAATACTCATAGAACCACTATAAATAAAATCAAGATACTTACTAATATCGATAATATAACTATTATTACTAAACATCACATATAATTTTTGTAGATAAGCTGGTAATATTTCTAAAATATTATATATTTGAATGATACAAAAGATAATCAAACTAATCACTAAAACAATAAATAATCCATAATTAAAAATTATTACTGCTTTAGCTAATAAATTATTTTTTATTTTTAGTAAATTTATTTCTCTAGTTAATAATGGTTGTAAGATCAAAACAATTAGGCAACTAAAAAATAAAGGAATTAACCAGTTAACTAAAACATATGTAGTAATTACTAAAACAAATAAAATCATCAACCAATACAAATACTTAATTAAATGTTCTTTCATCTAATCACCACTACATTATATGTATAAAAATAAAAAGAATTCTTAATCGAATTCTAATTATTAATACTATGATGCACAACATAAGAACTATCATCAATTCCCTTAAAGACATATCCTTTATCTTGATAATATTCAATTACTGAACCAAGTGCCTCTAAAGAATTTTCTTTACCATTTGCATCATGAAATAATAAAATAATATTATTATCTTTAGCCGCTGTTGCATTCTTTATTAATTGCTTAACTGATAATTCACCTGAACCATCTTCACTATCTTCATTCCAATCATAATATTGATAACCACGATTAACTACCTCTTTTGTTAATTTAGTCATAATTTTATAACAATATTCTTTAGAAACATTATTACTACTCCCTCCAGGAAAACGAATATATTTAGGAACAAAGCCAATTTGATCATAAACTAAATCTTCAATCTTTTTTAAATCATCAAAATATGCCGATGGTGAATTATATACTTGATCATATTCATGAACAAATGAATGTAAACCAATTGTATGTCCGGCATCATGAGCCTCTTTTATTAAATGATAATATTCTTCATTAGTTCCAGTGACAAAAAAAGTTGCTTTAGCATTGTATCTATCTAATATATCTAATACTTTTTTTGTGTGTTCTGATGGTCCATCATCAAAAGTTAGATATACTATTTTTTGATCACTTTGCGTAAATGTCCCAATTTTTTTATTTTCAACAACACTTACAATACACGTTTCTTTAGTTTTATTTGATGAACGATCTTTAGCATAATATGTGACTACATAATCTTCAACTTTAGAAATATCTAGATTTGAACTGTCAATTGTTAAAGTTGGGTTATCATCTTGGTTATCTTTGATACTAACACTTGACAATAAATCAATATCACTATCTTTTAAAACTGTTAGATTTCTAATTCCCCGAATTTCTGGAGGAGTAGTATCTTTAGGTAAAACATGAATAATTGATTTTTTTGTGATACATTTATTACTATGACAAATTTTTATTTCTACAGGATAATCACCTACTTCATCAAACTTATAATTGTCTTTAAATTCGATTGTAGTACGATTGGAAAAATGCTTAGTTTTAATTAAATCATTAGCTTCTACATTCATCCCTAAATCAATCGTAAGTTCTTTTACTTCTAAATCAGGTATGATTGTATCAACTAATTCAATTGTAATTGTAGTGTAAATATTATTGAAGGAATAAATTACCGGATATTTGCCTACTTTATTAAAATTCACTTTACTAGTATCAATACTAACATCATTTATAGAACCATCTATTACTTTTAAGATATTAGCTTTAAAATCAAATTTTTGAGATATTTCAATAGTTGGATGATAGTTATATAAAATTATATTATTTGTATTTTTAATGGATAAAGTCATTAAAATAATTATTAAAAATGCTGTAATCAATAATAACTTATATTTTGACACTTTTATCCCCTCATAATAATATATTTTATATTAAAAAAAATAGAACTACTAGAGTTCTATTCATTTTCTAATTGTTTTAATTCGTTTTCACCAGTAATATATTTTAAAATAGCGATAGCTGCATCTTGAGGTCCTTTATGCTCATTTCCTTTAATTCCTAAACGAGTTCTTAATTGCCCCACTTTTATTCCTTGTTCAAACATCTTATTAAAATAATCAACTAGAATTGGATCAGTTTGTTCTTGACGTTGAACAGGACCAAAAGGATTAGCAAAATAGCTTCCAACTAAACCATATTCAGTTGTTGTTCCTTTAGCCATACGATTTCCAGCTCTAAATACTTCTAGAGCATCATCAACATTATCAAAGAAACTTAATGCTTCTCCACCGTCTTCATAGTTATTAGCATATAAGAAGAAATCAACATGATGTTTAGCAACTACATCTTTATAATCAGTAATTGGAATTACGATACGAGCGTTAACCTTATCTGGATTCATAAATACTGAACGGTCTAATTCTTTGAAACTATATCCAGCATCTAAATCATCAAGTCGGACAAACGCCCCAATTTCAGTACCCGAAGATCTAATCATGCCATTTTCATCTAATGATAATACACCCATATCATCATATACTGTAACTAAATCACGAATATAAGCAGCCCCAAATACTTTGATTTGTTCAATTGTTTCAGACTTACCAGCACCACTATCTCCCATTACAACAATATTCTTAACTTCGCCACTATGTAAAGTTACTTTAACCATTGCTCCATGAATTGGTAATTGGCGTTGATTAATCTTACGAACATTATGCAAAGTTAACATCATTTTTTTCATATAACCAAAATAGTCAAATTCATCATTGGCTGATAATAATGCTACCATCATATCATTTTCGTCATCTTGATAGAAACTTTGATTCATTTTACCATCTTCATAACCATATACATAAATAATATCCGGTTTACGATTACGATACTCTTCTTCACTTGCAAGTTCAAATAAGTTACATAATGCAACCCCTTGAGCCATA
Organism: Thomasclavelia spiroformis DSM 1552; assembly: GCF_025149465.1. Taxonomy (NCBI): domain Bacteria; kingdom Bacillati; phylum Bacillota; class Erysipelotrichia; order Erysipelotrichales; family Coprobacillaceae; genus Thomasclavelia; species Thomasclavelia spiroformis. The sequence goes on along the minus strand of NZ_CP102275.1, from coordinate 849,189 downwards.
AATGCAACATTAAAATATACAAATGCTAATAAATCTCCTACTTTTGCAGGATAACAGAACCATTGTTCTGAATCAAATTTTAAATCCTCAATTGGATTGTGTTTAATTTCCGGGAAAACTCCATCACGTTTATTACGTCTTGAATAAGTAATAAATGGAGGATGAATAATAACTGTTTCAATAAATGGAATATCATCTAAATTACGATACTCATATGGTAAAAATGAACGCATATTAGTAACTCTTAAACCAGCATTAACCCCTGCTGTAATTTGACGATATACTTGATGATTATACCCCAAAGCTTTTTCCTCAATAGTACGATATACTTGCAAAACTAATTCTTCGAATTTAGCTTGTGCAACAGCAAATTGTACATTTTGATATCCTCTACTAGTACTTTCATTATAAACAACACTATAACGTTGTAACTTTCTCCAGAAAAGATATACTTCTTCAATAACTTTTACAAATTCATCTCGATCTCTAAAATAAGCTGCAAAATGCGGATATGTACTAACAACTTCATCTACCGTCATTACTAATAGTAATTTAAAAATTGTTCTTAAATCAGCAACAAGATCAACACTTTCGGCTTTTACTTCTTTTAAATAAGTATAAATTGTATTTTCTTTTCTTTTACAGTCATGAATAAATCCTTTAAGTACCCTTGCAAAAGATTCACTTTCAATTAACTCACAACGTGATTGACAATATTCTTCAGAAAAATTCAAAATCGCATTTCCACGTGTAATTTTAAATTTATAACTCATATAACCACCCTTTCTTTACTCAATAAGTACTTCCCCCACTCATTGATTTTTGTCATTTTACCATAAAAGCCATTTTGTATACAATAGATATTTCAAAAAAAGTTGAATTATTTAACTATTTACATTATTTTTAATCATTTTTATCAAATAATTTACTTTCTTCAAACTAAAAACTAACATATGATAAAAGATACCCCATCATGGAGTATCTAATATTCTTGGTATTTGAATTAAAAATTATATTTAATAATTTTCTTTTTTCTTAATACCATATATACAACAGCACTTAATAATGCTATTGTTGCAAACATTCCAGCTAAGCTTTCATCTCCAGTTTTTACACTTGCAATTGTATCACCACTATTTGCTAGTGTTTTTACTGTACTATCAGTTGTTACTATTTGTAATCCGGCTATTGCTTTTACTAAAGCATCTTTTGCAATTTGTAATTCATTATATGCTAAATCTACTTCTTCTTGAGTTGCATTTACATTGTCTAATAATACTTTTGCATTATCTAATGCAATTTTAAAAGTTTTCCAGCCTTCTACTGTATAATCAGCTTCATTCATGTTTTCTTGTTCAATTAATGCAATTAATTGTTTTAATTTAGACATATCTACAGTTAAAGACTCTACAGTAAAATAATCAATAATCGTATTAGTATCTCGATTTGTTGCACTGCTATTTTTCTTTCCGGTATTAATTATTGTAATACGATATTGATCATTAACATCATCTTTCCAACTAAATAATTTTGCTTGATCTAATTTTTCAGAACTATAACAATCAATTTCTCCATTATATAATTCACTACCATCACTTACTTTAGTTACAATAAATTTAATTATTCCTACATCTACTGCTTTACGACCGTAAACAGTAATTTCATTACCAAAAAATTCTAATGCCATTTCCTCATTTGCAACTCCTGATTTTAAAGCTGTTCCTTTATCCAATATTGATTCACTTAAAATAACCCAATTCCCTTTTTTACTAACTTCACTATCTTCTGCATTAAATTTAATCTTAATTAATGCATCTCTAGCATCAGCTAACTTTAATACCATTTCATCAATTAAATCTTGATTTAAATTTTCTAATTCCAATAGTTTTTTAGCATCATCAAGAACTTTAATAAAGTTATCCTTATTTATATCAGAATAATTATCTAATTTTAATGCTTCGCAAGCTGAAATCAAAGTTTCTAACGCTCTTTTATTCAATTCTGGTACACTTATTTGTGGTTCATTACCTAATTCCACAATAACTTCAATTCTATCACTAACAGTTTTATTATTATAAGTAGCATTTGCTTCAATAGTATATGTTCCTGGCTTACTTATTAATAAAATATCGCCATCAATAATACCATCATTATCAACTTTATATCCAACTAAAACATCGTCATTAAGAGGACGACAAGTATTAAAATATAAGTGTGAATTTAATTTAATTGCTAAATCATCTTGAGCATATGGAATTGTTTGTTTCATTGGTTTTTCAATTATAATTCCTGCAAGTTCATCATTTTTACATTGATTTTCATTACTAACTACATCACTTGTAAAAGACATAAAATTAGCTGCTTTACCACTTTCATAATTAGAAATTTTAACTAAATACTCTTGGTTATTATTACTTAAATTTTTAAAATCATCAATTTCCATCACATCAACATTTGCATTATATGTATTATATACATTTGTTTTTATTACAGATTGATCTACTTTATTTAAAACCTCAACTTTTACTAATCCAGCACCAGCTCCGCGTTTTAATTTCAAATTACCACCAGTACCAATAAAAGAAAACTGTAAATAATTGTTTAATTTTTTAGTATAAATATTACTATTACCTTCAAACGTAGTATTTACCCATTTTTCATCAGCTTCACTTGCTGTTTCATTAATAACTTCTGTTTGTTCATTACCATTTGCATAATATTTTCTTACATTAGCGGCATCAACTGTTTCACTAATAATTTGAATATCATGACCTTTACCACTAAATGCTCCTAAATTCAATGATGTTAGATCATTACCAATAATATCTCGATTACTACTATTTTCAACAATTACACCTTGATTGATGTATGGTGAAGTTATTTTTAATTTGCATTTATATACGCAGTTTCTTTATCTAAATTAAATAAATTATTTTCACCGATAAACTGTGGTGCAGCAGTTTTTTTATTCAAATCCTCAGGTGCTATACATCCAATATAAGCATTATTATTAAATGTTGAATTAGCTCCTGGTAAAAAACAATCACTACGATTAGCTACACTTGAATTTGTAAAATACCAAATATTATTTGTATAATCAACCTGATCTCCTTGATATACTGCATGACAATCTTTATTAGAAATAAAAGTATTATTATATATCTTTGCACTCTCTAATTTAGTTACATCTGTTTCTCCAACAGCAACAATTTGAGCATTATGTGCAGTAAAAATCCCACTATCATTTATTGATAAATTATAACGAATTGTATTATTGCGATTATATGATTTTTGACGAACATGTAACATATAACCACCACCATAGCTATCATGAGTATAGTTATATTGAACAATTCCATCTCTAGTCATATCATCTAAATTAAATGCCATTCCATCATAACCATTTTGACCATTACATACTTCGTTGTATTGAAAAATCATGCCATTAGCACGATCACACCAAATACCGCAACCATATCCTTCAGTTGTACTTTGGAAAGTATCAACTTTATTATATTCTACTAAAACATTACTTGTATATAATGGAATAATTCCAGCACGAGTAACGTTATGAATATAGTTACCACGAATCACTACATTTGTGTGTCTAAAGTCAACATCATCTAATGTTCCTTTTACATTAGTAGTTGTGATTCCATTTGCCTGACAATTCTCTATTGTATTATTTTCAATTAAAATATCATCAAAACGTGTAATTTTTTTGATTCATCTAAATCCTGAACAATAACATTAAAATCATTTGCTTTTTCTGGATGTCTAGCAGTATAAGTGACTAAATTTATTCCCCCTGTACGATGTGTAGTACGAGCTCCCCAAAATGTATTTTATGTATTTGGGTTATTAGGATCACCGCCAACATAGCCATCTAATGGGCTACCATCTTCTCCTACAAAAGGCCCTTTCCAATCTTTAATTTGTGGCATAAAATAACTACCATTTCCATCAATCACTGGTTTATTTCCATTACCATACATATCAATAACAATTGGATAACCAGCACACCCTGGACCTTTAGCTCCAGTAAATTTTGAATTTGCTTTGATTAATATTTTATCACCTGGTTGAAAAGTTTTTGAATTAATGTCTTCCAGACTATCAAAAGCATTTTCAGGTGTTAATCCATCACCATCTTTTTTATTGATATTAGAATCCAAATAATAATTGGTTCCATAATCATTTTCATTTGGTGTTACTTCTTTTGCAGTTAATGCCTTTGGTGTAGCCATTGACAAAAGTATCATCACTACTAGAAAACCCTTTAATAACTTTTTCATCTTTTCTTCCCCTTTTCCTAAATTAGTAAATTTGTTATTTACTTAAAAAAAGACCAAATAAAATCATGTTTTAAGCATGGTTTTATTTGGTCTTGCCTAATTAAAGTAACAATCCTACTGTCTGCATTCTAATACTTAAACAAACCTTTTTCAATAAATATAATAAATTATATTGCCTATATTAAATTTCTCTTATAAAAACATCTAAATTTTCTAAACATATAATACATTATCAAATATTTACTACTTCTCCCATATTTCCTTAGCAATCTCTTTTACTAATTTAAGTTTATCCCACTGTTGTTGTTTAGTTAACTTATTTCCTATTTCACAAGAAGCAAAACCACATTGAGGACTTAAATAAAGACGATCAAAATTAACATATTTACTAGCTTCATAAATTCTTTGTTTAATGACTTCCTTATCTTCTAAAGTTGGTGATTTTGTAGTGATAAGTCCAAGAACTACTTTTTTATCATTTGGAATAAAACGAAGTGGTTCAAAATTACCTGAACGTTCATCATCAAATTCAAGATAATATGCTGATACTTTTTCATTTGCAAACAAATAAGGAGCTATTGGCTCATATCCTCCTGATGATGCCCAAGTTGAATGATAATTCCCACGACATACATGAGTAGTTATAATTAAATCATCAGGTAAATTTTCAAGTACAAGATTGTTTAAACGTAAATATTTATTTGCTTCTTGTTCTATCGATATATTTTCACCTTGTCTACTTTGCCAATATTTTTGATCACAAAACATTCCCCAAGTACAATCATCAAATTGAATATTTCGACAACCTGCAATATATAAATCTTCTATAACAGTTCGATATGCTTTTACTATATCTTGGATCAACACTTCAAAATCTGGGTAAATTAATTGAGTTTGTTTACCATTATCTTCTCTAAATAGTTCTGCAAATAATTGTGCTGGTGCAGGAATAGTTTGTCTTGCAACTGTATTTTCATCTTCAAACTGTTTTACAAATTTAAAATGATCAACAAAGGGATGATCTTCACCACTAATTTTTTTAACTACTTTAATCGACCCATGAGTAGTTTCTTCACCATGAAAAAAATAACCATGATCTAGTTCAATATGCTCGATTCCCTTAAATCCCCACATAAAATCAAGATGCCAATAACTTCTTCTAAATTCACCATCACAAATAACATGATAACCTGCTGCTTTTTGGTCTTTTATTAAATTAGTTATTTCTTCATCCTCAATCTTTTCTAATTCTTTTTTTGTAATAATATTATTTTCAAAATCTTTTCTAGCCTGTTTTAAACGTTCTGGACGTAAAAAACTCCCTACATAATCATATCTAAATGGTGCATTTAATTTTGCCATATTCTATCTCCTATTTCTATATTCTATGGCATTTATTATAGTACTCGAATTCTCTTAATGTAAAATACAATAAATTAACTGTTTGCTATAGCTTTTAACTATAACAAACAGTTATTTATTAACATGTTTCCTTAAAGCCTCAATATAAGCATTAGCTAAATCACTAGTAAGACTATCTTTACGTGTTATATACCCAATATTCATTTCACCTTCTTTATCAAGCGTAACGGCAACAATGTCCTTACCATTAAGATTTTCATCAATGATACCACTACATACTGTATAACCATTTAATCCTATTAATAAATTAAATAAAGTTGCTCGATCGCTTACACGAATATTTTTATTACGGACTACAGAACTGAAGATTTCTTCAGAATAATAAAAAGAATTATGTTCACCTTGTTCAAATGATAAATAAGGATATGATTGTAATTCTTCCATAGTCACTTTTTCCTTTTTAGCAAGCGGATTTTTATTACTTATAAAAATATGTGGCTTTACTACAATTAAACTATGAAAAATTAAATTATATTCTTTTAATATTTTTTGAATAACTAATTTATTAAAATTATTTATATACAATACTCCAATTTCACTTTTCATCCTTGTAACATCTTCAATAATTTCATATGTTTGTGTTTCTTTCAAACTAAAATCATATTCATCATGACCATATTCCTTAATAATATCAACAAAAGCATTTACTGCAAAAGAATAGTGTTGAGTAGACACACAAAACTGTTGTTTGCGTTTATCTTGTTGTAAATACTTTTCTTCCAAAAGATATGCTTGTTCTAATACTTGACGAGCATACCCCAAAAAAATCTCTCCTTCTTTAGAAATTAAAATACCTTTATTAGTGCGTAAAAAAATAGTAATATTCATTTCCTTTTCTAATTCTTTAATTGCATTCGTAAGACTTGGTTGTGAAATAAATAATTTTTTTGCTGCTTCACTTATTGATTTTGCTTTTGCTACTTCAATTACATATTTCAATTGCTGTAATGTCATATTTACCTCCATTATTCTAATTGAATAGGGGCTAAGAATTAAAATCTTTCGCCCCTTTCACAACACCGTGCGTAGGGTTCCCTACACGGCGTTTCATAAGTTTATAGAGTTGTAATAATCTAGTGCACTTATAAATCCGTATATTTTTAATACTTCATTTGTAAGTGTCCTTTTTAGTATGAAGCTATTGGCGATGTGCCAGTAGCTTTTTCTTGTGTTTGCCCATTCCCATGCCTTACTTTTATTAATACCTAGTTTTTGTAAATTTCTATACCTTGTTCTTACTAACTTCCATCTTTTCCAATATATCATTCGTATTCTTCTTCTCATCCATGAGTCTATTTCCCTTAGATGTTTACTCATATTCGCTATCCTATAGTAATTCACCCAACCTGTAATGTATTCTTTTAACTCTTTAGCTAATTCCTTACTTGATATTGGTCGGTTCCTTTTGGTGATTTCCTTTATTCTCTTTTTCATCTTTTCTTTAGATTTCTTGTGAACAGTGATTCGTACATTACCACTCTTCTCTATATAAAATCCAAAGCCCAAGAATTTTATATCAGTAATATAGGCTACCTTTGTCTTCTCTTGGTTCACTTTTACAAATAATTTCTCTTCTAAATATCTTGTCACTGTTTCTTTGACTCTCATTGCACTTCTTTTACTTTTGAATAGTATGACACAGTCATCTGCGTACCTTACAAATCGATTTCCTCTTCTTTCCATTTCTTTATCAAATTCATTAAGATATATATTTGATAATAATGGGCTGAGTGGCCCACCTTGGGGTACTCCTTTTGTAGTTTCTTCAAACTTATGTTTTACTATGACTCCTGCATTGAGATATTTATGTATGAGTGATATAACTCTTCCGTCTTTAATAGTTTGTGACAATATCTGTATAAGTCTTGAATGGTTGACTGTATCAAAGTACTTCTCTAAATCTAGGTCTACTGTATATCGATATCCTTCATTGGCGTATTCGACTACTTTTCTTACTGCTTGATGGGCATTTCTTCTTGGTCGGAACCCATAACTATTGTCACTGAATTGGGGTTCAAATATTGGTGTCAGTACCTGTACTATCGCCTGTTGTATGACCCTATCCGTCACTGTTGGAATTCCTAACTCTCTTTTCTTTCCGTTATCTTTTGGTATTTCTACTCTTTTAACGGCTTGTGGACTATAATGTCCCTCCATGATAAGTTTCTTTAGATAAGACCAGTGTTGTGCGAAATGCGTACGAACTTCTGCGACTTGCATTTTATCTACACCACCACTTCCCTTATTACTCATAACCCTTTGGATTGCCTTTTCTATATTGGCATCCTCCATAATTGTTTCAAGTAACTTCTCATGTACTACAAATCTATTGGTGTTCTTCGTATGTGATATCTCTTGTTTTGATGTAGGATACACTTCTCCACTATTGTCGTATTCCGTACTATCTTCATAGAGTAAGCCTAATGATAGTTGACAGTATCCTATTTTATCTTGAGTATCTTTCATTTCCAGTTCACCTCCTTATGTTCGGTCCTTCGCTAGATAACCATTACAGTTATCATCATCACTACTATGACCTCGGCTGACTTCCTAGGACAAACGTTTCCACCATGATTACATTTTCATCATGTTCCTAGGACCTCCCACGGTAAGACATAACACTTTCATCCTATGTACCCACTATCTTTACACTGCTTATTCCGTCGTACTATTGGACTTCGATTTGTTTAGCAATCTCATCCGATAAGCTTCTGCCTAAAATAGTTCGTATTCCTTGGGTCAGGACTTTGCCTCCAACTTCCTCCCGTTCACACCTTACGATGGATACCTTGTCTTCGGCTAGTGGTTGGTAGTACGAAACCCCCACAGTGGACTTTCACCACCTAGTCTTATGTCATGCGTGGCACACTAAAAAAAACAGGCATATAACCTGTTTTAAGTAAGTGGTACCGTAAAAAATACCCTTCCAATTACATCTTCATCAAAATCAAAATAACCCAATTTTCTTGAATCTAAACTATTATTGCGGTTATCACCCATAACAAAAACCTTACCTTCAGGAACATCTACAACCATATCTTCAGAATTAATCATGGCACCGTTAATATAATCTTCCTCTAGCAACTCACCATTTAAATATAACTCATTGTCTTTAATTTCAATATGATCGCCACCAATTCCAACAACTCTTTTAATAATAAAAGTTTCTTTCATATTGGCATCTTTATAATCAACGACAACAATATCATTTCTTTTTGGTTCGTTATGCTTATAAAAAACTTTATCTACTAATACTATATTTCCTTCATGATATGTAGGAAGCATTGATGTTCCATACACTTTTGAAATTTGAACAAAATATAATACCCCATAAGTAACTATTAAAGTTATTACAATAACTTTTAAATAGTCTAATAAAACACTTTTTTTGCTTTGTTTAACTTCATCCATATTATCACCTGATAAACATTATAACATGTTTTATTATTCATTCAAGTGACTACGTAACTTTGCAATAATTTTCTTTTCTAAACGTGAAACTTGTACCTGTGAAATATTTAGACGTTTAGCTACTTTCTCTTGATTAAAATCTAATTGATAGCGTAAATATAAAATTAATTTTTCTTTTTCATCTAGTTTATCAATTTCCATTTTTAAAGCAATTTTTTCAAACCACATCTTATTATGTTTATCTTCTACTCTCTCTTCCATTGAAATCGATGAGCCATCTTTTTCATAAATTGGTTCACTTAATGAAGTAGGATAATATGATGAATCAATTGCCTCTACTACATCTTGAACATCAATATTTAAATACTTAGCAATTGCCTCAACAGTAGGATCTTGGCCTGTTTGATTAATCAATAACTCTTTTACTTTATTAATTTTTAAATTCAATTCTTTTAACGAACGACTTACTTTAATCGTTCCATCATCTCTAAAATATCTTTTTATTTCACCCATAATTATTGGTACTGCATATGTTGAAAACTGTACTCCGTAATTAGTATCAAAATTATTAATTGCTTTCATCAAACCAATACAGCCAATTTGAAATAAATCTTCTTTATCATAATAATTATTTTTAAAACGATGCACTATTGACCAAACTAATCCTAAATTTTGATTAACAACTAATTCTTTAGCAATTTCATCCCCACATCTTGCTTTTTCAATTAGTTCAATTGTATTTGCCTTAGCCAATGTTAGAATCTTTCAATCTTTTTTTAATAGTTAGTTTTGTTCCTAAATTAAGTGTTGAATGAATTTCCAAACTATCACATAAAGCCTCAATAATTGTTAAACCCATTCCCGCATGTTCAATTTCTTTTAATGAACTGTACATTGGAACTCTTGCCATTTCAACGTCTTCAATTCCTTTACCATAATCTTGAATAACTATTTTTATCGTTCTATTTTCCTCAATTTGAACTTTTACAACAACTTTGCTTTCACCATCATTTTGATAGCCATGAATAATTGCATTACTGACTCCTTCACTAATAATTGTCTTTACTTCAGCAACTTCATCAACAGTTGGATTCATTGTTGCAATAAATGCTCCTATACTAGTTCTTGCAAAAGATTCATTTTCTATTTTTGCACTAAAACTAAGTTCCATTTGATTCATTATTCTTTTACCCCCTCTACATATTCCATCAGCGCAAACATTCCCGACAATTCAAAAACTTTATATTCTGTTTTGCTTAAATTAGCAAGAACTAATTTTCGATTTTCATTTTTTAAATGATTGTAGCGTCCTAAAACTAAACCAATTCCTGAACTATCAATAAAACTTGTATGTAAAAAATCAAAATAAACAACACCTCTACTTTTATCTAAAATGTTATTTATTAAATTACGATATTTACTAACATTACTACTACTTAATTCACCATAAAAACAGATAATAATTTTATCATCTAAAATCTTATATTCTATCTTATTTTCCATTTTCTCATCTCCTCGAAGTTATCATACAACTTTTAAAATCATGAATAAATGCTTTCGACAAAACTAGAATATTAACTACAATAAAAATATTTTTATCATCAATCATATATGTATTTTTATCAAACTTGGACATATTAATTACTGAGGCGATTAAATTGATAAAAAAACTATTAATATTTCTATTAATCATCAGCTTACTACCAATAACTAATCTTCAAGCAATCGAAAATGACATTACCCCAAATGCAAGTGGTGCCATATTAATCGATGCTGATTCTAAACAAATTCTTTATGATAAAAACGCTGATAAAAAACTTTTTCCCGCATCAACTACTAAAATAATGACCATGATCATTATGTTTGAAGCAATAAATAATAAAAAAATATCTTTTGATGATCAAGTAACAACATCTAAATATGCTGCTAGCATGGGTGGTTCTCAAGTATATTTAGAAGAAGGTGAAAACATGTCATTAGAAGATATGTTTAAATCAATTGCTATTGCAAGTGCTAATGATGCCAGTGTTGCAGTAAGTGAGTATATTGCTGGAAGTACTAATAAATTTGTTGAAATGATGAACCAAAAGGCCAAAGAACTTAATTTAAAAAATACACATTTTGAAAATGTTACTGGTTTACACGATAATAATCATTATACATGCCCCTATGATCTTGCCATGATGGCTTCATATTTAATTAAAATAGGCGGCAATAAGTTATTAAGTGTTACTTCTCTATATGATAGTTATATAAGAGAAGATACTAAACAAAGCTTTTGGCTTGTAAATACAAATAAATTATTAAAGTTATATGATGGGGTTGATGGTTTAAAAACCGGATATACTAAAGAAGCTGGATACTGTCTTGTAACTACTGCTAAACGTGATGGACAAAGATTAGTTGGTGTAGTAATGAAAGAAAGTGAACCTAAGAAAAGAAATGAAGAAATGTGTAATTTGCTTGACTATGGTTTAAATAATTATAAACGTGAAATTATTTATAAAAAAGATAGTATAATTGAAAAACATGTTGTAGATAAAATGGATAATTTAACTATCAATGTTGTTTGTAAAGAAGATATTGCTTATATTAAAGCAAAAGCTAATGATCAAAAATATACAACTAAGATTGTTTATAAAGATAATTTGTTACCAGTTAAAAAAGGTGATATAGTAGCTACTTTAACTGTATTATGTGATGACAAAGAAATTACTAGTTATAATTTATATAGTGATAACGATGTTGAAAAAGCTACTTATTTTTCTAAATTAATTAAAACATTTAAATTATTATTTTAATTGATATAAAAAGAAACTATTTTAGTTTTCCTTAACATAAATTTTTAAATATCTTAAACCGTCAATATATCATAAAAGATTGACGGTTTTTACAAATACTTATTAATTACTTCGAGCCCTCTTTTATTCTATTTAAAGCATCATTATATTTGGAAGATTTTCAAGAATGTAGTAGATATAATAAGAGTAACTGCGATACTTACGGTAGGAAGATAATAAAAAATAAATCGTTCTATTTTATACATTTGTATTTTCATCGATGATAACTCATTTGCTTGATACATTTTAATATCATTTCCCACTTTAATAATTAACTTCTAATCTATCACAATATAAATCGTCTTGCTCCTTATCAATGCTCTTTTAAAAATTCAACATATAATAAATAATAACCGATTAGCACAAATAATATTCCAAATACTAAAAAAAGCTAGTAGTGGTTCAGCCATTATTATCATACTTTCAAAAAATAAAAATACATATCAAACCAAAATAAAAAATAATTTTGGCCATCTTTACTAAAAAATTACCTTTTTCAGATTTTTCTTTCCACAAAACATCTTCATCTTAATATAAATAATTTTGGATAAATATTTTATATTTAGGTATATCATCGTTTTTAATAACATAATTTTTTATAAAAAAAGAAATAATTTTATTAATTATTTCTCATAGTTATCTCGTATAAATATCTCACTATATTAAATTATCTTAATCTTATCGTCCTTAATTTTTGCATCTAGTTTAAAGAATATTTGTTCAATGTGTTGTAATATTCCTTCACTTAACTCCTGAACAAGTATTGATAAAATTAAATCTTTCATTTCTCTATTTAAATTAGATTGATAGATTTTATGGTATAAAAGCAATAATTTATCATTATTACATATGATCAAAGGTATACATGGAAATACCTCTAAATATACACAATACTTAAGATAATTATCAAAACTGATCTTTCCACCATTTTCAAAACGATAGATTGAACTTATACTAACATTCAATATTTCAGCAATATCTTTTTGTGAAATATTTTTTAATTTTCTAATTTGTTTCAAGATTAGTCCAACTGACAAATTTTATCTCCAATTTATCTTAGTTTGAATTCTTTCATACTTATATAAATCCCATCATATCAGGCTTATCAAATGTACTATCAGCTATTGTCTTTAATTTATCAAAAGCCAAGTGTAAAACAACTCCATAACCAGTTATTTTAATCATTTGATAGTTATTCATACTATCACCAAATGCAATTGAATCTTTTTTTATTACATCTTTTTTAGTGCAATCCTTTCGAATAATCTTACCATTAATATAACTATCAGTATCTCTTGAAAAAATATCGATATTAAAAAACTCACGAATTCCTGGCGTTTGATTAATATAATTCTCCAAAATATATTCATTACCAAAGCTACCAGTCGATGCAATAATATCATTAAATCCAATATCATTTACATCTTTTATAATTGATATTGGTACTTTCGTACATTTAAAAGCTTTATGACTATTTTTACATGTCTGTTTAATTTCTTTAATAGTCTTTTTACTAAAAAATGTACCATCAATATCAAAAAATAAATATTTTCCCATTTTTAACCTCCCACAATTATATTATACAAGGATTTTTTCAATTAGTATCAATTTTTTGTTAAAAAATCAAACTATTTGATAGGCATTATATACTTCATCAATTAATGTTTCTTCAATTTCTTTATTTACATACAAATAAGCTAAAACATCGTTACTATTACATTTATCACCTATTTTTTTATTTAAAACAATTCCCACACTATGATCAATTATATCATCTTTAGTTAATCGACCACCACCTAGTTTCATTGAAATAATTCCTAAAGCTTTGGTATCTAATTTTTTTACATAACCATTTGTTTTAGCTTTAACAGGAATAATATTTTTGGCTAATTTAAATAAACCAGGATTATCAATATATCTAATATCACCATGTTGATAGCTAACCATTTCTTTAAATTTATTTAAAGCTTTTCCACTTTCAAGAACTTTTTTTAATAATGCCATTGCTTCAACTTCATCTTTACATCTTTTTGCTTGAAGAAGCATTAAACTAGCAGTTTTTAAACATAATTCTAATAAATCCTTAGGTCCTTTTCCCTTTAAAGTATTAATAGCTTCAATAACTTCTAAACTATTACCAATTGTATTACCTAGAGGCTGATCCATATTAGAAATAATTGCTCTTGTATCTTTATTAAAATACTTACCAATTTCAATCATTGTTTGAGCTAATTTTTCAGTTTCATCAATACTTTTCATAAAAGCACCATTTCCATATTTTACATCTAATAAAATCGCATCACTACCTGAAGCAATCTTCTTTGACATAATTGAAGAAGCAATTAAAGGCATACAATCAACTGTAGCTGTTACATCTCTAAGAGCATATATTTTTTGATCAGCAAGCGCCAATTCTTTACTTTGACCAATTATAGCAAGTTGAATCTCGTTGACCTGTTTAATAAAATTACTTTCATCTAGATGAATATCAAAACCAGGAATAGCTTCTAATTTATCAAGCGTTCCGCCTGTATGTCCTAAACCACGCCCTGACATTTTAGCTACAGGAACATTACAAGCTGCTACTAATGGTCCAACTACTAATGTTGTTTTATCACCAACACCACCTGTAGAATGTTTATCTACTTTAATTCCTTTAATCTTGCTTAAATCCATTATTTTACCACTATTAATCATTTCATCAGTTAATAAAAATATTTCTTGTTTAGATAACCCATTAAAACATATTGTCATTAAAAAAGCACTCATTTGATAATCAGGGATCTTATTATTACAATACCCATTAATAATAAAATGAATTTGTTCTTTTGTTAAGACATGATTATTTTTCTTTAACTCTATTATTTCTACCATTGTCATAATCAATTCCTCCTAAAAATAATGGTACAACAAATTGTTGTACCATTAATCAAATTTAGTATCTACTTTAAAAATATTATTACCATTTAAATAATCTTTTACAAGCATTCTTTTTTTACCAGCAATTTGTAATTCCGTAATTAAATAAATTCCATCACCTGTTTTTACACCAATCGCATCTTTAAAAATTTTAACAATCGTTCCATTTTCTTGATGACCATGATGTTTTGTTGCATTTTGGCAATTATGTATTGAACCTGCCCAAATTTTAACTACTTTATCTTGATAAACAGTATAAGCTCCTGGCCATGGATTCAATCCTCTAACATGATTATAAACTTGCTTAGCTGATTGATTAAAATCAATCTTTTCTTGTTCGTGACTAATTACTGGTGCATATGTAACTAAGTTTTCATCCTGTTCAATTGAATCATTAGTTTTACTAATAATACTTGGTAATGTTTCAATTAATAACTTTGCCCCGACATTACTTAAACGATCATATAACTCGCCAGTTGTTTCATCAGGTGCAATTTTAACTTCTTCTTGGCTGATAATATTTCCAGCATCCATCTTTTTAACCATATACATAATTGTTACTCCAGTAACCTCTTCACCATTAATGATTGCATAATGAACTGGGGCTCCACCACGATATTTTGGTAACAAGGAAGCATGAACATTAATACATCCTAATTTAGGTAAGTTTAAAATTGCTTCAGGAATCATTTGTCCATAAGCTGCTGTAATTACTAGATCAGGTTTTAAATCTAATAAATCTTGATAATCTTTTTTTATCTTTTGAGGTTGATATACTGGGATATCATGATTTAAAGCTACCTCTTTGACCTCAGGCATCGTTAATATTTTTTTTCGACCAACTAAACGATCAGGCTGAGTTACTACTGCAATAACGTTATAATTAGTTTCTAAAAGTTTTTCTAGTACACAGCTAGAAAAACTTGCAGTACCCATAAATAATATTTTTACATTTTCCATTTAATCACCACTTTCTTATAAAAGTGTACTAATAATATTAGAAATAATCAATACTAAAGTCTCAATTATTTTAATACAAATATCACTAATTTTTTTTACTACTAATGATAATGTGTTTTCTTCATTATCATTAGTAGTTCCATAATCAGTTGTAATTGGCTGATGTTCCTTTATTTCTTCTTCAAATTGTACGATATTTTGTTCAAACATGGCTTTTTGAATCCCGTAATCACCAAATAATCCATTAATTAAAAACAAAAGCAAACCAACTAAACACAAATCAATTAAAAAACTTTTCATTATCCTAAATATTTCCCTATTGCACTAGCAATAACTTCTACTGTAGCTTGGATTTCTTCTTTAGTGTTACTTTGGGCTCCTACTTCAATTAAAACCATATTATCACTTGTTCCTTGATTATAATGAGATTGTTTTACATAAACGCCTCGACTTATTTTAGGAACAATTGAATTAGCAATATCAGATAATTGTTGTGATAACTGATTAACAGCATCAAATTTGCCACTGCTTTTACCAACAACAAACATAATTTTAGCATACGATTTACCATTATGATTAATTGTCGATAATTCTTTAGATATTGAATCTCGATGAAAATCAATAATTAAATCATATCCTCCATTACTTTGAATGCTTTGTTCCAAATACATTTTTGAAACACTATATGATTTATTATAGGCAATATTATGAACAGCCTTATATCCTTCAAAATCATTAGATTCAACATCACATTGATATCCTTGACTACTTAAACAATCCTTTAAATAATTTGCTCCTAAAACAACATTATATCCATCATACTCCTCACCTTGATGAGTATTATAGATATGAATCTTTTTATCTTTTACAACTTTAGATTCCATATTTTGATAACTTGCTTTTACCTGATTAGAATTATCAATTGCATTAATAACTTGTGCCTTTGAAGGAGAAGACACTTTACTAGGTAAATAAACAATCAAACCAACAATTACAACTAATTTCAATAAAATCAAAAAAGTATTTTTTAGTCTCATCTACATCACCCACTATACTATACAACTAATTGTATGCGTGAAATGTAGTAATTAGTACCTTAACGCATTAATACTTTTACTTATTATTTTAGACATAACCTCACATTGTTCATCAATTTGCTTATCACTTAAAACAAAATTACAATCAATTGGATTCAATACTTCATTAAATAACAAATCCAATTCATTACTATTAAGTTTTCCAATTTGTCCTAGCATCATCTCTTTTTGACTTTCATTTAAACTCCCTTTATAACTATCACGTTTGCCAACTTTTAACTTATTTACAGAATTCAAACTATCCCCAAAATACTCCATTGTATAATTCAATACATCCCTAACTAAACTACTAGCATAAATTACAGTAGGCACTCCAATTGCAATAACATTTGCCCCAATCGTTTCTTTAGTAATTGCTTTACGATGATTACCAATCCCGCTACCTGGACTAATTCCTACATCATTAATTTGAATTACATGAGCTAATTTATGATAATTTTTAGCACATAAAGCATCAACAACAATTACTAAATCAATCTTTTCACGATCAACTAAAGCTTTTACAATTTCACTAGATTCCATTCCTGTTTGTACTTTTACCCCTGGAGCTATCGCTAAAATATCATAGTAGTGGTTTAATAGCTTATCTTCATCATCAAGATAATGAGTTATTTTTAAATCTCTTAATACTCTAGGTCCAATTGCATCATTTGTTAAAAAGCGATTACCTAAGCCAACCATTAGTATTTTAGGATAATCTATTTTATCAATTAATGGTTTTAAATTATTAACTACTTCATTAACTATATTTTGTTGATTTAAATAATTTTTAAAACTTATTTCAATATATGTACCGATACCTTGATTGATACTTTGATGTTCTTTTAAAATTGTTATTTTTTCAACTTTGATTCCATCATTTGCATATTCTTCTTTATTATAATGTTTTCCACTTTCTAACTGATCTAATGATTCACCAGCTAAATCACTACGTATATTATTAAAATCCATCTTATCACCTACCATAAATATCTCCATTTATCCATATTTAATACATTTTTCTTTAATTTATCATCTCTAATTCAAAAAAAAGTTGATTTTAATCAATTATTTATATATAATGTAGAGGCAAGAATAAAGCGAGGTGAAAGATCATGGCAAATATGAAACAACAAATCAAACGTTATAAAAACGATAACTTAAAAAGAGCAAAAAATGCTTCTTATAAATCAGCATTAAAAACTGCAATTAAAAAAGTATTAGCTGAAGTTGAAGCTGGAAATAAAGATGGAGCAGTTGAAGCTTATAACATTGTTGCATCAAAATTAGATGCTTCTGTTTCAAAAGGAATTCATCATAAAAACTATGCTAGCAGACAAAAATCAAGATTAGCTAAATTAGTAAACTCTATCTAATTGATAGGGTTTTTATTTTATATAAGGAGAAAAATGTATGGAAAGAGAAAAAATTGATATAAAAGATAAATGGGATTTATCTACAATCTATGATAATCATGATACATTTTATCAAGATTTAGAAAAAGCTAAATCATTAATTAATGATTTAGTTAGTTATAAAGGAAAAATATGTAGTAGTATTGATAGTTTTTATAATTTCTTATCAACAAAAGATACTGTTGAAAGACTTATAAATAAGTTATATTGTTTTGCACATTTAAACTGTGATGTTGAACCAAATAATCAAGAGTATCAAACTATGATGACTTCTACAATTGGTGTTTTAGAAGCTTCTTCAATTCAAATATCTTTTATTGATAATGAATTGATTGAAAATGAAACAAAAGTTTTAGAATATATTAAAGATTCAAAATTAGAAAAATATGCATATAAAATAAATTCTTTATTATCTTATAAAGAACATATTTTACCAAAAGAACAAGAAGAACTTTTAGCTAAGGCTGATAGTATTGCTGATATTTCTAGCCAAGTTTTTGACGCACTTCGTCTTGAATATGAAAACGTCGAAGAAAATGGGGAAATGAAAACTTTAAATAATGCTACTTTAAATCAATTTTTAAAGAGCAAAGATGATAAAGTGCGAAAAACTGCATATACTAATTTCTTTAAAGAATATAAACGATTTGAAAATGTTTTTGCGCAAACATTAGCTGGTACAATGAAAAAAGATGCTTTTTATGCTAATGTAAGAAAATTTGATAATTCACTTGAAGCAAGTGTATTTGATGATGATGTTCCAAGTGACTTATTTTTTAAAGTTTTAAATAGTGCTAATGTTAAATATCGTCATTTATTCCATCGTTATAATCGCTTAAAAAAAGAACTTTTAAATAAAAAAACTCTTTATAATTATGATTTAAATATTCCTTTGGTATCATCAATAAAAAAAGAATATACGATTGATCAATGCTTTGAAATAATCAATGAATGTTTAAAACCTTTTGGTAAAGAATATTTAGAAATTATAAATAAAGCAAGAAGTGAACGTTGGATTGATTATTATCCAACTCCAAATAAAAGAATTGGAGCTTATTCTAGTGGTAGTTATGATACTAATCCATTTATTTTAATGAATTTTATTGGAGATTATAATTCTTTATCAACTTTAATTCATGAACTTGGTCATAGTGTTCATTCATATTTATCTAATCATTATCAAGAATCAGTAAATGCTAGTTATCGTATCTTTGTAGCTGAAGTTGCTTCTACAGTTAATGAAACATTGTTAATTAATTATATGATCAATAATGCTAAAGATGATCAGGAAAAAGCATATTTTATTTATGAACAATTGGAAAACTGTGTTGGTTTAATTTTTAGACAACCGATGTTTGCTGATTTTGAATATAAATTACATACAATGGCTGAAAACAATGAGGCTTTATCTTCTAAAGTTATTACTGATTTATATGCTAAATTAAATCAAGAATATTATGGTGATGATGTAGTGATGGATGAATTAGTTGGATGGTCATGTTATTATGTTCCTCATTTCTATTACAATTATTATGTTTATAAATATACTTTAGGAATGACTGTTGCTTTAGCGATTGTTAATCGAATTTTAAAAGGTGATCAAAATCAAGTTGATAATTATTTGAGTTTCTTAAAATCTGGTGGTAGTGCTTCACCAGTAGATTTATTGAAAAAAGCCGGTGTTGATCCGCTAGATGATCAAATATATGAAGATGCTTTTAATTATTTTGAAGACTTATTAAATCAATTTGAAGCAATTAAAAAAGCAAAATAGAAATTTTTACCAATATCATTAAATCAAAATAATACCAGAAGTCATATCAAATATTTCTTCTGGTTTTTTATTGAGCCTGTAAATTATTTTGTGTAAAGTCTATTTCCAATGATAGAATTTGATGGGTAACTGTATTGAGTAATCATACAGTTACTTTTTTAGTGTGCCACGCATGACATAAGACTAGGTGGTGAAAGTCCACTGTGGGGGTTTCGTACTACCAACCACTAGCCGAAGACAAGGTATCCATCGTAAGGTGTGAACGGGAGGAAGTTGGAGGCAAAGTCCTGACCCAAGGAATACGAACTATTTTAGGCAGAAGCTTAT
The DNA here is from genome assembly GCF_025149465.1 of Thomasclavelia spiroformis DSM 1552. Taxonomy (NCBI): domain Bacteria; kingdom Bacillati; phylum Bacillota; class Erysipelotrichia; order Erysipelotrichales; family Coprobacillaceae; genus Thomasclavelia; species Thomasclavelia spiroformis. The sequence goes on along the minus strand of NZ_CP102275.1, from coordinate 828,750 downwards.
CGGATGAGATTGCTAAACAAATCGAAGTCCAATAGTACGACGGAATAAGCAGTGTAAAGATAGTGGGTACATAGGATGAAAGTGTTATGTCTTACCGTGGGAGGTCCTAGGAACATGATGAAAATGTAATCATGGTGGAAACGTTTGTCCTAGGAAGTCAGCCGAGGTCATAGTAGTGATGATGATAACTGTAATGGTTATCTAGCGAAGGACCGAACATAAGGAGGTGAACTGGAAATGAAAGATACTCAAGATAAAATAGGATACTGTCAACTATCATTAGGCTTACTCTATGAAGATAGTACGGAATACGACAATAGTGGAGAAGTGTATCCTACATCAAAACAAGAGATATCACATACGAAGAACACCAATAGATTTGTAGTACATGAGAAGTTACTTGAAACAATTATGGAGGATGCCAATATAGAAAAGGCAATCCAAAGGGTTATGAGTAATAAGGGAAGTGGTGGTGTAGATAAAATGCAAGTCGCAGAAGTTCGTACGCATTTCGCACAACACTGGTCTTATCTAAAGAAACTTATCATGGAGGGACATTATAGTCCACAAGCCGTTAAAAGAGTAGAAATACCAAAAGATAACGGAAAGAAAAGAGAGTTAGGAATTCCAACAGTGACGGATAGGGTCATACAACAGGCGATAGTACAGGTACTGACACCAATATTTGAACCCCAATTCAGTGACAATAGTTATGGGTTCCGACCAAGAAGAAATGCCCATCAAGCAGTAAGAAAAGTAGTCGAATACGCCAATGAAGGATATCGATATACAGTAGACCTAGATTTAGAGAAGTACTTTGATACAGTCAACCATTCAAGACTTATACAGATATTGTCACAAACTATTAAAGACGGAAGAGTTATATCACTCATACATAAATATCTCAATGCAGGAGTCATAGTAAAACATAAGTTTGAAGAAACTACAAAAGGAGTACCCCAAGGTGGGCCACTCAGCCCATTATTATCAAATATATATCTTAATGAATTTGATAAAGAAATGGAAAGAAGAGGAAATCGATTTGTAAGGTACGCAGATGACTGTGTCATACTATTCAAAAGTAAAAGAAGTGCAATGAGAGTCAAAGAAACAGTGACAAGATATTTAGAAGAGAAATTATTTGTAAAAGTGAACCAAGAGAAGACAAAGGTAGCCTATATTACTGATATAAAATTCTTGGGCTTTGGATTTTATATAGAGAAGAGTGGTAATGTACGAATCACTGTTCACAAGAAATCTAAAGAAAAGATGAAAAAGAGAATAAAGGAAATCACCAAAAGGAACCGACCAATATCAAGTAAGGAATTAGCTAAAGAGTTAAAAGAATACATTACAGGTTGGGTGAATTACTATAGGATAGCGAATATGAGTAAACATCTAAGGGAAATAGACTCATGGATGAGAAGAAGAATACGAATGATATATTGGAAAAGATGGAAGTTAGTAAGAACAAGGTATAGAAATTTACAAAAACTAGGTATTAATAAAAGTAAGGCATGGGAATGGGCAAACACAAGAAAAAGCTACTGGCACATCGCCAATAGCTTCATACTAAAAAGGACACTTACAAATGAAGTATTAAAAATATACGGATTTATAAGTGCACTAGATTATTACAACTCTATAAACTTATGAAACGCCGTGTAGGGAACCCTACGCACGGTGTTGTGAAAGGGGCGAAAGATTTTAATTCTTAGCCCCTATTCAATTATCATATCATAATATATTTAATTGTAAACGTTCTCGTTAAAGCCTCCCTTCAAAGATGATTTGAAGACTAGAATATATAACTCCCCAATTACCATATGGGACATTCCATTTACTTGTTATTTTATCCTGAGCTAAGTACAAAGATTTAAATAAACTTTCATCTGTTGGGAATACTGTTCTTATTTTAGTAAACTTTCTAAATGCACTATTCAGACTTTCAATTGCATTCGTTGTGTACATGATTTTTCTTAGTTCTGGAACATAATTAAACATATTACAAACTTCATTCCAATTATCTTCCCATGGCTTAAATGCATACGGATATTTATCTCCCCATTTATCTTTACACTTATCTAGCGCTTCTAATGCTTTATCACCTGTAGATGCTGTATATACTGTTCTTAGATCTTTACAGAATTCTTTTCTATCTTTATAACTCAAGTATTTACATGAATTTCTAATTAGATGAACTATACATCTTTGTTGTACTGTATTTGGGAATGCTGATTCAATTGCCTATTTAATACCTGGAAGACCATCACCACAAATAATTAATATATCCTTAACTCCTCTATTCTTTAAATCAGTTAGTACTGATAGCCAGAATTTAGCTGTTTCGTTTTCGCCAATCCAAATACCAAGTATTTCCTTATATCCATTCTCATTAACCCCTAAGACAACATATGCAGCTTTTTTGGTAACCATATTATCTGCTTTAACATTAAAATGAACACAATCAATAAAGACTATCGGATATACAGTATCTAATGGTCTATTTTGCCATTCTAAAGCTTTAGGTATAATTTTATCTGTTATTTTACTTATCATAGCTGCACTAACTTCTACACCATAAATATCTTTAATAGTATCACTGATATCTCTTGCAGACATACCACGGGCATATAAGTTGATAACTTTGTTATCAATATCACTAATATCACGATTGTGTTTTTCTATAATAACTGAATCAAATGATGAGTTTCTATCTCTTGGAATATTTAAATCCATATTCCCTTGAGATGTTTTAACTGTTTTTTTGTAAGTTCCATTACGATAATTAGTTTTATCTGTTTTTTGATCATACTTGTCATATCCCATATATTCATCAAATTCAGAGTTCAACATATCTTGTAATGTTTCACCTAATAAGTCTTTTAATGCATTAGTTATGTCAGTAGGTGATGTAACACCATACTCATCAATTATATATTTAACTATATCTTTTTTACTCATAATAAAAATCCTCCTTTGGCAGTTAATTTAATTCTACCATTGGTGGATTAGTTTACACAAAATTATTTACACTCCCTTTTTATTTATATAACATTGACTTAAATAAATATTATTTTAAAATTTTTTTGATTTCTTCAATACTTTGATTATCTAAGATCATTTCAAATATTTTATCATATTGTTCATTATTTAAGTCCTCTAAAATACTATCGCCTTCTTTAGGATAATATTTATTAAATAATTGTTTTGTCTTTTCTTTACTTTTTTCTATGATTCCCTGTTTTATTCCTTCTTCTTTTCCTTTTTCATACATATCCTGTTTGTCTCGTTCATTAGCCCAGCAATTTAAGCTCCTTTTATATGCCATGTCTCTTAACTGCTCATCTTGATTGAATCTGTCTATCTTTTCTTTCATGATCTCTACCACCTTGTTATCTTCCTTTAACCTAATTATATCATCGGTTATCCCGTTTTCAAATATGTATATCCCCTTTTCTATTTCACTGAATTCCTCTAGTTTTTTCTGTTTCTTAATTAGATTGATATAGGGCATTTGGACATATACTCTGGTTAGTAGATTATATTTTTCAAGCTTCCCTTCTTCATTTCTGCTTTCATAGCGATCATATAGTTTTAAGTTTGCTTTATCGATATCATCGATAAAGATTATCTGATATACATGATTGATATTTTTTGATAATCATCTCCTTCTTTTTCCTATCCTGATAATAATGATGTTCCATATATTTGATACTGATTTTTAGAAAACATTTCGATATTAACATAATCACCAGTATTGGTTTGTACTCTAATATCTAAAAGCATATCTTTATCTTCAATATTTTCAACGGCAAGATCAAGATTTAAGATCGTAATTGATTTACAGCTGATATTTAAAATACCTTCAATAAAGAGCTTAAGTAAATAAAAGGAATCAGGATCTTGATCATTACCAAGAGAGTGTTTGAACATGAAATCATTTTTAAAATCATAGATTTTATCTATTCGTTTAATCAATTTGATCACCTCATTATCTTATACTTTTTTAATGATTATTTTTCTTTATATTTTTTAATTATTTTAGTTTTAAAATATAAAAACAGCACAATTTCTTGTGCTGATAAATAAATTCATTTATTATCAAATAAAAACCATATATCTAAATATTCATGATCTTAGACTTGATCTTTTTTATTTTTAGGCAAAAATAAGCTTAAAAATAACGATACAACAAATACTCCAGCAACTGCATTTCCATTAAAGATATCGCCAATAATTGGAGGAAAAGCTGCAAAGAAATTTCCAGATGTTTGAGTCAAACCAACACCAATACAAAATGAAAGAGAAACAATGATCATAGTGCGATCATCAAATTTGCAATTTTTAAGCATTTTTATTCCTTCATACATAATTGATCCAAACATCATAACTGTACAACCACCTAAAACTGCTTGTGGTAAAGAATTAAAGAAGGCACCTAGTGGTGGAAATAAAGATGCTAAAATCAAAATCAATGCTCCCATTAAAATCGTAAAACGATTAATTACTTGTGTCATTGTAACTAATCCTACATTTTGACTAAATGATGTTAATGGAAGACATCCAAAACACCCTGAAATCGCACTAGAAAAACCATCAACTGCAAGAGATCCTTGTAATTCTTCAATTTTAATATCACGATCTAAAGCACCAGTACATACTGCTGTTGTTGCCCCAGTTGTTTCGGCTGCTGAAACTAAAAAGACAATTGCTATCGTTAAAAATGCTCCTAAATCAAATATTGGCTGATGACTTGAAAAGAATACTAATTGAGGAATACTAAAAATCCCTACTTCTTCAATCGTTTTAGTAATACCAGAAAAATCAACCATTGGTGCAATATTTAATACTGTAAAAACAATTGATAAAAGATATCCACAAATCAAACCAACTAAAATATTTAAATTCTTATAAACACCCTTTAACCAATAACGTGAAACAAGACATACAATTAAAGTAAATGTTCCTACTAAAATATGATACCAGGCACCAAAATCCTCTACGCCGGTTCCACCACCCCAAGAATCCATTCCAACAGATAAAAGTGATAATCCAATTGCAATTACAACACACGCTGAAACAACTGGTGTTAAAAAACGTTTCCAATATTTAGCACTTAATCCAACTAATCCTTCAAAAATACCACCTAAAATAACAGCACCAACCATTCCTTCATAACCTAATTTGGGATTTGTACAAATAACTAACAAACTTCCTAAAAAAGTAAAACTTACTCCCATAACAATCGGTAATTTAGAACCGATTTTCCAAACTGGATAAAGCTGCATACATGTTCCTATTCCAGCTACAAACATTGCACATTGAAGTAACTGTGTAATTTCAGCTGAACTTAAATGCTCACCACTCCCTTTTACAACTGCTGCTCCACATACTATTAATACTGGAGCTAAGTTAGATACAAACATTGCAAGTACATGTTGTAAGCCAAATGGAATAGCTTTTTTTAGCGGAACTCTTCCATTTAATTTATAGATATTTTCTGTACTTATTGATGTAACTTTTTCTTCTTTATTATTTTTCATCTCACTACTCCTTCTATTTATTAAAAATATCTAAAAAAACATTTTAATTCTACCATGATTAACATCAAATTTCTATACTCTACACATATTTACTATTTAATTACTTTTGTTTTTATAAATAAAACTGATATAATATTGTATTAAAAATGCAATATCATAAAAAATAAATAAAAAAGCCAATAGAATCGGCATAATTTGATATTTGAGAAAAAAGGGTTCCTAAAAAATATGGTGAGAACTTCTAAAGACAGGTTTTGACTTTTATTTTACCAATTAGGATGCGAACAACGTCTGCCGTATGTTATAATAATTTTGAGGTGAGTTCATGAAAAGAAATGAAACAAGAGCTATTAAAGTTGGCAACTTAGTAATTGGTGGTAATGATCAAGTCATTATCCAATCAATGACTAATACCAAAACTAAAAACATTGAAGCAACAGTTAAACAAATCAATGATTTAGCTAATTCTGGATGTCAATTAGTACGTTTGGCTGTATTAAATATGGATGATGCTCTAGCAATCAAAGAAATTAAATCTAGAGTAAATATTCCTTTAGTTGCAGATATTCATTTTGATTATCGTTTAGCATTGCAAGCAATTAAATCCGGAATTGATAAGATTAGAATTAATCCTGGTAATATTGGTTCAATTGATAAAGTTAAATTAGTTGTTGAAGCTTGTAAGAAAAAACATATCCCAATTAGAATCGGAGTTAATGGTGGATCGCTTGAAAAAGATATTTTAGAAAAATATGGTAAACCAACCGCTAAAGCAATGATTGAAAGTGCTAAAAAACATGTTGAAATATTAGAAAGTTTAGACTTTTATGATATTTGTATATCATTGAAATCTTCAAATACATTACTTACAATTGAAGCATATCAATTAGCTAGTGAAACTTTCCCTTATCCTTTACATATCGGTGTTACTGAAGCTGGTACTAAACTTGGGGGAACGATTAAATCAAGTCTTGGAATTGGAACTATTTTGTATCAAGGAATCGGTAATACGATTAGAGTCTCTTTAAGTGATAGTCCTTTAGAAGAAATAAAAGTAGCTAAAACTTTATTAAAAGAATTAGAATTGATTGATAATGTTCCTACATTAATCTCATGTCCAACATGTGGCAGAATTCAATATGACTTAATTCCAATTGCTAAAGAAATTGAAGATTTTTTAAATACCATCAACAGTAATATTACAGTTGCTATTATGGGATGTGCCGTTAATGGTCCTGGTGAAGCTAAACATGCAGATATTGGTATCGCTGGAGGCGTTAATGAAGGGCTATTAATTAAAAAAGGAGAAATTATTCGTAAAGTTAAACAAGATGATATTATTGAAGAACTTAAAAAAGAAATTATCAAAATGACAAAGTAGCTTTGTGCTACTTTTTTTAGTTATACATATTATATAAAGAAAGGAGAATGGAAAATGGATAATACTTATCGTAAATTATTTAATTTAGATTTTGAAAATTTTTATAAACTAGTTAATAAATATGAACTTGATATTGATCAAGAACATTTATTTATAATTTATAACTTAATTCAAAATAATCGCTATGCTTTAGATGACAGTCATTATAATGATGTTTTATATAACTATATAAGTGAAAAGACAAGTATTGCTACTTGTCTTAAAATTAAATCTTTTTTTACGGATTATTTCAAATTAGGGTTAAATGTTTGAGTTTTAAACATTTCAATTTCTTGTTTATATGGTGCTACTTTTTCAATATATGGTGTTTCTAATATTTTAGGAACATCTTTTAATTTTTCATGATGAACAATTTTATTTAAAACTTCAAATCCAATATATCCATAACCAATATTTTCATGGCGATCCTTACTTGCTCCACGAACATTTTTAGAATCGTTAATATGTACAACTAATAAACGATTTAATCCAATTTTTTGATCAAATTCATCTAAAACACTATCAAAATCATTTAAATCATATCCCGCATCATGTAAATGACAAGTATCCAAACAAACACCTAAACATTCATTATTATCAACATTATCAATAATATATTTAATTTCATCAAAAGAACGACCACATTCACTACCTTTACCTGCCATTGTTTCTAATGCAATTTTAACATTTCCACAATCTTTAGTAGCTTCATTTAATCCCTCAATAATTCTATTCAATCCTACTTGACTACCTGCTTTTACATGAGAACCAGGATGTAAAACTAATCTAGTTATCCCTATCGCTTTACAACGCTCAATTTCTTGTTTTAAAAATCTTACCGCAATTTCATATGTTTCTTCTTTGATTGTATTAGCTAAATTAATAATATAAGGAGCATGAACAACTACGTTATTAATATCAATTCCATTTTCTTCCATTAATTGTTTAGCTTCTTCTACTCTTAATTGGTCAATTGGTTTACGGGCTGTATTTTGAGGAGCACCAGTATAAAACATAAATGTAGTAGCATTATAGCTAAGTGCTTCTTTAACTGAACCTAAAAGCATCTCTTTTCCTGACATTGAAACATGACTACCTATTAACATTAATTATCCTCCATATTTCTTTTTGCAATTTGTGCTGCTCTAGCACGTTCTTTTTTCTGACGTCTTATATCATTTTGAATCATTTGACGTTTTTGCTTACGAACAACTGTTTCAATTTCTCTTTTACGTTTTTTCTTATATCCAGGTTTTACTTTTCTTGGCTTACGGATAATACTTTGAACCTTTTTTTCTAATTCAGTTTGTTGTTTAACACGTTTAGTTCTTTTTAAACGTTCACCTAAATCAACAAATTGATTATTTTTAATTGCCATATTTTTAAAGATAATCCCTTTTTTTTCTAATACCTTTAAATTTGCCTCATCACTAGTATCATACATACTATAACAAACACCAGTATATTTACCACGCCCACTTCGTCCACTGCGATGAATATAAAAATCCGATTCCTTTGGAAATTCAAGATTGATAACATGAGAAACTCCATCAATATCAATTCCCCTAGCAGCAATATCTGTGGCTACTATATATTGATATTCATTATTATGAATTCTTCGCATCATTTGTTTACGTTCACGTGGTTCTAAATTCCCATGAACTTCACCAACCTTAAATCCATCTTCACGTAATTGTTTAGTAATTTTAGCAACTTCATCGCGTTTATTTGCAAAAATAATACAAATATAAGGATCAATTATATTCATTATTTTTTTCAATACATCATAACGATCTTGATGTTTTGTAGCAATTAAAACATGTTCTACATTATCAGTTGTTACTTTATCATCATCAATTTCTACAATTACAGGTGTTTGCATATATTTTTTTAAAAAGGGTCTTAACATTTGAGGAATTGTTGCTGAAAAAACCATCATTTTTAAATCCTCTTTCATCTTCCCAGCAACTGCATCAATATCTTCTAAATAACCAAACTCCAATGTCATATCAGCTTCATCAATAATAAATGTAGAAGCAGTAGTTATTTTTAATGCTTGTTCATCTAATGCTAAATCTTTTATTCTTCCTGGTGTTCCAATAACAATATGTGGTTGAACTGTTAATTTATTTACTGATTTTTGGCGATCACTTCCACCAATTAATAAAGATACTCTAATTTTTTCATTATATTTTACAAATAATTTTGCATTATTATATATTTGCGTTGCTAATTCTCTTGTAGGAGCAGTGATTACAGCTTGAACACAATCTTGGTTAGTATCTATTTGATCCATTACTGGTAATAAAAATGCATGTGTTTTACCTGTTCCAGTTTGTGAAATACCAATTATATCATTATTTTTATATACTAAGGGAATGACTTTTTCTTGAATAGATGTAGGTTTACTAAAACCTAATTCATTGATTGTTTGATAACAAAACTTTTGAAAGTTATATTTTTCAAATGTATTCATTTTACGTCTCCTTTTCTTAGATAAATTCAATTAATTTTATCATACCCCAAATAAAAAGCAAGTAAATTTATCTATTTGTAACAAATAGTAAAAAGATACATAAATTATTATAAAAGGAGGTATACTATGGATCCATTTTATGATGAAAATTTCTACTATGATAATTACAATCCTCAAACATATCCACCATTTCCAATCAATAATAAAATGAAAGCTAGAATTACTTTACAACGATCTTTACACTATGCAACAAAAACAATTTATACAATAAATCAAATTATTCCCCTAATATATCAAATTCGACCTATTATTAATAATACCAAAAATGCATTTAAGATCATTCAAGCAGTAAATCATATTAATAATATTGATTTAGATGAAGTAGAAAAAAATATCACTCCTATCGATAAAGAAAAAAATAATTCTGATAATGACGTACACTTTGAAAATATGCTACAATAACTTCGAGGTGATGTTATGAAAGTATATCAAATTGTTCCTCGAGGATATTGTAAAGGCGTTGTAAGAGCAATTGAGATTGCAAAAAAATATGCTTATCAAGATGACGTTTATATTCTTGGAATGATTGTTCATAATCAATATATTGTTGATGCTCTTGAAAATTTAGGCATTAAAACAATTGATAAAAAAAATGTTTCAAGAGAAGAACTATTAGATTTTATTGATAAAGGAACTGTAATTATTACTGCTCATGGAGCTGGTAATAATGTTTTTAAAAAAGCTAAAGCTAAAAATTTAAACGTAGTTGATGCTACTTGTCTTGATGTAATCAAAACACATGATTTAATTAAAGATTATTTAAACAAAGGTTTTGAAATTCTTTATATTGGTAAACACGGTCATCCTGAATCTGAAGGTGCCCTATCAATAGATAAAGACCATATTCATTTAATTGAAACAAATAAAGATATTGATAAATTAGATAAAAAATTAAATTATGTAATTACTAATCAAACAACTATGTCTTTATATGATGTTTATAATTTATGTAATTATGCTAAAAATGTAATTCCTAATTTAACTATTGCTAAAGAAACATGTCAAGCAACAACAGTACGACAAGAAGCAATTGCAAAAATAAGTGATGATGTTGATGTTGTGTTTATTGTTGGTGATCCTCATTCCAACAATACAAAAAAATTAGCAAGTATTGCTAGTGAAAAGGCTAATAAAACTACTTATATGATTGAAAGTGTAAATGATATAACTTTAGAGATGTTAAAAGACAAACATATAGCTGCTGTTAGTTCAGGTGCTTCTACACCTACTTATCTTACAACCCAAGTAATCAATTATCTAAAACAATTTGATTATAATAATTGTAATACCCATACTAAACCAAAAATTGATTTGCATAAAATATTATAAAAAGATAATGAGTTAGTATTAAATGATACTAACTCACGTATTTTTTCAGTTATAAAAAGAAGTTGTAACAAATTAATGTTACAGCTTCTTTATTTTATATTATTTATCAATCAATCCAGAATCAGGAATTAATCTTAATCCTAAATATGCAGTAACTAATTTTACGTATTGTTCATCAACTTCAGCTTGTGAATGAGGTACTTTCAACATTTCTACTGATGCTTCATAAACAGGATAGTATGCTGCCCATGATTCTTCACTATATTTTGATTGATCTAATTTACTACATTTTTCTACGAAAGCTTCTAAATTATTTTTATTTACAATATTTTCAATTTTTATATTTACAGTAGTAGTATTACCAGAAGCATCTGTTAATACAATATTTTCATCTACATTTGCAGTATATGTTTTTGTAAATACTGTTCCAGTTTCATCACTTGTCCATCCTTCAAGTGTAACTGGTTCACTTGTTTTAATAGTTACTGTAACACTATCATATGTGTAATCAGTAGTTGAGTATTCAATTGTATAAGTTGGAGCTGTAGTATCTACTACATGTACAATTCTTGAAACTGTTGCACTGTTTCCTGATGAATCAGTTGCACTATATTCAATTTTGTACCATCCAAGTCTTGCTGGATCTACAGCATCTACATATTCACTAGATGTTTCTAATCCTTCTTGGCTAGTAGCATAAGTAATTTTTGAAACTATTGCACTAAGTGCTTCTCCTGAATTATCAGTTACAGTTGGAATAATATCAGTAAAAGGTGTTAAATATTCATGTTCAGTGATTGCTTCAACATCTCCTAAATCAATTACCGGAGCTGTTGTATCTACTACTTTAACAGATATTCTTGGATTAATTCTATTTCCAGCTGCATCTGTAATGTAGAATGAAAATGCATTTGCATAAGATCCAATTTTTCTAATATCTAGATTTGATGAATTATGATTCCACCAAGTATCTTCTACAACTGTTACTTCACTATCATCACTAATAAATTCTTTTTGAGCTTCTAAAATAGCGCTTACTTGTTCACTACTTAAATATGAGTTAGGTGCACTAGCATCTACTTCTACTGTAATAAACCATTGATCAGGTTTATATTCAGGTACTTTTTTATCAATATTTGTTATTTTAATTGCAACATCAGTTGGATTTCCAACTAAATCATAAATAGTTACAACTTCATCAACATTTTGAGTATATTCTTTAGTAAATATTCTATTATCTACTTTTTGCCAACCTAATTCAATAAGTTTAGCTTCATCAATATCTTCACTAACAGTCATTGTTGCAATTACATTATTGCGAGTTGGTTCTACTGTTGAATAAGTTACTTGAGCGTTTGGAGCAGTCTTATCTACAGTAAATTGATATGTTCCTAAATTTCCGGCACGATCTTCAAAATTTAATGTAATATCTTTTGTTCTATAGAAGTATCCATAGTATTCGCTTGCATAACCATTTTCATCTACGTCAACACTACGCCATAATGATATTCCATTTAATTTAACTGATTCGTCAAATACTACAGTTACTTTAATTCTTCCATCTTGTTTTGCTTCATATTTTTGTGTTAAATCAATAACATTTGGATTTGTTTTATCAATTGTAATAGTTACTGTTGTTGTATTTCCAGCTTTGTCAACAGCACTAATTGTATATGTTCCTTCATCGCTTAAAACAGTTGGAATATTTTCTGTATATTTTGTATCATTGATTAATACATAATCAAGATGATCATCTTCAATTGTATAAGATACATCAGTATTATAATATTTGTTATTTTCAATACCACTAATTACTGGTGCATTACGATCAATTTGATTAATTTCAACAGTAATTGTCTTTTTATTACCTGCTAAATCATAAATATCAAATTGATAAACATCATTTTCACTAAATTCTTTACTATAATTTACTTTACCATTACTATAAGTATGTTTAATCCATCCATCTGGTGCAACAATTTCTTCTGTACATTTTAAAGTAACTGTTACATTACCATTTGTATATTCTCCATAATTTGGTGAATAAGTTAAAGTTGTTTTACCAAATGTTCTATCAATATTACTTACATCAATATCAACATATGAAACATTTCCAGCATAATCACTAACAGCTAAATCTTTAATGCTTGTATTTTCGCTAAATGTTTTTTGATATGTTTGATTATCGATTTTTGTCCAACCATCTAATGGATTAATTCCACCATATCCATCATACGATTCATTTGCAGCACTAATTGTAACTACAACATCTTGATTAGTTGGAGCTGTAGTACTATATTGAACATCTACTACTGGTTTTTCAATATCATATATAAATGCATAAGTTGCAAAGTTTCCTGTAGTATCAAAAACTTCAACTGTATTCATTTTTTCATTATCATAATATGGTTTTAAATTAACGTAATTAGCATCATTCCATACATTACTTCTATTTAAACGATATTTATCATTTACAATAATATGACTTAATCCGCCTACATCATGTAATTTAAAATCAACATATGAATAATAATTAACTCCATCAACTGTACTACCTACTTGATTTTTAGCAGTAATAGTTGGAAGAGTTGTATCTACAACATCAATTTCTCTAGCAGCTGCTTTTGTTACTACATTTCCAGCTTCATCCGTAATTTTATACCATACAGTATAATTACCTATTTTATCAAGAGAATCTACTTGTTGATAATTACCAGCATTATTATAGCGATAAATAAGTTCTACTTTAATATCCTCAGAAGCGCTTACATTATCACTAGCAATATATTCTTCAAAATATTTATCCCCAACTTCAATTACTGCTTTATTTGGATTAGTATTAGTTAATTTTAATGTTGGAGCTGTAGTATCATAAACAAATTCATAACTACCGCCTACATACAATCCACCATTTCCATCATCAAATAATACTTCTATTACATTAGACTGACCTTCATTTAAATAAGCCTTTACATTTGATAAATTAATATCAGTCCATTTATTTGGTGATAAAGCAAGTTCTTGACTATTTAAAGTAATTTTTGTAAATGGTACAGAACAAGCTACTTTAAAATGTGCATTTGAAAAAATATTTTTTTCCGCATTTCCAACAAACTCATCTTCAACAGGTGTAATTGTTGCTGTTTCGTTTTCAACTACGTTTTCTAAAGAATAAGCATCAGCTGGAATAACTGTAAATGAAAAAGTCATTGCCATAGTCATCGCTATGACTAAAAAAGTTTTACTTATTTTCTTCATTAATTTTTTCATAGTTTTATACTTGGATATTATAAATATATCCATTCCCCTTTCTTTTAATTTTTAGCATTTGATTAATAAATTGCTAGAAAATTTTATAACAATTATCTTCCCCTATTACACCTCCCTTTATATGAAATATCCAGCAAATTTATAATCACAATACCATATAATAATATTATATAACTTTTAATTCTAAGATTCAATTTTACAAAAAAAAAGACGATTAAAAAATCGCCTAATAACAATAATAATCATCAGATTTTGCTATTAATGTCTCAAGACCCTTAGCATCCAATAATTCTTTTACTCTTTCTTCCATAATTACCTCAACATGATGAGGTACATCTATTAAAACAATATCATGATCAATTGCATATTTAGCATGTCGATGTTTTGTATCACCAGTAATAAAAGCATCAACTTTACCTACTAAAGATTCAATATCCTCGCTACCACTACCACCACAAATAGCAATACTACTAATTAATTTTTCTCTACCAGCATATTTAACTGGCAGATTAAATGCTTTACGAACTCTTGTCACTAATTCACTAGTTAAACATGGTTGATTTAAAATTGCGCATTTACCAACTTGAATATCATCATAACATTTAATATCATGAACATCTAACTCATTAATCAACCAATCATTCATAGATATTCCGTCTTTTCCACGATCCAAACAAGTATGCAAACTATAAACTATTATATTATTACTTATAGCTAATTGAACAAATTTCCCATGATGATTACTAAAATTCAAATTATCTATCTTCTCTAGAAAAAAAGGATGATGAGTAATTAACATTTGACATTTATTATCAATTGCTTTTTGAATGCTCTGTAAATCAGCATTTAAAGATACCATAGCTTTACTAATTTCTTGATCAACATCACCAATTTGAAGACCACATTTATCCCATGGTTGTTGCAAATCTATAGGAAAATAATCTTCTAAATAATTAATTATCTCATAAGCTTTCATGTAATACCTCTTCAATCATTTTTATTTTATCATTTAATTCATGATAACGAGGATGATTATGATCTAATGTATTTTGAATCTTTTTATATACATTATATTGTTTTTTCCATTTTTCTTTAAATAAAGGAGTTTGATTATTAATTAAAACCGGTCCAAATTCAACATCTTTTTGACTATAAGTAACAGCTTTATTTTTTCTACTAGTTACTACCATAACTTCATAAATATGACCAGCATCTTTTACCATCTTTTCATCAATAATAATCCAATCATGAGAAAATAAATATTTTCGCAAATGATCATTATTAGCATTAGATTGTAAAAACAGAACTTGAACATTTTTTAAATACTCACGATTTTCATCTAAAATCTCACAAATCAAATAAGAACCCATTCCTGCAATACTAATCATATCAACTTTACGATTTAAAATTGGATTCAAACCATTACCTAATAATGCAAATACACGATCTTGTAAATTATATTGATTAATTGTTTCAACTGAAGAATCATAAGGACCTTTTGCAACATCACAAGCATATGCTTTTGATATAATTTTATTTTCAACTAAATAACAAGGTAAATACCCATGATCTGTTCCAATATCAGCAAGAACAGAGCCTTGCTTATATTTATCAATTACGTCTGCAATCAACTGTAATCTTTTAGATAATTTCATCTTAACGATCCAAAAAATCTTTCAATCTTTTTGAACGTGAAGGGTGTTTTAACTTACGTAATGCTTTTGCTTCGATTTGACGAATTCTTTCTCTAGTTACACTAAACTCTTTTCCAACTTCTTCTAATGTTCTAGTACGTCCGTCATCTAAACCAAATCTCAAACGTAATACTTTTTCTTCACGATCAGTAAGTTCTAGTAATACTTCATTTAATTCATCTTTTAATAATTCATTTGCAGCGTAATCATCAGGAGACATTACACCTTCATCTTCAATAAAATCTCCTAAATGAGAGTCGTCTTCTTCTCCAATTGGTGTTTCTAATGAAACAGGTTCTAATGAGATTTTTTGAATTTCACGAACTTTTTCTGGTGTCATTCCATCTATTCTTTCAGCAATTTCTTCAGCTGTTGGCTCACGACCTAATTCTTGAATTAACAAACGTTGTATTCTTGTTAATTTATTGATAGTTTCTACCATGTGTACAGGAATTCTGATAGTTCTAGCTTGATCAGCAATTGCTCTAGTAATTGCTTGACGAATCCACCAAGTAGCATAAGTTGAAAACTTAAATCCTTTAGTATAATCAAATTTTTCAACTGCTTTGATTAATCCCATATTACCTTCTTGAATCAAGTCTAAAAATAACATTCCACGTCCAACATATCTTTTAGCAATAGAAACAACTAAACGTAAGTTAGCAGCAGCCAATTCTTTCTTAGCAGCTTCATCACCTTCTAAAATCTTTTTAGCTAATTTAATTTCATCATCATGTGACAATAACTCTACACGGCCAATTTCCTTTAGATACATTTTTACTGGATCATTAATCTTGACATTACTTCCTAATTGATTTTTATCCATTTCTGCATCAGCATCGGCAACTTGATACATATGAAGTGTATCACTAGTCATCATATCGAAATCACCATCAAAATCTAAATCTGGAGTATCATCACCTAATAAATCATCTCCTAAATCAAGATCAATATCTAGATCATCTGCTGCTCCTGTGAGTAACATATCATCTTCAACATCGATATCATCTAAACCATCATCAGAAATAATAATATCATTATTTCCAATAAACTCTAATAAATCTTCTGCAAGATCGTCACTTAAATCGTAAGTAGATAAATAAGTATCAATTTGATCTTGAGTTAAAATTCCATCTCCATTTTTAGCATCATTTAAAACAATTTTCTTCAAATCATCAAATGATACAGCTGTAACATTTTTCTTTTTCATATACTACTCCTTACCTTTTAATGCTATGATTTCTTTTAATATCTGAGCTTTTTGCTTAGGATCAAAAGTATCTTTTAAAGCCTTTGTTAATTCATCAATTTTAATTTTCACAGTTTTTTCTTTAATAGTTTCAATATAATCATTAATTGCCTTAGTATCTTTTAATTTTGGTAAATTTAACTGCGATATTTCTACTATATTTTTTACAAGATTTTCATCTTCAATACTACTAATTAAATCAGCAATTTCTAAAACAACTTCATGACGATAATAATCAACTATATATGATGCAATAATTCGATAGTTATCATTAAACATAAAACCAGCTTTTGCTTCATACATCATTGCGACATTTTTATCATTCATCATATAATATAATAAATCACGTTCAGCTTTAGAATATTTATCAATTAAACGTACACTTTGTTGATAAAAAACCTGTTTAGTTGGTTGATTAATTTTTGTAACACTTTGTTTATTAACAAGACTAGAAATTATTTCTTTAGAAAAACCGGATTTTTTTTCTAATTGTTGGATATAATAATCTTGATCAATCATATCATCAAGATTACTAATTTCACTAGTAATCATTTCTAAATACTTCTTTCGCTCTTCATAATTATCCATATTCGTTAATTCATAATAATAATTCATTTTAAAATCTAATGAAGATAACGGTCTTTTAATCAAAGCGTTTAATTCATCAACACCTTTTTTCTCCAAAAATTCATCTGGATCCAAATCATCAGATAAATCAATAATCTTAACACTAAAACCTTCATTAATTAAAATATCACTAGCCTTGATCATAGCTTTTTTTCCAGCTTGATCACCATCTAAACAAAGATAAACAACTTTACTAAGACGCTTTAACAGCCTTATATGTCCTTTAGTTAAAGCAGTTCCCATAATGGCTACAGCATTTTTAATTCCGGCTTTATATAATGCAATAACATCCATAAATCCTTCATTAACAATAACAAATCCCGCTTGTCTAACTTCTTCAATGGCACGATGATAATTGTACAGCAATTCACCTTTAATAAAAATTTTTGATTCTGGTGAATTCATATACTTTGATTCATTTTGACTTTGTTGATAAATCCGGCCACTAAAACCAACAACTCGACCACTTGTATCATGCAAAGGAAACATAATTCGATCACTAAAACGATCATATCCTTGATTATTTTCAATAATCAAGCCAGATTCATACATTGCAATTTTATCAAAGCCCATCTTTTCAAAAGCCTTTAATAAAATATTGTTGTTTGGAGCATATCCAATTTCAAAAGTTTCAATGATTTCATCATTCATGCTTCTTGCATTTAAATACTCTTTTGCAGGTAAAGCTAATTTTGTATTTAAATAATGATGATAGATTTTATTTGCTTCATCATGCATTTTATATAAAGGTTCTAATTTTTGATCAACTAGTTGAACTCGTCTTTCAAGATTATATTCGCTAATATCAACATTTCCCATAGAAGCAACCATTTTAACAGCTTCGATATATGGGATTTTTAAATAATTCTTTAAAAAATTAAATACATTTCCACCATTTCCACAAACAAAACACATATAAATTTGTTTTTCTGGTGAAATGGTCAAAGAAGGATTACTATCATCATGAAATGGACAAAGTGTTACATAATTGCGTCCTTTTTTTTTCAGTGAAAGATAATTGCCAACTACATCAACAATATCTACACTCTGTCTTATTTCATCAATTTTTTTTTCTGATAATCTTGGCATATATTTTAACTAAAACATAACCTTTTTACTAATATAATCAACTAATTCATCAATTGGTAAACGAATTTGTTCCATTGTATCACGATCACGCACTGTTACTGTATTATCTTCAAGCGTATCGAAATCAACAGTTACACAAAATGGCGTACCAATTGCATCTTGACGACGATAACGTTTACCAATTTGTCCAGCAACATCAAATTCACAGCTAAAATGTTTAGCTAACATACTATATACTTCACTTGCTTTATCACTTTGTTTCTTTGTAAGTGGTAAAATAGCTACCTTGTATGGAGCAAGAGCTGGTAATAATTTCATTACTACTCTAGTTTCCCCATCCTCTAATGTTTCTTCTTCATAACTATCGCAAAGTACTGATAAAAATAAACGATCAGCACCAACAGATGGTTCAATTACATAAGGAATATACTTTTCATTAGTTGTTGGATCAAGATATTCCAACGATTTTTTTGAATGATTTTGATGTTGAGTTAAATCATAATCGGTACGATCAGCAATTCCCCATAATTCTCCCCAACCAAATGGGAAATTATACTCTACATCGCAAGTTCCTTTAGAATAGAAAGACAATTCTTCTTTTTCATGATCTCTAAAACGTAAGTTTTCGTCTTTGATTCCTAAATCTTTTAAGAATTTTTTACAATAATCTTTCCAATATTCAAACCATTCTAAATCAGTACCTGGTTTACAGAAAAATTCCAATTCCATTTGTTCAAATTCACGCATTCTAAATATAAAATTACCTGGTGTAATTTCATTTCTAAATGCTTTACCAATTTGCCCAATTCCAAATGGTACTTTCTTTCTTGTTGTTCTTTGAATATTTTTAAAATTAACAAAAATCCCTTGAGCAGTTTCTGGGCGTAAATACACTGTAGATTTAGCATCTTCAACAACACCCATTTTAGTTTCAAACATTAATTTAAACTGTCTTACATCAGTAAAATTGCTTTTCCCACAATTAGGACAAACAATTTGATGTTCTTTAATATAATTAACTGTTTCTTCACTTGTCCATCCTTCACTATGTACACTTGGATCATAATTTTCAATTAATTTATCAGCACGATGTCTAGTTTTACATTCTTTACAGTCGATTAATGGATCTGAAAAGCCACCAACATGTCCACTAGCTTCCCAAACTCTTGGATTCATAAAAATAGCTGAATCTAAACCAACATTATATGGTGATTCTTGAATAAAACGTTTCCACCATAATTGTTTAATGTTATTTTTCATTTCCACTCCTAGTGGACCATAATCCCAAGTATTTGCAAGTCCATCATATATTTCTGAACCTTGATACACAAAACCTGATACTTTAGCATGATTTACTAATTTATCCATATCTTTAATTGCCATAATTTACTCCTTTATATGTAGATTTTTGATATATACAATGAAAGACTTGGAACATCGCCAAGTCAATATAAATATATCTATATCTATTTTTATGCAAATATAAAATACCCTTATAGTGGTTTATTGTCAACCAATTATAAGGGTACTAAATATATGTTCGTTCATTCAACCATGTTAAGATATCTAAATATACTTCACGTCTTTGATTATCATGTAGTATATCTTGATGACTGTTATCATATAATTTAAGTGTTAAATCTTTTACCCCTCTATCTAAAAGACGTTCATAAAACCATTTAGGTCCTTTACCTAACATTCCAAATACATCTTTTAAGCCTGAAATAATCAAAATTGATAGGTAATCAGGAATTTTTTCAATTGTAGACGTTGAAGTAACTTCTTTAATTAATTTTAAAATATCACTATATGCTTGATTAGTATATACAAATCCAGTAAATGGATCATCTCGATATTTTTCCAATTCTTCTAAATCATCAGTTACATATGGCTTAGTTTTTAATAACCGTTTTTTTAGAGTTTTTGAACGATGCATACTTCCACGCAATAACACTTCACCTTTTAAAAACACTTTGGCAATATTAGTTCTTTTCAATTTACCACAAGTTCCCATAAAAATACAACCTTGAATATAATCACCATATTTAGCAACATACTTTCTTAAAACAACTGAGCCCAATTCATTACCTAAAATAAAATAAGGCAAATCAGGGAATCTTGAAGCAATAATATTTCTAAGTCGCTGCATATCTTCAACTAAGTTTACTGTTGCATCACCAACACCAAAATATCCTTGTTCATAATTATATAAAGACATTCCATGACCCGGAAAATCACTTACAACAACAACAAATCCATCACTTGCTAAATATTCAGCAAAACGACGATAACGTCCAACATATTCTCCCATAGCATGATGAATTTGTACAACACCTTTATATCTAATCATCACAGCTGGTAAATAAAGATCAAAATTTATTAATGTTCTAGTTGTAGATGAAAAAGTTTCGCTAAATTTCATAGTCATTACCCTCTTTTTTGTTTATTGCATTTTGGTGGATATCTATGCTGTTGATTATTCTTTCTAGGTCTAATTAAACATTTTTTTGAAAAACCAATTAAATCTTTACGATTTGCTTTAATTAATGCTTCATATACTAAATCATAATTTTTAGGATTACGATATTGAATCAAGGCTCTTTGCATTGCTTTTTCTTTAGCCGTTTTTGGAACATATACTTTAGACATATCTCGAGGATCTAATTCAGTATAATACATTGCAGTTGAAAGAGTTCCAGGAGTCGGATAAAAATCTTGTACTTGCTCTGGTTGATGATGAATATCTCGTAAATATTCAGCTAATTCAATAGCATCTTCTAGGGTACAACCTGGATGTGATGACATTAAATATGGAACTAAAAATTGCTTTTTATTATATTCTTCATTTAAACGATAATATTTATCAACAAATTTTTCATACAAACCTCGACGTGGTTTTCCCATTTTATCTAAAACACGATCGCTAATATGCTCAGGAGCTACTTTTAATTGGCCACTTATATGATTTTGAACTAATTCTCTAAAAAAGCTATCATCTTTATCATACATTAAATAATCATATCTAATTCCTGAACGAACAAATACTTTTTTTATATTTGGTAACATCTTTAATTTATTTAACAGTTCCTTATAATCTTGATGACTAACTTCTAAATTATTACAAGGTTTTGGCCATAGACATTGTTTAGTTGGACAAGCTCCATGTTTTTGTTGTTTTTTACAAGCCGGTTGTCTAAAATTAGCAGTTGGTCCTCCTACATCATGAATATACCCTTTAAATTCCGGATCCCAAACCATTTTACTTGCTTCTGATAAAATCGATTCATGCGAACGAGTTTGAACAATTCTTCCTTGATGAAAAGCCAAAGCACAAAAATTACAAGAGCCAAAACAACCACGATTACTAATCAATGAAAATTTCACTTCATTAATAGCTGGAATATGCTCGCTACTAGGATGATATGTACGATTATAATCTAATGAATACGCTCGATCAAATTCACGTTGTGTTAGTGGGCGATTTGGTCGATTTTGAACAACATACCAGCCTTGATATGGTTCAACTAAAGTTTTAGCGTTATAATGATCAGTATTTAAATATTGAATTTGAAAAGATTTAGCATAAGCAACTTTATCTTTACAAATTTCTTCATAACTAGGTAAAATAATTGGTTCATGGGCATCTTCAAGATTTTTGGTTTTAAAAACAGTTCCATCTAAATACGTTAAATACTTTATTTCTAAACCACTATCTAAAGCTTCAGCTACTTCAATAATGCTATTTTCACCCATTCCATATAATAATAAATCAGCATTAGCATCAATAATAATTGATTTACGAACTTTATCGTCCCAATAATCATAATGTCCAAGACGTCTTAAACTAGCTTCAATGCCTCCAATAATAATATTGGCATCTTTATATGCTTGACGTGCCATTTGGCTATATACGATTACAGCACGATCTGGTCGTTTAAACCCCTTTCCTCCTGGCGTATATAAATCTTTATGACGACGTTTTTTAGCAACCGTATAATGATTAACCATTGAATCAATATTTCCAGATGAAATCAAAAACCCTAATCGAGGCTTTCCAAATTGTCTAAATTCTTCAACATTATGCCAATCTGGCTGAGCTAAAAAACAAACCTTAAAACCATGACTTTCTAAAGTTCGACAAATAATAGCAGCGCCAAATGAAGGATGATCAACATAACCATCTCCACATATATAAACAAAATCCGGTTGCTGCCAACCTCTTTCTTCCATTTCCTGACGATTTATCGGTAAAAAATCACTCACATCTATCCCTCTTTCTTTCAATAACTTATTATATACATAAAACAACAAAAAATAAACAAAATAGACAAAAGTTATCATATCTTTTGTCTATTTAAATATTAAAAATTACTTAACTGTAAAATAAACTTACGACTTTGAAATACTAACCCTGTAAATTCATCAATATAAGCATTCATAATTTCAGTCAATTGATCAATCACATCATCATCAAGCTTAAGTAAATCAATATTTTCTAATGAACATTTATTAATATAACGAAATCCCTTTAATACCTCAATTGATAAACGCATATCATACATCCCCAAACATTCTTTACAAACAAAACCACCACTACTAATCGAGATTCCCGCTATATGACTACTGTCTCCACATACACTACATTGCTCCACTTCTAAAGCACAACCAGTTGCCTTTAAAATATAAGCATTAAATAATAGATAAACTAATCTAGGATCATAACCGCTATTTAAATATTTAAGTGCTAAAAGTAAATTATTATAGCACTCTTCATCAGGATCATTATCTAAAATATATTTATAAACATATTCAATAAAATAACTAGCATATGCTTCTAATTCAATATCTTCTTTAATATGAACAAAATAATCAATTACTGATCCTTTTATTAATGTTGATAACCCCTTTCTAGGTATAAATAAATATTCACCTAAAGAAATTGTTTGACAAGCTGGAGCGTTTTTACTTTTCATCTTCTTTACACCACGAGCAATTAAAGCCATTTTGCCATAAGTTTTAGTATATATCCATACTAACATATCACTTTCTTTATAGGGCTTGTTTTTTAAAACAAGCCCTTCGATACTTTCTTCATTATTAATAGTCATCTTCATTATATCCAAATTCTTTTAAATATTTTTGTTTATTACGCCAGTTATTTTCAACTTTAACAAACAACTCCAAATGAACTGGTACTTGTAAAAAACGTTTCATCTCTCTTTGGGCATTCAAACGAATTTTTTTAATCATTGCCCCTTGTTTACCGACAATAATTCCTTTTTGACTCTTACGATCACAAACAATCGTTGCAATAATTTCAACACCATTTTCATCTTCAAGCATTCTTTCAATTACAATTGCAACACTGTGAGGAACTTCCTCTCTTGTAAAATATAAGATTTTTTCCCTAATAAACTCTGCCATTACAAAACGTTCAGGATGATCAGTTAAATGATCTTTAGGATAATACATATTTCCTTCGGGTAAATAATTTTTGATCGTTTTTAATAACAGATCAACATTATTATTTTCTTTTGCACTAATTGGAATAATTTCTTTAAAATCAAATAATTCTTGCCATTGTTGCAATTTAACAACCAACTCTTCTTTACTAACTGTATCAATTTTACTTAAAATTAAAAATACTGGTCCATCTGCTTCTTTTAATCTTTCAATAATATATTTATCACCACGACCAATCTTTTCATTAGCCGGAGCTAAAAACAAGACTAGATCAACCCCAAAAATACTATTTAATGCTGTTGAATTCATAAATGTTCCTAAACGATCTTGAGGTTTATGAATACCTGGTGTATCCATAAAAATAATTTGCGCTTGATCATCAGTATAAATTCCTTGAATCGTATTTCTAGTTGTCTGAGCAACATCAGACATGATTGCTAATTTAGTTTCTAATATACAATTTAATAATGTTGATTTCCCTACGTTAGGACGACCAACTATGCTTACAAATCCTGATTTAAACATGATAAATTTTCCTCTGTAAATGCCATTGGCAATAATTCTTTCATTAAAATTGTTTTATATTCCTGAAAATTTGCTAATATAATCAAACAATTTTCAGGAAGTAACTCACTCATTACTTGTCGACATATTCCACATGGTGAAATAATCTTATCACTACTAGCAACAACTGCTAGTAATTCAATATCATTTTTACGATAACCATTACAATATGCACTATATATCGCATTTCTTTCTGCACACATCGATGCACCATAAGATGCGTTTTCAATATTTGTACCGATAAAATACTTGCCATCTTTAGTTTTTAAACAAGCTCCTACTTTAAAATTAGAATATGGAGAATATGAATTTTTAGATGCTTCAAAAGCTTTATCAATGATTGTTTGATATAACATTTTATCGCTCAATTTTCAATGCATTTAAAATCTTTTTTTGCATCGCAATCATTTTTTCTTCATCTTCTTTTTCCATATGATCAAAGCCTAAAAGATGCAATAAACCATGCGTAAACAAAAAACACATTTCCCTTTTTAAACTATGTCCATATTCATTAGCTTGCATCAATGCATGATCAACTGAAATAAAAATATCTCCAATATTTCTTGCCATTCCTTCAACATAATATTGCTCACTATCTTCCAAAGCAAAACTAATAACATCGGTAGCTCGATCAATATTACGATATTCTTTATTAATTTCATGTATTTTTTGATCATCAACTAAAATACACGATAATTCAAGATCATCACTGATTTCTAATTGTTTACTTGCTTCATTAATAATATTTAAATAATCTTGATAATAATCTTCTTTAAAATCATTTACTTCATTTATTAGTGCAAAATCAATTTTCATTTTATTACCTCATCTATCAATTTTTCCGCCTTTAATTATAACACAATCATAAAATTGATTCACTATTTTTGTTTGATGAGCAACAATAATTACCATTATTTCCTTACGCTTATAATAAAGATAATTTAAAATTTTAGACACTTTATTATCATCGACATTACTTAAAGCTTCATCTAAGATCAATACTTCTGGTTTTAACAACAAAGCACGAATAAGCATGATTACTTGACGTTGTCCCGATGATAAAGGTTTTCCATCTACTTCCACTATCATCTCTAAACGATCAATTAATTCATCTAATTCAAATTCTTTTAATAATTGATACATCAATTGTTCATTTTTACTTTTTAATAAAAGATTAAAACGTAATGATTCTTGATAAAAAATAGGTTCTTTATCTAAATAAATAATTTTTTGATACAAAGAAGATAATTCAATTTTATTAATATCTACATTATTTATTAAAATATTACCCTTTACTAAATCATCATGTTTCATCAATAGCTTTAATAATGTTGATTTACCAGCTCCGGTATCTCCTTTTAGCCATAATGAGTTATTAATTACTAAATCTAAATGATCAATAATTGGTTTATTATAACCATAACTATATGTAATATGATCATATTTAATTTCTTTTATTCTATCTTTTAGTTTGATTTTCTTCTCTTTTTTTTCTGGAATAATTTCTTTATATCGTTCATAAATAATCATTATTTCATCTTTTTCAATAATAAAAGAAATTAAATTAAATAACGGTTCAAACAAATACGACGTCAACATATAAAACAAAACAATATCCCCAATACTAATATATCCTTTTTTATAATAATAACTTGCAATTAACACAACTAAAAAAGCTAATCCCTGAACTAAAAACTCACTTACAATATTTAAATCATTAAATTTTTTACCCCGTAAAAAAACATTATAATTATACTTATCAAATAAATAATTGATCTTTTCACGAGCAAACTGTTTTAAAAAAAACTGATGACTATTATAAAAATTCTTTAAATATTCCAAATACCCATTATTCATTCTCTCTTGACTAGTAATAATCTTTTTATTTGCCTCATTTATTCGTTTCATTCCCTTAATTACAACTAAACTAATTATCAATAATACTATAAACACAACAATCCCTATTTCAACCGAAAAAATAAACAATGCAACAATAATACCCATTATCAATACTAAATCCATAAATACAACTGTATAAAAATGAATAAAAAAATTGCTTAAAGAAAATAAATTTTGCACTCTTGTCAACATAGCTCCTTGACGACTATATGATAAATAACGAAATGGTAAATACATCATTTTAACTACCGTTTTATTTACATATTCATAGTTTAGTTTTTTTTGGATTTCAACTTCCAAATTCTTCCTTTGATAATCTATAACAATTCTTATTGTTGCAACAAAAATAAAGATTCCACTAAAAATAACAACTATATAAAAATCCATCTCTTCAATCGAATTAATCAACCCTTGAAAATAAAACGAACCAAAAATACTACAAACAGAAATAACAATTGCTTTAATCAGCAATGCAATTACATCACGATAATTACTTTTTAAATGCTTAATTAAAAACTCTTTAAAACTATAATCCTTTTCTCCTTGTTTTATTACATATCTTCCAACGTGTTCATTACAAATACATACTCCGGTAAATATTTTTTCTAATTCCTCATATTTTAATCTAATTAATCCCTTAGCTGGATCACCAATTATTAAATATCGTTTTGTTATTTTATATAAAACCATAAAATGTGTCATATTATCATTGATTACATGAATAATACATGGTAATTTAGCTTCTTTTAATAATGTTTCAAAATCACATTGATAAGCTTTAGCATCAAAATTAAATGATTGTAAACATCTAATCATACCATATACGCTAATTCCTTCAGTAGTTAAGCGACATCTATCTTTAATCTCTTTAATAAAAATATCATGATGATAATATTTTAAAAGCATCTTAATGCAATAAGCACCACAACTATATTCGTCATCTTGTTTATATATTGGGTATTTTTTCATAATAAAACCTCCTATTATCATTTACGATCATAGAAGGATAAATTACTACTTATTTTATTAAATAGGTGATTATTACCTGCGTTATTCCAGCGATAATCATGACAAAAATAGGATTTAATTTTTTTACTCGTAATAAAATAATTGAAACAATAAATATAATAATCGAACTAATATTTACATTAGTTTTACTAAAAAAACTATCCTGGATAATAAGTAAACCTGATACCCCAATCATTGCTACTACTGCTGGTCGAATATATTTTAAAATACTTTGAATAACGGACATCTGCTTATATTTTAAATAAACATAGGCAATTAAAGAAACAATGATACAAGAAGGGATAATACAGCCTAGTGTTGCTACTATTGCTCCTAAAAGACCATCAATTTTTAAACCAACAAAAGTAGCTGAATTAATTGCAATTGGACCAGGTGTCATTTGTGAAATCGTAATCAAATCACTAAATTCATTAAATGATAACCAATTATGAAGCTCGACTACCTGATGTTGAATTAATGGCAATGCCGCATAACCACCACCAAAACTAAAAGCACCAATCTGGATAAAACTAATCAACAATTTCCATAATAACATCATCTTTTTCTCCAATACTCAACCATACTTTGGATAGCTCCAATTAAACCACAGCCAATAACAATATAAACAACACTAATATCATAAATATATGTTAATACAAAAGCAATAATCATAATTACAATCAATACTTTTTCATGCTCATCAACAATTCCTCTTGCCATATCATATGTAACCGAAGCAATTATCGCCCCAATAGCTGCTTGCATTCCAAAAAGAATTAAACTAATTATTTCATTACTTTTAAAAGCCTCATAAAATAATGAAACTAACGAGATAATCACAAATGGCGGGATAATTGTTGCTATTATTGAAACAAGCGCACCTTTAATTCCCGCTAATTTAAAACCAATTACAATCGCCCCATTTACAGCAATTGGCCCTGGTGCCGATTGTCCAATCGCAACTAGATCCAACATTTCTTTTTCTTCAATCCAATTTAACTCATCAACATATTTATTTTTCATCAGTGTTACAATTACATATCCACCACCAAAAGTAAAAGCACTCAAATATAAATTAGTAATAAATAATTTAAATAACATCTTCTTATTCATCGTCATCACCAACAATTAAAGGGATTTATAAATTAAATCCCTATCCATTAACTTCTTCAATTACAGCACTTAAAATCTCAATCATTTCATCAACATGTTTTTCTTCAATAATAAATGGTGGTAACATTCTAATAACATTATTACCAGCACTAACAAAGATTAATCCTTTATCTAAAGCTTTTTGAATATAAGGTTTTACTGGATTAGTAAACTCTAATCCAATCATTAATCCTAAACCACGACGTTCTTTAATAACATCATATTTTTCAACCAACTCATCTAATTTTTCAATCAAATACTCACTAATATCTTGAACATGTTCTAAAATATTATTTTCTTCAATAATCTTAAACACGGTTTTACAAGCACACCCTGCCATTGGATTACCGCCATAAGTAGATCCATGATCTCCAGGTTTTAAAGCAGCTCCGACTTTTTCATTTGCAACGAAAGCCCCCATTGGAAAACCAGCACCAATTCCTTTAGCAAGACAAACAATATCTGGCATAATTCCATATTGGAAATAAGTCATGATTGTTCCTGTTCTTCCCATACCACATTGTACTTCATCTAAGATCATTACAATATCATGATCATCACACAATTGTCTAATACCACTCATAAATTCTTGGCTGCAAACATGAATACCACCTTCACCTTGAACTGGTTCAAAAATAATTGCAGCAGTACGAGGTGTAATTAATTGTTTAACTGACTCTAAATCATTAATTGAAGCATATTTAACACCTGGAAGCAAAGGACCAAATGCTTCTTGGTATGCTGGTGTTCCTGTTAAAGTAACTGAACCTGTAGTACGTCCATGAAATGAATGTTTTAAACTAATAATTTCACTATCAGCTTGATGATGTTTTTCATAATAATACTTACGTGCTAACTTCAAAGCACCTTCAGTTGCTTCAGCCCCACTATTAGTAAAGAAAACACGATTTAATTTAGTTGCTTTTACTACCGCTTCAGCCGCTTCAATTGCTTCAACGCTATTAAAATAATTAGAAATATGCATTAAACGATGCATTTGCTTACATAAAGCATCAGTATATGGCTGATAATCATGGCCAAATGAATTAACTCCAATTCCTGAATAAAAATCTAAATACTTTTTACCATTGATGTCATATAAATAAACACCTTTTCCATGATCGAAAGTAATATCATATCGACCATAAGCCTTCATAAAAACATCATTTGCTCTATCATAATAACTCATATTAAATATCCCCCAATTTAAGTTTGGTTGCTAGACGATAATATACATCAACCGCCTGAAGCAACACTTCTTCATTAAAATTAAACGTCTCTGTATGTAAACCACTTGAATATTCATCAGATTTAGTACCAACATAAAAGAAAATCCCTGGAATTTCTTTTTGATAATATGCAAAATCCTCTGCAAGCATTAATGGTTCTTTTAATTCCTCATAATTTTGATCAACAATATTTACAAACTGATGATACAACTTATAATCATTTAAAACCGGTGGATACATTGGCGGACAACTAAAGTCTATCTTGCAGCCATATGTATTTTCCATTCCTTTGTTAATTGCTTGCATCGTATCCGTAATTTTTGTAAACACTACTTCATTATATGTTCTTAGCGTACCTTTAAACTCTACGCGATCAGCAACAATATTTCTAACTGTTCCACCTTTAATTTCACCAATATTGATTACACAACTTTCAACCGGTGAAATAACTCGTGAAATAATACTTTGATACTGACAAATTATTTGACTGGCAATTACAATCGCATCTATTCCTAAATGATACAATCCCGCATGTGCACTTTTACCTTTAATAACTACATCTAATTCCCCATTTTGAGCCATTAAAGGTCCTGGTCGACAAGCAATTTTACCACTATCGATTGAAGGCATTAAATGCATTCCAAAAATAGCTTCTACATGGTACTTTTGTAATATTCCTCGTTCAACTAACAACTTAGCACCACCAGGTGCTTCTTCAGCCGGTTGAAAAATCAATAAAATATTAAAATCAAACGATTCATCACTTTCTTTTAATCTTTTTGCCAATGCTAAAAGTGCTGCCATATGACCATCATGACCACAAGCATGCATATATCCATCATGTTTAGACTTAAAATTACAATTAGTCTGTTCACTAATCTTTAAACCATCCATATCACTACGAAAAGCTACTGTTTTATCTTGATGATGATCAATATATACTAATATTCCCGTATCTAATATTGAAATGGGATCGTATCCCATTTCAATTAGTTCTTTTTTTAAATAATTAGATGTCTGATATTCTTGTAAACCAAGTTCAGGAATTTGATGTAACTGGCGACGCCATTTTTTTATTTGTTCTAAAGCGTCCATATTAATCTCCTAAAGCTTTCTTAAATCATCCATTAACTGTGTTTTACCTTCAGTTTTTTCATCTTTTTGTTCTTTAATAATTCTTGCTGGATTCCCAACAACAACTGCTCCAGCAGGAACATCTTCAGTAACGATTGAACCAGCTCCAACCACAGCTCCTTTACCAATACGCACACCTTCAATTACAACTGCATTAGCACCAATCAATACATCATCTTCTAAAATAACCGGTGAAGCACTAGGTGGTTCAATAACTCCAGCTAAAACTGCTCCAGCTCCAACATGGCAACGTTTACCAACTTCAACACGTCCACCAAGTATTGCACCCATATCGATCATTGTTCCTTCTCCAATTTTAACACCGATATTAATTATCGCACCCATCATAATAACCGCATTATCACCAATACTTACATGCTCTCTAATAAATGCACCTGGTTCAATTCTAGCATTAATATTTGTCATATCTAATAAAGGAATCGCACTATTACGACGATCTTGTTCTAAATAAGAATCTTTGATTAACTCTTTATTAGCTTCCATATATGCTTTAATCAAATCTAAATCACCAATACAAACTCTGCTGTCACTACCACCAAACATCTTAAAATCAGTTGCTTCTGGTAAATTTTCTCCTTTTAAATAAACTTTCACTGGTGTTTGTTTTTTAGCATCACCAATAAACTTAATAATTTCTTCTGCACTATTTAACATAATCTTCTCCTTTTCTATACTTCAATCGTTCCTTCAAAAACATTAACAGCTGGTCCTGACATCATGATTGTATCATTAATATACTCTATTTCTAAACAACCACCTAATAATTCTACTGTAACTTTATTTTTAGTATAGTTATTTAAATAACTAGCATACATTGCTGCACAAGCTCCAGTACCACATGCCATTGTTTCTCCAGAACCTCGTTCCCAAACACGCATTTTTATATAATGATCATTAATAACTTCAACAAACTCAGTATTGACACCTTCTGGAAACATTTCATGAAATTCAAATTTAGGTCCAATTTTCTTTAAATCCAATGTCTCTAAATCATCTACAAATGTTACTGTATGCGGGTTACCCATTGAAATACTTGTTAAATTATATTTATAATCATCAATTACAATTGTTTGATCGATCATTGTTTCTTGATTATAATTACATGGAATATCACTGCATGTCAAGATTGGTTTACCCATATCAACCTTAGCCCCAATACACTTATCTCCATCAAATAACAATTCAACAATTCGTAAACCTGCTTTAGTTTCAATTTCTAATACATGTTTATCACTTAATTTATGATCATATATAAATTTCGCAAAACAGCGGATACCATTACCACACATTTTACCTTCACTACCATCAAGATTAAACATTCGCATTTTAAAATCATATTTATCCGATGGTAAAATAACGATCATTCCATCACTACCAATCCCAAAATGTCGATCACTTATTTTTTTAATAAACTCTTTATCCATACAAACATCTTGGTTTATCCCATCAACATAAATATAATCATTTCCAAGACCTTCCATTTTTGTAAAATGTAATCGCATAGTTAACTCCTTTCTGTGTTTACAAAATTTTATCAAAACAATGAAATTTTTTCAATTCTTAGATTAAATTTTCTTATAATAAATAGCATATAATATAATGGTGATAAAATGGAATACATGTTTAAAAAAGTCAATCGCGTACTTAAAATCATTCTTTCAATTATTATTTTTATAATTATTTGCTATTGTGTGTAATAGTGCATATTAGATGTTAAAAAATAAGTAAACTGCTATAATATTTTCGAGGTGATAACAATGGTTGAATTTAATGGTGTACTAGTTGAAGTAAAAAATGGTTATATGGAAGAAAAAGAGATTCAAGCTTATATCAATTATTTAAAAAATAAATTTCCTGATGAATCTTTAAAATCACTTTCAATAACAATTGATGGAAATGATGTAGATTTAGATTATGTTTTAAAACCCCAAAACTTTGAAAGAATCCGTAGAATTACCGGATATCTTGTAGGAACTCTTGATCGTTTTAATGATGCTAAAGCAGCCGAAGAACGCGATCGAATAAAACATGCATAAAAAGGTAAAGTCACTAATTTAGTGATTTTACCTTTTTTCATGTCTCGCTATTTAAATTTATAATGCATATACTTTATAAATAACGTCTTATATCTTCTTCTACTAATATTTAATTTTATTCCATTTTTAAGACAAATAGTATTATTTAATATTGAACTAATATAATCCATATTTACTATTACATTTCTTGAACAATAACAAAAATTATCTTGCAAAATTGTATAAATACTTGATAAGCTTTTATTTAAAATTCTAAACTCTGCTTTATCAGTAACAATAATCAAGTCACCTAAATCACTTTTTATATACATAATATCTGTTATTTTAATTGATACTAACCCATTTTTATAAGTAAATTGTAACTCTTTTTCTTCAGATAAAATCTCAAAAAACTTATTTAATGCTAGTGGTAATTCATCATTTAACTTACTTTTTAAAACATAACCAATTACATTTTTATCAAATGCATTTTTAAGATGCTTGGAACATGCTGTTACATATATTAAGAATACATTTTTATCACGCAATTTTTTTATAATATCTAAACCTGCTTTTTCAGGCAGATCAATTTCCACTAAATATAAAGAAAAATCGATCTTTGAACTTAAACATTTTTTTGATGAGTCAAAATAATATATTTCTTCTTTAACAAAACCATATTTTAATAAAATTTCGATAATCATTGATAAAGAACTATCACTATCATCAACTATAGCTACCTTAATCATAATATCCTCTCCCAAATATATTTAATACCCTCTACATATAATTGTACTTTATTTAAACAATATGTCAAATTTATATTTAAATAATCCATTCAATCAAAAATACCTACCACTCACCTAAATAGTATTGTTATTCATATATATAAATTGTATATATAAGTTAAGGGAAACAAATACCAAGATTTTACTTAAAATAAGGAGGGATTCATATAAGGCTATTACAACTTTTATTAGACACAAAAATACTTATAAATAATAAATTTAAAAAACAATTTATTATTTAGTAAGACTTTTATAACATTTCATAAAACTAATATAATAATCTAAATATTTTGGTAAATGTTTATTAACTTTTTTTACACAATTATAATTATTTTAAAATTACAGAAAGGAAGCTAAAATTAATATGAAAAAAATAATAATTACATTATTAGCTATAATAATATCTTTTTTAGTTGGAACTGTATCTGTCGATGCCTATGCTTTAACTGGTTGGAAATTTAGTACAATATCTGAATCTTATAAATGGGGAAATAATATTTCTAAAGTATCTTCTTCTTATAAAAATGCATTCATAAAAGCTGTAGATTCTTGGAACAACGCTGTAAATGTAAAATATTCATATCACTATAATTCTAAAAATACTTGTGACACTTATAGTAAAAGTAGCAACAGTGAATATGGTACTACAGTCACTACATACAACAGTAATAAAAAAGTGGTTGAATTTCATTCAAAAATAAATTCAGCCAATACAAATATAACTGGAAATGTTTACCAAAGTGTTGCGGCTCATGAACTAGGACACCCATATGGTTTAGGTGATTTAAGCAGCGGTAATTCTCTTATGAGTCATGCTAGAAATAGAAATACTATATATAAACCACAAACCGATGATATAAATGGAATTAAAAGAATATATCCAGAATGGTATTAAGAAAGAGAGGGCGATCTATGATGAAATACAAATATACAATTATAATTGTAAGTTTATGTCTTATAGCATTTGGCATCGGCATATTTTCTAGACAACAAAAAACTGATAACTCAGGTTATAAACAAGTAATTCACAGTGATTATGATGTTGCCTATAATTTAGAACAATTAAAAGAGGTTTCTGATATTATTGTAAAAGGAAAGTATGTAGAATTTATTGATACATGGAATATGTCAAGAGATCCTATTAATATTCAAAAAGAAGATAGTGAATATTATATTGAAGGAAAAAATTATCGTTTTCAAATTGAAGAAGTAATAAAGGGTAATCCTGAAAGCGATTCAATAATCGTAAGTATCGAATCAGCAACAAGAAATTCAATTGACTTTCGTGAAAATGATAATGATCAACCAGATATTCATCACTACATGTACACAAATCCTCGTTTTATTGAACCAGATATTGGAAATGAGTATGTATTATTTTTAGATTATAATAATAGTATTGAGAATTTTGATTATTATTATGGAGCAATTGAACCATTTTCTATTAAAATCGAAAATAATAAAACAATCTTACAAAGTAATTTAATTATTGATAAAATTAGAAAACAAAAAGAATCAACTGCTATAAATGTCGATGGTGTTGAAGTAAATGTAAAAGAAGAATTAGTCCCTCTAGATGATTTTATTGGTGAAATGGACTATGACCAATTAAAAAATATGCTATTTAATTAATTCAATTTTAAATAATCAATAATTTTCTTTAGATACAAATTAAATCTGATGAGGAGATATGCTGATAAATGTGTATCTCCTTTCAATTCAATAGGAAAACAGTGAAAATCCCTACTATTAATTGTTTATATATGACCTTTTTTAATATTTTTATTATTTATTCATTTAAAATTATTAATTTAAAAATAAATATCGCTCACTAATTATTGCCATTTATATTTATAAATGATATATATTAAGTAAGAGAATAATTATCAAATTATATTGAAAAAAACAAATAAATTTCCATAAATAACACCTATCAATCTTATCCAAATAATCTTTAAAATATAATATAAAATAATTCCCTTTCATCAATAATCAAAAACAATTAAATTTATAAATCTATTAAAAATACTAGTTACTAATTATATATTAAGCATAAATAATTAATATATAATAGATTGGAGAAAATTATGAAAAAAATTTTAGTAGTATATACTATATTTATGGCTAGTATATTATTCTATTTCTCATATGATTCTTATAATTTTATCAATTATGCTAAAATTATGAATATGCAAAATAATCTTGGCAATGAAATTACTTCTTTTCAAATTGATATATTAGATAAAAATTATCATCAAGATGTTTTAAAAACAATTGCCACATATGCAAATCAAAATAAGATTCAATATATCGTTGGTGATTTGATACCTAGTGAAGATGGTTCAATGCTTTATTATGAATACATAAATATTTATGATAATGATTTATTTTATGATAATGTTCGAATGGTTTCTGGTAAAAAAATTGATTTTACAGATTTGAACAATCAAGGCTATATCTCAAGTGATACCAACGATAAACAAGCTACGGGAACAATATCATCATATAATAATACTTACTTTATGCATGAATTTCAGGTTTTTCAATTTAAAAATGCTAATATATATTTACCCGAGGCTTACAATACTCGTCTTAATTTTTTTGTCGAAGGTAATACCAAGGCTAAAAATTTAGCCTCGATGTTACAAGAAAAATATAACGATGAAATAATTACAATTAATTTTCGCCAAGCACACGGTGGAAGCATTGAAGAAATTGAAAGTACTTATCGACAAAGTGATATTGAATATGCCATAGTATGTAGTTTTATTGTAATGTTATTAATTATGCTATGTATTGTTATTAAGGATAAAAAAGAAATTCTAATTAGAAAGATGCATGGTCAAAATTCATTGAGAATTGTATTAGAGCTTTATTTAAAAAAAGCTCTAATGATATGGTTGATTTATGTAATTACATTTTTGATCTTATGGATTTTAGTAATTAGACAGTGGGATAATTTTTATATAGAATTATTTAATGATATTATTAAATACATTAGCATTGGTTTACTGCTTATTCCATTAATTTTATTATTATCACATCTATATATTAAAATGACAACTAATGTAATTGAACTAAAAAATCAACAAAAATCAAAAGCAATGATTTATATCAATGTTATCTTAAAAATCGCTATTAGTATCATTATTATGATGCCATTAGTCACATCACTTAACCAAGCATATTTCAACTTAGAAAAATACATTTATACTAAACAACATTATCAAGAATATACTGATTATTATACATTTGCATATTTTGAAGGTAATAAAGAAGAATTAGAAGAAGTTTTTCAACAAAATATTTACTTTGATATGAGTGATTATAATTATGCTAGTGATATAAACGCGTATGCGTATACCGGGATGCCAAATATTGAAAATACAGAAAACTTACCAATAATATATGTAAATAAAAAATATCTAGAAAATTATCATTTTGTAGACAATGATAATCATGATATAGACATTAATAAAATAAATGATCAAACAATCTTAGTTCCTAAAAAATATCAAAACAAACAAATTCATGAAACAGGTACAATCATAAATGTTAAAAATACTCATAAACACTATAATCTCAATTTACGTCAAAGTGCTTATTATGTTGATGAGCCAATTATTGTAATCTATGCACACAGTGATTGGATATCTGCTAATAGTTAAGGATTATTTTTAAAGAATAAAAATAGAAATGAACTAGAAAATGAAATTTCTAAAATTACTGATCAGGATTATCGTATTTTAAATGTTAAATCCGATATTAATAATTATAGCGTAAGAGCCCAAAATATCTTCATTAATACATTTAGTAAAATTGTAATGTGTTTAGCTTTGTATGCTTTATTTATTTTTCAGTTTGCTTCGTTATATATTCAAGATAATAAAAAAGAACTTTCGATTATGTATTTATCAGGTAAAACTAAGTTTAATCGCTATAGCAATATATTTATTAGTAATTTATGTATATATTTGTTAATTATCTTGATTGCTGTTTTATATAAGAAAATAATGTTTATATTATGTATGGAATTTGCAATTATATTTTTTGTTTTTGATATGATTTTCTTATTATTGTTTATTAGACATTTTGAACGAAAAAGCATCGTTGCTAATTTAAAAGGAGAGTAATAATATGACAGCAGTTATTAAAATGGAGAATGTGTCTAAATCCTTTCAAAAAAATATTGTTTTAGATAATTTAAATTTAGAAGTAGAACAAGGAGAACTAGTCGCTATAATTGGTAAATCAGGTTGTGGGAAATCAACATTATTAAATATTTTAGGCTTGCTTGATAAAGCAAGCAAAGGAAAAGTAGAAATATTTGATCAACAGTCAATTCGTCCTTTTTCAAGAAAAGCTGAAAAGCTATTACATGATAAAATTGGTTATTTATTTCAAAATTATGCATTAATTGAAAACGAAACAATTGAGTATAACTTAAATATTGTATTTGATTATCGAATAAAAAAAGAAGAAAGAAAACAAAAAATTGCTAAAGCATTAGATCAAGTTGGATTAAAAGGAATGGAAAAGAAAAAAGTTTATCAATGTTCCGGTGGTGAACAACAACGTATCGCTCTAGCAAGACTATTAATTAAACCGTGTCAATTAATTTTAGCTGATGAACCAACTGGAAATCTAGATTATGAAAATAAAGAAAAAGTATTTAATTTATTAAAAGCATTTAATCAAAGTGGAAAAACTGTCATTATCGTAACCCATGATATTGAATTAGCTAAAAAGTGTCATAAAATATATCAAATGAATCAGGGAAAATTAAGCAATTATACAAACTAATTATTTATAAAAAAATATTATGAAGAAAAAAATTTATTATTTTTATATTTTTAGTTTGATTATTCTAATGTTTCTTATCTTTGAAGTATATATGCAATAATAATAAAATGACCAAAAAAGATTAACTAATGATAATATTAATAAATTATAAGATATGTTGAATAATCTAGAAACAAAAAAATTATCTACAAATAAAGCTAATGAGTAAAAGAAAATTAATGGGTATCAGGTTCATATTGCATCATATAATCAAAATGATAAATATCTTTTTTCAACCACAATTCGTAATTAATACATAATTGTCAATGATGATGTATATAAAAGTTCTATTGATCAAAATAAAAAGATAATCACTTATTTGAAACAAAAACTGAATATACAAAAAGGGCAATGAACCAAATCATTGCCTTCTTTAATTAATCTAACTCTAAACCACCAGTATATAACTGATAATATGTTCCCTTTTGTTCAATTAGTTTATCATGATCACCACGTTCGATAATTCGTCCTTGATCTAAAACCATAATTGCATCAGAGTTTTTAATTGTTGATAAACGGTGAGCAATAACAAATACTGTTCTACCTTCCATCAATTTATCCATACCACTTTGAACAATACTTTCTGTTCTTGTATCAATACTTGAAGTAGCTTCATCTAAGATCAATACCGGAGGATTAGCAACTGCTGCTCTTGCAATTGCAAGTAACTGACATTGTCCTTGTGATAAACTTGAACCATCACCACTTAACACTGTTTGATAACCATGTTCTAAATGCATGATAAATTCATGAGCATTAGCTAATTTAGCTGCAGCAATACATTCTTCATCAGTTGCATCAAGTTTACCATAACGAATATTATCCATAATTGTTCCCGTAAATAAATGTGTATCTTGTAAAACAATACCTAATGATCTTCTTAAATCTGCTTTTTTAATTAACTTAATATCAATTCCATCATAAGTAATTGATCCTTTTTGAATATCATAAAAACGATTAATTAAGTTAGTGATTGTTGTTTTACCAGCTCCAGTAGCTCCAACGAAAGCTAACTTTTCACCAGGTTTAGCAAATAAATTCATATCATATAAAATCGTTTTATTTTCATTATAACCAAATGTAACATCATGGAAACGAACATCACCAACTAAACGAACATATTCAATCGAATCATCAGGACGACGATGTTCCCAAGCCCAAACACCTGTACGATAATCAACTGGTGATAATGTTCCATCTTCATTTTCTTTAGCATTTACTAAAGTAACATGTCCTTCATCTTTTTCAACTTCTTCATCAAGTAAAGCAAAAATACGACTTGCTCCAGCTAATGCCATTAAAACCATGTTAACTTGTTGAGAAATTTGCCCAATTGGGTTATTGAAAGAACGGTTTAATTGTAAAAAAGATGCAAGGGCTCCAATTGTTAAATTAGTATAACCATTAATTGCAAGTACCCCACCAATTAAAGCAACTAAAACATAACTAACATACCCTAAATTACCAATTAATGGCATCAAGATATTAGCATATTTATTGGCTTCATAAGCACTTTCAAATAATTCTTCATTAACTTTATCAAAATCTTTTTTAGCTTCTTCTTCATGAGTAAAGACTTTTACTACTTTTTGTCCTTCCATCATTTCTTCGATAAAACCATTAACTTTACCTAAATTAATTTGTTGCTGATAAAAATATTTACCACTTCTACTAGTAACATGTTTAGACACAAACAACATTACTATTACCATAAATACACTAATACAAGTCAACGGTACACTAATAATGATCATTGAGACAAAAACACTTAAAATTGTTATACCTGATACAATAACTTGAGGCACACTTTGAGAAATCATTTGTCTTAAAGTATCAGCATCATTTGTATAAATAGACATGATATCTCCATGATTATGAGTATCAAAATATCTAATTGGAAGCTTTTCCATGTGTTCAAACATAGAATCACGAATTTCTTTTAATGAACCTTGAGATACATTAATTAAAATACGGTTGAATCCATATGTTGCAAGTACCCCAATTGCATATATTGCAATCATTCTTATAATCGCATTTAATAATGGTGCAAAATTAGGGTTAGCAGAGTTTATATATGGGGTAATATAATCATCAATCAAACTCTTAATAAAGATAGACCCCGATACATTTGCAATTGTACTGACAATAATTAATAACAATACTACAATACAAGAATTGCGATGTCTTGTAAGAACAAAATTAAATAATCTTTTTAATGTTTTTACTTGATCCTTATTCACTTAAGCTTCCCCCTTTCTTTTGGGTTTCATAAATATCTTTATAAATTTCACTAGTTTGTAGTAATTCATCATTAGTTCCCATTGCTGAAATCTTACCATCATCTAAAACAATAATTAAATCAGCGTCTTCAACTGAACTAATTCTTTGAGCAATAATAATTTTAGTTGTTCCTGGAATTACCTCTTTAAATGCTTTACGAATCAAAGCATCAGTTTTAGTATCAACTGCACTAGTAGAATCATCAAGAATTAAAATCTTTGGTTTTTTAAGCAATGCACGAGCAATACATAATCTTTGTTTTTGTCCACCTGAAACATTACTTCCACCTTGTTCAATATAAGTATCATATTTATCTGGGAAACGTTGAATAAATTCATCGGCATGAGCTAATTTACAAGCATGGATCATTTCTTCATCAGTAGCATTCTTGTTACCCCAGCGAAGATTCTCTTTGATTGTTCCTGAAAATAAGACATTTTTTTGAAGCACCATAGCTACTTCATTTCTAAGCGTATCAAGATCATAACTACGTACATCTTTACCACCAACAAGTACTTCACCACGAGTAACATCATATAATCTAGGAATCAATTGTACAAATGTTGATTTAGCACTACCAGTACCACCAATAATTCCAATCGTTTGTCCAGATTTAATATGAACGTTAATATCTTTTAAGTTAACTTCTTCTTGATCATCAAAATATGAAAAGCTAACATTATTGAAATCAATTGATCCATCTTTAATTTCATATTCAGGATTTGTAGGATTATGTAATGTTGATTTTTCATTAATTACTTCACTAATACGTTGTGCAGAAGCAATTGACATAACAACCATTACAAAAACCATTGATAACATCATTAAGCTCATCAAAATCATCATTACATAAGTAAACATACTTGTAAGTTCACCAGTAGTTAAACTTCCACCAACAATCATATGAGCCCCAAACCAAGAAATACCAATAATACATCCATAAACAGTAAATTGCATAATTGGTTGGTTAAAAACTAAATAACTTTCTGCTTTTAAAAACAATTTATAAATTAAACCAGATGTCTTTTTAAATTTCTCATCTTCATGTTCTTCTCGAACATAGGCTTTTACAACTCTAATTCCATTAACATTTTCTTGAACAGATGCATTTAAATCATCATACGTTCTAAATATTTTTCTAAATAACGGATGTGCTCTAGTCATGATAAAAGCTAAAATAATTCCTAAAAAGATTATTGCAACAACAAAAATCATCGCTAATTCAGCATTAATCGTAAATGCCATAACCATTGCACCAATCATCATTAATGGCGCTCTAATACACATTCTAATAATCATTTGAAAAGCATTTTGAACATTAGTAACGTCTGTCATTAAACGAGTTACTAAACCTGCTGTTGAATATTTATCAATATTTGCAAAAGAAAAATTTTGAATATTATAATACATTGCTTTTCTTAAATTCTTTGCAAAACCTGTTGATGCTTTAGCAGCATATTTACCTGCTAATCCCCCAGCGCTCAAAGAAACAAATGAAGCAATCAACATCATAATACCAATCTTTATTACTGCATCCATATCATTATTATTAATTCCTCTATCAATAATCAATGACATTAAAAATGGAATAGTAACTTCTAAAATTACTTCTATAACAACTAACAACGGAGTTAAAATAGCTGCTTTTTTATATTCTTTTACTTGTGCTAAAAGTGTTTTTAACATCTCTCTACCTCCTTAAAAAATAAATAGCGTGCTATATATTCTTTGAAAATAAATATTAAGAATTACTTCTTAATATTTTTTCTAAATATTCATGTAACCGAGTAATTTCATCTTCATTTAATGAACCTAATAATTCCTCTTCCGATTCCTCAAATGCTTTACGAATTTCTTTATCTAAGCCTGATGCTTTATCTGTAACTTCAATATATTTACTACGTGCATCATGTTTACATGGCACTCGAACAATCAATCCTTTACTTTCGAGACGATTTAAAATACCTGTTAGTGTCGGATTTGAAATATCTAAAATTCTTTCAAGATCTCTTTGAGTTAACTTTTCTCCTTTTTCACGAGCTTTAAACAAATTAATAATGGTAAACATCTGTGCTCCAGTTAAATCAAAGCGATTAAATTTTTTATTTAACTTTTGTTCTTGAAGAATATGTACTTGCTTTATTAAAAATCCAACTTTTTTAGTAGGCATTGTCATTCCTCCTTAGATAGATAGCACGCTATATATTATAATCATGTCATTAATATTGTCAATACCAAAATAAAAGAAAAAGAATCCTAAGATTCTTCGTCTTCTTTCCCCCATTGTTCAAACCATAACTTAGATGAACGTGTCATCTCTTCAATAAAAGGATTAGTCCATTTACGCTTATAAATATCATCAACATAACCCTTACCACCACTTGTCTTATTTGCTCTAGTTGCACGATCATCAAACATTTCAACCAACTTTTCATCACTTAATCTTTCATAACGATTTTTACTTACAACATACTCACTATCAAAACGCATCGGTTTAACACGATTTTTTTGTTGTAAAGTTGGATATCCCATTACTAACATTCCAACTGGTGCTGTATATTGTGGTAAATTCAATAGTTCTCGATGAAATTCATATTGTTCAATAATATCCCCAATAAAACAACTTCCTATCCCCATACTTTCTGCTGCTACTACAGCATTTTGAGCAGCAATCAATGCATCACTATACGCTAGTAAAAAATCACCATAAGAAGGACTTCTCACTTCTTTGTCACCATGATAATACTTAAAAGCATCATACCATTTTTGATAATCGGCAACAAAAATCAATACTAATGGTGCTTTAGCAATAAATGGTTGATTATCACAAGATTTTGCTAATTTTTCTTTTATTTCTTGGTCTTCAACATCAATAATTGAATACAAAGTCATATTCCCCGCTGTTGGCGCTTGAATAGCAGCATCAATAATTAATTTCTTTTTATCCTCTTCAATCATCTCATCACTATAAACTCTTACTGATTTACGTTCAAATAATCCTTTAATTACATCATTCATAATCTACCTCCAAAATAATTTAGCTACATTATACATTAAAAACAAGTAGATACATAGTACCTACTTGTTATTTTCCTTATATTCTAAATATTCATCATATGTAGATAAACGATCTAAAATACCTGTTTCATTAAATTCAATAATACGATTTGCAATTGTTTGAACAAATTGATGGTCATGACTAGTAAATAAAATATTTTCTTTAAAATTAATCAATCCTTGATTCAATGCTTGAATTGATTCAAGATCAAGATGGTTAGTTGGCTCATCTAAAACCAAAACATTAGCTTCTGCCATCATCATTTTTGC
This sequence comes from Thomasclavelia spiroformis DSM 1552, assembly GCF_025149465.1. Taxonomy (NCBI): domain Bacteria; kingdom Bacillati; phylum Bacillota; class Erysipelotrichia; order Erysipelotrichales; family Coprobacillaceae; genus Thomasclavelia; species Thomasclavelia spiroformis. The sequence continues at coordinate 784,268 of NZ_CP102275.1, read as the reverse complement.
AAGCATACATCTAACCTTTTCTCCTCCAGATAAAACCGATGCCTTTTTCAATGCTTCTTCACCTGAAAATAACATTCTTCCAAGCCATCCTCTTAAATCTTGTTCATATTCATCTTTAACCGAAAATTGACGTAACCAATCAACTAATGACAAATCACAATTATTAAAATATTTAGAATTATCTTTAGGGAAATATGATTGTGAAGTAGTTACACCCCATTGGTATGTTCCTTCATCAGGTTCCATTTCTCCCATAATAATCTTAAAGAATACTTCTGTAGCTTTTACATCACCTACAAAAGCAACTTTATCCTTAGGATTAATTGAAAAACTTACATTATTCAACAATTTAACCCCTTCTACTGTCTTAGATAATCCTTCTACTTTTAAAACAATGTTTCCTACTTCACGTCCTGGTTTAAAAGAAATAAACGGATAACGACGAAGTGATGGCTTAATATCAACCATTTCCAAGTTATCTAATAATTTCTTTCTTGAAGTAGCTTGTTTAGCTTTAGAAGCATTAGCACTAAAACGGGCAATAAATTCTTCTAATTCTTTTTTCTTTGCTTCAGCTTTTTTATTTTGATCCTTTGCCTGTTGTAACTGTAACTGACTATATTCATACCAAAAATCATAGTTACCTACATATAATTGAATCTTTGAATAATCAATATCAGCAATATGTGTACAAACCTTATTTAAAAAATAACGGTCATGGCTTACTACAATAACAGTATTTTTAAAATTCATCAAAAAGTTTTCTAACCAACGAATACTTTCTAAATCCAAATGGTTAGTCGGCTCATCTAATAAAAGTACATCAGGATTACCAAATAAAGCTTGTGCTAATAATACTTTTACTTTTTGATTACCATCTAATTCCTTCATCTTTAAATCATGTAATTCACTACTAATTCCTAAACCATTTAAAAGAATCTCTGCATCAACTTCAGCATTCCAACCATCCATTTCTGCAAATTCTCCTTCAAGTTCACCTAATCTAATTCCATCTTCATCATTGAAATCAGGTTTAGCATACAATTTTTCTTTTTCCTGCATAATTTCATAAAGTCTTTTATTACCCATTATTACAGTTTCTACAACACCTTTATCATCATAAGCAAAATGATCCTGTTTTAAAACTGATAAACGTTTATTAGGTTCTAAAATTACTTCACCTTTATTTGGTTCAATTTCACCAGCTAAAATTTTCAAAAAAGTACTTTTACCAGCACCATTAGCACCAATAACACCATAACAATTTCCATCTGTAAATTTAACTGATACATTTTCAAATAAAGCCCTATCTCCATATCTTAAAGATACATTTTGTGTTGATATCATTAATTTATCTCCTTTTTTATTAAAGTCATATTATTATGTCATAAAGTAACGATTAAATCAATACAATTTAACTTTCTTAATAACAATTACTTACAATGACATAAAAAGGTTAATTTTTCACTTAACCTTTTTAAACACTATTCACTTGGAATTATAATCGCAGCGATAATATAAGCAATAATTCCACTACCAGCCATTGCAAACAAAACAATCCAACCTAATCTAACTAATGATGGATCCAAATCAAAATATTCAGCAATTCCACCACAAACACCACATATCATACGATCATGTCTTGAACGATACAATTTTTTCATTACTGCACCTCCATTTTTATATCAATATCACTTGCATCACAGTTTACACTTATTTTTTTCATTCCACCACTAAAACTATAATCATCACTTAAACCATCAGTTTTATAATTCCCAATTCTAACACTACCTAAATCACAACTTACATCATAACTATAATCTACTTCATTCCCTACCATCATTGCTTCAATATCACCCACGTCGCAATCAAAATAACTATTTTGACAATCTAATAAATCAATAGTTGCCTTACCTGCGTCAACTTCAACATTAAGATTTGTTGATGTAATTTTTTTGGCACCAAAATTACCCGCATCAATACTTACTTCAATATCTGTTGCATAAATATTTTCAGCTTCAAAATCACTTGCATCAATATTTATATCAACATTATTAAATTGATAATTAATCGGTATATAAATCGTTATCTTTTTATTTAAATTAAAAATATTAAAATTATCTTCAATTATCAAAGTATTATTTTCATTAATTATCTTTGTAGCGCTATTACTACTTACTTTAATTATACTACCATCATACTCTTGAATAATCACTTTACTAGCATCAACTTCAATTTCAAGATCGTTAATTCCCGTAAACTCATATTCATTATTATTAGATATATTAATACTATCAAAATACGTACTCTTTAATTGTGAAAAACCCCCAAGAATAGTTCCACTGATCAATAGAATCAAGGCCATTAATAAACATCCCAAAATAAAATATTTACTTTTTTTCATACCATTCACCTACCCTACCAATCATTTCTCGACAAAACTTAATTCCTACTTTAAACAAATATGGAATAAGTTTTACTAACATTTTTCCAATCCAAAAAAATCCAAATGATAAAACTATCAAACCAAATCCCACAGAAAAAATAATTAAAGCAGCTCCTGTTAACTCACCAAGAATCATTATTCCTTTTACAAAACAAGCAATTGCTCCTATTAAACATCCCACACCAGCACAAAAACTACCTAATGTAACTCCAAATAATCCACCAACAATACCAATAACAATACCAAGCAAGCCACTAAAAACCGGTATTCCAAAAATAACAATACCAATAATTATTAAAATCAATAATAATTTATTACGTTCTTGATTCCCTTTAAAATGACTTTCATTTTTTACATCATTATTTTTAGTTTTAATAATTTCCTGATTTTGTTCAAATGATGAATTAGACATCCCTTTATCACCATATTCAATATCTTGTTCAAAATTTTCATTAATTCCAGCTTTAATAATAGCAGCAACTTTTTCCGGTGTTCCCAATTCATTAATTACTTGTTGTTCATTTTCAATTCCTGCTTCATCAAAATAATCTTGATAATATTGAGTTGCCTCATCTCTTTCAACATCTTCAATATCTTGAAGCAAAAATGCCAGTTCATCAAGAAATTCTTTACGATTCATCATTATTTTCCCTCCTCAATAATTCGATTAATTTTTTGTACATAAATCGTCCATTCTTGACGATACATCTGTAATTGTGCTTGTCCTTGAGGTGTGATTTTATAATAGCGACGATTTCTTCCCTGATATTCTTGGTCATATGTTTCTAGACAATTATCCTTTAATAATCTTCTTAAAACTGGATAAAGAGTTGATTCAGAAACATCAAGGGCATTACGAACATCTTGCGTAATTTTGTATCCATATGTTCCATCTATTTCTTTAGAAACTACTGATAAAACAATTGTATCTAATAGCGCAGCACCAGTATTAAATATCATAGTAACTTCCTGGTATATTGAAGTTACTCATACAAAGAGTAATAAATCTAATATACCAATTCTCCTTTCTACCTGAATTATTTGGTATCACTTCAGGTTGTGTTAAAATGTGTAATTGTGAATGTGGATTTGTATTTTTTTCCTTATTGCTTTGACTTTTCAGAAAGGATCTTACCACTTCTTTGTATCGCATTTATTATTAGTTGTATGAGTCTTTTGAATTATGAACACACCAGGTTTTTGATACCTTTGAAGTGGATCTGATTTCACAATCACAAATCATCTTAAGAAAGGAATTGATAATTATGAAACTTGTTGGAATTGACATTGCCAAATATAAACATGCCGCTTTTATCATGGATGCTTCTACTGGCGAATCTTTATGTGATCCTTTTTTATTCAAAAACAATAAAGATGGATTTCAAAAATTTTATGACGAACTTAATAAATACACACAAGATGAACTTTTAATCGGTATGGAAGATACCGGACACTATAACTTTGCCATTGAAAGCTGCTTATTGGCTAAAGGTTATAAAGTTGCTTTAATCAATCCTATTACCACTAAGAACCTTAGAAAAGCTTCTTTAAAAACTGTTAAAAGAGATAAAGAAGATGCTATTTTAATTACCAAAGCTCTCCTAGATAAAGATTACTATCGCATCATCTCTATTCAAGATGAGAAATTAAAGGAGGCCAAAGAATTAACGCGCTATCGTACACAATTGACAATTGAAATGAATCGTAAGAAAAATATTCTTCAAAGACATATTGATATTGTTTTTCCTGAATTTAATACATTATTTAATAATGAATACACCATTACATATTTAAATATTTTAAGAAAATATGGTGATGCCTATACCATTGCACATACAGATATTCGTTCTTTAAGAAAATGTTTTAAATACTGTAATATCTTCTCAGCAGAAGACTTAAAAGAATTAGCTTCTAATTCTGTGGGTATTCATGATGTTTCTATTTCTTTTATCATTCAATCGGTTATTTCCAGTATTGATTTAATAAACTCTCAAATTGAAGAATTAGATAAAAAAATAGAAGAACTCGCCATCACACAAGATTCTTCTATCACATCAATACCAGGAATATCAATTATTACTGGTACTTCTATTTTAGCTGAACTTGGTGATATAAGTAAATACTCAAATGCAGGAAAATTAATTAAATTTGCAGGTGTGAATCCATATATCAGTGAATCTGGCGAATTTTCAGCTGATAAAACAGCCATAACCAAGAAAGGTTCTAAATATCTAAGGGCAACACTTTATCGAGTCATCATACCTGTAATACGCCACAACCCTGCATTTAATAACTACTATCATTTAAAACGAAGTCAAGGTAAAGGACATCTTTGCGCTTTAGGTCATTGTGTAAGAAAACTTTTAAGAATCATTTATCATCTTGAAATAAATCATATTACTTTTGATATAAATTCTCTTAAATAATCAAAATATTTATCGAACTAAATTCTATTAAAATAAGCTATTTTTACGATAGTTCTTTTTAACATTTTTTCATTCACAATTTCAAAGATCAAATACTATATTTTCAAGTAATTTATTTTCATACTATTTCATAATCTACTACTTGACTTTAATATAGTTGTCTTTCTACTTATTTTAGAATATTATATGAAATATAATATTATTAGTCAACAAATAATATTAAAAAAAGGACTAATGTCCTTTATTTGTTGCATTTACCATTTTTAAATGATGGATTAAATGCATAATAATTTTTAGAATTTAAACGTTTTTTAACTAATTCTAATGCTTCAGCAAATCTTTGATAATGAACAACTTCACGAGCTCTTAAAAAACGTATTGGTTTTTTAATTTCTTCATCATCAACAAGAGCTAAAATATTGTCATAAGTTGTTCTTGCCTTTTGTTCCGCCGCCATATCTTCAGTTAAATCAGTTATTGGGTCACCTTTAGATTGGAAATATGCTGCCGTAAATGGTACATTGTTAGCTCCTTGTGGATAAATACCCAAAGTATGAGTTACAAAATATTTATCATAACCTTGTTTTTTAATTTCATCAATCGATAAATTTGCTGTTAACTGGTAAATAATTGCACTAATTATTTCTACATGAGCAAGCTCTTCAGTTGCAATATCGGTTAACAGTGCCTGAATTTCCGGATAAGGCATTGTATAGCGTTGCGATAAATATCTTAAAGCTGCTGCTAATTCTCCATCTGGTCCTCCTAATTGATCAATAATTACTGCTGCTGCTTTAGCATCGGCTTTTTTTATATTTACTGGATATTGCAATCGTTTTTCATACAACCACATGATTCATCACCTACCCATGGCCATGGTGCACAAATATACCCATTTCTATAAGCGTTAACTTCGCGATTATTTAATGAATTTCCTTGTCTACGATATTCTCTTTTAGCTTCATTTAAACGAGTACTAGCTTCATGAAAATAGCGCATTGCTTCTTCATCATTAGGATGAGTATCAATAAATAAGGCAGCATCTTGAACAGCAAAATCTAACATCATTACATTCATTAATAAATCATTCATCATTTAAATTCACCCCAAGGCAGATTCAGTTCTTCAAATATCGTTCCTACATGAAATGCCTTCATGATTGGATAAATCATTCTAAATCTTTGATATTTGATAGATGAAATAGCTAATTCTAATTTATTCATATTAATTCCTCCTTTCACTATAATATATGTCAATGTAGTATTTAGCACTAGGCGATTATTTTTTATTAATATGATTTAAACAAATTTAAACAAATATATTTTTTTTCTTTACATTTATTATTTTATATGCTATTATATTAGAGCAGTCAGCAATAATAGAGGTATAGTTCAATGGTAGAATACCGGTCTCCAAAACCGTTGATGTGGGTTCGACTCCTACTACCTCTGCCAGGATAAAAATGTGTAGCTTAAATAGCTACTTTTTATTTATATATAAAGCAAATATCATATAAAAAAATGAAGCAAAATTGTCTTAAATCCTAAAAGTTAGATTAACTTTAAAGGACGCTACAAATGCTTCATTTTTTATGTTTACTATTAAATTTTCTTTATAACCTTACATGGTACTCCTGTTGCAATGCTATTTGCCTCAATATCTTTAGTTACAACACTGCCAGCCCCTATTACACAACCATCACCAATTTCTACTCCAGGTAAAACAATAACATTACCGCCTAACCATACATTATTTCCAATTAAAATCGGTAAAGCTTGTTCAATTCCTTGATTTCTTGTTTGATAATCTAAAGGATGATTAGCCGTATAAAAACCACATGATGGTCCAATAAATACATTATCACCTACAGTAATTTTAGCGCCATCCATGAAATAACAATTACTGTTAATAAATACATTTTTACCTAAAACTATATTATTTCCATAATCACAAGTAAAAGGACTTAATAACTCTAAGTTATCAGGTTGATAACCTAATAATTTATTAATAATAGAATTTCTTTTTTCTAAATTACTTGGTTTGATTTGATTTAATTCAAAACATAGATCTTTAGCATTTAATCTTTGTTTTACTAATTCTTGATCAGTAGCATTATACCATTTACCTAATAACATCTTTTCTTTTTCTTTCATTTATATTCTCCATTTTAATAAATTATTCAGTTCTTAAAGCAGTTACAGGATCTTTTTTAGCCGCTTTTTTAGATGGGATAATTCCTCCTAATAAAGTTAATAATACACTTAAAACAATTAAAATAATAGCACTTACTAAAGGAAGAACTGCATTAACATCTGTAGAGCCAACTAAACTATGAATAATTTGATTAGCAGGAACCAACACAATTAAACATATTAAAATTCCTAAAACCCCTGAACATAAACCAATAATAAATGTTTCCGCATTAAATACTTGAGAAATATTTCTTTTTGAAGCTCCAATTGCACGCAAAATACCAATTTCTTTTGTTCTTTCTAATACTGAAATATAAGTAATAATTCCAATCATAATCGACGATACTACTAATGATACTCCTACAAAAGCAATTAAAACATAAGAAATAACATTAATAATTGTTGTAACCGAAGACATCAATAATCCCACATAATCAGTATACGTAATTTGATTTTCTTCACTAACTGTTTCATTATAATCATTTATACATCTTGAAATTTCATCTTTATCTTCAAAACTATCAGTATAAATATTTATTGCACTAGGTGCATCATAATTTATTAAACCGAACATTTCCATATTATCATCATATGTTCCCGTTGAAATATATGAATTATAAATTTCTAATAATACTTCATCATCTGGATTTTCTAAATAATTATCTAACGCTGCTGCTAATTGAACTTCACTCATATTTTGAACATTTGCATTTCGATTAGGTGAAGTCATTAAAATTTCTTGACAAAACCTAGCTTTTTCAGATATCCCTAAATTAGATAAATACTTTTTAGTATCTTCGATTCGAGCACTATTATCACTTGGAGAAAAAGTCATTCCATTAGTTATATTAATTTCTTTACTAGCTTCTTGTGCTTTAACAACCTCACTATTATTAGTATAATCAATAATATAATCAGTCAACGCTTTTGTATAACCAATATTTTGATTAATCAATGTACTTGTATCATCGTTATTAGGTCGAACAACTCCTGTTATTTTAAGTTTAACACCATTATCTAAAAGACCTTCCATTTTTGTCATATCATCTTTAATACTGCTATATAATCCATTTCTATTTTTGATATAAGTAGCACTATCTGGAATCAAATAAAATTCTTTTGAACAAATATCTTCATAGCTCCATTTTTGATTTTCAAAACTTACGGTTTCGCCATTATTTATTTTATTCATTACATCTTTATATTCACTCGCTGGTAAAATTCCTAGTTGATATAACACAGTTAATGAAATTTCATTATTTTTATCCAATACTAAAACAATTTCATCATATTCATTTGGCCACTTACCATAAACCACATCATAATTATCTTTTAAAACTTTACTAACACTACTATCTTTTTTACCAGACATCAATTCTTGAAAATTGGATCTAGTAGGATTAGTCATCATTGAGGAATTATCATTACTATTATCATCTAAAGTACTTCCATCAGTATTAACTAATTCACCATTAGGATCTCTAGTATAAACTCCAAATTTAGTATCATAAGTATAAACTATTCCATTTTCTCCTACAAATTCATTGATTTCGCTTTTAGGATTCTCTAGATACTTTTTAAATTCTGTCAAATTATTTTTTGTAATATTTGTTGTCATTGTTGAAGCCATTTCTAAATCTCTTGAATTTGAATACACTCCATCTTTTTTATGATCAACATCATTAGTCACTAAACTTTGATTTTCACCCATAACAGAAGTTAAATCAATCGTTTGCGCTTCAATTGAGATAGGATAAGAAGACATTGTGTCCTTTTGAATATCACTAATATAATTACTTACCCCATTGGAAAGCGATAAAATTAATGCAATTCCAATTATCCCTATCGATCCAGCAAAAGAAGTTAATAACGTTCGTGCTTTTTTAGTTTTTAAGTTATTAAAACTTAAAACCAAAGCTGTCAAAAATGACATCGAAGATTTCCCCATGTTTTTATACTTAACTTCCGGTAAATCCTTTTCATCAAGATTATAAGGGTTTGAATCATCAATAATTTTTCCATCTTTAACCTGAACAATACGACTTGCATAACTTTTAGCTAGTTCAGGATTATGAGTAACCATTACGACCAAACGATCTTTAGCAACTTCTTTTAATAAATCCATTACTTGAACACTTGTTTCACTATCCAATGCTCCAGTTGGTTCATCTGCAAGTAAAATATCTGGATCATTAACTAAAGCTCGAGCAATAGCAACTCGTTGCATTTGTCCTCCCGAAAGCTGATTTGGTTTTTTATAAATATGCTTTTCCAAACCAACTTGTTTTAAAGCATCAATTGCTCGTTGTTTACGCTCGCTTTTAGATACTCCAGAAATTGTTAATGCCAGTTCAACATTAGCAAGAATACTTAAGTGCATAATTAAATTATAACTTTGAAAAACAAAACCAATCGTATGATTACGATATGAATCCCAATCACGATCTTTATATTGTTTTGTTGAAATACCATTAATAATCAAATCACCACTATCATAGCGATCTAAACCACCAATAATATTCAACAAAGTTGTTTTTCCAGAACCACTTGGTCCTAAAATTGCTACAAACTCACTATCACGAAGATTTAAGCTAATATTGTCTAAAGCAACTTGTTTTAAATCTCCTGTAATATATTGTTTTGTAATATTTTTAATTTTAAGCATTTTATTTACCACCTCTTATTTGCCATATTTTATATTCCTTAAATTAACTTATTATGTATTACTTATTAAATTATAGTTAAAATATATTTTAATTATACTTATCCATCATGCTTTTTAAGTATTATCAATTATATAAAATGAGTATTTTACTATATTTTTTGTTCTTTTATAATAAAAGATAATAGGAGGTAATTTAGATGAAATATATAAAATTAGGTGTTTCTGATTTAAATGTTTCAAGAATATGTTTAGGATGTATGGGCTTTGGTGATGCCTCAAATGGTCAACATTCTTGGACCGTTGACAAACAGACAACTCGTAAAATTATTAAATATGCATTAGATAAGGGAATTAATTTTTTTGATACCGCTATTGCTTATCAAAATGGAACTAGTGAACAATATGTCGGTAAAGCCTTACGTGATTTTGCTAAAAGAGAAGATGTTGTCATTGCTACAAAATTTCTTCCTCGCAGTCAAGAGGAATTAGATAATAATGTTAGTGGTCAAGTTCATATTGAAAGGAGTTTAAATCAAAGCTTATTGAATTTAGGTGTTAATTACGTCGATTTATATATTTATCATATGTGGGATTATCATACTCCAATGGAGGAAATCATGGATGGTCTTGATAAAATTGTCAAAGCTGGTAAAGCTCGTTATATTGGAATTTCAAATTGTTTTGCTTGGCAACTTGCTAAAGCTAATTTTTATGCAAGAGAACATAACATGAATGAATTTATTTCAATGCAGGGACATTATAATCTTATTGCTAGAGAAGAAGAAAGAGAAATGATTCCATTTTGTCAAAGTGAACAAATTGCCCTTACCCCATATAGACCTTTAGCAGGTGGACGATTAGCAAAACAACCAGGAATTATGACAAAACGTTTAAAAGAAGATACTTATGCTAAATTTAAATATGATCAAACAGCAAAGATGGATCAAGAAATTATTGATCGTGTTTATAAGCTTGCTAAAAAACATCAAGTCTCAATGAGTGAAATATCACTTGCCTGGCTACTTACAAAAGTCAGTGCGCCTATTGTAGGTACAACAAAATTAGAACAAATTGACGCAATGGTAAAAGCAACTGAAATTACTTTATCACCTGCAGAAATCAAATATTTAGAAGAATGTTATCTTCCCCATCCATTAGTTGGTGTTATGGCACAAAATGGTAAGCAAAAAGCTGGTAATGTTGTTTAATTATATTAATGTTTTTTATGTATAACAATTATTTGTTATGCTTAAAAAGCATTTTTTATTTGAGAAAGTTGTATTTAAGTGTTATAAATAAAATAAGGAGGTGTTTACGTGGAGATACGTGTTTTAAAATATTTTTTAATGGTGGCTAGGGAAGAAAATATTACTAGAGCAGCTAGTCTTTTACATATTACTCAACCGACTCTTTCTAGACAATTAATTCAATTAGAAGAAGAATTAGGGGTTACATTATTTTTAAGAAATAAACATCGTATTACTTTAACAGAAGATGGTATGTTACTTAGAAGAAGAGCTGAAGAAATTGTATCGTTATCAAAAAAGATTAAAGAAGATTTATCTAATAAAAGCAAAGAATTAACGGGAAAAATATGTATTGGCAGTGGTGAATTAAAAAGTTCTCAATTTTTAGCTGAGCTAATTAATTCTTTTCATCAACAACACCCACTAGTGAAATTTGAAATTTATAGTGGTAATTCTGATAATATCAAAGAACGAATCGACAATGGTTTATTGGATATTGGTTTGCTTCAAGAGCCTGTTGATATTGCAAAATATAGTTTTGCACGTACGCCATTTAAAGAAAGATGGGGAATTCTTGTTAATAAAAGTTGTAACTTAAGCAAAAAAAATTTAATAAAACCAGAAGATTTAGTAAATGTTCCCGTTATTATGCCACAGCGTGAACTTGTTCAAAATGAATTAAAAAATTGGTTTGGTGATTATGCTGATCAAATTGAAAGTGTCGCAAGTGGTAATTTACTATATAATCAAGCAGCCCTGGCACGTTGTCATATGGGATGTATTATTACACTTGAACTCAATTGTACTTATGATGATTTACACTTTGTTCCGTTTTCACCAAAATTAGAATCAGGTACTGTTTTAGTATGGAAAAAAACTCAGTTTTTTTCACCAGCAGCAACTGCATTTATTCAATTTTCTAGAAATTATATAAAAAACATAAACAATACCTTATAAGCATTATCAATAATATCATATAGGTATTAGACATATAATTTAATAAGATTTACAATATAAGTGTTCAAAAGAACACTTACTTTTTTTTACGAGGAGGAATTTAATGACCATTGATGAAGCAAGCAAACGTTATAATATCCCCTTAAATATTCTTCATGAATATGAACGTTGGGGATTATGTAACGCAGTAAAAAAAGTAATGGGTGCCTGGCAATATGATGACACAGATTTAGAGCGTTTAAGCTTAATTATGACATTACATGATATTGGTTTTGAAAGCTTTGAAATAGAAACATATATGAAACTACTATTAGAAAAAGAAAATAGTGAAGATCAACGTCTTAAAATACTAGAAGATAAAAGGCGAAATATTTTAGATGATATTCATTTAAAAGAAAAGCAATTAAATTATTTAGATTATCTACGTTATAATATAAAATTAGGAGGATAAAACTATGAAAAACTATTATGAAACTGATCCCGAATTTATGGAACGTTTTGAAAACTTTACTTTTAATGAAGTTGTTAATGAGAAAGGACAAACACTAGATGATTTCACTCGCTATATGGCAATTATTTCTACATTGCTTGGATGTCAAGGAATTGATGTATACAAACTAACTTTGCCACGTGCTCTCGATGCTGGATTAAGCCCTGTAATGATAAAAGAAATAGTATATCAGGCTGTTGATTATTTAGGAATTGGTCGTGTGCTCCCTTTTTTAGATGCCACAAATGATATTTTAACTAAACGGGGTATTAAACTTCCATTAGAAAATCAAGCAACAACTACTTTAGAAAATCGTTTAGAAAAAGGAATTGAAGTCCAAGCAACTATTTTTGGTGAACATATGAAAGAAGCATGGAAAAGTGGACATATTAACCGTTGGTTAGCTGCTAATTGTTTTGGAGACTATTATACACGTACAGGTTTAGATTTAAAACAACGAGAAATAATCACTTTTTGTTTTTTAGCTGCACAAGGAGGATGCGAACCTCAATTAATTGCTCATGCTAAAGGAAATATGAACTTAGGAAATGATAAAGATTTCTTGATTAGAGTTGTATCTCAATGTCTTCCTTATATTGGCTATCCTCGTAGTTTAAATGCAATTACTTGTATTAATAAAGCTGCTGAATAATATTTAAACATCAATAATAAAAAAGGACTGTAAAATGATTTACTGTCCTTTTTATTATTTATACTTTTTAACTAACACTTGATAATAAAACAATTGTTTCTGTATGAATTGTATGAGGGAACATATCAAATGGATATAAAACATTACCTCGATAACCTAATTTAGAAAAATATTTTATATCTCTAATTTGAGTAGTTGGATCACATGATATATAAACTACTTTTTTAGGATTTAAGATTTTAATAGCATCCATAAATTCTTTAGTACTACCACTACGTGGGGGATCCATAATAACACAATCAACACGTTGTTTAGTCTTTGCTAGTACAGCCATAAAATTCGATGCATCATCATTTACAAATCTAATATTCCCTATTTTATTCATTCTTGCATTATTATTAGCATCTTTTATGGCGTCTTGATTAAGTTCTACGCCAATAACCTCTTTAGCCTTTTTAGCAGCAACCATACCAATTGTTCCAATTCCACAATAAGCATCAATTACTATTTCATCACCCTTTAATTCCAATAAATCAATTGCTTTATTATATAAAGCCTGACATTGTTCATGATTTATCTGATAAAAAGATTTCGGTGAAATCTTAAAAGTCAAGCCACACAATTCATCAACAATAAACCCTTTACCATATAAAACCTTTTCCTCATTACCTAAAACAATACTTGTCTTTCTTTTATTAACATTTAAAACAACTGTTTTAATACTTGGAAAACTCTTAACTAACTCATTACAAAAATTCTTCGATCCTTTAAACACATTATCATTACATACTAATACGATCATTGTTTGATCTTTAACAATTGCACGACGAATTAAAACATGACGTAATAATCCTCGTTGACGTTTTTCATCATAAATACTTACTTGATATCTTTTTAACAAGCTTTGAATTTTCTTTATTATTAAATCACTAACTTCTTCATGTAATAAACATCGATTATAAGGAATAATACGATGACTGTTTTCTTCATAAAAACCAAATTCATATTTTTGATTAAAAGCAACAATAATCTTATTACGATACTCATATGGATATTGCATTCCTTTGATTTTTTCTACTTTATACATATTTAAATTATTATTTTTCAATAAATCTTTACAATAATTTGTTTTAATTTCTAATTGTTTATTATAGTCAATATTAATATATTTACAACTTCCACATTTTCTTTCAATTAAACATTTCATTTTATCACCGCCATCAGTATATCATAAATATATTTATATCGACATAATAAAAAAGATTATTTTCATAATCTTTTTTATACTGCTACTTTTTCTTTTGTTATAGTTTTTTCATTTGGATTTTTATATGTCGGTACTAATTCCTTGATAAATGTTCTGATATCTTCTACTTCTTCATATGCCTCTTCTTTTAGTTCCTTTAATCTTTCAAAGAATACCTCTTCATTCATTTCGATTGGTTTCCCTATATGAATCAGCTTATTTGGTGTCTCCTGTAATCCTTCTTCTTTCATTAACAGCTCTTCATACAGCTTTTCTCCCGGTCTTAATCCCGTATATTCTATCTTGATATCTACATCTGGTTCAAACCCTGATAGCTTGATTAGATTTCTTGCCATATCTGCTATATTTACCGGTTTTCCCATATCTAAAATGAAGATTTCTCCTCCTTTTGCATATGCTCCTGCCTGTAAAACTAGTGATACCGCTTCTGGTATCGTCATAAAATAACGGATGATATCCGGATGCGTTACAGTTACCGGTCCCCCTGCTTTGATCTGCTTTTTAAATAGCGGTATTACTGATCCATTTGACCCCAGTACATTTCCAAATCTTACTGCAACAAATTCTGTCTTTGATTTTTTATTGTATGACTGTACGATCATTTCACAGATTCTCTTTGTTGCTCCCATGACATTTGTTGGATTGACTGCTTTATCTGTAGAAATCAGAATAAATCGTTTTGTGTTATATTTATCAGCAGCCTTTACTACATTCAATGTTCCAAAAACATTATTTTTTACTGCTTCATTTGGTGAATCTTCCATCAGTGGCACATGTTTATGGGCTGCTGCATGATAAACGATATCCGGTCTAAAGCGTTTGAATAATGAATCCACTCTTTTAGTATTTCTTACCGATGCTATCATTACTTCCAGATTTAAATCATGATATTTTTCTTTAAGTTCTAACTGAATATCATAAGCATTATTTTCATAGATATCGACAATGATCAGTTGCTTTGGCTTGCTTGCCGCAATCTGACGGCATAGCTCGCTACCGATTGATCCGCCTCCACCGGTTACCATGACTACTTTATCCGTTACATAACCCATGATATCTTCTAGGTTGACTTCAATTGGATCACGTCCCAGTAAATCTAAAACATCTACTTCCTTAAAATCAGAAATATGAACATTGCCATTTAATAATTCATACATACCCGGTAATTTTTTAATCAGACATTTTGTTTCCTTACAGATATTCAAAACATCTGCCAGTTCTTTTTTATCAGCCGAAGGGATAGCTACTAAAATCTCTTCAATGCCAAACTTTTCAACAGCTTCTACAATCTTATCTCTTCCGCCATAGACTGTAACTCCATGAACACTTCTTCCCTGCTTGCTACGATCATCGTCAATAAAGCACATTACTTGTTTATATACCTGTTTAGAATTGATGATTTCTCGATAGATCTTTTCTCCAGCTAACCCAGCACCAATGATCATAACTTTTTGTAGATCTTTTACTTCTTTATTATCGATATTAAAACCGATTTTACTGTGTTTTAATCTAAGCAAACGATATAAAAAACGTTCACCACCTAAAAACATCGTCAAGAGCATAAAGTAAATAAAATAACAGCTTCTAGGTAAACTGTTACCGCTAACTTCAAATAAAATAATGTTTGCTAAACTGTCAACAATAGTTGTCAGAACAATATTTCTAAGTTCAATAATCGAAGCAAACTGCCATAAGCTATGATAAAGTCTAAAATACCAGAAGATTGCAATTGCAATAACCAGTATTGGCAATGACATTATAAATAACCGCTCTAAGTAATGTTCTGGAATAGGTCCATTAAATCTAAGCAACAATGCTCCATATAATGAAAATATGACACATAAAATATCGGTTATTATTAATATTATTCTTCTAAAATTTAATTGCAATTTTTCATTTGTTGCCTTCATTATTATTCTCTCCCCCTATTTAATTGTATTTGCCCTTTTTATATTTCTCGATATAATATTTCAAAAACATCTTTATTATTATAAATTTCTAGTAATAAATCAAGTCTTTTATTTATTAAAATTTCTTTTTAGACAAAACAAGAAATAATTGACCATTTCTCTACTTTTTACTTATTATTCCTTGCATTTAATTCATTTATGGAGCATAATGGATGATGGAATATATTTATTTAGGAGGACTTATGGATAAAACTGAATTAAATGATGAAGTTCAAATAGACTTATCAGAATTATTTAAATTAATTAGAAAACATTTAAAATCAATTGTGATATTTATGCTAATTGGAGCCATATTAGTTGGAGCCTATACAGCATTTATGGTAGATAAAAAATATTCATCACAGGGAACTATCTTATTAAAAGCTGAAGTAATAGATGGTGCAATTGATAATAATCAATTAAATTCTAATGAATCGATGGTTGCAAACTACATCGAATTATTACAAGGAAATAATATTCAAGATAAAGTTGCTAAAAATTTAGATATTTCATCTGGCTTAGTAAGTAATGCTTTACAGGTTTCAAATACTGAAGATACACAAATAATTGAAATAAGTGCTACAACAACTGATCCTGGCTTATCTAAAAGAATTGTTGATGAAACAATCAACGTATTTACAGAAACAGTAAAAGAGATATTAGATGTATCTAATATTATTATGGTTGATAATGCCGAAATTAACACTGCTCCTGTTTCGCCTAACATTCAAAAAAATATGGTTTTAGGTGCAGTTGCAGGAATAGTTATTTCTTTAGGATACATATTATTAACTTATTTATTGGATAGTAAAATTAAAAATGCAGATGTTGCTGAACAAGTTTTAAATTTACCTGTATTAGGAATAGTTCCATATTTTGAGGATCAATAATGGAATTGATCGATATCCATAGTCATTATGCTTGGGATATTGATGATGGTATTGCAAACTTGAATGATGCTAAAGAAGCACTAACAAAAGCAAAAAAACAAAATATAAAAAGAATCGTTGCAACACCACATATTATTCCAGGAACAACAAATGATCTTAATTTAATTAAACAAAGAATTAATGATTTTATCAAATTAGCTAAAGAATATGGAATTATTGGGTATTGTGGCAGTGAAGTTATGCTTAATGATGAATGTTTAATTGGGTTACAAAACAATTTAATTATTCCCATCAACAATGGTCCATATGTACTTGTTGAATTTAATTTATCAAGAAAGATAAATGGTGATTGTCTTGATTATTTATATGAATATTCATTAAAGCACAAATTAATCATTGCTCATGTTGAAAGATATTTTTATAAAGATTTAGATTTATCAATGATTAGTTCATGGATAAAGCATGGTTATATCATCCAAGTAAACAGTTCTAGTTTTCTTGGTGAAAATGGCAGTAAAATTAAAAAAAATGCCTATAAATTATTGGAAAAAGGATTAATTCATGTTATTGCTAATGATACTCATAGAGCATCAAGACATCGTTTTCCAAATTTGCATGATACATACGAATTATTATCTAAAAAATATGAAGAAAAAAA
Source organism: Thomasclavelia spiroformis DSM 1552 (assembly GCF_025149465.1). Classification (NCBI taxonomy): domain Bacteria; kingdom Bacillati; phylum Bacillota; class Erysipelotrichia; order Erysipelotrichales; family Coprobacillaceae; genus Thomasclavelia; species Thomasclavelia spiroformis. The sequence goes on along the minus strand of NZ_CP102275.1, from coordinate 766,429 downwards.
TATTAGACAATTAATGTATGATAACCCTCTTGCTATCATTAACGGTAAAGAGGTTTTACCAGTACAAGTAAAAAAACTATCATTGTTTAAAAGGAGAAAATAAATGTTTAAGAAAAAAACAAAAAAAGAAAGTGAATCCACGTTGTTAATAACCAACCCTAATCAAAAAAATAGTCGCGTTGATTATAATGAAATTTATCGTCATATACGTACAAATATTGAATATTCAGCTGTTGGACAAGATATTAAAGTAATTAATATTACTTCTGCAGCTCCATCTGAATCTAAAAGTACCACTTCATTGAATTTAGCAATGATTTATGCTGCTAAATATCCTAAAGTTTTACTCATCGATGCAGATTTAAAAAAACCAGTGTTACATAAATATCTAAAACTTTCTAATACTAACGGTCTTACTAATGCATTGATTGATTATGATAAAAATAAAAAGATCAATCAATCATATTTTCAAAAAATAACTGATAAGTCTTTTGTTGGGGAATTAAGTGTTTTAACATCAGGGATTAAAGTACCTAATCCTTCAGAATTATTAAGTAAACCTATTTTTGAAGAATTTATAAAAAAATTAAAAGAAATGTATGATTTTATTATTATTGACTGCCCTCCAGTAATGGTAGTTAGTGATGCTATCCCAATTGGAAATGTAGTAGATGGAACTATATTTATATGTTCTTCTAAATCTACTAATCGTAAAGATGCAAAATCAGCAATTGAAATTTTACAGAAAAACAACGTACACATAATTGGCACAGTATTGACACAAGTTGAAGATGATGGCATGAATTCTAAGTATTATTATTACTATTATTAAGATAAAATGATTCAAAAGAGAAATAATATACTTTTTGCCATCACTGTAATAATTTTATGTGTTTTAATTGTTATAATAATTTTTTACGATCGAAATAGCACTGAAAAAGTTGCTAATAAATTTAATAGTGCTAATACAACTACTGAAGTTGAAAAAGAAAAACCTCAGGAAAAAGAAGATAAAGATAAAACGGATGAAAGTGAAAAAGTCACAGAAATTCCTACTATCTATTGTGTTGGAGATAGTACAACAATCGGTAGTGAAAACCAAAACAATTCATATGTAACTTATTTATCGCAATCATTAAATGCTAATATTAAAGTAATCGGTGATGCAAAACTAACTAGTTCAGCTTTATTAGTTAAATTAGGAGTTACACCTGTTTATATAGATAAATTATCTATACCAAGCACTACTACACCTACATCAATTGTTTTTTTAGATAGTGATGGTAAAGCTAATAATGATTTATTGGAATGCCAAGGTTCGATTGAAAAAGTTACTATTAATGGAATTGAAGGTACAATTACTTATCAACATGAAGGAAATACACTTGTATTTACTCGAAATGAACCTGGTGAAGCTTCAGTCGTAAATTCACCAACATTATTACAAATTAATAGTGAGATTGAATCAGATAGTATTTTGATTCTTTATACTGGTGCTTACGAAGAAAGTATTCGCGGTAGCTTAGCTAATTACCAAAATCAAATTATCAGAGCCTTTAATACTGATAAATATATTGTTGTTTCATTAACTCAAGATAATCGAAATGAAACAAATCAAGCATTAAAAAATACACATGGTGAACATTTTTTAGATTTTAAAAATTATTTATTAACTAGTGGATTAAATGATTTAGGTATTCAACCAACACCAGCAGACCAACAAAATATAGCTGAAAATAAGATACCTGATAGTTTAAAAGCTGATTCAATCAATGGAAATGACAAATATAGTCAATTGTTATCTAATCAAATAATTAAAAAATTAACTGAAATGCAATATATAAAATAAAAAAATGTTAAATTATTATAATATTGCTTGTTATTTATACAAAAAAGGCATATCATTGATATATGTATTTATGATAGGGAGGAAGAAAAATGAAAAAAAGAATTTGCTCATTGCTTGTAGCTTGTTTCCTAGTAATATCAACTACATCTTCATTATGGGCAATAGGAAATTTAAATGATAATGAAAAAGAGGTTTTAGCTGCATTAAAATCAACAGTAGAAGTTGATGGTTCAACTGTCGGTTTACAAGATGCTGATATTAACACTGCTGAAAATTATATGATGCAAGATGGTTTTGACTTAACCTCAGAACAAAAAACTATCATCATTAATAATATCGAAGCTACTAAATCATACTTAGCTGCTAATCATATCAAAGACTTTAACTCTATTACAAGACAACAAGCTTATGATATCTTAGAATTTCTACAAGCTGCAGCAAATGCCATTGGATTAACTGTTAAACTAAACGGTGCCGATAGAACTATTTCATTCTATGATGGAGATAAACTTATTTATACAACTACTCAAGTTATAAAAAGAACTGGTTATGATATGACACAAACGGTAGTTATTGCATCAGGTTTAGTTATTATTTTATTGGGTGCAGGATATTATGCAAAAAGAAAACAGTTATTTTGTAAATAATGAAATTACATCATAAACAAAGTAAAATAATGGCACTAATATTAGTGCCATTATCTTTTACATTTATCTGCTATTTGACATTATATATGTTAATAAGTCCTGTAATTGACCCTTTAATATCTATTTATAACTTGATTGCAAGTGACTATGCACCTGAATTAAATGAAGAAAATTCTCAAAATTTATATGCAAATAAATTAGTGTCTTCTGATATTATTAAAGCTTCTCAAATTATTCAACCAAATTTTGGTGATATGTTTGGAAAACTTACGATTGATTCGGTCAATATTAAAGTAAATTTATATTATGGTGATGATAGAGAGCAATTAAGACATGGTGCCGGATTATTTGCCGGATCTTTTTTACCAGGATTTAATCGTACGATTCTTATCGCTGGGCATTCAATACCTTATTTTGAACCTTTAGGAAATATTAAAACAGGTGATATTATTAGTATTTCTACTCACTATGGAGATTTCCAATATAAAATAACAAATACAAAAATTGCTGATGCGGATGATAGTTCAAATTATGATTTAAAACAAGATAAAAAAGAACAGTTAATTTTATATACATGTTATCCATTTGAATTAATCGGTTATAAATCTCAACGACTATTTGTTTATGCTGATAAAATAAGTGGACCAACTATAGTGGAGGGACAATAATATGCATAAAAAATCAAAACGTAGATCAGTAGCTTATATAGTATCATTGTTATTAACTGTTTTTATTAGTATTTTTATTGTTTTAACAATTAGTAATTTTACTATTTTTAACGCAAATTATCTACTTTCTAAAATGGAAAGTGTTAATTTTTATCAAGAAGCTATTAGTAACTTAAATAAACAGATTCAACAAGAAACACAATCAACTGGTTTTCCAATTGAAATGTTTGAAAATTATATTGATGAAAAAGAAGCTGATGATATAATGGAAAATCATTTAAAAGATGCTTTAGTATATGGTAAAACAAAAATTGATACATCTAAGTTTGAAGAAAAACTTTCTAATGATATTGATAATTATCTTAAATCAGCAAATATTATTATTAATAGTGAAGAAGAAACTGCAATTTCAATTTTAAAAACAAATTTAATTGATTATTATGAAACATATTTAACATTTCCATATTTAAATATATATGTTGACATAGTTAATAACTTTCATTCTTTTTACCACGTTATTGTAGTTATCTTAGTTTTATTGATACTACTTGCTGGATTTATTTTATATCACTTATTTAGTCACTATCGTGGTAGACGTAGATATTTTGCTTATTCTTTAATAAGTTCAGGATTAATATGCTTTATTTTACAGACAATTATTTATTTTGGTAATTTTGTTAATAAAATCAGTTTATCTCCTCAATATTTCTATAATTTTATTACTAGCACAATTAATACATATTTATTAATTTATATTATCGCTGGATTAATCTTAATTGCATCGGGAATAATTTGTGCATATATAAAAATAGAAAAATCTTAATCCTCCATTGGAGGATTTTTTGATAAAATAATTGAATAGGGGCTAAGAATTAAAATCTTTCGCCCCTTTCACAACACCGTGCGTAGGGTTCCCTACACGGCGTTTCATAAGTTTATAGAGTTGTAATAATCTAGTGCACTTATAAATCCGTATATTTTTAATACTTCATTTGTAAGTGTCCTTTTTAGTATGAAGCTATTGGCGATGTGCCAGTAGCTTTTTCTTGTGTTTGCCCATTCCCATGCCTTACTTTTATTAATACCTAGTTTTTGTAAATTTCTATACCTTGTTCTTACTAACTTCCATCTTTTCCAATATATCATTCGTATTCTTCTTCTCATCCATGAGTCTATTTCCCTTAGATGTTTACTCATATTCGCTATCCTATAGTAATTCACCCAACCTGTAATGTATTCTTTTAACTCTTTAGCTAATTCCTTACTTGATATTGGTCGGTTCCTTTTGGTGATTTCCTTTATTCTCTTTTTCATCTTTTCTTTAGATTTCTTGTGAACAGTGATTCGTACATTACCACTCTTCTCTATATAAAATCCAAAGCCCAAGAATTTTATATCAGTAATATAGGCTACCTTTGTCTTCTCTTGGTTCACTTTTACAAATAATTTCTCTTCTAAATATCTTGTCACTGTTTCTTTGACTCTCATTGCACTTCTTTTACTTTTGAATAGTATGACACAGTCATCTGCGTACCTTACAAATCGATTTCCTCTTCTTTCCATTTCTTTATCAAATTCATTAAGATATATATTTGATAATAATGGGCTGAGTGGCCCACCTTGGGGTACTCCTTTTGTAGTTTCTTCAAACTTATGTTTTACTATGACTCCTGCATTGAGATATTTATGTATGAGTGATATAACTCTTCCGTCTTTAATAGTTTGTGACAATATCTGTATAAGTCTTGAATGGTTGACTGTATCAAAGTACTTCTCTAAATCTAGGTCTACTGTATATCGATATCCTTCATTGGCGTATTCGACTACTTTTCTTACTGCTTGATGGGCATTTCTTCTTGGTCGGAACCCATAACTATTGTCACTGAATTGGGGTTCAAATATTGGTGTCAGTACCTGTACTATCGCCTGTTGTATGACCCTATCCGTCACTGTTGGAATTCCTAACTCTCTTTTCTTTCCGTTATCTTTTGGTATTTCTACTCTTTTAACGGCTTGTGGACTATAATGTCCCTCCATGATAAGTTTCTTTAGATAAGACCAGTGTTGTGCGAAATGCGTACGAACTTCTGCGACTTGCATTTTATCTACACCACCACTTCCCTTATTACTCATAACCCTTTGGATTGCCTTTTCTATATTGGCATCCTCCATAATTGTTTCAAGTAACTTCTCATGTACTACAAATCTATTGGTGTTCTTCGTATGTGATATCTCTTGTTTTGATGTAGGATACACTTCTCCACTATTGTCGTATTCCGTACTATCTTCATAGAGTAAGCCTAATGATAGTTGACAGTATCCTATTTTATCTTGAGTATCTTTCATTTCCAGTTCACCTCCTTATGTTCGGTCCTTCGCTAGATAACCATTACAGTTATCATCATCACTACTATGACCTCGGCTGACTTCCTAGGACAAACGTTTCCACCATGATTACATTTTCATCATGTTCCTAGGACCTCCCACGGTAAGACATAACACTTTCATCCTATGTACCCACTATCTTTACACTGCTTATTCCGTCGTACTATTGGACTTCGATTTGTTTAGCAATCTCATCCGATAAGCTTCTGCCTAAAATAGTTCGTATTCCTTGGGTCAGGACTTTGCCTCCAACTTCCTCCCGTTCACACCTTACGATGGATACCTTGTCTTCGGCTAGTGGTTGGTAGTACGAAACCCCCACAGTGGACTTTCACCACCTAGTCTTATGTCATGCGTGGCACACTAAAAAAATAACTACTAAAGAAAATCTTTAATAGTTATCTTTTTATTTTTAATTATTTTCTTAAACCTAAGCTTTCACATAAAGCAGAATATCTTTCGATATCTTTATTTCTTAAGTATTTTAATAAATCTCTTCTACGTCCAACTTTTTTTAATAAACCTCTATTAGAGTGTTTATCTTTTGGATGTTGTTTAAAGTGATCATTTAATTTGTTGATATCTGCAGTTAATACTGCGATTTGTACTTCTGGAGAACCTGTATCTCCTTCTTTAGTAGCATATTTTTGCATAATAGCTGTTTTTTCTGCTTTTGTTAACATTTTTTTATCCTCCTTAAATTTAACTTAGCTGACCCCAAGCTATACGTCGAGTCCTCGTATATCCTAGATGTTGCCGCAATTAATATTTTACCAAATAATCCTTTAAAGTCAAGTTATTTATCGAACAAAAACATAATTTTGCTCATTCGACATTTGTTCGTTAAAAACATATCCTAACTCATTAAAATTTTTAACTTGATCAAAACAATTAACTTTATTTTCTATCAAATAACGTGTCATTTGTCCCCTTGCTTTCTTTACATAAACACCAATTTCTTGGTATCCATTAGATCTTTTTTCCATAAAATAACATTTTACATATTTAATATCATCAGTTAAATATTTTTAAATAATTCTAGTATACTGCTTTGCACCCAAATCAAGAATTTCTTTATCATCTTTAATTAATTCCTGATAAATCTTATTGTCCCAAAATTCATATAAACTACAATATTCATCAACTACTAATTTATCATTTAATTCTAAACGATATGGTACAACACCATCAAATGGTCTTAAAATACCATAAAATCCTGATAAAATTCTTAAATGTTTTTTAGCAAACATATAATCCTCATCAGTTAAAATATGTGATGCCATTTGTTCATATTGAACTCCTTTATATGCAAACATAGCTGGTACTAGATTGTTGTTTAAATTCATTGATTGATAATTATCATACGCTTCTTTAGCAATTTTATCATTACATTTTAATAATTTCTTTACTTCATCTACAGTTAATGTTTTTAAATTATTTAAAATTATCTCACTTTCTTTTATATATATTGGCTTACTTAGTGCATCAAAATAATCAATTTCTTGATACATTCTTTTTGCTGGTGTTATTACAATTTTCATACCTTTCTATAATGTTCCTTTAAATAATATCTAACTTTATTTTGGGTTATTTTTTTATATTCAATAGCATTTAAAGGGCAACCACCAATACATGCCATACACTGCGTACATCTGTTATTCCATTTAGGTTTATTATCAACAAGTTCAATATTATTTAATGGACATAATTTTTTACATGTAGCACAGCCATTACAATTTTCCTTTACATAAAATCCATCACTTTTAACAAACATCAAATAAAAAACATAATTAACAAATGAACTAGCAATTTTATCAATTAAATTACATTTTTCATCATCTAATTTATCTTTTTCATTAATTCTTTTTGCCACTAATAATGAAGGTTTTATTGCCTCGGAAATAATTTTTTTAGCTTCATCACTATCTGGTGCTTTAAACATTGTAATAAAATTTTCAGGCATAACAATTCCTTTAATCCCCATATACATTAACCCTACTCTATCACATAATTCTTTTACATATTTTTTAGCATTACCAATACTACTACCACATGTTAAAACAAAATAAATCATTTTATTTCCATTAAAAACATTATCACTAATAAATTCTTCAACTACTCTAGGAATTCTCCAAGCGTACGTTGGACAAACGATAATATAAGGTTTTGTACTTTCAAAAATACTTTTTTGATTATTTTTTAAATAATCATTAATACAAACAATCTCATCATTTAAAATAGAATTAATTACTTCACTAATATACCTACTATTACCAGTACCACTAAAATACAAAATCATTTTTTCCTCCACTAACTTTATATAATCGAAAAACTTGTTCAACAGTATTACTCATATTTTTACATGCAATTTGTTTATCCATAGCTTTTTGTAAACTAATTACCTCATTTAAGATTGAAAAATAAGCGTCTATTCCCAATTCATTACATATCTTTGCCTCATTAGAAATACTGCCACAAATTGCAATAACTGGTAATTGATATTTTTTTGCAGCTCTAGCAACACCAATAGGTACTTTACCCATAACACTTTGAGAATCTAAACGCCCTTCTCCAGTTATAATTAAATTAGCATCTTTTAAATCGTTTTCCAATTCTATTTCATTTATAACTAAATCTATTCCAGATTGTAATTTTGCATTTAAATAAGTATAAAATGCAAATCCTAATCCACCAGCAGCTCCAGCACCAGGATAGTTTTCATTAGCATTATTGTATTTTTGTTTAGATAATAAAGCATAGTCCAACATCCATTTATCCATCTGTTTAATTAATTGCTCACTAGCACCTTTTTGTAAGGCAAATACTTCACTTGCGCCATTTTTTCCACATAATGGATTATTTACATCACAAGCTATCATAAATTCACATTTTTTTATTATTGAAGGAACATTAGTATCATCAATAATTTTTAATTGACTTAGTCCCTTAGCTCCAAATTCAACCGGTTTATTGTTTATATCTAACATTTTATAGCCAAGTGCCTGTAACATTCCAATACCGCCATCATTTGTAGCACTACCGCCAATTCCAATAATAAAACGATAATATCCCTGCTCAATTGCATCTAATATCATTTGTCCTAATCCATATGTTGTTGTATTTAACGGATTTCGATCTTTTAACTCAACTAAAGTTAAACCAGCTACTTTAGCCATTTCAATAACTGCTAATTTTCTCGATGCAATTAATCCATAACTACATTCAATAACTTTTCCTAAAGGATCCAAAGCTTTGATTGTACGAATTTTACCATTCATTTGACTTACCAATGTTTCTATTAACCCTTCGCCACCATCAGACATCGACTTAATAACAATATTACTATCAGGAAATACACGTTTAATTCCTTCTTCAATTGCTTTACCTGCTTCATTAGACGTTAAACTTCCTTTAAAAGAATCTACTGCAACAACAATTTTCATTATCTCACCTCCTAAAATTACGGTATCCACCAACTACCGTCTATCATTTGATTAAGTGTCCCTACTTCTTCATAAAGAATATTACCTTTTTTATCTTTTACAATAATTTTATCATAATAACGATAACCACAAGTAATTTTATCGTTTACAACACCTTCTTCAATCCAGGCAGTAAAATAAACTAAATCATCATCAATAAATACAACACTTTCATTTTCTTCCATAATAATTTCAAACTGCTCAGAATAATAACAAGTTAGCTTTTTATCTTGGCTAATCACATTAAGATTAGAACCAATAATTTGAAAATTATATAAATTAATCGCACTGATGGAAAAATCTGTAATTATCTTACAACAACTACCTGGTAGATATTTATATAAAATTACTTTACCTATATTGAAATTGTCTTGTAAAAAATAGATATAACCACCATAAAAATGAATTGTTGTCCCTTGATAACTACCATTATTCAACCAGTCTTGAATATCCCATAAATCTTCATAATCACTTAAGCTATAGCCATAACAAGTTTGTCCTGGTAATATTTCTATTGTTCTTCCTGTAATCTCACTAAATCTTTTTATATTCATGATGTTCTCCCAATATTAAAACATAAGTATTTTCTTATTCATAAAATATTATAATTTTTATACTTTTATATCAAATTCTACTAAATAACAATAAAAAGGAGAACAATGTCTTCTTACAACAATTTTAATAAATCTAAAGGGTGATTAAAAACATATGTTGGATTATCAATTCCATCATTTAATACGCTACCCCAAGTAGCATATCCAAAATCAACACCGGCATTCTTTGCAGCCAAATAATCACTAATTGAATCACCAATAAAAATAGCTTCTTCAGATTTTATTGAAATTTTATCTAAACATTTAAAAATAGGTTCTGGATCTGGTTTATGCTTTGTTGTATCATCAGCCAAAATAGCTACTTTAAAATATTTATCAATTCCTTTTTCAACTACATCAATTTGATATTGTGCAACCATCTTTGAGGAAACAATTGCTTGAATAATTTTTCCATCAAACTTTTCAAAAACAGTCTCAAATCCTTCATACAATTTAGCGCCATGTTCATATTCATTAACATATTTAACCCATCTTGCATAAGTTTTTTCAATATCTTTTATTTTTAAATCCGCCATTGTTTTTAAACCTGGAGCTCCTGCATATTTTAAAAGTTCTTCATAAGCAACTTTTCTACCTGTTTCTTCTTCAATGATTCTCATTAATGGAACTATATTCATATCTAAAGTATCTAAAATAGTTCCGTCAATATCATAAATTATTGCTTTATATTTTTTCATTACATATCCTCCAACCAATAGTATTCTATCATATATCTACTATTAGTTCCAAATATAAAGCATACAGAAAAAAATACAATTGCTAGTGTTTAATTTTACTTTTCGTTGAGCACAACAAAAAAATTGTTTAATAGACAAAATAAATGTAAGTAATGTTATACAAATTATATAAACTTTATATAAAAAATAGGAGTATTTTTACTCCTACTAAATTATATCTTATTTTTTAACAATTCCACTAAATGATCAGTAACTACTTCTAAAGAATCATCATTAACAAGATGAATATCACAAGCTTCTAAATATAACTGATATCTTTGATTATACAATTTATCTAATTTATCACTGCCCTCTTTTAATAATGGACGTGATGAAATATCAACGTCTTTTTTTATATTATTAAGTGGTCGATCAATAAAAACAACAATTCCATTTTCTTTTAAATATTTTATATTCAATGGATCTAAAACAATTCCCCCACCTGTAGAAATAATATAGCCATTTAATTTAACTATTTCCTTGCAAACATTTGTCTCATTTTCTCTAAAATAATCTTCCCCAATTACAAACATTTCATCAATTGTTTGATGATATTTATTAACTATATATTCATCAGTATCAATAACTAATTTATTAAGTTTTTTTCCAAGTAATTTAGAAATAGTTGTCTTACCACAACCCATCATTCCAATTAAAACAATATTTTTCATAATTCTTTATGCATGACAATAATTTCCTAACACTCTTAGTGTTAAACAATTAGTCTTTAATTGTTCTAGTGCTATTTTTACATTATTATCATTTAAACTTCCTTCAAAATCAATATAAAAATAATATTGCCAAGGTTTATCTTTAATTGGGCGTGATTCAATTCGCGATAAATTAATTTGATGATCTTTAATAACTTTTAAAATTGAACTAAGTGCTCCTACTTTATGCTGTAACGTAAAAACAATACTAACTCGATTACTATTATTACAATTTTCTAATTGTTTTCCAATAATTATAAATCTTGTATTATTACTTTCAACATTATGAATATTTTCTTTAATTACTGCTAAATCATATAACTTAGCAGCTATTTTAGAAGCAATAGCACCTAAATGTTTATCATTTTTTTCACTAACATATTTTGCTGCTGCTGCTGTATTTGAATAATTATAAACTTTAATTTTAGGATGATCATTTAAAAACTTAGAAGATTGTTGTAAACCTTGTTCATGACTATATAAACAAGTAATATCTTCTAGCTTAGCGCCTTTAATTCCTAATAGATTTTGAGTAATTTTGATACTATGTTCGCCAACAATATAAAAACCATAGTCTCTTAATAAATCATAATTATCATTAATTGCCCCAGTTGAGGAGTTTTCTAATGGCACAACTCCATAATCAATTTCATCGTTTTTTAAAGCCTCATAAACATCTTGAAAATGCTCATAATTAATATTATCAACTTCTCCAAAATACTCCAATAACGCTTGATGAGCAAAAGCTCCTGGAACACCAGCATAACCAACTTTAATATTTTCTGTCTTTTCTTTAGCTAATTTATATGTGTATGTTAATGGTATAAAAGTTGCCTGATAGCTTTTTCCAATGTCCATAATATCTTGAACAAAATTATGAGCATATGCTTGTAAAGATGAATCATTTAAACGCTTAACATTTTTTTCAATAACATCTTTTTCTCGCTCAGGTTGAAATATTTGCATATTATTAGCCAACTTATAGGTAACAACTTCCCTGCTTATTTTCATCCTTTGTTCAAACAATTTAATTAATTGTTGATCAATTTGATCAATTTCTTTTCGACATTCATTTAAATCTTTCATAATTACCTCACTAAATCAAGAATTGTCAACGCTGCCATAGCTTCAACTACAACCGTTGCTCTAAAGACAATACATGGATCATGACGTCCATGAATTTCTAATGTAGTATTTTGATGATGTTTTATATCTACTGTTTCTTGTATCTTAGAAATTGAAGGCGTTGGCTTAATTCCAACATTAAAAACAATTGGCATTCCATTACTAATTCCACCAATAATTCCACCATTATTATTAGTTTTAGTTTTAATAACATCTTTATCATAATAATAACAATCATTAGCTTCACTACCAAACATCTCACTAATTCTATCATTACCAAAAGCAACTGACTTAACAGCCGGAATTGAAAACAACAAACTAGATAAATGACTTTCAATTGAATCAAAGAATGGATCACCTAAACCAGCTTTCAATCCTATTATTGCACATTCAATTTTACCCCCAACTGAATCCTGATTCATTCTTGCTTCATCAATTGTTTTTACAAACTGATCATAAATATCTTTATTCAAAACTGGATACTGTTGCTCACTTAAATAATTTAATGTTTCATTTGATAAACGCATATCAAAATATTCATCATATATATCTTTAATACTTAAAATATGGGCCCCAACATGAATTCCCTGTTTAGCAAGAATTTGTTTAGCAATTGCACCAGCAAAGACAATTGGTGCTGTAATTCTTCCAGAAAAATGACCACCGCCACGAACATCATTAAAACCTTGGTATTTAACAAAAGCCGGATAATCACTATGACCAGGACGCATTTTTTCTTTTAATAATGAATAATCTTTAGAATGCTGATCACAGTTATAAATCATCCCACAAAGTGGCGCTCCAGTAGTAATACCTTCATATAAGCCACTAACCACTTCAACATTATCAGCTTCTTTTCTTGGTGTCGACATTTTATTTCGACCTGGAGCACGACGTTTCATTTCTCTTGCAACTTCATCCATATCGATTTTAATTCCAGCTGGAAGATTTCCTAAAATAATCCCAATTGCTTTACCATGTGATTCTCCAAAAATTGTTATTTCGATATTATTTTTCCATGTCGATGACATCAATAATTCCCCCTAATGATTTATAATCTTCCCAAAAACTTGGATATGATTTTTCAACACATTCCATATTATCAATAATGATTGGTCGAATACTTCTTGTAGCAGCAATTGCAAGCATCATCGCTATACGATGATCATTATAACTAGAACAATTGCCACCAGTAAATTCATCAACTCCATTAATAATCATACCTTCTGGTAATTCCTTTACATTTCCTGATAATTCATTAATTTGACTACTAGTAGCAACAAGTCGATCACATTCTTTAATTCTTAATCTTTTAGCATTAATAACTTCACTTCGACCTGTAGCTAAAGCTAATGCTACAGAAACAACCGGAATTACATCGGGACATTGACTAGCATCAACAATTGTTGCTGATAAATTTTCACCAGTTACTTTAACTCCATCTCCAAGAACCGTAATTTTAGCGCCCATTGATTCTAAAATATCTAAAGTAGCTTTATCTCCTTGTAAAGAATCTAAATTTAAATCCGTTAAAACTACATCATTTCCAATTGCTCCAGCAACAAGATAAAAAGCTGCTTGGGAAAAATCAGCTTCAACCCGATAATCTTGAGCATGATATTCTTGATTCCCAATAATAATAAAACTTTGATAATTATTATTAATTATTTTAATACCATATTGATTTAACATTTGTAATGTTAAATCAATATATCCTTTAGATTCAAGCGGTGAAGTAATTTCAATAATCGAATCACCTTTTAAAAGCGGTAATGCAAATAGTAAACCGGTGATAAACTGTGATGAAATATTTCCAGGAATTTTATAATGATCAGGTTTTAGCTTTCCAATTACATATAAATCCAAAATATCTTTTTTATATAAGTAGCCAATATTTTGTTGCTCAAAAATTTTATAGAATGTATCTAATGGCCTTTTTCCTAAATTACCATGTCCAGTAAAATGAACTTTATTTTCTTCAACGATTGAAATTGGAATCATAAATCGTAAAGTTGAACCAGATTCTTCACAATCTATCTCACTATTATTTTTAGTAAACGTTGATGTTCCATCAATGATTAAATAATCATTATATTTCTCTATTTTAGTTCCTAGTGATTGCATTGCTTTAATTGTTGCTTGAATATCTTTGGAATATTCAATATTATCAATACGACTAATTCCTTTAGCTAAACTAGCACAAATAATTGCTCGATGTGCTAATGATTTAGAAGGAGGTACTTGAACTTTTCCTTTTAATTTAGTTGGTGTTATTCTTACTGCTGTCATTTTATACCCTATCCTTTTCTTTAATTAGTGAAAGATCACTTTGATAAATATAACTATTTCCAATTTCTTTTAATAATACTAATGACAATTTTTTATTCAAATTCTTTTTATCTAAGCTAATTGCTTCAATTAAATCATCTGTTTTAGTATCACTAAAAATAGGAAGATTATATTTAAGACATATATCTTTAATTATATCACTAGTTCCTTTAAAAGAAAGATTCTTTTCTTCAGCAATCTTAGTTAACTGAACCATTCCAATTGCTACAGCTTCGCCATGAGAATATTTTTCATAATGATAATATTGTTCAATTGCATGTCCTAAAGTATGACCAAAATTCAATAAAAGTCGATCACCAAAATCAAATTGATCACGTTCTACAACATCACGTTTAATATCAACACAACGATAAATAATCTCATCAATATCTTGATACAAATCATCAAAATCTTTATAACTACTTAAACGTTCAAATAAATTTTTATCTTTTATACATCCATATTTAATTACTTCTGCCATTCCATCATTAATAAAACGCTTAGGTAACGTTTTTAATGTATCAGGATCGATTAAAACCATCTTAGGATGATAAAAAGTTCCAATTAAATTTTTCCCTTCTGGTAAATCTACAGCTACTTTACCACCTACAGATGAATCAACTTGAGCTAAAAGTGAAGTTGGAATTTGAACAAGCTTCACTCCTCTTAAATATGTTGAAGCCACAAACCCAACTAAATCGCCAATAACACCACCACCTAATGCAATAATTAAATCAGTTCTTGTAAGTTTGAATTCCAATAAAGACTTATATAGCGATGGTAGAATATCAAATCTTTTTGATTGTTCACCATGAGGAACAATCACATGATCAACAACATATTCTTTTTTTAAGACATTAGTTAAACGCTCACCATAATAGCTATACACCTGATCATCTGAAATAATCATAATCTTATTGCCATGATAAATATTTTTAATATATTTATCAACATCATTTAAAATTCCTTTTTTAATATATATTGGATAACTATTATCCTTTAACGCAACTGTCAATTCCATCGCTATCTTCCTCCTATTTTAAACTTTCTTTCCAACAACATCTGCAATTTTATTAATTTGTTTTAATAATTCTTCATATTTTTCCGGTCTTAATGACTGTGGTCCATCACACAATGCTTTTTCTGGATTATTATGCACTTCTATCATCAATCCATCACATCCCGCTGCTATTGATGCTTTTGCCATTGGTTCTACTAACCACCATTTCCCTCCTGCATGACTTGGATCGATTATTATTGGTAAATGTGTCAATTTCTTGATTACCGGGATTGCTTGTAAATCTAATGTGTTTCTTGTATATGTTTCAAATGTTCTGATTCCTCTTTCACATAAGATTACATTGGGATTTCCATTTGCCATGATATATTCTGCTGACATGATCCATTCTTCAAATGTTGCACTTAATCCTCTTTTTAATAAGATTGGTTTTTTTGTCCCTGCTCCTACTTTTTTTAATAAGTCAAAGTTTTGCATGTTTCTTGCACCAATTTGTATTAAATCTACTTTTTCATTAAATTCATCAAGATATTGGGCATCCATCAACTCTGAACAGATTGGTAGTCCTGTTGCTTTTTTAGCTGCAACTAAAATATCTAATCCTGAAGAACCCATTCCCTGGAATGCATATGGCGAAGTTCTTGGTTTGAAAGCTCCACCTCTTAAAATATTTGCTCCAGCTTTTTTAGCAGCCTTAGCAATTTCAATTACCTGTTCTTCACTTTCAACTGAACAAGGTCCAGCAATCAAGGCAAGATTATCACCACCGACTTTAACACCGGCTACATCAACGATTGTATCATCGGGATGAAATGCACGGTTGGCTAGTTTATATGGCTCAGATACTCTCATTACATGATCAACTGCCATATCCACTTCAATAGCACGAGGATCAATTTTAGTAGTGTCTCCAATTACCCCAATTACAGATTGTTCTGTACCATTTACAACACTTACTTTTAATCCTTTATCAGTTATAATTTTTGATACTTTTTCAACATCTTTAACTGTTGCTGTAGTTTTCATTACAATAATCATTTTAATATTCCCCTTTTCTATTTATTATCTCAACTCTGTATATAAATAAAAGCTCTCCTCCTAAAAAGGACGAGAGCTATGCTTCGTGATACCACCTTATTTTATTAATATATTACTATATTAACCTCATCAAGTACGCTAATAAAATTAGTACATACTCTTACACGCTAACGGGTGTTACCGGAGAGACCTACTAAAAACTTTCAGTCCTCTACTCCAAGACGAATTCAGTATTATAGGTAGACTCTTTTCCACCAACCAAGAGTTCTCTATACTACTTCAAATACATACTATTTCTTTTCACAGTATTTATATCAGATGTTGTTGCAATTATTTTATCCAAGAATAACAATTCTGTCAATATTTTTAATAAAACTTTTTATCCAAATTATTTTTAGACTATATCAGTCTACATAATTCTGGCGGTTATTGGAATATAAATACGATATAATCATATTGATGGGGGACACAATATGGATAATATAGACACAACATTAATTGGCACTTATATTAAAAATATTCGATTATCTAAAGGCTGGTCACAAGCTAAACTTGAATATATATCAGGTATTTCTGCTTCATCAATTAGTAATATTGAACATGGACATAAAGGTATTTTTTATAACATGTCTATTCCTGCAATAGTTAAAATTGCTCATGCTTTAGAAATGAGTTTTTATGATGTTCTTAATGATTCCGGTTTTTTATCATACATCGGTGATCAACAATTTTGTAAAGAAAAATCACAAATATATATTACAAATGATGAGTTAATAAATTTATTTAATCGTCTAAGCCTTAGTGATCAACAATTCATTATCAAAGACATACGTCAACGAGTTGAAGAAACAGAAAAACTAAAACAAAAAAATTTGTTTAAAAAACTATAATATAAATGAACAATATCTATTGCTCATTTTTTTATTAATATTCAATTATCTAATAGTTAAAACACGATTAATCATATAGATTAACCGTCCATATCTATTATTAAAATAATTTATAATACCAATTTAGTAAAATCTTTAGAACTATCACCTTCTTTAGGTTCACTGTTATTTATTTTATTAAAAAACAACTAGCTACTTCATTTACTTTAAAACTTTTTACAATACATTTGTACATCTTTTATTATGTTCTAACGATAAATAATTAGATGTGGTATTTTAGTTTCATTACGCCCTTCAATTAAAGATATAATTCTTACTAGATTTTTAAACTTCGAAGATGTCTTACATTATCTTCTATTTGTCTATCCATCTAGAAATATTCTTCTTTAATTTATAATAATAGAAAATCTATTACAATAATCTAAAAAAATGTATATTTTTTTCTAATTAAATATACATTTTTCATTTATTTTTCAAATTTTTAAAAAAATTTTACATTTCTGTCATAATTCGACAAATTTAGATATCCAAACACGTCATAATGATATCGAAAAGTGATAGAACTTTTCAATCTCATGAGAAATCATCTTATATAAGATAAATATGAAAACAAAATAAAAAAGTCAACGAACACATTGACTAATAAATGGTGCCCAAGACCGGACTCGAACCGGTACAGTATCGCTACCGACGGATTTTGAGTCCGTTGCGTCTACCAATTTCGCCACTTGGGCAACTACCAATAATTATTATATACAATTTAAAGTATAAAATCAATAGTATTTTCAATAAATGTACATTTATTTATAAAATTTATTAAAAAAAACAATTTTTAGAAAGAATTTAGTGTTAATTTACTAAATAGTATTGACGAATTGATTAAAATGACGTATTTTTTTAGTAGAAATAAACTAAATAAAAAGAACAAAATAAAATTAAGAAAACGTGGTATATTATATGGTGGGCAATGAAATTTTAAACGAATTAATTGAAATAACAAATTCTTTAGATGCAACAACTGAAACATTAATTGGTTTGCAAGAAAATGCAAAATATGAAGATGCTATTAAAAAAATAGACATCGACTTATATCTTGAATTACCAATTCAAGAGTTAAGTAAACTAGCAAATCGTTTAGCACAGATTTCTAATGAGCTATCAAAATAACAGACAAGCAATTGCTTGTCTTTTGCTTTATATATTAAATTTGAGGTGAAACATGGACATATTATTTGAACAAAGAATGCAAATGCTTTTAAAAGATGAATATCAAAACTTTAAAGCAGCGCTATTAAAAAAACCAATAAAAGCATTTTATCTAAATCCCAAAAAAAAGAATGTTATCCAACATCTAGAATATCAATACTTAACTAAGCATCCATATATAAATGATGCATATTTTTATGACTATGATAGTTATCCTCTAGGTAAACATCCCTATTTTAATTGTGGTTTATATTATATTCAAGAACCTAGTGCCATGGCTGTTGCTAGTAGTGTTGAGTTTAATAAAGATGATTATATTTTAGATATGTGTGCAGCTCCTGGTGGTAAAACTTGTTACGTAGCAAGTAGATTAAGTGATGAAGGATTAATGATTGCCAATGATATTAATAAATTAAGAGCAGAGATTTTATCAGAAAATATTGAACGTTTTGGAATCACTAATACGATTGTTACTAATTGTGATCCCGTCAAATTGGATAAACAGTTTAATTGTTTTTTTGATAAAATTATTTTAGATGCTCCTTGTTCTGGAGAAGGAATGTTTAGAAAACTTGACACGGCAATTGAAACATGGTCGATTGATAAAATATATGATTGTGCTAAAATTCAAAGGAGACTGATTAATGCAGCATATAAAATGCTTAAAGATGATGGGATTTTAATTTATTCAACTTGTACATATTCTTTAGAAGAAAATGAAGAACAAGTTGATTATATGATAAATGAATTAAATATGGAGCTTTTAGAAATTAAAAAGCAGCCTGGTATGTCTAGTGGCTATAATAATGATAAAGTTGTTAGAATGTATCCACATATCAATAAAGGAGAAGGCCAATTTATTGCACTATTAAAAAAACATAGTGATAATAAAACAAAGAAAGTTAAATTATTAAAACCAAATGTTACTTCTCAACAACTTGATTTAATCAAGAAGTTTTATAACGATAATTTAAAAATAAAAGTACCATCACTATTATTTAGTTCAAATAATCATATCTATGCTATTTTACCACAATTTCTTGAACTAAAAGGAGTAAAAGTTTTAAGAAATGGTTTATATCTAGGAGAATGTAAAAAAGGACGTTTTGAACCAAGTCATTCATTAGCTTTAACACTTAATATGAATGATGTAAAACGTTATTATAATTTTAAAAGTGATGATATTGAAGTTGCAAAATATATTCATGGTGAAACTTTGATTGGAAATAATCAAAAAGGCTATGGTTTGATCTTGGTTGATGGTTATCCTTTATCGTTTTATAAAGAAAGTAATAACCAAGTTAAAAATTTATATCCTAAGGGGTTACGACGATGAAAAGATATTATTTTATTAAAGAAGCTATCAATGATATTTTAATTAAAAATAATGGTTTAGAGCATTCTGCTAATGTTGCTAATATGGCTTGTTTATTAGCTAAATTAAAAAATCTTGATTTAGAATTAGCTGCTATTATTGGTATTTGTCATGATTTAGCTACATATAGATTTAAATCTAGTTTTGATCATGCTAATAGAAGCAGTATGTTAGCTAGAGAAATTCTAACTAATAGTAATCTTTTTAATCATGATGAGATTATCTTGATTACTACTGCTATCAAAAATCATTCTTTCAAAGATAGAATTGATGATGAATATAGTGAATTAATCAAAGATGCTGATTTAATAGTTCAATATTTAAATGAACCTAATGTATCTTTTAGTAAAGAAAAACAACGCAGATTAAATAATATTTTTAAAACATTCAATAAATAATTAAAAATAACCACACAAAGTGGTTATTTTTAACTTTAAGCGTTATTTTTTGTCCATTCTTGGATATATGTTTCAATTTTATCATGAACTATTTTAGCTATTTCATTTGTATGCATATCTTTATAATCATTATAATATAACGGTGGTAAATAATGAATTTGAGCTGTTGTTTTTTTAATCGTATTATTATCAAATACTTTATAACAATCTATTAACGCTACAGGTACAATTGGTGCTTTAGCCTTAGTAGCAATTTTAAAAGTTCCACCTTTAAACTCTAAAATATTATTACCATCTTTACTCCTTGTTCCCTCAGGAAAAACAAAGAAATTTTGACCATTAGCAACCTCATTACTAACATAGTTAATTACTCTAGCACCGTCACGAACATTTTTACGATCTAATGGTACATATTCTAACATCTTAATAACATCTTTAACTAAAATAACTGATGTTAATTCTTTTTTTACAATTGCTCTAATTGGTGCTTCATGAGTTTGAAAAATAGCTAGTGGATCATATAACCCTTGATGATTAGGCGCTAATAAATAACCTGATTGTTTAGGTAAATTTTCTAAACCATAACATTTAAGTTCAACGCGGGCTTTTTTACTAATCGTAGATACAACACCATGAATAAAACCATATCTTTCTTCTAAAGGATAATTTTCTATATGTTTATACTTATTTACTTTATAACCCCACCAGTAAGGCAATCTTAAAATAACTCTAATAACAATCAATGCAATCCTTTTCATGTTTATCCTCGCTTATAAATTTGTAATTTAAATGTTTCAAATGGTTTTTCTTCAACCAATTGATATCCATATTCATCAAAACTTGGGAAATATGTTTCTCCAGTATGTTTTCCAGGAATTCTTGAAATCAATAACTGATCGGCAATCGGTAAACATTGACGATAAATCGATGCTCCTCCAGAAATAAACAAATCCTCACCACTTTTTTGATATTCCAAAATTACTTCTTCTAACGAATTTCTAACTTCAACTCGATTATCTTCAAATGGTTCTAAGCTTACAACAATCGTCTTACGATTAGGTAATGGTCTTCCAATTGCCTTATAAGTAGTAAGCCCCATTAAAATAGTTTTATTTAATGTTGTTTCTTTAAAATGCTTTAAATCTTCTGGCACATTCCAAGGCATTCCATTACTAGAATCCTCTTTTCCAATCAATAAATCTTCATCTGTTGCTACAATAATACTAATCATTACACACTCACCTTTCCTACCAATTTACCATAACTTTGATAATCTTCAATTTTAATATCTTCAATTTTATAATCAAAAATAGATTTAACTTCAGGATTTAAAACTAATTTACACTTAGGTAGCGGCTTTCTTTCAAGTTGTTGTTTTACAACATCAAAATGATCTTTATAAATATGAGCATCACCTATTGTATGAACAAATTCTTTTGCCTCATAACCACAAGTACGTGCTAGCATTTCAACCATTAAAGCATATGATGCAATATTAAAAGGTACGCCTAAAAAAATATCGGCACTACGTTGATATAATTGGCAAGATAAATATTTCTTATCAGCACTTACATAAAACTGTAAAAATGCATGACATGGTGGTAACGTCATATTATCTACTTGAGCCGGATTCCAAGCACAAATAATATGTCTTCTTGAAAAAGGATCGTTTTTTAAACTATCAACTAACTTAGCTAATTGATCAACACCTTCATAATTGAAATTACGCCATTGTGCCCCATATACCGGACCTAAATCTCCATATTTTAATACAAATGAATCATCTTCTGGTAAATTCTTAATTTTTTCAATAAATTCCTCGATTGTTTCACCTTGATAATCTTTTGATTTTTTATAATTTTCATATGGCCATTCATTCCATATTTTAACATTTCGATCAACTAAATATTTTATATTCGTATCACCTTTAATAAACCATAATAATTCTTCAGCAATTGGTCTAATAAACATTTTTTTAGTTGTCATCAAAGGAAAACCATCTCTTAAATCATATCGTGTCTGATATCCAAAAACACTTCTTGTCCCAGTACCAGTACGGTCACTTCGATCTTCACCGTTTTCTAAAACATATTTACACATCTCTAAGTATTGTTTCATTTTCTACACCTCGGTTGTTATTGTACAATAAAATCTAATTAAAAAAAACACTTTTTAACAAGTGTTTATTTTTTATCTAGTTTATTATGGCGTCTTAACGTTATTTTAACTGATTTCATTATATCAATGATTATCTTTAATTCATTTGGGTTACAGTCTAATAATAGTTCATTGATTTCGTCAATATAAATCTTATCTGCTTCAACTAAACTATCGCACAGTAAAAAATCTGCCGAAACAGCTAGTGCATTAGCTATACTAACTAAAGTAGGTAGACTTAGTTTAGTTGCACCGCGTTCAATATGTGATATATTAGTTGGAGAAATATTTGATATCTCAGCTAATGTTTGTTGAGATAAATTTTGAGAAATCCGTTCTTCTCTTATTCTTTTACCAATAAGTTCATAATCAATTTCCATGGCGATTCCTCCAACAATTTTAATTATAACTAACTAAAGATATAATGAAATATATTAAGTATCCCATTAGGATACCTAATATATTATTACCATCTTTTATTATTTTTATTCATTGGATTTTTCACTATGTATATTTAAATTTGACTATGTTATAATATCAATGCAATAAGATGACAACCAAACAACTATTCAATATATTTTAAAAGAAAGGGAATAAACAATGAAAAAACAAGCACCTAAAATAAATACCGCACTACGTAGTCATACAATTATTGTTCCAGAATGTATTCGTAATGCTAGCGGGATTGTAATCAATGGTAATAAAATAAAATCATTAATATTTTCTACTGATGTTGCAGTAATTTCTAACTGTAATGCTGATGCAGTGATTGCCGTATATCCATTTACACCAACTTTGCAAATAACAAATGCCATTATTGATGTTTCTCAAAGACCTGTATTTGCAGGAGTTGGTGGTGGTACAACAGCCGGTCCTCGAGTCAAAGAAATTGCTTTAGATGCGGAATTACATGGCGCAACAGCAGTTGTGTTAAATGCACCAACTAAAACAAAATTTATTCAAGAATTAGTTGATTACATTGATATTCCTGTTGTTTTATCAATCGTATCTTTAGATGAAAATCTTGAAGAAAGAATGTTACACACTGGTGCATCGATCATTAATGTTTCTGGTGGTAAAAAAACTGCCGAAATCGTAAGAGAACTTCGTAAGATTTCTCCTAATTTTCCAATTATTGCAACCGGTGGTCCAACAGTTGAAACAATTCAAGAAGTTATTGATGCTGGTGCTAATGCCATTACATATACCCCACCAACTAATGGCGATATATTTAAATTAATGATGGAAAAATATCGTCATAGCTGCCATAGAGACTAATTAAAAAGATGTAATTAGTAAATTTTATCATTTACAAAATTACATCTTTTTTTCTATTCTTTATTTTCAATTTCTTTTTTCAACATTGATACAAATTCATCAAACGGTACTGTAATTTGTTTTTGTTGTCCATGTTGACGATATGTAACAGTTTTTTCATCTCGTTCATTATTACCTAAAACTAATAAATACGGAACTTTTTCCATTTGTCCTTCACGAATACGATATCCTAATTTTTCTTCACGAGCATCCATTTCTACTTTTAATCCTGCTTCTTGTAATAATTTAGTTACTTCTTTAGCATATTCTAAATGATATTCATTATTTACTGGTAAAACTTTTACTTGAACTGGTGCTAACCATAATGGGAACACTCCTGCAAAATGTTCAATTAAAATACCAATAAATCTTTCAATTGATCCAAAAATAACACGATGTAACATTACTGGACGAGCTTTTTCACCTTTATCGTCAATATATGTTATATCAAATCTTTCAGGTAAGTTCATATCTAATTGAATAGTTCCACATTGCCATACTCTACCTAAACTATCTTTAACATGGAAATCTAATTTAGGTCCATAGAAAGCTCCATCACCAGGATTGATTTTATAATCCTTACCAGCAGCTTTACATGCAGCTGCTAATGCTGCTTCTGATTTTTCCCAAATAGCTAAATCACCAATATATTTTTCTTCAGGACGAGTTGATAATTCAATTTCATAACTTAAATTTAAACTATTATAAACACGATCAATGAAATTAATTAATTTAATAATTTCACTTTCAATTTGATCAGGTGTCATAAAAATATGCGCATCATCTTGAGTAAATGTACGAACTCTAAATAATCCATTTAAAGCACCACTTGCCTCATGACGATGAACTTGTCCTAATTCACCCATTCTAAGAGGTAAATCTTTATAAGAATGTAAACCATTTTTATAAACTAATAAACTACCTGGACAGTTCATTGGCTTAATTGCAAATTCACGATCATCAACCATACTTGTATACATATCATCTTTATAATTAGCCCAATGTCCACTAGTTTCCCATAATTCACGAGACATCATAATTGGAGTTTTAATAAATACATATCCTTCTTTTGTATGTTCTTCATACCAGAATTGTTCTAATGTATTTCTTAAAATCATTCCTTTAGGTAAAAAGATAGGCATTCCAGGAGCATATTCACTCATCATAAATAAACCTAATTCTTTACCGATTTTTTTATGATCTCGACGTTTAGCTTCTTCTAATAAATTTAAATGTTCTTCTAATGCTTCAGGTGTTTCAAAACATACTCCATAGATTCTTTGAAGAACTTTATTGTTTTTATCACCTTTCCAATAAGCTCCAGAGTGTTTAGTTAACTTGAAGTTTTTACATGCTTTAACTGTCTCTACATGAGGACCGCGACATAAATCAACAAAATCCCCTTGTTTATAACAACTAATGTTTGTTCCATTTTCAAAATTATTAATTAAATCAATTTTATATTCATCATCTTTAAACATTTCTAAAGCTTCTTCTTTAGAAATTTCTTGACGAACAATACGTTTACCATCTTTACAGATTTTTTTCATTTCTTTTTCAATTTTAGGAATATCTTCATCTTTAATCACAGCATTTCCTAAATCAACATCATAATAAAATCCTTCACTAACTACTGGTCCAACCCAAAATTTAGCTTGAGGATATAAATGTTTAATTGCTTGAGCCATAACATGAGCACAAGAATGATTTAGTACACTTAATTTTTCATCTTCTTTAAAATCAATCATTTTTCTTCTCCTATCCAAAAACGTAAATACGTTTTTTTGTTCTTTCATCAAAATATTCATCTTCAAATTTGCTACCACATTTTTCAATTGTTTTTTAGAAGCAATATTTTCTTTTTTACATGTTCTTCTTCAGGATATACTAACTTTTTCATAACCTTCTCCCTAAATAAAAAACTCTCATCCAAAGGACGAGAGTATCGTGGTACCACCTTAATTTGTTATAAAATAACCTCTTAGCTATAACGCGCTACCGACAATCTCTTTCGAGTGTTGCATATTAGGGAGTGGAGTATAAATATCCTCATCAAGACTTTCACCAACCGTCTTTTCTCTATATCAAAGTAATATCTAGACATATCCTAAATCATCGCATCATATTTACTCTTATAATTTTACTCATTTATTTATTAAAGTCAATAAGTTATTTATTTAATTTTGTCATTTTGTTTTACCAAATATGTATTTCTAATTTTCTCTGTTTCTTCTTTAAATGCTTGATAAACATATTTAGAAGGCATCTTATTAAACATCGTTAGTGTATCACACTTTAAACAGTATATGCCTTTAATACCACGAACATTTACATCTTTAATCCACTCATCTTTTGCTTTACATATTCCACATTCTTTTATATTTTGTGGTTCTATTACTTGTATTCTCATTTTCATCACCCATCATACAGTATGCACCAATAAAAGCAAAATAATTGTCAAATAAAGATAACTAAATTACTTTTTACCGTTAACTAATTTCTTTAAATCTTTAACTTCCTGTGGTTTTAAAATTCTATATTTACCTGGTGTTAATCCCTTTAAATTTACACATCCAATACTTACACGATGTAATCTTTTAACAGGATGTCCAACACTTTCAAACATTTTTTTAACTTGTCGGTTTTTCCCTTCAACAAGTTTAATTTTTAACATTGTTGTCTTATGTTCAATATCTTTATTAACTACTTTGATCTTACAAGGGAGTGTTTTAACTCCTTCTAAATAAATTCCTTTTTCTAACTTATTTAAAGTTTGACCATTGATAAGTCCTTTAACACTAACTTCATAGATCTTTTCTAAATGAGAACGTGGATGCATAATCATATTTGCAAACTCACCATCATTAGACATAATAATCAATCCTGTAGTATCAAAGTCTAAACGACCTACTGGATAAATTCTTTCTTTTACATCAGTAAAATAATCTGTAACAATTGGTCGATCAAACTCATCATCTAAAGTACAAACACAACCTTTTGGTTTATAAAAAACATAATATACTTTATTTTCACCAACGATTGGTTTTCCTTCAACTGTAACAATATCACCTTTTTTTACTTTAGTTCCTAATTCACGAACAACCTGCCCATTTACTTCTACTTTTCCTTGTACGATCAAATCTTCTGCTTTTCTTCTAGATGTATAACCACTTGCAGCAATTACTTTTTGTAATCTTTCCATATTTTCACCTACTTCGAATACATTATACTAAAACCTAAATTAAAAGCAATAAAATCGTAGTTTAAAATTTATTAATTGATAATATTTTTTATTTATCTCCATACTATCATATTTTATCTATTTGGAGTACAATATAAGTATAAATAAACTTGGAGGAAGATTATGAGAGGAATATATTCGTCACTGACAAAAATTAGACGCAAAGTATTTGTTGAAGTGGCAAAACTTGCTTATGAAGGTAATGACTATAGTCGAATTGAAGATTTACCATATAAAATAATTCCTGGCGAGGTTGCTACTTACCGCGATAGTATTTTTTTAGAAAGAGCAATCGTTGGAGAAAGACTCCGTTTAACAATGGGCTTATCTTTACGACCAATTGATGAACCAGCCCCAATTTCTAAAGGAATTGAAGAAAGTATCATTGCTGATAAATATTATGAACCACCATTAATCAATATTATTAAATTTGCCTGTAACAAATGTGAAGAAAATAAATATGAGGTAAGTAATGGTTGTCAAGCATGTCTAGCCCATCCTTGTATTGAAATTTGTCCTAAAAATGCCATTAGTTTTAAAAATGGAAAAGCCTATATTGACCAAGATAAGTGTATAAAATGTGGATTATGTAAAAATAATTGTCCATATGATGCTATCTTAAAAAAAGAAAGACCATGTGCCAAAGCTTGTGGAATGAATGCAATTGAATCAGATGAATACGGTAATGCTCATATTAACTACGATAAATGTGTTTCTTGTGGAATGTGTTTAGTTAGTTGTCCATTTGGTGCTATTGCTGATAAAAGTCAAATTTTCCAATTGATTCAAGCAATCAAAAATGGTGATGAAATCATCGCAGCTGTTGCGCCTGCTTTCATTGGTCAATTTGGACCTAAAGTTACTCCTGAAGTATTAAAAAAAGCAATGCGTGAATTAGGATTTAAAGATGTTGTAGAAGTTGCTATCGGAGCAGATTTATGTACGATTGATGAAGCCAATGACTTTTTAGAAAAAGTTCCTGAAAAGCAACCATTTATGGCAACATCATGTTGCCCATCATGGTCAATGATGGCTAAAAAAGAATTTCCTGAATTTAAATCATATATTTCAATGGCATTAACTCCAATGGTATTAACAGCTAGACTAATCAAAGAAAAACATCCAAATAGCAGAGTTGTATTTATAGGCCCATGTGCTGCTAAAAAATTAGAGGCCTCAAGAAAATCTGTACGTAGTGAAGTAGACTTTGTTTTAACATTTGAAGAAGTAGGTGCCATGTTTGAAGCTAAAGGAATCGATCTTTCTACTTTAGAAGCTGATCCAAATGATTCTTTCACTCAAGCAAGTGGTGATGGTCGTGGATTTGCTGTAAGCGGTGGGGTTGCAAAAGCAGTTGTTAACTGTATCAAAGCTAAAAGACCTGATTATAATGTATTAGTAGAATCTGCTGAAGGATTAGAAAATTGTAAAAAAATGTTAAAGCTTGCTAAAAAAGGAAAATATGATGGTTATTTGTTAGAAGGAATGGCTTGTCCTGGCGGATGTGTTGCTGGTGCCGGTACTCTTTTACCAATTAATCGTGCTAGTAATGCGGTTAAAAAATATACAAGTACTTCAAAAACAATGAACGCTAATGATTCTGAGTATAAAGAGTATTTAGATTTATTAATTGAAAAATATAAATAGTTTTCATAATTAATTCATTTTTTGATAATAGAATATTATTTAGATATGATAGGAGGTATATTATGAAATGTCCCGTATGTAAAGATGTAACATTACTTATGTCTCAAAAAAATGGAATCGAAATTGATTATTGTCCTGAATGTCGTGGAATCTGGTTAGATCGTGGTGAATTGGATAAAATCATTGAAAGGGCTAACCATCAAGATTATTCTAATCACCATGATTCTAAATCAAGTAAACCAAAGAAAAAGAGTTCTGTTTTAAAAGATATATTTGAAATGTTTGGTGAATAGAAGCTAAGAAATTAGCTTCTTTTTTATAATTACATTCTATTTAATTTTTTTATGCATAGATTTATATGGGTGATAAAATGATCTATGTAAATATTATTAGTTTAATTATTTCTTTAGCCATAACTCCATTAAATAGTGTTAAACCGGTTGAATTTCAAGGTAAAAGTTATATTGTAATGGAAGCTAGTAATCAAGTTGTAATTGAAGGAAGTAATGAGGATTATATTCAAAGTGTTGCTTCAATTTCTAAAATAATGACATGCATTCTTGCAATTGAAAATATGGATTTAGATACAATTATTACAGTTGATGATACAATCAACAAAGCATGGGGTAGCGGGATTTATATACATATAGGTGATAAAATTAGTTTACGTGATCTTCTATATGGCTTAATGTTAAGAAGTGGTAATGATGCAGCTTTAATGATTGCAAAAGCAGTAGCTAAAGATGTTCCAAAATTTGTTGATATGATGAATGATAAAGCTAGAGAATTAGAACTTCATAATACTACTTTTTCTAATCCTACTGGATTAGATGAAGAAGATAATGGTAATCAATCAACTGTCTATGATATGGCTAGATTAATGGCTTATTGTCATCAAAATCCTATTTTTAATGAAATTGTTAAAACAAAGGAATATGTTCGTGAAGATGGTAATGGAACATGGCATAATAAAAATAAATTATTGACTAATTATAAGTATTGTATTGGTGGTAAAACAGGTTTTACTAAAAAAGCTCGTCGAACACTAATTACTATGGCGCGTAAAAATGGACTTGATTTGATTATTGTTACTTTTAATTGTGGTAATGATTTTGAGTTTCATCAAAAAAAATATGAGGAATGTTTTGATTTATTAGAAGAGACAAAGATTTTTTCTAGGGGAATTGTTGAATTTAAACAACAAAAGTATTATTTGGATTTAGATTTATTTGTTAATAAAAAAGATAGTGATAAAGTAGATGTTTCATTTGATAATAATGAAATTATTATTTCATTAAATAATCAACCAATTAGAAAACAAAAAGTTGTCCCTTATAATTTCTTTATTGGCTTTAAGATGGTTTTAAAGGATTTAATCTATGGCTAAGGTTTTTAAATATGGATTAGTTTTCTTTATCTTAGTCGCTTTTATAACTAATCATCAAGATGAAATGTTTAAAGCGATATTAGATTCCCCTAATCAAGTTTTTGATTTAATTAAAATTCTTGTTTTATCTGCTTGTTTATGGAATGGTTTTTTAAATATTATTAAAGCTTCAGGATTAATTAAACAATTATCTTTTTTATTAAAACCTATTTTAAAACTTATTTATGGTAAAGTAGTTGATGATAATCAAGTTTATTTATATTTATCAACTAATTTTATTGCAAATTTATTAGGTGTTGGATCTTTAGCTTCAATTAGTGGGTTAAAAGCAATGAAATCATTAACTAAATATCAAACTAATCCAAAAATACCATGTAAAGAAATGATGTTATTAGTTATTTTAAATACTACAGGATTATCAATTATTCCTACTACTATGATGACTTTAAGACAGAGTTATGGTAGTAAAGATATTTTAGGTTTTTTTGGTTATAGTATTGTAATTGGTTTAATTATTACAGTAATTGGAGTTATTGCAAGTAAGGTGATTGAACATTATGAATAGTATTATTTTAATTATTTTATTAGTTGCATTTATTGAAGCTATTTTTAAACATGTTGATATTTTTGAAGAGTTTATTAATGGGGTTAAAGAGGGAAGTAAGCTGTTATTAACGATTTTTCCTACTATGATGGCTTTTATGTTATGGGTAACTTGTTTTCAAAGTTGTGGGATTATAAATATATTAGAAAGTGTCTTTAAGAGTGTTTTTCAGGTTTTAAATATTCCAATTGATATTTTTATGATGATGCTTGTTAGACCTTTTTCATCTAATGGTTCTTTAAGTGTTTTAAATAATGTGTTTTTAAAATATGGTGTTGATCACCCTTATAGTATTCTTGGTTCAATTGTTCAAACAGGTAGTGATACAACGTTTTATGTTGTTACATTATATTTTGGCAGTATTAAATTACAAAATAATCGCTATGCTTTAAAATTAGGATTATGGCTGGATGCAATTGCTTGCTTACTTGCAATAATTGCCTTTTTGATATTTATAAAATAAATGATTAAAAAATAGATAATAAAATATCGTGGGGTGTGATACCCCCTTGATATAATAATATGGTCTAGTTCTAGTTATATAAATAATTATGAATAATGAATTATTGACTTTATTTGATATTAAAGATGATATTGTTGAATCTTTCACTATAGATAATATTGGTACCTATTATGAAATAAATATTAGATTCAAACCATCTATTGTATGCTGTCCTCATTGCGGTAGTATTCATTTTATTAGTAAAGGTACTCAAAAAAAAGGTTAGTGTCTACTCCTATTAATGATCAGCCTGTTAAAATGATTACCCATCTTAAAAGATATAAGTGTCTAGATTGTAACTCTTACTTCTTTGATACTAATCCTATCGCTTATGAGAACTGGTCTTTTACTAAAGTGGCTATTATATCTATTTTAAATAAATTAAAACCATATAACGCAACATATGCATCTATAGCTAGAATGTTCGGTGTTTCTACTACTAGAATTATAGATGTTTTTGATGCCTTTGTACGAATTAAAAGACATAATCTTCCTAAAATGATGCTAGTATATATTTAGGTCCAGTTAAATAGAGAAATGTCAATAAAATGAAAACAGTATTGATTAATACTGATAACAGATGTAATCTATATTAATCAATAATCAAATTATAAATAAGGGGTAGAGTTATATGGCTAAAAAGAAACAAATCGATAAACAATTTAAAATTGATGCTGTTAATTATAGGAAGCATCATCCTGAACTTACCATGGCTGAAGTAGCTAATAATCTTGGAATCTCATTAAGTTCTATTCATCGCTGGATTAAAGAATATTCATCAAACAGCGATGATGAAAGCAAGGTATTTAGAGGTTCTGGTAATTATTCCAGTGATGATGCTAAAGAACTGGCAAGATTAAAAAAAGAAAACAGGGATTTAAGAGACGCTGTTGAAATATTAAAAAAAGCTATGAACATTCTCAACAGCCAGTAAGTATTCTTTATAGAGCATTGGACGAATATATTGATAAAGATGCCGATTCTAATAAGGTTTCGATTAGAGCAGTAACCAAAATATTAAATATTTCCAGAAGCGGTTTTAAATCATGGAAGCATCGTAAAAAATCCCATCGGCAACTGCACAAAGAACGAATCAAAGAAATGATTCTAACTATTTATCATGAAAACAAAGAAATTTATGGAGCACCAAAAATCACCTATATCCTGCGGCAAAAAGGAATAAAGATAAGCATGAAAACAGTCAGTAATTATATGCGTGAGATGGGAATAAAAGCCTGCTATATAAAACACTGGACAAAAACAACGATTTCTAAAAATTTCACTGCAGATTTAAAAAATCTGCTTAAAAGAGAATTCAATCCAGACAGGCCAAATGCTTTCTGGTGTACAGACATAACCTATATCTGGACCTATGATGAGGGTTTTGTTTATTTAACAAGTGTAATGGATTTATATTCAAGAAAAATCATATCCTGGGTATTAACTAAAGATATGAAAGCCGAATCGATAATAGAAGCAATAAATATTGCAAAAGTACGAAGAAATATTGAAAAACCGCTTGTGATCCATAGCGACTATGCCGAAGAAAAAACTATACCGAAGTTTTGGATACGTCGGATGAAAATAGCCTAATTCTTCGGTATAGTATTCCTGTTAATCCAGACTATAAGGATCTTTTACTTTTATAGATTTTTTCCATAATTTTTCGCCTTTTGTTTCACCAAAAGTCTTATTCAGTGCTTCTGACATCATTTCTAATGTTGCGAATGCATAGAATCCAGTTGTTGTTGACATGCTTTCGTGTCCTAACAGCTGCATAATAAAAGGTAATGGTACACCATTTTTATATAAATCCATTGCTTTTGTTTTACGAATCATATGACAATGAACCTTTTTTGGTACTGATTCGTTTTTTTCTCTCGCTATTTTAACTGCCTGTTTTAAAATCAATGCAATGCTGTCAGTTGACAACTGGTGAGGTTTGTTGTCCAGGTTCGAATAAAATAAATACTCATCTATCGATTCATCATGAAATTCATCAAGATATTTTTTTAGATGACATACAGTTTTTGTGGTAAGTGGCACATTCCTCAATTTTTTTCCTTTCCCAATGACTGTTATATATGGACAGGAAACATCTAAATGCAGTGAAGAAACTTTAAGATCAGAAAGTTCCTGAACACGGCAGCCTGAATCATACATCAAGATAAGCAGCACCTGATTACGTCTATGCTTTTTAGTATCATTTCCATAAGCAGACAAAATAGCTTTAGTTGCCTCCGGTTTAAGATATTCTATAGGTTTTTTTATTGTTTTTTGACCTCTGATGGATTTGGCGTTATTGTAAAATACTGTCAATTCGAAATCTTCTTCAGAAGCATATTTCAAAAACGATTTCAATGCCGTCATTCTTAAATTGATGGTTTTTGGTGAAGCTTGATTATTTTTTAACCAGATAATATAATCTGTCATATTTTCTCTTGAAAATATTTCAAAAGTAATTTTATCATTGATGATGTGTTTTTCTTTATTGATAAAACGAAGATAAAGTTTTATCGATGTTTTATATGATTCGATTGTTTTATCAGATAAATTTCTTACCAGAGGCATGTATTCATGCAGGAAACTTCTGGCCAGTTTCCAAAATGAGTGGTCCTTTTTTCGATTATATTTCATCTTCTTCCACCTCCGGAATCAGTTCATTGCTTAATAAAGAAAGATCATTATATTTTGGAAAGAAATCAAGAATCAGATGAATATAATAATACGTACTTTCTAAATTTGAATGACCCATAAATGTCATAAGATAGGGTAGCTTGGCCATGACATCTTCATTATTTAATGACCATTTAAGGATATTTTTACATGCAAAGTGATGTCTTAAATCATATGCTCTTAGCTGGACTTCTGCATCTTTTCTCAAACCAGCCTGATCCCAAATTTTATTAAAGTATAGCGAAATAGAACCTGTCGGATAATAGCGATCAGCTATATCTGAAAAGAAGTATTTTCTGTTTGGAGTTATATGATTCATTATACAATGATATCTTCTAAAAAATTCAATAGATTCATCATTCATGAAAATTCTTCTATCACAATGTGTTTTGGATGCAATGATATCTATATATCCTAGGTCCAGATGAACATTCCTGGTTTCAAGTACGCGTGCTTCTTTACATCTTGTGCCAAAATAATATAAAAATCTAAATAATGCAGGCAGAACAGCAGAGAGTCTAATCGTATTGGCTGTTTTAGAATAAATATCAATCTGCTTAAAAAATTTTTGAAGTTCTTCATTAGAAAAAAGATATACGTTGCTTTTGTATCTGACGGCCTTATATTTGTCGCTTAATATATATGATATATTATCCTGACTGTTCATATATTTACCTAATTCTCTAATACATGACATATAACCCATATATTGAGATTTGCTGCGTTCTTTTTTGTGATGGATCCATCCTTCAACTGTTTCTTTTTCCAGATAACCATAATTTCCATGTTCCAGATTATACCTGTCAAAATCACATAAAGTCCATTCACCTGTTTTGTATATAATACCTATAGAATGTTTGAATTCAAGAAATAATATAATCTTGTCAGCTAGTCGGCTTTGAAATTTAGTCATCAATTTCACCACCAATTCCGATATCCCTCATTAAAAGAACGTATTCTTTTAATCTTTCTGAATCAGTAGATATATAGATGTTTGTTGAATTAGGATCCGAGTGCCCCAGTATCGATGAAATGGTTTCTAGTGAGACTCCTTTGTGTACAAGTGCAGAAGCGGTATTATGTCTTAAAAAGTGGATACCAAAAAATCTATCATCTTTGGTTATATTAGCTTTATTCATAATTTTATTAACTATTGTGTAACAGGCTGAATGATCAGCTAAAGGTTTGAAAGGTGGGAGGTGACTTACGAAGATGTTTTCATAATCACTTTTTTCACGTTCCTGAGTTATATATAGATACAAAGAATTTCCAATTTCTGTGTATAATGGAACGATAACTTGATTCCCAGTTTTTGACTGTATAAAATGGATACAGTCATTATGCCAGTCGATATCTGATAGTTTTAATGCTACTATATCACAGGCTCTTATACCTAAGATATAACCTAGTAGAAAAATAGATTTATCTCTATAGGTTACCAAGTCAGAATTTAACACTGCTTGAATTCTATTGTGCTCATCATTACTCAGGGTCAGTATGATTTTTTTTGTTCTTGGTAAACGAAGACCGCTAATCTGCTGTAGAAGATCATTTCTTTTGATAAATTTAAGGTATGAGCGCACGCCACTTATGACATATCTTTGTCTTTTTGGCTTGAAGGTCATGTGATGCTAGAATAAAAACTGTACCAGTTAAATGGAAGAACTAGCTAGTATATGATACAATGTCATAAGCTTAAATCAAAAATAGAAAAGGGGTATATGATGATGACTAAACCAACATTTACAGATGAATTTAAACAGGGAGTTGTTCAATATGTTTTAGAACATCCTGATGAATCTAAAGTAGCTATAGCTAAACAGTTTGGTATTGCTGATAGCACTGTTCATAAATGGCTTAAAGATGCCAGTAGTAATGACGGCGTAATTAATTCAAGAGGAAGCGGTAATTATTCAAGTGACGAAGCTAAAGAAATTGCCAGATTAAAAAAAGAACTGAAAGATACACAGGATGCTTTAGAAGTCCTAAAAAAGGCTATTGGCATACTGGGCAATTAACTAAGCAGGATCTTTATAAAAGGATAAAAGAAAAATCTAAAAAAGATAAACAGACTTCAGTTACCGGTATGCTAAAAAAATTACAACTGAGTAAATCAGGATATTATGAATATTTGAAAAGAAAACCATGTAAACAAAAAATCAGAAAAGCTAGAATCACAGAAAGAATCAAGAAAATCTATAAGGATTCAAAAGAAATATATGGAGCTCCTAAAATAACTGAAATACTAAAAAAAGAGGGAGAAAAAATAAGTGAAAAATATGTAGGAAACATAATGAGGGAAAACAATATTAAAGCTCATTATATCAAACCATATACAATAACAACAAAAGACTGTGATTTTTCAAATAAACTAAAAAATATTCTAAACCGAGATTTTAATCCAAAAGCACCAAATCAGGCATGGTGTACTGATATAACATATATCTGGACAGCAGATGAAGGATTTGTATATTTAACCAGTATAATGGATCTCTATTCAAGAAAAATAATAGCATGGACATTAAGCAAAACATTAGAAGTAGATGAAGTATTAAAATGTCTGGAAACAGCTAAAAAAAGAAGAAAAAGCGCAAAACCAATAGTAATCCATGCAGATCGCGGAGTGCACTATACATCGAAGAAATACAAAAGATTAACTAAGCAGATGAAAAGAAGCTATTCACAAAAAGGAACACCGTGGGATAATGCGTGTATAGAATCATATCATGCATTGATAAAAAGGGAATGGCTGAACAGATTTAAGATTATAAATTATAATCATGCATATAAGCTGGTATTTGAATACATAGAAGGATTTTATAATACAATAAGAGTACATTCACATTGTGATTATAAATCACCTAATGAATATGAGCATGATTATTTAATTAGTATCAATTAATTAAATTTCTTACATTTATGTGGTCCGAAATCTTGACATAGTACCAGTCATGAGAAAATTATAAATTAGCTCAACAGATAAATCATCTATTTCATATAGTTTATTATCAGATAAAAATTGCAAGAAAAGATAAGCGTAATAACTATAATTATGTTTGGTCGTTTCTTTGATATTTCGGTCATATATATAATTTTTATATGCCTCATATTCGCCTTGAAATCTTATTATATCATCGTCATATTTTTTACCCTTTTTAATAGACAAATCGAAATAACCATGTTCCAAATAAAAGTTTAGAAATCGTGTTAAACGACCTCTATCAAAATATCGATGGGCACTAAAATGGCCATTGATATAAATGTCAGCAGCGTACTCATTTCCCAATTCAAGAGTATATTCTTCACTGCCATGATTTTCACAAAAACGCCTTAAAACATTCAACTCTCTCCTGTACTTAGCTAACGTCTATTGTTTGTAATGATTCTTTTTCAAGAACATTAAGAGTTCTTCCGATAAATAAATCAAATTATTCATAATGTTATCCTCCTTATAAATAGGGTAACACTAGTTGTTTGGTACTAGAATACTATACCGAAGAATTAGGCTATTTTCATCCGACGTATCCAAAACTTCGGTATAGTTTTTTCTTCGGCATAGTCGCTACTATACCGAATTCGGTATAGTTCAGATCGTGGAGTGCAGTTTACAAGTGAAGAATATCAAAAAATAACGATGAAAATGGAAAGAAGCTATTCAGAAAAGGGAACTCCATGGGATAATGCGTGTATAGAATCGTTTCATTCACTGATAAAAAGAGAATGGCTAAATCGATTCAAAATAATGGATTATAGACAAACATATCAATTAGTATTTGAGTATATTGAGACATTTTATAACACAGTAAGAATTCATAATCATTGCGGTTATATGAGTCCAAATAATTATGAATCAGAATTTTTCAAATGTCGAAGTTAAATAGAAAAATTTCTATTTAACTGGTACTTTTTCTTGACATAGTACCATCCTTTATCATTAGAACTATAGCCAAGATGATTATTCATCTCTCCCTGAAGCATCGATTCAAAAAGAGGACCAAATAAATCTTTAAGCGCATTATTCATATCTTCTACAGATTTGGGATTATAAGTTTCCAGGATAGCTTGTGCTAAAGCAACTTTTTTTGGATTACGTTTTATTCTAGGCATTTCCATTCCTTCTTTCCTCCTAATTATACCATAAATAAAAATAAAATCTGTGAAGTTGAGCCGCGCGCTCTCAACTTACACAGATTATTTTACACTCTCAGTAACAAAATTAAAGTTACTATAACTATTTGTATCTTTAGAAGTAAAAATTCTGAGAAACTTTAAGAGTTTTTCAGAATTTTTTTCTACAATCTCGCTGTCCAATCGATAGTAAATAATTACAACTTCCTTATATTTATACGATCGAAAATATTGGCTAATACCATCTTCTCTTTAAATATATTTTTTAAATCAAACTACCATTGGTTGTCTAATTGCTGTATATAAACTTTAATGAAATATATATTTTCAACGCAAATTTTTTAAATTCTTTTGCATAGACACTACTAGTATGTATTGAATCAAAAAAATTTTTATCGACTAATAAATTGTATCTTTTACCCACTCTAAAATAAGTTTTTTGATTTATTCCCAGCTTATTTCATAATGCGATATATAGAGTGAATCTGCTAAGATAACTTTTAACTATACTTACTTAAATTCATTTGAATATTTTACTTTTCTTAGTATAAAAACTTCTTTTATCAACATTTAATTATTTATATCGTCTATTAGGAAATCACTATATTACAAGGTAATTTAGTTTCTTAACAATCTTTTCATTATAGCTTTCAGATTTTATTTTTTTACTCTTTCCCAAATAGTCTATCATTTGGCATACATCCAATTTCTAACATATAATCAATAAATGCACCACCAGATTCATTTTCAGGTAATGGGTTAACCCACTGACCATCAAATTCTCTTTGATACAAAGGCAGTGTTTCGTTATGATGAATTCCTGTTTCTGATACCGTTATTGCAATCTTTGTTCCAGCCGGAATAATATCTCGTAAAACGAATGATGAATTATATACTTTAGCATCGTATCTCAATCTATGTATTGAACAAGAATGATTATTAATTGATACTCTTGATGCATAAATTAAATCATTTTCATCATCATTCACACAATACGTATCAAAATTTTTCTGAAGTTTAGCTGTATCTAAATTTTCTTTATATTCATCACTTAGTATTGGTTCAGAATATCCATCAGTATATGATGTCATAATAAATCCATATTCAATCGACTTATCTTGATCAAGATATTTAATAGGAACAAGTGAACACCTTTTATCATATTCTGTAAGACGTACATACATAGCGTTTTTAGGTAAAACTGCTATCTGATTAAATGGGTCTGTAAAATATATACCTCTATCACTTGAATATTTTCCAAGTGAATATACACGCAATCCTTTTTCAGCTCTATTTACCATTAACATACCTTGCGAAGACTTCATTCCATTTGTAACATATACAATTTTTTCTTTTATATACTCTTTTTCAAGGTCGTCAGGAAAAAAAGTACATCCATCAACCCCCGATACAGCTACTTTGTCTATAGTTACTTTACCTTCGCCATTTCCAATTGTAATATCTGTAGCAAATTGATCAAATGACCATGTTTTAGGCATAGTATATCCAAGATTGCCACTATACCCATATGAAGAATCAGATATAAATAAACGACCAACTTCTGGATATGTATCCCTTACAGTAGCACATACATTTCTAGTACCATACACTCCAATTTGAAAATCATTCGCATCTTTTTTTATTGTATCAACAATTGCTTTAAAATATGGTAAAATATTACTTTTTATTTGAGTATCAGTAGCATCAAAATCAACTGCAAAATAAATTGGAACAAAAGAACTGTATCCAAGATTTTTAACAGCAGCTATTGCACTAGTAGCATTTTGAATTCCCGTAGAGAAATTAAATCTTTCTACACTATTACCGGATTCTTGAAAAATTAAAAACAATTTTAATCCGGCATTAAGAATATTATTGACTTCTGTTTTTGTTAGTGCTTTATCTAATGTTCCTCCTGGTGTGTTACTCACATAACGACCAACATAGCGATAACCATTATCTACAAGTGTTTGAATTTGTGTAGGAGTTAGTTTAGTTGCAGTATCACATCCAATTGCAGGTCTACTTGTATCGCCATTACTACTCATTAATGATCTGATTACACTATAGCCGACTGTATTTATTGGTTTAGAAATTAACATTTCTTTTGCAAATTTATTACATGTATAGTTGATATTAGTATCATAAATTGATGATGAGATATCTACATTATAACCATTACAAACTAATGAATATCTAATTAATCTAACAATATTATCTGAATTGCCAATATTAAAAACTTTTTCTTTACATCTAGCTACTGTTGTTGGTCCCCATGTACCTGTAGCAGATTCTTTAGAAATACCTAACTCTTTTTGTAATGCATAAATTAGCATCTTATTCATTTCACGATTGTATAAACCATCACATGGACTAATTTGATAATACATATAATAATCACGATTTAATTTTTGTTGAACACTCCTAATAATTTTTTTACCTCCAGATACAGTTGAAAACGCACTCATATCTAATAAAGCCCTCATAAAATCTTTATTCATATTACCATTGCCACCAATTCCAGTAGCCTCTTTAAAGCGTTTTACTGCTGCTGAAGTTCTAGAACCATAATTTCCATCGAATCCTCCAGGATTAAAACCTTTACACCACAAGCCACCTTGAACAATATATACTAAATTACCAGTATCACCTTCATTAATATCAGGACATTTATCATATGTTGAAGGACCAAAACTATTACTTGTTGAAGTGATACCTTCTTCGATTTGTAATGCTCGCCTTAATCCATAAATAGTATCCCATCCAGTGATACCATCCTCAGTTACTCTGTTAAAACGACTATCATCTCCATATGTTAAATTAAGCCATTGTTGTGTTTTTAAAACCATTGTATCCATATTAATTTCTCCTATCTATATTTGAATTTGTAGAATTTATACCGGTATTTTCTACAACTTAAATATAAATTTATTTAAGAGCACAATAGTTCAATTATTAAGTAATCAGTATCAATTATATATACAAATCATTTTATTTATATAATCACTAACAAATATATAATTCAATACATATAAAATGTTACTCTAATTATTCAAAATATTAATCTCAAAATTTTCATATCTTTTATTATATTGAATAATTCTTATCTTTATACTGTTTCTCTACCATATTTATTAATTTTAAAATCTATAATTAATTAAAAATTTCATCAGAAAAGTGATGATTTAATAGTTCCAAAATTTTTTAATATTAATTATTGGATTATTACTTATTTTTTCTTTATACAATTATAGGGGGAATTAATCCCCTAGTTTACTTTATAAATGTCATATAATATCCTTGTATAAATAAAATAATAATTATACATGGTAAAATATATTTTAAATAATTTTTTGTCCATTTAGGAAATTTAAGTCCTTTACCAGTATCTGCTTCTTTAATAAAATTATCAAAATTCCAACCATATCTAGTCGTACAGAAAATCAAATATGCTAGTGATCCTAATGGTAAGAAATTATATGTTACTAAAAAGTCTTCAAAATCTTGAATTGTTGTACCGGCACCAAGTGGAGCAATATCACTTAAAATATTAAATCCTAGAGCACATGGCAGTGATAAAATTAAAATTACAATCAAATTAATAATTACTGCTTTTTTTCTGCTCCAATTAAATAAATCCATTGCAAAACAAATAATATTTTCAAATACTGCAATAATTGTTGATAATGCCGCAAAACTCATAAATACAAAAAATAACATTCCCCAGACTTGCCCTAACCACATCTCATTAAAAATACTAGGCAAAGTAATAAATACTAAACCTGGTCCACTTCCTGGATTTACACCAAAAGCAAAACAAGCAGGAAAAATAATCAATCCAGAAAACAAAGCTACTAAAGTATCTAGAGTACATACACTAATAGTTTCACCTAATAAACGATGACTTTTATCAATATAACTACCAAAAATAGCGATTGCACCGATTCCTAAACTAAGTGTAAAAAATGCCTGTCCCATAGCAGCAAAAATTATTTCCACTAAACCATATTTTTGAATTGCTTCAAAATTTGGAATTAAGTAAAACGCTAAACCTTCACCAGCCCCTGGTAATGTTACAGCTCTTACAACCAAAATCAAAATAATAAATAAAAGTGAACACATCATCACTTTAGTAATTTTTTCAACACCATTTTTTAATCCTAATGAACAAATTCCAAATCCTAAGAAAACAACAACTACCATCCAAAATATTTGTAATATTGGATCTTGTAGTGAATTATTAAAAATACTTTCTACTTGCTGAGGTGTCGTTCCAATAAAATCTCCTTTTGCCATCTTTATAAAATAAGATAACATCCAACCACCAACAGTAGTATAGAACATCATTAAAACATAATTACCTAATGCTTGAAACTTACCAATCCCACTCCAAATTTTTTTATCTGGCTTCAATGTATTAAAAGCTAACACAGCACTTTTTTGACTTGCACGACCAACTGCAAATTCCATAGTCATTATTGGTGCCCCTAGGGCAACCAAGAAAAACAAATAAATCAATACAAATAAAGCTCCGCCATATTGTCCAACAATATATGGAAATCGCCATACATTTCCTAAACCAATTGCACAACCAGCAGAGATTAAAATAAATCCTAATCTTGACGAAAATTTTTCTCTCTCTTTCATTTTTACAACCCTTCTTAAAAATATTATCAGGTTAATTTTAGCCTACTGTTTAACAAATTTCAACAAATTATCAAAACCACATATTATTTTATATATTTTCGTTTTTTATATAATCGATAATCGGTTCTATATATTTTCGATCAGTCCAATCACATTTCTTTCCTTTAGCTAAAACTAATGCTTTCATCCACGGTTCATAAGTCTCTGGATCCTTTTTAGCAATTGCTTTTTGTAATAATTTACACAAACTACGATCTTTAAAACTCATTTTACTTTCATCCCATGTTCCCCTACCATAAAATATCGGTATATCTTTTAAATCATCTTTTAAATTATAGGCTTTAATTTCATCAAATGCTTTTTTATCATAAGGTGAAGCTCCCACACAAAAAATAATCACCTTTTTATTTTTTAACTCTGCATAATTTTTTTTCAATACTTTTAAGCCTGATATACCACTAGCATATATTGCTGAAGCAAATATAACTAATTCATATTTATCAAACATTCCCTTTTGATAATCTTTTATATCAAAAACATCACAAGCTATTTCTTTTTTTAACATATAAGCATATTTTTTTGTCGCCCCATATTTTGATTTATACAATATTAATATTTTATTCATCGTCATCACCTCTATATAACTAATTATAACATTTATACGAATAATAAAAAACACGGATAAAATTATCCGTGTTTATAAAGTACATACATTTCTTAATTGATTATTTTTAAAACCTTCAATATTTAAACATACTTCATCGATTACACGATTACGTGTTTCAACCGGTGCCCAAGCAATGTGTGGTGTCATAATTAATTTAGTAGCATCATTGATTTGTAACAATGGACTATCATCATTAAATGGTTCATTTTCAAACACATCTAATCCGGCTCCAGCTAATTGATAATTTTTTAGAGCCTCAACTAAATCTTTTTCATTTACAATCTTTCCTCTTCCTACATTAATAAGATATGCTGAAGGTTTCATTTTAATAAACGCATCATGATTAAAAAGATTTTCAGTTTGTTTATTCAATGGTGCATGAATTGAAATAATGTCACTAGTTTTTAACAACGTATCAAAATCTACTTGTTTATAAGCTTGATGGTTATTTTTCCCACTTGTTGAATAGTATTGAACATTGCAATCAAAAGCACTAGCAATACTAGCTACTTTTTGGCCAATTTCACCCATTCCTACAATTCCCCAAGTTTTATTAGCTAATTCATTAAATGTATAACCTAAATGTGTAAACATTGAGCTAGATGAGTAATTTCCTGAAGCAATATAATGATGATAATAATGGGTTTTATTATAAAGATCTAGAAGTAATGCAAATGTGTGTTGAGCAACTGCATTAGTTGAATAGCTTTTAACATTGCATACAGTAATCATATTTTCTTTACAATATTCTAAATCAATATTATTTACACCTGTTGCTGTTACGCAAATTAATTTTAATTTTATACAGTTTTTTAACTGTTCTTTGCCTAATAGATGTTTATTAGTAATTACAACATCAGCATCTTTAATTCGATCAGGAATATCTTTTTTATCAGTTTGTTGATAAATTGTCACTGCTCCAAATTTATTAAGTTTACTAAGATCTACATCTTTACCTAAAGTTTCGCTATCTAAAAACACAATTTTAAAATCTTCTTGGATCATGTTTACAATCTCATCTAAACTTTTACCAGCTAACATTTCACCTAGTAAAATTGCTTCATTTAAATCTAAAATCTTTGAAGTATTACAGTTTCCACTCATTACTCCTTCATTTATTTCAAAATTTAAATCTTTATTTAATAATGAAATTCCTAAACTACGATTAGTAATTTCATCCATATTTTTAATATCCTTTAAAACCTTATTCGTAAAATCTTTATCCTTTTCATTACAAGCTTTAATACACTTTGTAAAGTCTTTAAACTTTCCAACTTCTTCTCTAAAAATATCATTATACAATAATGGTAAAACAACATTATATACATCCATCGGAACCGAACCATATCCTTTTGTAAAACAATACAATATTGCACTACCTAATTTTTCATCTTTCATTCCATCTACTAACTTCATCTTTTTCTCCTAAAACATATTTACTATAATTCTTTGACGATCTTGTAAAGTCATATCATCA
Source organism: Thomasclavelia spiroformis DSM 1552 (assembly GCF_025149465.1). Classification (NCBI taxonomy): domain Bacteria; kingdom Bacillati; phylum Bacillota; class Erysipelotrichia; order Erysipelotrichales; family Coprobacillaceae; genus Thomasclavelia; species Thomasclavelia spiroformis. The sequence goes on along the minus strand of NZ_CP102275.1, from coordinate 721,530 downwards.
TAAATAATAAAACAATATTTAAAACGTTTATAACGATGATCATATTTTAATACATTATAACTTAAATAACGACTATCACTTTCTTTAGCGCCACTTCCGCAAGAAGAACCAGCAGCAATAACATACATACCATCATGATTAGTAAAAAATGGTAAATGTTTATGTCCATGTAAAACATATTGAATTTGATGTTTTCTAAACCACTCAATTAAATCTTGACTATCTACTAGTGCTTTAGAACTATCCATTATTTTTCCCACAAACATTTTTTCACGCCATCTTTGTTTTAAAAACTCATCTCGGGTAATTGGAAATAAATGATGATGTAACATTGCTACCATCGTGTAATCTTTTAGATTTTTAATACTTGCTAATTCTTCATCAATATTATCTAATTGCTTTTTACCAACTTTTCCTCTTGCTAAATTTCCTTCTACTGTGGAATCTATTTTGATTAAAATAATCTTTTCTTTTTCAAATACTTTAATACTTTCATTCAACAAAAAAGCAATCACTTTACTTTTTTGTCTTTTAAAAATATTAAAACCATTAACTATTACATCATGATTACCTAAAATAAAAGAAACATCTCCGCTATATTTATTTTTTAATAACTTCATAAAGTTAGATGCTTCATACATATTTTTACGATTAGGCGAATTCATTAAATCTCCAGTAATTAAAAATTTCAATGAATAATATGATCGTAATTGTTTAAACGTTTCATCTAAACTTTTTTCTAAAGCTAGACAACCTTTATTTTTCTTTTTATTTCCTAAATGTAAATCACTAAGTTGTATAAAATAACTATCGTATGGACTTAGATATCTACTTGAAAAGATAGTATCTTGTTTTATTTTAAACATTGCATCTTGAATGTCTTTTATCGTGTATACAGGCAAAAAAGACCAATTGTCACCTTTAAATATTAAAAGACCCGGCCAACGATCAATTTGATATAATGCATTTATAAAATGCCTATATGGTCCATAAAATGATAAATCATCTTTTTTTAATAAGCTATGACAATTAATAACACTTACTTTATCACTACTTAAATCTTTAACAATTTGTGATGAAGTCAAATAAACATTAATAGTATCACTGTAATCAAAACTAGACAATACAACAATTTGATATTTATTTCTTTCTGTATTAATATATTCCATTAACTCATCTAAGTATTTAGGATCAATTTTATCTATTATCTGATCTTTATTTTTAGCTTTGCAAATAGCATTAAAAGCATCATAACCTATATTTTCAATGGCATTTAGATTAATGTTGCGTTTACGCATCCATTTTCTAAATTGACATAATCCACGATATCCATCAAGAATGCGAGTAAAATAAGTAAAGCTATTATCGAAAATTAGATTCAAATAGCAATTGATCAAATCATATTCATTCATTTCATCGCCTCCTAGTTATATTATACCGCAAGAAAAGAAAAAGCCTATAAAAATATAGGCTTTTTTAAAATTTCAGATTTCTTGGTGTTCTTGGGAAAGGTTCAACGTCACGAATATTTTGCATACCTGTTAAATACATTAAGAAACGATCAAAGCCTAAACCAAATCCTGCATGCTTACATCCACCATATCGACGTAAATCCATATACCATTGTAAGTTGTCTTTAGTCATATTTTTTTCATCCATGATTTTTTCTAAGACATCATATCTTTCTTCACGTTGACTACCACCTACTAATTCTCCGATTCCTGGAACTAATAAGTCACAAGCGGCAACTGTTTTATTATCATCATTTAAACGCATATAAAATGCTTTGATTTCTTTTGGATAATCAGTTAAAAATACTGGACCTTTAACTACTTGTTCACAAATATAACGTTCATGTTCACTATTTAAATCCATTCCCCATGAAACTTTATTTTTAAACTTAACATCAGCCTTTTCTAAAATTTCAATTGCTTCAGTGTATGTCATACGTTTAAAATCGCTATTTCTAACTTTAGTAATACGATTAATACAATCTTTATCAATCATTGATGCAAAGAAATTCATTTCTTCTGGAGCATTATCTAAAACATAGTCAATACAATATTTAACCATATCTTCAATCAAATCCATATCATCTTCAAGATCTGCAAAAGCAATTTCAGGCTCAATCATCCAAAATTCACTAGCATGTCTTGAAGTATTTGAATTTTCTGCTCTAAAAGCAGGCCCAAATGTATAAACATCTCTAAATGCCATAGCAAAAGCTTCAACATGTAATTGACCAGTAACTGTTAAAAAAGCTTCTTTTTCAAAAAAGTCATCTTCAAAGTTTGTTCCATCAATAGTTGTAGCTCTAAACATTTCTCCAGCACCTTCACCGTCATTACTTGTAATGATTGGTGTATGTACATACACAAACCCTTGTGATTGGAAAAATTCATGAATCGCCATTGATAAAACACTACGTAATCTAAAAATAGCATAAAAAGTATTAGCTCTAGGTCTTAAATGAGGAATTTCTCTCATATATTCAAAAGAATGACGTTTCTTTTGTAATGGGAAATCTTCATCACAACGACCTTCAATTTCGATTTCAGTTGCTTCTACTTCAAAAGGTTGTTTTCCTTCAGGAGTTAATTTTAATTTTCCAACAACTCTAATTGCACTCCCTGTTGACAATTTATCAATTTCTGCATAATTATCAATTCCTTGTTCAGTATAAACAATTTGTAAATTTTTAAAATATGTACCATCATTTAAAGCAATAAAACCTAGTTTACCACTATTTCTATTAGTACGAACCCAACCCTCAAGTTCAACATATTCATACCCTTCTAAATCCATCATTTGATTACTTAAAAACATTTCATATAATTCTCTAACCGTTATAAATTCAAACATATTAATCCTCCTAGTTTTAAATATTATATACTTTATCATCTATACTATTCAAGCATTATTATCGATTTGAATCCATCTTAATTACTAATTCTTGGATTGCTACTACAACATCTACTTGCTGTACCTCTACACCAGGTCTAACCGTAAAATGAGTATGTGTAAAATCTACAATTCCTCTAATTCCTAAATCCATTAAACGATCTACTGTTGGTTGAACATTTTCTGAAATGGCTAAAATTGCAATCTTACAATCTTTTGGAAAAGTTTTTTCCAAATCATCAATATTATACAACTTAACTCCAAAACGTTCGCCCTCTTTGTTTTTATCTTGATCATAACCACAGACAATTTTTCCAACCGTATATTGCCAACGATTATATTTTAAAATCGCGCTTCCTAAATTTCCAACTCCGATTAAAATAATCGATTCATCTAATCCTAAACCTAACACTTCACTTAATACATCTATCAGATGTTTAACATCATAACCTTTACCACGTTGACCAAAATTATTAGTTTTAGATAAATAAGTAAAATCTCGACGAATCGTTGTATCTAAAACTCCTGTTAATTCTGATAATTCACTTGATAAACAGTTTTCTTTACCTTCATGTTGCATCTTTCTAAGAGCTTTTAAATAAACCGGATAACGCGACATCGTTGCATTTGAAATTTTTTTATCCATCACTTCTTACTCCTTGATAAGATTCACTTTCAAGATCCAAATTAGGTTTAATTCCAAGTGATAAATCACTAAACATTTTCAAATCATACATCTGTTTTGCACATAAAGCAATCATCATAGCATTATCAGTACAACAACTCATAGGTGGTAATAATAATTCAACACCATCCAAATTACTTACTGCCATCTCCATTGCCGTTCTTAATCCTCGATTAGCACTTACTCCACCTGCTAACATTACTTGTTTAACACCATAAGCTTTAGCTGCTTTAATCGTTTTATTAACTAAAACCTCAATTACCACATTTTGAAAAGACGTCGCTAAATTTTCTTTATTAATTGTTTCACCACGTTGATTAGCTTTATGATTTAAATTAATTACCGCCGATTTTAAACCACTAAAACTAAAATTATAGCTATCATCATCTAAAGGAAGCGGTAAATCATATGTTGCTTTTCCAACACTAGCCATTTTATCAATTATCGGACCACCAGGATATGGTAATCCTAAAACTCGGCCAACTTTATCATATGCCTCACCAACAGCATCATCAAATGTAGTTCCAATAACTTCAAATTCAAATGGTGCTTTTAATAAAACTAATTCACTGTGTCCACCACTTACAACTAAACATAAACTTGGATATATCATATCTTGATTATAATTATTTGCATAAATATGACCAGCAATATGATGAACCCCAATTAATGGTTTTTGATATGCCATAGAGATTGTTTTAGCCACTTGCAATCCAATATGCAATGAACCAACTAACCCTGGTCCTTTAGTAACTGCTATGGCATCAATTTGATCAATTGTAACATTAGCTTTTTTTAATGTTTCTTTTAGTACTACACTTACACATTCAACATGCTTTCTACTAGCAATTTCTGGAACTACTCCACCATACAATGCATGTATATCAATTTGGGAGGCTACTACACTTGATAAAAATTCACGTTTATCTTTCAAAATAGCCATTGCCATTTCATCACAACTTGATTCAATTGCTAAAATCAGTGACATTTACTTATCCTCCATTTTCTTTATCATTAAATATGCATCTTCATGATTATCTTGATAATAATTCTTTCTTGTAGCAACAATTTTAAAACCACATTTTTTATATAAACTAATTGCTTTTTCATTAGAAACACGTACTTCTAAATTAATATTTGGATATCCTTGCATTTTAGTAATTTCTTCACATTTATCCATTAAAAGCTTTCCATATCCTCTACCTTGATACATTTCTCTTATTCCCAATGTAGTTATTTGAGTTTGATCTCCTAATAACCACATCCCAATATATCCAACTATTTCATCATTATTCTCTAAAATCAAAATAGTCGAAAAAGCATTTCTCTCTACTTCATAATATAAAGCATCTTTATCCCAAGGAGAAGTAAACAATTCTTTTTCAATCTCTACGATCTTATCAATATCCAAACATTCCATTTTTCTAATTAACATATTTTTTTAGCCTCAACATCCTTTAAATAATGAGGAATTAAATTATCAACATCTTCAACATATTCAACATTTTTTGAAGCCTCATATATATTTTTACATAAATCAACTTCAATTTTATCATACCCAACTATTTCACTATCTCCATATACTGGATAATCAGGATACTGCTTTTTAAAATCATTAAAATTTTCAATCAACATTATTTGATCATCAATAACCTTACAATTATTATCATACACTCCAACAAATATCTTTTTACTACGCGCATCGATAACACTAATTGCCTTGTCACTACCTACATATCCATGTAAAGAAGAAACCGCTTTTATTTTTATTTTACTAATTGCAGCTAATGTTTTAGCAATCGTTAAGGCAACTCTTTGACCAGTATATGAACCAGGGCCAATCGTTATGATCATTTCATCAAAATCTAAAATATTAAAATTATTTCTTTTTAACATTTCATCTAAATAAGTTATAGCATATTCAGATTGCTTTTTATTACCAAACTCTTGATATCGCTCAAGACATTTATCATTTTCATATAAAGCTATTACCAGATAAGCATTTGATGTATCCATTACAACTGTTTTCATTTAAACTCCTCCAATAACTGCTCATATCTAGATCCTACTGCTCTAAATATAAAATCACGAGCATTTTCATCAATTTTTTTTATTTCAATTTCTAATCTTTCAGTTGGTAAAATATCTTCAATATAATTTGCCCATTCAACTACACAAACATCATCACTATCAAAAATCTCTTCAAAACCCAAATCATCATCTTGACCTTCCAAACGATAAGCATCAAAATGTGATAAATTCAATCTTCCTTGATACTGTTTTAAAATTGTAAAAGTAGGACTATTAATAATTTTTTTAATTTCTAAACCTAAACCAATCCCTTTAGTAAAAGTAGTTTTACCAGCACCTAAATCCCCACTTAAAGTAATTAGCATATTTGGTTTTAATAATTCACCTAATTGCTTTCCTAATTCAATTGTTTCATCTAAATTATTGATTCTAATTACTGTTTGCATTTTTTCACCTATCCTTGTGTTAGATCTTCATAGATATGGTACCAGTGTTTAGTAAAATCTTCATCAAATGGACCAGCTCTTTTTGAAGCTAAATTAATTAATATATCTAATTGTTTTTTTAATATTTTATCTAATTCTTTAGAATAATTCATTTGTTTTGCGTGTTGACGATATTCTTCTTCGTCCAAAACACGATAATTTCCATCAGGAAAAACTTTTAAATCAAGATCATAATCAATATATTTTAATGCTTCGCCATCATATAAAGTTGGTGAAGCAATATTACAATAATAATAAACTCCTGTTTTACGAATCATGCAAATAACATTATACCATTTTTTCTTAGGAAAGTAGCATATTGCAGGTTCTCTTGTATGCCACATTCGTCCATCTGCTTCGGTAACTAAAGTACGATTATTTATCGCAATAAAATGATCATCATTTTCATCTAAAATAAATCCCTTGGACCAACATCGATGGATACTTCCATCATGTTTATAACAATGAATTAATACCTTTTTTCCTACCAGGGAATTTGACATTATTCAATACCTCTCTTTATAACATTTCTATTATACACAAAATGCATATTTTTTTAAAGGTGAAATCTCATAACAGCAATAAAAAAGACACATATCACCGTGATACGTGTCATAACTTAATTATATTCTAATTTTATTTTTTAATCTTGGATATAAAAGCATAAACAAGATAAAACATACAACAAGAGTGGCTAAATTATATGGGATATTATATGATAAGTTACCAAGTAATGGAGTATTAAATGCATACCACCCAGCAATTAAATGACTAATTGTTTTTAATATCATTACAATAATAATTCCAATTGGAATTTCAATTTGATTAATTTTAATCAATGGAATCAAGCCAACTATTCCGACAATTGCCATTGGTAACAAATAGTCAAAAATAACTGATAGCGGTCCATAAAATGTCGCTAAACCTAAGACAAAATGTAACCCTACACATACAAGTGAAACGATTAAACCATAACTAGCTCCCATTAAATAGCTACATAACATTAATGCTACTAAAGAAAAACTAATATTTCCACCATTTGGCATTGTAGGTGTAAATTGTGTTAGATATTCTAAAACAATTTGTAATGCTGCAAAAATAGCCATATAAGTCATTGTTTTAGTAGTAATTTCAAATTTCCTGTTTTTCATTCTTTGTTTTCCCCTTTCTTAAAAAGAGCCAAACAAAATTAAAAAAAGCTTTTTTACAAGCGTAAAAAAGCAAATAATTTTAAAATTGCTCTCTCTACGCTGGCATTACCCAGTTCAGATAATAAGGGACAAGGTATAACCTTTCTCAGCAAAATGCGCCCCTGGCTCATTTATATTATATGATTTATTAGTCAAATTTCAAGAAAAAATTATAAAGCTTATGCTTTTTTATAGATATTTTATAAAATAATGATATAATGACCATAGATTAAGGAGGCTGTATAAAAATGGCAAAAATTATTTCTGTAAATGCAGGTAGTTCATCATTAAAATTTCAATTATTTGAAATGGATGACGAATCTGTAATTACCTCTGGGGTTATTGAAAGAATCGGATTAGAAGATTCTATCTTTACGATCAAATATGATGGTAAAAAAACAGTTACAACTAGTCCTATTAAAGATCATAAGGTTGCAGTAGAACTATTATTAGATACTTTAATTGAAAAAGGCATTGTAAAAGATTTAGATGAAATCAAGGGCGTTGGACATCGTGTTGTTCAAGGGGGCGCATATTTTGATTCATCAGTTATTATTGACGAAGATGTTGTAAATAAAATTGACGAATTAAAATCATTGGCACCACTTCACAATCCAGCACATTTAACTGGATATTATGCATTTAAAGAAGCAATTCCTAATGCTGGTGCAGTTGCGGTATTCGACACTGCTTTTCATCAAACATTAGAACCAAAATGTTATATTTATCCAATTCCATATAAATATTATACTGATTATAAAGTGCGTAAGTATGGGGCTCATGGTACTAGTCATTACTATGTTTCTAGAAGATGTATTGAAATGTTAGGTAATCCTGAACATTCTAAAATTATCGTTGCTCATTTAGGTGCTGGTGGATCTTTAACAGCAATTAAAGATGGTAAGTCAGTAAATACATCTATGGGATTTACACCACTTGCAGGTATCATGATGGGAACTCGTAGTGGTGATGTTGACCCTTCAGTAATTGATTATTTAATTGAAGAAGTTGGCATGGATATGAAAGAAGTTATCAAAATGTTGAATAAAGAATCGGGATTATTAGGAATTTCAGGTATTTCTAGTGATTTTAGAGATGTTCAAAATGCTGCCATTGAAGGAAATGAAAGAGCACAATTAGCAATTGATATTTTCTATCGCCGTGTTATTGCTTATATTGGACGTTATTTCATTGCTTTAGGTGGTGTTGATGCAATCTGCTTCACTGCAGGAATTGGGGAAAATTCATTCTTTGCAAGAAAAGGTATTTGTGATTTATTAAAAGATGCTTTAGGTGTTGAACTTGATGAAGATGCAAATGTTAATGGTAAAGGTGATCGTTTGATTAGTACTCCTAATTCTAAAGTTAAAGTTTTTGTTATCCCAACAAATGAAGAATTAGTAATCGCACGTGATACTAAACGCTTATTAAATTTATAAAAATACATGTAGCAAAAATGCTACATGTTTTTAATGATGAAAATTAAAAGTTATTTTAAAGCAACGATTCATGAATCTTTGCTAACAGGTATTTTACTTGCGATTGTTGGGGGATTTTTAGACATCTATACTTATATTTTAAAAGGTAATGTCTTTGCTAATGCACAAACTGGTAATATTGTTTTAATGGGATTAAAGATTGCTCAAAGTGATTTTATAGGGGCACTATATTATTTATTACCGATTATGGCATTTTTTCTTGGAATTGTTATTAGTGAATATATTAGACATAAATTTACTAATCTTCAATATCTTGAGTGGCAACATTTGATTTTGATAATTGAAATAATTATTCTTACAATAATTGCTTTTGAACCAAAACAATTACCACATTTAATTTGTAATGTAACAATTGGTTTAGTTTGTTCATTACAAGTTAATGCTTTTAAAACTACTCGTGGTTTACCATATGCTTCAACTATGTGCACTGGTAATTTAAAATCGGCTGGTCAAAAATTATCTGCCTATCTTTTTTTACATGATAAAGATGCATTGAAACATTGTTTTCGATATTTAATCATTATTTTCTTCTTTATTTTAGGTGCAATTATTGCAACAATATTAATTAATTTCTTTGGTCAAATTTCTTTATTATTTTGTTGCTTACTACTTTTAATAGCTTTATTGATTTTAATGTATTAGCCTTTTTAGGCTTTTTTTATTTTAACAAATGCTCTTCAACATAATTAATAATTTCTTTACGTGTACTAAGTACATTGCAAAATGGTTTTCGTAAATCCAATCTTTGCATATCAACACAACGTATTTCACTTAACTGTAAACGACTTTTAGTTTTTACATTTTCCATCATTACATCAATATCTAATTCAAAACCCGGATTACAACTATTACCTTTTAATGATGTGCACGGAATAATTAACATTTTATAACCTAAATCTTTTAATATATAACACCAATGTCCATCCATTAATTCTTTAGGAAATCCTCGTCCAATATTGAAATATGCGAGTTGATGAATTTTAGGCCTAAGTTTTAAATGATAAAACGTATTTTCACTATCACGACCTTGCTCTTTTACTAAATGACAATAAAAATATTCTAATTGATTAGTTAAATGTTTTAGTGAGCAACTATATTTTTCTACATCATAAATACCGGTCTCTTCTAGATTTTCTAATGATTTACTTATTTCAACTAAGTTATCATGAACACTCATTTTGATCTCCTCCTATTATCTTTTACATTAGTAATTCTAAAATTACTTATATTGTTTACATTTTTTTAATATTTATGCATTTTATACCATTAATTTGTTATAATGCTTTTAAAAGGAGGAATCTATGTGAAATATAAGCTTCAAGGGGATTATTTGACATTGATCATTGATAATGATTTTCATCATAAAACAATTAGAGATATATTCAATTATTTACATTTATCAAAAAAAACAATTCATTTATTAAAACAAGATAAAAATTATACTTTAAATAATCAATTTGTAAACGATAATCATCTTTTAAACAAAAATGATCATTTAAAAATAAAAGCTTTTAATCAAGAATCAATTGATTACGTTCCTCAAGAATATCCTTTATCAATAGCTTATGAAAATGATTTTATCTTAATCGTAAATAAGCCAATCAATACAACTATTTATCCAGAAACAAAAAAAGAACTAAATACATTGTGTAACTATGTTGCAAACTATTATTTAGAAACTAATCAATATTTGCTAATTCGACATATTCATCGTTTAGACAAAGATACGACTGGTTTAGTATTATTTTGTAAATGTCCTCTTTTACAGCCAATATTAGATAATATGATGGCAAATAAATTAATAAAAAGAAGCTATATTGCTATTTGTAAAGGAATTATCGATCATGATCTTACGATTAATAGAGATATTGCTCGAGATCGTCATGTTAATAAAATGAGAATTACTAACAAAGGATTAAAAGCAATAACAGAAATAAAAATTATTAAACATGATAAACAAAAAAATTATACTGTTTGTAAATGTGATTTGAAAACTGGTCGAAAACATCAAATTCGTGTTCATCTAGCTTCAATTAATCATCCATTATTAAGTGATCCTTTATATGGTAATAAAAGTAAATTAATTGATCGATTAGCTTTACATGCATATAAATTAGAATTTATTCATCCTGTTACAAAGCAACAGATTATTGTTAAAGCTGACTTACCTCAAGATATGAATTTTATTAATATCAAAAAAGATTGGTTATAAGCCAATCTTTTAATTATACTAAAATACCGTTACAGTGATCTATTTCATGTTGGATAATTTGGGCTGAATAATCTTTGAAAGTTCGTGTTTTTTTCTTAAAATTAAGATCTAAATATTCAACTGTTATTTTATGATAACGCAACGCTGGCATTAAGGTTTCATGACATAAGCAACCTTCATTTGTTTCATATTTACCTGTAGTTTTAGTAATTGAAGGATTGATCATTACTAAATATTCATCATTATTTTCAATTACAATTATTTGCTTATTATAACCTATCATATTAGCTGCCATTCCAACACATTTATCTTTATTTGCTTTAATTGTATCTAAAAGATCTTCTACTATATATAAGTCTTCTTTTGATGCTAATGATGATTTTTGACTTAAAAATAATTTATCTTTTACAATTTTTTTAATCATTTTTTACTCCTTATACTAATTGTTTATTCATCCATTTACCACTATGATAACGCCAGATAAAGAAAATACTACGCACTATCCAATCAATAAACATTGCAATCCATACACCTAATAAACCATAACCCATATATCGACCAATAACATAACTAAAACAAAATCTAAAAATCCACATCGAAGTTGCTGAAACAATCATTGTAAATTTTGCATCATTTGAAGCTCTTAAAGCATTTGGAAAAGTAAATGCTAATGGCCAAATTGTAGCTGCAAAAATTGTATGAATAAAAATACATTGATATGCTAAATCAATTGTTTCTTTTGAAAGAGCATAAAATTTTAAAATTATTGGCGTAAAAACCAATAATACAGTTATTAAAACAGCCATTGTAATATATGTAATCTTCATTAATTTTTTTATATAATATTTTGCCTGTTTATAATCGTTAGCTCCTACACACCTACCTACTACAGTAACCATTGCAAGCGACATTGCCATTCCTGGAATAATTTGCATTTGTGCAAGATTATTAGAAACAGCATTGGCTGCAATTGAATATGTTCCAAAAGAAGCAATTAAACTTTGTACTAGTATCTTACCAAATTGGAACATTCCATTTTCTAAACCTGAAGGAATCCCAATTGTAAGAATCTTTTTGATATAAGTAAAATCAAAATGCCAATGTAAATAATCATTGACATATAATTCATTATTTTTATGACTTAATGTCTTTAAAATAACTGTACAAGCAACCACTCGGGCAATTAAAGTTGCCAGTACAGCTCCAAAAACGCCCCATTTAAAACCAAAAATAAATACTGCATTTAATCCAATGTTAATAACATTCATAATAGCACTATTGATCATTGAAATCTTAGAATTTCCTATCGCTCTAAATAATGCTGCCCCAGCATTATATAAAGCAATAAAAGGATAAGAAATTGCTGAAAACAAAAAATAAATTTCAGCATTTTTCATGACATTTGCTTCTACATGTCCAAAAATAAGTTGCAATAAAGAACTATTAAAAATAATGATAATGATCATTAATACACTAGCTAGTAAAGCTGTAATTAAAATTAATTGCTTAGCAGAATATTGAGCTTTTTTTATTGAACCCTGACCAATAAACTGTGATGCAACAACAGCTCCTCCAGTTGCAAGAGCTGAAAAAATATTGATTAATAAAACATTAATCCCATCAACTAATGATACTGCTGATACAGCTGCTTCACCAACACTTGCAACCATTACAGTATCTGAAAAACCAACTAGTATTACTAGTATTTGTTCAATTATTAATGGAATTATTAGTTTTTTTAAATCTTGGTTACTAAATAACATTAAATATCCCCCCAATGGGTTTTATTATATACCTATTTTATATTATTTTGTATTATTTATTGTAATAAGTTGTTTAATTTCTTGATTATTTAGTTTTCGATAATTTGCCAATGATAGATTATTATCTAAATTTATTGAAGCAAACATAACTCTTTTTAATTCTAATACTTTGTTATTACATGATAAAAACATTTTTTTGATCTGATGATAGCGACCCTCATTAATAGTAAGATAACAGTGATAATCATCAATTATTTCTAAATAACTTGGTTTACACTTTACTTTTTGATCTATTATAATTCCGTTATTAAATATTTCAATTAAATCATCAGTTAATTTATTTTTAACTGTGACATAATATTTTTTATCAATATGATTTTCAGGTAATAATAATCTTTTTGATAATGTTTTATCATTTGTAATTAACAATAAACCGGTTGTATCAATATCTAATCTTCCTAAACAATAACAATCATCTCGACCGATTAAATCAATTACACATTTATATTTTTTATCATGATTAGCACAAATATATCCTTTAGGTTTATTTAACATGTAATAAACAAATGGCCATTTTAACTCAACACCATCAAAAACAATAACATCATCAATATCAACTTGATATCTTATATCTTTAATAATTTGATTATTAACTCTAATTCGACTTGATTTAATCAAATTTTTACATTTATTTACATTACCTAAATTACAACACATTAAAACATAGTATAAATCTTTAATAACTATCACCTCAATCCTCAAATAAAATATTAATAATAACCGCTACTATTGCAAACAAAACCCCAGCTATTGGCCAAATAATCCAACTATGTCCCCAATCATTACTTACTAAACTATATCCCAAATATATTGTTAAAGACAAAAGCCAATAAACGCTGCTAATAGTATCTTTGATTTTTTTATTTTTACTTAGTTTACTATTTTGACAGTTTTCTTTTAAAAGTAAATTCATGCTTTCATAATTAATACTAGCAATTACAAAAAAATTAACTCCTAATCCTACTAATATTAATAATATTGCAACCATTTTTAAAATAAACAACTCATCATCTAAAACAACAATACCTAAAAATAATGGTAGTACCGATAAAATACAAATAATCGTCCCTAAAATATTATATTTAACATAAGTATCATGATATTCTTTTTTTAATTGACTTACTACTCCCTTTACCCCATATTCTGTATCAAATAATTCATTTTCTAAATAATCAAATTTCTTAGTCTTTTCTTCACAATATATAAATATCCCAGTAGCAATCGCAACCAAAATTAATAAAACGCTTAATCCTACTGCTGTAGCAATATTTCCAGCTATTATCTTATCACCCAAACTTAATAAAATAAATAAACAAACAGGTGAAATAATACAAAGAAAAACTCCTAATGACATTAACTTGGCACTTGTATGCTTTATATTTAAAAATTCTTTGGCTTCCGTTAAGGTAACTTTTCTTACTTTTAAATCAACATCTTCATTTAAAAACTCTTCTTCTTCAATTTCATCTTTAATTAAATAATCTGTAGTTACTCCAAATATCTCACTTAATAAAATAATTTTTTGTAAATCAGGAACAGATTGTTCGCCTTCCCATTTTGATATTGATTGTCTAGTTACATTTAACTTTTGAGCTAACTGTTCTTGTGACCACCCATTCTTTTTTCTAAGTTCAATAATTTTATCTGCTAATATCACATTCATTACCTCCAATCTATTTACAAAATAAATATAGCCCATTTTCTAGTTACTTACTACCAATTTAACTAGACAATTAGCGCAACTAGCAGTTGCAACTAATAAATATATCTTAATTATACTTTATTTTACTTTTAAAAAATCATTTTATTATAAATAACATATTAATATAATTAAATCTTGTTTAAATCTAAAAAAATCCTGACATTTGATAAATTAAAATGTACTTATAAAAAATCATCTGCACAATATATACAAATGTGCAGATGACGATTTAAAAATTAAATTCATAAGTTGTCACTTTCATATTTTTTATATGCTTTTTTTACATCAAAATAGACAATAACAGGGATAGCAATATCAAAAAATATCCAGAATGTAAAATTATGTGTATACAATTTAATAATACATATACAAAAAAAATGATGCAAATGATAAAATCAGATAAACAACTAGGATTAAATTTTAATCAACATACAGAATTATATGATATCTTAATTTCAAAGAATAATTTTTAAAGACAGTTAAATGATATGATAAATTTTTCCTTTGTGGTAGATATATTAAAAGGGTAAGTATTCATCCACTATGGGAGAACAGTGTAAGATATTGTAAGAATGTTCAAATTTCCTAAATTTGATGCTAGAAAATATTAGCATAATAACTATAATTATGTTTGGTCAATTCTTTGATATTCCTGTCATATATAATTTTTATATGCCTCATATTCGCCTTGAAATCTTATTATATCATCATCATATTTTTTCCCCTTTTTAATAGATAATCGAAATAATCATGTTCCAACTAAAAGTTTAGAAATCGTGTTAGACGACCTCTATCAAGATATCGATGCGTACTAAAATGACCATTGATATAAATATCAGCAACGTATGCATTTCTCAATTCTAGAGTATATTCCTCACTGACTTGATTTTCACAAAAACATTTTAAAACATTTAACCCTCTTCTGTACTTAGCTAGTGTTGATTCTTTATATTGATTTTTCCTCAAGAAAGCTAAGCGTTCTTTAGATAAATAAGCTAAATTATTCATAATGCTATCCTCCTTATAAACAGGTTAGCATTAGTTATTTAGTGTACTATACATCAAAAAATATAAAGAATTAATTGATCCTGATATTTCGATTTTCCAAATGCTTGCATCTTATTTAGTTCTTGCTTCATTAGGAATTTTATGTTTTGTTTTCTTGCCATTAAATTCATCTTCTTTTACGCAATAATATTTTTAATACATATTATTTTATTAATGTGTTTTATATAAGTATTAGTAGAATAATACGTATTAAAAATGGCGCAGTAATCCCTATAAAAATCCTACAGTTAAGAAGTAAGTGGTCTACTTTATTATCTAATTAGCCAAAAGCCTAAGGCTAATAGAAAATGATATACTCAAATCAATTTCTTAGGTAATTCATAAAAAAACATATTAAGATCTTTGATCTAAAGAATGCTCTTTCAATTAAAAGGCGCTGATTATCCAGCTTAGGATAGCTTGGCTAGTATTTTTAATACGCTCAAGACTAGTATTCAATGTTTGTAGTTTTCCATTTGAATATGATGCTACATATCCAAATGAATAACTTAAGGTATCAAGACCAAGTTGATACGAAACTACATACGCATAAGACTCGGCTTCTACCTCAGCCTTTCTTCTATTAATATCTGGATAGGTTACACTAAATTGGACAGTTTTTAAGAGAACTGTTACAATAGAAAATCAAGAAATGAGGTAATCTGAAATGGCAAGAGAAAGAAGAACTTACAGTGATGAATTTAAACAGAAAATGGTCGAATTATACAACAGCGGAAAACCAAGAGCTGAGCTGGTTCGTGAATATGAACTGACTCCATCTGCTTTATCTTCATGGATCAAAAAGTACAATAATACTGGTTCGTTCCATGTCGAGGACAACCGCAGTGATGAAGAAAAAGAACTAATCAGACTCCGCAAGGAAAATCAGCGACTGAAGATGGAAAATGATATTTTAAAGCAAGCAGCGCTGATCATGGGACGAAAATAAATGTTATCATTTCCAATGCAGATAAATATCCGGTCAGCGCAATGTGTAAATTACTAGATATACCTAGATCATCATTATATTATAATCGTAATAATAAATTAAATAAGAAAAAATCCAATGATCATTATCTGACTGCTTTAGTAAAAGAAATATTTAAAAACAGTCGAAACAACTATGGTTCAAGAAAGATTAAAATAGAATTGGCTAAACTGGGCCATATTGTCAGTAAAAGAAGAATTAGACGTATTATGCAGGAAAATGGCTTAGTATCAAGCTATACAGTTAAACAGTATAAAGTACATCACGCAGCATGTAATAATGATAATATAGAAAATAGACTCAATCGTAATTTTAATCAAAAAGAGAGAATGAAGGTAGTAGTTAGTGATCTGACGTATGTTAATGTGGATGGAAAATGGAATTATATATGTCTTATGTTAGATCTATATAACAGAGAGATTGTAGGATATGCAGCCAGTAAGAATAAAAATGCCAAGTTAGTAGAAAAAGCACTCTATTCAATAAAATATGATTTACGAAAAATAGATTTGTTTCACAGTGATCGAGGAAATGAATTCAAAAATGAAGATATTGAAAATGCATTAAAGGCATTTAATATAAACAGGTCATTAAGTGCTAAAGGATGTCCGTATGATAATGCAGTTGCTGAAGCAACATATAAAATTATAAAAACAGAGTTTGCATTTAATAAAAGGTTTGAAAGTTTTGAAGAACTGGAACTAGAATTATTTGATTATGTAAACTGGTATAATAATGTGAGGATACATGGTTCACTTGGCTATAAGACACCAGTTGAATTTAGGATGTTCTCATAGAAATTGTCCAAAAAAGTGTTGACAATCCAATCATGTATATTCTTGTGAAGAAGTCTGTGTGCTGATTCGTGAATTAGTGTTTTCAACTTTTAGCTTGATGCCATATCAGTTCTTAAACAGATAGTATTGTTCTTAGGATCATAATATCCGGTTACCTGAGTGTTTGCTAATTTTTCATTATATTTAATGGTTTTATCAGACAAGATTAAATTGTCTAATATATCTTGTATATAATTTGAATCAGCAGTTAATTCCTGTGCTAGTGTAGGAGTTTTCTCTAATGTTGTTTGAGTAATATCAAAAACATATCCTATTGTAAATCCACAGCGATCAATAGTTATAGTTTCTAAAGTTTCATTATCATCTTCATCTTTAGTAATAACTTCCTTATCTATCTGATAAAGTCTAGGTATAATAACCTTGTTCTCTTTTCCATTTTTCTTTACACTAGCATTACACTTCTTCCAATCTACATACGACTTAATAATATATGCTTGAGGGAATTGTGTAAGAATTAAAATAATGTTGTTTAAACTGTATAGATATACAGTGCAAACTTGAAGATATTTTTTATATAGCTCAGTATTAAAAGTATCTCTTACACCTTGTTCTAAATAATTAAGGATGTTATCCATATTTTCTTTTTTGAGCAACTGTTGTATAATAATTTGATTTTACCATAATAATTGTTCCTCTTTTTTGAAACAACAAAAAAGACAAAAAGGATCCGCCTGTGTTGTTTCATTCCTAATTTTTAAAATATGACTTATTAATCTATACTTCCTAAATGAGAGATTCTGAGCAAATCAGAAATCAAATAACTTATAATTGAATTATATAATCATATAATATCGAAAATCAATAGATCAAAAAATGCACTGTAATTATCAAAATACTATATTGAGTTTTCTGGATTTGATATAATTATTAAAAATAAGCAAAAGGAGTGATGCTATATGGCTAATAATTATTTGGGCCATGAAGAACGTGTAAAATTTTATGAAAACTATCTTAATCGTTCAAAAGAATGGCAATTTTTTGTTGATTTAATTCAAGAAAAATTTGAAATAAATGATATTAATTCTTTCGATGAATTTTTAACACAAAAACCAATTATATCTAAGGTTTTTTCTTATTTTGTCAATATTGTTGAATGTACTCCTAATAATATAGAGTTTAAAAATTTTATATTTCAAGAAGTATTCGTTATTGTTGAGTTCTATTTAGGTAAAAGAGATAAAAATGAAATCGATGATATAATCAGTAGTAATTTTGCAAAAGCTCTTTTTTTGATTGTTTGGATAACAAAACTTGAGAATCAAGATAATGAAACGGAATATTTATTTGATCTAAGTCTTTTAACTCAAAAAAATATGTCATTATTATTAAAAATGGATTCTTTGTGTTTGTATGAGGAAGAAATTTTACAATTTTTTGAAACCATAAACATAGAAAAACTGGACGAGATTAAAAGAATATTTAGTGATAACGTTAATTCAATAGTTTATCCTGCTGATACAACTTTTCTTGAAAGTTGTCGAGATAAAATAATCCAAGTTGATGCATTTGATTTTAATAGAATTGAAAGACCAGCCAATATTACTTGGGAAGAAAATTATATTTTAGATATGTTGAGTATTAGCTTCGAAGACAGGAAAATTATCCCATTGTTCTCTTCAGGTGATTCTACTACTCCTGATTATAAACAATGGACTGAGAAAAGATTAGAAGAAATGCAGAAATACTTTAGTAATGATATTTCTGATTTTATAATTGAATCTGTTAGATATATGATGTTTGGAGCTATGCCTTCTAAAACAACAATAGATAGACACATTGGATTGTTTATCGAAAATTACGATAACTCTACTACTGTTGTAGAAAAGTATAATAACTCATCATTTAACATTATTGCTTGTTTAGTTGAAGACAAATATTTAAATAGCTCAAAAGTAAAAGATTTTTTCCTTAAACTTTCGTCGATTGAAGACATAGACGAAATTATGACATTAGATAGACATAAAATATCTTTAACTAAAAAACAAAGAAGAATTTTAAAGGAATATTATCAAAGTTGTTTTACTTATTTGGATTCAATATCTGATGTTTACAGTTATTCGAAATATTTATTAGATAAGGATAATGTTAAATCAATCAATAATAAATATTTAGTAAAAAATAGTCAAATGTTTGATAAATATATTATATCTTCTGATGATATTTTATGTGCTTCCTTGTTCATCAATTATATGTTATTTTTAACAAGACTTAATGGTAATTCTAATATTGATAAAGAATATATAAAATATGAAATGATACGCATTCAAGAATTATGGGAAAAACAATATTATGATTTTTGTGTTTCTAAATTACATAGTATTAGTCATGAGATTGAAATGAAGACGGAAGTAATAGAATTATTTAATAAAAATGTATTAGATAATATTTTTTCTTTAGCAAATATATGTGTTATTACACAAACACAACAATATATAGAAAACATGGAATCTATATCTAGTAATCCTTTAAGTGCTATGATAGGAAGAGTTTCTTTAGATAAAACTTTTCCTATAGATGAAAAATTGACTTTTGATATTGAAAAACATGATGTTGATAGATTAACAACTACAATAATTGAAAATATAAAAAAAGATTATGGCTATAGGTTTTTAAATATTTTGGATACTGAAAAATATGTTAAAGAATTCCACAGAAGAATGACACAAAATGCGAGATTTGCTTTTGGTTTCTTTAATAAAACAAAAGAACTTTATGATATTGTAAGAAAAAAATTAAAAGATGATTTTACGTTAATAGATTATGAAGAAAATATACAGCTTGCTCATTTAACACAATTATTTCCTATAATTGAGATTATGATAAAAAAAATAGGAAAAATCTATAATATTTTTCCATTTAAGGAAGATGAAAAGCATTTTATGCAAAGTAAAGATCCAAGTTCTATATTACGATTAATATTAGAAAAGGCTTATCTTGAAACGCAGAGTTTTGAAGTTGTACCTGATTTATTATTTATATATCATTATATGTATAATGGCAACTCTCTTAATATTAGAAATGAATGTATTCATGGAAGAGAGTATCTTTCTGGAGAATCAATGTTTTTTGCGTTTAAGGTATCATTATCAGCTTTATATATGTTAATAAGACGGTTAGAGATAATAATTTCTTCTATTGAAAATGCTAAAGAGGAAGTAGAAAATTAATTCGTAGCATTTAAAGCTGAAATAGTTTGATCAAAAAACTGTAATTTTGTTTAAATTCGTATAAAATTCATAATAAATTATATGACTAAATAAAAAGCACGATAAATAAAGGGGATTTTATCTTCTTATTAATTCTTCACATGAAAAAATTAAACATGAAACATCTGCCACATGATTGTCGACTTACTTTTGGTACATTAGCAACACTGTACAAAATGGATATCTATATGACAAAAAAGATATTAGATATAAATTTCAAATCTTTCAAAAAATGTTTATACATATACCCTAATAATTAATAAGCTTTATAAAGAAATACAAAAAATCAAGGTTTTTAGCCTTGATTTTGTTGCTTATAGAGTACATTTCATCATCTTCAATCACGATAAAATGTTGATTTACATGCACTCTAATCTAATTATATTTTCAATATGAGTAGTATGTGGGAACATATCAACTGGTTGACACATGTCTACTTGATAATTAAATTCTTGTAAATATTTTATATCTCTAGCTTGAGTTGCAACATCACAAGAAATATAAATTATTTTACTTGGTTTAGCTTGAATTAAATAATCTAAAAATTCTTTAGAACACCCTTTTCTTGGTGGATCAACAAAAACAACATCAAGATGGATATTATTATTTACTAATTCAATCATATATTTTCCAGCATCATCACATTTAAACTCAACATTTTCTATCTTATTTAACTTAGCGTTATTTCTAGCATCATTTATTGCTGTATCAACAATTTCAACACCATATACTTTCTTTACATATTTAGCTAATGATAATGCAATTGTTCCAATCCCACAATAAGCATCTAAAACAACATCATCATTTGATAACTTAGCAAATTCAATTGCTTTTTGATAAAGCTTTTCTACTTGAATGGGATTAACTTGATAAAATGATTTAAGTGATATTTTATATCTATTATCCAATAAATTATCATAAATAAAACCATCACCAAATAATATAATTTCTTTATCTCCTAAAATAACATTATCAATTCGATGATTAATATTTTGAATCACTGTTTTAATCATCGAAAATTCTTTAGTAATTTCAGCTACTAACTTATCTACATTATTTATTTTATCAAGATAACTAATTAAAACTAACATAATTTCATTACTATGATAACCATGTTTAGTTAAGATATGCTTTATATTCCCTTGATGAGATAGTTTATCATAAGGATAAATTTTGTATTTTTCCATTAACTCTTTTACACGTTTAGTAATTTGATTAGATAATTTATTTTGAATAAAACATTCATCACATGGAATTATTTCATTTGATTTTTGTTTATAAAATCCTGTAACTAATCTATTTCCTTTTACCCCTATTGGCATTTGTACTTTATTTCGATAATACCATGGATCTTCCATCATTAAACAATCATTAACTTCAACAAAACAATTACCAATTCTTTCTAAACAATCTTTAACTCTTTTAGTCTTAAATAACATTTGACCTTCTTGATTCAAATGTTGTAATTGACATCCTCCACATGGTTTAAAAACTGGACATTTTGGTTCTACACGATATTTAGATACATTATCCAATTCAATTAATCTTGCAATCGCATAATTCTTTAAAACCTTAATAACTTTAAGTTTCCCAGTTTCACCAACTAACATCCCTTTTACAAAATAAGTAAAATTATCAACTTTTACAACACCCTGTCCATCATGAGTTAAATCAATACATTCTCCATAAAAATAATCATTTTTCTTCATCTTTTCCTCCTAAAAAGACGAGCATTGCTCGTCTATTGGGTTGAATCTTTCTTTAAAACTTGATCAGTAGTTTCTTGATCAACTACATTTGTACCAGTAAAGCTGATTTCATCACTACTAGGATGTTTTGTTCCAAAAATAGGGAAATTACTATCACCATTACTAGTTAAAACAAATTCAACATTATATTGCCCTCTACCATTAGCCATTCCAAGTAAATCACTATACTGACTTTCTTCATTACTTTTTTCATTACCTAATGCATCATCTAAAGTATGTAAAGCATTAGTAGCTAATTGTTTAGCACTATCAGAAGCAGTATTATCAACAAAATTCATCGTAATTTTAATAATACGACAATCAACTTCAATTTCAACTGTATCAATACTTGGATCACTATTTTTAATACTATCTTCTACATTATTTAACTTATCTTTATCAATTGCAATTAAAGAAGCACAACGATCTCCATAAACAGGTCCATCGTTTCCACCAGCAATAAACACATAAACTACAAATGCAATAATTAAAGCTAACAGAATTAATAAAAGATAACGCTTCTTAAACTTTCTTTTCTTTTTATTACTTTTTTTCTTTTGTTTAGATTTTTTCATCGGTTTTTCTTCTTTATTTAAAGATTTACTAGTATCTTCTTTAATATTAGATGGTTGTAAGTCTTCTATTTCATCATCAAAAACGAATCTTTTATGAGACATATCTAGTTCCTCCTTCAACCATTGTATCAAATATTAAAATATTTGTACATTAAGAAATTCTTTCTTTTAACAATTCAATTAACAACTTACTAGTAAGTCCAGGATTAGCTTGCCCTCCAGTTTTCTTCATAATCTGTCCAACTAAGAAACCTACTGCACGATCTTTACCATTACCATAATCTTCAATAGATTGTGGATTAGCATCTAAAACCTCATTAATAATTTTAGTAAGTTCTTCAGGAGAAGAAATCTGTTTCATATTATTCTCTTCAATAATTACTTCAGGATCTTTACCTTCAGCCATTAATATTTCAAAGACCTTCTTACCTTGTTTACTAGAAATCGTACCATCTTGAATATAATTAATCATTTTAGCTAAATACTCAGGTGTTAATAAAGTATCGCTTATAATTAAATTATTTTTATTTAAATAAGCCTGTACTTCACCTAATAACCAGTTACATGCAATCTTATAATGCTTAGTATAAGTTACAATACTATCAAAGAAATCAGATATTTCTTTTGTTTGAACTAAAATCAAAGCATCAGTTTTTGGAATCTTATATTCATTAATATAACGCTCTACTCTAGATTCAGGCATTTCTGGAATATTAGCAATAATATCTTGAACCCATTGATGATCTAGACGAATTGGTAAAATATTTGGTTCTGGATAATATTTATAATCAACCGCATCACCTTTAGCACGCATTACAACTGTTTCTTTTTTATCTTCATCAAAGCGACGTGTTTCTTGTAGAACTTGTCCCCCAGTAATTAACACTTTTTCTTGTCTTGCAACTTCATATTCAATTGCTTTTTGAACATTAGAAATACTATTTAAATTTTTAATTTCAGTTCTAGTACCAAATTTATCACTACCAAATGGGCGGATTGAAACATTGACATCACAACGCATTGATCCTTCTTCCATTTTTGCATCACTAACATCAGTAAATAATAAAATTTGTCTAAGTTTTTCTAAATATGCAGCTGCTGCTTTACCACTTCTAATTGTTGGTTTTGTAACGATTTCAATTAATGGAATCCCAGCACGGTTATAATCAATTAATGAATAATCATCAAAATGGAACTGCTTAGCAGTATCTTCTTCCATATGCAATCTTTCAATTTCAATTATTTGTTTTTGTCCATCAACTTCAATATTCATAGTTCCATTGCGTCCAATTGGTCTACGATCTTGAGTAATTTGAAAACCTTTAGGTAAATCAGAATAATAGTAGTTTTTACGATCAAAACATACTAATTCATCAATTTCCATATTTAAAGCACCACATACACGAATTGCATATTCAACACCTGATTTATTTAAAACTGGCATTGCTCCAGTCATTCCCATATCAACAACATTAACTTTTGTATTTGGAGCTTCACCGAATGATACAGGGGATCCTGAAAACATTTTTGATTTTGTTTTAAGCTCACAATGAACCTCTAATCCAATAACTACTTCAAAATTCATCTTCCCTACCCCTTTCTTGAATATTGATTAGCAAAACCTAAGGCTTGTTCCAAAGCATATGCTACATTAAATACCGTTTGTTCTTCAAATAAACGTCCCATTAAATTAACTGCTATTGGCATTCCTTCACTAAAACCTGAAGGTAATGATAAACTTGGTGTTCCTGCAAAATTTCCTAACGCTAAATGATTTTCTAAAATGATGTATTCATCAGATAAACGATCATCATTAGCATCATCTAATTTAGGAGCAACACTACCTCCATTAGGTGTTAAAATAATATCATAATCTTGATAAATTTTATTTAATTCTGCTACAATCAAACGTCTTACACGTTGTGCTTTTCTAAACATTTTTTCTTGATTTTCAGTTGCTAAAGCAAGATTTCCTAAAATAAAACGACGTTTTATGTGAGCTCCAAAACCATCTGTACGAGAATTGATCATTACTTCATCAGTTGAATTACCAGGTTGACGATCACCATATTTAATTCCATCTAAACATGAATGGTTACTTGTTGCCTCACTATTTGCAATAATTGTATATGTAGGTAAAATAGCTCTAGCTAAATGATTTGGAATTTCTACTTCCTCTACAATTGCTCCTAATTGTTTAAATGTATTAACAACATGAACAAAATTATTTTTTATATCTTCATTTCTAATTTCATCACTTACTGTTTTTAAAACAGCAATTTTAATTCCTTTAATATCACTATTTAAGTCTTTTAAATAATGTGGTACAGGACGATTACTTGATGTCATATCACGATCATCACGACCTGCTAAAGCTTCAGTAACAATTGCCATGTCACGAACATTACGAGTAAAAGCTCCAACATGATCTAAGCTTGATGCATAAGGAATGACTCCAAAGCGTGAGATTCTTCCCCATGTTGGTTTAAAACCAACAATTCCACAAAAACCAGCCGGTTTACGAATTGAATCGCCAGTATCACTACCTAAGGCAAATGGCACAAGACCACATCCTACAAGAGCAGCACTTCCTCCAGATGATCCTCCAGCAATTCTACTTGAATCCCATGGGTTAAACACCGGTCCTGTTAAAGCTGACTTATTTGTTCCACCCATTGCTAATTCATCCATACTAGCTTTACCAACTAAACTAATTCCTTGATTATATAATTTTTCTACAACAGTAGCATTATATACTGGAACATAATCTTCTAACATCTTACTAGATGCAGTAGTTTTAATGCCTTTGGTATTATAGTTATCTTTAAATACTGCAGGTATCCCTTTTAAAAGCTCATCTTCTTTTACATCTAGCTCTTTAATATTTTTTAAAGCTTCATCTTTAGTAATTGTTACAAAAGCATTTAATCTTTCTTGTTGTAAAGTTGCTTCTTCAAATAATTCTTCATAATATTTATTTAAATCTATCTCTTTATTAATAATTAAATTATGTAATTCTTCAATTGAATATACTTCCATTATCCCACCACCTTTGGTACCTTAATTTGATTTTCTTGAACACTTTTAGCATTAGCTAATGCATCTTCTAAACTTATTACATCAACTGGATTATCTTCACGTAAAAAGCTTGTTTCAATTTCATAAGGGTATGCTAATGGTTCAACTCCTGTTGTATCGATTTTTTCCAACACAGATACATGATTCATAAAAATATCATATTCTTCTACAAGTTCAGGCATTTCTTCATCACTAATATTAAACATAGTTTTTAACCCTAACTTCTTTAACATTTCTTCTTTACTTTCCATAATTTTCTCCTAATATAATAAACTACTTTTAGCCTCTTCGCCTTTATTTCTAATAATAATTGCTTCTAATTTATCTTGTGAATATACTAATACTTTTACATCAAAGCCAGTAAATTGACTATCGACTTCATCTGCTGCTGTAGAAACTAAATAAATTAGTTCTTCATATGTTTTTACATTGACATTTAAATTAATATTCATTGATTGAATAGTATTATCTTTATAACGACCATATCCAATTACTCCAACTGCTTCAGTAGAAGCCTTTTTCATATTGCTTTTAAATATTTCAAATTGCGAAGCAACTTCTTCATCAGCTAAAGTCGCTTCTTCACTAGAAAACATATAATTATGATAATTTAAAGTTTCAGTATTTCCAACACTACCATCACAATAACTCTTTAAAATATATCGACCATTAATTGTACTTTCATTAGTATTTGTTGCATAATAAACACAAATATTAGCAGGAACATCTTTCAAATCCTTTTTTGTTTGTAAATATTCATAAAGCTTACTAATCGTTTGACGACCATATTCTTCAACTATTTGATCATCCATAGAAGTTGTTAAACGTGAATTATCTTCATTACGAGGATCAAGTACAATTGCAAGTGAAATACCACTTATTACATATTCATCGCCTTTTCTTAAATAATAATCTTGTTCATGAACAGTAGAAACCATAATTGGATTTTGAATGCCTCCTACTGACTCACCTCTTTGAACCTGTAAAGTATATGGATATTCTTTAGGATCACTGGAACGTCTTAGTAATTTATCCATATCTTCATTTTTTAAATATTGTCCAGATGACATATAATAATCATCTGTTGAAAAATGTTCTGTCGATAAAACTTGTAACTCTCTACCTATTGTTTGAAAATCACTAGTTTGTCCAAAAGAAGTATAATAATTATCACGATTTAAATTTGTATTAAAATTAACTACTCGATAAAAAGTATCATCTAAACTATCAGTAGTCGAAACATCATTTGCAGTTTGATTTTCAACTTTCTCTTTTGCATCATGACATCCTGTAAGTAACAAAGCAAAAATTAATAAAATAGTCATTTTCTTCATCTTACAATTCCTCCTTGTACTAGTGCATTATAACATTATTTTTACTACTTAACCATCTCAAATAAAGTTTCTTCATCAATTATCTTAACATTTAAGCTTTGCGCCTTTATTAATTTACTCCCTGCATTTTCTCCAGCTAATAAATAATTTGTTTTTTTAGATACTGATCCCGAAACTTTACCACCATGCTTTTCAATTATATCACTTGCTTCTTTTCTTGACAAAGTAGGGAGCGTTCCTGTAACAACAAAAGTCATTCCATCAAAACGATCATCACTATCTTGATCTTCAATGATTTTCATATTTACACCATAATTTTTAAGCTTATCGATTACTATGCGATTATCAGGATTTTTAAAATAATTAATAATTGCCATAGCACTAATATCACCAATATCATTTACTTCAATTAATTGAGCATAACTAGCATTCATTAAATTATCAATACTTTTAAATTTTTTCATTAAATTCTTTGCAGCTGATTTTCCTACATTACTAATTCCTAAACTTGTAAGTAACTTACTAGCATCATTATTCTTACTCTTTTCAATTGCATTTAATAAATTATCAGTACTTTTAACTAAACCAATAACTTTTTTATCTAATAGTTCCTGACGTTTACCAATCAAACTATAAATATCACTTAAATCTTTAATATATCCTAAAGATACTAAAGTCTCCACATACGCTAAACCAAAACCTTTAATATCCATTGCATCTCTTCCTACAAAATTAACAATATTTCTAACCAATTTACTTGGACAACTATGATTAGTACATTTTATATCCGCATTATTTCCTTCACGAATTGCAGGAGCGTTGCAGACTGGACAGCGATCACCGATTACATAAGGAACACTATTGGTTGGTCGTTTTTCTTTGACTACACGTTTAACTTTAGGAATAATTTCGCCAGATTTATAAACCACAATCGTATCACCAATACGAATATCTAAATCATCAATAAAATCTTGATTATGTAAGGTAGCTCTTGATACTGTTGTTCCACATAAGCGAATTGGTTCAAAAATAGCAGTTGGTGTAATTCTACCTGTTCTTCCTACTGAAAGTTCGATTTCTAATAGTTTAGTTTCTTTTTCTTCAGGAGGATATTTATAAGCAATTGCCCAGCGCGGAACCTTAGCAGTATTTCCTAATTTTCTACGATCTTCAAAATTATCTATTTTTACTACTGCACCATCAATATCATATTTTAATTTATCGCGGTTTTCACCAATTTCTTCAATTGCTTGCCAAACTTCATCAGCAGTTTTACATATTTTATAATTTTCAATAACTTTAATTCCTTGTTTTTTTAAATACTCATAACCTTCGCTATGACTAACAAATTGTTTACCACGGACATCTTGAATATTAAAAACAAACATTGATAAATTTCTTTCTTTTGTAATTTTACTATCCAATTGTCTAAGTGTTCCTGCTGCACAATTACGTGGATTAGCAAATGTTTTTTTACCTTTTATTTCTTGCATTTCATTTACTTGATTAAATGCTTCATTAGTCATATAAACTTCACCACGAACCTCTAAATATTCAATTGGTTCCTTTAATTTTTTCTTAACATCTTTTATAACTTTAGCATTAGCTGTAACATCTTCACCTTGTAAAATTCCATCACCACGAGTTATTGCAACATCTAATTTACCATTTACATATCTTAATGCAAGTGATAATCCATCTATTTTATATTCTACAACAAATGTTGGATCATCAAGCTGTTCTTGCATATCTTTAACAAATTGTTCTACCTCTTCTTTAGAAAACACGTCTTGAAGTGATAACATTGGTACATTATGTCTTACAAGAACTCCGGCTTCACGTTTAGCTTCACCACCTACTTTTTGAGTTGGTGAATCTTCTGTTATATATTCTGGATGTTTTTTTTCTAAAGCTTTTAATTCTTGCATCATCATATCATATTCATAATCGCTTATTTCTGGATCATCTTGATTATAATAGCGATCATTATGATACATAATTTTTTGTTTTAGTTCATTATATCTATTTAAATCACTCATCTTTTCACTCCTAATCCATAATATTATACCAAAATCAAATTGACTATAAAACAAAAATATATATTTTATCAAAAAACCGACAGTTTGACGGTTTTTTACAATTTATAAAATCAATTAACTTATTTAGATTAAAAATAAAATTTATATTGTCTTTAAATAGTTTACGATAATCTATCAAAAAAGGGAATTAGTTTTATATTAACTAGTTCCCTTTAATACTATTAATCTTTTTCTTTTTTTCTAAGTATTGCAAATCCTGCAACAGATAATAATGTAATTCCTACTAATGTTTCTACTAGTGCTTGATCACCTGTTTTTACACTTGCAGTTGTATCACCATTATTTACTGGTGTTTTTACAGTATTATCAATCGGTGTACTTGCTGTGTTATCTACTGATGTTGTTGTATTTGCTTCTAAGCTATTGATTGCTTTTTCTAATACATCTTTTGCACTATTTACTTCTTCTTGTGTTGCATTTGGATTTTCATATACTGCTTTTGCTGTTAATAAAGCATTTTCTACTACAGCATATGATGCTTTTGTATAGTTTGCACTGTCCAATCCTTCTGCTTGATTGATCAACTCTTCTAATAAACTCTTATCTGGAATTAATCTTAAGTTCAAGAATGCTTTTACTAATTCTTCATATGCACTGTTTACTTCTGGTTGCATTGCATTTTCATCGTTGTATACAGCATTTGCTTCATTTAATTCTGTTTCAAATGTTGCCCATGTATCTGTTGAATATTTACTTGAATCTAATCCACTAACTTTATCGATAAATGCTTTTAATGCTGTTTTATCTCCTTGTTTAAAGTCTAACATATGCATTGCACTTGCAAGACGATCAAATGCTGCGTTTACTTCTGCCTGTGTTGCACTTGTATCATTGTAAATTGCATTAGCTTCATCTCTAGCCGCAATGAATTCATCAACTACTGCTTGTACAACATTAGCTAAATCTTCATCAGTAATTGCATTTGCTAGATCAATTGCAATCTTTAATGCTGTTTTATCACTATCAACAACCACTTTTTTAAAATTAGCTACATAATTTGCATCAGATGATACAGTGAATTTATATTCTGCATCCATGCTAACTACTTCACCATTTAATGTCCAGTTTACAAATTCGTATCTTTCATTTGGTTTAGCAGTTAATGTTACTTCATCACCTTGTACATAACTATCTTTTTCAGGTGTGATTGTTACAGTTCCCATTGTTTCATCATTACTTGTTGCATTTATTTGATATGTTGTTACTTTATCAAAGCGCACGTAATCAAGATTGAAGTTTCCTGGGTTTACATCACCTTCGCTACGAATTTTAATCGTATTTTTACCAGCCTCTAATTCAACATTTGCAATTGTAACTTCGTTCCAATCACCATTTTTATTACTGTCACCCCATGTAGGAGTTACTTGAATTTCAAAATCATTTTCTTTTTCATCGTTAATATATAATGCTCCAGTTCTTGGAGTGTCATCATATATAGATGAACCTTTTTTACCGCATCCAGCGTTTACTACTAAGTTATAAGTTCCAGCTTCTTTAATATCCACAGTAAATTCAACGTAGTTTCCTACATCTTTCCATCCTGCTACATATCCGCTACCAGAATATCCTTTCCATTCTGTATCTACTCTTAAACGGTTATTTGCTGAATCTGTGATACCTTCTCCATCTTCTAATTCAAAGATATCACCTGGATTAATTTCTGGTAATTTTGGTACGAAATTGAACCAATCAACATCACATTTAAAATCGCTATTTTCTAAAGCAGTAAATTCTAAGTAAATTGGACTTACAGTAACGTCTGTATCTTTTGATGATATTTCATAAGTAGTCCATTCATCATTAGCTGGGATATCCATTGTAGCTAAAATCTTATCACCGACACCACTTTCATATACTGTAAGTTTTCCACCAGTACTGCTCTTTAAGCGAATTTTTATTCCACCTTTATTTTCACCTTTAACTTCATTAAATCCAAACCATGCACCATCAGTAGTAGTAGAAAGTACTTTTTCACCACTAGCTACTTGATCTTCAGTGATTTCAAACCCTTCATAACTATTTGCATTTTCAGCTTCGATTTGACTAAATGCATCAACAGAACGATCGATTTTATTAAATGTAAGTGAATCTAAATTATAATTTCCTGGATTCCTATCACCTTCAGCAACAAATTTAAATGTATTGACACCTTCACTCATTGACACATTTTCAATTGTATATTTCTTCCATACCCCTTGTTTTACGCCATTGACTGTTTCGCCCCATTTTTCAGTTACTTCAAATTCAAAATCCTTTAATTTTTGACCATTTAGATACATTGTACCTTGACGTGGACTATTATCATATTTAGGATCATTTTTCTTTCCATTGTTAACATTTAAAACTAGATTGTAATCTCCTGCTTGTTGTACATCAACAGTAAATTCAAGTGCATCCCCTTCTGCTTTAAATCCTTTAGCAAATCCTGTTCCTGTATAACCTTTCCATTCAGTATCAACAGTAAGACTATCACCACTTACTGGTAATAAAGTTGCATCTTCTAATTCATAAACATCACCATCATTAATTTCTTGTGGTGGAAGACTTTCATCTTCTTCACCTAATTCAGGTTCTTTTTGTACAACTTCTAATAATTTAACATTGATTTCTTTACCAGTATCTTTAGTTTTTACATATACAATGTTATTTTCACTATCTAACCAATATGCTTCTGTAGTTGCATTATACTCATCTAATGAATTAACACGACTAATATCACTACCGTTAATAGTAACATTTCCTAATGATTCAATATGATTGAATTTTAAATTGTAAGATCTATCTACAGGTGTATATACATCTGCATTTCCATTTACTCGTTCATTGATTTTAAAATCAATTTCACTACCATTTTCTATACAATCATATGTTGTAGTAGTGTAAGCATTTTGGGTAATATATTCACGAGTTTGACCATCATCTTCATATAATGTAAAGCTACTTTCACCTTTAGCATAAATATCTAATGTAAGTGGATCTAATGGTTTTTCATCAGCGTAGTCAACTTCAGGTCCCATTGGAATAATTGCTCCAGCTTTGACAAATACTGGAATTTCATCCAATTTAGCAGCTACTCTAATTGTTTTTCCATTTTCGCCACCTTCATAGCGTTCACCTGTATAATAATTATACCATGTTGTTTTAGGTGGTAACCAAACTGAAACAACTGTATCTTTAGTATCAGCAGCAGGTGCTACTAAGAAATAATCACCATAATAATATTGTTCATTTAAATCCCATGCATCTGGATTATATTGGCTATCATCTTCAAGTAGCATTGCACGCATGATTGGTACACCTTGACTATATCCTTGCCATGCTAAAGAGTATGTATATGGATATAATGCATAACGAATCTTTAAATTTTCTCTTAAAGTTTCTTGAGCTGTTTCACTGTAAGTCCATGGTTCACGTCCATCATGACCGTGAGTACGCATAATTCCATTCCATGCTCCAAATTCAGATACCCAGCGTGTATATAATTCATCACTTGGGCGTTTCATGAATCCACCTAAATCATGTGAACTTGCCCAATATCCAATTAAACCAGAATCAATACTAAATCCAATTTGATTAGTCAATTCCTGTGAAGTTGGATTAATATCGCCAGACCATGCAGTTGCATAATGTTGTCCAGCATAACTTCCACGAGTTATAAACATTGGACGACTTTGATCGGTATATTCTTGCCATGCTTCATAAGCACCTTTAGATGAGAATGTTGGAGCTGTATTGCTTCCTAATACATCAAATTCATCTGGCCAGAACCAATCACCATATCCAGTTGTAATAACGCTATCCATGTAAGATTTTACCCATCTTGCTTCATTTTCTGGTTTGTATAATTCAGCTCCCCCAGAAGCTTCAGGTGTTCCTGCGTTGTTATGTAAACCTACTCTAAAGCCAAGTGCATCGGCTTCTTTAAACATTGCATCGATATCTGGGAACTTTGTCTTATCATTGTTCCACATTTGTTTTCCCCATTTTTGACCGGCACCTGTTTGATTTCCCCCATTATCAGCAACGTCACCGCGCCATCCATAGTCAAAAACATAACAGTCAGCTGGATAATCTTCGTCTCTTAAACGATGAATCCATTCTAAAAATTCTGCTTGAGTCGCATTATCATTACCATATTTAGATAACATGAAACCATGAGCCCATTTTCCATATAATTCCATTCTACCAGTAATTTCAGCATACTCATTTAAAATAGTTTTAAAATCAGGTCCATACATAAAATAATAATCTAAATAATTTTTAGTTTGGAATCCTCCACCATGTTTATAGAATGCAGTATCTTTTTCAATTGTATTTAAGAAAATACCATATCCTACTGTACTCATGAAAAATGGAGCTATAACTCGACCATGAGACATAGAAAATTCAGAAAAATCTTGATCATAACGATTTAAATTACTTCTTCTACCATGATCACCTGAACCAAATCCAAAAATCCCCCCAGCATTTGTACTACCTTCAGTCTTTTTAACTCCTCTAACTCCTAAATCATTCCAGTACATCCCTTGATCATCAGAGTCTTTACTAATTAAATTTCCATCTAAATCATACATTCCGATTCTAAATGGATTTTTTTGTACTCTAATTTCAATTTGATCAGTTAAAATTTGAATATAGTCCCCTTTATCTTCAATTGTTTTATTTACTAATGGCCATTCATTTTTTTGTACCATATAGTATTGTGGGTCTTCAGGACGATATCCATCATTACCATTTAATGACAATTGAACTCTGAGCGTTCTTGCTGTACATAATTCAACTTTCACTTGGGCATTATCTACATTAAAGATAATAACATTTCCATCATCACTGTTATTAAAATCAGTGTAATTTCCAATTTCATTTTCACTTGCAGCCATAACTTCTAAACTTGTAGTCGAAGCAAAAAACGTCGACATACATACAGCTATTGCAAGTATCAAACTTAGACATTTCTTTAATCTTTTCATTGCCTTTCTCCTTTCCTATTTTAAAATTATTCTTTATAAAGTATGTTAACGACCCACTATTATAATAACAAATAATTGTAAGTGGTTACAATTTATAAATTTTGTAATTTTTTTACAAAAATCGTACACATTATTTTCAAAAAATGAAAAAAGCACTCTCTTGAGTGCTAATTAGTTAATTTTTTCGATGCCTTATATTCTACCATTAATGTTTTTACAGATAATTCAAAAGCAATACTATTAACCTTAGATCGTTACATTTTCATTTGTAATTATTATAATTGTTTACTTTATCACCTACTAATAGATTTGTCATATTTATCATCTGTCATTAAATTACCTGATTCCTTAACAAAATTATCCATAATCTTATCCCAATCATCAGCGATATAATATTTTTTATTTTCTTCTAAAAACTCAGTAGTTATATCATTTCCCTCAGAATCTAATATTTTAACATCATATCTATCGCCAATAAATGCATATTCTAAAAGTTCTCTTCCCATAGGATATGACTTTCCAATGTCACTAGAATTATATAATCTAACTATCAAAATTAAAGATAGTATTTGAAGTACAATTAAAAAAATTATAACTTTCGTTTTAAAAGATTTTAAATTGATTTTTTTTAAAAACATAATTATCCCCTATTTCTAAAAATAAAATGTTAAAATACTAGTTTATAACTAATACTTTCTTTGTCATAATAAATTCCCATGCCACTATTATTTCCAAATTGTTCATCATAAACACGAATACTAAAATTAGAATATGTTACTTTTCTTGAATCATTTAAAATTGTTTTAGTGTATTTTATTTCTATATCATTTACATTTCCAGAAGTTAATGAACCATTATGAATATACGGTGTTCCAGTACGTGTATATTTCCCAATTCCATCATTGAACCAACATGTAGCTCGTATATATCCACCAAATTCATTTGATGTTGGACGCCCATTATATTTTAAAATTTTGTAAATATGAGGAGTTGTTCTTGTAACCCCACTAGAAACTCTAGTAGATATATTTCTTATTTCATTTTCATCTTTTACAATAAGAGTATAATCTCCATATGCAAATTCATTAATAATCTCCTGCCTATTTTTACCCAAATTATTTGAAATAAATTCATCAGTAATATTGTTATCTGAATTATCAAAAATACTTATATTATCTGTATTTTTTGAAAAAATAATATCAAGATATTTATTAATATTCGGATAATTTTTAACATCAGTATCATAAAGTTGCTCTGCAATTATATTTTGATTATATGCATCAACTGCTATTTGCATATTAATAACTGATAATGCTACAACTAAAACGCATAAAAAAACTTTTTTTATATCTGTATCCTTTCCTAATATTATGAGATATATACGTATCCACATTCAACTCCTCTCCCATATATAATTTATCTCTATACATAAAGTTTAATAATTATTAAACTTTATACCCAACTTTTATATACTTCCTTGACAATTAAATTATACTGAAATAATCAATTATTATCAAATATTTTCATAAACAATTCATCCTCAAAAAATAGTAAATCGTCCTATGTTTAATAATATACTTTTTTTCCATAAATTTATATGTTATAATAAGAGTTTCAATAAATAATATAATAAATGAAATCATTTCAAAAAATATCTATCATATATATTAAATAACAATTAAATATTCACAGCATAATCCGATTTTATTAAATAAAAAACAATTTCTATAAAACTAAATGGTATAAAAGCTTAGTTCTTATAATCTCTATTTTCTTAGCTATAATTGATTCATGTTTTCAATATTTTATATTTAATATACTCTTTTTTAATTAAATACGAATCATACGAGTATAAAGAATATATGACAAATTAGATACTTAAAAAATTCATAGGAATAAAATTATATAATGAATGATACAATTGATAAA
Organism: Thomasclavelia spiroformis DSM 1552; assembly: GCF_025149465.1. Taxonomy (NCBI): domain Bacteria; kingdom Bacillati; phylum Bacillota; class Erysipelotrichia; order Erysipelotrichales; family Coprobacillaceae; genus Thomasclavelia; species Thomasclavelia spiroformis. Next base: position 685,171 of record NZ_CP102275.1, on the reverse strand, counting down.
AATAGTAATTTTTTATATTTTTATCTACATTATTTTAGCCTTATAGTTTTATTTTTTGATAATTCTAAACTTCTATCAAATTAAAAAAGCACTCTTTTGAGTGCTAATTAGTTAATTTTTTCAATGCCTTGTGTCCTGCCATTAATGTTTTTAATCCTGCTGGTAATTCAAAGGCAATATCAAGTGTATTACCATTAACCTTAACAACAACACCTTTTCCAAATGTATCATGCATGACAAAATCACCTGATGCCCAATCACTGACTTGATTATTTCCTATTAATTCATCTTTACTTAAATTAGTGTTAATATAATTAGAAGTTTTAAAGCGAGGTCTTGTGCCTATATGTTTTATTCCTTCTTTACCAATTTCTTCAACAAAACGACTTGATATTTTAGGAGAATCAGTAACAAAACTAAACCCTTCACTATCAGTTAGATAAAGCTGTTTTTTAGCTCTAGTAAAAGCAACATATGCTAATCTTCGTTCTTCTTCAATACCTTCATCAGATTCGCTTAATGCTCTAAAACTTGGAAAAATTCCTTCTGATAAACCAAGTACAAATACATAATCAAATTCTAAACCTTTTGCCATATGAATTGTCATTAAACTTACATATTGACTATCATCATTGTCATCACTATCAGTATATAACGCAATTTCTTGTAAGTAATTTTCAATTGTAGCAAGATCAGGATTTTGACTTTCAAATTCATAAATTGATCGCTGTAACTCATGAATGTTATCAATACGATTTTCTTCTAAATTTTTATTTAACATTTCAATATAACCAATATCATTCATTAGATTTTCAAACATCTCATGTAAAGGTAAATTAGATTGTTTAGCTTTTTCTATAGCAGCTACTAATATTCTAATTTCTTTTTTGGCTTTTGAAGATAACTTTATTTGATCACTAAATAATGTTAAAGCTTCATATAAACTAACATTATTATTTCTAGCAACAGCTTGAATATTTTCTATTGTTTTTTTACCAATTCCACGACTTGGTACATTAATTATTCGTTCAAATGCTAAATCTTCACTATTACAAACTAATTGTAAATAACTTAATGCATCTTTAATTTCTTTACGACTAAAGAATTTCAATCCTCCAAAAATACGATAATCAATACCATGAGAAATTAAACATTGTTCAATTGTTCGTGATAAATAATTTGCACGATATAAAATCGCAAAATTACGATAATTTACACCATCAACATCATTAATTATTTTTTCAATTTCACTACAGATATACTCTGCTTCATCTTGTTCATTTTTAGCAGTGTAATGAATAACTTCACCACCACCAGTAGCTTCAGTAAACAATTCTTTTTCTAAACGATTTTTATTTTTTCTAATTAAACAGTTAGATATATTTAAAATATTTCCTGTTGAACGATAATTTTGATTTAAAACAATTGTTTTACATGGTTTAAAATCTTTATCAAAATCCAAAATATAGTTAACATTAGCACCTCTAAATGAATAAATTGTTTGATCAGGATCTCCAACAACACATGTAATTGCTTTATCTGACATTAATTTAACTAAACGATATTCAATATTACCAACATCTTGAAACTCATCAACATGAATATATTGAAAGCGATATTGCCATTTTTCTAATACATCAGGATAGTTTTCAAAAATATATACCGTTTTTAATAACAAATCATCAAAATCTAATAAAAAATGATTTTCTTGATATTCTAAGTATTCTTTATAAACTTTTGCTTTTTTTATTTCTCCTTGAAATGAACCAGCAAATTCTAATGCTTTTTCTGGTGTAATGTTTGCCATTTTATAATTAGAAATAGTTGCAATCATGCTTTTTATACTAATTGTTTTTGCATCAATTTGTAATTGATTATAGATTTTTTTAATTAATGCTTTTTGATCTTCTTCATCCATAATAGTAAAATTACTAGGATAATTGATTACATTAATATGTTGTCTTAAAATTCTTACACATAATGAATGAATCGTACAAATCAATGAACCTAAAGCATGAACACCCAATAAATCAACAACTCTTTCTTTCATTTCATTAGCTGCTTTATTAGTAAAAGTTATCGCTAAAATTTTTCTTGGATCAACCCCAATTTCATCGATCAAATATGCTATTCGATATGTAATAACACGTGTTTTACCAGAACCCGCACCGGCTATTATTCTTAAATGACTATCAAGATAAGTAGCTGCTTCTTTTTGATTTTTATTTAATAATTTATCTAAATCCATCTAATCACCACCATTAAATCATTATAACTCATGTAAATTCAAAAAGATACTAAAAAGCTGTTGAGCTTTATTTATTTTTTCAACAGCTTTTTAACTCAAAATTTATGTGAACGTCCAACTAAATCATTAATATCATCAATTCCTAGTTGTTCAACTAATACTTCTAAATCTTCAATTATTTTTTTACAAGCATATGGATCAATTAAATTTTGGCATCCAATTGCTACAGCACTGGCACCCGCTGACATCATTTCAATTACATCACGAGCACTTTGAATTCCCCCCATTCCAATTACAGGAATCTTGACTGCTTGACTTACCTGATAAACCATTCTTAAAGCAACTGGGAAAATTGCTGGTCCTGAGTATCCTCCAGTTTTATTAGCAATAATTGGTTTTCCTGTTTTAAAATCAAAACGCATTCCTACTAGGGTATTAATCATTGTAATTCCATCAGCTCCAGCTTCTTCAACAACTTTTGCCATTGCTACAATATCAGTAACATTTGGTGATAATTTTACGTAAACTGGAACTTTAGAAACTTCTTTAACACGGCGAGTTAAATCTGCAGCCATTTCTGGATTAGTTCCAAATTGAATTCCACCGCTATGTACATTTGGACAAGAAATATTTAATTCTAAAGCCCCAACCATATCATGATTAGATAAACGTTTTGCTGTTTCTACATAATCTTCTGGTGCACTACCCCCGATATTAGCAATTACTTTATCATTATATAAAGGTCTTAGTTTTTCTAATTCTTCATTCATTACTGCATCGACCCCAGGATTTTGAAGACCAATTGCATTTAATAAACCACTAGGGCCTTCTGCAATTCTAGGTAATGGATTTCCATAACGTGGTTCTAATGTTGTTCCTTTTAACATTATTGAACCTAAAATATTAATATCATAAAATTTAGAAAATTCATATCCAAATCCAAAAGTTCCACTAGCAGGAATAATTGGATTTTTCATCTCTAAACCAGGTAAAAATACTTTTAAATTAGCCATTTACAATCACCTCTTCACTATATAAAATTGGTCCTTCAACACAAATACGTTTATATGGTTTGGTTTTAACTTTGCATGAACATCCCATACACGCTCCAAAACCACATCCCATTCTTGCTTCAAAAGATAATTGTCCATTTTCTGGATAATTTAATGCTAAAGCATCTAACATTGGTTCTGGTCCACAACTATAATAATTATCAAATTCTATTTGTTCATTTTTAATAACATCAATAACTGTTCCCTTTGTTCCTAAACTTCCATCCATTGTTGCAACATAAACATTTGAAAATTCTGCAAATTTTTCTTGATAAAAAACATCAGCTGCACTATTAAATCCTAAAACAGTAGTTACTTCAATACCTTGTTCTTTTAATTTTTTACCTAAATTATATAAAGGAGGAGTTCCTAAACCACCACCAATTAATAAAGCTTTACCATCTTTGATTGTAAATCCATTTCCAAGTCCAATTAGACAATCAAGCATACTACCAATTTCTTTATTCTTTAAAATTTCAGTTCCTTCACCAACAACTTTAAATACAATTGTAATATGATTATCATCATAATCACTAATTGACATTGGTCTTCGTAAATATGGTTGTAGACTATCATTTATTTTAATATTAATAAACTGTCCAGGAGCACTAATATATTTAGCTCCTTTACCTTCTAAAACCATTTCATAAACATCATTTGCAATATTTTTAATACTAATTATTTTCATTATTCCCTGTAAATTAGCCATAATATTTCCTCCTATATCTCACTAACTACACCATCTAAAACATGATATTTTAATACCCCATAACACTTAGTATCTAAAAATGGTGTATTAATCGATTTAGACTTAATATTATCTTTAGTTATTGTATATTCTTCATCAAGATCAAAAATTACAAAATTAGCCATTTTTCCAACTTCTAAATCATGATCAATTCCAATGATCTTAGCAGGATTTAATGACATACAAGTAAGGACTTTTTCTAAAGAAATTAACCCTTTTTTTACAATATATGTATACATTAAGCTAAAAGCATGTTGATTACCAATAATTCCAAAAGGAGCTTTATCAATTGGTTTATTTTTTTCTTCAATTGCATGAGGTGCATGATCAGTAGCAATAACTGTCACTACATCATCATTTATTCCTTTAATTAATGCTTCTAAATCAGCTTTACTTCTTAAAGGTGGATTCATTTTATAATTAGGATTTAAATCTTTAATATTTTCATCAGTTAAAATCAAGTGATGTGGACAAGCTTCACCACTTACTAATTTATTAGTTTCTCTAGCTTTAGCTAGAGCCAATACAGTTTCTTTAGTAGAGATATGACAAATATGATAACGATTTTTAATCTCATCTGCTAATTTTAGATCACGAATTGCATGATTATATTCAGAAGCATTATTAATTCCCACTAAATCATGTTCTTTTGCATAATTTCCTTCATTGATACAAGCACCAGGCTGCAATTCACTCTCATCTTCGCAATGAGCTACAATAATTGAGTCAATTGCTTTTACTTCTTTCATTGCTTTTTCCATCATCTCTTTTGATTGAACACCTCTACCATCATCAGAGAATCCAACAACTATTTTTTCTTCATTATTAGCTTTAAAATCAACTAATTCTAATCCTCTTAATTCTTTAGTAATTGCGCTATATGTATAAGTATGCACTTTAGCATCTTTTTCTACTCGGTTAGTAAAATCCTTAATCGTTTCAACATCATCCATACAAGGAATTGTATTAGCCATTGCAACTAAATGAGTATAACCACCATATTTTGCAGAATTAGTACCTGTTGCAATTGTCTCTTTATGTTCAAAACCTGGTTCTCTTAAATGAACATGTAAATCAACAAATCCTGCAGTTAATAATTTTCCTTTTAAATCAATTACTTTATCAGCAACATCAATATTTTCATCTATCTCAATTATTTTTTTTCCTTCAATTAATACATCTAATTTTTGTAATCTACCATGATAAAACACATTACCATTTTTAAATAATATTTTAGTCATTATTCAATACCTTGTTTAATAATGCCATTCTTACAAATACCCCATTTTTCATCTGTTTAAAAATACGACTCTTATCACATTCAACAATATCATCAGCAATTTCAACATTACGATTAAATGGAGCAGGATGCATTATTATTGCCCTTTCTTTCATTTTATTAACTCTTTCTTGATTTAAACCATACAATTTATGATATTCTTCTTTAGATAATTTCATTAGATTTTGGTGACGTTCATGTTGTACTCTCAAAAGCATCACAATATCCACTTCAGGTAAAATTGAATCAAAATCTACATAATTATAACCTGGTTCTTCAAATTCACGAGGACCACTTGTATATACTTCCATGCCAAGTCGTTGCATTATTTCAAAATTACTATGAGCAACTCGAGAATGAATTATATCACCAACAATAACAATTTTTAATCCTTCAAAGTGACCAAATTCTTCGCGAATAGTCATTAAATCCAGTAACGATTGACTAGGATGATTACCTGTTCCATCACCACCACTTACTACTGGAATACTAACTTTTCCAATTAAATCATCAAAATAATTTTCTTTTGGATGACGAATTACTACAGCATCACATCCTATCGATTCAAAAAACTTTACTGTATCATAAAGTGTTTCTCCCTTTTGCACACTAGAATTACCTGCCTCAAAATTCTGAGTACGACATCCTAAATTATATGCTGCTTTATCAAAACTATAATGGGTTCTAGTAGAAGGTTCAAAAAATAAGTTTGCCACTACTTTTTTTCCGTGATAATCAACTTTTTTTCCATTTTTAAACTCTTCAGCCTCATCTAAAATTTGATTAATATCTGCAATTGAAAAATCTTTTAATGTAAATATATTCATCTTTTTCCTCCATAAAAAATACCTCTAACGAGGTATAATTGGGAAATAATATTTATTATACCCAGTTGACGTATTTTCTTTCTTTAAACATCATATCAAATATCATTAATTTTGACAATTCTTTTAAATAACAATAATTTATAGAAGTTTCTTTTGTAATGCTTCCTCTACACAAGGTGGTACTAAACCAGTAACACGACGATTATGACTAACCATCTCTTTAACGGCTGATGATGAAATAAATGAATGTGACGGTCTAGTCATTAAAAAAACCATATCAACTTCTTTATCTAAATATTGATTAGAAAAAGCTAATTGTAATTCATATTCAAAATCCATTGTCGCTCGAATTCCTCTTACAAGTATACTTGATCCAACATCTTTAGCATATTCAACTGATAATTTATTAGACGAATCAATAATTACATTTCCAAATTGTTTACATGAACGTCTTAATAATTCTTTTCTTTCATCAATTGTAAATAAGCCAACTTTATTTGGATTAATACATATAGTTACATACAAAGTATCAAACATTCTACTAGCACGTTCAATTATATCTAAATGTCCATTAGTTACAGGATCAAATGTTCCTGCATATACTGCAATATTTTTTTTCATATTCTTACTCCTGATATTTAAAAACGTTTAACGCTGTAATGCCATAGTCATTTTTTTTAATTAAATTCAATTGCTCAAATGGTTTAAAAACAACTTCTTTTAATTCTTCTACCATAACAATACAATCATTATTCAACATTTTATTTTCAATCAAAAATTCTAATATTCCATCAACTAATCCTTTACCATATGGTGGATCCAACAACACTAAATCAAATTTAATCTTTTCCTCATTAAATCTTTTTAATGCTTTTCGATAATCTAATTTAAACACTCTTGCATTTTCAATGTTTAAAGCATTAAGATTTTCTTTAATAATTTGAAAAGCTGCATATTGATTATCTACACTATAAAGAAAATCACAACCTCTTGATAATGCCTCAATGCCAAGACCACCACTTCCAGCAAACAAATCTAATACATTGCCTCCTTCAAAATAAGGTCCAATTATATTAAACATATTTTCTTTATTACGATCAGTTGTTGGTCGTGTTAAGTTTGATTTAACACTTTTTAATTGTCTACTTTTATATTTTCCTGCAATTACTCTCATAACTCCCCTTATAACCTATATGGTGATAAATTTAATTCTTCTGATATATCTTTAAAAACTACACTTGTTATTTCTTCTAAAAAATCATTTAAGCAATGATATTTTTGATAATAATCAATGATATCACTATTTTGACTAATTTGTTTTTTTAATTTTTTAATTTCCTCTTTAATATCGGTGTTATTGATATATTGTTCGTATTTTTTTAATTCTTCATATTCATCTAGTTTACTTTGATAAGTTTTTAATAACGATTTATTTTCCGGAATATATAATTTTTTTTCTGCTTCAAGATAATCTATATATCGTTGATCACATTTTATTTCCTTAATTAGATTGTCTAATAATTCATTTAATTCCACCTATAACATCATCTCCACCATATTTATTAACATTGATACTTGTTCTATTTTATCTATAAAATGTTGATTTTTTTCATCTTTATACTCTTGAATCAAGCGATTATATTCTTGAGGATACCTAGATAAAATAAGATACCAGTGAGGATGGTAACGAAGATAATATCTTAATTGATCATCCATCGTACCACTTTTTTTCTTTTTCTGGTTCTCTTTTATCTAAAAATGTATTTACTACATTTAATACTTTTTCAATTGAATTTAAACTGTTTGATAACGCATTTAAATCAATATTTTTAATAATTTCAACTAACATGTTTAAATCAAAATTATTACCTGTTTTATATGGTTGCCAAAATTTATCATCTTTTCCATACATAACAAAAATTTCATATAGTTGTTGCCAAGTATAGCGTCCATTTAAAACATCTTGTTTTATACTAGGAATAGTTTTTAAGAATTCTTTAAATTCATCCATGATATCACCTAGTATATTATATGTAACTATTGTAAATCTGGTACATATTTAGAATCTAGTGAATATTTTTGTCGGTTATGTTTAGCAATTATTGCTTGAGCGATACCAATTGAAATAAACGCACAAATCGTTGAAGAACCTCCATCAGAAACTAACAATATCGGTACTCCGGTCATTGGAATCAAACCAGAAACTCCACCTAAATTAATTAACAAATGAAAAAAGAAATATGAAGCAATACCAAGTAAAATAATTTTAGATTTATTTTCTTTAACTTCATTTGAATACTTCAACAATTTAAAAATAATAATACCAGTTGGAACAATAATCAATGCTAAACCAAACAATCCTAGTTCTTCATAAATTATCGCACCAATAAAGTCATTGTGAGATTCAGGAATATAACCAAACTTTTGTTTAGAATTTCCAAATCCCAATCCAAATAAACCTCCATTACTAAATGCAATTAATGAATTTATAATTTGATAACTACGATTACTTGGATCAATTAAGGGATCTAACCAAATATAAATTCTATTTAATTGATAAGGTTCTAACACAAGTGTACCTAACACTACTAATACAACACTACCAATTGCAATAATAAGCCAAGCAAATCGCTTATATTTTTTATAATATCTTCGTGGTGTAGCAATAAAACACATAAAACAAATTAAAGCAAGTATCACAGTCGTTCCAAAGTCATCTTGAACAAATAACCCAATTGAAACAACAACACCTACTAAAATCATCGGTAAAACAACACATTTCATCAGCTTTTCACGATAAAATTCCCTTTTCATCTCTTCATCTCTAAATTCACCTTTTACTTTAAATGAAGATTCATTTTCAGTTAAAAAATAACTTAAAATCAAAATCATTGCAATTTTCATAAACTCAGCTGGTTGGATACTAATTGAACCAAGCTTGATCCATGCATGCGATCCTTTAGAATCACTCCAAAAAACACATATGATCATTGCAATAATTCCAACAACATATATCGTTAATGAAGAAGTATGACCAATAAACCGAGTTTTAAATACTCTTGCTAAAAAGATCATCATGATCACACCAGCAATAACAAAGACAGTCTGCGAAATCATCATCCTTACTGCTAAAGTAATGGTTTCACTTTCATCTGTAACTCCACCTACTGCTGCTGAACCAATCATTACTACTCCTAAAACTGATAAAATTATAACACTTGCATAAATACTTTTATCAGTCCCACGACTTGTAAATAATCGTTTCAATTTATCAAATATCTTTTTTATTTTCATTCTTAATTTTTTTATCAAATTACTCACCTAAATAAATCCAATCATTTTCTTTTGCAGCTTTTACTACTTGATAAATTGAATAATGTGAGATTTCATAAAATTGTTTATCTAAGCTTTTTTCTTCGCTTTTACTATCAACAATTAGTTTGAATTTATGATAACTATTCATAAATTCTTCTTTACTAATCCCTACTTCATATGCTTTTTCTACTGCATTATATAATGCAATTACATCAATAATCTCCTCAGTTGACCAATGATAATCAAGCGGGTAATTATATTCCATATTTATCACTCCTCGTATTTTTTTTATATTATAGCTTAATTTTTAATGATTATCTACAATAACCCAATCAAAAGATAATTATTGGAATAGGATATACTAAAGGAGGTGATAATATGAATTGTGGATTTAATTATTCAGGTTGCGGATGTAATTCATATAGTCCATTTGTAACTAATCCATTTAGCTGCTGTGGTTGTAGCAATATGTCAAATTGTGGATGTGGTTATAGCAATTTTGGTTCAACAAACTGGTTTGCAATTGTATTAGTAGTATTCTTACTATTAATTATTTGTGGAAATTCAAAAATTAGAGTCGGATAAGCTATTTATTTCACCTCATTTTGTGCTATAATACTATCGAAATTAGATGAGGTGAAGATATGTTAACAATGAAAGATATAATCGACGATAGTAATAAAAAAATTCGTGAAGTTTCTAAAGAAGTACCATTACCATTAAGTGATGATGATAGAGATTTACTGTTTAAGATGCATGAATTTCTTGTAAATTCTCAAGATCCTGAACTTTCTAAAAAATATGATTTACGTCCTGCAGTAGGAATTGCAGCTATTCAATTAGGAATTCCTAAAAGAATGTGTGCAATTCATGTATTAGATTATGATAGTAAAGGAAATGTTGTTAAAGCTAACGATTATGCTTTAGTCAATCCTAAAATCGTATCTTATACCCAAAAGAATTCCTTTTTAAGAGATGGTGAAGGTTGTTTATCAGTTAATAAAGAAGTTCAAGGTTATGTACCACGCCATGCTAAAGTGACAGTTGAGGGATATGATCTTTTAACTGATCAAGAAGTTAAAATTGTTGCTAGAGGATTTTTATCAATTTGTTTACAACATGAATTAGACCATTTTGAAGGTACTCTTTTCTATGATCGTATTAATAAAGATAATCCATTTGCCCCAATTGAAAATGCTATGGTTATTGAATAAATTATTAAGTTAGAAATCTAGATATATAGGTTTCTAACTTTTTATTTTAAACTAATGCTTTTAAATTTCTTAGTAATTTAAAAACATTATTTCATAATAAATAGGCACTTTGTTTTAAGTGCCTATAAAAATTATTATTTAATTTTCACAAATGCTTGTTTTAAATCTGCAATTAAATCATTTACATCTTCTAAACCAACTGACATTCTGATTGTTTCTTCTTTTACTCCACCAGCAAGTTGTTCTTCTTTTGACATTTGAGCATGTGTAGTACTAGCTGGATGTGTTAACAATGAACGTGAATCAGCAAAATTGGTAACGTGGATAAATAATTTAATATTATTAATGACTGTTTTACCGCCATCAACACCACCTTTTACCCCAAAAGTATATAATCCTCCAAAACCATTAGGAAAATATTTTTTTGCTAGTTCATAATTAGGATTATCTGGTAATTCAGCATAACTTACCCATTCTACATCTTCACATTCATTTAAAAAATCAGCTAATTTTCGGGCATTTTCAACATGTTTTTTCATACGTAATGATAGAGTTTCTAAACCTAATAATGTCATATATGCATTAAATGGTGACATACATCCTCCTAAATCACGCAATGTTTTAGCAACTGCTTTAGTACAAAATGCCTCTTTACCTAAATTAGCATATACAAGATCATGATATGCTTTATCTGGTGTATTAAATAATGGATAACGTGGATTATCTTTCCATTTAAAATTACCACTATCAACAACTACACCACCCATAACATTACCATGTCCAGCTAAATATTTAGTCGTTGAATAAACAACTAAATCTGCCCCATGTTCAATTGGTCTAAATAAATATGGTGTTGGTGTGGTATTATCAACAACAAATAAAATACCATATTTTTTTGCAATCGCACTAATTGCATCAAAATCTAACATATCACCATTAGGATTCCCCACTGATTCAACAAAAATAATTTTTGTTTTATCATTAATTGCTGCTTCTAATGCATTTAAATCTTTTGGATCAACAAAATGTGATTTAAATCCCATTGCCACCATTGTTCCTGATAAAGAACCAATTGTTCCACCATATAAATTATTTGCGGCAACAATTTCATCACCACTTTGACAAACTGTCATTATTAACCCCATGATTGCTGCTGTACCAGAAGAAAACGCTACTGCTCCAACTCCACCATCAAGCGCTGCCATTCTTGTTTGAAGGGCATCAACAGTTGGATTTGATAAACGTGAATAAAAATATCCTCCTTCTTCTAATGCAAAAATTCTAGCTGCTTGATTTGCATCATCAAATGTAAATGCATTTGATAAGTATAGTGGTAACCCTGTTGCCTTAGTTGTAGCATCAGGTTTTTGTCCTGCATGTATTTGTAATGTTTCAAAACCAAAATTTTTACTATCCATATAATTTCCTCCTCAAATTTAGAAAATTGTATCATAATTATTAAAAATTTTCCATAATAAAAAGTGGCAAGCACTGCCACCATATTATTATTTATTAATAATAATCTCTAACCAAGTTAACCATATCTTCAACATATAAGCGAGCTCCATCAATAACATTTTGATCAATTTCCTTTAATTGCTTAAAAGTCAACTTAAATGAATATTGTTCACGCATTAACGGTAAATCAGTTTCTTGACATAGTTTAATCATATTTTGCATTTTATGATCATTTATGTAGAAAGCATTGAATAATGCTAAATTACGTACTTTATGACGATTTAAATGTTTAATAAAATTCTCAAGTTGAGAATCTTTCCAAATAGAATCATCGAATCCAATTATTAATAAATCAATACAATTGCAATCATCAAAATCATCAATAGATTTTGCATATGTTTTAACCCATCTTGCCATTGCTTCAGCAACTGGTTTAATGTGTTTAGACTTTTTTGTATATAAAATTTCTATTTTCATTTATATCACCGAGTATATTTTAAATTCTATTTGTGAACTGTATATAAACTTGTCTTTAGTATAATACTTATTTTATAGGATAGAAAGGTATTGGTTATTGATGAGGTATAAGAAGTTTTATATTATAGTTTTGTGTTTACTTTTTTTATTGACTGGATGTGTTAAAGGGAATGTAAATATTGATTTTCAAAATATTGATGATGTTGAAATGAATGTAGAAATTTTGCTTCCTAAAAGCTTTTATAATAGCTATGCTACTCCAATTGATGAATTGAAAAATGCATTAAAAGAAAAAAATTTTAGAGATTGGCAAAGTGAAGATCTTAAAAAATCTATTAATGGGGTAAGTTACTTAGGTTTTAATTTTATTGCACCTGAAACAATTAATAAACTACTATTATCCTTTTTTTATTTTAACAAACAAGAAAATAATTATCATGTTGAAATTGATTTAAATACAATTAACAATATTTATGATACTAGTGAGTTAAAAAACATAAGTAATTATTCACTAGAAAATTTAAAAGATATGGGCTTAGAAGTAAATTTAAATATTATAATGCCTGGAGAAATTATTAAAACCAATGTTGGTAAAATTAATAATAACAAAGTACAAATTAATCTTCTTGATTTATTAACTCAAGATAAAATATCTACAATTTCTCTTGTTTCTAAAGAAAAAACCAATAATTCTTTTGTTATAAATTTTATCGTTATTATAATCTTAATCTTTATTCTTTATCGAATTATTAGAAAAAGTAAATAATTAACTTTTTTTTACTGTCTAAAGATGTTAGAATTAGTCAGTAGAGGAGAATAAAATGAAAAAAAGAAATTGTATTATTGGACAATCTGGTGGACCAACAGCAGCAATTAATGCAAGTCTTGCTGGAGTAATTTATGGTGCTAAGTATAGTAATGAATATGAAAATGTTTATGGGATGATCCATGGTATCATGGGATTATTAGAGAATCGTTATATTGATCTTCTTAAAGAATTTAATAATGATGAAAAGATCAATGCTTTAAAACAGACCCCTGCAATGTATTTAGGTTCTTGTCGTTTTAAATTACCTACATATAAAGAGAATCTTGATGTATATGTTAAAATATTTGATATTTTAACTAAATTAGATATTACTGATTTTTATTATATTGGTGGAAATGATTCAATGGATACGGTCATGAAATTAGATGATTATGCAAAAAGTATTAATAGTCATATTAATTTTATAGGTATACCTAAAACCATTGATAATGATTTAATGGGAACTGATCATACGCCGGGCTTTGGTTCAGCTGCTAAATATGTGGCGTCATCAATTTTAGAAGTAGTTCATGATAGTCTAATCTATCAATTAAAATCAGTAACAATTATTGAAATCATGGGAAGAAATGCTGGATGGTTAACTGCGGCAGCGGCTTTAGCTCGAAACGAGTATAATGATGCTCCAGATTTAATTTATCTTCCTGAAGTAGTTTTTGATAAAGAACGTTTCTTAAGAGATATTCATGAAGTTTTTGAAAGAAAAAATTGTGTAGTTATTGCTGTTAGTGAAGGTATTAAAGATGCAAATGGAAATTTCTTAGATGATAATTCTAAATATGCTAAAAAAGATGCTTTTGGTCATGTATTGCATTCTGGTACTGGTAAAATGTTGGAGTCATTAGTATTTAAGGAATTCCAATGTAAGGTTAGAAGTATTGAATTAAATGTATTACAACGTTGTGCTATGCATATTGCTAGTAAAACTGATTTGGATGAATCTTTTGTAATTGGGCAAAAAGCAATTGACACTGCATTAGCTAATAAATCTGGTCATGTTATGGGATTTAAACGTATTTCTAACAATCCTTATCAAGTTGATTATATTTCTAGTGATGTTAGAAAAATTGCTAATTTGGAACAGAAGATTCCAACTGAATGGATTAATAAAGATGGTAATAATATTACTCAGGAATTATATGATTATTTATTCCCGTTAATTCAAGGTGAAGTTAGTGTTAATTACCAAAATGGTATTCCAGCTTATTATAGTTGTAGTCATTTAAACAAATAGGATTGGCATTGCCAATCCTTTTATTATTGCCATATTTGTTTTAATACTCTTGTAGCTTGATCAATATCTTGATCAAGAATTCCAGAGAAAGAAAACGTGATTTGATTTTTTTTATTTTTATATACTAAAATATCATTTTCTTTTGCTAATTGAATATATTTGTCAACTAAATCATCTTCAATATACATAGTTATTTTTAATGCTGTTTCATATAAAACAAATTTATATTTAGGAAATGATTTTTGTAAATTAGTTAAAAGATGTTTACTTTTATTACGGTAATGTTTTCGTAGCCTTTTTAGATGTCTAGCTAGTTGTCCATCTTCAATATACATAGCTAAAGCTAACTGCTCTAATTTAGATGCTGTTTGATGATAACCATCTATTTTTTTTATAAATATTGATAATAATTTATCAGGTAATACCATGTAACTAATTCTAATTGAAGGTAACAGTAATTTTGAAAAAGAACCAATATAAATAATATTATCATTATCCAATTTTGCCATTGCATCAATTGGTTTAGTATTATACTTTAGTTCACCATTATGATCATCTTCAATAATATATATACCATTTTTTTTAGCATATTCAATAATTTCCAATCGACGTTGTTGTTTAATAGGATGACCATGATAGCCACCTGAAGAACTATTTAAATAAAGTAGTTTTAAATTATACATTTTTAATCCCTCAAGCGTTAATCCTTGATCATCAGCTGGTAATTTTACTACTTTCATATGACAATCATCAAAAACTGTTTCTGCCTGCATAAATCCTTTTTCTTCTATTCCTACAATTTCATCATTTTGAAATAAACTACAAACATAATAAAGTAAAATTTGGAATCCTGCACCAATTATATAATTATTAACCGGTCTACTTAACCCGCGATATTCATGACTATATTTTTGAAGAGCTTTTTTTAGCTTGATTTCACCGCGCACATCACCATAACTCATTAAATCATCACCTTGATTTAATGCTTTTTTTATATATTTTTTCCATATATCTAAATTAAAACTTTCACCATCTACTAATCTTCCACTAAAATCATATTTATATTTATGGTAATCATCATTTTCATCATTTTGATTTATATTTTCATTTATATCATGATTATTATATTCAACATCAACAAAATAACCTACTTTTTCTTTTGAATAGATATAACCTTCTACTAATAACTGTAAATATGCACTTTCTACTGTTGTTCGACTTACATCTAATCGTTTTGCCATTTGTCTAATTGATGGTATTTTATCATTATATTTTAGATATCCTTTTTCAATATCTTCTATTATTGCCTTATAAACTAGTAAATATTTATATTCTTTCATAAACAGTCCTTCTTTTTTTATCATATTTTATCATTTTAATAACGACAATGAAATATTAATTATCATTTTAATATCTTTTTTTTAGTTTATGTGCTATAACTTGGTATATCAAATAAAGGTAAGGAAGTGAAATTATGAATATTAAAAAAAGTGTTTTGGAAACTATTGGTAAAACACCTCTTATTGAAATTGATCGTTTTAAAGAGGCTACTAATATCAAAAACAATTTATATACAAAAGTAGAATTTTTTAATCCTGGTGGAAGTGTTAAGGATCGTGTTGGTTTGAATTTAATTAAACAAGCTTATCAAGATAAATTAATTGATGAAAATACTACTATTATTGAACCAACTAGTGGTAATACTGGAATTGGTTTAGCAATTGCTTGTGCAATTTATGGTAATAAGTTAATTTTAACAATGCCTGAAACAATGTCTATTGAAAGACAGAAGTTATTAAAAGCATATGGTGCTAATCTTGTTTTAACAGAAGGTAAAAAAGGAATGCAA
This sequence comes from Thomasclavelia spiroformis DSM 1552, assembly GCF_025149465.1. Classification (NCBI taxonomy): domain Bacteria; kingdom Bacillati; phylum Bacillota; class Erysipelotrichia; order Erysipelotrichales; family Coprobacillaceae; genus Thomasclavelia; species Thomasclavelia spiroformis. Next base: position 668,644 of record NZ_CP102275.1, on the reverse strand, counting down.
GGTGCTGTTGATAAAGCAAATTCATTAGCTAATGAAATTGAAAATACCTTTATCCCTGGACAATTTGTTAATCCAAATAATCCTCTCATTCATATTGAAACCACAGCACTTGAAATAATTGATGATTTTAATGATAAAATTGATTATTTTGTTGCTGGAATTGGTACTGGTGGAACAATCACTGGGGTTTCTAAGGTATTGAAAGAAAAATATCCTGAAATAAAAATTATTGCAGTTGAGCCAAGTGATTCTCCGTTAATTTCAAAAGGTAAAGCAGGTAGTCATGGAATTCAAGGAATTGGTGCTAATTTTATTCCTGAAATTCTTGATTTAAATATAATTGATGAAGTTATTACAATTGATTTAGATGAGGCATATCAAATGTCACGATTATTAGCTAAAAAAGAAGGATTGCTTGTTGGTATATCTTCAGGAGCCGCATTAGCAGCTGCAAGTAAATTACCTGGTGAAAATAAAAATATTGTTGTATTATTACCGGATACTGGTGAACGTTATCTATCAACGGCTTTATTTGAATAGCAAAAAGCTACATTGTATAATGTAGCTTTTTATTATTATCTTTATCTTGAGATTGTTCAAGCAAATCTTTTAATGTATAACTATCAACATATTCATTAATTACTCTATCTAGACCTCGCCAAAACAATACTGTATTACAAATATCTTCTCGTTGACAAAAATCCCCACATTTTTTTAAACAAGCTACTGGAGCCAAATCTCCTTCTGTAACTCGCAATATATCACCAACAACATATTCATCTAAATTTTTAGCTAAACGATATCCCCCAGTATTCCCTCTTAAACTTTGTAAGTATCCTGCTTTGTTTAATAATGAAATAATTTGTTCTAAATATTTAACTGTTAAATTTTGTCTTTTTGCGATATCTTTTAATGGTATATATTTACCATCATCATGAATAGCAATATCTAACATTATTCTTAAAGCGTAGCGACCTTTAGTTGAAATTTTCATTTATGTCCACCTCGCTATTATAATACTGATATTACATAACAAATACAAGCGTATTTTACTTATTTTGTATTATTTTCTATACAATTATTTTGTTTACTTAATAAATAACTATGTTCAGTATTAGGCAATGATTCTAAAAAAATACCTATATCAGTTGGCGTGATTATTTCATGATCTAAAATTTTACTAGTTTTAGTCACTTCAATATTAACAGCTTGCAATGCATAATATACTAATTCACTGCAATATAAATTTTTTTCATCATACGTAACCATTGCATAATCATATGGTGTATTTAGATAATCTAGTGCATGATACAAATATTTCTTTATAAATTCATCATTTTCTTTAAAACGATATCCAGATAATGCTTTTAAATAAGATTCTTTTTTTAAATTTGCCATTTGATCAAAAGTTCTAATTTTTACTCCAGTTGAATTACTATCTAGTACTAAAATCTCGTCTTTATTTTGATAATGTTTTACAATCTCTTGATAATATTTATCATTTTCATTAAAAAAAGATGTAAATTGTTGATAGCTTCCTAGATAAAACAATGAATGTTTCCATCTTCCAGGAATAGCATATGAGCTTAAATAATTAACATTTTCAAGATTTATTATATCACCAACTTTAAAAAGTTCTGTATAATCTAATAACTCTTGATATTCAATTACTTCTTGATTATCAGTTGAATCTTCAACAACAACTGTTTGTTCATCAGGTTTATTTTCATATAAACAACCACCTATTAGTAATACTAATACTATTCCTAAAAGAATTTTTCTCATCATCTCATCCTTTAATCTTTTATCATACTTAAACCAACACGATGTTTATTAACATCTACATCAATAACATAAACTTCTACTATATCTCCTATACTTAGTTTATCCAAAGGATGCTTAATTCTTTCATGTGAAATCTTAGAAATGTGTACTAATCCATCATTTTTTAGACCAATATCAATAAATGCTCCAAAATCAACTACATTTCTAACTGTACCTTCTAAAACCATTCCTGGTTTTAAGTCTTCAATTTTTAAAATATCTTTCTTTAAAAGCGGCGTAGCATAGTTATCACGTGGTGAACGATTAGGTTTGATAAAACTATCAATAATATCATCAAGTGTATAACTATCTATTTTTAATTCTTCTAATATATTTTCTTTATTAATTGTTGTTAATTTAGATGCAATTTCCTTAGTACCTAGTTCTTTTTCACTAGCATTAATTAATTTTAATAATGCTTTTGCCTGTTGATAATTTTCTGGATGAATTGCAGTTGCATCAAAAGGATCATTAGCACCTGGAATTCTTAAAAAACCAATTGACTGCTGATATGTTTTTGAACCCAATTTATTTACATTTTTAATTTCTTCACGATTAGTAAATTTACCATGTTCATCACGATATTTAATGATATTTTTTGCTACAGCACTATTTAATCCAGATACATATTGTAATAAAGATACAGACGCTGTATTAATATCAACCCCTACACTATTTACGGCTTTTTCTACAACAAAATCTAATTGTTCTTCTAGTTGTTTTTGTGCAATATCATGTTGATATTGTCCTACACTAATTGCTTTTGGCTCAATTTTTACTAACTCAGCTAATGGATCTTGTAATCTTCGAGCAATTGATACTGCTGAACGTTCTTCTACTTGATAATCCGGAAATTCTTCTTTAGCAAGCTTACTTGCTGAATAAACAGATGCTCCAGCTTCTGAAATAATTGCATAATCAACATCAAGATTATTGTCTTTAATTAATTTTGAAATAAAAGCTTCACTTTCACGACTAGCTGTACCATTACCAATTGCAATGATTTCAATTTTATAAGTTTTAATAATATCTAAAAGTATTTTCTTTTCTTTATCATAGTTATCTTTAGGAATGGTAATAAATACTTTATCAATCTTTAATACTTTTCCAGTTTGATCAACTACTGCTAATTTACATCCTGTACGATAGGCAGGGTCAACTCCTAAAACCATTTTATCTTTTAATGGAGCTTGCATAAGTAATTTTTCTAAGTTAATTGAAAATACTTTTAATGCTTGTTCACTTGCTTTTTCTGTTAATTCATTACGTACTTCTCTTTCAATCGATGGTAATAATAATCGATTTAAACTATCCTCCACAGCTTTTAATATATATTCATTAACGCTACTGTTTCGATTTTTTGTTACTCCTCGATTAATATACTCAATTAAAAAATCTTTATTTACATTAATATTGACAGTAATTACTTTTTCTTTTTCAGCACGATTTATCGCTAAAATACGATGTGATACTATTCGATTAACACGTTCATGATAATCATAATACATTTCATATACTTTTGTTTCATCAGAATTTTTCTTTTTAACTTTAGTTTCAATTACTCCAGATTTATATATTATATCTTTAACAAATTTACGATATTTTATATCATCACTAATAACTTCTGCAATAATATCTAATGCTCCTTGAATAGCATCTTCAATATTTTCTACTTTATCATTTAGATATTTTTTTGCTTCTTCATCTATATTTCCTTTTGGTAAAGATAATATCCATTTACTTAATGGTTCTAATCCTTTTACTTTTGCTTCTGTAGCTTTTGTTTTTCTTTTTTCCTTGTAAGGACGATATAGATCTTCAACCTCATTTAATTTAGTTGCTTTTAAAATATCTGCCTCTAGCTGTTTTGTCAACATACCTTTTTCATCAATTAATCTAATTACATCTTCTTTACGTTTTAATAAATTAACTTGATATTGATAATATTTATCAATATTTCTTATTTGATCTTCATCTAACCCACCTGTTGCTTCTTTACGATAACGGGCAATAAATGGTACCGTATTTCCTTGTTCTAATAATTCTAAAACTGCATTAATTTGTTTTTCAGTGATTTCTAATTCTTTTGCTGCTATTTTGATAATTTCTTCGTTCATAATAACTCCTTATCATTTATTTTAACTATAATATTCTATCTCAATTTAATAAAATATCAACTCTTGAAATCACTTTTTTAATTTTAATAATAAAAAGGCCCACATAAGTGAGCCAAAAATTTATTAATCAATTTTTATGATTTCTTTTTCTTTTTTAAATAGCTTGCAATTAATCCAGATGTCATAATCAAGCCTAAACTTGTTGTAATATAACTAGAATCTCCAGTTTTTACACTTGTAGTATCACCATTATTTATTGGTGTTACTTCTAAGTTATTGATTGCTTTTTCTAATGTAGCTTTTGCACTATCTACTTCTTTTTGAGTGGCATTTGGATTTTCATATACTGCTTTTGCTTCATTTAATGCTTTTGTTAAGCCATCAAATGTTGCTTTTGTATAATTTGCTACGTTTAATCCTTCTGCCTTATTGATTAATTCTTCTAATAAACTCTTATCTGGAATTAATCTTAAATCTAAGTATGCTTTTACTAGTTGATTATAAGCATTGTCTACTTGTTCCTGTGTTGCATTTGCATCTTTTAATATCACATTTGCTTCAGTTAATTCTGTTTCAAATGCTTTCCATGTAGCTTCTGTATATTTATTTGAATCTAATCCACTTACATATTCTACAAATACTTGTAATAAACTCTTATCAACTGTTGTTACTAAATTATCAAGTGCTTCTTGTAATTTATTTGTTGCTTCATCTACTTCTTTTTGCATTACATTTTCATCAGCTAATATTTTATTAGCTTCTTGTAATGCTTCTTGCAATGCTTTCCATGAATTTGCTGTATAATCTTCTTCCTGTTTACTGTTAGCTTCTTCGATTGCCTCAATTAATTTAGTTTTATTGCCTTTATAAAATTCTAATTTTTGCATTGCATTTGCAAGTCGATCAAATGCATTATTTACTTCTTTTTGAGTAGCACTAGTATTATTGTATACTTCATTTGCTTCACTTAATGCTGCTTTGAATTCGTCAACTACAACAGGTATTACATTTTCTAAACTTTCTTCACTGATTAAGCTTGCTATATCAATTGCAATCTTTAATGCTGTTTTATTTGTATCTGTAATTTCTGCCTTAATTAATTGACTTTCAATATAATCTGCTTTAACAACAATATCTAAAACTTCTCTTGATGATGTTATATCATTTAATTGTTCTTTTAATGTTGTTAATTCATTGATAAAGATTTGCCATGATTCTGGTGTATAATTTTCTTCTTTTAGTTCATCTAATTTTGCTAGTGCATTAGTAGCTTTACTAATATTAATCAATGCAGTTTTTGCATTTATTAATTTTGTATATGCATTATCTAGCATTTGTTGTGATACAAGATTTGTATCTAATAATTTTTGAGCTTCATTTATTGCATTAATAAGATTATCAACTGTAGGTTTTGCATAAATAGATGTATCTAAATCTTTAACTGTATTAACTAAGTTAGTTAATGCAGTTTTATCACCCACATTAATTACCCCATCACTATATTCAAATAAACCAATTTCTGCAATATTACAACTTTGTTTTGCACCACCGCCATATGCTTCTGTTGCTGTTATTTTAATATAATTTGCATCAGTAGGAATAAATTCAACATATTGAATATCTTTACTATCTACCCATTGTCCTGAGGCAACTGTTGTAAATTCGTTACCATCAATACTTGTTGCAATTTCATATTCTTTAATTCTACCATTATTACTATTTTGACGTGGTGTATATGCTAATTTATATAGTGTTTTTGTTTTATCTAATTTTAGAGTTACTGATTGTGGTAAGTTGATATTTGCATTTCCCCATGTTGAATGCCAATATGTATTTATATTACCATCAATAACATTAACTGCTGCACCATCTGTATTTTCTGCAGTACTAGATGAATGTTGTGATGTATAGCTAGAAACAGTAATACCGCTAGTAATTTCAGTAAAATCGTAAATATTAGTATTTAATACAGCTACTTTACCATTTTTAATATTTTCAATAATACCATTAGTTTCAAGTAATTCGACTGCTTTCATTACACCATTGATTTGTTTTGGTAATGTAGCTTCGAAAAAGATTGTATCACTGCTAGAACCTTCTTTATAATCAGCAATTATTTCTTGACTACCTACATTTAATTTTAATTGTGGATTTCCAATTGCTAGTAGTTCTTGATCAAATGTTAAAGCTACATTAATTTTATCATTATCAAAACTAACGTTATAATCTACTAATTTTGGATCTTTTAATTCTTCCGTTTTAGTTCCAGCATAAATAAAATCATCATTAAATTCTGTATACTTTATTCTAAATGTTCCATCAGTATCATCTTCATATAACAAACCAAAACGAACATCTTCATCATCATTTTGTAATACGCTTAGACATGAGTATAAAAATTTTCCTGTATTTAAAATTTGGCTATCTAACCATGTAATATCACCTGTTGCTTGATCTACCTCACCAATATGAACCATTCCCTGTGTTCTTGGAGAATGATCTGGATTTGTCATTACAACATATTCTTTTCCATTACGAGTAAAATTAGTTACTGATAATTGACAATATACCTCATTAATATCAATTTGTTCTACTTTATCCCAAGTCAATCCATTATCACTACTTGTTGCAACATACACCTTGTTTGCATAAGTATTTCTCATAAATAATTTAACTTGTCCGTTATTTAATTGAACTGCTTGTGATTCTGTAAACATTTTACCGCTATTATTCATTGTTTCACGGTCATTACCCATATTAGTTTGTGGTGAATCACCTAACTGCCAAGTTTTTCCTCCATCATTACTAATAATCATAGCTGAAGACTGGCTACCTCCAACATTTTTATTTGCACTATAAACTGGAAAACCTAGAGTACCATCTTCCATTTGAATTCCAACGCCAGGCCCTGTTCCTAAAAACATCATCCAATCAGCTTTAACCTGAGGTGTTATATCAATTGGATTAGACCATGTTTTACCATCATCATCAGAATAATATAACCATAAATATTGTGTATTTAATACATGTAATTCACCTTTTTCAGGTCCATTTTTTAACATATAAATGTTACCTTTATATTCACCATTTAAATAAAGGCTACCACGTTCGTGATATGGAGCATCACTTTCTAAAATAACTGTATAGCCAGTTTTATTATTTTGACTATCATAAACATACCCAAATCCATCTTCCGGTCTAACAGTATATTCATTACCTGCTTGGTCAAATAACTGTAAATAATCAACGCCATCAATTTCTTTATATCCTGTTCCTGTTGTTAACTGACTTGTATCCATTAACCCAGAAGATTCTGGAAACATGTCAGCAAGCAAAAAAATACGACCTGTTTCTTTATCTTCGACCATGCTACTATCAATTAAAAAAGCTGATGATGAAGGATTGTTTGGATTAGAAATTAAATCGTTAATAATAATTGGATCTCCAAAATTTTCTTGATTAGCTTCACGTCTTCTAACTGCAATATCAATATTTCCACAATCTTGTGCACCTGTAATTCGTTTATCAATTGCAGCTAATAAGGTACCTTTTGAAGTTTTTAATAATGATGGAATTCGATATGAACTTGAATTTTCATATCCCGCATAATATAAATCTTCATTTTCTGTTTTTATTGCATTAGTCATATCGATTTCTTGACCAGGTTGCCAATTTGTTAGAGTATGTTCTTGTAAAATTGTACTTGGATCTAATATTTCATTGTATGCTCTAACATAATCAATTGCACCTGTCAATGATTCTAAGTCATCTCCTGATGTATCAATAAAACCAAAGTTAACAGCATTAGCATCAGCTAAAAGACTAAAGAATCCTTCTGGAACTGCTGAAGTATATTTATCAACATAAGCCCCATCTAAATAAAACATAAATCCTTTAGCATTACCATTTTCTTTTGTAATCGTAATTGTATGCCAAGATGTATCTTTGACTGTTCGATTAGCTCGATTAAGTGATGTAGTTGGCATAACAAAATCTTTTGTTCCTTCTACATCTAATCCAAAAATATTGTTACTTGGATCTACATATAAATCTATATATTTATTTTCACTAAGATTATCTGAGATAGAAAACAATGACATTCTTCCTAAATTCTGATCATTAACTTTATATCTAATTGAAATACTTCCACTATCCATAGAAACTAACTTAGAAATATTTTCATTATCTTGCACTCTTTGCACATTACTATCTTGATAATAAATATTTTCATATTTATATGCAATACTTTCAAGTGCTCCTAAATGATAAGACATAATTTCACTTTCACTTAAAGCACAATTGTACAATTCTAAATTTTTTAAATTACCAGTCATTGGATAATTATTTCCACTAGCTCTACTTCCAACACCAAATCCCATATAATTAGGATTATCAATTACTTCATTAGTAAAGCCAGATGGTGCATTTCCTTCTAATACTTTTTTTCCATCTAAATAAATACGGAAATAGTTATTTTTAGACATTGTAAAAGTAACTTTATGTTCCATCGTAAAATCGACATCATTAAGAGTTACATAAGAATTACTTAACATCTGATTTCCAGAAATATTTCTTAACTCTACTCCTAATCTTTTTGAACTTGGAATTGCATACAACGTAAAATAATTGTTTGCAGTCGTATTATCTCCTATAAAGAAGATTGCATTAACACCACTATTACTGTTGCTTGTAAAACTGAAAGTTCCATTTAATGTAAACTGATCTAAATTAGCATAGTTTGCAACATCTTCACTGGCATTAATCGCCCCTGATCCATTAGTTATAGTAGTTACTTGATCAACTGAATATTGATTAGTTGGAGCAATTCTACTTTCCTGTGCATAAATCGGGACACTCATTAGTGGAGTCGTAACTGTTGTTCCAAACAACAAAGTTGTTAGAACTAGACATCCAACTCCTTTTCTTTTTTCATTTTCCTTTCCTCCTTTTATAGCATTTTAAAGTATACGCTTACATTAATATTATAATATTTAAAATTATTTTGTCTTTGTAGATTTTATTTATTTTTTTGACATTTTATCATAATATTCATTAATAGTATAAATTATGTCATTAAAAATTTCTTCATCCAATAATTCCTTAGCTTTATCAATTGTAGCAAATAGATAATCAGTATGCTCATCAGATAATTGAACATGATCATTTTTGGGAATACATAAATAACCAATTCCAACTGTTTGATAATGTTTTCTAATTTTAGAAAAAGTATAAGCTGGTTTAATAATTATTATGTCTAATCCTGTTTCTTCTTTTAATTCACGAATTAATGCTTGATTAGGGGTTTCTCCATATTCTAAACCACCCCCTGGTAATTCCCAATATCCAAGTCCATCACTTGAGGGACGAGCTCTTTTCATTAATAAAATTTGATTATTTAATACGACAATACCTTTTACAGTTATATGAAATCTTACATTTTCCATGTTCTACCTCCATTTAATATATATATCTTATCACTATTATTAATAAAATTGTTTAATTTTTTTTAATATTAATGTTATAATTGACAAGAGGTGATATTTATATGATAGATTTCAAATCAGAAGTTTTAAAAATAAAAGATCAAATGATTGAAGATATAAAAATGTTATGTGCTATTCCATCAACTCAAGACGATAATACAGTTGCTGAATTTGCTCCTTTTGGTAAAGCAAATCGCCAAGCATTAGATGCTATGTTAAAAATCGGTAAACGTGATGGTTTTAAAGTAGAAGACGTTGATGGATATGCTGGACACATTGATATTGGTGAAGGTAATGAAACATTTGGAATTTTAGGACACCTAGATGTCGTTCCTGTAAATGAGATAGGATGGGATAGTGATCCTTTTGAAGTGATTATTAAAGATGATAAATTATATGGTCGCGGTGTGGCTGATGATAAGGGGCCTCTTTTAGCTGGATATTATGCAGCTAAAATTATTAATTCTTTAAATTTACCTGTAAAAATGAAAATTAGAGTCATTTTTGGTTGTAATGAAGAATTAGGTAGTCGCTGTGTAAAATATTATTTTTCTAAAAAACCATATCCTAAAATGGGATTTACACCTGATGCTTCTTTTCCAGTTGTTTATGGTGAAAAAGCTGGTGGTGAATTTGTAATTGAAGGTAATGTTGAAAAAGGCGGTTTAATTTATTTAAGTGCTGGTAATAGAGCTAATATTGTACCAGAAACTTGTGAGGCAGTAATTTGTGGTAATTATAAACAATATGTAGATTCTTATAAAAGCTTTTTAAGTATAAATGACTTAACTGGTGATATTGAAGAAGAAGGTAATCATACTAAACTTGTTTTAAAAGGTAAATCTGCACATGCAAGTACCCCTGAAGAAGGAATTAATGCTGTTGTTTATTTATGTAAATATCTTGCAACAGTTGTTGATAATAAATTAGTTAATTTTATTTTAGAGTATCTTGATGATTGTAACGGTAAAAAGCTAGGTATTGATCATGTAGGCGTAATGGGACCTCTAACTTTAAATCTTGGCATTATTTCTTATTGTAAAGAAAATTTCAAAATAACTCTTGATTTACGTTGTCCTCATGATATGGACTTTGATAATATGATTTCTAAATTCCAAACAGTTTGTGCAAATTATGGTTTTAATGAATCACATAATATTGGAAAAGCTTTATATGTTGATCCTGATTCAAAATTAATCAAAACTTTACATGAAGCATATGTAAATGTTACTGGTGATACAGTTAATAAACCACAAACTATGGGTGGTGGAACATATGCTAAATCAATGCCTAATTGTGTTGCTTTTGGTGCTGAATTTTTAGGTGAAGATAATTTGATTCATGGTAATAATGAAAATATTAAAATTGAATCGTTATTAAAAGCAACTGAAATTTATTGTCAAGCTATCTATAATTTAATTAAAGTCTAGAATATATTCTAGACTTTAATTAAATAATTTGTTAAACTATATTTACTTGCAGACATGGCGAAACTGGTATACGCGCTATCTTGAGGGGGTAGTGAGCAATTGCTCGTGCGAGTTCAAATCTCGCTGTCTGCACCATTGTAAAATTGTTCAAATTAATCGTATTTTAATATAAAATCAATCATTTTTTTGATTGTTTTTTTTTGTGTAAAAAATTGTATAATAATTTACATTTTTTTACCTACTTTTTTCTTTATAAATTGGATAAGATTAAATTAGAATTAATTATAGAAAGGGATGAATCAAAAATGAAAGCAATAAAGAAAATTATTGCCACCGCTATTTGTTTAATGATAATAATAGGATTGTGTATTTTTAATCCTGTCAGTGCTACTGAAGAACCATTATTAACAGTTGCATTTATGTCTGATTTACATAATCAGCAAAGCACACTTGAAAGTGGGAATATTAGAAATTCCATTACTAAAGTATGCGACGACTTAGCTACAAACGAAAATACTGATGTTTTAGTTATTGGAGGTGATGTAACATCGGATTCCTATGTATCAAAACCTGTTTTAGAATCTGTATTAAATAAAGTTGTAAACGAAACAAATAAAGTAACAAAAAATACACTTTGGATAACTGGCAATCATGATTACAATGCTGGTGAAAGAGATGGTTATGATAGTGCACCATATTATGAATTTTATATGAAACAAAATGTTGGTGAATTATCTGATTTAGAAAGTTATTATGAAGAATATAAAGGAGAACCTCAACTTCTTGCATATCATTATGTAATAAAAGGATTCGATTTTATTTGTCTTAATACTTCTCATGAAATGTTAGAAGGTGGAAAACAAAATTCTAATTATGCTTATAGTGATGGAACAATGAGTTGGGTAGATAATAAACTTGAAGAACTGGGAAAAAATAAAACAGTTTTTGTAATTGGTCATTTCCCATTTAGAGATTCACATAGTTTATCATCTTCTTCAAAAGGTATGACTGTTGAATGTGATAATAAATTCAAATCAATTCTTTCTAAATACCCTAATGTTTTATATTTTTATGGACATGACCATGGTACAGATAGTGCTTATATTCGTAGTGATACAGCTCAACGAACTACAGAATATTTAGCTGATGGTAGCATTAAACCTGAAATTTCAGGTATTGGAGATAGTGTTTTATGGACTTTAGAAAAAACTAATGACGGATATTCATTACAAAATGTTCAAATCGGAAAATATTTAGGATATGATGGTAATTTAAATACTATTGAAAATCGTTCGAGTTGGGAAATTGTTAAAAATGATGATAGCTTTACTTTAAAATATTTAGAAAATGGTAGAAGTCTTCATATTGGAACTGGTAATAAATTTTCACTTGGTTCTGCTAGTCCAATTAAATTTTATCAACAAATTGGTGAAGAATATCTTGAAAGTAATAGCTTAACTGAAGGAGCTAAATATGTTTTAGTTTCTAATGAAAATTATGCTTTAACTAATCTTACAAATGGAGCAACTGGCGAAAGTATTCGTCTTGAACCTCTTTATGTTGAAAAAACAGAAAATGGTATTTGTGATGCAAAAATTGCTGAACCAAGTTTTATTTCTACATTTATGGGTTCACTTCGCTATTATAATAATAATATTGAAGATGGACCAACTGTTGAAGATTCTAAAGTGGTTCAAAACTTAATGATGTATGTATATAAAGATTGAATTGAATTACAAATGAAAAATCATGGTGTTAAAAATGGTGGAGAAAAAATCATCGAACCAGTTGTTATTAAAAGAAATATGACAAATATATCAACAGATAAAACAGCATTAAAGATTGCGGTAGATCTATCTAATGCAATTACTGATAAAGATTTGGAAAAAGTAATTCCAGCAGTAGCTGATGAATTCAAGGCGGCAAGAAATGAAGCTAATGAAGTTTACAATAATGCAAGTGCTTCACAAGTTGAAATAAATAATGCATTTGACAGACTTGCAAGTATCATGCAAAAATTAGAATTCTTCAAAGGAGATAAAACAGCATTAAAAGCATTCATCGATAAAGTAAGCGGATTAGAATCAACTAAATATACAGAAGCTACATGGACAGAATTTAATGATGCCTTAACAGCAGCAACTAGTGTATATAACGATATAAATGCAATGCAACCAGAAGTAAATGAAGCATATACAAATTTAGTAACAGCATTCTTGAACTTAAGATTAAAACCAAATAAAGATTTATTAAAAGATTTAATCAATGAAGCAAATGGATTAAATGCTGCAAATTATACAAAAGCATCATTAGATGGATTAACAAAAGCATTAAATGAAGCAAAGGCAGTATTTGAAAATTCAAATGCCACTCAAGAAGAAGTAGACAATGCAAAAGATGTATTAGAAAAAGCAATCAATAGCTTAGAAACAAATATAACAACACCTAGAGATAACACACCAATAGACAATACTACGACAACACCAGTAAGTAATGGTGATACCATAAGTGTAAAAACTGGAGATAGTGATTTAGTTGGAATGTTTGCAGGATTAGCGTTATTAAGTTTAGTTGGAATTAAGCTGACAAAAAGAAGAGAAAATTAATAAAGCCACTGACCTAGCCAATGTCATTAAGTTAAGGAAATGACATTATAGACACTGATATCTTATATTAGTGTCCTCTTTTTTTATAAAAAAGTGTTGACATTTAAATGAGTTTGTGAAACTTATTATTCATATCTTTTATGAATAATAAACCAATTGTTTATAAGTATGAACTTTTGGAGGTATGGCTTATGAACAATTTTATTCCACTTAAAAAAACTTTGTATACTGTTTTCATTTTACTGACATTTCTCTATTTAACTGGCACTTTTTCTTGACATAGTACCATTTTCTAATATAAATCTTTGAAAAACCGTAAAAAAGAGTTTTATCATTAACCAGTCACATATATCGGATATTATAACTGTATAATTCTTTCATTTTTCCTAATCAATATTAACCGTTATAAATGCAAACAATGTACCCTGTAACATCATATTAGAATCGTAGCCTGTTGCCTCTATAGCGACAGTTAAAATAACTTAACATGTCAATTCCTTTCATAGTTTTTACAAAAGATATCGCTGGATTATTTACGAAACAGCAATAAAAAAATCTAGAATTTATAATTTTTTATTTTATATAAAATAAAAGAAATCAGTTACAATAACTAATTTCTTACTATTGATTTTTTTTTATTTCCTCTAGATCATCTAAGTCATAAGGTGTTAATTGATATACATAATAGTTTAACCAATTACTGAATAATAAATATGCATGAGAACGCCACTTCACTAATATTTCTCCATTAATATCATCATTTTCATAATAATTTTTTGGCATAGTTGCATCATTTGAAATCGCAAGATCTCGTCTATATTCTTTATCTAATGTATCAGGATCATATTCAGGATGTCCTGTTACAAAAAAACGAGAACCATCTTTTTCAGCAATAAGATATACTCCTGCTTCATTACTACTTGCTAAAATATCTAAATTATCAATTAATTCTATATCTTCCCTTTTGATTGTTGTATATCTAGAATGTGGTGCATAAAATTGATAATCAAAACCTCGTAAAATTTTACGTTTCATTTTTTCTACATTAGTATGATGGCAATATACCCCAGTTAATTTTTCTTTTAACTCATATTTTTTAATTCCATAAAAATGATAAAGTGCTGCTTGTGATGCCCAACAAATAAAAAATGAACTAAATACATGCCTTTTTGACCATTCTAGGATTTTTTCCATTTCTTGCCAATAATCAACATCTTCAAATTCTAATCTTTCTACTGGCGCACCTGTTATAATCAAACCATCATAACGATTTTCTTTTATTTCATCAAATGTTTTATAAAATGCTAAAAGATGTTCTTGAGATATATTTTTAGATTCATGACTTGCCATATGAATCCAATCAACTTCTATTTGTAGTGGCGTATTTGATAGCATTCTCAATAATTGTGTCTCTGTTACTATTTTTGTAGGCATTATATTTAAAATTAATAATTTTAATGGTCGAATTTGCTGTGTTAAAGCCCTATTTTCATCCATTACAAATATATTTTCATCTTTTAAAATTTTGCTTGCTGGCAAGTCATTTGGTATTTTAATAGGCAATATTTTCACCCCCTCATTAGTCATAAGTTTAACATATTTATGATTAGAATTTAAGTATAAATACTAAAATGAAATTAATTCATTAAATATTTTAATAATGTATTCATCAGACATTCCAGATAAATAATCAATTATACATCTAATAATTGCTTTGTCATCTTTTGTAAAATCATATATTATCTTATTTTGATATATTTCAGGACGTTTCATTCCTATTATTTTACTATATTTTTCTAACCAACATATAAAACTATCAATAATTTGAGGATAATTATTACGATCTTTTGATAATTCATCAATTATACTAGTGTTTTTTTCTTTTGCTAATTTATCATATTTTAATAAGAAATCAAAAATCGAATTTAATATTAATTTGACATAATTAGCATGTATTTTTAATCTGTCGATTAAATAAATATTTTCATAATTGAATTTCATAATTATTTTCATAATTTCATGTGCTTCATCAGATAATGCTATGCCATCGCTTAAATTACTATTTTTACAAACATCTTGAATAAAATAATTTACTATTGTTCCATTATTAATTGCTGTAAATTTATATTCTTTACAAACATTATTTATTAATAATTTTAATTTATCAACTTTTGTCTGTTTTAATACTTTTAATCTTAAAGCATCTTCAATATCTCTTGCAAGATATGCAATCTTATCTGACATTTTAACAACGCATCCTTCCCATGTATAAGGGTTATACAGACCTGCTTTAGTATAATTATTTAAATCAATATATTCTTCACGTTTAATTATATTTTTTTGATTCATTTCACCACAATGTGAAATTATTCCATCACGGATAGCATACGTTAAATTTAAATTATGATGATGATGTGAATTATCTTCTAATGTTTCTATTTCATCAATAAAATGTAAACTATTTTGCTCATGCCAGAACGATTGTAATCCATATTCCTTTGCAATTTCATCAATTATACGCTCTCCACCATGACCAAACGGAGCATGACCTAAATCATGTCCAACTGCAATAGCTTTGGTTAATTCTGTATTAAGACCTAAATAATTTGCAATTGTATAACTTATTGACTCTACTAAATTTACATGTTCACTTCTTGTACATACATGATCATCTTTTACTGCAAAAAAGACTTGTGTTTTATGTTTTAAGCGACGATAAGCTAAGCTAAAAATAATGCGTGTATAATCACGTCCAAATTCACTTCTTAAATCATTACTTCTTTGATATAGTGGTTGTAATCGAGATATTGCTTTTTGAAAATCGGGATTATTTTCATTCATTGCTACATGCTCAAATATTTTTTTTGTCATTCAAGTTCCTCCAATAATTCTTTACATATTTTGCTAAAATGTGTAAAAAAAGAAAGATTTTTAAATCTTTCTGTTAATAATTATTTTGTTAAAAGAGATGCAGCATCTTTATCAATAATAACTGTTACATCATCATGATTTTGTAAAACACTTGCAGGAAGATCAGTTGTAACTGGACCCTCAATCATTCCTTTTACAGCTTCAGCTTTACCTTTACCAAATGCTAAAATCAAGATACTTTTTGCATTCATTATATTTTTAATTCCCATACTAATTGCTTGTTTTGGCACATCATCAATTTTGCCATCAAAAAATAATCGTGCATTATCTTCAATAGTGCTTTGCTTTAGATCAACCTTATGCGTAACTGCATCAAATGATGTTCCTGGTTCATTGAAACCAATATGTCCATTTGAACCAATACCTAATAATTGAATATCAATAGGATTTTCAGCTAACATTTTATTATATTCATCACAGTTTTCTTGAATATCCCCTGCTCCACTTGGTACATGGATATTTTCAGGTTTAATATCAATACTTGAAAATAAATGCTCTTGCATAAAATAATAATAACTTTGTGGATGTGTTTTTTCTAATCCATAATATTCATCTAAGTTGTATGATTTAATATCTTGATAAGAAGTCCCGTTCTCCTTATGATCTTTAACCATTAATTCATACATTTTAATTGGTGTTGAACCTGTAGCTAATCCTAAATTAGCAGTTGGTTTATTTTTCACAACTTCCAGCATAATATCAGCCGCTTTTTGGCTTGCTTCTTCATAATTTTCACAAATAATTACTTTCATATTCTGTCCCTCCTCTTATTATGATACTATTTTTATATCAAAACTTCAAGCTAAAGCTATCTTTTGATAATTTTTGTATAAACAATATATTTTATTTTACTCCTACTATTTATAAGTAGATTAAAAAAAAGACAAACCTGGCTACAATATTTCTTTATTTTTCATATAAAATAAGGTAGAATAAGTGATGTACGGAGGTGTTTTTATAATGATAAACGGAATTGGGGCATCTAGTGGGATTGCTATCGCTAAAGCTTATAAACTAGTTATGCCTGATTTAACTGTGACTAAAGTTACAGTAGAAGATGCAGATGCTGAAATCAAAAAATATGATGATGCTATGACACAAACTGCAAAAGAATTAGAATCTATTAAAGAAGCTGCTGCTAAGAACTTATCAGCAGAAGAAGCAGCAGTATTTGATGCGCATGCATTAGTATTGCAAGATCCTGAATTAAAAAGTCAAGTTGAAGACAAAATAAAAAATGAAAAAATTAATGCTGCTGCAGCATTAGAAGAAGTTGCAAATATGTTCATTGCAATGTTTGAAAGCATGGATGATGCTTATTTCAAAGAAAGAGCTGCTGATATTAAAGACGTTTCTCGTCGTTTATTAGCTAATTTATTAGGTAAATCATTACCTAATCCTGCATTAATTGATGAGGAAGTAGTAATTATTGCTGATGATTTGACTCCTTCAGATACAGCTCAATTAAATAAAAATTTAGTAAGAGGTTTTGCTACTAATATTGGCGGTAGAACATCTCATTCAGCTATTATGGCTCGTTCATTAGAAATTCCTGCTGTTGTTTCTTGTAAAACAATTACTGAAGATGTTAATGAAAATGACATGATTATTTTAGACGGTGAAGCTGGTATTGTTATTGTAAATCCAAACGAAGAAGAAATTAAAGAATATCAAGCTAAACGTGAAGCATTTATTGCTTATAAAGAAGAATTAAAAAAATTAAAAAACGAAAAATCTATTACTTTAGATGATCATCATGTTGAGTTAGTAGCTAATATCGGTTCTCCTAAAGATATTCAAGCTGTCTTAGATAATGGTGGTGAAGGAGTAGGTTTATTTAGAACTGAGTTCTTATATATGGAATCAGCTGAATTACCTACTGAAGAACAACAATTTTCTGTATATAAGGAAGTTTTAGAAGGTATGAGTGGTAAACCAGTTGTTGTTCGTACATTAGATATTGGTGGAGATAAAAAAATTGAAGCTCTTCCATTACCAGAAGAAATGAATCCATTCCTAGGTGTTAGAGCAATTCGTTTATGTTTCCAAAAAGAAGATATTTTTAGAGTTCAATTAAGAGCTTTACTTAGAGCATCTGTCTATGGTGATTTAAGAATTATGTTCCCAATGATTGCTACTTTAGATGAATTTAGAAAAGCAAAAGGAATTTTATTAGAAGAAAAAGAAAAATTAGTAAATGAAGGTATTGCTGTTTCTGATAATTTCCAAGTTGGTATTATGATTGAAATCCCTGCTGCTGCAGTATTAGCTGATCAATTTGCTAAAGAAGTTGACTTCTTCTCAATTGGTACAAATGATTTAGTTCAATATACTTTTGCTGCAGATAGAATGTCATCAGGAGTTTCATACTTATATCAACCTTTCCATCCATCAATTTTACGTTTAATCAAACATGTAATTGAATCATCTCATAAAGAAGGTAAATGGACAGGTATGTGTGGTGAAATGGCTGGTGAAGCAATTGCAGCACCATTACTAATCGGTTTAGGACTAGATGAATTCTCTATGTCAGCTACATCTATTTTAGCTCAAAGAAAATTAATTAGATCAATGAAAAAATCTGAAATGAATGAATTAGCAGCTAAAGCTATTAATTGTTCTACAATGGATGAAGTAGTTGCTTTAGTAAAAAAATATATTGAATTATAATATAAATATATTATAAAAAATGTCATGAGTTTTAACTCATGACATTTTTATTATCATTTTTATCCTAAATATGCTTCACGAACTTTTGGATTATTTGCAACATCTGATGCTTCTCCAGAAATAGTAATTTTTCCTGTTTCTAAAACATATGCACGATTAGCTATAGATAATGCTTTATTAGCATTTTGCTCAACTAAGAAAATAGTTACTCCATCTTTATTTATCTCTTTTATTATTTCAAAAATTTCATTAACTAAAATTGGTGATAAACCCATTGATGGTTCATCTAATAACAATAACTTTGGACGTGACATTAAAGCTCTTCCCATTGCAAGCATTTGTTGTTCCCCACCAGATAATGTTCCAGCTAATTGGTGTTTACGCTCTTTTAAACGAGGAAATTTATTATAAATGTTTTCTAAATCTCTTTCAATTCCGATTTTATCAGTTCTTAAATAAGCACCCATTTCCAAATTATCTTCAACTGATAATTGAGCAAAAATTCTACGCCCCTCTGGAACTTGTGCTAAACCTTCTGCAATTATTTTATGAGCTGGCATCTTATTAATATTTTTATCCATAAAAAATATATCACCAATTGTAGATTTTAATAATCCACTTAAAGCATGCATAATAGATGTTTTGCCTGCTCCATTTGCACCAATTAACGCAACTATTTCGCCTTCATTTACATCAAATGTAACATTCTTAACAGCAT
Source organism: Thomasclavelia spiroformis DSM 1552 (assembly GCF_025149465.1). Taxonomy (NCBI): domain Bacteria; kingdom Bacillati; phylum Bacillota; class Erysipelotrichia; order Erysipelotrichales; family Coprobacillaceae; genus Thomasclavelia; species Thomasclavelia spiroformis. The sequence goes on along the minus strand of NZ_CP102275.1, from coordinate 648,865 downwards.
TAATAACACCATAATGAACATTCAAATTATTAACTTTTAACATCTTAACCCTCCTAGTCACTATTACCTAAATATGCAGCTATAACATCTGGATTAGACTTTATTTCATCTGGTGTACCAAATGCAATTATTGTCCCGAAATTTAATACTGCTATTTTATCACAAATTCCCATTACTAATTTCATATCATGTTCAATTAACAAAATAGAAACTTGAAATTTTTTACGAACTATTTGTATTGTTTCCATTAGTTCTGCAGTTTCTGTAGGATTCATACCAGCAGCTGGTTCGTCTAATAACAATAATTTTGGTGAAGTAGCAAGAGCTCTAGCAATTTCCAATTTTCGTTGTTTACCATATGGTAAATTAGATGCTTTAACATCTGCATATTTATCTAAATCAAAGACTTCCAGTAATTCCATTGCTTTTTTTGTCATTTGTTCTTCACCTTTAAAATAGTTAGGTAAATGTAAAATACTCGCTAATAAAGAATAATTCTGTGAATAATGTAACCCAACTTTAACATTGTCTAATACTGTCATATCTTTAAACAAACGAATATTTTGGAATGTTCGAGCAATTCCTAATTGTGTTATTTTTGTAGGAGTTAGTTTATTAATTGATTTCCCTGCAAAGACAATACCGCCACTTGTTGGTTTATATACGCCTGTAAGTAAGTTAAAAACAGTAGTTTTACCTGCACCATTTGGACCAATCAATCCAAACAATTGATTTTCATCTATCTCAAAATTAAATTCGTCGACTGCTTTTAATCCACCAAATCTAATTCCTAAACCCTTTGCTTCTAATAAAGCCATTTAAACTACCTCCTTATCTTTTAGAAAAGGGATATAATTTTTAATAGTTTTAAAAATATTTTTTTCTTTTAAGATCATAGCAATAATCAATATTGCTGCATATAATAACATTCTGTATTGTGAAAATGCTCTAAGATATTCTGGTAAAATTGTCATCACAATAGCCGCAATAATTGAACCTTTCCAATTTCCCATACCACCAAGCACAACGATAACCAATATTTCTACTGATTTATTATAATCAAATACTTTTGGTGAAATTACAGTAATATAATGAGCATACAATCCTCCAGCTAACCCTGCAAAAAATGCAGAAATTGCAAAAGCTAATATTTTATAATAAGTAGTAGGTATTCCACTTAGTTCACTCGCAGTTTCATCTTCACGAATAGAAATAATAGCACGTCCATGTCTTGACTTAACAATCGAATATATTACAAAAACTGTAACTGCTGCCGAAAAAAATACAATTGCAAAATTTGTACTACGTGGAATTCCAACTAATCCTTTCGAACCATTAGTAATGCTTAAGTTTACCATAATAACTCTTATAATTTCATTAAACGCCAATGTAATAATACATAAATAATCCCCTTTTAAACGCAATGTTGGGATTCCAATAATAATTCCAATAATAGCCGCTATAATAGCTCCCATTAATAGTGAAGCAATAAATGGCAATTCTAAATGAATACTACATAACGCTGAAACATATGCACCTACAGACATAAATCCAGCATGTCCTAGTGTTAATTGTCCTAAATATCCAGTTGCTAAATTTAATGATGATGCTAAAATAATATTAATTCCTGCAATCATAATAATTCCTAACCAATAATTAGAAATAATACCACTAGATATTAAAAATGTTAAAATAAAATATAGTAAAATTGTACCTATAAATGATATACCAACCTTTTTAAATTGTTTTTTCATATTCAATCACCTATACTTTCTCTCTTACATTGCTTCCAAATAAACCAGCAGGCTTAATAAGCAATATAAATATTAAAATTCCAAAAACAACTGCATCAGAAAAAGCTGAAGAAATATAGGTAATTGTAAATGATTCAGCTATTCCTATAATAAGGCCTCCGATCATCGCACCTTGTATACTTCCAATTCCTCCTAATACTGCTGCAATAAATGCTTTAATTCCTAGCATTGCACCAATATATGGGTTAATTAAAGAAAATTTTGTTCCATAAATTACACCTGCAATAGCTGCTAAAGCAGATCCAATTGCAAAAGTTAAAGCAATAGTTGTATCAATATTTATTCCCATCAATTGTGCTGCTTTTCCATCTTCACTTACAGCACGCATTGCTTTACCTAATTTTGTTTTATTGATAAAGAAAAGTAATAATGCCGTTGATATTGCTGTAATTACTAATGTTGCAATTGTTACATATGACATGGAAATAGCACCTAAATGAATTGTTCCAGATGGAATTATTTTTGGAAATGTTAATGATGCTGAGCCAAAAATAATTAAAAATAAATTTTGTAATAAATAACTTACACCAATGGCAGTAATTAAAACTGCTAAAGACCCGCTACCACGCAATGGTCGATAAGCTACACGTTCTGTTACAATACCTAATAGAGCACATCCAATAATAGATAAGATTACAGCTAAAATCATTGGTAACCCAAATACTGACATACATGCATAAGTTATATACGCACCTACCATAATAATTTCACCATGAGCAAAATTAATCATTTTAGCAATTCCATAAACCATCGTATAACCAACCGCAACTAAGGCATACATACTTCCGGTACTTAGTCCATTTATTATTTGTTCTATAAAATCCATTCTTTCACCTCATTATTCTAAAAAAGCAATGGAATATATTCCAATTGCTTTTTTTACTTAAACTTAATTTGAATTAGTTACATACTCACCATTTTCAAAACCTACAATTACCATTTCTTTAATTGGATTATGTTTTTTATCATATTTAAATGCACCTGCTACACCGTTTTTATAATTAGTATCAGCTAATGCCTCATTAACTTTTGAAGATTCAGTAGTTCCTGCTCTTTCCATAGCATCCATCATTACAAATACAGCATCATAAGCAAATGCAGCAAACATATTTGGTTCAGTTTTATATTTATCAGTATAATTTTTTACAAATCTTTGAACATTTTCATCAGAAGAATTTTTATCAAATCCACTTGTATAATAACTTCCATTAAAGATGTTTCCATCAACACCGCTAACACCTAAAACTCCATCCCATCCATCAGCACCAAGTAATGGAGTATTAATTCCTGCATCACGGAATTGTTGGACAATTGTAACTACTTGTTCATAATAATCAGGTAAGAAAATTGTATCATATTCTTCATTCTTTAATTTAGAAATATATGTTGAATAATCTTTTGTATCCTTAGTATATGTTTCATCAAATACAACTTCTACATTTTGATTTTTTGCTTCTTCTACAAATGCATCACGTAACCCAGTAGAATAATCAGAATCTTTATTTGATAAAATTGCTACTTTTTTATAATTAAAATCTGTATTACACTTTTTAGCTAAAAATGTTCCAGCATATGAATCATTAGTACAAATTCTAAATACATTTTCATATGTTTCACCTTCATCATTAATTGTAATCTGGTCTGCAGAACCAGATGGAGTTAAAATAGGTATTCCATCAGCTTCAGCAGTAGCAACTACAGCTAGTGCTGAACCAGAAGTAACTGATCCAATTATCGCATTTACCCCTTCTTCTGTTACAAGTTTATTATAAGCATTAACACCTTCAGTTGCATCGGCTTTATCGTCTAAATAAACAGCTGTAATATTTGTATCATTCTCATCATTATATTCATTAATCGCAAGCTCAATTGCATTTTTTACTGCAATGCCATATTGAGAAGCATCACCCGATAATGGTCCAATAAAACCTAATTTTGCTTCACTAATATCAGTAGTTGCAGAACCTCCTCCGCCACCACAAGCAACAAGTATACTTGCTACTGACAAAGTAGCTATAACTTTTTTGAATTTTGATAAATTTCTTTTCATATTGACATCCCCTCTAATATTCTTTATAGATTTATTATTATCATACCTATAAATAACTCCCATGTCAATAAAAAGATATTTTTTTACAAATATCATAAATTTCATTTATATTTTATGCGATTTACTAAAAAAATCAATAAAATCAAAAAAATATGTATTCATGTATAAGAAGAAGAAACAAAAAAAGATACCGGAGAAGGTACCGGTATATGATGAAGAATATATGATCCCAAAATAAAAAAAGAACCGGCAGCTTGCTATTGTCGCACCGCAGTACTATCGTCGCCGTTATGATGCTTAACTTCTGTGTTCGGTATGGGTACAGGTGTGTCCATCATGCTATCGCTACCAGATCTTCTCTTTTAAGCAATTCCTTTCGAGAATCACTCAAAACCGGATAATAGCTCCTATTGCTTCTTCTTCTCTCTTTAGGTTAAGTCCTCGACCTATTAGTATCAGTCCGCTGAACATGTCACCATGCTTACACTCCTGACCTATCAACCTTATCGTCTTTAAGGGGTCTTACCTACTTGCGTAATGGGAAGTCTCATCTTGAAGTGGGTTTCACACTTAGATGCCTTCAGCGTTTATCCCTTCCATATTTAGCTACCCAGCTGTGCCACTGGCGTGACAACTGGTGCACCATTGATATGTCCATCCCGGTCCTCTCGTACTGAGGACAGATCTTCTCAAACTTCCTACGCCCACGACAGATAGGGACCGAACTGTCTCACGACGTTCTGAACCCAGCTCGCGTACCGCTTTAATGGGCGAACAGCCCAACCCTTGGAACCGACTTCAGCTCCAGGATGCGATGAGCCGACATCGAGGTGCCAAACCTCCCCGTCGATGTGAACTCTTGGGGGAGATCAGCCTGTTATCCCCAGGGTAGCTTTTATCCGTTGAGCGACGGCCTTTCCATTCAGCACCGCCGGATCACTAAGCCCGACTTTCGTCCCTGCTCGACTTGTTGGTCTCGCAGTCAAACACCCTTTTGCCTTTGCACTCTGCGCTTGATTTCCATCCAAGCTGAGGGTATCTTTGGGCGCCTCCGTTACTCTTTGGGAGGCGACCGCCCCAGTCAAACTGCCCACCTGACACTGTCCCGTTGCCAGCTTATGGCATCCGGTTAGAACTCCAATACAGGAAGAGTAGTATCCCAACAGCGACTCCTCACACACTGGCGTGCATGTCTCTCAGTCTCCTACCTATCCTGTACATCCTGCATCAAAGTCCAATATCAAGCTACAGTAAAGCTCCATGGGGTCTTTCCGTCTAGTCGCGGGTAACCTGCATCTTCACAGGTACTAAGACTTCACCGAGTCTACAGCTGAGACAGCGCCCAAATCGTTACGCCTTTCGTGCGGGTCAGAACTTACCTGACAAGGAATTTCGCTACCTTAGGACCGTTATAGTTACGGCCGCCGTTTACTGGGGCTTCAATTCAGTGCTTCGCTTGCGCTGACACATCCTCTTAACCTTCCAGCACCGGGCAGGCGTCACCCCATATACGTCGTCTTTCGACTTAGCATAGAGCTGTGTTTTTGGTAAACAGTCGCTTGGGCCGTTTCACTGCGGCTCATATCTCTATGAGCACTCCTTCTCCCTAAGTTACGGAGTCATTTTGCAGAGTTCCTTAGCTATAGTTCTCTCGCTCACCTTAGGATTCTCTCCTCACCCATGTGTGTCCATTTTCGGTACGGGTTACTGTATGATTTTCACTAGAAGCTTTTCTTGGAAGCTGGCTTCAATGACTTCTGTACTTGCCTTGGCTTTCCATCCGCTTCACGCCTTCGCTTTCTCGACATCCGGATTTGCCTGGATATCTGCTACCTCGCTTGCACCTGCTCTTCCAGCCGCAGGATCACCTAGCCTTCTCCGTCACTCCTTCATTCATACCGTAAGTACAGGAATCTCTACCTGTTGTCCATCGACTACGCCTCTCGGCCTCGCCTTAGGTCCCGACTTACCCAGAGCGGACGAACCTTCCTCTGGAAACCTTGGGTTTTCGGTGCGTGGGATTCTCACCCACGTTCCGCTACTCACACCGGCATTCTCTCTTCTATATGCTCCACAGCTCCTTCCGGTACTGCTTCTTCGCTCATAGAACGCTCCCCTACCACTTGCTCATCGCAAATCCATAGCTTCGGTAATATACTTAGCCCCGGTAAATTATCGGCGCAGAGTCATTCGACTAGTGAGCTGTTACGCACTCTTTAAAGGATGGCTGCTTCTGAGCCAACCTCCTAGTTGTCTGGACATCTCCACATCCTTTTCCACTTAGTATATATTTTGGGACCTTAGCTGATGGTCTGGGCTGTTTCCCTCTTGACAGTGGACCTTATCACCCGCTGTCTGACTGCCGAGCATGTCTCTGTGACATTCGGAGTTTGATTATATTCAGTACCCCGGGATGGGGCCATCACATATTCAGTGCTCTACCTTCACATGACTCTCTCTCGACGCTAGCCCTAAAGCTATTTCGGGGAGAACCAGCTATCTCCGAGTTCGATTGGAATTTCACCCCTAGCCACAACTCATCCGCCAACGTTTCAACGGGGGTCGGTTCGGTCCTCCATCGGGTTTTACCCCAACTTCAACCTGGTCATGGCTAGATCACTCGGTTTCGGGTCTACGACATGCAACTAGCGCCCTGTTAAGACTCGCTTTCGCTTCGGCTCCGCATATCCTGCTTAACCTCGCTGCATATCGTAACTCGCCGGTTCATTCTACAAAAGGCACGCTATCACCCTTTAACGGGCTCTAACTTCTTGTAAGCATATGGTTTCAGGTTCTTTTTCACTCCCCTCCCGGGGTTCTTTTCACCTTTCCCTCACGGTACTGGTTCACTATCGGTCACAGAGGAGTATTTAGCCTTACCAGATGGTCCTGGTAGATTCCGACAGGATTCCTCGTGTCCCGCCGTACTCAGGTGCTGTCTCAAGCTTCTTCACTATTTCGGCTACGGGGCTTTCACCCTGTCTCGCCGGACTTCCCAGTCCGTTCGCCTATAATGCCTTCTTGCTCTTTCCTGACAGTCCTACAACCCCGATCCTAAAATCGGTTTGGGCTCCTCCCCTTTCGCTCGCCGCTACTTAGGAAATCATTTTTATTTTCTCTTCCTTCAGGTACTTAGATGTTTCAGTTCCCTGAGTCTCGCCTCTCTGCAGCTATCTGTTCACTGCAGGATATCCGGTCTCTATCCCGGATGGGTTCCCCCATTCGGACATCGACGGATCGTTGCATGCTTACTGCTCCCCGTCGCATTTCGCTGTTTGCTGCGTCCTTCTTCGCCTCTCTGTGCCTAGGCATCCGCCATACGCTCTTCCCTACTTTACCTATTCGGTGTCTTGATCACTATTTCCTTCTTACTGACTGTTTCAGTGTTGAATTCTCTTAGTTTTCTTTCGACTTTCTCTAGAAAGACCTCAATAATTTTCTTATCTCGATCTCTTTCTTTCGCAATTTGTCTATTATCCAGTTTTCAATGATCTCTGAGCTTCTCTCTTCTTCGAGTTTCACTCAAAACTAAACAGAATCTTCTCCACACTTCCTCTTCTCCTTAGAAAGGAGGTGATCCATCCCCACGTTCCCGTAGGGATACCTTGTTACGACTTCACCCCAATCATCAATCCCACCTTAGACAGCTCCCTCCTTGCGGTTAGGCCACCGGCTTCGGGTGTTATCAACTCTCATGGTGTGACGGGCGGTGTGTACAAGGCCCGAGAACGTATTCACCGCGACATGCTGATTCGCGATTACTAGCGATTCCAACTTCATGTAGTCGAGTTGCAGACTACAATCCGAACTGAGAATGGTTTTATGGGTTTTGCTTCACCTCGCGGCTTCGCTTCCCTCTGCTCCATCCATTGTAGCACGTGTGTAGCCCAGGTCATAAGGGGCATGATGATTTGACGTCATCCCCGCCTTCCTCCAGCTTGTCACTGGCAGTCTCGCTAGAGTCCCCAACTTAATGATGGTAACTAGCGACAAGGGTTGCGCTCGTTGCGGGACTTAACCCAACATCTCACGACACGAGCTGACGACAACCATGCACCACCTGTCTCGGATATATCTATCCCCTCATCTCTGAGGTCTTTATCCGGATGTCAAGACCTGGTAAGGTTCTTCGCGTTGCTTCGAATTAAACCACATGCTCCACCGCTTGTGCGGGCCCCCGTCAATTCCTTTGAGTTTCATTCTTGCGAACGTACTACTCAGGCGGAGTACTTATTGCGTTAACTGCAGCACTGAAATTTGACTCCCAACACTTAGTACTCATCGTTTACGGCGTGGACTACTAGGGTATCTAATCCTATTTGCTCCCCACGCTTTCGGGAATGAGCGTCAGTTACAGGCCAGACCGTCGCCTTCGCCACTGGTGTTCCTCCATATATCTACGCATTTCACCGCTACACATGGAATTCCACGATCCTCTCCTGCACTCTAGCAGCCCGGTTTCTATGGCTTACTGAAGTTAAGCTTCAGTCTTTCACCACAGACCTCTGCCGCCGCCTGCTCCCTCTTTACGCCCAATAATTCCGGATAACGCTCGCCACCTACGTATTACCGCGGCTGCTGGCACGTAGTTAGCCGTGGCTTTCTCATAAAGTACCGTCACTCGGATATCATTCCCTATATCCGCCGTTCTTCCTTTATAACAGAAGTTTACAGAACGAATTCCTTCTTCCTTCACGCGGCGTTGCTCGGTCAGGGTTCCCCCCATTGCCGAAAATTCCCTACTGCTGCCTCCCGTAGGAGTCTGGGCCGTGTCTCAGTCCCAGTGTGGCCGGTCACCCTCTCAGGTCGGCTACGCATCGTCGCCTTGGTGAGCCGTTACCTCACCAACCAGCTAATGCGCCATAAGTCCATCCTCTACCAGTGCCTTGGCACTTTTAATATGGTCACCATGCAGTGTCCATACCTATGCGGTCTTAGCTGCCGTTTCCAGCAGTTATCCCCCTGTCTAGGGCAGGTTACTTATGTATTACTCACCCGTTCGCCACTCGAGCATTGCTGCTCGCGTTCGACTTGCATGTATTAGGCACGCCGCCAGCGTTCATCCTGAGCCAGGATCAAACTCTCCATTGTCCTTTTATCTCTCTCAGACAATTTCCTGTCTGTTTAGCTCTTCTTTTTTTCTCTTTGACGTGTGTTCTTTAATTCTGTTTAGTTTTCAATGATCTCTCTTATCGGCCTCTCTTTTGCCGACTTTCTTATCTTACACTCTTTTTTGACTTTAGTCAATATCTTTTTCCATCTTTTTCTAAAGCCTCTTTCCTCTTCTCTCGAGTGCTCACTTAATTTACCATATTCCTTTGCCTTTGTAAAGCTTTTTTTGCCTTTTTTTATCTTTTTTTATATTCTCTGTTCTTTACAATATATAAATATAAAAGAACACTAGTTTGTGTTCTCCATTATATTATTAAAAAATCTCTTTACTATCCAATATTATTGTTACTGGCCCATCATTGTTCAATGATACATCCATCATTGCCCCAAATATACCTTTTTCTACTTTAATACCCTTTTTTTCTAGTGTGCTATTAAAATATTCATACAGTGGTTTTGCAATTTCAGGTTTTGCTGCTTCTACAAAACTTGGTCTCCGTCCTTTTTTACAATTTGCATATAACGTAAATTGTGATATTGATAAAATACTTCCACCAATATCTATTAACGATAAATTCATTTTATTTTCTGTATCTTCAAATATTCTTAGATTAACTAATTTCTCTACCATCTTATCAACAATCTTTTCATCATCACCTTCAGTAATCCCAACTAAAACCATGTATCCTTTTCCAATTTCGCCGACAATTTTTCCATCAACTTTCACATTACTTTTACTTACTCTTTGTATTACCAATCTCATTTAATTCACCTATCTTTCAATATTTAAAAATGTTATAATTATTATAACTGATTTTTAAAATGAAAGGAAGATAATATGATATCAACTCTTGCAAGTCGTATGCGACCTAAAAATTTATGTGATGTAATTGGTCAACAACATTTAGTTGGCGAAAATTCTATATTAACAAAAATAGTTGAAAAAAAACATCCTTTTTCAATAATTTTATATGGGAATCCTGGTTGTGGAAAAACAACTATTGCAAATGCTTTAGCTAACGACCTTAATATTCCATGTCGCTTTTTTAATGCTTCAACTGGTAATAAAAAAGAAATGGATATTATTATTGAAGAAGCTAAACTATGTAATGGATTATTTATTATCATTGATGAAATTCACCGATTAAATAAAGCTCGACAAGATGATTTATTATCATATATGGAAAATGGTTTACTTATAGTTGCAGGATGCACTACTTCAAATCCTTTTCATTCAATAAATCCTGCAATTAGATCTCGTTGTCATATTTTAGAAGTAAAATCATTAACTGTAAATGAAATTATAGTTGGTTTAAAAAGGGCAGCAAGTTCACTAAACGGCTTAAATAATCAATATATTGTTGATGATGAAGTATTCGCTAAAATAGCCAAATCATGTAATGGTGACATTCGTTATGGTTATAATTGTCTAGAAATTTGTTCAATTGTTTGTAAAGACAATCATATTACTCTTGACGATTTAAAACGTAGTTCCATTACAACTAACATTACATATGATAAAAATGAAGATAATTATTATGATACTTTAAGTGGCCTACAAAAATCTATTAGAGGTAGTGATCCAAATGGTGCAATGTATTACTTTGCAAAATTAATTAAAGCTAATGATATTGAATCTTTAGAAAGAAGATTAATCACCACAGCATACGAAGATATTGGTTTAGCAAATCCAAATGCATGTATGCGTACTGTAACGGCGTTACAAGCAGCAAAAATAATTGGCTTTCCTGAAGCACGCATTCCTATTGCTAGTGTAATTATTGATTTATGTTTGTCACCAAAATCAAAATCAAGCGAAGCTGCAATTGATGCCGCTATATCTTCACTAAATACCAATTCATCAAAAATTCCTGAATATCTTAGACTTACTCCTGTTGGATTAAAGGATGATGAAAAATATGATTATAATCGACCGGAATTATGGGAATATATACAATATTTACCTAAAGAATTAGAAAGAGAGCAATTTTATATTCCTTGGATGACAAGTAATTATGAAAAAGCACTTGCCCAAAATTATCAGCGAATTTTAAAACACGGTCGTACAAGTAATATCAAAAAATTAAATCAACAAAAATAGCATTTAAATTTATTAAGATTTAAATGCTATTTTTTTATAAAAATTCATCATATTTTAAATATTCAATAACTTCTTCTACTGTATTATTAAAGTTATCTAAATTAACATCAAACCATTTAACAGGCATCTGATTATTAAACCATGTATATTGACGCTTTGCATAATTACGGGAATTCTTTTTTATCAATTCAACTGTTTCTTCAAAATTTTGTACACCTTGATAATATGCAAACCATTCTTTATAACCTATAGCTTTCATACTTTGAAGATTAGCAGAAAGATTCTTTTTCATTAACATATCTATTTCATTTAATAAGCCTTGTTGAATCATTAAATCAACACGCTGATTAATTCGTTTATATAAAACACTTCTTTCTAATGTTAATCCAATAAATTTTGCATCATAAACTAATTCATGATTTTGTTTAGCCAAAGTTTCACTTTTCTTTATCCCAGTACTTTCATAAATAGCAATTGCTCTTAAAACACGTTGACGATTATTGGGATGTAATTGAGAAGCAGATAAATGATCAATTTCCATCAAATAATTATATAATTCATCATTAGTATAATTTTTATATTTATTAATATATTCTTGATGTTCAATTTGACTATCACTAAATTCATAATCATATAGTGCTGCTTTTATATACAATCCTGTTCCTCCTACAATAACTGGAATTTTATTACGACTACTTATTTCCTTTATTTTTAATCTAACTTCATCTTGAAAATCTTTTACACTGTAGCTTTCACTTGGTTCTTTAATATCTATTAAATGATGAACAATTCCTTCCATTTCATCATTTGTTACTTTAGCAGTTCCAATATCCATAGTTTTATAAATTTGCATTGAATCTCCACTAATTACTTCACCATTAAAATATTTTGCTAAAGCAACTCCCATTTTAGTCTTACCAACTCCAGTTGGTCCAACTACAACAATAACTTTTTCCATCATTACACCCGCTTAAATAATTTTTCAATTTCATATGTTGAATAATAAATAATTGTTGGTCTACCATGAGGACATACATATGGATTATCACAACACATTAAATTATCAATTAAATTTTGCATTCCTTCTTGTGATAAATGTGTATTAGCTTTTAAAGAAGCCTTACAACTTAATGTAGCAATAGCATGTTCTTGTAACTTAATTACATCAACTTTATTATCATGCAATAACTGTGTTACCATATCCTCAATAAAAACATGTTCGTCGATATTTTGCATCCACATTGGTAATTGTTTTATAACATAACCATTATCACCAAAAATTTCTAAATTAATTCCTAATTTAGCCAATATTTGTTTTCTTTCTTCAATTATTAAAAACTCACTCATTGGATATTCTAAAGTAATTGGTACTAATAAATCTCTCATCGATAAATCAAGATTAGCATATTTTTCTAAATAATATTCATAATTTATTCTTTCTTGACCTGCATGTTGATCGACTATATACATTCCAGTTTCATCTTCACAAATAATATAACTACCATGAATTTGTCCTTTAACTAATAATTTCTTCTTCATTATTTTAGGTTTAGGTTCAAGCTTACTTTCAATTGTTTGTTTATCTGGAACAATATATTCTTTTTTTGATTCATTTATTGTATTGATTTGATTTTCTAAAATTGTTTCTTGATATATTCTCTTATCTAAGATATTTTCGTTTTCTATTTTTTCATCATTACTCTGTTCATCATATTTAAATTCAAAATCCATTTGTTGTAAATCAGGAACAAATTTAGGTCTACTATTAGTTACTGATGGGGAATATGTAAGATTAACTTTAGATAAAGCATCACTTATTCCTTGATATACTAAATCTTTTAATTTATATTCTTTAGAAAATCTTACTTCTAATTTTGAAGGATGTACATTTACATCAACTAAAAACGGATCTATTTCAATATTGACAATAGCAATAGGAAAACGTTTATCTATAAGGTAACGCCGATATGCATTATTTATACTATCAGTAGTTATTTTATTTTTAACAACTCGAGAATTTACCATCGTTACTATATGATTTTTACTAGCACGATTAATATCAATTTTTGAAATAAAACCAGAAATTATAAATTCATCATCTTCAAAATTAACCGGTATCATATTTTTAGCAACATTCAATCCGTATATATTGGAAATAACTTCTAATAAATTACCATTACCGTTTGTTTTATAAACTATTTTTCCATTATTTATTAATGTAAATGAAATATCAGGATGAGAAAGTGATAGACGTTCTAAATATGTTTGAATATTTGCAAATTCTGCATTAATTGAGCGAATATATTTCAAACGTGCTGGTACGTTTTGAAATAATTTTTTTACTTTTATATCAGTACCTTTTTTACTATCACTTTCATCACAACTAATGAATTTACCATATTGATATATTACTGTTGTTCCTTTTTCACCTGTACTTGTTTTTAATTCAAAATTACTTATTGATGCAATCGATGGTATCGCTTCACCACGAAATCCTAATGTTTGTATACAAAATAAATCTTGATCATCCTTTATTTTGCTTGTAGCATGACGACTAAAGCATAATAAAGCATCTTCTTTTACCATTCCTTCACCATTATCAATTACTTGAATTAAATTTAGTCCACCTTCTTCAATAATGACATCAATTTTATTGCTATTTGCATCAATACTATTTTCAACTAATTCTTTTACTACATTTGCAGGTCTTTCAATTACTTCCCCAGCGGCGATTTTATTAGCAAAGATATCATCAAGTTGTTTTATTTTTTGCAAAGATATCACCTACTTTCATTTAATTTCTTTAATTCTATTAATGTTGATAAAGCATCTAGAGGTGATAAAGTCATTAGATCTATTTTATCAAGATATTTTTCTACTTCACTTCTGGTAACTATTGGTGCTTCTTTTACTTTATCACTACTTAAATGATGTTCAATATTATTCTCTTCTAAACTTTTTAACAAAGTATTAGCACGATTCAATATGGCATCTGGTAATTTTGCTAATTTAGCAACATTAATCCCATATGATTTATTTGAACGCCCTGGTTTAATACGATATAAAAATACTAAGTTATCATTTTCAATCGATGCACTAGCATGAACATTTTTAATTCCTAAATTTTTTTCTTCCAAAAATGTTAACTCATGATAATGGGTTGAAAATAGTGTAATACATTTAATTGAAGTTGCAATATATTCAATCATTGATTGAGCAATCGCCATTCCATCAAACGTTGCTGTTCCTCTACCAATTTCATCAAAAATAATTAAAGAATTTTCTGTTGCATATCTTAGTGCGTTATTTGCTTCCAACATTTCGACCATAAATGTGGATTGTCCTGAAATCAAATCGTCACTTGCACCAATACGAGTAAAAATTTGATCAAAAATTGGAATATTAGCCATACTACATGGAACAAAGCATCCAATTTGTCCCATTAAAGCAATTAATGCAATTTGTCGCATATACGTTGATTTACCACCCATATTAGGTCCCGTAATTAACAATACTGGACTTTCCTTATCAATATCGATATCATTAGATACATATGTTCTTTGTGACATAACTTTTTCAATTATTCCATGACGTCCATCAACTATTTTTAATGTTTTTTCCTGATTAAAAACGGGGCGAACATAACTATTTTCACTTGATAATACTGCCATTGATTGATAAACATCTACCATTGCAACTATTTTAGCAACATCCTGAAGTACATGAACATCATTTTTTATATAATCACGAATTTGCGTAAATAATACATACTCTAATTTAATCATTTTATCTTGTGCACTTAATAATTTTGATTCCATTTCCTTTAATTCAGGTGTAACAAATCGTTCAGCATTTGCTAAACTTTGCTTGCGCGTATAATTAAATTCATCTTTAACTAATGATAAATTAGCTTTAGTTACTTCTATATAATAACCAAAAACACGATTATAACCAATCTTTAATCCTTTAATTCCTGTCTTTTCGCGTTCCTTTTGTTCAAAGTTTGCTAACCATTGCTTTCCATGATCACGAATATATCTTAGTTCATCTAACTCTTCGTTAAAGCCATCTTTAATAATCCCACCATCTTTTACTGTTAGTGGGGGATTATCAATAATCGCTTTATCTACTAGTTCACATATATGATTTAAATCTACAAGTCTGTTAGCCAACTCATCTAATAATGGCTCATTTATTGATAACAGTTGTCCTTTTAATTCCGGTATAACTTTTAGCGAATTACTAATCCATTTTAAATCTCGAGCATTAATATTTCCAAAAGCAATTCTTGATGATAGTCTTTCTAAATCATAGATATCTTTTAAAATTTCTTTAATACTTTCTCTTTGAATAAAGTTATTAGTAAAAATTTCAACAATATCTAAGCGTTTTTCTATTTTATCTTGACTAATTAGTGGTCTTTCAATCCACTGTTTTAATAATCGAGATCCCATCGCAGTTTTTGTTTGATCTAATAACCAATATAAACTACCATATTTTTCATTAGATTTACTATTTGCTGTTAATTCTAAAGCTTTTCTAGTATATATATCCATAGTTAAATATTCATTATTATCAATTTCTTCTATTTTTTGAAGATGCTCTAATTCTCTTTTTTGAGTATCTAATAGATAATTTAATAATAATGATGATGTTTTTCTTTGCTTTAAATCACTTATATTACTAAAAATTTTATCATATTTATCATTATATTTATCATTAGGAAATGGTGAAGATAAAATATCTTTAAATTCAAATGACTGTTCTGGTAAACAAACAATTTCTTTAACTGCCATCATTTGTAATTGATTTAATAATAATTTTTCTTTTTTATCAATGTTGACAACACTAAATTCACCAGTAGAAATATCACAAAAAGCAAGTGTATAATTAAAGTCAAATTCTTCAATTGCTGCAATATAATTATTTCTATTATTAGTTAGAGATTCATCAAAAATTGTACCAGGTGTAATAATTTGAACTACACCACGTTCAACAATACCTTTCTTTCCTGGCTCACTTAATTGTTCAACAATAGCAACTTTATGCCCATTATCTACCAATCTTTGAATATAAGTTGCTGCTGAATGAAAAGGTACACCGCACATTGGAACTCTTTGGGCAACTCCAGCATTTTTTCCAGTTAAAGCTATTTCTAATTCTTTAGAAACTAAAATTGCATCATCAAAAAACATTTCATAAAAATCACCTAATCTAAACATTACTATTGAATCTTGATTTTCTTCCTTTATAGATAAATACTGCATCATCATTGGACTATATTTAGGTTTCATACATTTACCCCACTTCTAAAAATTACTTCACCATTATAACACAACTAAAAAAAGAAAAAAGGCTTACGCCTTATTTAATAAATTTTTCATCAACAGTAATATTATCTAATTCATCCCATGATTCATTTTCTACTTTTGTTTCAACTCTCATTGTTGTTTTACCTATTACACTCAAAGAAATTTCTTTTTCTATTTCAATTATAATATCATCTTTTGATTTATTTACCCCAATACATTTAGGTTCTCGATTACATGTAACCACTAGTTCGTCATTTTCATTAAAATCACGACTATCTTTTCTAACCAAGTCCAAATCATTTACATAACTAACAGTTTGTTTTAAAACACTACTATCATCATTATTGCTATACCAAATATGAACATCAAAAGTCCCTAATACTACAGGTTGCCCATTTTTAAAAGTTGCACTATAACGATGATTTGTAATCCAACATCCTAATATTTTATCATAATTTTCTATTACAAAAGGATATTTATTTAGGGTTCTTTTTTTCCCTTTAGCAATAACTGCCTGAGTAATGATTTCACGAATATTATTTGCCATGTTCTCACCTATTTTAATATATGCAAATTTCTTTAAAGAATATACCATAAAAGACACTTTTTGTAATATTCTAATCAAAATAGCTTTAAAATAGATAATAAGCAAAAAGTACAAATCTAGTTATTAAAATCCAACATAATAAAATATTAGATTTTACAATAACTTCAATATCAAATATTCACATTTAAACAATTTAATTTCTATTTAAAAAAGTATGTTTTCCCTAAATTAAATAAGTTAAACATACCTTTATGTATTAGAAATTTAAAATTAATTTTTATGTCCATTACCTGAAGTTGAATCTTTTAAAACAACATCATGTGCTCCACCTTCAACAATGCTTGTTGAAGAAACAAGTGTAATTTTAGCTTTTTGTTGTAATTCAGGAATAGTTAACGCACCACAATTACACATTGTCGATTTAATTTTGCTTAGAGTTAAACCAACGTTATCTTTTAAACTTCCTGCATATGGCACATATGAATCAACACCTTCTTCAAATGAAAGTTTTGAATCACCACCCATGTCATAACGTTGCCAATTACGAGCACGAGCAGAACCTTCACCCCAATATTCTTTCATATATTGTCCATTAATGCTTACTTTATTCGTTGGAGATTCATCAAATCTAGAAAAATATCTTCCTAGCATGATGAAATCTGAACCCATTGCTAAAGCCAATGTCATATGATAATCATGAACGATTCCACCATCTGAACAAATAGGAACATATATTCCAGTTTCTTTGAAATATTCGTCACGAGCTTTTGCAACTTCAATTGTCGCAGTAGCTTGTCCACGTCCAATACCTTTTTGTTCACGAGTAATGCAAATTGATCCGCCACCGATTCCAACTTTAACAAAATCTGCTCCGGCTTCTGCTAAGAATCTAAACCCTTCAGCATCAACAACATTACCAGCACCAACTTTTACACTATCTCCATAATGTTCTCTAATCCAATCAATTGTCATTTTTTGCCATTCTGTAAATCCTTCAGACGAATCAATACATAAAACATCTGCTCCAGCTTCTACTAAAGCAGGAACACGCTCAGCATAATCACGTGTATTAATACCAGCACCAACTACGTAACGTTTTGAATCATCTAATAATTCATTTGGATTTGATTTTCTTGTTTCATAATCTTTTCTAAAAACAAAATACGCTAATTTTTGATCATCATCAATAATTGGTAAAGCATTTAATTTATTATCCCATATTAAATCATTTGCTTCTTTTAAAGAAATTCCAATATGTCCACAAACTAATTTATCATATGGTGTCATAAATTCAGTAACTTTAGTATTTAAATCCATTCTTGAAACACGGTAATCTCTACCTGTTACTATCCCTAATAATTTACCATTAGCGCTACCGTCTTCAGTAACTGCCATAGTTGAATGCCCTGTTTTTTCTTTTAAAGCAATAACATCTGCTAATGTATCATTAACACTCAAATTTGAATCACTTGGTACAAATCCTGCTTTATAAGTTTTAGCACGTTTTACCATTGCTGCTTGGTCTTCAATTGTTTGTGATCCATAAATAAATGAAACTCCACCTTCTCTTGCAAGTGCAACAGCCATTGTATCATTAGAAACAGCTTGCATAATAGCTGAAACTAACGGGATATTTAATGATAAGGCAGGTTCTTCACCTTTTTTAAATTTTACTAGTGGAGTTTTTAAACTAACGTTTTTTGTTTGACATTCTTTAGATGAATACCCTGGTACTAAAAGATATTCATTAAATGTGCGTGATGGTTCATCAAAAAAATATGCCATGTTATGTCTCCTTTTCTTTATCTCTAAGTTTAATATCAAAATTATAATTATGTTTAATAACTAAGTCAACCCTTATTTTAATAATTGCCCATTTATATAACTAGTAATTGATTGTAAAATCTCATCAACTTCTTCTTTTAAATATAAATAATTTACAACTATTGGATGATTTTCAAAATCATTCTTTATTTTTTGATACTCTTCAATTGTTTCAACAACATTTTCGTCTTGGTTTGCTTTTTGATTAACTATCTTTTTTTGATAAGCTTTTATTTTTGCTTCTAATTCAATTATTTTATTATCTTGATGTATTATTTTTTCATATTTTTGATACTCTTTAATTACTTCAAGATTTAATAAATAATCATTTATTTTTTTTGCATAATCCAAGCTATGATTCAATTGCTTCACCCTTTAAAGCCCAAGTTTTTGCTTCAGTAATTTTTACTTTAATTATTTTACCAATATCTTTAGGATTACCTTTAAAATTAACTAATTTTTGATGACGTGTATATCCTGTCAACATTGTATCATCTTTTTTAGAAGTTCCATCAACTAGAACTTCAACAGTTTTATTTAAAAATCTTTGATTTTGTTTATATGCTTTTTCATTTACAATTTCATTTAATCTATATAACCTCTGATCTTTTTCTTCACTTGAAACATTATCAACCATTTTAGCTGCTGGTGTTCCTTCACGAGGTGAATAGACAAATGTATAAGCTAAATCATATTCACATTCTTGATATAAAGATAATGTATCTAAATATTGTTCATGAGTTTCATTTGGAAAACCTACAATTATATCAGTTGTAATAGTACAATCAGGTATATATTTTTTAATTTTGTAAAATAATTCTAAATATTGCTCTCTAGTATAACGACGTCCCATTAATTTTAGTACCTCATTATTTCCGGATTGAACTGGTAAATGGATTGCTGGCATAATATTGTCATATTTTGCAATAATCTTAATCATATCCTCACTAAAATCCCATGGATGACTAGTTGTAAATCTAATTCTCGGTATACCTGTTTTTGCTACATCTTCAAGCAAATTAGAGAAATTATAATCATTTCCAAGATCTTTACCATAACTATTAACATTTTGCCCTAATAAAGTAATTTCCTGATATCCATCAGCAACTAAACTTTCAACTTCTTTGACAATATCTTTTGCTAAGCGAGAACGTTCTTTACCACGAGTATAAGGAACGATACAATATGTACAAAATTTATTACATCCATACATAATATTTACCCATGCTTTATGTTTACTATCACGTTTAACTGGCGCGTTTTCAATAACATCACCTTCTTTTGACCACACCTCAATTATCATCTCCTTACTATAAAAAGCTTCTTTTAATAACTCAGGAAGACGATGGATATTGTGTGTTCCAAAAATCAAATCAACATGTGGATGTTTTTCTAAAATTCTATTTACAACAACTTCTTCTTGTGCCATACACCCACACATTGCAAAAATTAAGTTTGGATTTGTTTTTTTCAAATTTTTAACATATCCAACTTTCCCAAATACTTTTTCTTCAGCATTTTCTCGAATCGCACAAGTATTTAAAATAATAATATCAGCTTCTTTAATTTCATCCGTCGCTCTATAAGACATACTTTCTAATATACCAGATAATGTTTCACTATCACGTTCATTAGCTTGACATCCATATGTTTGGATATAATACTTTTTACCTACACCAGCTTTTATCATATCCGCTGGAACATGATATACATCATCATAACGGCCAATCTCATTACGACTTCTTCTTTTTGCTTCATTTAATGAAGGTTTTTTAAAATAATTACTATAATCTTTCATTTACTCACCACTTTTCTTACATATTATATACATAATTTCAAAACTTTTCCACAAAAAAATTGATAATAAAACATTATGCTAGATTAATTTTTATATTATAAATTATAAAAATAAAAAACTAGAGATATATCTCTAGCATTTATATATTTGAACCTAACTTATATTTTAATTAAAGTTAATAATTATCGTAATTCTAAAGACAATCTAAGTGCTGTAATTTCTTTACCCTCAACCATTAAATCATGAAATGATGGGATACAAATAATCTCATTTCCAGTAGGAATTATATATCCCCGAGCAATTGCAATAGCTTTGATTGCCTGATTTAAAGCTGCAGCTCCAATAACTTGAATTTGTAATTTTGACTCACTTCTAATCATACTTGCAATAGCCCCAGCAACATTATTAGGGCTAGATGATGACGATACTTTGATTGTTTCCATATATTACCTCCTAATTTAACATATGAAAACTTATAAAAAATATACCTAATTATATGGATGATCTTGATTGATTAAGATTCTTTCAATTTTTACAGGTCGATTTTCTTCAAAAGTAATGATTACCCCAGATAATTGTCCACTACTTTTAGCAACAATAAATGGTGCTCCAAATCCTCTTAATCTAGTTACAATAGCATCTAAATCACACCCAATAGCACTCATATATGGACCTGTCATTCCTACATCACTAATAAACGCTACCTTTCCATCTATTATTTTTTCATCTGCCGTTTGAACATGGGTATGGGTACCTAATATAGCACCATTGACTTTATCTTTTACATAATGTGTAAAAGCAATTTTCTCACTTGTTGTTTCACCATGAAAATCAATAATATGGATATCCTGCTGTAAATCTAAATAATCATCAATAACATCAAATGGATTACTATTACGACTATCCATAAAAGCTGCACCCAAAACATTTGTAACTCTTACTTTTTTATCTAAAACATCAAATACTCTTGATTTCACTCCAGGTAAAACTTTAGGTTGATTAATAGGTACAATTAATTTATCGGCCTCATCAATATAATCATATAACTCTTTTTTATCAAAAGTATGATTTCCCATTGTCATTGCTTGAATTCCTTGAAATGATAATTCATCATAATGTCTCTTTAACAACCCTTTACCATGACTAGTATTTTCAACATTCGCTATAACAAAATCAATTTCTTTATCTTTAACTAAACGATGTAAATAATCATTGATCATTTCACGCCCAATTTCTCCAAATACATCTCCAATAAATAATATTTTCATATTCAGATCCTTTCATATAAAAGGATAGGCTAAGCCTATCCCATTATTTAGCTATTTCATTGGCACGAACTTCACGTATCACCGTTACTTTAATATGTCCAGGATATGTAAGTTCTTCTTCAATTTTTGTTTTAATGTCACGAGCAATTTTATGTGCCATTAAATCATCAACCTTATCAGGTTTAACTACAATACGTATTTCTCGGCCAGCTTGAATTGCAAATACACGATCTACACCATCAAAACTTTTTGCCATTTCTTCAAGTTTTTCCAACCGTTGAATATAATTTTCAATTGTTTCACTCCTACTTCCTGGTCGTGCAGCACTCAATGTATCAGCAGCAGCAACTAAAATTGAAATGACACTAGTTGCAGGTACATCACCATGATGCGATTCAATTGCATTTACAACTACAGGATGTTCTCCATGCTTT
The DNA here is from genome assembly GCF_025149465.1 of Thomasclavelia spiroformis DSM 1552. Classification (NCBI taxonomy): domain Bacteria; kingdom Bacillati; phylum Bacillota; class Erysipelotrichia; order Erysipelotrichales; family Coprobacillaceae; genus Thomasclavelia; species Thomasclavelia spiroformis. Next base: position 626,605 of record NZ_CP102275.1, on the reverse strand, counting down.
TTAGCAAACTTAGCTCCTAATTCAACGTGGCTACCTTGCATCTCATGGTCTATTGCCTTTCCTAAATCATGTAGCAATCCTGCACGTCTTGCTAATTGTTGATTCAAGCCTAATTCAGCAGCCATTATTCCTGCTAAATGCGCTACTTCCAATGAATGTTGTAAAGCATTTTGACCATAACTAGTACGATATTTTAATTTTCCTAACATCATAATAATATCTTTATCAATTTTAGAAATACCTAATTCAAATATCGCATCTTCCCCAGTTTTTCTAATTACTTCATTTAATTCATTCTTTGTTTTTTGAACAACTTCTTCAATTCTACCAGGTTGAATACGTCCATCTCGGATCAAAGTCTCTAATGACAATCTCGCTATTTCACGACGTACTGGATCAAAACATGAAATAGTTATTGCCTCAGGAGTATCATCAATAATTAAATCAACTCCAGTAGATTGTTCAATCGCTTTAATATTTCTACCTTCTCTACCTATAATTCTTCCTTTCATTTCCTCGCTAGGTAAAGCAACTACAGAAACAGTTCTTTCTACAGTTTCTTCTTGAGAATAACGGTTAATTGCATTAGCAATTATATCACGAGAAATTAAACTAGCTTTTGATCTAGCCTCCTCTTCTTGTTCTTTTATATATGCCGTCATTTCTGTTGCAATTTGTTGTTCAACTTGTCTAAACAATTCCTGTTTAGCTTCGTTCGCTGACATAGCAGCAATTTTTTCTAATTCACCTACTTTGGCATTAATTTTCTCTTTTAATTCAGCTTCTAGTTTCCCTAATTCCGCTTCTTTTTTTTCTATTTGTACTACTTTTTGTGCTAAAACATCTTCTCTACCTTGAACAGCAATATCCCTTCTATCAATAGTTTGTTCTCTTTGTAAAAGTTTATTTTCAAGTTCATTAATTTCTTGTCTTTGCTCTTTAGCTTCTTTTTCAGCTTGAAGTTTTAACTCATATGCTTCTGTTTTAGCATCTAAAATCGCTTCTTTTACAAGATTATCAGCTTTAACAGTTGCTTCATCTATAATTTTTGCAGCACTTACGTTTGCTTTAGAAATTTTTAATTTATTTATAAAATAATTAATAAAAAAACCTAAAGCTACAGCTAGAACATAGGTTAAAATAGAAACAATATCAATATCTGACATTATTTAACCCCCATTTTCTTCTATGTATTTATTTTGAATATATTTGCATTCATGTGCGAAATACACAATAGTATTGTATAATATTTTTGGCCTGTTTACAATCAAAACTGTTATTCCATAAAATTTTTAATTATAATCTGTTAATTATTTTACCATCAAATACATGATTACAATTATTCGTATCATAAAATATATTCGATTATTTCTAACAAAAAAAAGATAGCGTTATCATTTATAAATTTAAAATTAAAATCAAATAAAACAATACAATAATTTATTTAAAATACACATTTTTAATCATAACCACGCCTAAAAGACGTGGTATGTACACGCCCTAGAAGGGCATGCTGTTGCATCATGTTTTAAACACTGAAGCCTGACAGCTGCAACGCCTTTACTGGCTAGCCCTTAAAGGGCTTTTATTTTTTGCCTCCTTTTACCGGCTCACCCGTAAACGGGTCTATAAATTCTTTCATACTCATTTGATCATATAACTTATCTTCCTGCAATTGATTTTGTATATATTCCTTTATAACTTTCTCATTCTTTCCTACGGTATCTACAAAATATCCTTTCGCTCAAAAATGTCGACTCCCATATTTGTATTTCAAGTTTGCATGTCGATCAAATATCATCAGTGTTGATTTACTTTTCAAATACCCCATAAATTTTGCTGCTGAATATTTTGGTGTCATTTCCAAAAGCATATGTATATGATCCAGACATGTTTTTCCCCCCCTCTATTAATTTAACGCCTGGTTTTCTATTAATCAAAAGTGTTAATATTTGAATAATATCTCTTCTTATTCTATTATATATAATCATCCTTCTATACTTTGGCACTATTACAATATGATATTTACATCTGTATGACGTGTGTAATAAACTATTTGTGTCTTTTTGTGTCTTTCATTAGAACCTCCTTGTATTTTCATATTTAGCTACCAGTTCAAATATGATTATATCATCGGAGGTTTTTCATCACGCTAAAGCTAATTTTACCATACGCATAGCACGTGGTATTTATTTAGTAATAAAAATAGTTCTTATAAAATAAGAACTATTTTAGATTATTTGCTTCTTCTATATTCTTAACAATTGTTTGTGTAATTTCTTCCATTATATCTGGATGAGTCGTTAAATATGTTTTAGCATTTTCACGCCCTTGTCCAATTTTTTCGCCTTTATAAGCATACCAAGCACCACTTTTTTCTACAATATCATTTTCAACTGCTAAATCTAAAACTTCTCCATCACGAGAAATTCCTTTACCATAAATAATATCTACCTGCGTTGTTTTAAATGGCGGTGCTACTTTATTTTTTACAACTTTAATATTTGTTTTATTTCCGACAATTTCAGTCCCTTGTTTAATTGCCTCACCGCGGCGAATTTCAATTCTAACTGAAGAATAAAATTTCAAAGCTCTTCCACCAGTTGTAGTTTCAGGATTACCAAACATAACTCCTATTTTTTCTCTCAATTGATTAATGAAAATGATTGTACATTCCGATTTATTCAATTCTGCTGCAATTTTTCTAAGTGCTTTAGACATCAATCTTGCTTGAAGCCCCATTTGAGCATCGCCCATTTCACCATCTAATTCCACCTGAGGTACTAATGCTGCAACAGAATCTACAACAACTAAGTCAATTGCACCAGAACGAACAAGAGTCTCAGCAATTTCCAATCCCTGTTCTCCAGAATCAGGTTGTGATAAAATCAATTCATCAATATTAACTCCTAAATTTTGGGCATAAACAGGATCAATTGCATGTTCAGCATCAATAAATGCAGCGCGTCCACCTTGTTTTTGACACTCAGCAATAGCATGAAGAGTTAAAGTAGTTTTACCACTTGATTCAGGTCCATAAATTTCAATAATTCGTCCTTTAGGATATCCACCAATTCCTAACGCTAAATCAAGTGTTAATGATCCAGTAGGAATTACATCAACACTAACAGCAACACGATCTCCAAGCTTCATTACAGAGCCTTTTCCATATTTTTTTTCAATCTGCTTAATTGCATCATCCAAAGCTTGTACTTTTTTAGCATCTTCTTTATTATCTTTCACTTTTGCTTCTGCCATAATATTTTCCTCCTACTATCATATACTATTTAAATGATCAATTTACTTTAAACTTTTCAATTAATTTTCTTACCACAAAATCAATTGCCTGTTGCTGAATTTCTTGACGTGTTCCTTTTAAATTCAATTCATATACATTTACACCTTTATATAAAATTCCAATATATACAAGTCCCACCGGTTTACCTTCCATTGCATCAGGACCGGCATTTCCAGTAAAAGAAATACAAATATCACTATCTAATATTTGTTTACCATTTATACACATTAAAGAAGCAATTTCTTTACTAACTACTCCATATTTTTCAATTATATCATGTGGTATACTTAATAGCCTTTCTTTTGTTTCATTTTGGTAAGTTATCAAACTTCCTTTATAAACCTTAGAAATGCCAGGAACACTTCCTAGCATTGTCGCAAAGTTACCTACTGTAAAACTCTCTACACTAGATATACTAATATTAAATTGTATTAATAATTTTGCTAATTCATCCATCACATTGTCTCCATAAGCATCTCACGATTTTTTATAAAATAATCAATCCCACTAATTACTGATATTACAGTAGCTATCCAAGCTAAAATCGTTGCCAAATCAATTCCTAGTACTGAAAAAGGAAAATTGTTCACTAATAAAAAACATAGTGCTATCATTTGACTAACTGTTTTCAATTTTCCTAACTTACTTGCTGCAACTACTACTTGCTTACTAGCCGCTGACATTTTTATAGCATCAACAATTGTATCACGTGATATCATAATTATTGGAATAATTATATTAATTTTCCCATCACTTGCCAGTAATAAAAAAATTGTATTGACTAATAGTTTATCAGCAATTGGGTCAGCAAATTTACCAAAAGTTGTAATCAACTTTTTGCTTCTTGCAATTCTTCCATCAAAATAATCTGTAATTGAAGCAATTATAAAAATAACTAAAATAATAATATTTACTAACGAAATATCTGTATCTAAGATATGATAGACAGGAACACTAATTCCTGTCGTATCATATGGAAACATATATACTAAAATCAATAATGGTACTAATAATACTCTTATGACCGTTAATTTATTAGGTAAATTCATTATTTCACCTGCGTAATTTTAAGGGTTTGTCTTCCCCCATTATATTCACTTGGATCAATTTCTAATAACGTATCATTGATATAAAAACGATGTCCCATAAAATATCCAATTACCAATTCTAGATCTTGAAAATCAGTAGCATTAAATTCTAACTCTACTACTTCTGGTGTAGCATCTAAAGAATTGCTTTTATTAGCATCATTATAAATCCCACTTTTAAAACCACTATATTCAGTACCATTAACTCTTAATTGACACCATGAACGTCCTACAAATTCAGCTTTAAATTTAAAAGTTGTCTGTTCTGGAGCTAGTTTAAAACTATAATCCAAATTACCATTCTTAGTTATTTCAACAGTATGGGTAGGTTTTATCTCATCTTTTTTATTATTTTCCTCAGTTGTATCAGTTTCATTATTTCCATTATCAGTATTTTGATCTTGAACATCATTATTACCTTCTACAGTCGGGGTATTATTATCTTTAAAATCTTCATTGCTACTAGGAGTTCTTGTTGCAACAATAGAATACCAAACAACAAAAACAATTCCTATACAAACTAAAGCAACTAATACATACTTAAAATATCTCATCAAATATCTATCTTCATACACTTTTTTATTTGATATTGTTTTTTTCGGTTTAACATTTTTCAAATCTTTAAATGTATCACTAACTTTTCCAGAAATAGTAACATTTTTCTTATTTTCATCTACTAATTTTTTATCATTATTGCCTTGATAACTTTTATCCAATTGTATTTCTTGAGTCAATGCTTCAAACTCAGCATCAAGCTCCTTTTCTTCCATTCCTAAATATTTAGCAATTTTTCGTAAATACATTTTCAAGTACAATTCATCACCTTTGTACTTGTCAAATGCTCCGGATTCTATATCTTTCAAGACAGCTACAGAAATAAATGTTCCTTTGGCTAATTCTTCTAATGTAATCCCTCTAGCCTCACGCTCTCTTTTTACATGTTCACTAATATTTTCCATGAGCTATCCTCCTTTTTATATTTAATTAAAAACCTCTAATAAACATCTAAATTATATCATAATTATTATTATTGACAATAACCTAATCACATTTATTTTATGAAAGATTTTAAAAAATATACACATTCTTTTATTTAGATATAATAAATCAGGAAAAAAATAACTAGATGAAATATCAAATTCATCTAGTTAAAAAATTTTTATAATAGAGATTTATATAACTCTTTAATTTCTCCAACACTTGTATCTCTTGGATTACCTGGACAACACGCATCTGCTAATGCTGATTCACTTAAAAAGTCTAAATCTTCAACTTTAACAATTTCTTTTAAATCAGCCGGAATCCCAACATCTTGAGATAACTTTTTAACTGCCTCTACTGCAGCTTTACGATATTCATCTTGTGACATACCTGTAACATCAACACCCATAGCTTTTGCAATATCCTTATATTTTTCACCAGTATATTCAGCATTGTATTCCATAACTGTTGGTAAAATAATTGCATTAGCAACACCATGAGGTGTATCATATAGTGCTCCTAATGGATGAGCCATTGAATGAACCAATCCTAATCCAACATTTGAAAATCCCATGCCAGCAATATATTGACCTAATGCCATTCCTTCTCTACATTCTGGTGTATTATCTACAGCACCTCTTAATGATTTAGAAATAATTTCTATTGCTTTAAGATGGAACATATCACTTAATTGCCATGCACCTTTAGTAATATATCCTTCAATTGCATGAGTTAAAGCATCCATACCAGTTGCAGCAGTTAATCCTTTTGGCATCGATGCCATCATATCAGGATCAACAAAAGCTACTACTGGAATATCATGCACATCTACACATACCATTTTTCGATCATTTTTTGCATCAGTGATAACATAATTAATAGTAACTTCTGCAGCTGTTCCTGCTGTTGTTGGTACAGCAAAAATTGGTGTACATGGATTTTTAGTATCAGCTACCCCTTCAAGACTTCTAACATCGCTAAATTCAGGATTACGATCAATAATTCCTACAGCTTTTGCTGTATCCATTGAAGAACCTCCACCAATTGCAATGATATAATCAGCTTTAGCATCTTTTAATGCTTGTACACCATGTTGAACATTTTCAATCGTTGGATTTGCTTTAATATCCGAAAAAATTTCATAAGCCAATCCCGCTTCGTCTAATAAATTAGTGACTTTCTTTGTTACATTAAATTTAATTAAATCAGGATCTGAACATACTAATGCTTTTTTGAATCCTCTTGCTTTTGCTTCATTAGGAATTTCATCAATCGCACCTTTTCCATGATAACTTGTTTCATTTAATACAAACCTGTTTGCCATCTTTATCAATCTCCTTTGTTTCTAATTACTTATATTTTATCACCCAAAGTAAATTAAAAACAAGTTACAAATGTAAGCGTTTGTAACATTTTTCTATTTATAAAAAGATATAAATATATATCTATAGAATAGACAAAATACGTCTTATTTAATCAATTATTAAAATAAATTCAAAAAATATTTTAATATATAATAATTTTATAAAAATACTAGCTGTTTTCATATTTAACAAAGTAAATGTACATATTCCCTTTAAAATTTCTCTATTTAAAAACATACATAATTACATTAAAGTTATAGTCTCATTATTTTTTTAATATCTTCATCTTTTAGTTATAAAATATTTATAATTATTTTTATTTATATAACTAATTTTCTTAAAAACACTATAAAAAACTATAAATCCATAGGGAATTATAGTTCTTGTTCTTCTATAAATGTTACTATTTCTTCAAAAGATTTCTTTCCAAAAATAACTTTTTTACGATCAATTATTGTACAAGGAACACTCATTATATTATATTTTTCTTTATATTCTGGATAATGATTTAAATCATAAATTGATGCACAAACATTTTCATTTTCAATAGCTATTCTTTGAACTGACTGAACAACTTCAGGACACATTGTGCATGATAAAGAAACAAATATTTGAATTTCATGTTGTTTTAAATCTAAAATTTTTTGATAAATATCTTTTTCAATTGTTTGCCCTATAGTACCTATATTATATATAGCTAATACAAAAGAATTAAATTCATGTCCACCAGGTATTAAATAATAATGTAAATTTTTTGATTTTTTATTATCATCACATATATCTATATATGATTCCTTAGATTGTTTTATTATTACATGTATATGTGAAGATAGTGAAGAGAACTCTTCGACAAAGTTTTTTAATTCTAATGAAAATGAATCATTATTAAGATAAGTCACAAGATAAATATTTTTTGTTATTTTATCTAAAATAGGAAGTAACTGCGATCTAATTTCATTAGATATAAAATTATCGCTATGATTTGTTATCTTCTTTTGTACTTCCATCCTTTGAACTTCCTTTGTTAATAAATTATACTGTTTTTTTATTTGTGATATATACTTTTCTAATGAAGTTGCCGCAATTGCACCATCACTAACAGCTGTTACAACCTGTCTTAATTCTTTATCACAAATATCACCAGCTCCATAAACTCCATCTATGTTTGTTTTTTGATAACGATCAGTTATTAAATAACCCTGCTCATTTAATAATAATTGATCTTTAAATAAGTTATTTGCTGGAACATAGCCTGCAAAAACAAAAATACCAAACTTTTGTTTATCAGCTACATCATAACGCCATGTTGTTTGATTTCGATTATTTCTAAATATGGCATATTCTAATTGTAAGTTTCCTCCTGCTTCGATAATTTCTGTTTCAAAACATATTTTAATTTGTGGATGTTTTTTTACTTCATCTGCAATTGATTGCGCGCATGTAAATTCTTTTTCTCTAACAATCATTATAATTTTTGAAGCGTATTGTGTTAAAAATAATGCTTCTTCACATGCAGCAAATCCTCCACCAATGACAAATAATTCACATCCTTCAAAAAATTCACCATCACATGTTGCACAATAAGCAATTCCTCGTCCTTGAAACTCTTTTTCACCTGGAAAACCCAGTTTTCTAGGTGAAGCGCCAACTGCTAAAACTAATCCAATTGATTTAAATTCTCCTTGATTAGTTATAACCTTTTTAATTGGCCCATCAAGTTTTAGTTCTTTAACCGTAGCAATCTTAAATTCAGCGCCAAAATTTTGCGCTTGTTTTTTCATCTTTAATGTTAAACCTTCACCAGAATCTTCCATAACCCCTGGATAATTAACTATTTCAGATGTAATCGTAATCTGTCCGCCAAATTTTTCTTTTTCAATTACTAAAACGCTATATTTTGCCCTTGTTAAATATATTGCAGATGAAAGTCCTGCTGGACCTCCACCTACAATAATCACATCATAAACTTGATTCATTAAATCATTCCTACTAAATCTAAAGAAGGTTTTAATGTTTTTTCCCCAGGTTTCCATTTAGCTGGACATACTTCGTCTCCATGTTCATAAACAAATTGTGATGCTTGTACTCTTCTTAATAATTCATCAGCATTTCTTCCTACATTACCAGCGATAACTTCATATGCAACAATTTTTCCTTCAGGATTAATAATAAACGTTCCTCTTTCAGCTAAACCATCAGCTTCAATATAAACATCAAAATCTTTAGCTAACGTAGCTGTTGGATCAGCTAACATTGGATATTGAATTTTTTTAATTGTTTTAGAGGTATCATGCCATGCTTTGTGAACAAAATGGGTATCACATGATACTGAATAAATTTCACAATTAATATTTTTAAATTCAATATATTTATTTGCTAAATCTTCCAATTCAGTTGGGCAAACAAATGTAAAGTCTGCTGGATAAAAAAAGAAAACATTCCATTTTCCTAATAAATCTTGCTTAGTTATTTCTTTAAACTCATCTTTTATAAATGCTTGTGTTTTAAAATCTTGTATTTCTTTTCCAATTAACGACATATTTGGTCTCCTCTTTCTAAATTTATATTTAGTTAGTTTTAACTAACTGTTTATAATTTAACACAGCTTATTTGTTTTTGCAATTCATATGCTCTTTCATTAAAAATAAATTTAAGTATTTAGTTAAAACCAATAATAAATCATATGAAAATAATATTTTTATTAATTATAGAATAATAAAAATAGGCAAATTTCCTTTTTATATAAAATAAGGATTTTGCCTATTTTTAATTCATTTAATAAATATCTAAAATATTTTGTTTCATACGTTTTGGCAAAGCTTCTATCAATAACTTAACTATTTCATCAATATCACTTGGCATATCGTTTAAAATCCACTCAACTGTCATATCAACTGAACCATGACAATACATCTTCAACAAAAAATCGAATTCTTTATCTATTTGATGTCCTAATTTATTTTCAAAAATAGAGCGATAAAAATCATAAATACAATTAAAATCATAATTAACTAAACTATTATAATCATTAGATTTAAAAGCTTCTTTGAAAAAAGAATGTTCATTTTTAATAAATTCAAATTTTAAATATAATGCTTCATATAAAGAACAACCATTTCCCATTTTACGAAAAGATTTCAGTACCAATTTTTCAAAATACCAATTCACTAAATCATACTTATCCTTAAAATGGCGATAAAACGTTTGGCGTGTCATTCCACTTCTCATTACAATATCAGTTACTGTAATTTTATCTAATGAAGTCATTTTAATCAAATCCTTAATCGCTTGAGCAAATACATATCTTGTTTTATCATGTTTGTCCATATTCACACCTCTATGTATTATTATAAATATAATGACTAAATAAAAAAGCTGAATAAATCAGCTATATAATGACTCGTTTCGTAAGCCAAGTTCTGTTTTTCAAACGATTATTTATCTATGTTTTAAACATCCGTCTTTTAGTTCATTTCCTTCAAGACGATTCCCCTACCAAATTTGGGTTTCTTCCTTGCAGAGTTTACCTCTTTTCAGCCAAGTCTTTCGACTGGAATAGTTTCTGTGGCACTTTATAGCTTATCAACCATACATATTTGCTTAGGTCTTAGGCTTGTCGTTAGCTCACGCTACCATGACTTATTGATTCGTCATGTACAAACACTACAAACATCGCAGTTTGTGGAAGCCTGGACTTTCCTCTACTTTCGTAGCAATCGTTTTCTACGAGTCATTTATATTTTACATACTTTTTTTTAGAAAACAAGTATAAATTATTTTCTAAAGTAAATAAGATGCAAATTCTGCATCTTATTTGTTTTGATTAAATACAACTTTTTCTAATAAAGATAATCTTTTTAAAATATCAACATTTGTTGACAAGTTTTCTTCCATAGCATGTATATTATCATCTTGTAAAGCTTTTTCACGTTCCAATTTAACTATTTTTATTTTTTGCTCATTTAAACGTGATTCTAACTGATCGATTTTATCATATGATGCATTTAACATTGCAGCAAAAGTTTCATAATCTTTAACAATGATATCTAAAAAATGATCTACTTCTTCAGCGTTATATCCTTTAAAATCTACTTTAAACTCTTTAGCAACTATTTTTTTAGGACTTAAAATAATTTTTTGTTCCACGCTAATCAACTCCTATCTATATATTATATTGAAACAAAAATTTTTATTAAATGCAAGTGATTAATATATTTGTGTGAAAATTTTATAATATATGCGAAACTATAAAGATAGTATATATTTTATCACAGTTATGGTATAATACCTGAGTAAAGTAATAAAAGGAGCAATTATGGTAAATTATCCAAATTTAAAAAAAGCGACCGTTCATCAAACTAAATTAATTGATGGAAAATTAAATACACGTCATCGTGGAATGAATCTTGAAGAAGATCTAAATCTTACAAATAAATATTACTTAGCTAATGGGATTGCAAACATTCATAAAAAACCTACTCCGATACAAATTGTAAGAGTAGATTATCCAAAAAGATCAGCAGCTAAAATTATAGAAGCATATTTTAAAACACCTTCTACTACTGATTACAATGGTATTTATAAAGGAAAATATTTAGATTTTGAAGCAAAAGAAACAAAAAGACAAAATTTTCCTTTTACTAATATTAGTGTTCATCAGATTGAACATTTAAGAAGTATTATAAAGCATCAAGGAATTGCTTTTGTAATTATTGCTTTTACCCATTTAAATGAGGTATACTTAATTGATGCTTCATACATAATTGAAGCATATTATCAACCTAATCAAAAATCTATTTCCTATTATGCAATTAAGGAAAGAGGCCATTTGATTGAACAAGGATTTAATCCCCGATTAAATTATTTAAAAATAATCGATCAATATTATTTAGGAGGTCACGAAAATGACAAATAAGCCTATAAAAACAAAATCAAAAACGAAATTGAATTGGAAAAAAATATTTACAAGTTTAGGAATTGTAATGATTGTTTTATGTCTTGCTGGAGGATCATTTTTTGCATGGACTATCTATAAAGAAACAGAAGATTTTTCAGCAAAAAAATTACTTTCAGAAGAACCTAGTAAAATATACGATGATAAAGGTGAATTAATGTATACATATGGAAGTGATGTTAATGGTAAACGTGAAAACATCACTTATGAAGATTTACCACAAGTATTAATTGATGCTGTTGTTGCAGCAGAAGATTCAAGATTTTTTGAGCATGACGGTTTTGATTTACCACGTATTGCTAAAACACTAATTACAAATTTAGCACATTTAAGTATTCGTGGTGGTGGTTCAACAATTACTCAGCAGGTAATAAAAAAATCTTATTTTCCTAAAGAAGAGCAAACATATACTCGTAAAATAAGTGAAATATTTTTAGCTATTCAAGCTACAAAAGAAGTAAGTAAAGAAGAAATTCTTACTTTATATTTAAATAAAATTTATTTTGGACGTAGTACTAATTCAATCGGTATTGCTGCTGCTAGTAAATATTATTTTAATAAAGAAGTATCACAACTTACATTACCAGAAGCTGCACTATTAGCTGGTACCTTGAATTCACCAAGTGCCTATGATCCATATTATAATTTAGATTTAGCAACAAAACGTCGTGATATTATTTTAAATTTAATGGTTGATCATGGATATATTACTCAAAAAGAATGTGATTTAGCTAAACAAGTTAAAATTGAAAATATGTTATGCCGTGGAACTTCAACTTCTGATGATTCTTTAGCTGCATATGTTGATTTAGTTACCAAAGAAGTTAAAGAAAAAGCTGGATTAGATCCAACTGAAACTCAAATGGAAATCTATACATACTGCAATCAGGAATTACAAAAAAGAGCAACTGCCATGGCAAATGGTGAAACATATAAATATAGTGATGAAGATATGCAAATGGGTGGAAGTGTTCAATCTACACAAGATGGCCGTATTGTTGCAGTAATTGGTGGCCATAATTATAAATCTGGAGACTTAAATAAAGCTACAGTAAAACAACAACCTGGTTCTTCAATTAAACCAATTCTTGATTATGGAATGGCCTATAAATACTTAGATTGGTGTACTGGTCATACAGTAAAAGATGAACCAATTGAAGCCGGAATTAAAAACTGGGATAATCAATTTCATGGTTCAATGACGATTTCAGAAGCTTTAGAAAATTCTTGGAATATTCCTGCTTATACTACTTTCCAAGAAGTAAAAAAAGTTGCTGGTTCTAAAAATCTTACTGAAGACCTTGAATCATTAGGAATAGACATGTCTGATCAAGATCCTGATTTACCTGATTCTTATGCAATTGGTGGTTGGAGTACTGGTGTAAGTCCAGTAGAAATGGCTGGAGCCTATGCAACAGTAGCAAATAATGGTAAATATATTGAATCACATACTGTAAATTATATTGAAGTTGCAAAAGACAATGAAACAATTAAAGTAGACGAACAGTTACAAAAAAAAGCTACTAATAGTATTGGTGAAGATGTTTCTTTCATGATTCGTGAAACAATGTTAAGCTATACTAGTAATGGTTCAGGAAGTTATGCATATTTAAATGGTATTGATAACATTGGTGCTAAAACCGGTACTTCTAACTGGGATAGTAAAAGTAGCTATGTAAAAGCTGGAAAAAGCCGTGATTTATGGATGACAGGATATACACCTGATTACACTTGTTCAGTCTGGATGGGATTTGATACTGAAGGAATTAAAAAAGGAAAAAATACTTCTGATTATAAAGCTTATCCAGGTCGCGTTGTAGGTGAGTTACTTGAATATTTAGAAGACACTACAGCTGATAAAAAATCATATCCTAAACAACCTGACAATGTTGAAAAAATAGAAATTGTAGCTGGTGTTTACCCATACGTTAGCCCTAATTCAAATACACCAAGTGATAAAATCATCACTGCATGGGCTAAAAATGGAACTGGACCTGCTAGTTCTTCTAATTCATCATCTGAAGAAGAATATGATATTAATAGTTTATCATCATTTAATGCCTCACTTTCAAGTAATGGAAAAATTCATGTTGAATTTTCTCAATACGAACCAGCAAATGCTGCTACTGATGAAAATGCAAATGAAGCAACTAAATTATATGGTGTAATTGAATACGTTGTTGAAGTGACTAATCCTAATACTAATGAAGTCTTATATTCAACAACTCTTAATGCCCCTACTGGTACAATAAATTATACTCCTTCCAATAGAGTTAATGTTACTGGATATTATCGTTTTCAAAAAGCTCATGAAAAAGTATCTAACAAAATTACTAAATCAGTTGGTACTGATAAGTTAGATGATACTATTGATTATTCCATTACTTCCAACGGTTCATCAGTTAGTAATGGAAGTACAATTACAAATAACTTGATTACAATAAAAGTAAATGCACAAAATAGTTCAAATACTATTAGTATTGATTTTTATACAAGTGACGGTAATGCATATGGAGATTCCATTGTCTTTACAGGTAGTAGCTCTAGAGAAATTGAATTAACACCAGGTCAGTATACGGTTAGAATTTCTGAATCTAATGATTCTAGAACAATTACTGATACAATTACATTTACAATTGAAAGTTCAAATAACTAATACCTAATAGGATAGAGAAATAGATTGAATTTCTATTGCCCCTCCTATTGAACCAAATGTACGGTTCTAATATTTGGCTTTACATTTATATCGAAATTACAAACTCTTAAGATAGTATTCTAGGGGATAGACTAAACCCAGTCTATCCCCTTTCTCTTTGCCTAAAACTGTTGGAAATAATATGAAGTTTATCACATCTAACTTACTCACTCTAACCTTGAATTTATACATTTGTACATATATATATCTTCTTGCTTAAATCTGCATTTATATGCAGTGTTTAATGCCATTAGATTTCTATAGACTATCTTAGTTTTTTTAAATACATCGTATCTTGTGGCGTAATCATGTCCAAACTTATCTAGAAATACCTTTATGCTTCCTATCTTAAAATAGTATATCCATCCTCTTACTATTTGATTAACTTTCTTAAATGTTATTGAGAGTGGTCCTGAAATTGCATGCTTTCTTTTTAGATACTTCTGTATTTTTGAATACGGGTGATTCCTTCACCTATAATATCACTGTCAACAGCTTATGGTTCACTACACTTGGCAGTAAATATCCGTGGTTGGTTTCTCTCCAACTGAATCCATGTCATGGCCAGCACACATAAAAATAGCCCTCAAACTCATTGAGTTTGAGGGCTATTTTAATTCCATATTATTATTTGATTCTATCCTTTTTTATAGAATCTTTACACATATCAAACAATTTACATTCTTTACAATTTGGATTAGTTGCTTTACAAAAATATCTACCAAAAAAAATAAATTGATGATGTGCTTTATTCCATCGTTCCTTAGGAATTGAACGACATAATTTTTTTTCAACATTTAAGACATTATCATCTTTTTTTGCAAATCCTAATCGTTTAGAAATTCTTTCAACATGTGTATCAACTGCAAAAGCAGGAATATCAAATGCAACCGAACGTACTACATTAGCCGTTTTACGTCCAACACCTGGCAAACTTTCTAATTCTTTTTGCACACTAGGTACTTTACCATCATATTTATCAATTAACATTTTAGACATTGCTAAAAGGTTTTTAGCTTTATTACGATATAATCCAATAGTTTTAATATCCTCTTGTAACTGTATTAACGATGCCTGACTCATGGTTTTTACATCAGGATATTTTTTAAATAAATCTTTTGTTAATTCATTAACCTTTTTATCGGTTGTTTGTGCTGATAACATTACTGCTACTAATAATTGAAAATCACTATCATGATTTAATTCACAGTATGCATCAGGAAATAACTCCTCTAAATAATTTAATACTCTAGTTGTTTTTTCTTTATTCATTTTCCCACCACTTATAATCACTTACTGGTACAGTTCGTTTAGGTTCATCCTGTTCAATATAACGCTGTTTTACTCCATTTTGAGACCAATTAATAAGAATCCTTTCAATATATCTAAAATTGAAAACTTGGCTTTTAACTGCTTCTTTTAATGCCTTTACAATCATATCATCACTATAATTAGAATTTTTCCATTCCTTAATTATATTAATTTCAATTGGTGATAAGGCTCTTGCAAATTGTTCTTCAAAAATAGCAATCAAATCAAAATCATTTTCTTTTTCAGCACTATCTTCATCTTTATCTAGTAACTTCTCAGTAAGATTATTTAAATTAATTGCACCTAAATGATTATAAATAAACTTTTTCTCCAATAAACTTCCCAATACCTTGTTAAGTTCTTGATTAGACAAAGTTGAATAATTTTGAATCATTTGAGGTGTTACCGTTTTTACTCCAATTTCTTTTAAATTATATACAAGTAACAAAATATGACATTCATTATCTTCAATCTGTAATTCTTTAGCTCTTAACAACAATAAACGTCCTATATCAATACATTTATTTTCTATTAATTCTTTTAACATATAATTACCTATTATTATCAATTCGATACGCTTTTATAAATTCACCATCATCGATTCCATAAAATGCATAAATCAATGAATTTTCACCACGATACAACAAACAATAAACAAATATTTCATTTTCATACCCTATTTCAATATCATCTGGAGTATGCTTATATCTCTCTTCAAAAGCATCAATACACACCTGTCTATCAACAACATTTCCACTATAAGATTTAATAAATTTCTTTTTCTCATTAAAAACAGCATATTGTTCTTTATCTTCTTTTTTACCATGTATTATATAATAACTTCTTTCTCCATCATAACGATTAAAATAATCAGAACTATCATATCCATTTTCCGCCATGATTTCTTGTTCCACTTCAATTAACTCATTTTTATGCCTAGAATATGGAACATGCACCCAAAGCATATAAAAACTCACTACAACAAACACAAGTACCAAAAAAATTATTAAAATATTAAACCTATGTTTTCGTAAAAATTTCAAAATCTCACCAACTTTCTATGCATATTATACTATCAATTTTCATATTATAAAAGAAAAATATATACTATCTTTAAATACAAAAAAAAGGATTCATTAAAATCCATATGAATCCATATATTAACTAATCGCGATCATTACCAATTACAATCAACACAATTCTAAGTAATGATAAAATAGTTGATAGCATTGCTGCAACATAAGTAAAAGCTGCAGCTGATAACATTGATTTTGCACCACTATACTCATTACCAGTCAAATAATTTGTTTTCAATATTTGTAATGCTCTAGATGATGCATCAAATTCAACAGGTAAAGTTACAAGTTGAAAAAGTAAAATACCACTCATTAAAATAACTCCAATCCAAGCAACGCTTGAATTTCCCATCAACAAACCGATAAAAACAGCAACCCATCCTAAATATTGTCCAATATTACAAAAAGGAATAATTGCATTTCTAAATACAAGTGGACGATAATGAAGTTTATGTTGAATTGCATGTCCACATTCATGACTAGCAACTGCTAAAGCAGCAATCGATGTCCCATCAAAAATTCCTTGAGATAAATTAATAGTTCTATTTCTAGGATCATAATGATCAGATAATTTCCCACTCACTCGATTTATTTTAATATCACTTAGTCCGTTTCGATCGAGTATTTCACGAGCAACCATCGCTCCCGTTATTCCTCTACTATTAGGAACTTTTTCATATTTACTATACGTTTTATTTACTTTTATTTGTGCATAAATCATAATTATTGCTCCAATGGCAACCAATAAATAACCTAATATATAAGCAGATGACATTGGATAATAATAAAATGGCATATTTATCAACTCCTTTAGTTCTATTATACACTATATTATTAACTAATTATTAATAATATAACTAATAAATAATTAAAAAGATACAATGATTAGTTCATTGCATCTTTTAAACGATTACTTGGTTTAAATGTAACAGTTTTACTAGCAGGAATGATCATTTCTTCTTGAGTTTTAGGAGAAATTCCTTTACGAGCTTTACGATCATTTACTTTGAATGTACCAAATCCAGAAATTAGAACTTTGTCACCTTCAATAACACTGCGAGTAATTGTATTAAAAACTGTATCAACTAAAATTTCGGCATCTTTTTTAGTTAAGTTTCTTTCTTTAGATACTGATTCAATCAATTCTTTTTTATTCATAAATACCTCCAAAAATCTAATACCACGAAAGTATAACATTAAAAATTACCGATTTCAAGCTCTTTTTATAGCACAATTGCAATAACATTACTTTTTCCTTTATTAACTATTTTTGATAATATATCGTGTATCCGTTGACTAGCATTTTCAGGAATTGCATTTAGCTTAATGTACATTCCTTCTTCAATTAAATCACCTAATTTTCTTCCAAAAACATCGCAATCAAAAATTGCTTTTTTATCATTTCCATTAGAATTTAAATAGTCAATAAATGCTTCTGCTTGTTCCTTTGAACCAATAATTGGTTCAAAGGTACTTTCAATATCAATTTTAATCATATACGTAGTTCCTGCTTTAGAAACCAATTTCATCCCATATCTAGGTCCCTGTTTTATTAATTCTGGTTCACTTAATTCAATTTCTTCAAGCTTTGGAATAGCATAACCATATCCTGTTTGTTTAACCATTCTTACTGCATTAGAAAATCCTTCATATTCTTTTTTTATATCTACTAACTCTTGAATAAATGTTAAAAACGTAGCTTGATCAAATCCTCTATCTCCAATTATTTCTTCTAATATTTCATTATATAATCCATCCCGTTCTTCTATTTTTAATGTGGCACTAGATGTACTGGTATCAATACCTGTTAAATACGCTTTATCAACAAAATCATATTGACAAATAGATTCAGCAATTCTTTCAACATCTTTAAATTTTTTAATTGATTGTAATGATTCTTTTAAAGATGTATCTAATGTTTGCTTTAACCAATGATTACTCGACATCATTGCTAACCATTTAGGCACTTCAATACGTACTTCACTAATTTTAAATTCATATAATGCATCTTTTAGTAAAGAAACAATTTGTGGTTCTTCCATATTTGTTACATCCATAGCAATTACTGGTACATCATATTTATCACTTAAACGTTCTACTTCTTTTTTACATACATTGCTATTTATATCTTTGCTATTAACAATTACAATAAATGGTTTATCAATTTCCAATAACTCTTCAATAATACTATCAGTTGCCTCTCTATAATTTTCACCCGGAATATCACAAATACTACCATCACTAGTAATTACAATTCCAATTGTAGAATGATCTTGAATAACCTTTTTTGTTCCTACTTTTGCTGCTTGATCAAAAGGTATTGATTCTAAATACCAAGGTGTTTTAACATATCGAATTCCTTGTTCATCTTCATATCCTTTTGCACCATCAATTACATAACCAACACAATCAACTAGACGAATATTTACTCTAAAATTTTCGTCCATGAGCATCTCAACTGCTTGATTAGGAATAAATTTCGGTTCAACTGTCATTATCATTTTACCTTTACCTGATTGTGGTAATTCATCAATTGCTCGTAATTTTGCATCTTTATCTTCAATATATGGTATTACAGCTTTTTCCATAAAACGTTTAATAAATGAAGACTTGCCACTTCTAACCGGTCCTACAACCCCCAAATATATGTCCCCATCACATCTTTTAGCGATATCATGTAAGATATTTTTAGTTTCCATTGTTAACTCCTCTCTTTGTCTTATTTATATGAGATATCATTATTTTTAGAACATATCTTGGTTTTATTTTATTAAAATCATTTTTTACTTTATCACCTTTAGAAAATATATTAGAATAAAAAAGAGGTGAATTATTAAATGAATTTTTCAAAGAGAATGGATCTATTTTCCGAAAGTATTTTTACTATTTTAGCAAAAAAAGCAAATCAAAGAAAAAAAGCCGGTTTACCTGTAATTGATTTTAGTACTGGTACTCCGAATATACCTCCTTCAAAAAAAATACGAGAAACTCTTTCAAAAGCAGCATTAGATTCTAAAAATTATATTTATGCAATCAATGATTTACCAGAATTAATCAGTGCTGTAATTGACTGGTATAAAAGAAGGTACAATGTTGTCTTAAATAATGATGAAGTTTGTTCTTTATTAGGTTCACAAGAAGGTTTATCTCATTTAGGGATGATATTAGTTGATGAAGGTGATATTGTTTTAGTTCCTAATCCTAGCTATCCTGTATTTAAAGATGGGCCTTTAATTGCAGGGGCAAAAATAGTAGAAATGCCACTATTAAAAGAAAATAATTATTTAATAGACTTTAGTAAAATAGATAAAAATATTGCAAAAAAAACTAAATTTATGGTTGTTTCATATCCAAATAATCCTACATGTGGAATTGCAAATGATGAGTTTTATCTAAATTTAATTCAATTTGCTAAAGAAAACGATATTATTGTTTTACATGATAATGCTTATAGCGAGTTATTATTTGAATCACCAGGCAAAAGCTTTTTATCATATCCTGGAGCTAAAGATGTTGGAATTGAATTTAATTCATTATCAAAAACATATGGTTTAGCAGGGGCTAGAATTGGTTTTGCGGTTGGAAATAGCAAAATAATTAAACAAATTAAAACTTTAAAATCTAATATTGACTATGGTATGTTCATTCCAATTCAATTAGCCGCAATTGAAGCAATAACTGGGGATCAATCATGTGTTGAACAAACACGGGATGCATACAAAAAACGTCGAGATGCTTTTTTAACTAATGCTAAAAAAATTGGTTGGAAAATTAATAAAACTAAAGGTACTATGTTTATCTGGGCCAAAATACCTGATAAATATAAAACGTCATTAGATTTTGTAAATGATTTATTTAACCAAACAGGAATTTTATTTGTTCCAGGCAGTGCATTTGGTTCTTATGGAGAAGGATTTGTTAGAATTGCATTGATTCAAGATGTTCAAACAATTGAAAATGCATTTTCATTAATTGATAAAACAAATATATTTAAGTAAAAAAAATGAAGATTTAAAAACTCTCTATAGTATTTAAATCTTCTTTTATATTTGAAATTATTTTACTCTAACTAATTCTAAATAACTAGTATCTCCAATTAAACCAGGTTTTCCACCTGTTACAAGAATTAAATCTCCAGAAGCTACACCATTTTCTTTAGCAATGATTTCTGCATAATCCATCATACTAGAACGTGTTTTCATAGTTTTACAAATAACCGGTGTTACTCCCCAACTAAGAGCTAATGATCTTGTTGTATTAACAATAGGCGTTGCTGCAATAATTCTTGCTTCTGGGCGATAACGAGACATTTTTCGAGCAGTAAATCCACTTTCTGTAAAAGCAATAATTGCCGCAACTTGAAATTTTGAAGCAATTTCAGCAACTGACATGCAAATTGCTTCAGATGTATCTTTACCAGCTGTTAAAACAGCTTGTCGATGTAAAGCATCATAATCTAAGCTTTGTTCGGTTTTTAAAGCAATACGACTCATTGTCATAACTGATTCTTGTGGATATTGTCCTGCTGCTGATTCACCAGATAACATAATTGCATCCGTTCCATCAAAAATAGCATTTGCTACATCACTTACTTCGGCACGAGTTGGTCGTGGATTTGTTTGCATACTTTCTAACATTTGAGTTGCTGTGATAACAATTTTTCCCATATCTTTACATTTACTAATTATACTTTTTTGAATTAATGGTACATCCTCTGCTGGTACCTCAACTCCTAAATCACCACGAGCAATCATGATACCATCAGCAATATTTAGAATTTCATCAATATTTTCGACTCCTTCTTTATTTTCAATTTTAGCAATTACTTGAATATCTGGTCGATCATTTTCAATTAACAATTTCTTTATATCAAAAATATCTTGTGCTCTTCTTACAAATGATGCTGCTACATAATTAAATGGTTGTAAGCAGCCAAATTTTAGATCGTCAATATCTCGCTTAGATAAATAGTTAAATCCTAATTTTATTCCTGGTACATTTATTCCGCGCTTATTTTTTACCACTCCATCATTTGCACAAACACATACTATATCAGTGCCATCAACATGATCAACTAATAGCTCAACTTGTCCATCATTTACTAAAATAAAACTTCCTGGTTTAATATCATGATATAAATCTTTATAAGATATTGTAAAACGATCACTTGTACCTTCTATATCTTCTTGACAAATAGTAACAATTTGCCCTTTTTTAAATTCTGCATATCCCCCTTTAAAATCTCCTGTTCTAATTTCAGGTCCCTTAGTATCTAATAATATGGCAACAGATGATCCTAATTCCTTATTAATTTCAGTAATCAATTTAATTCTATTTAAATGTTCTTCATGACTTCCGTGAGAAAAATTAAGTCTCATTACATTCATTCCAGCTTTCACCAATTTAGTCATCATTTCTTTACTTTCAGATGCTGGTCCAATTGTACATATAATTTTAGTTTTACTCATTTTTTCATTTTTTAACATATTATTTATCCCCACTTTCTATATCTATATATATTATAGTCAATTAATTTTTTACTTGCGAGTTTTTTTATAAATTGATTACTTTTTTAGTATATTTTATTATTTTTCAAATTATATATATAATTATCTTAGATATCAGCAAAATTTTTCAAATTAATATATTATTTCCTAGGAAATAATAAGAAGAAACTAATAGTTAGTTAATTATCAAAAAAATTAAAAGAAATGTCATTAATAGATCATTTACCAAAAAAACTTGAAAGTGTTTACATTTTATGGTAAAATACGTCTGTAAATTTCATATAATTTCTAGATTAAAAATTGAGAAAGGGGCTTATATTGTGAAAAAAATTGTCTTACTATGTGATACATATAATGACATGGCTATTGCAAATAACTATCTAGTAAGCAAAATGAAAGAAGCATCAATAAAGGATTCTATTGAATGTGAAATATATGCCTGTTCTATCCACGATATATGTGAAAAAGCTATAGATGCAGATGTTGTTTTACTCACACCCTTGATTTGTTTTAAACAATTTCTAATTGAAAAAATTGTAGATTGTCCTGTTGAACAAATAGGAATAGGAGCTTATGCAAATATAGATGGTCAATATATCCTCGATAAAGCTTTTTCAAAAATATCTGAAAATTATGTATCATAAACTAAAAACACAGTTCATAATGAATTGAACTGTGTTTTTTTAATTAAATTTTTTTCTAAATTTAATAACTGCTCTTTTAGTTCATTCCTCCAGCATAACCTACTAATTTTTTTATTAGAATCAATTATTCAATGACATGGTACTACTATCATAACTCTATTTTTATTATTTGCCATTCCTATTACTCAACATGCTTTTGAGTTATTTATGCCAACATCTTTATAACTTTTTGTTTCACCATATAATATCTTTAATAATTCTTGCCAAACTTTTATTTGAAAAGAAGTTCCTGTCAAATCTAAAAACAAATCAAATACTTTCCTTTCACCATTAAAATATTCATTTAATTGTCTTGTTGCTTCTTTTATCAATGCTGTATATTCATATTTGTCATTTGTAGTTATTGCATATATTTTATTCAATAATATATATGTCTATTTTCATTTTATATTGATATCCTTTTAACATAATCATCACCAAGATTATTTTATCATAATAATTTACAAATATTAATCATCATTTTATATCATTTAAAATTTATTCGTGGTATACTTTTGTATGATTTGAGGTGAATTATGAACGAACAAAAACTTATAAACTTAATTGGAGAAATTGGGCGTCTTTTATTAAAATATGGTGCTGAAATATATCGCGTAGAAGAATCTTTATTAAGAATGTGCAAAAGTTATGGTTATCAAAATGTTGAGGTATTTGCTCTACCAACATATTTTACTCTTACAATCGAAACACATGATTATCATACGTTTACTCTATCTAAACGTACGCAACAAAATCGAGTTAATTTAGAAAAGCTTTATGAGTTAAATAATTTAGTGCGCAATGTTTGTTGTAATCGGCCTAATTATCACACTTTAAAAGCACAGGTTAATGAAATTATAAACATTCCTACAAATATGAAACTTGTATTTTGGGGTTATGGTATAGGTACGGCTTCTTTTACAACCTTTTTTGGTGGTGGAATTAGTGAAACAATTTGTGGATTTTTTATTGGTTTGATATTATATTTTTTCATTTGGCTAATAGAAATTCTTGAAATTAATAACTTAGTTTGTACCCTTTTATCCAGTATGCTTTTAACAATAATTGCCATTGTTTGCAATAAAGTTGGATTTATTGATAACCTTCAAGCTGTAATTATTGGTTGTTTAATGATTTTGACACCAGGTGTAGCAATTACAAATAGTTTAAGAGATATTATGGGTGGCGATTATATTTCAGGTACAGCACGTATGTTAGAAGCGTTATTAACTGCTACTTTTATTGCAGTTGGCGTTGGAACAATAATGGTACTTTTAGGAGGTTAAGATGAATAATTTTATTCAATGTTTAAGTGCGTTTGTTGCTTGTATTGGTTTTTCTTTAATATTTAGAATTCATCACCAATTGCGATTTGTTTTAGTTAGTTCTTTTGGTGGAGCGTTGGGTTGGTTAGTATTTTTATTGTTTAATAATTTTAATAACGAATTAGTTGCTTATTTTATTGCAATGACAATAGTTAGTTTATTTTCTGAAATAGCAGCTCGTATCTTTAAAGCACCTGCAACAATATTTTTGATTATAGGCTGTTTCCCACTTGTACCTGGACGTGGAATTTATCAAACTATGCTTTATTGTACACAAGGAAATACAGCATTATTTATAGATAGTTTCATTCATACTATTGCCATTTCTGCTAGTCTAGCATTAGCAATTATGATTGTTTCAACAATATTTAAAGTTATTAAAAAATTTTCTAAATACTCTTTGAAGGTTAATTTATGAAAGTTCTTGGATTAATTGTTGAATATAATCCCTTTCACCAAGGACATTTATATCATTTAAACAAAGCAAAAGAACTAGTTAACCCTGATATAACAATAATAATTATGTCAAGTCATTTTGTTCAACGTGGTGAACCAGCAATAAGCGATAAGTGGACAAGAGCTAAAATAGCAATTAAAAATGGTGTTGATTTAGTCATTGAATTACCATTTGTATATAGTGTACAAAGTGCTGATTATTTTGCTAAGGGAGCAATTGAAATACTCCATAAATTAAATGTAACTGACATTGTTTTTGGAAGTGAAAGTGGTAATATTGACCTTTTTAAAGATATTGCTTTGACAATAAAAAATAATACTAATGATTATAATACATTAGTAAAGCATCAACTAAATTTAGGTTTACGTTATCCTGATGCTTGCAATAAAGCATTATCAATTTTAATGAATAAAAGTATTACTACCCCTAATGATTTATTAGGTTTAGCATATGTAAAAGAAGTCATAAATAATAACTTTCAAATTAATTTACATTGTATAAAAAGAACAAATGATTTTCATAGTTTAGAACTTGAAAATATATGTTCAGCAAGTGCTATAAGACATGCATTAAAAAATAATATAGCTATAACAAATCAAATTTGTAACTATGATGAATATAAAGAATTTTATTTTTTTGAAGATTTCTTTCCTTTTCTACGTTACAAACTTTTAACAATTTCAAAAGATGAATTAAAATATATTCATCTTGTTGATGAGGGAATAGAAAATTTACTCAAAGAAAAAATATTATTATGCAAAGATATGAATCAATTCATAACATCTTTGACTTCTAAACGTTATACACGTTCTAGAATCCAAAGAATGTTAATTCATATTTTAATGGGTAATAATAAGGCTACAATTATTGAAAGTATGAAAATTGATTATATTAGAGTTTTAAAAATGAATAATGTTGGTCAAAAATATTTAAATAGAATCAAAAAAATATGCGATTATAAAATAATAACTAACTTTTCTAGTTATCAACATTTAGCTTTAAATCTTGAATTTAAAGCAACAAAGCTTTTATCATGCATATCAAATAGTCCTGACCAATTAATTTCTCTTGAATATAAGAGTATTCCTAAATTATAAACCAGATATTAATCTGGTTTTTATTTATACCAATAAATTGAATAGGGGCTAAGAATTAAAATCTTTCGCCCCTTTCACAACACCGTGCGTAGGGTTCCCTACACGGCGTTTCATAAGTTTATAGAGTTGTAATAATCTAGTGCACTTATAAATCCGTATATTTTTAATACTTCATTTGTAAGTGTCCTTTTTAGTATGAAGCTATTGGCGATGTGCCAGTAGCTTTTTCTTGTGTTTGCCCATTCCCATGCCTTACTTTTATTAATACCTAGTTTTTGTAAATTTCTATACCTTGTTCTTACTAACTTCCATCTTTTCCAATATATCATTCGTATTCTTCTTCTCATCCATGAGTCTATTTCCCTTAGATGTTTACTCATATTCGCTATCCTATAGTAATTCACCCAACCTGTAATGTATTCTTTTAACTCTTTAGCTAATTCCTTACTTGATATTGGTCGGTTCCTTTTGGTGATTTCCTTTATTCTCTTTTTCATCTTTTCTTTAGATTTCTTGTGAACAGTGATTCGTACATTACCACTCTTCTCTATATAAAATCCAAAGCCCAAGAATTTTATATCAGTAATATAGGCTACCTTTGTCTTCTCTTGGTTCACTTTTACAAATAATTTCTCTTCTAAATATCTTGTCACTGTTTCTTTGACTCTCATTGCACTTCTTTTACTTTTGAATAGTATGACACAGTCATCTGCGTACCTTACAAATCGATTTCCTCTTCTTTCCATTTCTTTATCAAATTCATTAAGATATATATTTGATAATAATGGGCTGAGTGGCCCACCTTGGGGTACTCCTTTTGTAGTTTCTTCAAACTTATGTTTTACTATGACTCCTGCATTGAGATATTTATGTATGAGTGATATAACTCTTCCGTCTTTAATAGTTTGTGACAATATCTGTATAAGTCTTGAATGGTTGACTGTATCAAAGTACTTCTCTAAATCTAGGTCTACTGTATATCGATATCCTTCATTGGCGTATTCGACTACTTTTCTTACTGCTTGATGGGCATTTCTTCTTGGTCGGAACCCATAACTATTGTCACTGAATTGGGGTTCAAATATTGGTGTCAGTACCTGTACTATCGCCTGTTGTATGACCCTATCCGTCACTGTTGGAATTCCTAACTCTCTTTTCTTTCCGTTATCTTTTGGTATTTCTACTCTTTTAACGGCTTGTGGACTATAATGTCCCTCCATGATAAGTTTCTTTAGATAAGACCAGTGTTGTGCGAAATGCGTACGAACTTCTGCGACTTGCATTTTATCTACACCACCACTTCCCTTATTACTCATAACCCTTTGGATTGCCTTTTCTATATTGGCATCCTCCATAATTGTTTCAAGTAACTTCTCATGTACTACAAATCTATTGGTGTTCTTCGTATGTGATATCTCTTGTTTTGATGTAGGATACACTTCTCCACTATTGTCGTATTCCGTACTATCTTCATAGAGTAAGCCTAATGATAGTTGACAGTATCCTATTTTATCTTGAGTATCTTTCATTTCCAGTTCACCTCCTTATGTTCGGTCCTTCGCTAGATAACCATTACAGTTATCATCATCACTACTATGACCTCGGCTGACTTCCTAGGACAAACGTTTCCACCATGATTACATTTTCATCATGTTCCTAGGACCTCCCACGGTAAGACATAACACTTTCATCCTATGTACCCACTATCTTTACACTGCTTATTCCGTCGTACTATTGGACTTCGATTTGTTTAGCAATCTCATCCGATAAGCTTCTGCCTAAAATAGTTCGTATTCCTTGGGTCAGGACTTTGCCTCCAACTTCCTCCCGTTCACACCTTACGATGGATACCTTGTCTTCGGCTAGTGGTTGGTAGTACGAAACCCCCACAGTGGACTTTCACCACCTAGTCTTATGTCATGCGTGGCACACTAAAAAGAAACAGACACTAGTCCATTTCTTTTATAATTATGCTCTTAATACTGCATCAAATTCTTTTGATACTGATTCTAAAATCTTTTCCATTACTGCATTTATAGTATTTTCTTGTAAAGTTCCTTTTGAATCTTGGAAAATCAAATTAATTGCTACAGATTTTTTATTAGCTCCAATATGTTCACCTTCATAAACATCAAAGATTTTAGTTTCTTTTACCAATTGTTTACTTGCTTGAATAATTTTACGACATACATCATATGTAGCAACATCTTTATCCATTACTAAAGCAATATCTCTACTTACTGATGGATACACTGGAATATCAACGAATTTAACTTTGCTTGTTTTTAAGCTAAGTAATGTTGTCAAATTCAATTCTACAACATATACATCTTTTACATTATATTTCTTTTCCATTAATGGATGAATATTACCAATCACACCTACTATTTCTTTTCCAATCATTATATATGCTGATCTACCAGGATGATAGTTAATATCATTTTGATCTACTCGTACTAATTTATAACGAGATTCTTCGATACCTAAATTTTTAAAGATTGTTTCTACAAAACCTTTCATTAAATAATAATCAGCTTTATATGAAATTTGTTTAAATGCTAAACCATTATATTCACCACAACAAGCAATTGCTAAGTTTTGTAATTCGGTATCTTTAGAATATGTTGTAGATAATTCAAAAACATTAACATCTTTAATATTATGTGATTGATTATAGTTGATTACTTGTAACAATGAACTAATTATTGATTTTCTAGTTACACTTCTTTCTTCTCCTAACGGCATTGCTAATTTAATTGTCTCATTAGTATGAAAAATATTAAAATCCTCTACTAATGTTGGTGATGTTAAAGAATAAGTTAATGTTTCATGTAATCCTTGGTCCTTAAGCAAATTACGAATCACATGTTTTTTTGCTTGAACATCGTTTCTTTTACCAACAGTCATAGACATTTCAGGCAAAGTTGATGGTATTTTATCATATCCATAAATACGTGCTACTTCTTCAATTAAATCTGCTGTCATTGTAATATCATTACGATAAGTTGGTACTTTAACATTAAATTGCTCTCCATTTAATGTAAATTCAAATTTTAATGAATTAAATATTTCTTCTATTTCTAAAGTACTAATATTTGTTCCTAATAAACCATTTACTTTACTTGTTGAAACTTCTACATATCGTTCTTCAATATTTAAATCAGTTGTTACACTTTTATAAATTTCTTTAGCATCAGCTAGTTCTTCCAATAAATTTGCACATCTTTCCAAAATATTTAAAGAATTAGCCGTATTTAATGCTCCTTTAATATAATGTTGTGATGCATCAGTTAGTAAATTCAAACGTCTTGCAGTTTCTCTTAAATTAGCTCCATCAAAAGTAGCAACTTCAATTACAATATTTGTAGTATTTTCATCAATTTTTGTACTATTAGATCCCATAACACCAGCAATACAACCAATTCCATCATCAGTTGAAACAATAATATCATTAGGTTCAATTGTATATTCTTCTCCATCTAATAAGATTTCTTTACGATTAAATCCAGTTTTAATTACAAATTCTTTTTTATTTAATTTATCATAATCATACATATGAATTGGTTGGCCAGTTTCCAACATGACAAAATTAGAAATATCTACAATGTTATTAATTGGTTTGATTCCACTAGCAAGTAAAGCATTTTTTAACCATTCAGGTGAGTCTTTTGTTGTAACACCTTTTACTAATTTAGCACCAAAAAAAGAACATAGATCAGTATCTACTTTAACATTTATTTCACTACCATCTATTCCTTTTGTTTCAATTTTTGGTAAATTTACATCACGTTTTAAAATTGCACCTACTTCATATGCAAATGAAGTTAATGCCATACAATCAGCGCGGTTTGGTGTTAAACCTATCTCCAAAATTGTATCTTTAAGACCTATATATTCTAATGGATCTTCACCAACTGGTGCATTATCATCCAATATATGTATTCCTTCTTTATCTTCAGGTTTTAACAATCTTTGATCTAATCCAAGTTCTGCAATCGAACAGATCATTCCATTAGATTCTACACCTCTAATTTTACTTTCTTTTATAATAAATCCATTACCTAAATCACATCCTGGATTTGCAACAATTACTTTTTGATTAGCAGCAACATTTGGTGCCCCACAAACAATTTGTCTAATTTCTCCAGGTTTTACTTCTACTTTACAAACATTTAAATGATCACTATCAGGATGTGGAACACATTCTAATACATGACCAATTGTCATATTATTACCATTTGCTAAATTATGCATTCCTTCTACTTCTAATCCTATTGAAGTAATTTTATCAGCAAGTTCCTTAGGATCTTGATCATCAACTTTTATATATCTATTTAAAACTTTTAAACTAATATCCATTCTTCTACTCCTTTCTTGTAAACTGATTTAAAAATCTTATATCATCATTATAGAAATTACGGATATTATCAATACCATATTTAAGCATTGCAACACGTTCAATTCCAATTCCAAAAGCAAATCCTTGATATATTTCAGAATCAAAACCACACATTTCAAGTACTTTAGGATTTACCATTCCTGCACCTAAAATTTCAATCCATCCTGTATGTTTACACATTGAACAACCCTTACCTCCACAATTATGACAAGAAATATCAACTTCAACAGAAGGTTCAGTGAACGGGAAATAAGAAGGGCGTAAACGTATTTCACGTTTTTCACCAAAAAATTTACGAGCAAATACTTCCAATGTTCCTTTTAAATCAGCCATTGTAATATTTTTATCAACAACCAATCCTTCACATTGCATAAATTGATGTGAGTGAGTAGCATCATCATCATCACGGCGATAAGTTTTACCAGGACATATTACTTTAATTGGACCTTTTCCTTTAGCAGCTAACAATGTATGTGCTTGGACTGGAGATGTATGTGTTCGCATAAGCGTATTTTCATCAATGTAAAATGTATCTTGCATATCACGTGCTGGATGTCCTTTTGGCAAATTCATTAATTCAAAATTAAAATAATCACTTTCAACTTCAGGACCTTCAGCGATTTGATATCCCATTCCTAAAAATAGATCTTCTAATTCAGTTACAATTATTGATAAAGGATGCAATGAACCTTGATCTAATTTATAGCTAGGTAATGTAATATCAATTTTTTCTCTATTAATTTTATCTAAAATTGTTTGATTTTCTAATAGTTCTTTTTTTTCTTCAACAGCCTTAGATAATTCTTGTTTAACAAGATTTGAAATTTGTCCAAATGTTTTACGAGCTTCCGGATCCATATTTTTCATTAATTTCATTGATTCTTGAATTGGACCTTTTTTCCCTAAATATAGGACACGAATATCATTTAATTCTTTTAAAGAAGAACATTCATCTAATTTATTCAATGCCTCTTCTTTGATTCTCAATAATTCATTTTCCATTTTATTCCTCCTAAAATATAAAAAATCGTTCCCAATAGGAACGATTATCTCGCGGTACCATCCTAATTTATGACAAAATGTCATACACTTAATTAGCTGTAACGTAGCTTAAACGGCGGTGATTAGTCGCACTCAAAGGTGAATTCAATAATTCCATTGTTAAAAGACTTTCACCAAATGTCTTTCTCTCTAAAACAATTTTCTTATTTACTACTCCTCATCAACGTATTACTTGTCTATTATAACGTGTTTATAAAAATTTGACAATAGTATTTAATTATTTAATTATTCGATTAAATAATTAGAAATGTGTAATTTAAATATTAAATAAAAAAAGAACCGGCAGCTTGCTATTGTCGCACCGCAGTACTATCGTCGCCGTTATGATGCTTAACTTCTGTGTTCGGTATGGGTACAGGTGTGTCCATCATGCTATCGCTACCAGATCTTCTCTTTTAAGCAATTCCTTTCGAGAATCACTCAAAACCGGATAATAGCTCCTATTGCTTCTTCTTCTCTCTTTAGGTTAAGTCCTCGACCTATTAGTATCAGTCCGCTGAACATGTCACCATGCTTACACTCCTGACCTATCAACCTTATCGTCTTTAAGGGGTCTTACCTACTTGCGTAATGGGAAGTCTCATCTTGAAGTGGGTTTCACACTTAGATGCCTTCAGCGTTTATCCCTTCCATATTTAGCTACCCAGCTGTGCCACTGGCGTGACAACTGGTGCACCATTGATATGTCCATCCCGGTCCTCTCGTACTGAGGACAGATCTTCTCAAACTTCCTACGCCCACGACAGATAGGGACCGAACTGTCTCACGACGTTCTGAACCCAGCTCGCGTACCGCTTTAATGGGCGAACAGCCCAACCCTTGGAACCGACTTCAGCTCCAGGATGCGATGAGCCGACATCGAGGTGCCAAACCTCCCCGTCGATGTGAACTCTTGGGGGAGATCAGCCTGTTATCCCCAGGGTAGCTTTTATCCGTTGAGCGACGGCCTTTCCATTCAGCACCGCCGGATCACTAAGCCCGACTTTCGTCCCTGCTCGACTTGTTGGTCTCGCAGTCAAACACCCTTTTGCCTTTGCACTCTGCGCTTGATTTCCATCCAAGCTGAGGGTATCTTTGGGCGCCTCCGTTACTCTTTGGGAGGCGACCGCCCCAGTCAAACTGCCCACCTGACACTGTCCCGTTGCCAGCTTATGGCATCCGGTTAGAACTCCAATACAGGAAGAGTAGTATCCCAACAGCGACTCCTCACACACTGGCGTGCATGTCTCTCAGTCTCCTACCTATCCTGTACATCCTGCATCAAAGTCCAATATCAAGCTACAGTAAAGCTCCATGGGGTCTTTCCGTCTAGTCGCGGGTAACCTGCATCTTCACAGGTACTAAGACTTCACCGAGTCTACAGCTGAGACAGCGCCCAAATCGTTACGCCTTTCGTGCGGGTCAGAACTTACCTGACAAGGAATTTCGCTACCTTAGGACCGTTATAGTTACGGCCGCCGTTTACTGGGGCTTCAATTCAGTGCTTCGCTTGCGCTGACACATCCTCTTAACCTTCCAGCACCGGGCAGGCGTCACCCCATATACGTCGTCTTTCGACTTAGCATAGAGCTGTGTTTTTGGTAAACAGTCGCTTGGGCCGTTTCACTGCGGCTCATATCTCTATGAGCACTCCTTCTCCCTAAGTTACGGAGTCATTTTGCAGAGTTCCTTAGCTATAGTTCTCTCGCTCACCTTAGGATTCTCTCCTCACCCATGTGTGTCCATTTTCGGTACGGGTTACTGTATGATTTTCACTAGAAGCTTTTCTTGGAAGCTGGCTTCAATGACTTCTGTACTTGCCTTGGCTTTCCATCCGCTTCACGCCTTCGCTTTCTCGACATCCGGATTTGCCTGGATATCTGCTACCTCGCTTGCACCTGCTCTTCCAGCCGCAGGATCACCTAGCCTTCTCCGTCACTCCTTCATTCATACCGTAAGTACAGGAATCTCTACCTGTTGTCCATCGACTACGCCTCTCGGCCTCGCCTTAGGTCCCGACTTACCCAGAGCGGACGAACCTTCCTCTGGAAACCTTGGGTTTTCGGTGCGTGGGATTCTCACCCACGTTCCGCTACTCACACCGGCATTCTCTCTTCTATATGCTCCACAGCTCCTTCCGGTACTGCTTCTTCGCTCATAGAACGCTCCCCTACCACTTGCTCATCGCAAATCCATAGCTTCGGTAATATACTTAGCCCCGGTAAATTATCGGCGCAGAGTCATTCGACTAGTGAGCTGTTACGCACTCTTTAAAGGATGGCTGCTTCTGAGCCAACCTCCTAGTTGTCTGGACATCTCCACATCCTTTTCCACTTAGTATATATTTTGGGACCTTAGCTGATGGTCTGGGCTGTTTCCCTCTTGACAGTGGACCTTATCACCCGCTGTCTGACTGCCGAGCATGTCTCTGTGACATTCGGAGTTTGATTATATTCAGTACCCCGGGATGGGGCCATCACATATTCAGTGCTCTACCTTCACATGACTCTCTCTCGACGCTAGCCCTAAAGCTATTTCGGGGAGAACCAGCTATCTCCGAGTTCGATTGGAATTTCACCCCTAGCCACAACTCATCCGCCAACGTTTCAACGGGGGTCGGTTCGGTCCTCCATCGGGTTTTACCCCAACTTCAACCTGGTCATGGCTAGATCACTCGGTTTCGGGTCTACGACATGCAACTAGCGCCCTGTTAAGACTCGCTTTCGCTTCGGCTCCGCATATCCTGCTTAACCTCGCTGCATATCGTAACTCGCCGGTTCATTCTACAAAAGGCACGCTATCACCCTTTAACGGGCTCTAACTTCTTGTAAGCATATGGTTTCAGGTTCTTTTTCACTCCCCTCCCGGGGTTCTTTTCACCTTTCCCTCACGGTACTGGTTCACTATCGGTCACAGAGGAGTATTTAGCCTTACCAGATGGTCCTGGTAGATTCCGACAGGATTCCTCGTGTCCCGCCGTACTCAGGTGCTGTCTCAAGCTTCTTCACTATTTCGGCTACGGGGCTTTCACCCTGTCTCGCCGGACTTCCCAGTCCGTTCGCCTATAATGCCTTCTTGCTCTTTCCTGACAGTCCTACAACCCCGATCCTAAAATCGGTTTGGGCTCCTCCCCTTTCGCTCGCCGCTACTTAGGAAATCATTTTTATTTTCTCTTCCTTCAGGTACTTAGATGTTTCAGTTCCCTGAGTCTCGCCTCTCTGCAGCTATCTGTTCACTGCAGGATATCCGGTCTCTATCCCGGATGGGTTCCCCCATTCGGACATCGACGGATCGTTGCATGCTTACTGCTCCCCGTCGCATTTCGCTGTTTGCTGCGTCCTTCTTCGCCTCTCTGTGCCTAGGCATCCGCCATACGCTCTTCCCTACTTTACCTATTCGGTGTCTTGATCACTATTTCCTTCTTACTGACTGTTTCAGTGTTGAATTCTCTTAGTTTTCTTTCGACTTTCTCTAGAAAGACCTCAATAATTTTCTTATCTCGATCTCTTTCTTTCGCAATTTGTCTATTATCCAGTTTTCAATGATCTCTGAGCTTCTCTCTTCTTCGAGTTTCACTCAAAACTAAACAGAATCTTCTCCACACTTCCTCTTCTCCTTAGAAAGGAGGTGATCCATCCCCACGTTCCCGTAGGGATACCTTGTTACGACTTCACCCCAATCATCAATCCCACCTTAGACAGCTCCCTCCTTGCGGTTAGGCCACCGGCTTCGGGTGTTATCAACTCTCATGGTGTGACGGGCGGTGTGTACAAGGCCCGAGAACGTATTCACCGCGACATGCTGATTCGCGATTACTAGCGATTCCAACTTCATGTAGTCGAGTTGCAGACTACAATCCGAACTGAGAATGGTTTTATGGGTTTTGCTTCACCTCGCGGCTTCGCTTCCCTCTGCTCCATCCATTGTAGCACGTGTGTAGCCCAGGTCATAAGGGGCATGATGATTTGACGTCATCCCCGCCTTCCTCCAGCTTGTCACTGGCAGTCTCGCTAGAGTCCCCAACTTAATGATGGTAACTAGCGACAAGGGTTGCGCTCGTTGCGGGACTTAACCCAACATCTCACGACACGAGCTGACGACAACCATGCACCACCTGTCTCGGATATATCTATCCCCTCATCTCTGAGGTCTTTATCCGGATGTCAAGACCTGGTAAGGTTCTTCGCGTTGCTTCGAATTAAACCACATGCTCCACCGCTTGTGCGGGCCCCCGTCAATTCCTTTGAGTTTCATTCTTGCGAACGTACTACTCAGGCGGAGTACTTATTGCGTTAACTGCAGCACTGAAATTTGACTCCCAACACTTAGTACTCATCGTTTACGGCGTGGACTACTAGGGTATCTAATCCTATTTGCTCCCCACGCTTTCGGGAATGAGCGTCAGTTACAGGCCAGACCGTCGCCTTCGCCACTGGTGTTCCTCCATATATCTACGCATTTCACCGCTACACATGGAATTCCACGATCCTCTCCTGCACTCTAGCAGCCCGGTTTCTATGGCTTACTGAAGTTAAGCTTCAGTCTTTCACCACAGACCTCTGCCGCCGCCTGCTCCCTCTTTACGCCCAATAATTCCGGATAACGCTCGCCACCTACGTATTACCGCGGCTGCTGGCACGTAGTTAGCCGTGGCTTTCTCATAAAGTACCGTCACTCGGATATCATTCCCTATATCCGCCGTTCTTCCTTTATAACAGAAGTTTACAGAACGAATTCCTTCTTCCTTCACGCGGCGTTGCTCGGTCAGGGTTCCCCCCATTGCCGAAAATTCCCTACTGCTGCCTCCCGTAGGAGTCTGGGCCGTGTCTCAGTCCCAGTGTGGCCGGTCACCCTCTCAGGTCGGCTACGCATCGTCGCCTTGGTGAGCCGTTACCTCACCAACCAGCTAATGCGCCATAAGTCCATCCTCTACCAGTGCCTTGGCACTTTTAATATGGTCACCATGCAGTGTCCATACCTATGCGGTCTTAGCTGCCGTTTCCAGCAGTTATCCCCCTGTCTAGGGCGGGTTACTTATGTATTACTCACCCGTTCGCCACTCGAGCATTGCTGCTCGCGTTCGACTTGCATGTATTAGGCACGCCGCCAGCGTTCATCCTGAGCCAGGATCAAACTCTCCATTGTCCTTTTATCTCTCTCAGACAATTTCCTGTCTGTTTAGCTCTTCTTTTTTTCTCTTTGACGTGTGTTCTTTAATTCTGTTTAGTTTTCAATGATCTCTCTTATCGGCCTCTCTTTTGCCGACTTTCTTATCTTACACTCTTTTTTGACTTTAGTCAATATCTTTTTCCATCTTTTTCTAAAGCCTCTTTCCTCTTCTCTCGAGTGCTCACTTAATTTACCATATTCCTTTGCCTTTGTAAAGCTTTTTTTGCCTTTTTTTATCTTTTTTTGTTTTTCTCCACTTTCTTCTGCTCTCCTTCTCTAAAATATAAGAGACAATTCGCTATGAATTGTCTCTTTATATACTTATTTAAAATGATACATCATAATACTCCCAGCAATAGCAACATTTAAAGATTCAATTGTATTTATTGGTATATAACCAACATAATCACATTCTTGCAAAATATCTTTATTCATACCATTACCCTCATTTCCAACTATAAACGCCATTTTCTCACTAATCTTTATCTGTTTTATATCTTGCCCATTTTCTAAAGCACTCCCAATAATCTTTACATTATTTTTTTTCAAAGTTGATATTACAGTTTTTAAATCATCATATATACAATTAATATGAAAATTTGCACCTTGCATAGATCTTAATAATTTATCATTATATAAATCAACGCAATTATTAGATAAAATAACTTGATCAATCGAAAATGCTAAAGCAGTTCTAATTAAAGTACCAATATTACCAGGATCTTGTAAATCATCCAAAATCAAATATCGTTTACCATCAATTAATTTATTTTCTTTTTTTATTTTACATTTTGCCATTATAAATTGTGGTGACTTAGTAAATGACAATTTACTCATAACTTCATTACTAACTATAACTATTGGTAAATCACTAGTAATATCTTTTGTAGAAATTAAACATTCTACTTGTTTTGCTTTCATTGCTTCTTCTACTAAATGCTCACCTTCAACCAAATAATATCCAGTTTCATCACGATATTTTTTTTGTTTCAATTTTATTAGTGTTTTAATTGTATTATTACTTGTCGATGTAATCATATATCTATCTCCTTTAATTCTTTTATTTTTATCCTATAATTTGGTAATCTTTTTTCTACTTCACTATAAAATTCATTTGAATGATTAGGGTGTATGAAATGGCATAATTCATGAATTATTACATAATCAATTAAACTTTTATCTAAATGCACTAAGTATAAATTAAATGATAATTTATTATTTTGAGGAAAACAAGCTCCCCAACGTGACTTTAATTTTCTAATTTCTATTTGAGGTAGAGTTAAATCAAACATTTTTTTTATATAAAAATTAATTCTTTTTAATAAATAATCATAAAGAATTTCCTGTAATTTTATTTCTATTACTTTTTTTATATTTTTACTACACACATATATTTTATCATCACTTATTATAACCTTATTATCTTTAATCTCTTTTTCTATGATTTCATATCTATGATTAAAAATATAAACATATCCTCCATTTTGATAATTTACTTTTGGAACATAATCATTAACCCTTTTTAAAATCTCATTTTTATGATTTAAAATTAGATTTTCTATCATCTCTATTTTAAAACCAAAACCAGCATTAACAATCACTTTACCTGATTTAATTTTTAAATAACATTTTTTTATATTTTTCATATTCAATTGATATTCAATAATTTGATTATCAATTTCTATTTTTCTAATTTCCATAATCTTACCGTATAAATTAATTTTATTTTGTCTATAATAATTTAGGAGGTCAATATGGATATTCGTAATGCACTACTAAATAAATTACATAATACATCATTTGATGAATTAAAAGAAATTATTAATCAAGGAATTGCTTCTAAAGAAGAAACAATTTTGCCAGGTTTAGGAGTCTTATTTGAACAGTATTATAATTCTTTGAACAGTTCACAACAAACCGAAATAATCAAATCATTATGCAATTTATTAAAATAGACTCCAAAGGGGTCTATTTTTTATAATATTTAATTTCCTCTTTAATACCTCTTAGTATCATAAATAATACTAACAAAATAAAATTAAATCTAAATAACCTTTCAAATTCAATAAATATTAATAAAATAAATATAACTATTAATATAATTACATCATAAGAAATAATTTTTTTATCGCCGATTTTAGGTCTTATTTCTATTTTTCCATCATATTTTATTCCATCAACAACAATTTTATAAATTTCAAACAATAAATAATTTAAAATCCATAATAATAAAAAATATAATGTTGTATAAATATTATCTGTAAATATTTTCATAATTGCTCTAGACGTTGTCATATCAAAATAAATCATGAAATCACATACAAATGCTATTAAAGTAATAAAAAATGTTGCAATAGCATTACGTGCTAAATAAAAAATTAAAAAATCTTTTTTTACTTTATCCATAATAATCACCAACCTGTCGAGTTGTTAAATCTATTGAAAAAGCATACTTATCATTATCATTACTAAAAATTATTACTACACTCAAATCTTTATTTTTAAAATTGCCTTCATCTAAATAAAAAACTCCATAATCATTAGCATTAATTAATTCTTTACTTTTACCACTAATTTTTTTAAATACAATATAATTATCATCGTTATCTTTATTTAATTTTTTATCTTTTAAATAACGATATTCTAAAGAGACTTCTGGATATTTTTTTATTATTTGTTCATCTGTTGTTTTTAATGAACCTAATCGCATCATTTGGCTAGAAATACTTGCATTTTCAATTCTATATTCTTTATTAGATCCTTCTAATTGCTCTACAGGTACAATTTTTAAATTTAACTCACTAATGACTTGATTATTATTATTTATAATCAACTTAGCTTTACTAACATCCTGTAAATCACTCTTATTGCTTTTTCTTGAAATTTTTTGGATTATATATTTTAAATTATCTTCAGGATAATTTTCTAATCCAACTGAATATTCTTCTTTTTGATCATCATTTTCTAAACTAACACTAGCATTAATATTAGTTTCCACACCAATTAAGTTATTATTTTTTACACTTATTGATCCATCACCAATAGAAAAACTATCTTCTCTATGATATACTTCAATATTTTCAACTTTTATATCATCATTTTCACCATTTAATATGTAATCATAATAAACCACATCTCCATAAGTTTGAAATATATAATTATCATGCATATAAAATAATGTTATTGAGACTATTAAAGCAAAAATAAGCGAAACAAATAAATTTTGTTTATATTTTTTTTCCATATTTATCACCTACATTAGTCATTATAACTTATTTTTTAATATATAGGAAGAAAAACCATCATTCATAAATCGACTTATAAGAATAATACAACCAATAAAAAAGGTTGAATAAATCAATAAAAAATCAATTTATTACAACCCATTATATTTATTTTACAGTAACTAATTCTAAATAACTAGTAGTTCCCCCAACACCTGGTGTACCAGCTGTAATTAAAATTTGTTCACCTGGTTCAACACCATTTTCTTTTGCTAAAATTTGTGCATATTCTAATTGAGAAGCACGATCATTCATTCGTTTACAAACAACACCTTTTACTCCCCAGTTAAGTGCTAATGAACGAGTTACTGGTTCATAAGGAGTAGCAGCAATGATCATAGATTCCGGACGATAACGTGATACACGCTTAGCAGTTGAACCACTTTCTGTATATACAACAATAGCAGACACTTTGAATTTTGATGCAATTTCAGCAACAGACATACAGATTGCTTCAGAAGGATCTTCTGGTGCAGTTCTAATTGCTTTTCTTAATAAAGAAGCATAATCCAAAGTTTCTTCAGTTTTTAATGCAATTTTAGTCATTGTCATAACTGATTCTTCTGGATATTTACCTTGAGCTGATTCACCAGATAACATAATTGCATCAGTACCATCGTAAATAGCGTTAGCAACGTCACTTACTTCAGCACGTGTTGGTCTTGGATTTTCTTGCATACTATCTAACATTTGTGTAGCAGTAATAACTACCTTTCCAGCAGCACGACATTTTTTAATTAATTTCTTTTGAATTAAAGGTACATCTTCTGCAGGCACTTCAACTCCTAAATCACCACGAGCAACCATGATACCATCAGCCACTTTTAAAATTTCATCCATGTTATCAACACCTTCATTGTTTTCAATTTTGGCGATGATTTGGATTTCTGGATGTCCATTTTCAATTAATAATTTTTTAACATCTAAAACGTCTTGAGCACGTCTTACAAAAGATGCTGCAATGAAATTAACACCTTGTTCACAACCAAAAGTAATATCAGCTGTATCTTTTGGTGATAAGTAATCAAAACCTAATTTAACACCTGGTACATTAATACCTCTTTTGTTTTTAACAATTCCATCATTTGCGCATACACAAACAATATCTGTTCCTTCAACATGATCAACTAACAATTCAACTTGCCCATCATTTACTAAAATAAATCCACCAGGTTTAACATCTTTATATAATTCTTTATATGTAATAGTAAAACGATCACTTGTTCCTTCAATATCTTCTTGACAAATGGTAACAACTTGTCCTTTTTTAAATTCTGTCTTACCACCAACAAAATCACCTGTTCTAATTTCAGGTCCTTTAGTATCCAATAAAATTGCAATATTCTTATTTAATTCCTTGCTTAATTTACGAACTGTTTTAATTCTTCCACCATGTTCTTCAAAATCACCATGAGAAAAATTAAGTCTCATCACATTCATTCCTGCAAGAATTAATTTTCTTAACATTTTTTCATCTTCACTTGCAGGTCCAATAGTACAAACAACACGTGTTTTCTTTTTTCTCTCTTTCAATTCAAATGCCATATCCTATTTATCCTCACCTTATTTATTTATATTTATATTAACGAAGTTTCATCGCATCTTCGTAAATACCAAAATCAGTTTTACGCTTTTGTGATAAAGTTTCAATAATATCTAACCCTTTAATTTCACCATTAACTACACTTACACATAATCCACCTTTACCAGCTTCTAACAACTCAACAGCGTAAACTCCCATACGAGAAGCAAGTACACGGTCTCTTGCAGATGGACGTCCACCTCTTTGCATATGTCCTAAAACATTAGCACGTGTTTCAAAACCAGTTTCAGCTTCTATTTTCTTTGCTAATTCATTAACATCTGTAATATGTTCAGTAATAACAACTATTGCATGTTTTTTATCTGATTTTTTTGCTGCTTTTAATCTTTCAATTACTTGTTTTTCATCAAATCCGATTTCACTTGTAATAATCATTTCAGCACCAGCAGCAATACCTGCATTAATTGCTAAATCACCACAACGTCGTCCCATTACTTCAAGAATAGTACAACGCTGATGTGAACTAGATGTATCTCTCAAACGGTCTAAAGCGTCAACAATTGTATTCAATGCTGTATCAAATCCAACTGTACAGTCTGTATTTGGAATATCATTATCAATTGTTCCTGGGATACCTATACAATTTATACCCATTTCAGTAAGTTTTAAAGCACCTGTATAGCTACCATCTCCCCCAATAACTACTAAAGCTTCCATTCCTACTTTTTTCATTTGTTCAATCGCAGCTTTTCTAATTTCAGGATCTTTAAATTCAGGAAAACGAGCTGACTTTAAAATAGTTCCTCCTAAATTAATAATATTGCGTGTACTATGGCGATCAAATTTAATGAAATCACCTTCATACAACCCTTTATATCCCAAACGAACTCCGTATACTTCAATACCCTTATTTAAACAAGTTCTTGCCACAGCACGAACAGCTGCATTCATTCCAGGAGCATCTCCACCAGATGTTAATACACCAATACACTTAACCATTCTTTTTCCTCCTTATATTCACATTTTTATTTCCAAGACATTTTAACACAAAAAATTTGATGTTTCCATTAAATCTTTAATATTTTCTATTAAAAAATCGATATTTTTTACCGTAAATCCTTACCTTTTAACTCTAAAGGCATACTAACCGCTTTCATTCTAGAAACCAATCGTTCAGCCCTTTCTTTATCAGTTGTTTTTAATGTATATATTTTTTTCAATTTTTCTAATGAATATTCACTTGTAAAAAAAGTAGCTTTTTCATTTTGAAGACGATATGCCAAAACAGCTGAAAGAATTTCATCACGTGACCATGGTGTAACATTTTCACCACCAACATCATCAATAACTAAATAATCTAAATTTTTCATCAATTCAATCGAACTATTTACTCCTTCATTTCCAAAAGAGCTCTTTAAATCCATTAAAAATGTTGGAAAATGAATAAAGCCACATTTATATCCTTTAATAACAAGGCAACGTATTAAAAATCCCATGATCGTACTTTTACCAATACCTTCATTTCCATACAAATAAAAACCTTTATTAGTTGGTCTATTTATATAATCACTTAATATTTTAATAATCGCCATTCCATTACTTTCTAAATCATTTTTAAAACTCAAATCACTAGGTTTTGTAAGTAAAATCTTACTACTTACATTTTTAAGCAAAATATTATTTAAAACATTTTGATCATTGAAATGCGATAATCCATATTTACATGGCTTTAATGCTAATTTAATCATACCATCATAATAATCAAATTCTCGAATCATCCCTTTGGACACTTTAGGACAATCTTTTAATGACTTACACTCTTTACAAATATCTAAATCCTCTTTATATTCCAAGAATTCAATCCAATTTTCTTCAATGTCTTTACGTTTTAAATCATACTTTTTTAATATCTTAATAATATTATTATCTTTTATTAACTTATTAATACTATTTTGTTTATTTTCATAAAAATCATTTTCACCAAACAAAGTAAGATCTTGTATATTCTTCATATTCGCCTCCTATTCAAACTGACTTAAAAACTCATTTAATTCAGTTTCATCAACACTATCGTTATTAACCATGCTTACATCATCTTTTATATCATCGTCAACATCATCATTACGTCGATATTTTAAATACAATTTAGCTTCATCCAACGCTTCTTTTACTGTTTCAATTTTTTTACGTTTCCATTGGGAAGCACGTGTTTGCATAAACGCTCTAGATAAAACATTATCACATTGAGAAAGTGTAAGTTCGATTAACACATTTACAACACCTGGTTGTAAATATAAACTAGTCATAATTGATTCAACAATCTGTAAATCATGCTTTAGTGGCTCTCTACCACCTTGTTTATCTTTTAGTAATTGATATGGATTAACACTTTCTAAATATTGAATATGTGCATTTAATAAATCGTTATTACTACTACTTTTATGAATTGCTGCTTGTTTATGATAAATTTCTTCAAACTTTTCAGGCATTGCTATATCGTAATAATCTCGACAATTTTTAATTAATAATTGTTTAGAAATTTTATCATTTTTTATGCTATCTTTAACTAATCCTTGCATATCTAAAGAATTGATTCGATACATTATCCCTAATTGTTTAATAAGAGTTTCATCATCACTTGTAATCACGCTTCTTTTTATCTGATAATCTTTTAAACCTTGATAAAATAATTCTAAATCATAATCACCATCAATTTTACCATAATCATTCCCAAAATAATTCTTTTCAACCAAAACCTCTTTGCTTCCTTCAAGCATATTAATATCAAAAACATCAGTAAATTTAGCAGTAATATTTTCATAATCACTAAAATCAAAAGTTGATGATTTAAAACATAACTTAGTTCGATATAAATCCTCTTTTCCAAGTCTTTGTAATAATAATGGCCCTAAAATCACATGATTAAAAATTTTAGAAGGAGATAATGGTGTCTTAATTATAAAATGATATATTCGATTATTATCCACATCTTTTTTATATCTTTCTAAAAGTCCAATTGCCTCTAACTTTTTACTTGCCTCATTGATTTGTGTTAATGATAAACCACTTATTTTCGTTAAACGACTAAATAAGCTTGTTGCTTTAGTCAATGAAAGCTGATCTAATTCTGCATAAAGGGTTAAATATAAACTACAAGCAGTATTACCAACTAATGGCTGATATAAAAGCTGGATGGTACGCATATGAATACTATCAAGCGGATAATTTGCATTTACCATATATAAATCAGACATCATTAACTCATTCATATCTATCTTCCTTTCAATAATTCTTCGATTTGATTATATAAATTTTCTAAAGAACCACTATTATCTAAA
The DNA here is from genome assembly GCF_025149465.1 of Thomasclavelia spiroformis DSM 1552. Classification (NCBI taxonomy): domain Bacteria; kingdom Bacillati; phylum Bacillota; class Erysipelotrichia; order Erysipelotrichales; family Coprobacillaceae; genus Thomasclavelia; species Thomasclavelia spiroformis. Next base: position 581,995 of record NZ_CP102275.1, on the reverse strand, counting down.
ATAATATCTGCTTTTACTTTTTTAGATTCTATACTCATTTGATTTGCAATAATCAATTTTGCATACTCTTTATCAATTTGATCACGTTCCATCAACCTTTTTAACTCGTCTTCTAAACTTAAATATACTACAATTACTTTATCACATAAATACTCTAATTTACTTTCGTAAAGTAATGGGATATCTAAAAAAATATACTTTAAATCACGATTATCTTCAATTTCCTTTTTAATTCTACTAATAACATAAGGGTGAATAATTTTTTCTAAATCATCTTTTGCTTCTTTATCATTAAAAATAATTTTTCCTAATTTTTTACGATCAATCTTCCCCTCTGGTAAGTTAAATCTAGTTTTAGTTTTATCTATACAATTTTGATCTATCGTCAAGGCATCATATGCTAATTTATCACTATCAACTACTAAATGACCTTTATCTCTTAAATAATTAGTCACCGTACTTTTACCAGTAGCAATACTACCAGTAATTCCAAAAATCTTCATTAAAATCTCTCCTTAATCGCGCTTAAAATCTTAGCACAGTTAACACTACTATCCAGACTCATAATATTACTTTCTAACTGGTGATTTTCAATTAAACTATTAAAGTGGGCAATTTCACTATAAAAATCATCATACTCATAATCAATGTATTCATCAATCACAGTTTTATCATTTAAAATCACTTTAATATACAAAGGACGATGTAATGGTTTTAAAATCATTTTCCCCTTTTCACCATTAAAAACAACACAACTTTCTTTTTTATGATCAATAGCACATTCAACAATTCCTATTTTCTCACCGAATAAAATTTTAGCATTAACATAACTATCTACACCACATTCATGATACCTACACTCTAGCGATAAATCACTTAATTCATTATTAAAGAAATCATCTAAATAACTAATATTATAAATTCCTAAATCTAATAAACAACCACCTTGTTTAAGATCAAACAAGTAACAATTAGCATCATATTCCATATGTTCATTACAAAAACTGGTTTCTATCTTTTTAATATCTCCAATTATTTGATTATCAAGAAGATTTTTAGCTTTTTGATAACATGGTACAAATCTGTTTTTCATTGCTTCCATCAATAAAACTTTTTCTTGTCTTGCTAGCGCTCTAAGTTCTTCCATTTGTCTATAATCAATTGTAGCTGGCTTTTCTACTAAAACACTTTTATGCGCTAAAATAGCTTTTTTAATCCATTCATAATGATAATAATGAGGCAAAGCAATATATACTGCTTCAATATCTGGATCATCTAATATTTTTTGAAAAGAATCATAAGCTTTATTACATGGATAAATCATTTTAAAAGCTTTAGCTTTTTCTATAGTTCGACAACTAACAGCTTCTAATTTAGCTCTTTTATCTTTAACTAATGCTCTGCAAAAGCGATGAGCAATATTTCCAGCCCCAATAATTCCCCATTTTATCATTTATCTTCTCCTCTTTTGACATTTTTTACAATAATATGTTCCACGTCCTTTAATTGCTTCTTTAGTAATTTCACCACCACAAATAGAACATTTTTTTTGTAAATGGACTTTTAATTTAACTTGAAACAAGCCATCTATTCCATTTGCACTAAATGAATGAATAGTAGTACCACCTTGTTTAATTGCTTCATTTAAAATACTACTTGCTACTTCAATTAACTCTTTTACACTCTTTTTAGTTAATTTACTTGCAGGAGTATATGGATCTAAACCCATTGCAAAACATATTTCATTAGCATAAATATTACCAATTCCTGCGATAATACTTTGATCTAAAAGAGCATGCTTTATCGGTAAATTGCATTTATGTAATTTTTCATATAGTTTTTTTTCATCAGCATAAAATGGTTCTGGTCCTAATTTGGATAATGGCAATTCATTAGCGTAATTATCCAAACTAACTAACTTCATTCTTCCAAACTTACGGGTATCGTTATATCTAAGTTGTTTACCATCATCAAGATTAAAAACAATATGATCGTGTTTATTTAACGGTTCATCACGATTTACATAATGATATTTGCCTTCCATTCTCAAATGAGAAACAAAAGCAACATCATCTAATTTAAAAATTAAAAATTTACCAATTCGATCAATATCATTGATTACTTGATTACAAACTTTATTCTTAAATTCCTCTATATCATCTTCAATAATCTTAGGATACATGATATCAATTGAAATAATCCTTTTATTTAATACAAAATTCTTTAAAGTTCTTCTAACCGTTTCTACTTCTGGTAACTCTGGCATTTTATCACCTACTTTAATTCATACCAATTTATAGCATAACTTCCTTCAGATTTTAATTCTACATTCATCTTAACAGCCGTTGTCATTCCCTTGGCAACAACTTCCATTACTTCTTCTAATTCTTCTTTATAAACATCAAAAATCAATTCATCATGCACTTGTAAAATCATTTTAGATTTTAAATTATGCTTTTTAAACAGTTCATCAACTTTAATCATTGCCACTTTAATAATATCAGCAGCCGATCCTTGAATTGGTGAATTCATCGCAAGACGTTTACCAAGTTCTTGACGCATATAATTTTTTTCATTTATTTCACGAATAAAACGTTTACGATTTAACATTGTTGTTACATAACCATTCTTTTTACAAAATTCAATATTGTTATCCATATATGTTTTAATTTCCGGATAATTTTCAAAATAACGTTTTATAAAATTACGTGCTTCATTAACTGGTACCCCAACTTGTTCCGCTAAACCAAAATCTGACATTCCATAAATAATTCCAAAATTTACCGCTTTAGCATTACGACGCATTGTACTATCAACTTCATCTTCATCTACTCCAAAAATCTCACTAGCTGTATGACGATGAATATCTTTATCTTCATTAAATGCTTTAATTAATGATTTTACGTTTGCCAAATGTGCCAATACTCTTAATTCAATTTGTGAATAATCAAATGAAACTAAATAATCGTATTCTGGAATAAATGCTTTGCGGATTAATTTACCTTCAGCTGTTTTTACTGGAATATTTTGAAGATTAGGATCAGTAGATGAAAGTCTCCCGGTTTGGGTTAATGCCTGATTATATATTGTGTGAATTTTTCCATCAACAAATATTTGTTCTTGTAAGCCGATAATATATGTAGAATATAATTTAGAAAGTGTTCGATATTGTAATACTTTATTTATGATTGGATGAACGTCTTTTAATTTATTTAAAATATCAACAGATGTTGAATATCCTGTTTTAGTCTTTTTTCCGTTAGGTAAACCTAAATCTTCAAATAGAACTTCACCTAATTGTTTTGGAGAAGCAATATTAAAATTTTTATTAGCTAATTGATGAATTTCTTTTTCTAAAACCTCAATTTCTTTACCAAACTGATTTTCTAAATCTTTTAAAACATCTTTATCAATTTTAGCACCTTGATATTCCATACTTGCTAAAATCTTAGCAACCGGCATTTCTACATCTTTATATAGATCAAATTGATTTTCTTGTTTTAATTTTTCAATCGCTTTATCTTTTAAAACATATATAGCTTTTGCCTGTTTAATTAAATGATCAGCAATTGCTGTTGTTTCTGGAATTTTTTTCTTTGCACCTTTACCATAAACTTCTTCATCATATAAAACATCATAATAATCATAATATTCACATACACTGCGAATTTCATCTTTTAAACTAGGATTTAATATATAAGATGCTAATTGTAAATCAAAAACATAGTTCTTTATTTCTAAACCATGCCATTTAGCTGCATTAATACATTTTTTAATATCATATCCATATTTTTCTATTGATTCATCATTGATAAAATTTTGGAAATTTTGACATTTTATCGCATTTTCAATATCAATATAATAAGCTTCACTATTATTATAAATTGCAAAGCCAACAATTAATGAACGATGATAGTTACTATCAAAAACACCTACAACAATTGAACTGTCTCGTTTGATAATTGGCAAACAATCAACTATTTTAACATCTATAACTGTTTCTCCTTTATTATCTTCATTAGCTAAAGACATTCTTTTTAATAATGAATTCATATTATAACGGCGATAAAACTCAGCAAGTTCATTGTAATCAAATCCTTGATAATAAAAATCATCTAAATCAAGTTCCATTGGAACATCTTTAATTATTGTAGCAATTTTTTTTGAAAGTAATCCTTGATCAATATTATCACGAATCTTTTCACCCATTTTTCCTTTTAATTCATCTAAATGATCATTTAAATTTTCAATAGTATGATATTGCTTTAATAATTTTAAAGCTGTTTTTTCACCAACTCCAGGAATTCCAGGAATATTATCAGCCTTATCCCCCATTAATCCTTTTAAATCTCTCATCTGATCAGGAATTAATCCATACATCTCTTTAAACTTTTCTGGTGTTATTTTTTCTAGTTCAGCAACACCTTTTTTTGTTAAATAAACACTGACATTATCATCAACTAATTGCAACATATCTTTATCACTGGTAACAATACTAACTTTAAATCTTTTTTTACTTGCAATGCTAGCAATCGTTCCAATAACATCATCACCTTCATACCCCTCAATTTCTTGATAGTGAATCCCATGTGCTGTTAAATATTCTCTAATCATTGAAAATTGACAAACCAATTCATCAGGGGTAGCACTACGTGTTCCCTTATATACTTCAAATAAATCATTTCTAAATGTTTTTTTACCGTAATCAAAAGCTACAACGATGTATTCAGGATTGCCCTTTAAAATATTTTCTAACATATTAGCAAATCCATAAACTGCATTTGTCGGTATACCGTCTTTATTAACCATCAAATTTCCCATCGCTGCTGTTGCATAATATGCGCGATACAACAATGAATTTCCATCTATTAATACTAATTCTTTCATTTTATCCACCCTTAACGTACTTTTTTAGCTTGATAAATCACCAACGATAATTTATCACGAAATTTCACTTGTCCTTCTATTAAACAAATATCCCCACGCACTAACACGTTTTTCAATGTTTGATAATTATTGGCAAATACAACTCCATCAATTTCTCCGGTTTCATCGTATCCATCAACAAAACACATTTCTTGACCTTTTTTATCAACAATTGCCTTTACTCTTGATATTGCCATTACTATTGTAACATATTTATCAATGTTATTATGCAATTCACTTACACTTATAATTTTAAGGTTTAAATTTTGCTTAATTAAAGCAATTGGATGCATTGATAAATAAACACCTAAAACCAACTTTTCCTCTTCTAAAATCTTCATACGATTATCTTTGACTATTGTTAAAATTGGTGGTTCATCAATTCCGATCATATTCTTTAACTGAGCATATTCCATAATATGGCTTAAATTATATTTAATAGTGCTTCGATTAAGTTCAAATTCATCAAAAGCTCCTGCCATTATTAAACTATCAATCATTTTACTATTAAGTTTACTAGACTCCATTCTAGAAATAAAGTCAAATACATCTTTAAACAACCCTTTTTCTCTTTCTTGAATAATTGCTTGATAACCAGCATATCCAACATTTTTGATTGCTAAAAGTGAATAGCGAATATTACCATCTTCTACTTTAAAACGATCGGTTGAATAATTTATTGATGGTGGTAATATTTTAACACCATACTTTTTACCTTCTTGAATACAATTAATCTTATTTGAATCACTACTCTGTTCATTTGACAACAAAGCACTAAAAAATTCTAATGGATAATTGGCTTTTAAATAGGCTAACCAATAAGCAACATAACCATAAGCAACTGAATGAGCTTTATTAAAGCCATAATTTGCAAATTTTTCAATTAATTCAAATATTCCTACTGCTTCACTCTCACTAAAACCATTAGCTATTCCACCACTAATAAATTCGGTTTTCATTGATGCCATTAAACTAACTATCTTATCTGACATAGCTTTTCTTAAAATATCGGCTTTTGCAAGTGAAAAACCAGCAACTCTTTGAGCAACTTGCATTATTTGCTCTTGATAGATAATTATTCCATATGTTGATGATAAAATAGGTTTTAAACAATCTAATGGATAAGTTACTGGTTCTTCCCCTTTTTTTCTTGCAATATAGGCAGGAATATTAGCCATTGGACCTGGTCTAAATAAAGCAATAGCTGCAATAAGATCATCTAAACAATTACATTGCATTTTAATTAATAAATTTTTCATTCCTGGTGATTCTAATTGAAAAATACCAAAAGTATCTCCTCTACTTATTAATTGAAATGTTTTTTTATCATTTAGCTCAATTTCATTAATATTTATTTTTCTTCCATCATTTTTTTCAATATCTTTTAAAATATAATCAATGATTGTTAAATTTTTTAATCCTAAAAAATCCATCTTTAACAATCCCACATCTTCAATATAATCTTTTGAATATTGGGTAACAATTCCATTATTAGGACCTCTAGTCAATGGAACAACTTGATTAAGTCGATCATTAGACAAAACAACTCCAGCTGCATGTGTTGAAATATTTCGTGGTAATTTTTCAACAATAAAAACAGATGGCATAATTCGTCTTAATGCTAAATCGCGATTAACCATTGATTGAAAATTATATGATGTTTCATATACTTCTTTTGCACTTTTACGATTTTTAGGTCCTGTCGGGATATTTTTAGCCAATAGTTCTAAACGTGGTAAAGTGATTCCTAAAACTTTACCAAGATCTTTAATTGCTACTTTAGGACCATAAGTTGAAAAAGTAACAATTTGACCTACATGTTCTTGACCATATTTATTAGTAACATATTCAACAATTTCATCACGTCGATCATCTTGGAAATCAATATCAATATCTGGCATACTAACACGTTCTTCATTTAAAAAGCGTTCAAAAACTAAATTATATTTTAAAGGATCGATATTTGTAATTCCAAGTACATAAGCAACTAAACTACCAGCAGCCGAACCTCTACCTGGTCCAACCAATATTTTATTAATTTTAGCATATCGTACATAATCAAAAACTATTAAAAAATAATCATCAAATCCCATTTTTTTAATAACATCTAATTCTTTCTTTAATCTTTGTAAATATACAGTATTTATTTTTTGATTTTTAAAACGTTTTTTTAATCCTACACTACACAGTTGCTTTAAATAATCGCTAGCATTTCCATTTTTAGGCACTGGATACTTAGGTAAATGCATATGATGAAGAGGAATCGATGCATTGCATAAGTTTATAATATAATCAGTATTTTCAATATATTTTTTATCAAAAATACTTTCCATTTCATAACTAGATTTCAAATATAGCTGATCAGTTACTGGTTCATGATTAATATCTAATGTTTGCCCTTTACTAAAAGCTTGCAACAATTCTAATGTATATGCTTCTTTACTTTCTAAATACCTAACTTCATTTGATACACAAATTGGGATATTTTCTAATAGAGTTAAAGCAACTAAACGTTCATTAACTTTATGTTGCATTGCTAGATTATGATTTTGTAAACAAACATAAAAATTATCAAAACTATTTTTAAATAATTTTAAATATTTAAGTGCTTCACTATCAAGCTCTTTTAAAATCAATCGTTCAATAATTCCTTCTTTACATCCTGATAAAACAAATAAATGTTCTTGATGTTTAACTAAATCATCAAATTTAATCGCTTTATTATCACTTAAAGAAATATCACTAGTAATTTTAACTAAACTAAAATAACCAGATGTATTTTTAGCAAGTAAAATCAATGGATATATTTCATGATCAATTTCAACACTTGCTTCTAAACCATATATTGGCTTAATTCTATATTTAGCACAACATTTTGTAAATTCCATTGCCCCAAACATATTATCCTTATCAGTTAAAGCTAGTGCCTCATAGTGGAGATCACTAGCTTTTTTACACAGGTCTTCGATTAAAATAGTACTATTTTGAAAACTATACGCACTATACACTTGTAAATGTCCTAGCATCATCTCCACATCCTTTCAACATACATTATACCATTAAATATCTCATTTAAAAATGATATTTATAGAATTGCTCGAAATGAAAATAAAATAATCATAATCGAGAAATATAGACAAAGACACATATAAATTGTTTCTAAAAAAACAAATGACTCAACCCCTAAAAGCCACATTCTAAAACAATACAAAGCTAATACATAGTAATGATATTGTACTTGTAACACACAAAACTTTTTTTGCCATCCAATTATAACAATTGATAACAATGCTGCTATCAAATGAAAAGGTATACACCACATCGAACAAAATACCTGTAACATCAAAAGTATACCACAAACAAATTGTAATTTCTTTATCCGAATTAACATTTAATCACCTAAATAATTATATGAAAAATAAATTAATAAAATGAAAAGAAGTGGATAATCAAATGATTATTCCACTACATAGTATGCTTCATTAACGCCTTAGCAAATTGATCAGGACAACTTGTAGATTTAGCTGCACAGCGTATTCCTTTTAAGCGTTCAATCACTTCACTAACTTTCATTCCTTTAGCTAATGCCCCAACACCTTGCGTATTTCCTGAACAACCACCAATAAATTTAACATCATTAACAATATCATTTTCAATATCTATAATAATTTGTCTAGCACATACCCCTTGAGGCTGAAATTCAATTTTCATCTTGTTCTCCTTTACATCATTTTTCAATATTTCTACTTTCTAACTAATTTAACAATAGTTGTCAAATACGAATTATGGCACGAAGAATCTATAGCAACAATCCTTTCTAAACGATAACTATTTTCTAAATCAGCTAAATCTTTAGCCAAAGTAGAATATGATTGACAACTATAAACAATTGTTTTGATTTTAGCAATTTTAATACTATTTTTAACAGTATCACTTAATCCAAAACGTTCATTTTGAATAACTAATGTATCATATATTTTTTTCTTTGCATATACTACTATTTTATTGTCGATACTTCCAGCTACAAAAATAACATTTTCTTTTCTTTTATTATTGATTTTAGCATCTTCAATATGATACTTCTTTTCATCAATAGCAATAACTTCCTGATCTAATTCCATTTCCAAAAGACCTATTCCACAATTTAAAGAAATAATCTTATTACTATCTTCTAACATAGTTTTCATACAACTAATTTGTTTATTATAAGCAAGAATATTTTCAGGTAGTTTTGATTTTATCGATACTAAATACTTTTTATCATTACCAACCATCTCTAAACGACTCAATCCATATAGCTTTGTATATCCAGCATCATCGAATTCTTGATGTTTAGAAGTATTGACAGACATATAAATACTAGCTACGCTTGTCAATTTACTAATTTCTTTTACTACCTCATCATTTAGTCCATCACGTCCAGTAATAAAAACTAACTGTAGTTTTTTATCTACTAATTTTATTTTAATAAATCGTAAACCAGTTTTAAATTTATCATTATAGATTTTACAATGATTACGCGTTAAGATACCTTCTAAAGCAACTAATGTTTCATTTATTAATGGATTTTGTTTAAAGCATTTTGTCATTAACGTTAAATATTTACTATTACGTTGATATATACCAAAAGTGATCTTTCCTTTAAATTCAACAATTGGAAGATTAACGCTTGTAATAAACCCTTCTTGCTTTGGTGAAGCAATTACATCTTTAAATACTGTTTCCTCCAAATTATAATTAGTATATTTTCTAATAGCTTCACGTATCGCTTCTTTCTTTTCGGTAAGTTGTTTATAATAATTTAAATGCAACAAAGTACACCCTTGACAATCATTATATGCCTTACAACGAGGAACAACTCGATTTTTAGAAGGTTTAATGACCTTAACTAACTTACCTTCATAATAAGAACGTGTTTGTCTTATCAAATCAACTACAACTTCTTCTTGAGGTAAAGCTCCTGGCACAAAAACAATCTTACGATCGATATATCCAATTCCCTCACCATTAATTCCTAATTTTTTAATTTCTAAATTTTTTTTCATCCTACAATCTCCTTGGCCAAATTACGTATTAAAAACAATAAATCATCGACTATAATTCTTCATTTTTAATTCGCAATTATCATATTATAAACCATTAAAAATGTCAAACAACAAGCAACTATCCTAACATTATTACAATTGTAGAACCTGCTTCAACATACTCACCAACTCTTGGAAGTTGATCAATCACTTCATCACCATCACCAACATATTTAAATTTCAACTCTGGATTACTAATTTCTTTTTTACTTTTACCTATATAATTCTCTACTTTAACTGATTTAACATCTGTAGGTCCATATGTTTTTCTACGCATTGATGTTACTTTTTCAATTCCCATACTTGGTAAAATATCCATAAGCATTTTCCTTGCAATTGGCGCTACAGTTGTACCACCATATTGAACACAATTTTTAGGATTATCCATTGCCACATATAATACAATTTTAGGATCATTTATCGGTGCCACACCTACAAACGATAAAATATAACCTCCATCTACATAGCTTCCATTTACTGCCTTTTGAGCAGTTCCTGTTTTTCCACCAATTCGATAACCATCAATATATGCATTTTTACCCCCACCATCAGTTACAACTGTTTCTAATGCATCACGAACTTTTTTAGATGTTTCTTCACTTATAACTCTTCTTAAAAGCTCTGGTTTTTTTTCATAAATTACATCTTTTGTTGTACTATTAATAATTTTATCACCAATATAAGGTTGATATAATTTTCCCCCATTAACGCAGGCACAAATCGCTCTAACTAATTGAATTGGTGTAACTGAAATTCCTTGTCCAAAAGAAACTGTCGCTTGTTCTAATTCATTAAACGAATCATAATCAAACATAATTCCTTTTGATTCACCTGGCAAATCAATTTCAGTTTTTTCAGTTAAACCAAATTTCTTAACATATTCATATAACTTATCTTTACCAAGACGACGACCAATTTCCACAAAACCTGGATTTGAAGAATTTTGTAATACTTCTCTAAATGTTTGAAGTCCATGCCCACCTTTTTTCCATGATTTAATTCTTGAACCATTAACAATTTCATATCCTTTATCAAAATAAGTATCTTTATCCATATCAAATAAATTTTCATTTAAAGCTGATGAAAAAGTAATTATTTTAAATGTAGATCCAGGTTCATAAGTTTTCCAAATTGGGATGTTATGATTATACACATCTTTATCAGCGCTTTTATAATCATTAGGATTAAAATCCGGCTTACTACTCATAGCAAGAATTTTACCCGTATTAGGATCCATAGCTAATGCCCATATTCCATCTGGATTATACGTATCATAAGCATTATTTAATTCACGTTCTACAATATCTTGAATTTCACCATCAATTGTTAGCTGTAAATCTAATCCAGAAGTTGGCGCACTGTATACACTAGGATATAAAGTTAATGGATTACTCTTAGCATCCATAAAATAATCAATACTACCATTACTACCACTTAAATAATTATCATATTTTAACTCTAAACCCAATAATCCTTGATTATCAATTCCTACAAACCCTAATGTTTGTCCTAAATAACTACCTTTAGGATAATATCTTTTAGTGTCCTTTATTAAATATACCCCAGGTAATTTTAAGCTAGAAATCTTACTTGCAACTTCATCTTCTAACTGCCTTCCTTCTGGTTGAATTCGTTGAATAGATACTTTTTTGCTTAATTTTTCTTTCATTACATTTACATCAACATCTAAAATTTCAGCTAATTTATTTGATGTTGTCTCAAGGTCTTTAATTTGGCTAGGAACAACTACTAATGATGAAGTAGTTAAATTAGTAGCTAAAACATCACCTTGATTATCTATAATAACTCCGCGATTAGCTTCTACTGGAAAACTACGTTGCCATAAATCCGTTGCTTTATTATATATATTAACACGATCAATTATTTGGATATAACATATTTTCGTAATTATAGCAACTACAAGTAATACAATAACAATTTTAATCCACTTTACTTTTCTTTTTGTTATTTCATATATCATCTTACCACCAATAAAAGCATATGAAAAAAGTGGGGTCAATAGACCTCACCCTAATGTAATAGTTAATGAATCCCCACTATGTACTAGTGTTCCTGGTAATATATTTTGTCCAATGACAAAACCACCACTTCCTTCAGTATTTATCGTTATTCCCGCCAAGGAGCCAAAAATTGAAACATCTTTACTTGACCACCCACTAAAATCAGGTAAAGTAATATCATTAGATTCGGTTTTTATAAAAACACGATCACTTTTTGTTACTTTAGACTTTGCTTTCGGGAATTGTTCAACAACAGTTAAGCCATTACCAATAACTTGTACATCAATATTTTTAGCTTGTAATTTTGATTTAACGAAATTAACACTTTGATTGGCAAAAGAATCTAACTTATAATTTTTTATTTCAGTTACATCATCATTACTATTATATGAAGAAACAACTGATAATGCTGAGGGCACAATATTCTTGATAATATTAGCTTGATGATCAGTTGTACTATTATCTTCACCTTGGAAAACAACTAAAGTAATAATTTGTGGGTCATCATAAGGAGCCATACCTGCAAATGATTTAGTATAATTATTACTTGAATAAGTACCATTTTCATCTACCATTTGTCCAGTTCCTGTTTTACCAATAATCTGTACACCATTTTCAAGAGCAAATTTTTTTGCAGTACCAGTTTCATCACTAACAACGCCTTTTAATAAATCTCTAATTTTCGATACTGTTGAAGAAGAAAATATTTGTTTTGAATATTCAGTTTTAGCACTATAGGCAACTTCATTATTTTCATTATCAACAATACGATCAACAATATATGGTTCTACCATCTTACCATCATTTGCAAAAGCACTATATGCTCTAATTAATTGATACATTGTTACAGTTGACCCTTGACCAAATCCAGTAGTCAAATATGCCGCTCTACTTTTATCATTTTCATAAACCGCTGTACCTTTAGCTGTTGTAAAACCATCTACTTCATCTGATTTAAAAAAACCAAGATCTTCATATGTTTGCAATACATCTTCTTTATTTGTATATCCACTTTCTAATAAGTTACAAATCGCCACATTACTTGAACGATAAAATCCTTCATCATAGCTAATAGCACCCCAACCAACACCATTATTATGATCTCTAATTGGTCTACTAGCACCATAATCATATTTACCAGATTGATAAAGTGCACTTCCATTATACAATCCACTTTCAATTGAACTTGCATAAACAAATGATTTAAATACTGAGCCACATTCATATGCTGAATCAAAAAAGAAATTATTATATCCTTTAATATCTCTTTTATTAGGATCAAATGATGGATAAGTAGATAAAGCTAAAATTTTTCCCGTTTTTGCTTCCATTACAACACACGAAGCATTACTTACTCCAGCTTCACCCGCTTCTTTAGCTAATAAATAATCTAAATCTCGTTGCAAAGAACTATTTAATGTAAAATATATATCTTTTCCATTAACAGCATCTTTTTTCTTTAAAATACCATTAGTTCTAACATAACCATCTGCTGTTTTTTCATAAACTCGATAACCATTCTTACCTGCAAGAACTTCATCATAATTACGCTCAATTCCCATTTCACCAACTAATTTTTTTACACCATCTTCATCAATTGTATTTTTAGCATATCCAACAATATAACTACTAAAATCACCTAAAGGATAATTGCGAGTATTAACTTCTTCAAAAACTAAACCAGGTAAATCTTTTTTTTCAATTTCTGTTTTTTGACCCATTGTTAAATTATTACCATATGTTCCAAATTCAATTTGATATTTACCTGCATCAACTGCTTCTTGCATTTTCTGTTCCATTTCATTTGGATCCATACCAATAATTGGAGCAACTTCTTGAGCAGTTTTTTTAATATCTTTTACATATGCATTTTTACCTTCTCTTTTTTTAGAAACGACTGCACTTAATTTAAAGTTTCTAACACTTTTTGCAATAACCTCGTTATCACTAGTATAGATTGATCCTCTAGTTGCATATTCAATACTTTCACTTTTTCCTCTATTTTTTGCATAAGTTTTTATATCTGAGCCACTAATCAAATGTTTTCCTGTGATCCCTAGATATACAATATTTACAACTAAAGAAAAAATAACTAATGCAAAGACAACATAAGCTATCTTTGCACCCTTAAACTGATTCATTATTGTTGAGGATTTTCTGCAGTAGAGGAAGCTACAGATTCATTATTATATATATACCCTTTTTCGCTAGCTACATTACTAAGACGTGAAAATGATGCCATTCCTTGTTTTTTTAATTCTAAATAATCAATTTCATCTTGAATTTCTTTAATTTCACTTTCTGTTTTTTGAAGAACTTTATTGTAAGATGATTCTAACGATCTTACATATGTAATCCCAAATGCGAAAATAACCATTGAAATAATTAAAAATCTTTGTGAAAAAGATTCAAATTTTGTCTTCTTAGCTCTATGTTTCATACTATTTTACACCCTCTCAATAATTCTTAATTTTGCCGAATGGGCTCGATGATTCATTTCTAACTCTTCATCTGAAGCAACAATCGCCTTTTTATTTATTAATTTATATTTTGGTAATAAATGTTCTGGAATTACAGGCAATCCAGGAGGAACATCTTTTAACTTAGTAACATCATTAAAAGTATATTTACAAATTTTATCCTCCAAACTATGAAATGTAATTACAGAAATTCTCCCCTTACTATTCAATAAATCTAATGCATCTTTTAAGGCACGATCAAATACATTCAATTCATCATTAACAGCTATTCTAAGTGCTTGAAAAGTTCTTTTTGCTGGATGTCCACCTTTTCTACGAGCCGCAGCTGGTATAGCTTCTTTAATAATCTCCACAAGCTCAAAAGTTGTTTCAATTGGTTTATTACTTCTAGCTTGTTCAATTTTCCGAGCTATTCTTTTAGCAAATTTTTCATCAGCATATTTAAATAAAATTTCAACTAACTGTTCATATGACCAATTATTAACAATATAATAGGCATCTAATGGATTATTAATATCCATTCGCATATCTAATCTTGCATCATAGTTATAGCTAAAACCGCGACTTCCTGTATCAAATTGTGGTGAAGATACCCCTAAATCGAACAATATACCATCGACTTTATGTACATTTAGCTCCTCTAATTTTTCTTTAATATTTACAAAATTAGAGTAAATAATAGTATAATTATCGCTAATTTCACTAAGTCTTTTTTTGGCCGCTTCAATTGCAGTATAGTCCTGATCAAAACAATATAAATGTCCAGTTGTAAGGCGTTTTAAAATCTCACAACTGTGACCTCCACCACCTAAAGTACAATCAACATAAATACCATCTTCATTTATATTTAACCCTTCTATTGCTTCATTTAATAATACTGTTACATGATCAAACATTATCTTCTCCTATAAATCAAAACCATCTAACGATTCAGAAATCTCATCAAAATTATCTTTATTCATATCATAGTAGTCTTGCCATAAAGATTCATTCCAAATCTCTACATGATCACCAACACCTACGATAATACATTCCTTTTCTAATTTTCCCTCTACTCTTAAAACACTAGGAATATTAATTCTACCTAATTTATCAAATTCACATTCACTAGCTCTTGAAGTGATAATTCTTACAAAATTACGAGCATCTTTTTTAGTTTTAGGTAACATTTGTAACTTTTGATAATAGTCATCCCATCCTTCTTGGGTATACAAAGCTAAACACCCATCAAATCCACGTGTGACAATCACACTCGAACCACATTGTTCTCTCAATTTTGATGGAATAATAAGACGCCCTTTAGCATCAATATTATGTTTAAATTCACCCATAAACATTTTTGTCACCCACTTTTTAACACTCATTAACATTAATTAACACTTCGTACCACCATTATATACTTAATAATCTATTTTGTATAGCATTTCTTTAAATAAAAAAAGAGCTAATCAACAAATAAATGTTAATTAACTCCATTTTTATATAAAAAAAGCGCATTAAGCGCAATTTCTTATAAAACTTTTTGTCCTTTGTAAGTACCGCAATGTTTACATACTTTATGAGACATTTTGTATTCTCCACATTCTGGACATACAACTACAGCTGGTACTTTAAGTTTATCATGAGTTCTTCTCTTATCTCTTCTTGTTTTTGAAACTCTTCTAAATGGTACTGCCATCAGTATAACCTCCTATTTAATCTTTAAAATAATCTTTTAGCTTAGCTAATCTAGGATCAATGTATTCCTCGTTTTTATCACTAGCACTGCTATCTAATATTTTCCAACCTTTACCCTCTGATTTAATCCTAGCATCGTCTTTAACTACTCTCATAGGTACTTCAAGCATAATATTTTCAAATACCACCGGAGTAAGGTCAACAATATCTTTTTTTACTTCATGAACATCTTCAAGAGCAGAAGGCTTATCAAAAGCAAACACTTCAGTTGAATTAATCTCAAACGGATAATCAACATTCTCTAATGTCATTGCACATGGAAGAATCATTGTTCCCTTGATATTAAGATCAACATACAAACGTTTATCTTTTAAATCAAGATTCCCGGTTCCTGAGACAATAATGTCCTTTAAGTCATTAATTTGCGCATATTGGTCAAATAATTCCGAAGGAAATGTTAATCCTTCTTCAAATTCAAATTTTCCATGATGCTTAACAATCCATTGTAAATTGTATTTCAAAATAATCACCCTTCTATAACCGCAATGACAATTATATATAAAATAATACCATAAGTCAACCTAAAAAATACTTGTTTTTATCGTTTATTTTACGTCATCACTTACATCATTTTATTAATATCATTTGGAATTTTATTAGATTTAATCATCATAACTAACTTATCTACCTTACTAGGACTAATTGTTTTATTAGTAACTTTAGCCACTGACATAATAAAATCCCTAATATCATTTTCATCATTCAAATTTTTAGATTGTAAATCATTAGCTAATTTCAAAATCTCATTTTTATTAACATTTGTTTTTTTTACAACCTTATCCAAAAAAATATTTTCATCTTTCATATTATCACCAATATATAATATGAAAAAAGTCAAATAACGTTACCATTCAATCTTTAATTCTCGTTTCATTAACTGCTGAATTTCTCGTTTCGGTTCATGATTATTATACAAAACATTATAAATTGCATTAATAATTGGTAACTCAATATCATCATATTTTTTTGCATCTTCATATATTACTTTACAAGTTCTAATACCTTCACATGTCTTTTTGTTATTTTTCATAAATTCTCTAGCATCATTTGTCTTTCCAATTTCGACTCCAGCTTGAAAATTTCTTGAATGAACCGAAGAACATGTAACAATCAAATCACCTACACCAGTCAATCCCATATAGGTTTCTAATTTACCACCTTTTTTCATTCCGTAACGGACCATTTCTGCTAAACCCCGAGTTATTAATGCCGCCTTTGTATTATCTCCATACCCAATTCCACTTAACACACCAGCCGCTACTGCAATTACATTCTTTATTGCAACTCCATACTCAGCCCCTACTTCATCAGTTAAACGATATACTCTAAAATAGTCATTAGAAAATAACATTTGAACATCTTCTGCCATTTTTTCGTCTAAAGACACTGCACATACAGTTGTAAGCATTCTAATCACTACTTCTTCTGCATGGCTAGGTCCTATCAAAGACACAACCGAATTAATTAAACGCTCATCTAAAACACTACGAATAGTATCAGACATACGCATATTAGTTCCTAAATCAAAACCTTTTGCAGCATTTATAACTGTTATTTTCTTTTTAATAAATGGTTTTACCTTTATTAACGTCTCCTTTACAAATTGTGTTGGAATCGTAATTAACAAATAATCAATATCTTTTAACGCTTCTTCTAGATTATTTGTAGCTTTAATTTCTTTTTCCAATAATACATCTTTAAAAAATGTTTTATTTTGATGATTATTATTAATATCATCAATTTGATTTTGATCAATTCCATACATTATTACTTCATTTTGATTATCAATCAAAACCCTAGATAAAGCAGTTGCCCAACTTCCTGTTCCCAAGACACCAATTTTACTCATTTTCACACATCCTTTTATGTATTATATCAAATATCTACAAAAAACGCACTACTAATCTCTTTTTCGGCAAATAATATGAATAGGAGTTCCTTCAAATCCGAATGAATCTCGCAAACGATTTTCTAAATAACGCTTATAACTAAAATGCAAATATTGTGGATCATTTACAAATAATATAAAAGTCGGTGGACAAACACTTACTTGATTAGCATAAAAAATCTTCAATCTACCACCATTAAAAGTTGTAGTCGGATTAACTGCTTGAGCATCAACTAAAACATCATTTAATACACTAGTTTGTACGCGTTTATGTGAATTTTCAAATGACTCTTGAATCAATGGGAATAATTGATGAACTCGTTGATGCGTTTTAGCTGATAAGAAAATAATTCGTGCATAATCCAAATATTTAAATTGACTTCTCAATTCTTTTTCTTTCTTTTGCATTGTTTTTTCATCTTTTTCAACAAGATCCCATTTATTAACAACTAAAATTACACCTTTACCAGCTTCATGAGCATAACCAGCAACATGTTTATCTTGTTCAATTACACCACGTTCACCATCAATTACAACAACAATTACATCACTTTTTTCAATTGAAGATAACGCTCTTAAAACTGAATATTTTTCAACATTTTCATAAATCTTCCCTTTTTTCCGCATTCCTGCTGTATCTATTACACGATATTTTTGTCCATCCTTTTCAAAAACAGTATCAATTGCATCACGTGTTGTTCCCTCTATATTAGATACAATTACTCGTTCTTCTCCTAAAATTGAATTAGTAAGTGATGACTTTCCAACATTAGGTCTACCAATAATAGAAAAACGAATTTCATCTTCAGCAAATTCCTCTTCCGTAAAATCTAATTTTTTAATAACTTCATCTAATAAATCACCAATACCGATACCATGACTTCCAGAAACTGGAATTGGATCACCAATTCCTAAACTATAAAAATCATATATATCATTGATAAAAGCACCATCATCAATTTTATTAACAGCTAATAAAATAGGTTTTTTATTTTTTTGTAATAACCTAGCTACATATTCATCTTCTTGTGTAACACCTTCTCGGCCATTAACTACAAAAATAATTAAATCAGCTTCTTCAATAGCAATTTCTGCCTGCATTTTAATTTGAGTTGTAAAAGAAGCATCCTTAAGCTCAATACCACCCGTATCGATTAATCTAAATTCCTTTGTTAACCACGAAGCTGTTGCATAAATACGATCACGAGTTACTCCTGCTATATCTTCAACAATTGAAATTCTTTCACCAACAATTCGATTAAAAATCGTTGACTTACCAACATTCGCTCTACCTACTATCGCAACTACACCTGCCATATTATCCCTCCTTTATTTTTTGTTCAACTAATTTTAATATCTCATCAACTACCTCTTCAACCTTTAAATCAGATGTATCTAATAAAATAGCATCATCTGCTTTTTTTAATGGAGAGATTTTTCGATTCATATCTTGATAATCACGCTCTTCAATTTCTTTTTTTAAAATTTCATAATCACACTTTAACCCACGTTGTTGATTTTCCAAATAACGTCGTTTAGCTCTAGTTTCAACACTAGCACATTGATAAATTTTAAGCTCTGCATCAGGAAGTACAACTGTTCCAATATCTCTTCCATCCAGAATAACTCCACCAATTTTTGCCATATCACGTTGTTGTTTAACCAAAAAATTTCTAACTTCTTGATACTTTGATACTTCACTAGCCGACATTGATACTTTATCTTGTCTAATTTGATTACTAACATTAATATCATTTAAATAAACATTATTACTGCTATCCATGGTAATTTTAATATCACCTAAAATATTAATAACAGCTTGTTCATCTTTAAGATCAATATTATTTTTCAGACAATAATATCCAACACATCGATACATCGCCCCTGTATCAATATACACATAATTTAACTTTTTAGCAATAATCTTTGCAACACTACTTTTTCCTGAGGCACTAGGGCCATCAATTGCAATTGAAATCTTCTTCATATAATAACTGCTCCTTTCTTGAAAAAAACTAAGGCAAACCTTAGTTTAAAAGAATAACTGATATCCTATCATACCACACAAAACAATAAATATCACAACTAAAAAAACAATTATACAATTTAAAATATTAACAATTCGATTACTCTTCTTTTCCTCAACAATTTCAACACGACTTTCAATTTCTTTTTCACTATCATTTTTAACAATAGTTTCGTCTTTAATCACTTTTTCCTCTGCTTCTTTTTTCTTTAAAGCCTTTTCAACTTCACGTTGATCTTTTTCTTTAACATAACGCAACATATCTTCCAAAGAATTTGTTTGCTCAATAGGATTAAAAGAACTTTCCTCTAAATCTTCCTCATCTTCAGTTTCTTCATTACTATCATCTAAAATAATCTTTGCTTTTTTAGCATCCTCAGCTGGAGACATGCTAGCCAATCGTTCCATTAAAGTCATTTTTTCTTTGACTTTATTATCCTTAGGCTGTTCTAATTCTTCTGATTGTACCTTAACATCTGGATTAATAAAATATCCTTTCGAAAACTGAGAAGTTTCAACATTATCAAAATTATTAACTCGTATAGTTTGTTTTTCTGGTTCCCTAATTTTATTTAAAATATCCATTCTTGTGTTATATTGTGCTTCTTTTCCCACACTAACTTTAGCATTACGTAAAGCACGATTTAACTCTTCATTATTTTCATTACGCATTTGTTCAAATGTTTTAGCTTCGGTTAATGTATCTTCAATTTGATTTTTATCATTATCATCATTCGATTTATTAAAAAATCGATTCACTGATGCTAAAAAATCATCAGTATCATCACTATCATAATCATCAACTATATTACTTATATTATCACGACTAATACCTACTTCATCTTTCAAGCCACTTCTTAAATCTCGATATTTATCAATTCGTGAACTAACCACTCAAACCACCCTTTCAAAAGCTATTATAGCATACTTTTTTACTATTTCCTTTATAAAATATTGAAAATATACTTATTTAAGATATAATATTAAAGAGTACAAAAGGAGGAATTTATAATGGCTAAAATTACAGTAAACGATTCATGCATTGGATGCGGTGCTTGTACAGCTGTTGCACCTGATGTTTTCGAATTAGGTGATGACGGATTAGCAACAGTAGTAAGCGAAGACAATGTTGATGCTGCTAAAGAAGCTGCTGAAAGTTGTCCAGTTGAAGCTATCGAAGTAGAATAGTATAGTTTAACTTAAGACAAATAGATAAAATTTATCAATGTCATTAAGTTAAAAATTTGATAGTTCTTGAAGAGCACATGAAAATGTGCTTTTCTTTTTTCTTATTTTTTTACAAATATTAATAATTTCATGAGCTATTATTTATAGAAAAAGGAACAATTACTTATGAGTAATACACAATCAAAAACTAGAAGTATTTGATGTGTTACATCTTACTTCTAGTTAATTTTTATTATACTAACTTAACAACATTGCAGAATTATTTTATAGATTTTAATAACATTATTGCTGTAGCTTTGTTTGAAGCTAATGGTACATAATGAACATCACACAATCTCATTAATGCATTTATGTCTGGTTCATGCGGTTGTGCTGTAAGAGGATCTCTAAAAAATATAACTATATCCATTTGTCCTAATGCCACTAAATTTCCAATTTGTTGATCTCCACCATATGGTCCTGATAAAAAACGAGTCACTTTTAAATTTGTGTTTTCCATTATTAATTTACCAGTAGTTCCTGTTCCATATAATTCTTGTTTAGAAAATAAAGCTTCATTATCTTTTACAAAATCAATCATTTCTGCTTTCTTTTTATCATGAGCTATTAATGCTATTTTCATATTTTCCTCCATTTTTCTATATCAAAATTAAATACTTCATCAAAGAAAATTGTTATTTTAACAAATTTTATTATACAATAAATAATATCATTTACAAAAAAACTTTTACCCTTTTTCATCTAAATACATATACAATTTAGATAAAAAAGCTCCTATTCCAAATCCAAACAATCCCCCAGTTATACTTCTTCTTACATTTGTACTAATAATACCAAAGAAAGTTTGAATTCCACCATCAAATATCATAGGGATAACACACAATAAAATTATCCATAATGATATTTTTATCTTTTTTCTATAACAAATTATCAACGTTATAAAACATCCTAGTACAATAAACAAACAGCGATAGCATAGAGGAAAACATATCCCAAAAAAATGCGGTGCTCTACTTGCTAAACCATTACACAAGGGGATTTTTCCTATATTCATTATTCTTTGCCATAATAACTGAAAAAAACTATTCATCATTAAGTGTATCTATAATAATTGGTGCCAAATCCATCGAATCATCCATCTCTACAAAATCAGCTCCACCAAGATTTGCAAATATACAACAAAGAAAAACAAAATAAATGACAATACTTGTAATTAAACCTTTTAAACAAGACTTTGCTTTTAATGGATAATCTTTGTACCAAATAATATATAATATTAAACCTACAATTGGAATCAAGCAAGATAAAATAAAAAATCCACTACTAGGTTCATCTTCCTCTCTTTTTCCATAAGATGATTGCCAATTATTACCATTTAGCTTTAATTTTGCCCCACAATTAGGACAATAATTAACATCCCCCACCTCTTTACCACATTGATGACAATACATAAATAATCCCTTCCTTTCATCTTCATTGTACTAAATATACTCAAAAATGAAAAGTTAAATAATATAAAGAAAAGTTGATTTAATCAACTTAAATCAACTTTTACTCATTTATTATTGTTCACCTAAAACAACAGATACTTTTCTTTCTTGACCATTTCGATTAATCACAAGTTCAACTTTATCACCTGGTTCTTTTGAATAAAGTTCTGTCAAGAAACTCTTATATGTTGTAACTTTTTTACCATCAAATTCAACAATAACATCACCTACTTGGATACCAGCTTGACTAGCAGGACCACCAGCACTTACATTTGCAACATAGATACCGTCTGTTAAATCTGTATTAATACGATAATAACGTAATTGGAAACTTGAGTATCCTGATAATGAAATTCCAGAAATTCCCAATTGTGGTCTTGTAACTTTACCATCTTTAATAATTTGTTCAACATTTTTAACTACATCATTAATTGGTAAAGCAAATCCCATACCTTCAACTGAAGTATCAGATAATTTCATAGATGTAATTCCAACTAATTCACCTGCCATATTAACTAGTGCTCCACCACTATTTCCTGGATTAATAGCAGCATCAGTTTGAATAACACTCATATCCCAATCATCTTGACCATCATCATTTAAATCTACTGATACAGTACGATCTGTACCACTTACAATACCTTGGGTAACAGTTCCTGCATATTCAATTCCAAGTGGACTACCGATTGCTAAAACTGTTTCCCCGCGATCTAATAAACTTGAATCACCTGTATCTATTGCTTTTAATTCAAAATCTGCAGTTAATTTTAAAACAGCAATATCACTATAACTATCACTACCTAAAACTTCCGCTGTTACAGATTCTTGATTAGAGAAAACAACTTGTACATTATTTGCACCTTCAACTACATGGGCATTAGTAATGATGTAAGCTTCATTTCCATTTACACGATATACAACACCACTTCCGCTACCACTAGCTGTACCATTAGAATAAACTAATACCCCTACAACACTATCAATAACATCATTGATTACATCAGATGTAGAACTATTTACATCATAGTTTAATTTTTCAACTTGACCACTATTACTTGCTAGAACATTACCACTATTGTTCATTTTCACAAACATAAAAATATTTGCACCTAATGATACAATTACTAATACTATAATTATCATTTGAAATAACTTAGCTTTATTCATTTGCTTAAAATTATACTTATTCTTTTCTACTCTAGTACCATTAAACCCATCACCACTTTGTTTATCCATTGGTTCTTGGTCACCTACTCCTTCATTTTGATTTGTTGGAATTTTCTGATTATCTATAGATCTATAGGCATTTGTTGTTTCTTGTTTATCCATGGATATTTGATTATTAATCGATTGTGCTCTTTCCATAGTTTCTTGATCATTTAAAACTTCAT
The DNA here is from genome assembly GCF_025149465.1 of Thomasclavelia spiroformis DSM 1552. Classification (NCBI taxonomy): domain Bacteria; kingdom Bacillati; phylum Bacillota; class Erysipelotrichia; order Erysipelotrichales; family Coprobacillaceae; genus Thomasclavelia; species Thomasclavelia spiroformis. The sequence continues at coordinate 557,764 of NZ_CP102275.1, read as the reverse complement.
GCTCACGTGCTATCTCTTGATTATCTACCGAACTAGTTGTCGGTTCTGTTTTATCTATCTTTTCTTGATTATTTACTACTTCAGGTTCACTTACAATTTCTTGACTTTCTTCTGTTGTTGAACTAGATGTCAGTTCAGTTTCTTCTATAGCTTCTTGAGTATCAACCGATTCTGTTTCATTAATAATTTCTTGAACATCTGTCGGTTGCTTATTAACTGATTTTTCATTTGTAATATCATTTATTGATTCATTTTCATTTAATGATTTTTTTTCATCCATATTTAACACCCCTTTTTACTTTACACAATTATCATAAATAAATAATTTGTTCAAATTATTTTTATATTGTGTGAAAAAGTGGTTTATCTGTCAAATAATATTATTACTCACATAAAATAGGTAAAACTACAGTAAAAACAGAACCTATCCCTTGATCACTTTCAACACTAATATTGCCATTATTCAACTCAACCATTCTTTTTACAATACTGAGTCCTAAACCAGTTCCTAATTTTTTACTTCTTGAACGATCAACTTGAAAAAAACGATCATAAATCAATGGTATATCATCTTTAGAAATCCCAATTCCTTCATCTTGAACAACTAGAGTTAGCTTATCTTTATCATTAAATGCCTTAATTGAAATAACTCCAGAGTTTGAATATTTAATTGCATTAGAAACTAAATTATTTAAAATTGTTTTAACAGTTGCATAATCAAGCATTAATTCTTTTGACACTTTTGTTTGATAAAACATCGATAAATGCTTATCTTTTGCAAGTGGCTCAAATAATTCTACAGTATCTTTTACAATAGAATCAACATCAATTAATTTCGGTGATAAAGTAACTCTTGGTTGTTCTAATCTTGAAAGTTCTAAAATATCTTCAATGATATTTTGCATACGATAACTTTCCTTTAAAAGTATACCCATAAATTCATCAAAAGTTTCTTTATTTTGAATTCCTTCTTTTTGAAGAATTTCTACACTTCCAATAATTGCACTCATTGGTGTTTTTAATTCATGAGAAATATCAGAAAAAAATTGTTTTTGCATTTTTTCAATTTCTTTTACTTGAGAAACATCTGTAAATAAAATAATACTCCCATCAAAAAAAGATTCATTTCTAAATACTGGAGTAGATTCAATTTGATAATAACGTTCATTTATTTCTGTAACTGTTGAAAACTTTCTTTCAAATACATAACTTTGATCAACAACATTTAATAATTGTCCAACAAAAATATCTTTATAATATTTACCACGTAAATGTTTTATATTAAAAGCATCACGAAAACTTTGATTAGTAAAAATTATAGTTCCTTTACAATTTATAAATATCATTGGTAAATTCATTGTTTTAATTAAAGAATTAAGAATTTTATGATTAAAATCCTTTTCTCCTTCCACTTCACGAATTTCATTTTCTTTTTTTTGTCGATAAAAATCAATTTGTTGCAAATTCTGTTTATTTATGTCATAAACAAGATATATCATTATTAAAGTAAATCCACATAAATAAACAAAAGCATAACTACTATTCCAAATAAATAAAATAGATACAACAATAAAACAAAAAATTATTTTTTGATAATTCTTATTCATATCTTTTCACCAGTTTATATCCAACTCCTCTAACAGATTTAAAACAAGCTTGACTCTCTTTCAATTTAGATTTTAATTTAAAAACATGTATATCTACTAATCTTGTATCACCATCATAATTAAAATTCCAAATATTCATTAGTAATTCTTGTCTAGATAAAACCTCTTCTTTATTATTCAAAAACATTTGTAATAAATCATATTCAACTTTTGTAAGATTAATTTTATTTTCTCCAACATAAACTTCATGCTTAGTCAAATCCATCTTAATATCCAAATATTTTAAAATCCCTTTAAAATGCTTATGATAACGTCGCAAATGAGCCTCAATTCGCGCAATTAAAATATTTGCCTGAAATGGTTTAGTTAAATAATCATCAGCACCAGATTCAAGACCTTCAATTATGTCATCTTGATCACTTCTAGCAGTAAGTAAAATTATCGGCTTAATATATCCATTATCTCGACATTCTCTTATTATTCCAATTCCATCTTTATATGGCAACATCCAATCAACAAGTACTAAATCATACTCATTTGAAAGAATTTTTTGACAAGCTTCTTTACCATCATAAAGACTATCAACTTGATAGTCTTTATTTTTCAATTCATGACTTAATATCTTATTAATTGATATATCATCTTCAATAATCAATATTCTATTCATGTTTCCCCTCATACCTTTCAATAATTCTTTGGACAACTGGGTGCCGTACCACATCCATTGCAGTTAAATAAATAAATGATATTCCTTTAACATTATTTAATATATCCATAGCCCTAACTAATCCAGATTCAACACCTCGAGGCAAATCAATTTGCGTAACATCACCAGTAATAATCATTTTTGAATTAAATCCTAATCTTGTCAAAAACATTTTCATTTGATTATCAGTAGTATTTTGAGCTTCATCTAAAATAACATATGCATCTTCCAAAGTACGCCCTCGCATATAGGCAAGCGGAGCAATTTCAATCACTCCCTTTTCAATCAACCTTTCTGTTTGTTCTACTCCAAGCATATCATGTAATGCATCATATAACGGTCTTAAATACGGATCTACTTTTTCCTTTAAGTCGCCAGGTAAAAAACCTAAATTTTCTCCTGCTTCTACAGCTGGTCTTGTTAAAACAATCTTTTTAACAAGATTATTTTTCAAAGCATCAACTGCAAATACAACCGCTAAATATGTCTTACCTGTTCCTGCAGGTCCAATTCCAAAAACCACATCATTATTTTTCAAAGCATAATAATATTCTTTTTGTCCTAAGGTTTTAGGATAAATCATTTTACCACTTGCTGTTTTCGTAATTTTTACATTATATAATTCATCAATTCTATTTAATTTATCTTCTTTTACAAGTTTCAAAGCATATATAACATCTCGACGTGAAATGTTTATCCCCTTAGAAACCAATTTCAACAAAGCAAAAATTACTTTCTTTGCTTCTTCAAAATTTTCACTATCTTTACCAGTTAAACTTAGTTCATCACCTCTAAGTGATATTTCTACTTTCAAGGCATCTTCAATCGTTTTAAAATTCTCATCATGATTTCCACATATATTATTTAGCTGTGCTACGCTATATTCTTCTAATTTAACTTGTTCTGTCATCTAATTCTCCTTTTTAGAAGCAATATCTTCAATTAAAACATATTGCATTTTCAATACTCTCTTATTTCCAATTATACCATAATCCAAAACATTTTCTCTATCTATTTTATCGATTATCCCAAGTTTACATCTTATCGAATATAATAAATAACTAAATGCCTCACCATCATCAAATTTATTTTTATCAATACTAGCTTCATAATCAATATACGTATATGCCTTAATAATCCCCTGAGTTTCAATGATTTTATCCACACCACTAGTAGAAGTAACCGTATTAGAAACTAACAAATCACCTTTTTTTACATAATCATTTACCTTTACCATAACATTACCACTACTTACATCAATACTTTCAATTATCCCATCTTTACTAGCATAAATATTTTCAAAATTTTTCTTTACTCGTGATGCTCCAACACTATTAGTATATTTAACAAATAACGTACTACCTTCTTGATAAATATTTAAATAATCTATTTTCCCTCTAAAATGTTTTTTTATATCATCGTAAATCTCATTTAATTGTGTATATGAATTTTTCCTACTTCCAACTCCAACACCATTTTCATTTAAAACTTCGTTTACTAACCTAGTTGTACTTGGATTATTACCAATTATCTCTACCTTAAAAATATATTGATTACACAACAAAACTGTTAAAACAAAACTAATTACCCCAATAATACTTAACTTACGATAAAATAATAATAATAAATAATATAAAATACCAACACTCTTAATAATCTTTAAATGATATTTTTTTACAAGTAATCTTTGATAAATAGGAAGATAAAATCGATATGTATAATCATCGACTTTATTTAATTGAAAAACAGTTATATGCTCATCTTTAAATATTTTTAATAAACTCAGAATATCATTACTGACTACTTCATACAAATCATATCCAAATTTCATAGAAACCTTATACAATCAATTTTTCCATAAATAATTACTTCAAGATCACTATAATATTTTATTTCTAAATTATTGCCAGTTATTCTAAGAATATTATCTTTCATCTTAATTTCAATAATGTTATTTTCCAACAACATCAAACATTCATAAAACTTAACCGATAAACACTTATTTTCCATATATATCATTAAATCACCTAACTAATTATATGAAATATTTTCAACAAAATGTCTTTCAATTAAATATTTATATAAACAAAAAAGGGCTTTAAAAGCCCTAATTCTTATCTCTTACCTTTATTATTTTTTCTTGCTGCTTCAGATTTTAATTTTCTCTTTAAACCTGGTTTAACATAAAACTCTCTTTTACGAGCTTCTGCAAGGGTTCCTGTTCTAGATACTTGTCTTTTAAAACGACGTAAAGCATCATCTAAAGATTCATTTTCTCTTACTACAGTTTTTGCCATCGAACTATTCCCCCCTTTAACTCTAAAGTACGTTCATATTATATATATTTTTTTTTATAATTGCAAGAAAAATATAATCTAATATTCAAAATAATCCTTATTTTTACTAAAATTTACATCTTCTATACTTTCTTTCCAACAACATCTGCAATTTTATTAATTTGTTTTAACAATTCTTCATATTTTTCTGGTCTTAATGACTGTGGTCCATCACACAATGCTTTTTCTGGATTATTATGCACTTCTATCATTAATCCATCACATCCCGCTGCTATTGATGCTTTTGCCATTGGTTCTACTAACCACCATTTCCCTCCTGCATGACTTGGATCGATTATTATTGGTAAATGTGTCAATTTCTTGATTACTGGGATCGCTTGTAAATCTAATGTGTTTCTTGTATATGTTTCAAATGTTCTGATTCCTCTTTCACATAAGATTACATTTGGATTTCCATTTGCCATGATGTATTCTGCTGACATGATCCATTCTTCAAATGTTGCACTTAATCCTCTTTTTAATAAGATTGGTTTTTTTGTCCCTGCTCCTACTTTTTTTAATAAGTCAAAGTTTTGCATGTTTCTTGCACCAATTTGTATTAAATCTACTTTTTCATTAAATTCATCAAGATATTGGGCATCCATCAACTCTGAACAGATTGGTAGTCCTGTTGCTTTTTTAGCTGCAACTAAAATATCTAATCCTGAAGAACCCATTCCCTGGAATGCATATGGCGAAGTTCTTGGTTTGAAAGCTCCACCTCTTAAAATATTTGCTCCAGCTTTTTTAGCAGCCTTAGCAATTTCAATTACCTGTTCTTCACTTTCAACTGAACAAGGTCCAGCAATCAAGGCAAGATTATCACCACCGACTTTAACACCGGCTACATCAACGATTGTATCATCGGGATGAAATGCACGGTTGGCTAGTTTATATGGCTCAGATACCTTCATTACTTTTTCTACTTCTGGCTCTACTTCAATTATCTTAGGGTCAATTCTAGTTGTATCTCCAACCATTCCGATAATCGTTTGAATTTCTCCTTTAGAAACATGAGGTTGTACCCCTTTTGAAATTATAATATCTTCAATCTTTTTAATACTTTCATCACTTACATTTGGTTTTAAAACAATGATCATTTCATTTTCCTCCTATAAACAAAAAACTCGTCCTATCAAAGGACGAGATAACTTCGTGGTACCACCTTTATTCACTAATAGATCACCCTATTAGCCTCATCAAGTACGCCATATTATCATGGTTCATACTCTAACACTATAACGGGTGTACCCGGAGATGCCTACTACTTTCAGCATTCTACTCCTTGATGTATTCAGCTAATTATTTGGATATCGTCACACCAAACCGATACTCTCTTTGCCTAAATGCATAGCTTACTATTTCAATTCACTGTATTTATTTTATCTATGTATTAATAATATCAACTATTAAAACAACTGTCAAACATTATCATTTAAATAATTTAAATTACTATAAATATATCTCTATCAAAACAACCCTATTTTATAAGTTTTTCTAATACCTTTCTTACATTATGAGCAGCATCTTCTTGAATCTCAATAATTCTAGCTCCCCTGCTTCTTGCAATTTCTCTTAAATCAACCGCAATAGCTGTATGAAACGAACAACCAATAACTAAAAAAACATCATCTGGCTCTAAATCATAAACCATCTCATAAGCTTTCTGATAATTTGGCGCTGGATCACCATATAGTACTGGTTTATTATATAATGAATAAGCTTTATCCATCTCATCATCTTCTGGCAAACCGCCATGCATTTCTAAAGCATCACTACCAGCTAATTTATGTAATCCATCAATATTCATCGTAACAACAGGTATCTTATATTCAGCCAAAGCAATATGAGCATCATTTGGTTTAGCCCCATTCATATTGGCTTTTAGTTGTCTAATTACTTCATTATATTCTTCATGATGACTATTTGCATAACTCCTAAACAATTTTTCTCTTACATCTGGTCTTTCCATAAATGTAGGAATATTAGATTGTTTGGAAATTCCTGCTCCTGTAAAAGCTAAAATTTTCATTTTTATCCTTCTTTCTTTTATCTCATATATAAATTTATTATACATTAAAAGTTATATTTTGTCGTTAATTAATGATTATCCAAACACATTGGCATATATCGATATATATGCTAATGTTATATCGAAGAATATAGATGTGAAGTGATTATATGACTAAAGATTTTGAACAGGAAGCAAAAGTTTTTAAAGTATTTTGTGATCCTAATCGTTTAAAAATTCTAGATATTTTAAAAACAGGAGAACATTGTGCATGTAAACTTTTAGAAATTCTTGATGTAAGTCAATCTACTTTATCGCATCATATGAAGATATTAACAGATGCAAAAGTTGTTAACGTTCGAAAGGATGGAAAGTGGTCACATTATTCTTTATCAAGTAATGGGATTAAAAAGTTATTGAGTATTTAAAAAATTATCAAATGTAAATTATTCTTCGTTTTATAAAGCCGCCATTATGGTGGTAAAAATTTAAATTTATAAATCGATATATATCGATATAAGGAGAGAATATGAAAGAAATTTGGTTGTTTTTTCAAAATCGAATTTTAGGGATGAACTGGCTAAATGAAGTTATTGCTATATTATTATCTTCTATAGGCATAGATATTAATTCAAATATAGGAGCTGGTATACAGTTTTTTATCTATGATGTTATTAAAATCACCGTATTATTATGCATACTAATCTTTATTATTTCTTATATTCAAAGTTATTTTCCACCAGAAAGAAGTAAGAAAATTTTAGGGCAATTCCACGGTATAAAAGCAAATATTATATCTGCTTTATTAGGTACTGTAACACCATTTTGTTCATGTTCATCTATACCGTTATTTATTGGATTTACTAATGCTAGATTACCTCTAGGAGTTACTTTTTCATTTTTGATTTCATCTCCGATGGTTGATTTAGGAAGCCTGGTTTTATTGATGAGTATTTTTGGAATAAAAATAGCTGTTGTCTACGTGATAGTTGGTCTTATTATTGCAGTTATTGGTGGCACAATTATTGAAAAAATGCATATGGAAAAATATGTTGAAGAGTTTATTATGAAGTCTAGTAGTGTAGATATCAGCTCGCCAGATTTAAGTAAAAAAGAACGTCTACAGTATGCCAAGGAACAGGTTATAGAAACTTTTAAAAAAGTTTTTCCTTATATTTTAATAGGTGTAGGTATTGGTGCTATTATCCATAACTGGATTCCAGAAATATGGATAGAAGGCATATTAGATGGAAATAATCCTTTTGGGGTTATTTTAGCAACGATCGTAGGAATTCTAATGTATGCTGATATTTTTGGAACAATCCCAGTTGCTGAAGCTTTACTAGCTAAGGGAGCGCTACTAGGAACAGTTTTATCATTCATGATGGTAGTAACAACATTAAGTTTGCCTTCATTGATTATGTTAAAAAAAGCTGTAAAGCCTAAATTACTTATACTATTTATTACAATATGCACTTTAGGAATTATTATTGTTGGTTATTTGTTTAATATATTTTCATTTTTACTATATTAGAAAAAAGCATATGTCAAATGTTGTTTTTAACATGATAATAGATATCAATCTATACAATTTAAGCGTATATTTGTTGTAGCTTTATACTTAGAGAATATTCCATTGATAAGTATATTTTTAATGTTGCATCAATGTTTGATTATGAAAGGAGAATAAATATAAATTTGTTTAAAAGGAAAGAAAAAAAGGAATGTTGTTGTAGTCAGATTGACCAGGAAAATATTATTAAAGCTGAAGAATCAAAAAAAGAAGATGGAATCAAAATTTTAGGATCGGGATGTAAAAAATGTGAAAAATTAGAAAAATCAGTAAAAAAGGCAGTAATTGAATTGAACTTAAATTTACCAATTAGTCATATCACCGATTTTACTCAAATTGCATCTTATGGTGTTATGTCAACACCCGCATTAGTATTAAATGGTGAAGTTGTTTCTTTTGGGAAAGTTTAGTCAGTAGACGAAGTGAAACATATTTTGTCAAATAAAATGAAAGATTAGTGAATATATGAAAAGAACGCTAAAAATTGCATTTGTGTGTGTTCATAATTCTTGTCGCAGTCAAATAGCAAAAGCATTAGGCAAAAAATTCATGAGCAATAAATATGATTTTTATTCTTGTGGAACAGAATTAAAACCACAAATTAATCAAGATGCTGTTAGGCTTATAAAAGAACTTTATCAAATCGATATGAAAAAGAACAATACAGTAAATTAATACAAGATATTCCTAAAGTAGATATTATTATTTCTATGGGATGTAATGTAAATTGTCCATATATTGGTAAAGATTTTGATGATAATTGGAATTTAGATGATCCTACAGGTAAAAATGATGATGAATTTATTAAAGTAATTAAAAAAAATAAAATTAAAAACAAAAATGAGCTTAGTTGATTAAGCTCATTTATTTATTACATGATTATTTCAGATTCAAAATATTGTTCTTGAAAATCCACTAATTTCTTTATCTGTTCTTTAGTAAATGACATTTCTTCTGGTACTATTACCCATTTATTTTCTATATCATTAAACCTATGAATAATCGCAATAACTTTACCTGTATACCTTTCTATTGGCTCATTTATTCCTAAGATATAGACATCTTGCCATTCATTATCGCCAGCTATGATATTTTCAACATATCCATAATTTACAGGATAATATAAATTTTTATATTTAGGGTGGTATGATCCTAATGGTCTATCTACAATAACATCTACTTTTTTTCCTAAAATGTTAATATCTTTCATAATTTTTTATATAATAACGTAATACATAAATTATCCCTTTCTTATTTATCAACAAAAACAATAATAAAATTCCCTACATTTAATTTAAAAAATATGTATATTATTTCTATAACTACTTTTTACAAACTATCACTTTTTTAATAAAATGTAATTTTTATAATAATATATTAATTTAAATATCCAAATTAAACAAATAATTCCTAAAATAACAATAGCCCATAAGTCATATTCACTTATTATACTCAAAATAAAAATTATTAAACTACCTACCAACCCAATAATATCTGTTATTAAAATATATTTTTTCATAAATATCCCTTCTATTTTATATAAATTTTATTTTAATATCATAGCCATCTTTTACATTTTTATTATAGCCCCTTACCAATATTCTTTAAAGAAATATGATAATTTTGTTATACTATAAATACTTTATAACCTATCTTTAAATTGTTTCAATTTTGTAACAATTCATAAAAGCATTACTAATAAAATTTATATATCAAAAAATAACCAAAATAAAAATAATCTTAACACATATATTATTTTATTAAAATGAAACAAATCGTAAAATTCTCCATATAAGCAATTCAATAACAAAATATTTTTTCAAAAATAAAGCATAAGTTAGTCATAATCACAAATAAATTCTAACTAGCTCTAACCTGTATTTTCTATTTAACAAATTTCTTAAAAAAACGGTTATGAAAATTCATAACCGTTTAAAAAATTGACTATCTAATCTTTTACGGGGTTTTAATGAGCACTCAAATATATAGGGGTGCTCTTTTATTATAATTATTTATATTCTTTCCATATTCACGGGGTTTTTGATAAAATTATTTTATCAGTTTATCTGAAATTTTGAGAAAGAAAAAAGGATGCATACTTTCCTACCACAGTCTGTATACATCCTTTCCATAAGAACAATATGATAATAACCCATTTTAATAAAAAAATCAATACTATTCTTCCTGACCTGAATAAATTAGAAGCTTTAATATCCAAGTCATATAACGATTCCGTTAATTCTTTAAATTTTGATAATATTCTATGTCCTAACTGTCATGGTTCTTTATGGATCAGACATGCCTACTACTTTCGTACTATCTTTATTTTCAATCAAAAAATTAGAATCAGAATCACTCGCATCATGTGCAAATCCTGCGGTAAAACACATGCTATCCTGGCTGAAGATATGATCCCTTTTATTTCCTTGACTTTTCATGATCTTTATAAGATCGTCATTACTGCCCTCCCTATCCTCAACTCATCTCACTTTTATTACCTTAAGCATAAATTTTCCTGTTTTATCGATGATTATTTTGTTTTATGTAAATTTAATTCCAGAAATCTCCCCGTTATTTTTATAACCACATAACTTTTATATCTTCTTTCCTTTTTTGGTTCTATTATTTACCTGTAAACAAAGAAAGGAGTGTATATTTATTTATGAAATTATGTTTATTTTTTTATGATATGGCGGTGATGCTTCATGTGTGATACTTCTACTGTGCCTAAAAACGTTATTAGCCAGAATGATTTCCTTCAGTTCTTCAATCTTGAAAATAAGGATATTGAATCATTCGCCATCTCTCATCAAAAGGACGACCTTCATATAGCTGTAACTCTTGCCAGAAAACCGCATCGGTGTCCTGTATGCCTCAATATGACTGACCAAGTTAAAGATTACTCCACAAAAACCATCACTCATTCTGTTTTGACCAGTCATAGATGTGTGATTGATTATCGAGCCAGAAGATACAGATGCAAAAAATGCAATAAAACATTCTATGAACTTAATCCTTTTTCTGTTGCCGGTTCACGAATCTCCTTAGCGACTGTATATAATATCCTTAGAGATTTGAAGCATCCTGCTGCAACATTTAAAGATGTAGCTCAGCGTTATCATATTTCACAGACAACTGCCGCTCATATTTTTGATTCATTTGTCTGCATGTCAAGAAGGCAGCTTCCTCAATATCTGTGCATTGATGAAGTTTATGCTTTTAAATCCGAAAAAAGCAGATACATCTGTGTTCTTCTTGATTTTCAGTCACAAAATATCGTTGATGTACTTCCATCAAGAAGAAAACAGGTACTGATGGATTATTTCTTTAATATTCCTTTATCAGAAAGAAAAAAGTTAAAGTTGTATCATTCGACATGTGGGAATCATATCGTGTTGTTTCTAAAATTATGTTTCCTGATGCCTTATGTGCTGTTGATCACTATCATGTCAAGCAGGAATTTCACAGAAAACTGGATAAAGTAAGAATCAATTCCATGAATCGCTATTACTCCAGAAAAAATTACCTTAACAAAAAAGAAAACCTTACCGAAGCTGAAAAAAATGAATTATCAGAAGTATCCAGACATTATTATGTTTTGAAAAAATTCCACTGGATGCTCTTCTCCAATAACAACAAGTGTATATACGATCCCAATGTAGAAAAGAAATATAATAAAGTACTTCAGGGATATTTCAACTACTATGATATTTTTGACTATATGATCAGGGATGATCGGGAATTAGATTTAGCTTATGACCTTAAATATCAGCTGGATGTTTTTTACAGGGATTCTTCTTATGACAGTGCCAAAAAAAATATCGACGAACTGATTACCCTATTTAAAAGCAGTCCTATTAAAGAAATGAAAGATTTTGCAAATACACTTACTAAATGGAAACGGGAAATCGTCAATTCATTTATAAGAGCAGATGGGAAACGCATTTCTAATGGAATCATTGAAAATAGAAATAAATCAATAAAATTACTCAAACATAGTTCAAATGGATATCTTAACTGGCATAGATTTAAAAACAGGGTCATGTACTGCCTCAATGATGATGCCACATATCACATGTATCCAATCAAAAATACAGATATCAAATAAAAGTACATTTTCTCATAGAAAGATATAAAAAAAGGACAAAAATAAATTTTGTCCATTGGGTGATAAATCACAACTTTTATGATTATCTCCCTTTTTTTGTTTTATAATAGAACTGGTGATTTTAGATGATTGATTTAGCTGTACCTACTGATACATTAGCTCTTTTTAATTTAAGACAATATTTTAAAAAAATTCTAAAGAATCTTTTAAATACATTTTCTTTGATAATTTTGAATATATTCACAATCTTTATCTTTCTGGTAAATTGCGTGATATTACTTTTGATAATATTCAAAAAACTATTCTTTGCTCCTCTGTTTATTTAGGTTTCGATCTTTTCGAATGCCCTAACTGCGGTCATGAAACTATTGTCCCTCATACCTGTTCTTCCAGATTCTGCAGCAAATGCGGTTCAAAAGCTGCCCAGCAACGTGCTGCTCATGTTTCTGCTATGGCTTTTGAATCAAAACATCGACACATTGTTTTTACTATCCCTAAAGAACTTAGACCTTTCTTTTTAAAAGACAGATCTCTTCTTGAGGGTTTCTTCACTGTATCTCGCAATGTACTGGCTTCTCTTTTCAATGACTGTAAATACCGTAAAATGAAAAACAGATTTAAAAAGAATCATATCTGCAAAAAAACAAAGCACAAATCCAAATATCTCTACAAAGATACCAGAAATAATATTATATTTGGTGCTATCGCTTCATTGCATACTTTTGGGCGTAATCTCCAATGGAATCCTCATATTCATATTTTAGTATGTGAAGATGCATACGATACAAAAAATGATAAAATTAAAAACTTTTCCTTTATGTCCTATAAAAAACTAAGACAGACATGGCGATATCAGCTACTTGATTATCTTGATAAAAGAATCGGTAACAATGAGACCTTCAGAAGACTAAAACTCTGGTATTATACTAAATACACTGAAGGTTTCTATGTCCATGCTCCTAAATTCAAAAAAGATCAGGATGAAGACGATATCAATGATTGCGTTAAATATATCACCAGGTATACCAGCAGACCGGTCATGGCCGAAAGCAGGATAGTAAAATATGATGATATCAATAAAACAGTTCACTGGTTTTATCACCGACACGAAGATGATAAGCGTATTGATGTAATCGAACCAGTTACCAGTTTTATCAATAATGTTGTTCTACACTGTCCTGAAAGAAATTTTAAGATGGTAAGATATTTTGGATTCTATGCAAACAAAAGTTTAAAGACATATGACAGAATGGCAGAACTGGTTGGAAAAAACTTAAACGTAAAGTTCAGTACAAAAAAGAAAGAGCAGCAGCAGCTAAAATAAATAAGGAAAAGACACATTTCAGATATTATATGATACAATCATTTCAGAGGGATCCTCTACTATGTACATGTGGAGAAATAATGAATTATGCAGAGACATATGATCCTTTTGAAGGAGGGATAAAAAATGACAGACGATATCGAAACGGATGCATCTACAACTCAAAGTATCTCAAAAGTCGAACCAGACCAGCAGCAACAGGGATGGACTGATGAAGAACTTATGCAGTTTATTGAAAATGATGTAATGGTCAGGATGAAATGTGAATCATGCGGGTATGAAGAAGACGTACCTGATTGGATACTGGAAGAATTTTTGGAAATAGAATTACATAACGGATCAAAAGAAAGAAGATACAGCTGCCAATGTCCAGAGTGTAATAAAAACATGTTCAGGAAATAATATTTTCTGACACTTTTTTGGGTACCTTATTTTAAAGGTACCCTTATAGTTTTATTTTTACAATATACCCGTTGACGAATCCAAATTCTTATTAAACAAAAAAACGGGGAACAACTTTTCCCCGTTATGATTTAGTATCTAAAACCCCAGAACCCCAGGTTATTTTAGATTGCCAAAAAATTAATCTTCTTTTCTTCTAAATGCTATATATCCAGCTACACTTAATAATGTCATTGTTGTAAACATTCCAACTAAACCATTATCTCCTGTTTTTACACTTGTAGTATCACCTTTATTTACTGGGGTACTTACTGTATTATCAGCTGTTACAATTTGTAATCCAGCAATAGCTTTTGCAAGAACATCTTTTGCACTATCTACTTCTTCTTGAGTGGCATTTGGATTTTCAAATACTACTTTTGCTTCATTCAATGCATCACTTAAAACTTTATATGATGCCTTTGTATAATTAGCAACGTTTAATCCATTTGCTTTGTTGATTAAATCTTCTAATAAAGTTTTATCAGGAATTAATCTTAAGTTCAAGAATGCTGTTACTAATTCATTGTATACTTTAGTTATTTCTTCTTGCATTGCATTTTCATCGTTATATACACCTACCGCTACTACTAAAGCCTCATTAAATGGTGCCCATGTAGCTTCTGTGTATTTACTTGCTTCTAGACCACTTACTTTATCGATAAAAGTTTTTAAAGCTGTTTTGTCACCTTTAACAAAGTCTAACATATGCATAGCTGTTGCAAGTCTATCAAATGCAGCATTTACTTTATCCTGAGTTGCACTAGTATCATTATAAATTCCATTAGCTTCATCTCTTGCTGCTTTGAATTCTTCTACTACTGCTGGTACGACATTGGCTAAATCTTCATCAGTAATTGCATTTGCTAAATCTAGTGCAATCTTTAATAATGTTTTATCTGCTTCTTTAACTGGTTCATTAGGTTTTAAAATACTTTCTGCATTCTTTAATGCTTCAATCATTTGAGCTATTTCTTCTTGATCAGTTGCATTTTCTAATACATCTCTAGCTTCATCTAATAAAGCATTAAATTCTTCAATACTTTCTTCAGTACAATTTGTTGTATCAACTTTTTCTAATTCTTCAATACGTTGACTTAAAGCAGCAGTATCTAATTCAATCTTACCATATGCTTTAAATTCTGCAGCTGTAACAACTTTATTATTACTTCCTTGTTGCCAATGGTATGTATCAGTTGCTCCTAAACGAATATATTTAGCTTCTACTGGCGTTTCAAGAACGATATCAGTTACCCCATTACCTTCTCTTACTGTAGTACCAGCCGCTACTTGTTTCCATTCTTGACCATCCATACTTGTTTCTACAACATATTGTAAAATATTACCTGTACAATTTAACTTTTGAGTAGCATCATATCTTGGAATATATTGTACTTTGTTTACTGTATAAGTATTTGATAATTCATAAGTTAAATATTGTTTTGTAGTTCTATTGTCAGCACTTTGCGCACTTGCCCAATAAGTAGTTGTATTACCGTCATTTGCATTATTAGCTACAGCTCCCTCTCCACTGTCGTGTGTAGTAGCTGTAGGCGTAATATTTTCTCTTGGAATTAATCCTTCTTCATCAGTATCTGTTGTGAATTCATTATAACCTAAAGCTTTGTCTAATACTTTTACACCCAATTTACCTTCGAATCCATCACTACCTAGAGTAGTTTTGGCTGCTTCGATAACAAATGTTTCATTATCTTTATCATATGCTGAACTTTGTAATGTACCATCAACATATAATTTCAAGATACCATTATTTTCTTTAACAGCTTGGATTTGATGATCTGCACCATCATTTACAGCAACTTTAGATGTAGCAGTTGCTTCACCTAGTGCAAAATATGCTTTACCTTCCGCATTAACTCCTATTATATATCCTTGACTAGCAAGTTTTTTATTACTTACTGTAGTATTAATATCTACAATTACACTAAATCCATTATCATTACTTAATGATTTTGCTACAGTTCCTACTGTTTTAGAACCTTCTAATTCATCAGCTTTAACAGATAAAGCAGTATTATTTTTATGGTATACTACTGATTTATCAGCTTTAGCAACTTTGTTTCCATTTAAATCTGTAATATCTTTAGCAGTTACAATAACTGATGCGTTATTAGTTGGTTTATTAGCTAATTCAATTTCATAAGACACTTGATCAATGCTCTTATTAACATTAGCTACTTCTACAGCCTTACCATTTACTGTAACATCAAAATCTGTTCCAATTACTTTTTCATCAAATTTAACTTTTAATGTTTTATCTCCATCAGTTGATAATGTTGTATATGTAGGAGCTTCTACATCCTTAGTAGTTGATAAAGACCAAAGTCTTGTTTCACCTGGTTGTAAAGTAACAGTTACTTCTTGACCATATCTAAATTCTTTATAGTTATCATTTCCGCCTTCAGGCATATTGTAACTATGAATTCCTGTACTATATAAAGTTTTATCTTTAGTAGATTCTGCAAGACCAATATTACGATCTAAAGTAAATGTAATCGTTTGTGCTTTGCTATCAGGATTACGCATTGAAATAATTCCATCCTCACCATCCCAAGCAGAGAATCCATAAGTATTAAATTCTGTTGATTGTCCAATTCCACCTAACTTAACACCATTAGCTGGATTTCCACCAAACATCTTAGCATTTTTTAAAATATGGAAATTTTCTTCAGCCCATGATAAGAATTCTGCATTAACTTCATATTTTCCTTTTGTCATGATTGAATCTGAATAATACAATTCCCAGAAACTAGTCCCACGAGTTGACATCATATATAAGTAATTTTTAAATTGTTCATCAGTCATTGAATTGATATTAATTTGTGTACCTTCAACTCCATAAACTGGATCATGGTTATAAAGGTTCGCAAGCGGGAATTGGAATTCGTGTTCTTTAACGAAGTCATAATAAACAGCTTCACGATAAGTTAACATGGTATCCATTTTGTTATTAATTGGACCTGCATCACCACGGTCATGTGTACATTGGATCCATACACTGTTTGCCCATTGTAAATACCAAGGGCTTGGATTTACATAACAAGTCAATGAAATCCATAAATCGTTGATATTGTCATCAATTTCACTTTGACGAACTACTTCAAACAAATCAATCCACGCTTCCCACATATCAGTTACATGATACATATTTTTATATCCACCTGTCATGTGGTTATTTGCATATCCAGGTACACCATCTTTAGCAGGGAAAGCATTAAATTGTGCTCTATCAGCAAATCCATCCCATTTCCAATAGTTAACTTTGTATTCTTTTTGCCAATTTACAGCCATTTCTTGGAAGTTTTTAATATAGTTACGATCTGCTACATCAATCGAATTTCCAGCTTTACTTCCTGTACCATTTTTAACCAAAATGTCCGCTAAAGAACTATAGAAATTATAACCACCACGTGGTCCAACCCACACCCCAAAATTACTTCCAAAATTATTTACTAATTCACTTGAAGGTGTTAATCCGTTAGGAAATTTACTATTGAATTCCCAGAATCCTGTTTGATTTAATGTTGTTCCAGAACGAACTGCATCTACAACATGTGTATCATTATAATTATTCCATCCATCATCTACAACATATGAATCTAATGGTCTAACACCTGTATTACTTAATTCTCGATCAACTTCAATGAATGAATTAAGAATATTTTCATCATCAATTCGCATCATATTATCAAACCATGAATTGTATTGAATTCTAAATTCAGAAGGTGTCGCAATAGATTTAATATAATCATAAAAATCTGCTTGGATTACAGAATTATCAGTGCTTCTAGCAGCCCCAGCTACAGTTTGCCATGTCATATAATTTGTCATGCCATCTTTACTAACAGCTTGCTTATCTTCAACTAATTTATCAAATGTTTTACCTGTATAGTATCTCATATAACCATTATTATTAACGATTTGTGTATCTGCTACAGGAAATTCACATCCCATAAACATACCTTGAATATAAATCGGTTGTCCTAAATTAGCTTTAAATTCATCCATTTCAACAACGCCACCTTTTCCAGTTGGAATAGTCCAAGTAGCATCACTTTCATTGATATTCAATGACTCTAAATCAATATAATCGATTTCAGCTTCATCCGCTTGTCCATCAGGTACACTGATTTCCATATATTTACGCATGAAGTGATCTCCTTCATACATAACAACAACTTCATTAATTGTATAATCTACGCCTTTAAAATTATATGGTTCAAAAGAAAAAGTTACTTTTTTACCAATTTTTTCTGTGTTATTAATTGTAGCAGCTGTATCTTCTACTGTTACCCCATTTGACTTTAAAGTCAAATCACTTGTTTCAAAAGAACGTGTATTATCTTCTTCAACAGGTGCTTTTTCTGCATGTAAATTAAATTCTGCTCCACCAGCAAATTTTTGACCATTATTAGATGAAGTTGCAACAAATTTAATTTGTGTTGCTGTTGTAGCTTCCTTTAAATTTACATAAATTGGATTTACTCCTTCATAAACAAAATTTCCTTTAGCAACTTGTTTCCATTCAGATGAATCAACTGCTAAATCATCACCAACCGGTCCATTATAAACCCATAATTCATATCCTTTAATATTACCATTTGTCTCTTCACCTTGTTGTCTAGGTGTATAAGAAAATGCTTGAAATGTTGTCTCACCTTTTAAATTAATTACAACGTTATGAGGATATTCTTGATCACCAGTTCCTCCACCATAATTAGTATGCCAGATTGAATTAACATCTCCGTCTAATAAATTTTGTGCTGGTCCATCATTTGGTCCTGATGCATTATGAAAACTATCAGCTGTCGCTGCCCAACCATCACGATTAAGTGCCGGTACAACTGGAGCATCTTTTTGCTCTTTAGTTGTTTTAATAATAAATTCTTCACTACCGCTTGCAGGTTCAAATGTTGTTTTAGCACGTTTATTTTCAATACTAGTAGTTTTTAGTTTATTATCTACCGTTGAAAATTCTCTTTCAATATACTCATTTCCAATTGTTACAATGTTATTTGAATTAGTTACCTCAATATCAGAAGCAGCCAATGCATCTAATTGATTTGTATTCATTGGAACACAAGATAATGTAAGAGCTAAAACTAATGAGCTTCTTAAAATTTTTTTCATTTTTTTACCTCCCGTATTATTTATATTTGTATTTTTAAGTGAACTACTGGTGACTTATTCAGATTAAAAATACATTAAAATTCTAATATATTATTTAGAGAATGTATTTTAATTAATTAATTAAAAATTTATTCTTTTTAACATAGTAAATTTACACCCTTTTAGGTTTATAACATATTTATAATGCATTTTTTATTTTAAACATAATAAAAACAGATTAAACGATTACTAATTATTATAATTATTTAAATAAAAAAGACAAATATAATATTTTAAATATATTTATATGTAATTTTTGTCACTATTTTTAATTAATTTAACACTTAATACATATCTTCACTAGCATGATACATATTACATCATCCCTTACACATTTATTATAGACTTATCACTTAATTGATACTAAAGTTTAAATTATCAATTTAAAAGTTGCAAAGCAATAAAAAATAAATATTATAAAAAATACTTATCTAATTAATCAATCTATATAAAAAGTCCTAATAGCATTAGCCATAGGACATGAAAAATTATTGAGTGACATACTTACTTGAATTCATCCTTATCATAATTTTTAAAAATAATTAAAAATTTAGCATTTACGAGAATATTATATCTTTTAAACATCCAAAAAATTCTCTTATATAATAATGAGGAATTAATACTTTTTGTTGTTTGGCACTATATGTATAAGCAGTTAAATTGCTTTTATTTGCTAGTAATTTACTTCGATAACAATGGAAGTTGTTTGTGATAATGGTAACAGTGTATTTTTCTTTTTTTAATGAATCCATAATTTTTTTACTATAAATAATATTTTCTTTTGCATATGTACTTTTATTTTCTTCAATAATTGAGTTGTTATTTATGCCTTTATCAATTAAATATTGTTTCATTGCTTTAGCTTCGCTAATGTTTTCGCCATTACCTTGACCACCACTTACTATAATTGTTGTTTCAGGAAATTGTTGATAATATTCTAATGTTGCATCAAGTCGGTATTTTAATGATGTAGAGGGAACTGCACCATTTAATTTTGCTCCTAAAACAATTACAAAATCTGTTTGTTTACAATAAGAATTATTTGCCTCATTAATAATTAGTCTTTCAATTATGATGAATAATATTATAGATATACATATTATACCTTTAATTATATAATTTATTATTTTAGGTAACTTTGATAAGATACTTGTTTTGTTTTTTAATTCATAGTAACTATATAAAATACAAATACATGCAAATATTAAATATAAAATATAACTAGTGATAAATCGTGAGTTTAATATTAGTAAGATAAAATAGCTTATTGAAGATATAGCTAATGTTATTAAAATATAATCAAAAATTTTATTATTAGGTTTCATTTTGTACTCCTTATCCATAAATAATATATCCTATATCACATCAAAAAATAAAAGCAAATATAAAATTACTAATAAACCCTAATTATTATAAAGTTATTGATCGTAATAAAACTAATAATTCATTTTCTATGATTCCAAATGTATCAATATCAAAATAAATATTTTGATACTTAAAAGTTACCAACCATATAACTTTGAGTATCCATACAAATCATTAATTTAAAATTATTTATTTTTACCAATTTTTGTAAATAACTTTCTTAGCATTAAGCTACATCAAAAAGGCTATTTTTAAATCTTGTAATTGTTGTTTTGATATACATAATCATCATAATTCTTACTTCTTTTAATGTATGTATTGGAACTTCTTTTTAATTTATATTCTTTTAGTATCGAAATATTTCCGATAAATTTCTCAGATTAATTATCTATTGCAACTAATTTTACATCAATATCTATTTTTTGAAATAGATTAGATAAATTATTATTTAATAAAAATCCTTTCTAATGCAAAAATCAAACAAAAAGATAATATAGTAAAGTTTTATTTTTTGATATTAAAAAATCTCTAAATTAAGTAATAAATAAATTTGAAAACAAATTTAACTTAAAAAGAGATTCTATATATGAATTGTAACCATTTCAAAAACAAAGAATATAACAAATCAGACATAAATTCCAGGAACTGATATTTTAAAAAATTTTAATGTTTCTAAAACACAGTACTTTAAAAATATTGAATTTGATAAATTCATCAAATTTAATAATAATATCATAACAATTTGAACAATTAAATAATGTATAATTAATACGAAAAAATCAAACTCATATAATAATTGTAATATTAAGATATTGAAAATTTATTTAAAGAAATGAAAAATACAATTAACGTAAAATATTGTATTTCAAATATAAAAATGTTGATGGACAATTATATGCTTTACCATCACTTATTTAAACATAATACACAAGATAATTTTTAATTTATCTACATAAAAAAGAGCAGAAAATATGCATATTATTGAATTTTTCACACTTTATTCATTATAGTCCAAAGTTATCTTTCTTGGTTCAATTTTAAGCACCCCATCACACGCCATTATAGCTGCTTGACGGTGTGAAATGCAAAGTACCGTTTTTTTATGATATTCTCTTAAATTTTTTAATAAACGATATTCTGTTTCAGCATCTAAGGATGATGTACACTCATCTAACAATAAAATTGGTGCTTCACTTAATAAGGCTCTAGCGATTGCTATTCGTTGATTTTGTCCTTGGGATAATCCACTACCATGTTCCTTTAATTCAGTTTCAATGCCACATTTTAATTTCTCTAAAACACTATCTAAACAGCTAATTCTAATAACTTCTTTTAACTGAGCTTCAGTAGCTCTTGGATTTCCAAACATAATATTATCTTTAATAGTTCCTGATAAAATTAAATTTCCTTGGGGTACATATGCAAAAAGAGAACGCGTACTAGCATCTAATTTAATTTTTTTATCTTTTAATCGCCAATAAATATCCCCACTATTAACTTGATATAAACCCAATAACAAATGAAACAATGTAGTTTTTCCTTGTCCAGATTCACCTACGATTGCCATCACTGCTCCTTGTTTAATTCTTATATTTATTTTTTCAAAAACAACTTTATCTTTATAAGCAAATGAACAATTAATAAAATCAATACTTTCAAATTTTTCATAAAACTCATCAATTATAACATTTGAATGCTGTCTATCTTCATTTTTAAGATTTTCAATTTCTCTCAATCTTTGTGCTGATGCAATCATACTTTCATATTGGGGTAATAAACCTGAAACATTTCGAAACGGACCTTTTATTTGGTTCAAAATTTGAAGAAATGCCATCAACGTCCCAAATGTTAATACCCCCTTAGAGATTTGTAATGCTCCATAACTTAATGTCACATAATAACCAGTTGACATTATAATATAAATACCCGTTGAAGCTAAGTTACTGATTGTATTTTGTTTAACTTTTGCACGAAAATATTGTTCCTGTTTTAATACCAACTGCTCTTTTATCAAATCTTCATTATTATATGATTTTACAACAATAACATTATCTAAACATTCCTGCATAAAAGAACGGACAATTCCTCCTGTATGTTGAATCTGTTTGTGTAAATATCTAAATTTAAGACTATAAATTCTTCCTAAAACAATTACTAATAGACCCGCTAATAAAATTCCTAAAGTTAAATTTTTATCCATATAAAATAGTACGCCTAAACCTGCAATAATTTTAGTAAATAAAGAAATAACTTGTGGAATAAATGATATTAAGCCTGCTACAACAAACTCAATATCACTAGTAAAACGATTCATTAATTCTCCTGTATGAAATTCCAAAATCTCTTCATACTGCTTAGATAATAATTTTAATAGCATATTCTCTTTTAATCTATTTTCAATTTTCACTTGAGCACAAATCCTACAATTACTCGAAACAATATTACATAATGCTTGAAACAATATTACCATTATCAAATATAAACTCATTAAAACAATCGAACCACTTCTATCGCCAGTAGCCAAATCTAATATTTGTTTAGACAATAAGGCAATTAAAATAAAACAAAGCGAAATAAGCATACTATTAAAAGAAAGTAAAATTACCCATCACAAATATTTACCACTATTACCAGTTATCCACTTTAATACGCTAAAATCACTTTCTCGAAACATAAATAAATTGCCTAATCTTTCTATAAATTTTCAATATAACTATAAATACCCTTCTAAGTTTCAATGAATAACACCATACTTTAACATACCATTGATAATATCTATTTGAGCTCTCATAATATTTTTTATCCCTATAAAACCCTGTCATCACAGCTAAAATTTGTTCTTTTTTTATTCCAAGTTCTTTTATAAATTGATTATCACCACACATCACATAACCATTGCTATCAACGTCTATGATTCTATGCAAAATATACTTACCATTATCCCTTTTATATAATACTACATCATATATTTCAGGCTTCAAGTTATTTTCTAATATAACAACATCTCGATTGGGGCGTAATAATGGTAGCATACTTACTCCAACTGGCGCATTAATCAACTTATTTTTTTCTAATAATATTTCTTCCATCTTAAATTAACAAATCATTATCTTTTAGGATTTCAATAAAATCATCAAAATATAAATTAGCTTGTTCAGCTGATAAATCATACTTATCTTGCATTGCTGCTATTACTTCTTCTTTTGTATGTTCAACTTGTAGCATTTCAAAAATAAATGCTCCGGTTTTATTCAATTGAACCATTCCATAAAAATTATTTTCTATACTATTGACCGGAACTGCCACAAAATCTTCAGCTACTTTTCTTACTAAGAAACCCTCTTTAATCTTCATCTTCTATCTCCTCATTCATTTTTTTATACGCTAGCTCTACTGCATCTAAAGAAATATTACATTGCATGCGATATATCGGTATCCTATCTAATAAATCACTAATTAAATCTAATAAATTATTTACCAACAAATTATTACGTGGCAAAATAGTCTGCTGAATTATCAATGCTATTGCCTCTTTACCACTTATTGACCATATTTTATTTTCCAAACCTCTTTCTATCATACATATACCTTTAAGCAATACTTTTCGATTCAAATTTTTATCACTTTTCCCACTAAATGGAGTTCCATAAACGTACCATTTCCCCGCTTCAAATTTTAAAGCAGGTTTATCATCATTGATAATTAATGCTTTATCATACCCAAAATATTCTTGCCATAACTTCGTATGAGTTGATTTTCCTGTACCGCTTGAAGCAGAAAATAAATATGCTTTTCCATCTACTTCAACCGCTGAGGCATGAAGCATAAAACCGTGATATTTTAATAAATATCGATAAAAATAACTACCTGCAAAAATATACTCACACTGAGCTAATGTCAAATGAGGATTTTCTAATAATTTTGTTTGATAAAATGTTTCGTTAAGTTCTAAACAAAAATCATATTTTTCTTCACCTATATATTTATATGGTTCTAACTGTTTTTTCAACAGGTCATAAAATGGAGAATACTCAACGATACAATTTGCAATTTTATATTTAGCCATGAAAATTCTCCCTTTTTAATCCAGCTCTTTTATATATTTTAGCTGTTTCTTTAATCCCTTTCTTTTTAGGCGTAAAAGGTTTTTTTATAATATTTAAAAATTCTTGTCGATTATTTAAAAATTTACTAAATCCTCTTTGAAAATAAGCAAATGGTAACAAAAATGAATATTTTCTTAAATAAGGATATTTCTCTTTCATAAAATCAATTTTTGGAAATGCCAAATGATAACTCATCGATAACATTAAATATAATCTATTTTTTAAAATTTTAATTTCACTTTCACCATCTTTAACAATAGCCAAATTTAAACTATTAATACTAGTACCAAAGGCACCACTTTTAAAAATACAATTCAACAATTCATCATCACGATACCCATCAATTAATTTTTGCAACAAATTTCTAAAACACAATAAACCCGCATGATTCAATTGTTCATCTACAAATTTCCAATCACACTCGTCTTTAAAATTTGCATTAAAAACAATTAAATCAATTATACTTCTTATACCAATACCTCCATAAACAAAATGTTTAGCCATGTGCCCAATCATAAACAAATAATAATCTTCCAAAGACATTTCAAAACAATATTTCTTGTTAGATTTATTTACTACCCGTGAAAATAAATTATTAAAATGTTGATTTAAATAACTATTACTATAACAACTGTAATGCATTTCAACAACAGTTAGTGGTTGCTTTACATAAACATCATGATGAGATCCTGGATATTTTAAATAATATCCTAATTCTTTTAACCCTTGATGCATTTTTTCTTTTTCTTCGCTTTTGAACAATATATCCAAATCAGTTAATAACCGCATATCTTTGGATGGATAATATTGTTTTAAAAAACTTCCTTTTAAAGCAACATTACTAACTTTTAATTGCTCAAATTTCTCTTCAATTTCCTTTAATTCATGATCCTGAATTGTTTGTCTCATTATTCCCTGTTTTCTAGCACAATCAAAAGCTTCAATAATTTGTTTTGGTATGTCTATTTCTTGTTTTAAATAATCAATACCATAAGCAATTAAATTATCAATTTTATGATATTTACATAAATTATAAATTACTTTCCAATTAACCGACTTATCAATAGGAATTTCATCTTGAAGAACAATTGCCTTAGCTAAAGATAAAATATAATATTGTTCATTAATATATCCCATTATTTTCTCCTTGATATAAACAAGAGCCGGTAACAAAGTTACTAGCTCTAAAAAATTACTCAACTACAAATTCTTTTTCAATAACATAATATTTATTATCTTTACGTACAGTAACACTTACTTTATAAGTTCCCCCTTTAGTAAAGGCTGTCCCGATATCAAGATCCCAAGTCATATTATCCGCTAAAAAATAACTTGAAATAAACAACCTTGAAGGTAAGTTTCCACCATTTTTAATCATAGTAAATTTAGCATCACCATCTCCTGTTGAAGGACGATAATCTAAGATATCAACATTTTCTGAAAATTTAATTTTGATATTAGTTGGATACATTGAATCACCAGTCAAAGTAGCCTTTACAGACTCAATTTCAATTGGCCCACTAGGTTTTTGTGGCTCATATTTTGGTAAATTAGTATATTCTAAATAATCTGCATAATTACCTAAATTATCCATAAACAATACAAATACACTTTTATCGCTACCATTAAAACTAATTTCAATTTCATTATTTCCAGCATACATTGATTTTTTTATCGTAGGAACTTTACCACTGATAATATCTGAAACCTTAGGTGTGTTACTTTCATTATTGTATTCACCATTCCAATTGTACGTATTATAATATATTACCCCTGCTTTATCAGAATTAAAAGTTAATGTAAATGTTTTTTCTCCATTTCGAATAACCTTAAAATTTGTAATTTTAGGTGGATTAAACTCTACCTGAAATGATTTTTTAGCAATTGTACCATCACTAAAAGTAATTTTAGCAATATATTGGTTATCCTTATGTCCGTAATTTTCTGGGATAATAATTTTATATACTTTTCCATCTTCACTTACTTTTAACTCTGCTCCTGTTAAAGTTAATTCAGAATCTGAAGGACAAATAAATGAAAAATTTTCTAGTGTTAATTTTTCAGTTGGAGCCTGATTTAAAGTAATTGTGATTGTATTTTTTGGCATCTCACTAACTGCTTCAATCTTATATTTCTTTGATAGATTGATTTCTTCTTGAATAGTTCCATTTATTCTTAATTTATGAACATCTGATGTTCTGCCATCAGTAGCTTCTAAAACATAATATAAGTCATAAGTAATTTGACTTTCTAAACCTTTTAACATCACTTTATTAAAACCTGTTTTTAATTGTTGTGACATTCCTTTTTTTACAATATCCGGAGTAACTTCATCACTACGAGTTATAATTTGCGTAACCCCTGGAATATAAATATAAATCTTTCCTGTCTCATCAACATCATATAAATCTAATTCTGCACGATTTTCTTCAGTACGAGTTACAACTGCATTTGTAACAGTTGGACAATTTACACGATATGAAAATAACTTACTAATAATCTTTCCATCGTCTAATTCAATCGAAAAAGTATAGTAATCATCTTTAGCAAAAACCGATGTAGATAACTCGTATATTTGATTGTCCATTGTTTTTACTGCTAAAATTGTCATGTCTTTTCCACCACGACATAAAATTGACATATCTTCTTTAGTCAAAGCTTTAGCTGTAGGCTTTTCTAAAACAACCTCCATCTTATACATTCCTCGAACATTTACACTCTTAATACTATTTGCAACATATTCATCAATATTAACTTGATTTTTATCACCATTTTCTACTTTTACAAACGAACCCTCACCTGTAATTACATTATTAGTTGCAGTATTTGCAAAAACTAAATTATCAATTACGCTATCAACCTTAATTTGAGCATTCATTCCATTAACAATTACTTTATTTACCGGTGATGCTAAAGTAACACGTACATCGTTATTAATATTTAATTCACCAATCTTACTATCACCGATAATGTTTATATTATCTAATGCATTTATAATTTCTACTCCAGTTTTATTAACTAAATTTAAAGTAATATTATTGTCTGTACGCATTTTATTATTGATAATATTAATTTTACCTAAAAGCGTCGCATCAACATTAATTGTATAAGAACCATTACTATCTATTACCAATTCATCAATTTTTATATCTCGTAAATTAACATCTTGACTAACACTACTACCAATAATTACTTTTTTATAATTACGTATCTTTCCATTTGATCCATTTGTAATTGTTGAATTAGTATCAGTTATTGAATAATCAGCCGCATTATAAGAACCTCTAGCTTTATCACAAGCATCCATAACGTTAGTTTTAACAAATTGACGTTGCGCTGGTGCTATATCAAGTGAAGAAGCCATATCTTTAGCTACCTGATAACCAGATTGTGATAAAATATCTCCATAAATATAATGGCCGTCAACTTTTAAATACGCTCTTACCGCATATCTAGTATTAAAACCGGCTCCTGAAATTCCTGTCAATACACCTGTAAAAGTAATTCGATTACTTTCGATACTCCAATCACGTAAAGCCGGAATCGCAAGAACATTATAATTTTTACCACTATATTTAAATGTTTTTCCAAATTCTAAATCATTATTTAATTGATTCGCCTCATATACAGTAGCCGGAACTGCAATAATTCCATACTCATAATCTTTATTTTGATTGTCTAATTGTTCAATATACTTTTCATTAATTGAAGCAATTATACGTAAACCAAGCTTCCCATCTGTTCTAATTTCCATCGATTCAGTATAAATCTCCGGACGCAACACAGCACTTTCATCTTGCGCCATTAAAATACTAAAATTACTTAAAATAAGCCCTGCTATAATTAAAATACTTATATAAATTTTTTTAATTTTCCAATTCATCTTCTTTCCTCTATTCTACAAAATCCCAAGGGATATCAGCTTCATTATCTTTTTCACTGTTATCTTCCTCATTTACTTCTTTTGACGTATTTCCCTGATTCGTTGACTGATTAAAATCAGTCTCTTGACTAGCAGGGATAGCTTCACTATGGTTTATTTTTGTACTCGAATCATTTTTTCCTTTATAAAACCATACTATCCCAGCTATTAAAATCACTACTAATAATAAAACTAAAATAAATAATTTATATTTCTTTTTCATTTTTACTATATTTCCTGGTCTCCCCAATCTCCAACATCACCATCATTGTCTAATCCACTCATTAATAGAAGATCTTCCGTATTAAATGTAATTACTTCAATTTTTGGCGTTTCATAAATTTCTTTCATTATACTTTTCATATTCCTTTCATAATTATTTATTTCAACTAAGAAATTTTTAAATTTTGATAAAGGTTATCTATGGCTACACTATTATCACATTAAAAACTTCTACTTTTAGAAATATCGTAATTATTTTAAAATTGCAATTAAAATACAAAAAAATCACCAAAAATATATTCCAGTGAAAATCAAATTAAACTAACATATATTATTTCAATAAATTTTAAGAAAACAAATAAATATTATATAACTTTATTTAACAAAACACGCTGAGGCACAAAATTCATTATATGAGCATTTTGATAACAAATTAAATGCAATACTTAGCAAAATTGCCAAGTGAAAAACCAATATATCTATTTATAGCCCTATTTAACAATTTTGCCAAGTAGGCGCCTTATTCAGCTTCGCTGAAGCATTAAAAGTAAAAAGATTGTTATGGTTAATAACTGCTGACAAAATAATGCAGAAAATAAATTACCTAACAACTCATATCATGATATAATAAGAAAAAATCAAGAAAGGTGTTTATATCGATGAAATGTTATTTAATGAATCAAAATAAAAAAATAACTTACATGGAATATGATGAAGACAGTAATACTATCTCCCATATCTATGAAATTATTAATATTGATTATTCCCCTTTATCTTTATATAACGCTTATAAAGATAAATCTAAAAATTTGAAAAAAGAACTAAACAATTGGTTTAGGGGAAGGGGCATTCCTTCTTGGAGAAAAGATATAGAAAGACTATTGGAACGTCTAAATATTTCTTCAACTAATGAAATATTAAATAAAGCTTATGCTCTATCATTAAGCGACCAATACTGGATAAAACCTGAAAATGAAAATATTAATTGGGAAGATATAAACTTCTTCAATAATGATTTTAAATACAAAGGATATTTAATGGTATCTTTAAGTTCATCTCAAAATATTAAACCAGAGATATATTCTCCAAATAATACAACAGATGGTATGCTCCAAAAGGCATGGGTAATAGAAGGTAAAAATAGAATACTAGTTAAAAGTACTTACACTGCAAGTAGACAAGAGCCAATTAATGAATGGCTTGCATCTGCCATATGTGAAAGATTAGGATTTGAACATTGTCATTACGATATCGATATTATCGATAATAAAATAGTGTCCAAGTGCATTAACTTTATAAAAGATGATGAAGAGATAATAACTGCCATTGATGTTTACAAGTCAAAAAAGAAAGAAAACCATATTAGTGACTTTGAGCATTACATTCAAATATTAGAAGAACATAATGTTCCTAATGCAAGGCAAGAAATTGAAAATATGTTTTTTCTTGATAGCTTAATTTTAAATAAAGATAGACATATGAAAAATTATGGAATAATCAGAAACGTAAAGACGTTAGAATGGTCTAAAGTAGTACCGATTTTTGATAATGGACAATCGATGCAATGCGAAAAATTAACATATGAAATTGACTTTACTAATGACTATGGTAAATTTTTTTCAAATGTAAATAAAAGCTTTAATGATTATCTCAATTATATACAAGATCCTTCTAGATTTAATTTAAATAAACTAGATGGTATTGTTATTGAGTTCAAAGAAAAATTAAAAAAATATCAAATGTATACAGATATGAATTCCGAACGAATAGATAAATTGTCAATTGAATTTGAAAAAAGAATAGAACAAATGAGTATAATGATTGATAACATAATCAAGAAAAGAAACTTACATAAGTCTAGTGAATTTGTAGAAATAAATACAGATATTGATGAAATGGAAATTTAAAAAAGAAGCTTAGCTCAATGTCATTAAGTTAAAAGAATGGTATTTTAACCAGAAGTTATATAAAGCAGATATAATCTTCTGGTTTTTAATTTGTAGAAGCTGTCATAATTGTATTTATCAAGTTCTTTGGAACCAGGATCTATTTTTAATGTTTTTACTTTTTGAGGAACTTCATCTAAAATTTTTCCATCTTTTATGAAAACTGTTTCAGGAAGTTCTTCTTTAAAAATATCTTTTATTCTAACAATAATATTCTGAAGCAGATGAAATCTGCCAACTATCTGTGTACCAAGAGGTATATGAAATGAGCATTAAAGAACTTATGAAAACAAAAGATCGTCCTAGATTTTTTGCAATTGCTAAAATTAATATAAAAGACATGGATAAACGAATTGATCATGTAAAAAAAAATGAAATACACTCTTTTTTCAATATATGACGGTACTCATAAAAAGAATGGCCAAAAAACAAAATTTCCAAAAGCAGTTAAAGACAATAAAAGAAAATTAGATGTTGAAAAGACACATAAAAAGAAAGAACGTACTATACAGTGAATAAAAATCAAGGCATGAATTCTATTACT
This sequence comes from Thomasclavelia spiroformis DSM 1552, assembly GCF_025149465.1. Lineage (NCBI taxonomy): Bacteria > Bacillati > Bacillota > Erysipelotrichia > Erysipelotrichales > Coprobacillaceae > Thomasclavelia > Thomasclavelia spiroformis. Next base: position 526,363 of record NZ_CP102275.1, on the reverse strand, counting down.
AAAATTAGAATTCATGTTTTTTTTATTAATATTAATTTTTTTATTAACAACTTTAATGAGTAGTTAATTTTTACATTTATGATGGATCACGATTATGATCTTTTAATGTTTATCCTACACACACATCTTCTAGAAGGAACTCCATAAAACTTTATTTCGAATAACGACTCTATTTTAACACCCATAGACATTTCACTATCATTAATTTTATTTTTTCCTTATTAGTTATTTCATAATTACATTCAGTAATTCTACAACCATTAAAAATTATTTACTTTTCAATACTTTCTCCTTGTTTTTATATATATTTGATCACAATTATATTCATTAATTTGTATATATGTAACTTGCTTTTAGTCATTTGATGCAATTTTTATTATTTTAACAATTATCAATAATAACAATAAAAAAGCATCTCATTATATTATAGCATATTAATTTACTGTATAAAATATTATTCATTGATATGGGATAATTTACTTATTTTCAAGGATAACTTGTTTATAAAAAAAGTTTTATAACTTTATACTTAATAGTATAATATAATTAAGAAAGGTAAGGAAATAATATATGATAATACAATTGAGATAGACATATTCCTATTTCATACACTGTCCTTGATAAATTGTAAATAAACAAATAAAGAGAGGACAATATTTATGAAAAAATTTTTAACTACATTAGTTGTATTTGCATTAACTTTAATTTCTTTTTATCCACAAGTAGTACTTGCTGCTAGTGATGATGAATTATTATTCAATATATTTATTCAAACAATAAATGAGGTTGAAAATAAAGAAATCACCCTTGATACAGTGGAAAGTTATTTTATAGAAGATGATATAGCAACGATAATAATATCAAATGGAAATGATGGAGTAATAGTATATCAAACACCAATAAATAATGAAAATGTAATATATGAGGAATTAAAATCTTTACCTGCAGGTATGACAGAATTAAATGAATTAAGTCTTGAATCACAAAATAGTATTTGGCCTGTGATAAAAGCGATTTGGGGAATAATAAAAGTGGTAAAAACGGTAGTTGAAACTACTAAAATGGTATGTAAAATGGTGGAATATGGTAGTGGTGAGGATGTTTGTTCTACGCGATCAAAAGAAATATTAAATTCTCTTCAACCAAATATAAAGTATAAAGCAGAGTCGTTTTTACATAAAAATCCTAATTGTCTTCCTGCACATTCACAACAATGTAACACATATCCTAATGTATATTGGAAAACAGTAACAACTAGGGTTTAAATTATAATGCACACTAATATTTAGACTATATTTAAAAGGTGGAGTATTTAGTGAAAAAAAATTTTATAAACAAAAAAATTATTATTGAATTGATAATAGATATTGTATTTTTGTTATTAATCTTTTATATAGACAATGAGATGGATATATTTTTTATTGTTTTTATAATAGTAGATTTAATTAAAATAATTCATTCTATTTCCTCTACAATTAAATTAACTAAATTAACAGAAAATATGGACAGTTTAGATGAAGATTAAATATTTATGAATAAAAAATAACAAATATCTAAAATTGAATTATCAAGTATTTGCATAATTAATATATGCTTACTAATGGTCTATCACAATTATTATTATAAAAATTAGCATTATATATAATTATCATGGTTTTATCTAATAATCATTAATTATAGAAAAATGCAATAAGAAAGTCGAAGATAAATAATATTTCTTCGACTTTACAAATTTAAATAACGAAAATAATTGAAGAAAACTAAGTCAGTAGAGTAAAATGTTTCATTTGTTTTAAATATGTATTATATGGTTAAGAGTGTTTTTATAATTATATATTTTACTGGCTATTAATAATATTTAATTAGTTTTGTTAAATAATTTTTTAAATAGAATACATAGCAATTTCGATTGTGCCAATATAATTTTTTAACATTTAAATTCTTTAAACTATTTTAATCTGAAGAAACTTGTAATTCATCTTATATCTCCAAATCTTGTGATGTGTAATTATCTTCAGTTAAAGGATAAAATAAAATGCCTGCAGGAATAATCGTTTTTAATGATTATTTGTACCTTAGAATTGCAAAAGGAAAGGAAGATTGAGTTAATATGAAGAAAAAAAAGATAATACTTATATCCATAAGTATAGCGATTATATTCTTTTTATTTGGAATACACTATACTAAAATAAATAAAGCAGATCAAACAGAAATAATTAATATTGATAACATAAAGACGGTAAAGCAAATTTTTAATACTAATAAAAAATATATAATACAGTTTTCAAAAAAAAATTTCTATTTTGTGAAAAACTGGAGAAAGTGGAAGAAAAATTAAAATTTACTGGAAAAATTTCATTTTATAAATATACACTAACAGATAAAGGAGGATTAGAAGAATTTTCTGAACTAAAAAAACTCTTTCCAAAATTAGAATATGCTCCTTCAATATATTATGTAGAGAATGGTAAAGTAGTTGATGAACTAATTATTGCAGACTGGGAAAATTGTGAAATGGAAATACAAACATGGTTAGAAAAATTGAACGCCATATAAAATTAAATAAATAAAAAAGAAATAATTTTATATTTTTAAATTTAAACCTAGGATTCTAGGTTTTTTATTTAATTTATAGAAAGTAAAATATTATGGAAATATTTCCATAATATAATAAAAGACTGAATTCATCAGTGAGTATATTGTAAAAATAAAACCATAAGGACACCTTTAAATTAAAGGTGCCTAAAAAGTACAGAATATGAATTCTATTTAATAGAATTCATGCCTTTTTTATCTACTACACAAAATAAATTTATATAAAATTATAACCTTAAGCTTTTTAAATTTAACCACATCATACACTATTATACCTTTCATGAAAAGTTATAAAATCATCATTTCATTTATTTTTATATTATAGCTAAGGATGTTGCCAATTCATGAATTGTTTTGTAATCTATTTTTTTGTCGCAATAACATGCAATACATTTTCCCACTCCCGGAGGAAACACCAATTCAACTTTACTGTAAAATCCTTTTTTTAAATATAAATTTCCATAAATAATATCATTAGTTTCATTTTGTCTATATGTAGAAATAACTACTGTACCTTGAACTTCACTAGAATTTTTATAAAATTCTTTGAATGTAATACAGTTAAGTCCAAAATATTGTAATATATTTAATACGCTTTTACAACTATATGGTATATCGCTATATTTTTTTAATTGAACATTTCTAGGCATGAACGATGCATGATGATCACCTCTATTTAGCTTTGGATTATCACACTTTTCAAATTCTATTTTTTTCAATTCAACCAATTGCTTATCCTTTATTGATAACAAATCACTGGGAGATACCTAAAAATATTCTTTATGAAATTCTGTTAAACTACATGAACAGCTTAATTCCAATTTAAAACCACACTTTTGAGTTTTATTTACATCACCTACTAATACTTTAGTCGCATCTTTTAATCCACATTTATAACATGATGATATCATTATGCTCAGCAATTCATAATAAGAATCTTCAAGGTCTGGATAACATTGAAAATCTTGATCGCCTGAACACTCCTCTATGTCCTCTGGAATCCAAGCATTAGTTAAACTATTTGAAAAATTCTGATTTAGTTGAACTACAGTTTGTTTTAATATTGAATTAGAAAGTGTAGATACATCTATTGGAAAGGGAAAAATTGCTCGATTTTTTATTTTTTCTAATAATTTAATAAAAATTTTATATCTAATTTTCAATTATTCGCATAAATACTATACTTTCAAGCATTTTGAAGTACATCTAAACACTCATTTTACCACGAATTTACCACGATTGAACAGGCCTTGATATGATAATAAAACAACACTAAAAAACAGTCAATCCTAGGACTAACTGCTTTATGTATATAGATATTAAATTTTGTTAGAATCTATCAGCGCCCTAAATTTTAAATACTAATATAGCTTTATCTGCTCCGATCATAGACATAGTTACTAATTTATATCCTTTTTCAGCATTTCCTCTGATTTTTTCTCAATAACTTTTGCTAAATCTTCTACACCAGTAGAACATTCTACAACAATTGATTTATAAACTAAATTGAACATTTTATCCACCACCTTATTTGATTTTAGAGCAAATAGAATTTACTATTGTCTCTTTTCTTCTTTTTTATTCTTTCTATCCCACCAAGTACCTGCTAATGAACAACTTCCTCCCATAACTATAAAGGCAATCATAATAAGCCAAAATTCCACGATTTTTCCTCCCATTTAATTTATTAAATGCTGACAAATAAAAATTACAACAAAACATATAATAAGTGCTACACCTGCAATGAATGCAAATATGATTTTTTGATAATTTCTTTTTCCTATTTCTTGTTGTGTTTCATCATGTGTTAATTGTTTTCCGTCAATAAATGCCAGAATTTCTTTATAAGTTTGAATGTCATAGCTCTTTTTGAATTTTTCAATCTTACTTGCCGTATATAGCGTTATTGCAAACAAGCATAACCAGATAACAATTCCTATATTTCCCTTAATACTAAATAAAGGATAGGCACTCACGGCTATAACTATCAATTCAATTAAGAAAACTACACTTATCACATTAAACTTTTTAATTGTTGATTTTTCTATAATCTCCCTCATCTCCTTTATATCTCCTCTTATAAAATCATCTAAAGACACATTGAAGATATTAGATAAAGTAATTAAACTTTTAACATCTGGACAACTTTTATTTGTTTCCCAGTTAGAAATTGTTTGTCTTGAAACAAATATTTTAAGAGCCAGCTCTTCTTGAGAAATATTTTGTTGTTCCCTAAATTTCTTGATTTGTGATCCAATATCCATCTTTAATCTTCCCCCTTATTGTATCTGAATATAACTAGTTTGTCTGTCAAAAGCCTTTGACATTACCCTTTTCCCCTTGTCAAAATAGTTTTACATGGTTTAAAATAGGGCTTTTCAACTAATTATACTCAGTTTCATACATAAGTTACAAGAAAAAATAAATGATAAATAAAACAAAGTAAACGATACAGTTATAAATTTATTTAGGAAAACATTTTTACGACATAAAATATTTACATAGATTAATGTGATATTCGTAACATCATATATATTGCTACAAATTTATTGATATATAAAGTTAAATATAAAGGCAATCTAAAATAATGTGGGGTCTCCATGATTTTGATTACCAATTATACCGGGGTGATAATCGCCTCGGTATTTTTAAATATGTACACAATGTCGATTATCTTAACATCTTTACGAAACTCTATTTTGTATTTTACTTGCGCTATAATTATTAATTTTTTTTCTTTGGAGCATGTCTGCGTATTTTGTAATATCCCTCTTTCTGTAAATCCTCTTGATAATCATATAACCACCCCTTTGATACAAACAAATCTAACAATTCTTGATTTTGCAAATCAATTTTAAATCTAGGCCTTTCGTTAGTATTTAAAATTTTTATATAATCTTTTAAATCAAGAATACAAAGAAGTTTTATTGCATTTTCCTTATCTGATGTTAATAACATAGTTTTCAATATATTAAACTTTTCTTCATAACCTAATGCCGAAGATTTAAGTAATTCAATTTTTAACTGATAAGAAACATTTTGGAAGTTTTCTATAATAGTATCAGTTTGATATAATGCATATTTTAAAACAAATGATTTAATACTAGATTCTAAATTATCATACTCTTCAAACAAAGTATACATATCCTGATCATCAAGATTATTCTTTAGTATATATTGTTTTATATCAGTTGAATAATTCTTTTTTAAAATTGAAATAGATTCATTAGAAAATTTTAGTAAAAATAATTTTATACTATCGTCAATATCCCATGTTAAAATTTCAATAAGCTCGTCATATAAAAATAAATCATCATTCATGATTTCTTCATAAATATCAATATTCTTCCTAATAAAATATAATACCGTGTCTGGATAATTATTTCTTAGAAATATTAATGTTTCAGGATTCATTCTAATTATTTTTTCATTTATAAGAATTAAAATTTTATTACGCTCTATTTCTAATATGTTAAATTTTTCATAATAAAAATTCAACGATTTAATGATTTGTTCATACTTTGAATCGTTAAGTTCATTAGCAATAATAATATTTTCAAAAAATTTCTCAAAATTTTCATTTTCGTATTCCTTGCTGATGCTACTAAAATCTATATTTTTATCATTAGAATTAATATAATTTATAAGAGATGAATTTAAACCTTTTTCTAGAAAATAATCCATTAAATTATATTCAGAATAATCGATTACCCTATTTTTTAACAAATCATCCCATATCTCTTTTTCTTCAATTTTTTTAATTTTGGAAATAATATTTTTATACTGGCTAATATAATCTTTTTTACTATCTATATCAATATCCTCAGTATTCAATATTTCAATAGCAGAATTTTCATCATCAGTAAGTTCTCCATTACAATATTCTAAAATAATTTTCGTATATTCATTTATATTCTTTCTGATCATGCAATATAAAGGTGAATTCAAATATTGCCTAATTAAAGAAAAATTTTTATGAATAATATTTTCTTCAGATGAAACTCCATAAATTTTTTTCAACATTAATTCTATATTTTCAAAATTTAAGGTATAAAGAGAATTAGAATATACTTCATTAAATAAATCATTATTAGCAGTTTCAAAATCAATTGTAGTAAAACTTACCCCTAATAATTTGAATTTTAAAATTAATTTGGTATTATCTGGGTTATCAATATTTAAATAATATCTATTATTAGAAATATAATTACATAAGCAGTTATCTATGTTCATATTTTTAATATCCTGGTCTTCAGAATAATATAATGAAAGAAGTGAATATTTTTTTAATTTATCACTACTGATGTAGTTTTCATTTATTGAAATTTCTTTAAAAAAACTTGGCCACATTCTATTCAATGTCTCAATTAATAATGGTAAATTAGATGTTACATCAATATATTTAAAAACAAAATCAAATTTTTTTGTGTTTTGTATATATGATATAAAATGAGATAATTGATTCGAATCAATTTGATTATTTAATACATAATCAATTAATGAAAAATTCAAAATTTCTTTCTCCTCAAAATCTCGAATACGTAAACGCGCAAATACTTTTTGAGGTGCACACAATTTATAAGCAGGATCTTTTGCAATTTTATCAGTTACACTTTGTAAAAATAATTTATCTGTTCTACTCAACCCTTCTTCATAAAAATATGTCATATAATCCGGATACGTTTCATCAATATATCCTTCTCTAATTACATATTTTAATAAGTTAAAATATGTATTAGCCTTTACCTCATTAAAATTTTGAACTTCACCAATTTCATTTATATCAGTAATGCTAAAAATCTCATCAATATTATCCCTTGTAATTATTTCTTGTAATGTATATTCATTTATCTTAGAAATTTCTTTTTCTAATGAATTTATTTCCAATTCAATATCCTTAATCTTATTTTGGGATCTATTTTCAATTGCTTCTTTTCTATTAATATATTCTGTTTTTTCCCATTCAGTTAGTTCATTTTCTGCCTTTTGTCTTTCAGGATAATACATTCTACTAAGCTTACTTCTCTTACTGTCTAATATAATTTTCAATTCTTCAACAGATTCTAAGTTTTCTTTTTTTATGTATTCAATTTTTTTATTTTTCTCAATTATTTGCGACTTAATATTTTCTTTTTGTTCATTAATAAAATCATTCTTATGAGCAAATAACGAATATACAAATCCTTGATTTAACTGTAATTCACTAAAATCTTTTGGAAATAAATTTTTATACGTAATCATTGCCATCATTTTATTATATTTAATGTCTGTTGTATTTAATCTGTAATAATAGATTAAAAATTCATTACATATATTTTTTAACAATCTCATATCATCAACATATAGTGACAAATTTTGTAAAAAATGCTCATCAAATTTATCAAATAAATCATTTTTCTTTAATTGAGATATAAAAATATTATATGAATTTGAGCTATCAATTACCGGTATTACAGGTATGATGAAATCAAAAAATTTTGTCCTATCTTTTGAAATAAAAATATCATCCCTTAGTAAATAAAAAAATCTTAGTACTTTTTCTTTATTTTCTTTTACAAATGATTTATTTACTAGTGTATTAACTTCTCTTAATCGTTCAAAAATTCTATCGGCATCAAATCTATCCATATCTTCGAATACAATAATGTCTGTATCTGCATTTTCAAATAAATACAAAACTTCGTTAAGATATTTATCGAAATATGAATCTTCATTTTCTTCTAAAATTTCTATCTCATTTCCTTGAAAACTAAGTTTCCGTATTAAATTTCTATTTTTTTGTAACTTTAATAAAAAATTCACAAAATAAACCAGCAGTATGATCAATAATATTCCAATGAATAATTTAAAATATGAGTTTAATGTAAGCGATAAAAACTTTTTTATTAAACCTGCATTCATACTAATTATTAAATTCTCCCAATATTTAAAAAAAACAATATAAAATAAAATTATAATAAAAATAGTAATCATTGCCACTTCTATTCTGTTTTTTTTCTTATCGATTTCTTTCTTTACACGAAAATTTGTTTGTTTAATCTTATCAGGTGATATTTGATGTATTAATTGATTTAATATTTTCCCTTCTAAAATAGATTCTTTAATTTTGCTTTCCCTATCGGCATTATCGCTATTTAATGTTTCAAAATGTGATAAAGAAATAAATAAAAACTTTAATTCTTCATGCTTAATTTTATATGACTCCAAAAGACTACTTTTTCCTGAACCATACGCCCCTGAAATAGCAATATTTTTTATATCTGTATCGCTCATTACAAAATCTATTGCTTTTTCATATACTTCTATATCAGCATCATTTATTGGGGTTAATTTTTCAAAATAATATTTAGACATGCTTCCCTCTCCTATTCTTATTCATTATTACATATAGATATATCATTAATTCATCATTAAATAAAATATAATAACTGTATAAATACATACAGTAATTTTACAATAAAAACCATAACCTTTCAATCCAGCTAAAAAATGACTATTATCAATAAAAATATGATTATATTTTAAGAAGCAAATATTGAATCAACTAAATTCTATATACTAAAATAGCTCCTGTTGCTAAAACAGCAATAATATATAGAAAGAGGTAGATAAAATGAAAGCAGTTTATATCAATACTAATATTAATAACATTAATCCATTTTTACGTGATCTAGATGAGCAAAAAAAAGAAATGGAAAAATTTTTATTAAAAAACAAAATTAGCTATGATAACATTACCGAGTTTGCTGAAGAAAATAATTCAGAACAGTTTACACGCAGAAAAAAAGTAAACGATATGCTTAATTTTTTCAGTAATGAAGAAATAAAAGAACTGTATATACTGGATTTAAAAGTAATCGATAGCGATCAGATCTATGCACTAATGATTGTAAACCAACTAAAACAACAGGGTATAAATATCTTCATTAAAAATGCATATAAAATAGCCGGATATGTAAGGGTATCAACTGAAAAACAGACAAAAAAAGGTGTAAGTATCGACACCCAAAAATAACATATATTTAATAAATTGAAATCAATAGAAATTATATCAGATATGAGCGATATATTTTTTTATGTAGATGACGGTTATTCTGGGAAATCTTTAGACAGACCACGTGTAAAAGAAATAATCAATGACATAAAAAAAGAAATATAGTTTTATTTTGTTTATATGATCTGTCCAGATTAAGTAGAGATGTTTCAGATACTAACTGGATGCTGGCTTTAGCAAAAAAATATAATGTAACAGCTCTATCTGTTTATGATGAACTTAGATATAATACCGCGGGTGATCGAATGGGTACTAATATCAAAGCTTCATATAATATGTACGAACGCGAAAGAATTGTAGAAAGAACTAATGATGGTCTTCGACATATATGTTTTGATCAAAAACGATATCCTTGTGGTGGCAAGGCTAGATTTGGCTATTATAGAGGAATAGACAAACAAATTTATATACATGAAGAACATTCCAAACTGTTCATAAAAGCTGTTGAAATGGCAAAAAAACGTTACAGAATTGATAAAATAAGAGATTACTTAAATACTCATCAAAATGAACGTATATTTACAGTTGAAACAGTAAAAGAAATGCTACGCGATGAAAAATACGCAGGCATTTTTATTTACAAAGATATGGTACATTACGATATAGTTCCACCTATTGTAAAACTCGAAGATTTAAAAGAAGCATCTAAACTTATTACCAAAAAAAATTAAAAGATAATAAAAGATATCTGTTTGACGGTATTGTCTTCTGTAAATGCAGTAAAAAAATGAGCTGTACTCACTCTCATGGAAAAAGTAAAAAATACTACTACTATAAATGTTCAAACTGCAACCAAACAATATCACAAACAAAACTGGAAAATAGTGTAATGTATCTTGAAACAGTCAGTACCAGTAAAAATGAAGAAAGTAAAATAAAAAGCGAATACTATAGAATAAAAAACAAAATTACTGAATTAAAAAACGATTACATAAATGAAAAAATTACAACCAATGAATTCTGCAGATGTGCTGTCGTCCTAGAAGAAAAAATAAAAAGTATAAATACATTAATATCCTTATCAAAAGAAAAAATATTAATGAAAAATACGTCGATATGATTACATTAGATGATAAAAAGAAATTTCTGCAAAAAACTTCAAAGAAATAGTTGTTGATCCACAATCAAAAAGAATAGAAAAAATAATTTTCTACTGATAAAGAGGAATAAATTCCTCATATTTATATAAAATAAAAACGCCCAGCAATAAATGCTGGACGAAAATATTACAATTTTTAAAATTTATGTAGCCATACAGTGTCGCCTGTGCTATAATAGTATATAAAAATTCATTTAATAAGAAATTTCATACTGACAATATGAAAATTTCTAGGAATCAGTTAAATGTACTAGATATAACTGTTCAGTAATAACATACCAACACTCAATTGTAATATCAATCGTTACTAAAGTAACTATATTAATAGTATAACTTATAAGTATTGGTAAATCAACAGATAAATTATATCCAGCGCATCAAACTGATGAGTTGGATTTTTATTTATTTGTATTGGATCTAACCAATAACTTATGTGAGCTGTATGCTATGAATTTTTCGATTAAAATAAATTGGGGCGGACGATGGGAATCGAACCCACGCATGCCAGAGCCACAATCTGGTGTGTTAACCACTTCACCACGTCCGCCATATCTTATTTAAGCCTACTTGCCTCAACGCAAGAATGATTATATCCAATATTCTACCAAATGTAAAGAGAAAAATTAAAAAAATTTAAAAAATATTTTTACCTACTATAAAACAATAAAAAAACCTCAAATCATTATGACTTAAGGTTATAAACTTCACTACACAAGTGTTCCCTGTTTTCCCCAATTAGGATATTCATCAAAGGAAACGTAAATATCTTTTGCTTCAATAGCAGTTATATTATTAATCATAGTTACTAATTCTTCAGTAAATTTCTTTTTAGCTTCAAATTCTATATTTTTATATAACTTAACTTCAATCATCATACAAGGTACATCTGTACCTCTGAAGTATAAAATTTGATTATCTTCAATATGAAGCATTAAGTTTTCTTCTTTTTTACCAGGTAAAATAGTTATTAATGCTCCTGTTCTTTTTACAATTTCATTTTCTTGTCTAAGTGAAAATTTTTGATTAGTTGTAAATGAAATAAATGGCATTTTTCATTCTCCTTTCTCTTTTATAAAATTTTATCATGTTTTTTTGTTCTTGTTAATAAAAATATAAATTTCTTTATTCAAAATTATAAAAGCGTTTACATAAAAAAATTTGATTTATCGCCAAAAATATGTTATTATAAATATGCAAAAGTAGCAATATAATTTTCAAAGTATCACAAGTATTAGAAGATTGTATTCCTTTATGTATCGCCGCAATCCTATATTTGTGATTTAGAGTTACATAGAGTATTTCCTTTTTGCACATATTTCAAGGAGGTACCAGATAATGAGTACAGGTAAAGTAAAATGGTTTAATCAAGAAAAAGGTTTTGGATTTATTACTAATGATGAAGATGGAAAAGATATCTTTGTTCATTTTTCAGCAATTAACGCTGAGGGGTTTAAAACATTAGAAGAAGGTCAAATCGTTGAATTTGAAATCAATGAAACTGATCGTGGACCACAAGCTCAAAACGTTACTGTTAAATAGTTTCAAATTCATTAAATTATCATTCAATGATAATAAAATTAAAGGGGTGAATATTTCTCCCCCTTTTTTAATGTATATTTTAAATAATAACTGGAGGTATATAATGAAAACATACTGTGGTTTAGAATATAGTTCAAAAATTAAAACAACAATTATCAATACAATCAATGAGGCAAAAGAAAATATTTTCTCTAATTATCTTTTTATTGTTGATGATCCTCTTTTTTTTGAAGAAGCTTTTTTTAAATACACTGATACATTGTTTAACATTCAAATTATTAATTACCAAGATTTAATAAAACAATTAATTAATAATTATCAGCTACATAAATATGAAAAACTAACAAAGCTTGATAAAATTTTAATTACTAAAAAATTAATCGAATCATCTGATAATATCTTCAATAATAGCAATAAAATGGATTTAATTTACGAACTAATAAACATTTTTGATCTATTTTATCTTGAGGATATTACTACCTCTTCTCTTGATAACTTATCTTCATTATCTAAACAAAAATTAGCTACAATTCTTACATTATATAATACATTAATAAAAAATATCCCACAAAACAAATGTTATCAATATGAAGAACTTCTATTAGATAAAATTGATTCATCTTTACAAAACAATCACTATATATTTATAACAGAAAAAATATTTCACAAACGCCCTTACGATTTAATCAAACAAATTTCTAAACATAGCGATGTCATGATTTTAATGAATTGTAATGATGAAGATAGAAACTTTAATATTCCATTTAAACAATATCACAATAATGATTACTATATTAAAAACGATTCTCCATATTTAAATCATTTAAATACATATCTATTTTCATTAAAATCACCAAAATATTCACAACCCACACCATTACATTCATTAATTCAAACAACACCAAAAGCTCAAATCGAAAGTGTAGTATTAAACATCTATCAAAATATTATTGAAAAAAATATGCATTATCGTGATTTTGCAATATATTATCCAAATCAAGAATATCTTGATCTTTTAACAGACACATTAAACAATTTCAATATTCCTCATAACATAAAAAAAACATTGATATTTAAAGAATTAGATGCTTGTATTTTGTTACTTAAATACTATCTAACTCATAACAAAGATGATTTATTAAATTTACTCGATACTAAAATAATCAGTGGTTATACTGATTACAATTATATAGATTTAATTAAAAAAAGTTATTTAGAAACTAATCATCTCGAAGATCCCTTTGAATCAAAATATAATTTTTTAGATTGTCATACATTATCAGATTACTGTAATCTAATGATTTCATTTATAAAAAACGAAATATCATTTAGTGAAAATCAGACAACTTTAATTAATTTCTTTACAAATCTTTTAAATGAACAATCATTTACTTTAAATGAATTTTATAACTTAGTAAACAATTTAAAACCTACTTTAATCGAAGATAAACAAATCTATAATGATCATGTATATCTATTAAATTATAATCAGTGTTATAGTGGTATATTAGATTGTTCATATGTATATCTTGTTGGTGTAAATGAAACAATTGTTCCAAGTCAAATAAGAGATACTGGGATATTATTAGATAATGACTATCAAACTTTAAATTTACCTGATTTAAATCATCAAATAGGATTAGAACAAAACAATATTATAAAAATTCTAAATAGTAACACTAACTTTCTTGCTATTTGCTTTAGTAATGCCACAATTGATGGTCAACCATTATTAAAATCATCACTATATGAACAATTAAAACAAATGTTCAACTTTACTAAAATAGATATCAGTAAAGACTACCTACATCATAGTCTAAAAAACAAACTATATTTACAGCTTGGTAGAGACGATACATCAAAACATTTAAATAATATGATTGATTATTATAAACACTCAAATAACCAACCAACATCTATCACTAATCATATTAATATATCACATTTGTCATCCAGTAAAATAGAAACATACAATAGTTGTCCATATAAATACTTCGCTCAATATGATTTAAAACTATATCCGTTTAAACAACCAACTTTACAAACTAATGAAATCGGAAGTATCGTCCATTATGTTTTAGAAAAAACAAAAATTCTTTTTCAAAATAACCAATCTTCAAATGATATTGATTACAATCAATTACAAAATCTTATTGATAAATATGTTGATGAGTATATCGATGATAATGATTTATTAGACAAACTAAAGCATAATGCTAATAAATTTATTATTAAAATGATTAAATTGGATTTAGTTAATACTATTATTGTTTTAATAAATCAAATGAAAGTAAGTGATTTTAAAATCGTTGGCAGTGAAGTTAAAATCTGTCAACAATATCCTAATTTTAAATTAGATGGAATTATTGATCGAATTGATCAATATGATAAATACTTAAAAATCATTGATTATAAATCAAGTGATAAAAACTTGGATATCTCACTTGCAATCCAAGGTTTTAATATTCAAATGTTATTATATTTAGATAGCTTAACTAAACAAAAAAAGCTTGAAAAAGGAGCTTTACTTTATTTCAATACTAAAAAACGAATTCTTAGTAGTAGTAAATCAATAATAGAAGAAGAAAGTGACGAAAACTTCTTTAAACTTTATAAAATGAATGGTTATGTAAATGAAGAAATTATTGAAGAAATTGATAATAATATTGATAAAGAATCAAATATTATCAAAGCAAAATTTGTAAAAAAATATGATAGTTATAAAGGTAATATTTTAAGTAGTTTTTCATTTGAGCGTTTATTAGCATATGTTAATAAACATATCCAAGATTTATATCAAGAACTAATTTCTGGTAATATAAGCATTAGCCCAAAAGGAAGTGATGAAACTACAATTCATACTAAGGTAAATCCATGTAACTATTGTAATTATAAATCTTTATGTAACTTTGATATCTTTTATAATGAATATACTTTAGTAGATACAAATAATCTTGAATATTTGATTAAGGAGGAAAATGAAAATGCCGATTAGTCCTTTAAATGATGGTCAATATGAAGCCGTTATTACCCGTAATTGTTCAATTTTAGTTTCAGCTCCAGCTGGTTCTGGTAAAACAAAAATATTAGTAAATCGCATTCTTGCCCTAATCGAAGAAGAAAATTATAACGTTGATGAATTATTAGTTTTAACATTCACTAATGCTGCTGCCTTAGAAATGAAGCAAAGACTTCAAGTAGCATTAGATCAACGTCTTCAAGATGATATAACTAATGAATTATCTAATCACCTATTGAAACAAAAACAATTACTTCCTAAAGCCTATATCACAAACTTCCATGGCTTTTGTAGTACTTTATTAAAACAATATGGGTATTTAATTGGGATAAATAGTAAATTTGATATTTGTACTGATCCAACTACAATAAAACATCAGATTCTTGATCAGTGTATTGAAAAATGGATCAATGATGATGAATTTATGGAATTTATTAATTTGTATTTTCCTGAATATTATTTTAAAAGTTTTAAAAATGCTATTTTGAAATTTGAAAATCTAAGTAACACAATCTATAACTTTTATGACTATATTAATGAAATAGAAAAAAATATTTATGATCATATTATTAATGGTAATGAAGATGATTATAATAGTTGGCCAATTAATGAAAAAATTTTTGAATTATTAACTAAACAAGCAAAAATGGGATTAAATAAAGTATATGAACTAGCAAGCTTTGCTAAAAATAACAATTTATCATTTTATTATCAAAATCCTTTTGGTAGTGATAATCCAAAGAAAGCTGACCTTCCTAGTCCATTTGATTGTCATTTAAAATACTATAACGATGTTATTAAAGCAATTGATAGTAAAGATATTAATAAAATAATAACTGCTAGTAATGCTTCATTAATTAAATCATATGATGCTCGAGGACTTTTTAATGAAGACAATGAAAATGCTAAAGCTGAATATAATCGTTTAAAAAATGGAATAGTAAAATTCTACAAAGATACTTTCAATGATTTAGTATATGATAATTTAGATGAATTTAAATTGACTCTATCAACATCAAAAATCCCATTAAAAACACTAATCAATTATTTAAAAAAATTTAAAATTGCTTATCAAGAATACAAAACCCAAAATAATTTATTAGATTTTAATGATCTTGAAGCAAATGCCCTTGAACTTCTTGAACCAAAATACAAAATTGCTAATCTTTTGTATAACCAATTAAAAGAAATCATGATTGATGAATATCAAGATACAAACCAAATTCAAGAAACTTTGATCAATAAAATAGCTGACTTAAAAAAGCCTGTAATCAATCGTTTTATGGTTGGTGATATGAAACAGTCAATTTACCGTTTTAGAGAAGCAGATCCAAAAATATTTAGTGATAAATACAATACATTTAATCGTCTACCAAACACAAAAAGAATTGATTTAAAATTTAATTATCGTTCAAATAAAATAGTTCTAGATAGTGTTAATTATATATTTAATCAAATTATGGACAACGATATTGGTGGTCTTGATTATTACTTAGATGAAAGTGCTAAATTAAATTACGATTATTTAAGAAAAGAAGGTGCAAAAGAACTAGAAGATTTAGATTCAGTTACACTTAATGCCTCAAAACGTCTTGATCAAGAAAATCGTTTTACAACTGAGGTATTATTATCATATCAAACTAATATAAGTTCAAAAGATGCTGAATTAGAAGCAAAAATAGTTGCAAAAAAGATCCAAGATATGGTTGGTAAGCTTGAATTAGATAATTTTAATAAAACAAAAAGATTAACTGAATATAAAGATATTGTAGTATTAATGAGAAATACTCGTAATTTTATTGCTTTTAAAAAAATTTTTTCTAAATACAACATTCCAAGTCACATTGTTTTATCTCAAGGATTTTTACAATCAAATGAAATAATTAGTATCTTTAATGTACTTAGTGCTTTTGATAATCATTTAAATGATATTGCCTTTACTAGTTTACTAAAAGGTAATTATGTAATTAGTAATTTTAGCGAAGATCTTCTTTTAAAAATTAGATGTGATGATAGTATTTCAATGTATGATAATGTTTTGAATTATATCGAATCTAAACAAAAATATTATCAAGAACTTAGTACATTTATTGATTACTATCATGAAATGCGTCAGTATTTTAATTATCACAGTGTTAAAGAGGGTTTAAATAAATTTTATCAAGATAGTGAATATTTGAGTTTTTTAGCTTCATTAGTAAATGGTGCTCAAAGAGTTGCAAATATGGAATTATTATTACAAAAAATGGATGAAATGAAAAATGAATCATTACATAGCATTGTTTGTAAATTTGATGAAATGATGAAAAATGGTGTTAATATGTCGCCAGCTATGGTTTCAAGTAATGATGATAATGTTGTCTCTTTCATGACAATTCATAAATCAAAAGGATTAGAATTTCCAATTGTATTTGTATCAAACCTTCAAAATAAATTTAATCAACAAGATGCTCGAGAACGAATAATTAGTGATAAACAATTAGGAATTGCAATTAAACCGCGTTTATCAAAACAACTAGGTAATTATCAAAATGTTTTCATTGAATATGAAAACAAATATCGTAAAGTTATAGCCAAATGTCAAACAAATGAATCAATTGATGAAGAAATGAGAATATTTTATGTTGCTTTAACTAGAGCATCACAAAAGCTCATTTTAACCGGTTTAATCAAAGAACCTCAAGATATTATTAAATGGCAAAAATACATTATCAATAACAACGAAGATTCAATTATCAATCCTCGCTGTAATGATAAAGTAATTCTTTATCTAAATGCTAGAAAACAAAACTCATATTTAGACTGGTTAGGTATTTCTTTAATGCGCCATGATGATATTATCAATCAAGGAATAAATAAAAATTTACTAGATAAAAATAATTCTGATGAATTAATTAATGAAATCAAGCATAATTTCCAAACAATTATGATTCATAAAAGTAAAAATCTAATTAAGGAAAATACTAAACACAGTAAATTTTCAATTAAATTATTTTCACATGAAGATATTGAACAACAAATTCTAATCAACAATCAAATAGAAACTACACTAGATCTAGCAAATTATCAAAGAAATAATGAATATGTATATCAATACCCACTTATTGAAAACAAAGCTATTGCAGTTACCAAAAAAATTCAAAACATTTATCCTAATTTCAATGACTTAAATCATGATAATACTAGTGATTTTGGTTTTGAAGCAACAACACGTGGAAATATTATTCACAGTGTATTAGAGCATATGGATTTTAATCTAGATTTAGATGATAATTTAAAAATATTAAAAGATATTGAATTGTATAATCAAGATGAATGGAATATCATTAATAAATATTATTCACACTTCAAAGCTTTCTTTGAAAGTGATGTCTGCAAACTAATGAATAGTGCTAAACAATTATATAAAGAAAAAAGTTTTTCAATGATGGATGAAGGACAAATTATCCATGGTATCTTTGATGCAATTTGTATAAATGACAATAATGTTACAATCATTGATTACAAAACAGATACACTCAAAAAATCAACTTCAAACGAAACATTAATTAATTTACATAAAGCTCAAATGGATTATTATAAAAAAATTCTAGCTCGCGTTTTCCCACAAGCAAATATTCAAGCAATCGTTTATTATTTAAATATTGATAAATATATTATAATAAAATAAAAAGGACAAATTGTCCTTTTTATTTTACTACAACATCTTTTATATTTTTCAAAATAATACGAGTAAGTCCTCTTTCATCCATTTCCCGGGAAATATCGACACCTTCTAAATAATCATCAACACTTAATTCAATTACTCGATCATCATCCAACACTAATTTACAACGAGACATCCGATCTATTGAAACTGGAACATTTACAATTTCATCATCTTCTTCAATTCCTAAATCACGCATAATTGTTTCTACTTCTTGAGTAGCATTATAATCACTCTCTACAACTTTCTTTGCTAACTCCATCGGTTTAATTGGTCGATGTTCCATTACTAATTGAGCTAATTCTTTTTTTACAACTGGTAAAGGATCTCCCTCAAAAACCGCATATTCACTATCTACTTTTTTTACTACTTTATTTACGATACTCATTTTTTGTTTATCAGATAACTTAGGCTCACCTTTAATATATTGATCATTTAAATAATAACCTGGTTTTCCATCTATCATAAATCTTTTTTCGATAATTGATAAACTATTATTCTCAATATCAATAATTATTGCCTCTTCAACTGCTGTTGTTTTATTTGGTAAAATTTGTCTGTTAACAAACTTAATACTACGAACACCATCATTTTCTTCAATTAAGCTCATTGGCATATTTTTATAATTTAATTTAATAATTAAAATAAACTTTTTACCATCTACTTTACATTCCACAAACATTAAATTTGCATTAGGCATTTCTTCAATTTTACTACATAAACTAAATAAATCCTGTGTAATTAAAATAGATTCTTCTTTAAAACTCTCATCACTTTCAAGCATTTTTCTTGCTGACTGTAATAAATGATGTTCACTACCTACTATTAGTTGTTTTATATTAGAATTTTCCAAACACTTCTCTATTTTTTTATCATAATACTCAGTTGTCCCTTCAACTAAGTTTATGAATGTATCTGAATAAATTGTTTTTCCATGTTCTAGATCTAACATATGAATTAATATTTTATCAATTAAAATTGTATTACTCATTTTTCATCACCCACACAAGTATATCATATTTTATGAATTTAAGATATAATAACATTAATGAATAAATAGAAAGGATTCAAAGAATATGAAAATAATTATTTCACCTGCAAAAGTAATGAAGTACAAACAATCCAATATAGATAAATCAAAAATTATTTTTCCTAAAAAAACAAGTGAATTATTAGAATATTTAAAACAATTTTCTGTTGAACAATTACATGATTATATGAAAATATCATTTAAAATGGCAAATACTGTATATGATTATTATCATAATGATCATCCATATACACCAGCTATTTTTTGTTATCAAGGTACCGTATTTAAACAATTAAGTTTAAATACATACAGTCAAGAAGATTTTGAATATTTAAATAAATATTTAAATATTATGTCTGCATATTATGGTGTATTGAAATATAATACTAACATTATTCCCTATCGTTTAGATATGACTATGAAATTTGATATTGATTTATATAAATATTGGCAATTAGAAATTAATGAATATTTTAAAGATGAAGACTATATTATCTCTCTTGCATCTAAAGAATTTTCTAAGATGATTAATCACCCTAATTTAATTAATATTGATTTTGTTCAAGATAAAGCCGGTAAACTTACAAGAAATGCAATGTATGTAAAACAAGCAAGAGGTAAGATGTTAGAAACGATGGTTAAGCATAAAATTACTTCATTAGATGATTTAAAAAATATCGTATTTGATGATTATTGTTATAATGAAGAATTATCTACTTCAAATAATTATGTATTTATTAGAAACATAAAATTAACATATAAAAAAATTTAGAGGTCATTTATGACCTCTTTTCAATATATTCACTTAAAAATTCCAACATAATTTTCATTTGTTCCATTGTTCCAATTGAAATACGTAAATATTGACCTATTCTTTCTTTATCCCAATGGCGTACAATAATTCCTTTTTTTCTAAGTGCTAAAAACAATTCTTTACCATCAATTTCAGGATGTCTTGTAAAAACAAAATTTGCATAACTATCAGTAACTTTAAATCCTAATTCCTTTAATTTAGTTTTTGTAAATTCTCTTGTTTCAATAATTTTAGAACATTTATTTTTAGTATCTTGATCATCTAAAATACTAGCTAAAGCAATCTGCTGAGTTATATAATCAATTGGATATGAGTTAAATGAATTTTTAACGTCATATAAATGACTAATTGCCTCTTTACTTCCTAAAGCTAACCCTAAACGAATTCCCGCTAATGATCGAGATTTAGAGAATGTTTGAACTACTATTAAATTATCATATTTATCAATCAAAGGTACACAACTAGTTCCCCCAAAATCAATATATGCTTCATCAACAACTACAATACTATTAGGATTATTTTTTAATACTGTTTCGATAAACTCTAAATCAACCAATACACCAGTTGGAGCATTAGGATTAGGAAAAATAATCCCACTATTTGGCTGCATAAAATCATTAACGTTTATTTTAAAATCATCATCTAACTTTACTAATTGATAATTCATTTGATATAAATCACAATACACAGGATAAAAAGAATATGTAATATCTGGAAACAATACTGGTTCATTACCATTAAAAAAAGTTAAAAAAGTCAAAGCTAATACTTCATCAGAACCATTACCTATAAACACCTGATTTTCATCTAAATCATAATATTTAGCTAATGCTGCTCTTAAATCTGTTGCATCACTATTTGGATACAGTCTTAATTTATTAATATCAATTTCTCTAATCACATCCATAATTTTATTACTTGGACCATATGGATTTTCATTAGTATTTAATTTGATCATATTTACAATCTTTGGTTGCTCCCCAGCTACATATGGCTCAACTTTACGCAATTTATCTTGCCAACTCATTTTATCTTCCCCCTTTTAATCATTAATAATTTATACGTTAAAGTATAGCATAATTTAAAAAAAGCGTTAAGCTTTCTTTTATAAATAAAATAGCTTATAGTAATAAATAATTTCTAAAATGCACACACATCTTAATAAAAATAAAATATACTAAAATATATCGACATATATTACACCTACAAATATTCACTTTCATAAAAGAAGTTAAATTAACTTCTTTTATGAAATATCCTGGGATAACACTTATTGTGTCAATTAAAATATTTTAATCTCTATTTTGTGTATAATTCTAATTTTAAATAAATATTATCCTATAATACATAAAAAGGGGTGATATAGTGTCTAATATAACAGGTGAAAGAATCTCATATTTAAGATGTGAGTGTAATTTAACTAGAGAAGAGTTATGTAAAATAATCGGCGTTAGTAAAAGAACAATTGTTGCATACGAGCAAGGAACAAGAGATCCTAGTGTTAAAACATTACGTGCTTTAGTAGAATATTTTAATGTTTCTTCTGATTATATTCTTGGTTATACAAATAAACCATTAAGGCTAGATGCTATTTGTAAAGAAGAAAAATCATATATTCTTCTACCCAAAACAATTCAAGAATCTAAAGCTAAATATAACTCAATAAATGATTATGTAAATTATATTGCTAGTAAAAATGATGATAAATAATAAAATATAAGTTAATTTATATACTTTTATCTACAGATTTATTTTACAATTAAAAATTTAAATAAACTAAAGATACTTTCAATTTCTATATTAGCCAATAAATTCTTTAATAAAAATAATTCAAATTAATACCAATATTTTAATTTCAGGGAATGTAATAAATAAAGTTTTTAATCTTTAGACGTTACTTCCTTTTTATTTGATATGAAATATCTAGATAAAAAACAAAGTTATCTATATAGACTATCTAATCTTTTACGGGGTTTTAATGAGCACTCAAATATATAGGGGTGCTCTTTTATTATAATTATTTATATTCTTTCCATATTCACGGGGTTTTTGATAAAATTATTTTATCAGTTTATCTGAAATTTTGAGAAAGAAAAAAGGATGCATACTTTCCTACCACAGTCTGTATACATCCTTTCCATAAGAACAATATGATAATAACCCATTTTAATAAAAAAATCAATACTATTCTTCCTGACCTGAATAAATTAGAAGCTTTAATATCCAAGTCATATAACGATTCCGTTAATTCTTTAAATTTTGATTGGATAGGTTACACTAAATTGGACAGTTTTTAAGAGAACTGTTACAATAGAAAATCAAGAAATGAGGTAATCTGAAATGGCAAGAGAAAGAAGAACTTACAGTGATGAATTTAAACAGAAAATGGTCGAATTATACAACAGCGGAAAACCAAGAGCTGAGCTGGTTCGTGAATATGAACTGACTCCATCTGCTTTATCTTCATGGATCAAAAAGTACAATAATACTGGTTCGTTCCATGTCGAGGACAACCGCAGTGATGAAGAAAAAGAACTAATCAGACTCCGCAAGGAAAATCAGCGACTGAAGATGGAAAATGATATTTTAAAGCAAGCAGCGCTGATCATGGGACGAAAATAAATGTTATCATTTCCAATGCAGATAAATATCCGGTCAGCGCAATGTGTAAATTACTAGATATACCTAGATCATCATTATATTATAATCGTAATAATAAATTAAATAAGAAAAAATCCAATGATCATTATCTGACTGCTTTAGTAAAAGAAATATTTAAAAACAGTCGAAACAACTATGGTTCAAGAAAGATTAAAATAGAATTGGCTAAACTGGGCCATATTGTCAGTAAAAGAAGAATTAGACGTATTATGCAGGAAAATGGCTTAGTATCAAGCTATACAGTTAAACAGTATAAAGTACATCACGCAGCATGTAATAATGATAATATAGAAAATAGACTCAATCGTAATTTTAATCAAAAAGAGAGAATGAAGGTAGTAGTTAGTGATCTGACGTATGTTAATGTGGATGGAAAATGGAATTATATATGTCTTATGTTAGATCTATATAACAGAGAGATTGTAGGATATGCAGCCAGTAAGAATAAAAATGCCAAGTTAGTAGAAAAAGCACTCTATTCAATAAAATATGATTTACGAAAAGTAGATTTGTTTCACAGTGATCGAGGAAATGAATTCAAAAATGAAGATATTGAAAATGCATTAAAGGCATTTAATATAAACAGGTCATTAAGTGCTAAAGGATGTCCGTATGATAATGCAGTTGCTGAAGCAACATATAAAATTATAAAAACAGTGGTACTATGTCAAGATTTCGGACCACATAAATGTAAGAAATTTAATTAATTGATACTAATTAAATAATCATGCTCATATTCATTAGGTGATTTATAATCACAATGTGAATGTACTCTTATTGTATTATAAAATCCTTCTATGTATTCAAATACCAGCTTATATGCATGATTATAATTTATAATCTTAAATCTGTTCAGCCATTCCCTTTTTATCAATGCATGATATGATTCTATACACGCATTATCCCACGGTGTTCCTTTTTGTGAATAGCTTCTTTTCATCTGCTTAGTTAATCTTTTGTATTTCTTCGATGTATAGTGCACTCCGCGATCTGCATGGATTACTATTGGTTTTGCGCTTTTTCTTCTTTTTTTAGCTGTTTCCAGACATTTTAATACTTCATCTACTTCTAATGTTTTGCTTAATGTCCATGCTATTATTTTTCTTGAATAGAGATCCATTATACTGGTTAAATATACAAATCCTTCATCTGCTGTCCAGATATATGTTATATCAGTACACCATGCCTGATTTGGTGCTTTTGGATTAAAATCTCGGTTTAGAATATTTTTTAGTTTATTTGAAAAATCACAGTCTTTTGTTGTTATTGTATATGGTTTGATATAATGAGCTTTAATATTGTTTTCCCTCATTATGTTTCCTACATATTTTTCACTTATTTTTTCCCTCTTTTTTTAGTATTTCAGTTATTTTAGGAGCTCCATATATTTCTTTTGAATCCTTATAGATTTTCTTGATTCTTTCTGTGATTCTAGCTTTTCTGATTTTTTGTTTACATGGTTTTCTTTTCAAATATTCATAATATCCTGATTTACTCAGTTGTAATTTTTTTAGCATACCGGTAACTGAAGTCTGTTTATCTTTTTTAGATTTTTCTTTTATCCTTTTATAAAGATCCTGCTTAGTTAATTGCCCAGTATGCCAATAGCCTTTTTTAGGACTTCTAAAGCATCCTGTGTATCTTTCAGTTCTTTTTTTAATCTGGCAATTTCTTTAGCTTCGTCACTTGAATAATTACCGCTTCCTCTTGAATTAATTACGCCGTCATTACTACTGGCATCTTTAAGCCATTTATGAACAGTGCTATCAGCAATACCAAACTGTTTAGCTATAGCTACTTTAGATTCATCAGGATGTTCTAAAACATATTGAACAACTCCCTGTTTAAATTCATCTGTAAATGTTGGTTTAGTCATCATCATATACCCCTTTTCTATTTTTGATTTAAGCTTATGACATTGTATCATATACTAGCTAGTTCTTCCATTTAACTGGTACAGTTTTTATTCTAGCATCAAAGAATCAATTCCATGAATCGCTATTACTCCAGAAAAAATTACCTTAACAAAAAAGAAAACCTTACCGAAGCTGAAAAAAATGAATTATCAGAAGTATCCAGACATTATTATGTTTTGAAAAAATTCCACTGGATGCTCTTCTCCAATAACAACAAGTGCATATACGATCCCAATGTAGAAAAGAAATATAATAAAGTACTTCAGGGATATTTCAACTACTATGATATTTTTGACTATATGATCAGGGATGATCGGGAATTAGATTTAGCTTATGACCTTAAATATCAGCTGGATGTTTTTTACAGGGATTCTTCTTATGACAGTGCCAAAAAAAATATCGACGAACTGATTACCCTATTTAAAAGCAGTCCTATTAAAGAAATGAAAGATTTTGCAAATACACTTACTAAATGGAAACGGGAAATCGTCAATTCATTTATAAGAGCAGATGGGAAACGCATTTCCAATGGAATCATTGAAAATAGAAATAAATCAATAAAATTACTCAAACATAGTTCAAATGGATATCTTAACTGGCATAGATTTAAAAACAGGGTCATGTACTGCCTCAATGATGATGCCACATATCACATGTATCCAATCAAAAATACAGATATCAAATAAAAGTACATTTTCTCATAGAAAGATACAAAAAAACGGGGAACAACTTTTCCCCGTTATGATTTAGTATCTAAAACCCCAGAACCCCAGGTTATTTTAGATTGCCTCTATATATAGATAACTTTTTACTACTATAAAAACAACATATATCTTTTAGTTAATTTTTATAAAATGTAACATTATATTTTTAATAAAATAATTATTTATGATCTTAACTATCTGCTAACGCTGTAATATTGTCATCACTTAAAGTAAATACTCCATCTTCACTAAACTTTTTATAACAATCAAATAATATAAATAGTAATGATACTGGTGAATCAGCCATAATCTTAATAACACCACTATCAACATTACGATCTACCATGATTTCTACACAATTAAAATCTGTTTTTTGAAATAATACAATTATTCGATCGTCCAATTGAATATAACTTTTATCAAGATTGATATTATTAACAATTTTAACTGTATAATCTGCCATTCTTTTTAACTTATTTTTTATAACAACCATATGTTCTTCTAAAAATTTACTTACCACATCAATAACTGCTATTTGATCTTCATGCTTTAAGAAATCTAGCTTCAAATACAATTCATGTAAATCTATACTACGTTCTTTAGGATAAATTTCTAATTTATTCAATATACTAATATCATTATTGTCTAAAATAAGTTTAATTCTTGCCATTGGAATATTTTTATTAAAATATTTAGGAATACTTTCAGTAAATAGAATTATATCAATATCTTGCCAATCTTCATAAAATGGTATCTCATATTTTGAAATAACATCTTTAACAGATACTTCAAAAAGTGATTCTAAAACCATTTTCAATCGCTTTTTAGCAAATTTAGATGCTCCACTAATAAACATTACTCTCTTTGCCATATTGCAATTATGACGATACAAACTAGATGCAAAATGTAATTTCAATAATTCTTTATCTCTATCATTAGATAAATTTATTATCTCAATTTCTTCATTACAATATGTTTCAATAATTTTATTTAAAGATTCATCTAATTCTATTGAATACACATTTATTTCATCTACATCAACTAGTGCATCTATTTTCTTTAAACAACAGTTTAAATGTGCATACAAGCCTGATAATAACATCCCATCACTAATAAAAACATTACGATATTTATTTGGGAATCTTTGAATTAAATTAAATATGTATTGAACTACTTTACGATTAAAATTATCAATTTCTAAAATATCTTGATTACTCACACTAGAAATAATTTTCATTATTTTTATTCGATTATCATTTGATATGGCCACTCCAATAAAATCCTCTAAACCACTAAACAATTCACTATAATCGAATGGTAATACAGTCACATTACGATGTTTATCATTAGGAATCTCAATTTCCATATATATATACCATAACACTAATAATATATTTATAATCAACCAATACAAATCACTATCCTTGATTAAAATATTATTAGCCTTAATAAAATTCGTGATAATAGGAATAATCTCACGCAATCGACGATTTGGAAAAACCTTGGTAATATATTCTGTAATTAAATTTTCTATTTTTTCAAAATGATCTTTATACAAAGAATATTCTATACTTCTAAGTACATTTAAACGAAATTCAAAAATATCCTCAGCATCTCCAATTAAATAAAAACGATTTATATAAACTAGCTTTAAATTATATTTAGACAATATACTTTTTACCTCATTTAAATCGTTTTTAATCGTCACTCTAGTAACATTAACTTTTTTTGAGATTTCATTTAAATTTAAAACTTCAATATCAAAAGCAATCACATTTGTTAACAAAATTATTCTTTGTTCCCTAGAACATTTAAACTCTTTTTCCTGTGCAAGATGAAACTTTTTTAACTTCTCCATGTCATTAATAATAATAAGCCCCTTATTATCAGTTTCAATCATCAAAATATGATCATTAACGAAATTACTGTTAATTCGATCGATATCATATCTAATTTGGCGAAGAGTTATTCCCAATACATCGGCAATTTCTTTCAAATTTCGATATTTTGATGTAATAAGTAATTCAATAATTCGATTCATTCTACTTGTTACTTCTCTTGCCATACTTCATTTCCCCTAAACTTAGTATTTTCTGCAAAAATAATATCATAAATTTCACATTCAGACAATATTATAAATTTAAAAAAGACGCTTAATCTCCTAAGAAAATAAACGTCTTTTCAAAATTAATCTCCTTTTTTTCTAATTACTGCATATCCAGCTACACTTAATAATGCTATTGTTGTAAACATTCCTGCTAAGCTTTCATCTCCTGTTTTTACACTTGCAGTTGTATCACCATTATTTACTGGTGTACTTACTGTGTTATCTACATTTGATGGTGTACTTGCTTGTAATCCGGCAAGAGCTTTTGCTAAAACATCTTTTGCATTATCTACTTCTTCTTGAGTTGCATCTGGATTTTCAAATACTACTTTTGCTTCATCTAATGCTTTTGTTAAGCCATCAAATGATGCTTTTGTATAGTTTGCTTTGTTTAATCGATTTGCTTGATTGATTAAGTCTTCTAATAAGCTCTTATCTGGAATTAATCTTAAATTCAAGAATGCTGTTACTAATTCACTGTATGCATTGTTTACTTCTTCTTGCATTGCATTTTCATCATCATATACTGCTATAGATCCATTTAATTCTGTTTCAAATGCTGTCCATGTAGCTTCTGTATATTTAGCAGCTTCTAATCCGCTTACTTTATCGATGAATGCTTTTAATGCTGTTTTATCTCCTTTTACAAAGTCTAACATATGCATTGCACTTGCAAGTCTGTCAAATGCATTATTTACTTCAATTTGTGAAGCACTAACATCATTGTATACTGCATTAGCTTCATCTCTTGCTGCTTTGAATTCATTTGCAACTACTGGGAGTACTTTTTCTAAATCGTTATCAGTAACTGCATTAGCTAGATCTACTGCAATCTTTAATGCTGTTTTATCTGCTTCAACAACTTCTACTTCTTCCATTGCTTCAATAGCAGCATCAAGTTTAGCAGTCATTTCATCAACTGTTCCTTGATCAGTAGCCAAAATTAATACTTCACGAGCTTCTTCTAATGCTTCTTTTAACGCAGCAACTGATTCAGGAGTATAGCTAGAACTATCTTCTAAGATGATTTCAGCAACTTCCATAGATTCTGATAATGCTCTAGTATTTAAAATAACTTCTTCTGTTGTATAAATTGGAGAAACTTCTGCAGCACTTGCAAATCCTCCAACACCTTCAAGAGCTGTTAAACGAATATATTTAGCATTTACAGAATCAAATTCAACAGTTTTTAATTCAGCATCTCTTGCCCAATCACCTGTAGCAACTTCAGTGAATTCTTCACCGTCTGTACTTACTTCAATTTTGTATTTAGTGATATATCCATTTGTTCCACTTTGTCTTGGTAAATAGTTATAACCTTTAATTTCACGTGCTTTAGCTAATTCTAAAGTAATACTTTGTGGTAATTTATCTGAACCATCCCATTTAGTATGCCACATTGTATCTGGATTACCATCGATTGCATTACTTGCTTTATCTTGTGATTGTTCAGAAGTAGCATAAGCTTTTGTAGTTATTTCTTCTTTTGAAACTTGTACATCATCGATTTCTCCAATAAATGCATTGGTTTTACTTCCGATACGTTCTAGTGGAATAATCAATGTTGCCCATTTTCCACCTGTACCACTAATAGATAATTCATCTACAAATTCATCATTAACATATAATAATGTTCTTGTAAATTTAGTTTCTAATTTTATTTTTACCCATTCATCTTTTGGTAATTCATAATTAAATGAATAATCATGACCTTCTCTTGAGAATCCAAGTTTACCAGTATCTTTTTGAACTGCCTTAATAGCACCATTTTCCGATTCAAATAATATTTGTTCATCATTACCAGAATTACTATCACGTTTTACCCAAAATTCAAGATAAGAATTTAATCCTAAATCTTCTAGAGGTGTTTCAACATAACTAGCTCCACCTTTTAATGACAATGCATTACGGTTTTTACCTTCTTCATAGCTAATATTTTCTTGCGCTACCATATTGAATTCATTACCTGATTTATCTAATCCTCTATCATTATTGAAGTTATAGTCTAATACTTTATTTCCTTCAGTTTCAATTTCATATGTTGGATTAGAATTTGGTGCATATTTAATCTTTTCAGTTAATGTATTTAAATCATTTACTGAGTAATCTTCAATATCTCCCCATAATTTTGCTGAGAATGTTGGTAAAATATGGAAGATACGATCAAATACTTCTACATCACTAGTACCATTATCATTAGATGGACCAGTTTTATCATTCCATACATGGAATGTTGATCCTAACATTTGATCATCACCAACTGGAATAGTGAAGTTTCCAATCTTGTTAGGTTGCCAAGTTGAATGAATATGACTTTGATTTAAATAATCATAATAATATCCAGCACCTGGTACAATGTATAAATCACCATCATTTGAATTAATACATTTATATCCTTTTTCATACATTTCACGAGGATTTGCATATCCTACATACCATAAGTTCATTTGTACACCATCTACAGTAATTGGAGTTGTACCTTCATTTTCAGTTTGGCTTCCCCATACACGTGGTGTGTATCCTTGTTCATCTCTAATGAATTTTAAAAGTTCATCTTGATACTTTCTAAACGCTTCTTTATTTCCACGTTTATATTCATCTGTACCAATTTGAATTACAGTTCCTTTAGGGAATACTGGATTATCTCCACTTGTATATTCCGCAAAAACACTCTTAATAAATTCAAGTGCTTCAGGATTTTCTACGTCTAAATACTCATTACTATCAGCACGTGCTAAATCTGGTCTAGCTCTAACAAATGCTCCAGAATGACCTGGACTATCGAATTCAGGAACAATATCAACACCTACTTCTCTAGAGTTAAGAATAAAGCTTCTAAATTCATCTTTTGTATAATATAAATCTGTATTTGTAAGATTTGGTATATCTGATTCTAGACGGAATGCTGAATAATCAGGTGTTTTTCCATCTTCTAATTTACCAAAGCAATTATCATTTAAATGTACATGGAAGTTATTTAATTTATACCATGACATAGTTTTTACCAATTCTTCTAAGAAATCCATTTGGAATGATTTTCTAGCAACATCTAACATGAAACCTCTAACTTCATATTTTGGATAGTCTTTAGTAATACCTTTTGGAATTTGATTTCCTGTTTGTTTTAATACTTGTAAGATTGTTCTAGTAGCCCAATATGCTCCTGTATTTTCAGTAGATTTAATAGTTACATAGTTATCAATGTCTAAAACATATGTTTCTTTATCTAATGTTTCTTCACTTGTAGTAAAGTAGAAGTCACCAGCTTTTGGATCTGTTCCAATTACTACAGGAATATTTTTATCTAAAATATCTAAGTAATCAGCTGCAAATTTATTTGCTGTACCTTCATATTGACTAACAGCTGGATCAACAACGATTCTACTGTTATCATTAATTTCAAATACTCCAGTTTCCCCATACCATTGTTGTAATTCTGGAATTACTTTAGGTTTAGCATTTTGTGAAGTTTCTTCATCATAAATACCTGGAATAGTTACATTAATTGCAGGTGATATAGCTTTTTCTCCAGTTTTAGTTTCTGTTACCTCAAAATTCAATTCAACATCTTGTGTTGTAAGTGGTTTTGAAACTGTCATATCACGAGCTAAGATTTGTTCATAATCAGCACCTACAAAACTAATTTCATAACCAGTAGGAACTGTTGGCATAATTAATTTACTTCCGTCTTCACTTAATTCAGCTGATGTAATATTAGCAGCGATATCATCTACAGTAACTACATCTTCTGGTTCAATAACTAGTTCTTTATCATACATTTGTACTTCATATAATGAAACAGTAGGATAATTCATAGGTGTTCCATCTTCTAAAGGTGAATCATCAAAGAAGTCATTAATTACTAATCTAACTTTTGTTGTAGTATAACTTTCAGTTAAGTTAATTTTTTGTACAAATGAAGTTGGTTGAGTACCAGTATAAACTGTTTTCCATTCTCCATTATCATCTACTTGAATTTGGAAAGCTTTAGCATTACATCTTTCCCAACGTAAAATCATTGATTTTAATTCTTTTGCTTCTTCAAAAGTATAAGTTAATGTTTTATCACCATGTTCATAGTTACTTGCCCAACGAGTTTCTAAATCATTGTCGTTTGTGTTTGCACCACTAAAAGAAGCTATTTCACTATCGCTAGCTTCAGCAGTTGCTTCATCGGCAAAGTTAAGATATTCTTCTTCACCATAAATACTTATTTCATACATTGAAACACTTGGATATGCTCCAGAAATCAATGAATCAATTGTAACTTTAACATATCTTGCAGTTACTGGTTCTTCTAAAGTTACAGTAGTATCTTGATCATGTCCATCTGTTTTATCTTCTGATGTATAAATAGTTGTATATTCATTGTCATCATTTGATGCTTCAATATGAAAAGATCTTACCTTATCATTTTCAAATGCAAGTAATAATTGTTTAAATGTTTTTTCTTCATTTAAATCAATTTTTGCCCATCCTGGAGCCCCTACTTCACTAGACCAACGCGATTGATCAGGTTTAGATGCATCACGGTTGATAATACCATCGATTAATTTATCAGGACCCCAATACGAAATGGGTGAAGCTGATGCACTTGCTGTTCCATCTAATGCATAGTTCATCATTTCAGTAAAATCAGTTCCACCTTCAGTAGCTTTTACTGGATATAAAGGTGCAGCAAGAGTAGCTACCATAGATAGAGCCAATAATGTTTTCCCAAATTTTCCTTTTCTCATATTTTCCCCTTTCCTTTTGTCGATTGCTATAAAAAACAGCCCTCCTTTCTTTAAACTATAGCTTTTCAACAAAAATATTACATTATATATTTTATCAGTAGTCGAATTTATTTAACAGATAAAAAAAGAGGAAAAAAATTTTCCAAAATTTTTACCCCCTAATAATTACCACAAAAAAAGACAGAATTCATCATTGAATCCTATCTCCAATAATTAAACAAATTTATCTAAATCTAATTCTGTTTTACAAGTAAGTCTAAAACGATAACCTTCATTACCTGCTAATATTCGCATTGATGTTTTAGAATCATCATCACTATCACTAACACCTAAACCATAATTACCCAAACTATCACTACGCTCATTAAAACTTTTTTCAAGATCATTAAATTTTTTACTAGCTTCATCAAAACTTTTATACTCTTGATTACTACTAACTAATAAAACAAGTTCTTTAAATAATGGATAACTATCCTCTTTTATCTTCATCGCTTCAAAATCTGCTAAACCAGTAGTATTTTGATTAACAGTAACGTTATTTGATTTACCAGATAAATCATAATTAAGTTCTAGTATTATTTCATTATTATCTGATGTTAATGTATATATTAATTCATTATAAATATTATTTTGATCAGTAACATAAAAATTATAATCTTTTTTTAATTTAACATCACTATATTTATTAACAATAGCTTCTAAATCTTTTTCAAACTTATTAATTTTTTCTACATACTTATCACTATTAGTAATTAATTTATCAAAATCACTCAACGAACCAAAATAATATTCTATTTTTTCTTGACTAATGTTTGCCTTATTTAATGTTCCAAGCGTAATTGCTTCTTTAGGTGAAGTAATAACTGTTTCACTTACTTGTTCATTTAATAAACTTCCAAATAAAAATGTTGATAACATTGGTGAGAAAATTAAAAATAAAGCTAAAATAATATACATTGTATTAGAATAATAATTTGTTCTTTTCATTGGTTTATAACCTTTTTCTAAAGGTTTACCACAATGTGGACATACTTTAGCACTATCAGGAATATTTTTTTTACAATAAGGACATTGTTTCATTTAATCACCTACTCATAAATATTTGACATCCAATCCTTAAAATCATCAATATATTTTTCTTTTGCCTGTTCTTTTTTCTTACTACCTTTAATTTCATAATATTCTTCACTTAAATAAGTATACTCACTAATTGTTTCACCTTTATTAACTAGTTTTAAAACCGGTGTCCATTTAATATCTAATTCTTTACTAATATTTTCATATAACTTTTTTTCTTCTTTAGTTGCATCTTCTTTTTTAGATGCATCGCGAATTTCTTTAATATTAAAATAATAAAGATATGTACCTTCATTCTCTTCTAAATATGAATTTAAAATTGGTTCAAATTCTCTACAATCCCCACAGTCCGGTCTTCCAATATATAAAACAAATAATTCGTCACTATCTAATTTATCTTGCAACTGTTCATATGTTATTTCATTAATTCCTGAAAGTGACGAATCTTTCTTTATATGATTAGTGGATGCTTTAGAGCACCCACTAATTAAAAATACACATAAAATTAAACTTAATATTTTTTTCATTATTTAATTAATGATTGACCATCCATTTCTGCAGGAATTTCTAATCCTAATAATTGTAGAATAGTAGGAGCTAAATCACCTAACTTACCACCTTCTCTTAATTCTAAATGAGAATTTGTTAAAATTAAAGGTACTTCATTAGTTGTATGAGCAGTAAATGGATTGTTATCTTCATCTAATAACATTTCACTATTACCATGATCAGCTGTGATTAACATTGTTCCTCCTAATTCAAGAACTTTATCATATACAGCACCAACACATTCATCGACAACACTTACTGCTTTAATTGCTGCTGGAATAACTCCTGTATGTCCAACCATATCACAGTTTGCAAAGTTAACAATTACTACATCATGAATATCCTTATCTAATTCTTCGATTAATTTATCTTTTACTTCATAAGCAGACATTTCTGGTTGTAAATCATATGTAGCTACTTTTGGTGAATTTACTAATACACGTGTCGCTCCTTCGATTTCTTTATCAATTCCACCATCAAAGAAGAAAGTAACATGTGCATATTTTTCAGTTTCTGCAATTCTTAGTTGTTTTAATCCTTTAGCTGATAAATAATCTCCTAAAGTATTTGTTAATTCAGGTAAAGCAAAAGCAATTGAACCATTGACACTATCAGCATATTTCATCATACATACAAATGTTAAATTATTTGGTACATTATTAAATGTATGATCATAGAATCCATCATTAGTAATTACAGTTGATAATTGGATAGCTCTATCTGGTCTGAAATTTGCAAAAATAATTGAATCATTGTCACATACTTGACCATCTACATTTTTATTATATCCAGGAATTACAAATTCATCATATGTTTCTTTAGCGTAAGAATCTTTTACATATTGAACAGGACATTCAAAGCTTTCACCTTTATGATTTACGATTGCATCAAAAGCTAACTCAATACGATCAAATCTCTTATCACGATCCATTGCATAATATCTACCTGAAATAGTAGCAATTTCACCTACCCCAATTTCTTCAATTTTATCGGCTAATTCTTTTACAAAATCAACACCACTATCAGGAGCAACATCACGACCATCTAAAAATGCGTGTACATATACTTTTTCTAATCCTTCTTGTTTTGCTAATTTCAATAAAGCATAAATATGTTCATTTGATGAATGGACTCCACCATTTGATAATAATCCCCAAATATGTAATTTAGAGTTATTTTCTTTTACATTATTGATTGCTTTTAAAAATTCTTCATTTTTATAAAAACTTCCATCTTCAACTGCTTTATTAATTAAAGTTAAAGATTGATAAACTGTTCTACCAGCTCCAATATTTAAATGTCCAACTTCACTATTACCCATTTGTCCATCAGGTAATCCTACAGGCATACCTGAAGCTTTAATTCTAGTTGTTGGATAAATCATCATTAAATCATCTATATTTGGTGTATTTGCAAGTTTAACTGCATTACCATCAACTCGTTCACTTAATCCATATCCATCTAAGATACATAATACAATTGGTCTTTTTTTCATTGTTTTAATCCTCCATTTTCATGAACCATTATAACTTGTTTGGATACAATAATCAAACAAGAACAATAAAAAAATTAGTACTTTTCAATACTAATTTCTATTTTTTCTTCTTTTTTGGAGTCGTAATTATATACATTCCAATAAAACATAAAATCAGTGGCCAATATCCTTTAATATAATATGCTATTGTTGCAACAATTCCCTCAAAATCTTTAGTACGATCCATTGTTAAAATCATTCCTAAAAAAACTAAAACAATTCCCGCATTTTTTCTAAAATCCATTTTCATCACCCTTATTATTATAACAAGAATGATAAAACATATTTGTCGATTAAAGAATTGAACGAGCAAAGGATAATAAATTATCAATATTAACTAACTCTTCACCTTTTTGAGAATAAACAATTACTTTACCATCTTCAACTTCAAATTTATTAGAGTGAATAATACTATTAATATCCCTTCTTGTTTCACTATCAATTTCAATAAAATTATTTTCAGCCATTTTTCTTAGCAAAATACTAAGACTAGCCAAAGCTAATTCCAAATCAAACTGTGCCCTAACAGCATCCTTTTGAAGAATATCATCATTAAAAACACCAACTTTATCCTTAATTCTATCAATATAATTCAATACCGATTCTACACTATTTATCGCTTCTTCAAGCATGCCTAAATAACATTCCTGCTTAACCATTCTTCTGTTCATTCAACAACTTATCCTTTTCCTTAACCATATACCGTAGTTCTTTAGCATATAATATAAATGATAACAACATCAAAACACTTCCTGTTATAATCAGCACAAAACTAATAACAGTATTTGGAATATGCAAACCAATTAAAACAATTACAATTATATAAAAGTATGCAGTAGCTATTTTCCCCCACCAAGATGCACCGGTAATTTTTAAGCCATAATCATATAAATAAAGACCCACAATCGCTAACATTAAGTCTTTTAAAATAATAATGATCAACAAAATCCATGCTAGAGGATAACTAAACAATAATGTTATCGCCAGCACAAATTGCGTTAACTTATCAGCAACTGGATCAATAAATTTTCCAAAATCAGTGACCATATTAAATTTACGAGCAATAAAACCATCTAAAAAATCACTAATACCTGATATTACTAATACAAAAGCAGCAACTATATATCGATTTTTAAAATCGGCCACAAAATATACATATAAAAATAAAGGAATTAACAAAATTCTAAAAAAACATAAGCAATTAGGTATATTAAATAAAACTTTTTTATTTTTCATAATACTCAATGTCTCCCTTATTTAATTTTTAATCAAATATTTTTTGACATTGTAATATGCGGACACCACTCATCATAATAAACTTCACCTATAGGCTGATAGCCTAATTTTTCATAAAACATTTGCGCTCTTTGTTGAGCAGATAATTTTACCGTCGTACAATTTAATTCCTTTGCTTTATTTTCTAGACTTTTAACTACTTTATTTCCAAGGCCTGTTCCACGATATTCTTTTATTACTGCAATTCTTCCTAAAATCATTGTCTTTTCATCTTCAAAATACATTCTACCAGTTGCAATTGCACATTTATCTTGATAAACAACTACATGATATGCACGCTCATCGATTTCATCAAATTCATTTTCAAATCCCTGTTCTTCTACAAAAATTAGTTGTCGTAATTTTTTAGCATCACTAAAATCTGTCTTACCATAATTAAATTGATATTCTGATTTATTGCTCATATTTATCTCCTTTTAAAAAATTAATAATTGTATTATATACAATTTGATTATTCTTTTCATTTAATATCTCATGAAACATATTATCAAATAACTTGCTTTCAATATTACGATAGCCTCTATTCTTAAGTCTTTTGATACTATCATCAAATGCTTTTTGGTTAATCATACAACGATCTTTCTTTCCAGATATAAATAAAATTGGTAAATCATGATTACAAGCATAAATATCTTTTTTATACGTTCGTTGCATTAATGTACATAAATGATAAAAACCATTTAATGTAAAAATAAATGAACATAAACTATCTTGATTATATTTATCAACAACACTTTTATCACTGCATATCCAAGCATTCTTTTTAATAAACCCTTTATTAAAGTGTCCAAACATTAATTTATTCATTAACATGCTACGATATCTTTGACCTTTAATTAAGATTAAAAACTTACAAACTAATTTCCCTACCCCTACTAAACGATTATAACTAGGACTACCACAAACTATTAAACCATCAAGATAACTATCATATTTAATAATATAATTTCTAACTATCAAAGACCCCATTGAATGTCCAAATAAATATAAAGATAAATTAGGATATTTATTTTTAATATACTTACTTAACATATAAACATCTTCAACCATGGCTCTAGCACCATCTTGATAAAAATATCCTAAATCATCTTTAGTTAAAATACTTTTTCCATGACCTCGTAAATCATGAATAATAACTATATATCCATTCTTATTTAAAAAATTAATAAAATCTAAATATCGTTCCTTATATTCACACATACCATGAACAATTTGTACAATTGCTTTAGGATTATTACAAGTAGCAATAAGAATATCTAATGGCAATCCATCATGAATTGAATTAATTTTTAACTTTTCTATCATTTTACTTGCTCAATTTCTGTTTCAGTGATTTTTAATTTACGTTTTTTTAATGCCTTGTTTACTAATCCTCTAATTAGAGCATATAGACAAGCTGCACTTGGTACTGCAATTACCATCCCAAAAATTCCAAATAAATCCCCAAAAGCAAAAATAGAAAGCAATACCCAAATACCCGGTAATCCAACTGAATTTCCAACTACTTTAGGATAAATAAAATTATCCTCTATTTGTGACAATATTTGAAAATAAATGATAAACCAAATTGCCATTAATGAATCTTTTGATAAAATTAAAAAGGCACCTACAAACATTGAAGCAATTGGTCCAAAAAAAGGTACAAAACAAAATAATGCAATAATTGTTGCAATTAGTTCTGGATAAGGAAACCCAAACAAGCGCATTGTTGTATAATACAAGATCCATAAAATACATGCTTCTGTAAGTTGACCACCAATAAAATCTGAAAAAATCTGATTAGTCCGATGACCATAATTAAAAATTATTTTTGTTATTTGATAGCCAAAAATTGCTCCAATTATTTTGCGTAACTGTAATATAAATTTTTCTTTATCTCCAAGTAAATATAATGAAAATGTAAAACCAGAAAAAATAGCACCAAATTTGGCTAAAAAATTAGTTGCATTTGCCATTATACCACCAGCGCTTTTTGTAAGTATATTAAGTATGTGTGAAAAAGTTTCTTGCCAAGGCATATTAATTAAATCCTTTATACTACCAATATCTTCCATCCTAAAATCTATATTTAAATATTTAAATATTTCATCAATATTATCAATAATATTAACTAAAAATGACGAAATATTACTAACCAATGAAATTAAACTTTCAACTAAATTAGGAATAATAATA
This sequence comes from Thomasclavelia spiroformis DSM 1552, assembly GCF_025149465.1. Lineage (NCBI taxonomy): Bacteria > Bacillati > Bacillota > Erysipelotrichia > Erysipelotrichales > Coprobacillaceae > Thomasclavelia > Thomasclavelia spiroformis. Next base: position 486,752 of record NZ_CP102275.1, on the reverse strand, counting down.
CTAACAATCAAACCCAACAATGATATCATTAAAATTATCGTTAAAAAATTGATGCTCCTCGTTTCTTTTTATATAAAAAACTATCTTTTTTACATTTTTTAATAATCAGTTCTTCAATAAATTTCATTGGATGATTTAACACATAGGCAATTGCAATACCATAAAATAAATATTTCAATGCTCCTAAAACTATTGAAACAAAATTAAATATATTATTTAAATTAATCAAAAAATAAATCAATAATACTGTAAAAGATGCAATAATTATCCCCGGTTTTATTCGTTTTTTTAAATCACTATCAATAAAATTAAACATCATATCTCTCCTGAAATTATTCATCTTCAACTATATCAACTAGATTTTCTACAAGTTCATAGCTAACAACATCATATTCATCACCATGATAACTAAAATCAACTTCATCTCTACTAGTAGTACTATCTAGTAACCAATCTTTACAAGAACTATGAACTTGACTAATACCTGTATAGTCCATTAATCTTTTTGCATTTAAAGCATTAATTCCACTACCTGCTAATATTTCAATACTATTACCATAAGCTTCTTGTAAATATTTGATCATCTCTTTTCCATATGATGCTTTAGCTTGTAAACCACTAGTTAAAATACGATCAATCCCAATAGTAATTAAAATATTCATTGATTCATCAATATCATTAACACAATCTATAGCTCGGTGAAAAACAGCTGTTTTATGATATGATTTAATAATATTAACCATTTCTCTAGTTTGAATAATATTAATATCGCCTTCTTCATCCAAACATCCAAAAGCAATACCATCAGCACCATTATCTAACAATATTTCAGCATCTAACTTCATAACCTCAAAATCTTCATCGCTATAACAAAAACCTGCACCACGAGGTCTAACCATACAAATAACTTCTAAATCTGTTTCTTCTTTAACTTTTAATAAAGTAGCTAATGATGGTGTAAGTCCACCCATATGTAAAGCACTATTTAATTCAATTCGTGATGCTCCTCCATGACTAGCTTGTAAAGCATCATAATAACCTCCACAGCACACTTCTACAACTTTTTTCATAATATCAACTCCTTGTTTTTATTATAGCACTTTTAAATTGCTTTTTATCTATACAAATGTTAAAATTTATTTACACTTTAAAGCATTATTCTAGCTTAATAATTAAAATATGTAAATATTTATTTATCTTGTAGCGTAAACTTCTTTTAAGTTAAAACATTTCTATAGATAAAAGTTTTAAAATCAAATAGGTCCTCGCAGCATAATTAAAGATGCAGTCACCTCCTAAGAGATGGAAATTTACGCTACAATCTGTTAAAATGTGTTATAGATAGTGTTATTTAACCACCTATAACAACAAATAAACATTATTCCTCGTTAGTTAAATGGATAACAGAACCCTCCTAAACGACAGGTGCACTCGTCCTTTTTGACGTTTGATGTTAATTTAGCGCTATCTTTGCCCATCTTTCATACTTATCTCTCTATAGTTAAATGGATATAACAAGTCCCTCCTAAGGACTAGTTGTAGGTTCGATTCCTACTAGGGAGGCCATTGGAAATCACCGAAAAGCCTTTATTTATTTGGAGCTTTTCGGTTTTTATATTTTTTGCCAATTTTGACAAATTATCAAAAATATAGGAAACAATGTTATACAATAACACTTCACTTTTTCCCATCTTATATAGAAACATCGCTAATAAAAATTCGCAAGCTTTTTAATGTTTTGCTAATGAGAATAGCCTTTTTTGCTAATTTGAAAAAAATTACGCTTTCAAAACAACTCACTATCTAACGCATAATTTTATTATTTATTGGAATAGTTTAAGATAAAGTTGTATTGGGAGATGATCAATATGTTTGAAAAGAAATATCGATATCAATTAAATGGTGAAGAATATACTTTTATTATTAAAAGTATAATAAATTTAAAAAATACTCTTATACAACAAGGAGCGTTATACTAATGCAGTTGATAACCTTCTCATTAAATTATTAAACTTAAAGAGAAAAAAGTTCATATTTAATAAAAATATCCCTATGTATAATCACATAGATTATACATAGGGTTTGTTCATATCTACAAATTCGAATTTAATTATTTTGATTTATTCTTGAAAAACAATCGAAATCAAGACAATACAAAATTGTTACTAGAATATAAACAATATTGAATATGTGATAAACAAATCTATCAATTCCAGACATAACGATATAAATAATAAGTCACACACTAATTAAAATACTTTTATCTTTCATAATAATCTTATATGTTAAAAATATGTTTCTCCAACTTTTTTGTTGCGTTCTACAAACATACACGCTCCACCGAACAGCCATCCATTCATTTCTTTACAACCTTTACATAATTCTTTTATGTTGGATCCATTACAATTTATTCCACATAATATTTTTATCAATACTAATATTCCATCAAATAAGTTATATCTTTAGAATAAAACACTGATAGATAGCTGTTAATTCTTGCGTATGTTTATTAAACGCAATACATCTTCATATGTTTTGTCTTTATCTTCTAAATCAATCATCAACCATTTTTGTCCATTCCCTTCTTTTGTTTGATGATATACATCCTTTATCCTATCTGAACAATCACTTAAAATATCTTCTACAGCTTCTTTTTGTTTTTTGCCAACAACAATCAATACGGTAAAATATTCTTCTCTAGGATAAATCGTGCAAAGATTTTTTCCGGACTTTTTAAATTTAACATTCCAACCATATTCCCAACTACAAGAACTAAAATCCAATTGTTCTTTTGCATTGAATTTTATTTTAACATCCTCGCAAAACTCCAAGAATACTGGATTACGAATATATTCAACTATTTCATCTAGTGAAGGAGAAGAATTTTTATTTTGAATATCTATCATTTCTATTTGCCTCCTGTTCTATCATATATTTTTGTATTTCTTCTAATGATAATTTTCTAATTTGAGTATTTGGATATTCTTTATATTCATTAATAATATAAACAGGTTTCATATCTTTACAAGTTTTATTTTTGTTCTTTTTAAGATATTCCTGCAAATCATTATGATCAACAAATATTTTATAGGATACTTTACCTTTATTGTTTACAATCTCATAAATACCGCAAGCTTTTTTCATACTATAATCAGCAGTACGTAAATACATTTTAGCTATTTCTAGTGATTTAAAAGGAAAATTCCACCTTTGTAAGCCTCTTTTTGAATCATGTTCAATACAAATGCATCGTCCACAAGTTCCACAAATATATTGAGTATGATTTTGTAAACAATAAATTGGATTCAATAATGGTGTCATCCTTTTTTTATCAATATAACATTCTTTACACATTTTTATACCTCATTCAATTCAAATTTTGCTTATTGTTCATCGATAAAAAATTCAATATAATTTTGAATAACCAACTCTATCAAATATAGTTGGTTTAAAATATGACGCTAGTGCGATGACAATATTTTTTCTGGGTTAATATAAATAACATTACCACAATTTCCAATAGCTGCATAGATATTCTTTTTAGGATCAATACCCCATCATAAATATCCATAGAGTATTCTACTAAAATTTCCACTATTTACTTCTCTGAATGTTGTCATTTCTCTTCTCCATTTTAATGGTACAATTTGATTTCCTTCATAATAACCATTATTCAAACATGACAAACCTATTTTAGCCATGTCTTTTGCTGACATACATAATCCATATCCTGGAGTACTTAGTCCTTCAGTATCACAAAACCATATATTTTCTTTTGGAGTCTTGCCAATCGTAAATACTTTATGTTCTTGTGCAGTTTCTGCAAAATAATTAATATGTTATTTTATTCCTAATAGTCAAAATAAATATTGATTTGTATAATCCACTGTTTTTTGATTAGTTGCTTTATATAATATTCCAGAAGGTATATGAAGGCAGACAGTTCAATCTTGAAATTCATCTGTTAATCCTTTTCTATCTCCTAAAAAATCAAGGAAAGAATATATCCAATTATCACTTGAACATATTTTCGTCCATGGATCTCTTTTGCTTTTATAAGGTGCTCACATTGTTAATAAATGTTTGATAGTAACATCATAGATTGTTTCTTCTCCTCTTTTGACCTTATAATCAGAAAAGTAACTTAATACTTTATCATCAACATTTTTTATTTGCCCTTTATCTATTGCAATACCATAAGTAAAGCCATTGTACTTTTTGTTGCAGACATAATATGAACGCAATCACCTTCTTTATAATCGTTTCAACAATCAGAATATACTTTTTTGTTACTTTTATACGCAACAATCTAACATATATTTGGCTGATTTTTTTCTATAAATTTGTAAAACTTTATATTATTCATAAAATATATTTCCTTTGTAAACTGGAATTTCTTAATCTCTTTCCATATGGATTACTTTGTTCATCTAACTCAGTTCTTTTATAAAACTTAAATCTCATAGTAGTATATATAAATGTTAAATATCAACTTAAAAATGTACAATTTTGAATGATTACTTTTTTACCCTTTTCGTCATTTCATATTGTCTATAACAAAATAATCAATAGTCTTTTAAATTGTTGAACACATATAATTATACAACTTATCAATAAATTTATATCAATACTTATTTTATTGTTTTTACCATTTACTTAGTTATATGATATATCTTGATTAAATATTTAATCAAATAAATTTATGTTATAATCAAACCTTTCTATAAAAACATAATTTACATGTAATAAAAAATTTAAATAAATTAAAACAAGAACTATTCAAATTTATAAATCATCAGGATACATAAACCTGTTAAATATAAAAACAATAGAGCTGTAACAAATAAAGATTTTTAATCTCTAAGTATTACAGCTCCTACTTTATACCCATTACTTTTCTTTATATCCAATTATGTTTCATACAAACATTATATATTCCATCATTAACATTACTATCAGTAACTTCACTAGCAATCTTTTTCAATTCATTACAAGCATTACCCATTGCAATAGAATACCAATCCCCTTGAAACATGTCAATATCATTGTAATCATCACCAAAAACAACTACATCTTTAATTTCACCTTGAAGATAATCAATCATACCTTTAATTCCTTTTCTTTTTTCATCAGGTTGAAACATTAAATATTCTTTTTCAAACCTTAAATGGCCTACTGTATCTTTTAAAGTTAAAAGATATTCTTGATTTTGAGGAATAGAAATATACATTTTATAAATATCATTAAACTTTGAAAAATCATAATTAGAATCAAAATAATATGTTGATGGTTCTTTTCTAAAACCTGCTTGTTTCAAAAAAAGAAAATCTTTTCCATACACTTCATTATTATCATATGGTGCAACAAGTACTCCATAACCAAGTTGATTTGCTTGTTCAATCACAGCTAAACATTTTTGAAAATCCAATGGCGCATTTTTAACAAGCCGTTCATTAACAACAAGGCCATGTCCACCATTGCATACCATATTTTTTAAACCAATTTCACGCATAAAATTAATAGCTTTATAATGAGCTCTACCAGTGGCAATTGCCACAAAATGTCCATTATCTTGAAGTTTTTTTAATGCTTTTAAAGCTGAAGGAACAACTTTGTTTGTTTTTTTATCTGTCAATGTTCCATCAATATCAAAAAAGAAATATTTTTTATTCATATTATTCAAATGGGTAAATCATACCCCATTGTTTTCTAATTTCAGTTAATGTTGCCATAACATCGCGGATATATTGAAGATTTTCTTGTCCACCGTTATTTAAAATATAATCTTGCATATCTAAAACTTCATAATCTAATGCTTTTGCAGTTTCTCCAAGTTCAATTGTTTCTACATGTCCATCACTTGTATACGTAATTGTAGCTACATCACCACGAGGATAATTATTTACCTCAATATACCCTAATTCACCAGCTACAACTCCACGTTTTGGTTGTTTTGCTCTCATTGTTAATGCCATAACTGCCATTTGTCCTTCTGGATTTCGTAAAATGATTCCTGACGTTTCATCAACACCTGTTTCAAAATAATTAGCTGTTGTTAAAACTGTATTAGGTTTACTTTTCATAAAATATCTAGCAAAACTCGTTGCATAAACTCCAATATCTAATAACGCTCCTCCAGCTAATTCTTTAGAAAAGAACCGATTCGTAACATCATATTCTTTACAACTTCCAAAATTAACTTGAACCATTTTTACTTCACCAATTACACCACTATCAACAATCTCTTTCAATTTCTTAAATAATGGCATATGGAATAAAGTAACCCCATCACAAATTACTAAATTCTTTTCTTTTGCAATAGCAACCGCTTCTTCTAACTGCGAATCATTTACAGTAATAGCCTTTTCACAAAAAACATGTTTCCCTGCCTTTAATGACTGTACCAAGAAACGATAATGTAAATTATGTGGTGTAGCAATATAAACAATATCCACATTTTCATCATCAATCATTTCATCTGCACTACCATAAGCTTTTTGTACTCCAAAACGTTTTGCATATTTTTTAGCTGCTTCTAAAGTCGTATCACATACAGCATATATTTCACCATTAACACGATTTAAAGCTTCTGCCATTTCTGTTGCAATCCAACCAGTTCCTAAAATACCCCAATTTAATTTTTTCATCATATCATCTCCTTTTAAAACTTACGAATATAACCATCATCATCAATTGATAAAACAAAATTCACTTTACCTACAAATAATGATGTATCAACAATTCCTGTAATCTTTTTTAAATTATTATCTAATTCTTGAATATCTTCAACATTTTTAAATTTAGCTTCCATAATAAACATTCCATGGTCACTTATAGTATAACCATCTTTAGCTTTACTTTGACGCATAGAAACAATAGCTCCTAATTTTTCTAATCTCTTTTGTACATATTTTATACTTTCAGGAATTATTTCAATTGTTATAGCATGATCAAAAGGCAATTTTTCAAATACCTTTGATTCATCTACTAATAACACATAATCATCAGCCATTGAAGCAATAATTTTTTCTTTTGTATGAATTGCCCCACCTGATTTTAATGCATTTAATTTTAAATCAACCTCATCACAACCATCAAAGGCAATATCTACATGGTCAACTGACCATGTAGGTACAACACAAAGTTGGTGTTTTAAACATAACATTGCTGTTTGATAAGATGGTGTTACAATCTTTATATCTAAATTTTTTTTAGCTAAAAATTCTACTAAATAAGCAATTGTGCTACCACCACCTAAACCAACAATACTTTGATCTTTAATATATTTCAATGCTTCTAAAGCACATTTTTCTTTTAAATTATTCATTATTTTTTTAATTTCCTTTCAATGTTTTTTTAAAATAGAAAGAACTAAACATCCAGCGATAGCTCCAATTAAGATAGCAAGAGCATACATTAATGGATTACCGATTGTAGGTAAAACAAAGATACCACCATGAGGTGCTCTTAATGTACATCCCAAAAACATTGATAAAGCGCCTGCTACTGCACTTCCTACAATACATGAAGGAATAACTCTTAAAGGATCTTTAGCAGCAAAAGGAATTGCGCCTTCAGAAATAAATGCTAATCCCATTACATAATTAACTAATCCTGAATTGCGTTCATCTTTTGTCCATCTATTTTTAAAGAATGTTGTACTCAAGGCAATTGCTAGAGGAGGAATCATTCCACCTGCCATAACAGCCGCCATTATTTCAAAATTTCCTTCTGCAAGCTGTGATGTTGCAAACACATAAGATGCTTTATTAATAGGTCCACCCATATCTGTTGATTGCATTCCAGCAACAATCATTCCTAATAATACCTTACTTGTACCACCCATTCCATTTAAAAATCCATTTAATGCATCATTAATTGCTCCAACAAACGGATTAATAAATGTTGTTATAACTGAAACTAATAAAATTCCAATAACCGGATACAATAAAATTGGTTTAATTCCCTCTAAAGCCTGAGGCAATTTAGAAAACACTTTCTTTAAGCCAATAACCAAACAACCACCTACAAAACCTGCAAGTAACGCTCCTAAAAATCCAGCATTAACATCGCCTCCAGCGGGATTAGTAAATGTACATCCCATCTTGGCAACCATTCCCCCGATAAATCCTACAGCGAGACCAGGACGATCAGCAATACTATAAGAAATATAACCGGCTAAAACTGGTAACATTAAACCAAATGCTTGTTCACCAATTGTTTTTAAATAGGCTGCAAGTGGTGTATTTTTTCCAAAATTAGCAGGATCAATAGAATAATCATCAAATAAGAAAGCAAGTGCAATTAAAATCCCACCACCAATAACAAATGGCAACATATGACTAACACCATTCATTAAATGTTTATAAATAGAACGTCCTACACCTTCACTATTTTCTATTGTTTCTACAGTTGAACCATCATGATGATATACTGGTACTTGATGATCGATAACTTTTTGAATCAATTCCTCAGGTTTTTGAATTCCTTGAGTAACACTAACTGATAAGACTGGTTTACCATCAAAACGAGCCATTTCTACATTTTTATCAGCTGCAATAATAATTCCCTCACAATTTTCAATTTCTTTAGCTGTTAATACATTTTTTGCACCATCAGCACCATTAGTTTCTGCCTTTAATGGATAACCCATTTCCTTACCTGCTTTAGTAAGATTTTCTGCTGCCATAAATGTATGGGCAATTCCTGTAGGACAAGCTGTAACTGCTAAAACACGATATTCTTCTTTTTTAGATACATTTTTTTCTTGAGCATCTTTTTTAGCTTCTTCTTGATTAATTATTTCAATAAATTGCTCAGCACTCTTAGCATTCATCAATTCATTTCTAAAATCTTCATTCATAAGTAATGTCGATAATTTAGCTAAAGCTTGTAAATGAATACTTCCACCGTCTTGTGGAGCAGCAATCATAAAACATAAATATACTGGCTTTCCATCAAGCGAATCATAATCAACACCATTTTGAATAGTCATTGCCGCTAAACCTGCTTTTTTTACAGTAGCAACTTGGGCATGAGGAATTGCAATTCCATCACCAATTCCAGTTGTACTTAAAGCTTCACGTGCTAAAATTCCTTTTTTATATTCAGATTTATTACTAATTTTTCCAGATTCATACATTAGATCAATTAACTTATCAATAGTTTCATCCTTAGAAGAAACATTAACATTTAAAGCAATACTTTTTACATCTAACAACTCTGTAATCTTCATTTTTCCCTTCTCCTTATAATTGTTTAATTAATTCATCTATTTTTTCTTTAGTTGCTAAACCATGACTAAATGCAGTTGCTCCCCCTGAAGCAGTTGCTAATTTTAAAATTTGAGAATAATCCATATCTAAAAGACATCCAGCAACAAATCCAGCAACCATTGAATCTCCAGCTCCTACTGAATTTTTAACTATTCCCTGACATACACCTAAACGATGTTTCTTACCTGTTTCATCAATTAACAATGAGCCATCTTTTGCCATCGAAATCAATACATTTTTTGCTCCCATACTTTGAAGTTTTCTAGCATAATATTCAATATCTTCAATTGATTTAAGTTCAACATTAAAAATTTCTGCTAATTCATGATTATTAGGTTTAATTAAAAATGGCTGATATTTTAAAGTCTTCATTAATAATTCACCAGTTGCATCAACAACTGTTTTTACTTGTTTATCCTTTAATTTTTCTAAAATATCACAATATATTGTCTTAGATACTGTTGTAGGAACACTACCTGATAATATTAAAATATCGCCTGATTGTAATTGGTTTAAACTTTCAAATAATCTTACAATATCACTTTGTTCAATTACTGGTCCCATTCCATTCAATTCTGTTTCTTGATCACTATGTATCTTTACATTAATCCTTGTCATCCCTTTTTCAACACAAATAAAATTTGTATTCAATTTTAAATCTTCTTTTACTCCCCGCTGCAATTTGTCGCCTGTAAAGCCTGCTATAAAACCTAAGCATGTACTTTCAAAACCTAATTCCTTTAAAATTACCGAAACATTGATTCCTTTACCGCCATAAAAAATATGTTCATCTTCAGTTCGATTAACTCGCCCTAATTTAAATAACGTTAAATCAACAACATAATCTAATGCTGGATTCATTGTCATCGTGTATATCATCTTCACGCCTTCCTTTTTTATGAAATTTATTTTCACAAGAATAATATATCATGATACATTATTTTCGTCAATATATTTATATGAAATTTTATTTCATTAAATTTAAAAAAATAAACTTTAAAAATTAAAGTTTATCGCCTGCTATCTTATTTTCATGTTTTGCAATATTAACATATGCCTGTTCATTCATTGAAGTTAAAAATAAATAAAGAATTTCAATCACAGCAGTTGCTGTAACTCTAGAAAAACAATATCCATCAAGAAATAATTTTTCACGAGTTGCCGTAGTAATGTGATAATCGCTAACACTAGCAACTGTCGATTCTTCATTATTAGTAATTGAAATCGTCGTTGCTCCTTGTTCTTTAGCAGTTTCTAAAGATATTACAACACTAGATGATTCTCCTGAATTAGAAATTGCAATAACTACATCATCTCTAGTTAAATTACAAACATATCCAATTTGTGTTTCCCAAATTGTTGATGATAATGCTAATTTTCCAATCTGATTAAATTTAAATGCTCCATCAATGGCTACCGGTATCGTATTGCCCACAGCAACAAAAACAACACTTCTTGCTTTAGCAATAATTTCTAAGATTTTTTTAAAATTTTCAATATTAAGCATTGAAATCGTTTGTTTTAACTCTTCAACTTTATTTGCTAAAATATTTTGTAGCGATTGTTCAATATCATCAATTGATATACGATTAGAAACCTCATCATTACTTAAATTCGACTCAACCATCTCTTTAGCAAGAGAAATTTTTAAATGATGAAATCCTTTAACTCCAATCTTTTTACAAAAACGTGAAACTGAAGCTTCACTTGAACCACTTGCACTTGCTAACTGCCCTACTGTCATTTCTACAACTTTATCATAATTATTAATAATATATTTAGCTATCTTTTTTTCTGAATCAAAAAAACTATCAAAAGATGAACAAATTTTATCCATAACTGTTTTTTTCATACACATACACTCCTATAAATAATAATTTTATAAATTCTTATTTCATGAATATAATTTTCATATATTTATCATAAGCTAAAATAAAAAAAATCTCAAGAATTCTTTAATATAGATAATATTTAAATATAAAAAGACAATGAGTTCATTGCCTTTTCAATAATTCCTACTTAATCTATTTCACTACACTTAACGTCATTAATACAATAATTATTTTTTTTATTTAAATAATAATTTACAATTTTAGAAATTATCATTACAACAACAATACCAATAACCACATTTATGCACACATATTTAAACAACTTTAAAGTTAATGGTGCCAACTCTAACCAATTCCAGAATATCATAGTTGCAATAATAAAACCAGTCACATCTAAAACCAAAACAATAGCTCGATATAAATTCAATGGTGAATAAATGCGATAAATCATATGAATAGATAAAAATGATGCTGAAAAATATAAAACAGTAAATACCTCAGATAAATTTAACGACAATTGATCCGCTAATAACTTCAATCCGATGACACTTAAAACAATTGCTAATGCATTAGGTAAAGAATACCTTAAAACATATCTACCAATTGATTCTTTTTGTTTATCAATATTCTTTTCAAATAAAATCATAAAAGATGGAAAACCAGATACAAAATTATCCATCAAAGTCATTTGAAAGGGAATAAAAGGATATGGAATATTTAAAATAATAATCGAAATAGAAATCAAAATAGTATAAATCGTTTTTAAATAATACATAGAAGCTGATCTAGTGACATTATTTATATCTAATCTTCCTTCTCTTACAACATCGATTAATGTTTTTAACCTTCCATCAATCATTACAAATTGAGCAATTTGTTTTGCAGCATCAGATCCTGATCCCATAGCAATCGATACATCAGCATCTTTTAATGCTAATACATCATTTACACCATCACCAGTCATTGCTACTTTTTGACCATGTTGCTTTAAAATCTTAATCATCTTATGTTTTTGATAAGGCGTTGCCCTTCCAATTACGTTATAATTTAATATTGCCTCTTCTAATTGTTTATCTGTTTCTAATTTAGTTGCATCTATATAACAATCACTTGTTTCAATTCCTGCTTGTTTAGAAAGAGCACTAACTGTTACTGGATTATCTCCAGAAATGACTTTTACTTCTACATCATTATTTTTGAAAAATTGAATTGTTTCATAAGCATCATCTCTTAAAGGATCTTCTATTACAATACATCCAAGAGGAGTAGCTAATTGTAAATTATCTTGAAATGTATCAAAATCATGATAATGAGCAACTAATAATACTCTTGCCCCACCCTTTTTAGCTAATTCTGCTTGAGGTGGCAATTTAAGTTCTGGAATAATAAATTCGCCAGCTCCAACAATAATCGTTCCAATATCTTCTAATTCCAATGCACTCCATTTTCTTGCTGAAGAAAACGAAATTCTTCTCAATGTTTTATATTTACTCTTACCTTTAAAATATTGAGATAATGTTTGTGATGTAGCATTATTATCTAAACTACCTTCTACAAAAGAAGCCATAATTTCATCTATTTGATAAGGTAAATTATAATCAAAAGAATAAACATCTTTTACCTTCATTTTTCCTTGTGTCAATGTTCCTGTTTTATCCAAACAAAGAACATAAACATGCGATAATGTTTCAATACTAAACATTTCTTGTACAAGCACTTTTTGCTGTCCTAATCTTACAACACTAGCCATCAATGCTATACTTGTAAGTAAAACTAAGCCTACTGGTAACATCCCAAGTAGAGCAGTTGAATTATTTACTATTACTGTATATAAATCCTCTTGACGAATAACATACGACTGAAAAAGTAAAATAATACTTAAAGGCACAACCAAAAAGCTAGTCATCTTTGTTACTTTCGTAAAAAATTTAATCAAATCCGATTGCACAGGTTCACGTTTTCTTGCTTCATTTGCAATTTTAGCTGCATAATTATCAACACCAATATGCTCAACTTCACCATAACATGCACCAGAAATAATAAAACTTCCTGATAACAAATGATCACCTGCTTTTTTTAATACAGGATCAGCCTCACCAGTTAAAAGCGATTCATCTACTTCTACATCGTTATCTAAAACAACACAATCTGCCGGTATTTGATTCCCTGTTTCTAAATAAATATAATCTCCTAAAACAATCTCTTCATTATCAATCGATAAAACAACACCATCTCGTAATACTTTTGTCTTGGGAGAAATAATTAAATTTAGTTTCGCAACCATATTTCTAGATTTAATCTCTTGAGATATTCTAATAACAACATTAGAAGTTACCAAAACAATAAAAAACATACTTGTCCAAGCTTTTACTAATGCTAATGCACAAGCAATAATAAAATTATAAATATTGAATAAATTAAAAACATGTTCACAAATTATCTGTTTATAACTTTTAACCAAAGGTTTGGGTAATGTATTAACTTGTCCTTCTTGAATTCGTTTTAGAACTTCCTGATTTGTCAATCCTTTCATAATCTTACACCTCATTAATATTAGTTACGTTATATTCCCTTTCAACAAAATAAGTTTATTTTGTGATTTTTCTATTATCATTATAAAAAATAAAATCTAGAAAATTCTATAATATATTCTTAAATATTTCTAAACTATTATCTTAAACATAATACATTTTAACAACGTTCTTGAATTGTTACAAATATTGAATCTCCACATTCCTTATTCAATTTTTTACGTATATCTTTACGCACACCAATAATATAACAAACTGAACCATCATCATTTTTAATTCCCATATTTACAATACTACCATCATAAGCTATGCCATCAAACGTTGCATGTACTTTTACTCGTCCTTTACCAAATTCTTTTTTTATATCATAAGGAAAACGCACATAAGCTCCATTTACATCAGGCACTGCTTCAATTATAGCATTAAATTTATATATCTTATTATTCATAACTTTCTCCATTAGCATCTTTATTTTCATCATTAAACAAAAATCTGATTTAAATTAATTTAACAAGTAATATTCATAATATTGCATATTTTTAATATCTTCTCTTATATAGTTTAACCAAAGTATAAAAAAAGAGTCATGCATAAAATGACAATATCAATATATCATATATTAATAACTCTTTTTATTGTTACTTTTCTTTAATATGTTCAATTGATTTAGCGAGTACTTCATGAACGTGTGCATCATCTAATGAATAAATAACCGTTTTTCCTTCTTTTCTTGATTTTATTAATTTAGATACTCTAAGTGTTTTTAATTGATGCGAAACAGCTGATTTAGTCATATTTAATACATTTGCTAAATCAGAAACACACATCTCACTTTGTTGCAATGACATTAATAGCTGTAATCTAGTACTATCCCCCATTATTTTAAAAAAGTCGGATAAATCCATAATGTCATCAAATGCTGGCATATTATCTTTAACTTGTTGAACAAGTTCAATATTTTTAGGTTTACAATCACAATGATTTTCTAACATAGACTCTCCTTTCAAGTGTATTATAATGCTTATATTATAATTGAAAAATCAAACTATTGTCAAATATACATAATATCTAAAAATAACTTGACAGTTGAACAACTAATAAACTATAATTAAATTGTAAGTTGAACATATATTCAATTATTCAAATTATCATGGAGGTTAAAAAAATGAAAAAAACTTTTAAAATTGATGTAGATTGTGCAAATTGCGCAAATAAAATGGAATATGCTACAAAAGCTACTGAAGGAGTTAAAAATGCAGTCGTTAATTTCATGACATTAAAAATGACAGTAGAATTTGAAGAAGGAGTTAATCCAAAAGAAATTATGCAAGAAGTCCTAAAAAATTGTAAAAAAGTTGAAGATGATTGTGAAATTTTTCTTTAAGGGTGGAATAAAAAATGAATAAAAAACAAAAAAAGATGCTAATACGTATTATAATTTCCTTTATTTTATTTATTGCTTTAAGAATTTTATCTTTAAATAATTTTTATGAAACTATTTTATTTTTAATAACTTATTTTATTATAGGTTATGATATTTTAAAAAAAGCTATTAAAGGCATCTTAAATCGTCAAGTTTTTGATGAAAATTTCTTAATGGCAATAGCTACAGTTGGAGCAATTGCTTTAGGAGAATATAGCGAAGGAACAGCTGTAATGCTTTTTTATCAAATTGGTGAATGGTTTCAAAGCTATGCTGTTGGAAAAAGCCGAAGAAATATTAGTGAATTAATGGATATTCGTCCTGATTATGCTAATATCGAAGATGATTCTGGTAACATAGTTCAAGTTGATCCTGATGAAGTAGAAATTGGTTCTATTATTATTGTAAAACCTGGTGAAAAAATTCCTATTGATGGAAAAATCATCGAAGGAACATCATCATTAAATACAAGTGCATTAACTGGAGAAAGTTTACCACAAGAAGTAACTACAAACAATGAAGTCATTAGTGGTTGTATTAATATAACTGGTTTATTAAAAATTAAAACTACTAAGGAATTCGGTGAATCGACAGTATCAAAAATATTAGATATGGTAGAAAATGCAAGCTCTAAAAAATCAAAATCTGAAAACTTCATTTCAAAGTTCGCCCGTTATTATACTCCGGCTGTATGTTATAGTGCCCTAGCATTAGCTTTAGTACCACCAATCATTAATTTATTAATGGGTAATGAAGCTTCATGGTCAGTTTGGGTTTATCGTGCTTTAACTTTCCTTGTTATTAGTTGTCCTTGTGCTTTAGTTATTAGTATCCCGCTTAGTTTTTTTGCAGGAATCGGTGGTGCTAGTAACAGTGGCGTTTTAGTAAAAGGATCAAATTATCTTGAAGCTTTAGCTACAACTAAATATGTTGTTTTTGATAAAACAGGAACAATGACTCAAGGAGTCTTTGAAGTTAGTGGTATTCATCATTCAACAATTGAAAATGATCAATTATTAGAATATGCAACACTTGCTGAAAGTTATTCTACTCATCCAATTTCTAAAAGTTTACAAAAAGCATATGGTAAACCAGTCGATAAAACACGAATTAAAGATGTCAAAGAAATTAGTGGTCATGGTGTAATTGCAAAAATTGATAATATTACAGTTATGGCAGGAAATGATAAATTAATGAAAAAATTCAATATATCTTATGTTGATTGTCATAGTATCGGTACAATTGTTCATATTGCAATTGATAATAAATATGCTGGACATATATTAATTTCAGATTTAATCAAACCTACTGCTAAACAAGCAATTCAAGAATTAAAAAATATTGGTATTAAAAAAACTATTATGTTAACAGGTGATATAAGTAAAGTTGCTAATAAAGTAGCTACTGATTTAAATATTGATCAGGTATATAGTGGATTATTACCTGAAGATAAAGTTACTAAAGTTGAAGAATTATTAAATCAAAAAAGTAATAAAGAAAAATTAGCCTTTGTCGGTGATGGTATTAATGATGCTCCTGTTCTTTCAAGAGCTGATATTGGTATTGCTATGGGAGCATTAGGAAGCGATGCTGCTATTGAAGCTGCTGATATTGTTTTAATGGATGATGATCCATTAAAAATTGCTAAAGCAATTAAAATTTCTAAAAAATGTTTGAAAATCGTTTATGAAAATATTTATTTTGCAATTGGTATTAAGGTAATTTGTTTAATATTAGGTGCAATCGGTATTGCCAATATGTGGTTAGCAATTTTTGCAGATGTTGGTGTTATGGTTATAGCTGTTTTAAATGCAATTAGAGCTCTAAATGTAAAAAACATATAAAATCCAATAAAAAAGATTAGGCGTAGTTTTAAGTAAAAATACAATTATTTACTTAATAACTTTTACCCTAATCTTTTTATTCACTAAAATTTTTATCATAAAAATTTATACAAACATTAACTAAACAATTATTTTTTTTGTGTTTATAATATCTATTTACTGCATAAAGAACAATCAGTCCTGCTGTTAATGCACAAATCATATCCGTCATAGAATCATGTACACCCGTTGTATAATGATTTATACAATCATTATTAAATAACACTAACATCATATATTCATATAATTCCCATAACATTGCAATTGCAAGATTAGTATTTAAAACAAATAGCATAAAAATTCTATGTTCTTTTTCATCACTTATTCTTCTATCCTTTTTTATAATCCAATAAATAATAATTGCTAACATAGAAATAAATATCCCACTTGTAAAATGTAACACTTTATCAAAAAAGGGAATTTGATACCCATTAAAACCACTACCAATTAATGAAGCAAAATATACAAAAATTAAATTAATAATCATTATCTCTTCAGTTATTTTCAATTTTAACAAATAAAATAAAGCAGGAATAATCAATGGTGTAAATACTGCTACTAATGTCATAAAAAAATCATTGATATTACCATTTACGTAATTAACATATAATCCAATAATCAATGTTGCAATATATATAAATATACATACTTTTAATAAAATTTTTTTCATATTAACCACCTATACTAAATATACCCTATATAATTTTAATTTAGATATATTATAACAAGATAATTTTATCTTGTAAAAACATTATTTTTAATAAAATTTTTTTCATATTAACCACCTATATTAAATATATCCTATATAATTTTAATTTAGATATATTATAACAAGATAATTTTATCTTGTTATAATATTATTTTTAATAAAAATTAATTAAGAATTAATCTAAAAAGTGATAAAATAAAGTTAGATAATGAAGAAAGGAGAATTATTATGAATAATTTTAGTGAAGATCTAAAAAAAGTATTATTAGCTGGAATTGGAGCTGTAGCTACTACAATAGAAAAATCTAAAGATGTTGTTGATGAATTAGTAAAAAAAGGTGAATTAACAGTTGAACAAGGTAAAGCTTTAAATGAAGAGTTAAAACATAATTTTACTAAGAAAACAGAAAAATCAGTAGATCAAATTTCAAAAGACTTAGAAAATATAAGTCCTGAAGACTTAGAAATTTTAAAACAAAAAATTACAGAATTACAAAACAATAAACATGAAACAGAATAACAAAAATACATTAAGCAGTAAAAAGCGACTTCTACAAATCATCAGTATCTTAAAAAAACACCACTTGACTAAAGGAATCGATCCTGTAAAATTTAGAGTAATCTTAGAAGATTTAGGACCTACCTTCGTTAAAATTGGACAAATTATGTCCTCACGTCAAGATATGTTTTCACAACGTTATTGCAAAGAATTAATAAAACTTCGTGATAATGTTGCTCCGCTTGACATTGAAACAGTTTATAATGTAATTGAAAATGAATATGGTTGTAATTTAAATGAGATTTTTTCTTATTTTAATCCTGTTCCTTTAGGAAGTGCTTCAATTGCTCAAGTACACCGAGCTACTTTAAAAAATGGTAAAGATATTGTTGTAAAAGTACAAAGACCTAATATATATGAAACTATGGAACAAGATATTTCATTAATTAGAAGAGCTGTAAAATTACTTAAAATTAATGAAGCATTAGGTAGTGTTGTTGATTTAAATATTGTTTTAGATGAATTTTGGCATACCGCTAAAGAAGAAATGGATTTTTTAAATGAAGCAAAATATGCAAGAGACTTTGCTCATTTAAATAGTAATATAAATTGTATTGCTACACCATTTATTGAAACAGACTTTACAACAAGTAAAATCTTAGTAATGGAATATATCGACGGTCTACAAATCGATCAAATAGACTTACTTATAAAAAATGGTTACGACTGTAAAGAAATAGCTGCTAAACTTGCAGAAAATTATATAAAACAAATAGTGGATGATGGTTTCTTTCATGCTGATCCCCATCCTGGTAATCTTAGAATAAAAGATGGAAAAATTATTTGGATTGATTTTGGAATGATGGGTATTTTAAACAAGGAAGATAAATCATTGATGAAAAATGCTGTTATTGCAATTGGTAATAATGATACTCAAAAACTTGTTGATGTTATTTTGACTCTAGGAAATCATGATAATCGTATTGACTATACTTTGTTTTATAATGATATCGAAACTTTTATGCATCATTACGTCAGTGCTAACTTAAAAGATATTAATTTAAGTGATGTTATTCAAGAAATATTTTCAATTGCACATCGTCATCGTATTTCAATGCCTAAAGGTGTAAGTATGCTTGCTAGAGGATTGGTGACAATTGAAAGTACTGTAATGTTAGTTGATCCAAATATAAGTATCATTGAAATCGCTGCTAATCATGTAACAAAACAATTATTTACTCATTTTGATTTGAAAAAAGAATTATCAACAACCGGCAAAAAAACATATGAGGCTTTTAAAAATGTAATTGAACTTCCTATACAATTATCGGAAATGATTAAAATGGTAATGAAAGGTCGTTTAAAAGTTAATTTAGATATTATGGAATCAAGCGTTCCATTAAAATCGATTAATCATATGGTTAATAAGTTAACTGTAGGAATTGTAAGTGCTGGTTTATTAATGGCAAGTAGCTTACTTTGTACTACTGATATGACACCAAAGGTATTTGGAATACCAGCGTTAGGTTTTATTGGTTATATTACAGCAGTAGGTTTAGGAATATGGTTGCTTTTTACTGTTATTAAAGAAAAAAAACGTAATAAATAAATTTTTTTGTGAGGGAAGATATGAAATATAATTTTGAAACATTAATTAATCGTAGTAAACAAGGTTCAAGTAAATGGAATTTAATGAAACCTGGAACACCAGAAAATATAGCTCCATTTTCAGTAGCTGATGTCGATATGCCATTAGCACCTGAAATAAAAAATGGCTTAATTAAATTTTTAGAAAATGATGCTGTATTAGGATATACTAATCCTAATGATGAATATTATCAGGCGGTTATAAATTGGATGGCACGTCGTCATAACTATAAAATAGATAAAGAAATGGTTGTCTTGTCTAATGGCATAGTGCCTGCTTTATACGATGCCATATTAGCATATACAAATAAAAACGATGGTGTTATAACTTTTACACCGATATATTATCCATTTTATCAAGCTATTGAAATAAATGATCGTAAACTTGTAAAATGTCCATTAATAAATACGGATACAAATTATACTATTGATTTCGATAAATTTGAACAACTTGCAAAAGATTCTAAAAATAAATTACTATTACTATGTAACCCACATAATCCAATTTCAAGAGTTTGGAGTAAACAAGAATTAGAAAAAATTGCACAAATTTGTTTAGATAATAATATAATCATTGTAAGTGATGAAATACATGGTGATTTAATTATGCCAGGACTTAAACACTGCCCTATTGCTACTATTAGTAAAAAAATTGAAAATATTACTATTACTTGTAGCGCTCCTAGTAAAAGTTTTAATTTAGCAGGATTACAAGGATCTAATATTTTCATTAAAAATCCTGATTTAAGAAAAAAATTTATTTTACAACAAGAAAAAAGATGTTTTCATAGTTTAAATACTATTGCATATAAAGCAACTATTTTAGCATATAATGAAGCTGAAGAATGGTTATTAGAATTTATTAATCTAATTTATAAAAACTATAACTTATTAAAAGATTATTTAGCTAAAAATTTACCATTAGTTAAAATTTCACCATTGCAAGGTACTTATTTAGCATGGCTTGATTTTAGAGCGTATGATTATAATTATAAAGAGTTAGAAGCAAAAATGCATAATGCTGATTTGTATTTTGATGAAGGATATATTTTTGGTGATGATGGAAAAGGATTTGAAAGAATAAATATTGCTTGCCCTACAAAAACTTTAATAGAAGCACTTGAACGATTAAAGAATGAATTTATTTAATAAATAAAATTTATCAAAGGAAAAATTTTATGGATAAAAATATTAAAATGCAAATTATTTTTCAAGGAATTCTTATTTTACTATGGGCATTTATTGGCATATTTTATATTTTTGTAGATGCTGAAATCTGGTTAAAATGTCTGTGGATCATATTATCAATTTTTTGGATCATTACCGGTGTAAATAAAATTAATAAACTTCTTAAATCAAAGAAATAATTTAATATGTATAAGGGAGAAAATTTTATGATTAAGATTAAAAAAATAGTCGATGTTTTATCTTGGTTTATTATCTTAATATTAGGTTTATTATTAATAGTAAGATGGCATGAAATTGATTCTAATGTCATAATTCATAGTGGGTTATTTGGGGATTTTTCTTATGGTAATAAGATATTTCTTGTTTATATTTTATCTTTTGGAGTTATTATTAATTTATTACTCACTTTTAATTATGATATTCCTTTTACAAAACAATTAAAAAAATCTTTTCTTTCTATAAAATCAATTAATATTATAAAAATTTTTTTACAAATTTTAATTATTTCAATCATATCTATATATATTATAGCTCCTCTTGTTTAAAGGTAATTTCTCTTTATTTAAAAGAGAAAATTGCCTATTTATCAACAAAATAAAATATCCGTAGATTAATACTACGGATATTTTTAGTGTGCCACGCATGACATAAGACTAGGTGGTGAAAGTCCACTGTGGGGGTTTCGTACTACCAACCACTAGCCGAAGACAAGGTATCCATCGTAAGGTGTGAACGGGAGGAAGTTGGAGGCAAAGTCCTGACCCAAGGAATACGAACTATTTTAGGCAGAAGCTTATCGGATGAGATTGCTAAACAAATCGAAGTCCAATAGTACGACGGAATAAGCAGTGTAAAGATAGTGGGTACATAGGATGAAAGTGTTATGTCTTACCGTGGGAGGTCCTAGGAACATGATGAAAATGTAATCATGGTGGAAACGTTTGTCCTAGGAAGTCAGCCGAGGTCATAGTAGTGATGATGATAACTGTAATGGTTATCTAGCGAAGGACCGAACATAAGGAGGTGAACTGGAAATGAAAGATACTCAAGATAAAATAGGATACTGTCAACTTGGTCCTTTGGCAGTTAATTTAATTGACTATCTAATCTTTTACGGGGTTTTAATGAGCACTCAAATATATAGGGGTGCTCTTTTATTATAATTATTTATATTCTTTCCATATTCACGGGGTTTTTGATAAAATTATTTTATCAGTTTATCTGAAATTTTGAGAAAGAAAAAAGGATGCATACTTTCCTACCACAGTCTGTATACATCCTTTCCATAAGAACAATATGATAATAACCCATTTTAATAAAAAAATCAATACTATTCTTCCTGACCTGAATAAATTAGAAGCTTTAATATCCAAGTCATATAACGATTCCGTTAATTCTTTAAATTTTGATAATATTCTATGTCCTAACTGTCATGGTTCTTTATGGATCAGACATGCCTACTACTTTCGTACTATCTTTATTTTCAATCAAAAAATTAGAATCAGAATCACTCGCATCATGTGCAAATCCTGCGGTAAAACACATGCTATCCTGGCTGAAGATATGATCCCTTTTATTTCCTTGACTTTTCATGATCTTTATAAGATCGTCATTACTGCCCTCCCTATCCTCAACTCATCTCACTTTTATTACCTTAAGCATAAATTTTCCTGTTTTATCGATGATTATTTTGTTTTATGTAAATTTAATTCCAGAAATCTCCCCGTTATTTTTATAACCACATAACTTTTATATCTTCTTTCCTTTTTTGGTTCTATTATTTACCTGTAAACAAAGAAAGGAGTGTATATTTATTTATGAAATTATGTTTATTTTTTTATGATATGGCGGTGATGCTTCATGTGTGATACTTCTACTGTGCCTAAAAACGTTATTAGCCAGAATGATTTCCTTCAGTTCTTCAATCTTGAAAATAAGGATATTGAATCATTCGCCATCTCTCATCAAAAGGACGACCTTCATATAGCTGTAACTCTTGCCAGAAAACCGCATCGGTGTCCTGTATGCCTCAATATGACTGACCAAGTTAAAGATTACTCCACAAAAACCATCACTCATTCTGTTTTGACCAGTCATAGATGTGTGATTGATTATCGAGCCAGAAGATACAGATGCAAAAAATGCAATAAAACATTCTATGAACTTAATCCTTTTTCTGTTGCCGGTTCACGAATCTCCTTAGCGACTGTATATAATATCCTTAGAGATTTGAAGCATCCTGCTGCAACATTTAAAGATGTAGCTCAGCGTTATCATATTTCACAGACAACTGCCGCTCATATTTTTGATTCATTTGTCTGCATGTCAAGAAGGCAGCTTCCTCAATATCTGTGCATTGATGAAGTTTATGCTTTTAAATCCGAAAAAAGCAGATACATCTGTGTTCTTCTTGATTTTCAGTCACAAAATATCGTTGATGTACTTCCATCAAGAAGAAAACAGGTACTGATGGATTATTTCTTTAATATTCCTTTATCAGAAAGAAAAAAAGTTAAAGTTGTATCATTCGACATGTGGGAATCATATCGTGTTGTTTCTAAAATTATGTTTCCTGATGCCTTATGTGCTGTTGATCACTATCATGTCAAGCAGGAATTTCACAGAAAACTGGATAAAGTAAGAATCAATTCCATGAATCGCTATTACTCCAGAAAAAATTACCTTAACAAAAAAGAAAACCTTACCGAAGCTGAAAAAAATGAATTATCAGAAGTATCCAGACATTATTATGTTTTGAAAAAATTCCACTGGATGCTCTTCTCCAATAACAACAAGTGCATATACGATCCCAATGTAGAAAAGAAATATAATAAAGTACTTCAGGGATATTTCAACTACTATGATATTTTTGACTATATGATCAGGGATGATCGGGAATTAGATTTAGCTTATGACCTTAAATATCAGCTGGATGTTTTTTACAGGGATTCTTCTTATGACAGTGCCAAAAAAAATATCGACGAACTGATTACCCTATTTAAAAGCAGTCCTATTAAAGAAATGAAAGATTTTGCAAATACACTTACTAAATGGAAACGGGAAATCGTCAATTCATTTATAAGAGCAGATGGGAAACGCATTTCCAATGGAATCATTGAAAATAGAAATAAATCAATAAAATTACTCAAACATAGTTCAAATGGATATCTTAACTGGCATAGATTTAAAAACAGGGTCATGTACTGCCTCAATGATGATGCCACATATCACATGTATCCAATCAAAAATACAGATATCAAATAAAAGTACATTTTCTCATAGAAAGATACAAAAAAACGGGGAACAACTTTTCCCCGTTATGATTTAGTATCTAAAACCCCAGAACCCCAGGTTATTTTAGATTGCCATTTAATTCTACCATTGGTGGATTAGTTTACACAAAATTATTTACACTCTCTCAATTATTAAATACTATTTAATTTTATTCTACTGTTACTGATTTAGCTAAATTACGTGGTTTATCAACGTCACAACCTTTTATCTTAGCAGCATAATAGCTAATTAATTGCAAAGGAATAGCAACAAGAATTGTTTGCAAAATTGGATTTACATCAGGCATATAATATATTTCATCGACATTATTTACTTTTTGACCATGTAAAGTAAATAAAATTACTTTAGCCCCTCTTGCAATTGTCTCTTGAATATTACTAATCGTTTTACAAGCAATATCTGGCTGAGTAGCCACTGCAATAACAATACTACCTTCTTCAATCAATGCAATTGGTCCATGTTTTAATTCACCAGCAATATAGGCATCTCCATGAATATATGAAACTTCTTTTAGTTTTAATGCTCCCTCTAAAACAATTGCATAATCTAAATTACGTCCAATAAAATATGCATCATGTTGATTTTGTAAATATTTAGCATATTTTTCAAATAATTTTTCATCTTTTAAGATCATTTCAATTTGCTTTGGCAAGTCACTAATTCCTGCAATAAGTTCACGATAATCTTCATCTTCTTTACCCAAAGATTGTGCTATATACATTGCCAATAATAAAAGAACAATGATTTGTGTTGTATAAGCTTTGGTACTAGCAACAGCAATTTCAGGTCCTGCACACGTATAAATTGTAGCCGCTGCTTCACGAGAAATAGTTGACCCTAAAACATTTGCAATTGCTATTGTTGTACACCCTTTAGCTTTTGCTAAACGTAATGCAGCTAAAGTATCAGCAGTTTCCCCTGATTGAGAAACAAAAATACATAAAGTTTTATCATCAATAATTGGATTACTATACCTAAATTCAGATGCTACTTGAATAAATGTTGGAAGCTTTGTTAATCTTTCCATAACATTTGCACCTGATAAACATGCATGATACGCTGTACCACAAGCAACAAAGTATACCCTATTAAAAGTTTTAAATTTTTCTTTCAATTGATCAAGTTCAGGTAAAACAATACAATCATTATCTTTTATTCGTCCGCGTAATGTTTCACTAATTACATAAGGCTGTTCATGAATTTCTTTTAACATAAAAGTATCATAACCACCTTTTTTAGCAGACTCATTATCATAAGGAATATGAGTAGGTTTTTTACTAATTTCTATTCCCTCTTGATTATAAAAAGTAAGATTATTCTTACACAATTTAACTATTTCATAATCTTCAATAAAATAAACATCTTTAGTATAATCAAGCAAAGCGGGAATATCACTAGCTCCAAAACTAGCATGATTATTTTTTCCTAAAACAAGTGGACTATCTTTTTTTGTAACATAAATACAATCAGGTTCTAAAGTTGAAACAATGCATAATGCATAACTTCCTTGAATTCGTTTAATTACTTTTTTTAATGACTCAATCATATTACCATCATAATAAAAATCAAGTAAATGCACTACAACTTCACTATCAGTTTCACTATGAAAAAAATAACCATTATCTATTAGTTCCTTTTTTAAATCTCGATAATTTTCAATAATTCCATTATGAACCAAAGAAATTGTATTATCATTATTCGTATGAGGATGTGAATTAAGATTGGATGGGATTCCATGAGTTGCCCAACGAGTATGCCCAATTCCAACGCACCCTCTTGGTTTAGCCTGATCAAGACGCTCAATTAGGTTTTGCAATCTTCCTTTTGTTTTAATAGTAAAAAGTTTATCTTTATCTACAAGTGTAACTCCTGCTGAATCATATCCTCGATATTCAAGCCTAGAAAGCCCTTGAAGTAAAAATGGTAAAGCTTCTTCTTTACCAGAAAACGCAGTAATTCCGCACATAAAAATTCCTCCATAATATATTCAATTTTCTATTATGTTATTAATGGAGGATACCAAATGAATTTGTTTAATGATCACTCATTATTTTTGTTCATCGTTTAGGTAGTATCATACCTCTAGACCACCCGCCGAATATTTCGAAAAGTCTAGTCCTCGTCAACTAATAAATTAGTCCTGGCGCTATTTTATAAATCAATCTCCACAATAACTTGTTGCCATTATATACAAATAAAAATAAAAATGCAACTACTTTAATATATGAAAAAAACATTCTTTTGATTCAATTTTCTAATAATTTTTAAACTTATCATGATTACATGTATTTAATTAGTAATTAATAATATATATAAAAACAGGACAAATTACCCATATAAAAAGTAATTTATCCAGCTTTTAATGATGCTCTCTATCTTTTAATCTTGGTATAAATCTACTTACAAAATTTCCTTTCCCACGATTCACTACATAAAAATAACCAAAAACAGAAAATACTATTGCTCCAATAAAATTAACAAACAAATCATACATCGTATCAATTAAACCTATATCTATATATCCCCCAACTCCTAACGCTTTTCCGTTAATAATAACTTCTTTAATTCCATCAATAGTTATTGGTACATTTGTTTTAGTGGGATCAAGTGTCACCGATGTAATGTGGTTAATAATAGTATCTTTTTGCATATCTAATCCAGCAAAAGTATCCATCGCAAATTCAAAAAATTCCCAAATCACTCCAATAGTCATCGAAAAACAAAAGGCTACAATAGCCATAAATAACGGAGACAATTGAAACTTAATTCTCGTATCTTTATTCATTAAATCAACAAGTGAAAAACCAATAGCTGCAGCTAAAAAACCATTTAAAGTGTGCAAAATTGTATCCCACATTGGAAATTTAATATAAAAAGATTGAATTTCACCAAGAATTTCTGCACTAAATATAAATAATAAAATAATTATTTCTAATGTCGATGGCAATTCTATTTTGAATTCTACTTGAATAAAGCTTGGTATTATCATTAAAAATAATGTAAGTATACATAAAAATGCATTTTCATAATTTTGATTAAAGATTTGTAAAACCATAGTAATCAATACTAATGTTCTTAAAAATATATATACGAAAAATGAAGATCTATGTTCTCTAATTTCTTTTTTTATTGCCTCTTTTGAAGCTCTTAATCTTCTCATTGACATCCCCCTTTGATTACAATAATTTTTTATACCTTTAAATATCAATATTCGATTTATAATCATACCACAATATTTTTATTTTATCTAGTATTCTATTTATTTCATTTATAATAAAGAAGACAAAATAAAAATATTGTCTTCTTTAACTAATATTTTATTCCAAAATCATTTTCATATTTTAAAACTTTTAAATTTTCACATTCAATTTTATTAATATTAATAAATTGGGTATGCTTTAACTCATTAATTAAATAATCAATTACTTTCTCTTCTCCTTGAAAACAAGCCTCAACTGCACCATTTGATAAATTACAAACCCACCCTGTTAAACCTAACTTTTTAGCAAGATGATATGTTGTAAAGCGAAAACCAACTTCTTGTACTCGACCATAAAACAAATAATGTCTTCTAATCATTGTAATATCACTCCTTGTTATAGTAATTATATTATAAGTAATTTTAAACATCAATTTTATTATCTTTTAATCAAACTTATTGATAATTTGTTTAAAGCTTCATTATTTTTTCAAAACCTTACATATCTTGACAAATTTATCGAAATTAACTTGAAAAAATAATATATAGTGGTAAAATACATTCGTCAAAATAACCATAGGGGGAAAAGCAATGAAACCATTCACTAAATTAAACAAAAAAGAATTGTTAGAAATAAAAAATACATTAGATTTACAATATCAGGAATTTAAAAAACAAAAATTAAAACTTGACATGTCTCGTGGTAAACCATGTAGTGAACAATTAGACTTATCAATGTCTATTCTAGATATAAAACAATACTCAATTGATAATATTGACTGTCGTAATTATGGTGTTTTAGAAGGTTTACCATCAATCCGTAAACTATTTGCCCAGTTATTAGAAGTTAATGAAAAAAATATTATTATTGGTGGAACATCTAGTCTTACATTAATGTATGACTACCTTGCCCAAGCAATGTTATTTGGTGTTTGTGGAAGTAAGCCATGGTCTAAATTAGATAAAGTTAAATTTTTATGTCCAGTACCTGGTTATGATCGTCATTTTACTATTTGTGAACATTTTGGTATTGAAATGATTAATATTCCAATGAATGATGAAGGACCTGATCTTGATTTAATAAATGAACTAATTCAAGATGATAGTGTAAAAGGAATGTTCTGTGTTCCTAAATATTCTAACCCTCAAGGAATAACATATAGTGACAATACTGTTAAGGCATTGGCTGCATTAAAGCCAGCTGCTAGTGATTTTAGAATTATTTATGATAACGCATATTGTGTTCATGATTTATGCGATAATGGCGATATACTTTTAAATATTTTTGACGAGTTACCAAAATATAATAATGATGATTTAATTATTATGGTTGCTTCAACTTCAAAAATTACTTTTGCTGGTGGTGGTGTTTCTTGTATTGTTGCCAGTGATAATAACATTAACGATATTAAAAAACGTTTATCTGTTCAATCTATCTCAAAAGATAAAATGAATCAGTTACGTCATTTTAAGTTTTTTAATGATGTAAATGGAATTAAACAACATATGAAAAAACATGCTGCAATATTAAAACCGAAATTTAATTGTGTACTTGATATTTTAGATAATGAATTAAAAAGCAAAGATATTGCCTCATGGCATAATCCTAAAGGTGGATATTTTATTAGTTTAGATGTGATGCCAGGATGTGCTAAAAGAGTTGGTATGCTATGTAAAGAAGCTGGAGTTGTTTTAACAACTATTGGAGCTACTTTCCCTTATGGAAAAGATCCTCAAGATTCTAATATTAGAATTGCACCATCATATCCATCAATTGATGAATTATCTAAAGCTGCCAAATTATTATGTGTTTGTGTACAAATAGCTGCTATTGAATGCTTATTAAATAAAAATTAATATTAAAAAAGGTTTAATTCTTATAATAGAAATTAAACCTTTTTTAATGATTAACATAATTTATTGTTTCTTTGATTTAATATTATATTTCCTTAACTTAAATTCATGAAAATAAATTTATCTAACTATAATAGTTCATATATAAAAAGGGCTTTTAATATCATGCTTATTTCATAACTCTATTTTTACAATAAAAATTATTAGTGACATTCCGGTTATTTATAATATAATTCCTAAATATTTTAACAAATAAAGAAAGTTTTATTACTAACATATAAAACTAAGCTAAGAGACAACATACTTCCTGCAAATACATCACTAAAATAATGTACCCCAAGATAAACACGACTTAAATTAACCAAAATAATTACTAAAACACATAATATAATTAAAACATTTCTATAATTAGGCTTACTACGATATATATAACATATAATTAATGCATATAAACAAGTAATAGCCATTGCATGGCCACTTGGAAAACTATAATTACTTACTTCTACTAAATGCTCTACACTAGGTCTTGGTCTTTTAAAAATAATTTTCAATATGTTATTTAATATTTGTTGTAAAACAGATAAAGATAAACAACTTAAAGCAAATCTACGATTAAACAGAAAAATTAATATAATAACAGCCGTAATTCCAATAAAACCACCTAAATGAGTTATCGTTGTAAACATATTTGTCATAAACGGAGATTTAAAATAATGTAAAAATTGATATACATATAAATCAATAACTGCAATTAACCCTGTTTCAATCAATATATAATCAAGAATAAATAAACCTAAAGGGATTAAAAATAACCATTTCTTATAATTCTTTATTAACTCTAACACCATTTTCTTTTACAATAAACGCTGGTACACCAACTACAGTACAATTATCAGGAACATTTGCTAAAACAACCGTTTGTGCCCCTACAATACTATTATTACCAATCGTTACATCTCCTATAACCTTTGCTCCTGCAGAAATCATTACATTATTCAATAATGTAGGATGACGTTTTACTTTATGTTCTCCTGTCCCTACTCCTCCTAAAGTTACTCCTTGATACAATACACAATCGTCACCTATAATTGTTGTTTCACCAATTACAACTCCCATACCATGATCAATAAATAGTCTTTTACCAATCGTTGCACCAGGATGAATTTCAATACCAGTGAAAAATCTCGCAATTTGACTTAATAAACGTGCTAAAAATTTTAAATGCAATTTTTTCCATAGAAAATTATTAATTCGATAACAAAACATTGCATGCACACCAGGATAATTAATAATAACATTTAAAGCATATCTAGCAGCAGGGTCTGTTTCTAATACTTTTTTGATTAAGCTTTTTTCTTTCATACTTATCCCCATCCTTTCTAGTAAATATAGCGATTATTTTAAAATAATGCAACTAATATATTAATATTTTATGATTTAATCACCTTTTTGTTACAAAAGTAGTCAATTAGATAATTGAATAGGGGCTAAGAATTAAAATCTTTCGCCCCTTTCACAACACCGTGCGTAGGGTTCCCTACACGGCGTTTCATAAGTTTATAGAGTTGTAATAATCTAGTGCACTTATAAATCCGTATATTTTTAATACTTCATTTGTAAGTGTCCTTTTTAGTATGAAGCTATTGGCGATGTGCCAGTAGCTTTTTCTTGTGTTTGCCCATTCCCATGCCTTACTTTTATTAATACCTAGTTTTTGTAAATTTCTATACCTTGTTCTTACTAACTTCCATCTTTTCCAATATATCATTCGTATTCTTCTTCTCATCCATGAGTCTATTTCCCTTAGATGTTTACTCATATTCGCTATCCTATAGTAATTCACCCAACCTGTAATGTATTCTTTTAACTCTTTAGCTAATTCCTTACTTGATATTGGTCGGTTCCTTTTGGTGATTTCCTTTATTCTCTTTTTCATCTTTTCTTTAGATTTCTTGTGAACAGTGATTCGTACATTACCACTCTTCTCTATATAAAATCCAAAGCCCAAGAATTTTATATCAGTAATATAGGCTACCTTTGTCTTCTCTTGGTTCACTTTTACAAATAATTTCTCTTCTAAATATCTTGTCACTGTTTCTTTGACTCTCATTGCACTTCTTTTACTTTTGAATAGTATGACACAGTCATCTGCGTACCTTACAAATCGATTTCCTCTTCTTTCCATTTCTTTATCAAATTCATTAAGATATATATTTGATAATAATGGGCTGAGTGGCCCACCTTGGGGTACTCCTTTTGTAGTTTCTTCAAACTTATGTTTTACTATGACTCCTGCATTGAGATATTTATGTATGAGTGATATAACTCTTCCGTCTTTAATAGTTTGTGACAATATCTGTATAAGTCTTGAATGGTTGACTGTATCAAAGTACTTCTCTAAATCTAGGTCTACTGTATATCGATATCCTTCATTGGCGTATTCGACTACTTTTCTTACTGCTTGATGGGCATTTCTTCTTGGTCGGAACCCATAACTATTGTCACTGAATTGGGGTTCAAATATTGGTGTCAGTACCTGTACTATCGCCTGTTGTATGACCCTATCCGTCACTGTTGGAATTCCTAACTCTCTTTTCTTTCCGTTATCTTTTGGTATTTCTACTCTTTTAACGGCTTGTGGACTATAATGTCCCTCCATGATAAGTTTCTTTAGATAAGACCAGTGTTGTGCGAAATGCGTACGAACTTCTGCGACTTGCATTTTATCTACACCACCACTTCCCTTATTACTCATAACCCTTTGGATTGCCTTTTCTATATTGGCATCCTCCATAATTGTTTCAAGTAACTTCTCATGTACTACAAATCTATTGGTGTTCTTCGTATGTGATATCTCTTGTTTTGATGTAGGATACACTTCTCCACTATTGTCGTATTCCGTACTATCTTCATAGAGTAAGCCTAATGATAGTTGACAGTATCCTATTTTATCTTGAGTATCTTTCATTTCCAGTTCACCTCCTTATGTTCGGTCCTTCGCTAGATAACCATTACAGTTATCATCATCACTACTATGACCTCGGCTGACTTCCTAGGACAAACGTTTCCACCATGATTACATTTTCATCATGTTCCTAGGACCTCCCACGGTAAGACATAACACTTTCATCCTATGTACCCACTATCTTTACACTGCTTATTCCGTCGTACTATTGGACTTCGATTTGTTTAGCAATCTCATCCGATAAGCTTCTGCCTAAAATAGTTCGTATTCCTTGGGTCAGGACTTTGCCTCCAACTTCCTCCCGTTCACACCTTACGATGGATACCTTGTCTTCGGCTAGTGGTTGGTAGTACGAAACCCCCACAGTGGACTTTCACCACCTAGTCTTATGTCATGCGTGGCACACTAAAAATAAACAGAACTCTTCCCCATTGAGTTCTGTTTATTATATATTGATACATATAATGTGTACCACTCTTCCCCTTATAAACCATAAAAATGATTTATGAACATAATTATATATAATTTTATTAAATTGTCAATACTTATATTGAAATAAGCTAATTTTATATATATAATTTAGGATTAACGTAAATATTATGATGAATATATATTATTTGTATACAATTATAAATAATTTATTTGCTTCTAAATATAGATAATATTGCAATTAATATAAATTTATGTTATTTTATTATGGTAAACATAAAAGGAGATTGGCTATGTATTTTGTAATAAATTGTTTTATTAGTGCAGTATGTATAGCTTCTTTAATCCTATTTACTGAAGTTTTTCCTAAATGGATTAAATTGTTAGTTGGAGCAGTTCAAATAATTACTACTTCATATGCAATTGCTATTTTAATCAAAAAAATTGGTGAATGGACTTCAATTTGGTCAGGGGATCCTGCTTTAATTAGAACATATTTTCTATGTGCATTACCAATTATTGCAATAATAACAATTGCTATTGCATACATCTGCAACAAAAAATCTAAAAAAGCAAAATAAAAACATGAATTATATAATTCATGTTTTTATTTTATTTCTTTTTCTAATCCAATTTGTTTTAATACTTTAGCAATTCTATTTAAAGCATCAACTACTATTTGATTATCACGATATACCCCTAAAACAATTCTTAAATGACCTTCTCCGCCTGGTCCATAATTAATCCCATCATTAACTACTACCTTTGCATCCTCTTTTAATCTTTTGCATATCGATGAACTATCGCCTAACTTACTGACATCAATCCATCCTAAAAAACCAGATTCTGGTAATTTCATTTTAACCCCAGGTACAGCATTAATTATTTCATATGCTTTATGACGACGAAAATCATATGCTTCTTCAAATTCTTTCATAAATTCTGGATGTTTAAATGCTTCAATTGCGGCTACTTGACTAACTGTATTAGTTGCACCTATCACACTTACTGCACATCCGTATAATATATCCATAATCTTATCATCTGCAATAATATATCCAACTCGATATCCACTTAATCCCATTCCTTTGGATATTGAACAAACCGTTATAGTATGTTCAAACATTTCATCCATAGCCATAGGAGCTATAAATTCATTTTCATATGTAAAATCTTCAAATGCTTGATCACAAACTAATACTAAATTATATTTTAAAACAATCGTTTTAATTGCTTCTAAACTTTTACGGTTAAATACTGTGGTTGTTGGATTATTAGGATGCGTTAAAATAATCATTTTGGTTTTATCTGTAATTAGATTTTCTAAATCATCTAAATCTATCTGATAATTTTTTTTGCTATCTAATTGTAATATTATTGGTGTTGCTTGCATCATTTTAATATTCTGCATATTATTAGGATAACTTGGGCATGGAATAATTACTTCATCATCTTTTTCTAGAAATGGAAACATTGCAAAAAATAATGCACTATCACTCCCAGGTGTGATAATAATATTGCGACGGAAATCTAAATTCATCTTATATCGATCATTAATACGACGACAAATAATTTCTCTTAGCTCCATATTGCCTGTAGGCGCAGTATAATGGCTAGAAATAGGTGTACTAATAGTTTCTATCGTCTTTTCTAAAACATGGCTAGGAATCGAAAAATCAGGCATAAATGGATCAGCCCAGCCCATCAAAGAAAATCCTGATTCTTGCATCATAGTATAGCTATCACCTACATCAGCTTTTTCAACTTGGCTAAATAAGCCACCTTCAAAATTAATAAATTCTTTTTTCATTCTATTTTTCATATATTTATCCACCTATTTAATAAAATATATATGCTCGCGCCCAGGATATAAATATATTAATCCTTCTTTAGTAAAAGCAACTGTTTCTTCAGTATAGAAATAATAATCATATCCAAAAACTTTTGCCTTGGTATTTAATTCTAATGCATATGTAGTATCATATGACATTAAAACATCTCCTTTTATCAAAACTTTATCCTGATTATTCCATAATCCTATTGTTGGTCCCGGACCATGTCCATAAAAATTACATGGATGTGAATACAACATTGCTTCAATCCCTTCATCACGTGCTATTTTCAATGAATCCTTTAAAACATCATTTCCGCTTTTATTTTCTTGCATACAACTAGCAACTATATCTTGAAAACGGTTGTTAATCTTCATTCCTTCAATCAAATCAACGGGTAAGCAGTCTTCATCATCTTTTGCAACATACGCAAGTCTTTGCGTATCGCTGCAAATATTTAAATATCTAATTCCAAAATCACAATGAAGCAAGTCACCTTTTTCAATAACTCCAAAATGTCGTGGATTATTTAATCCTGGTCTTTGTAAATCAACCGTTGGCTCAAACCAATAATCCAAACCTAAATCTTTTACTTTTTGCATCATTAACCACTGTAAATCTTCACAAGTTGTTTTACCAGGTATAATATTCTTTTTACTAAAAACATCTTCAATAATAGAAAATGCAACTTTCATAACTTCAGGATGTAATTTTAATTCAGTTGGTGTTCTAAGCTCCATTAATTTAATTGCAAGTAAATCATTTCTTATAATTCTATCAGTATATCTTTGATCCATTTTACTAGTTATCATTTCATATAACCCCTGAGTTAAACCATCACTAAATGCAAAATTATCAGAAACATTAATTGCAATATTTTTAGGGTCATATTCAAAACATAAACGATTTAAACATGCCATTTGATCTTCATGATTAAAATCAATCCAGTAACTAGTATAATATGGATCAAGTTCCTCACTTGGCATACATAATGAATAACGATGAATATTACCATTTTCTCTTACAAATACAAAAATTGAAATTCTTCTTGCAGTAGGATAATTTGCAGGTGTGATTGCATGAAATAGAGGATCTTCATTATACTCTTTAGAAGCACAAATCCACATATCAACATCATTATCAGACATAACTCTAGGTAAAATCATTTCTAATCGTTCTTTTAAACAAATATCTTTTAGTTCGTATTGTTCTTTTATCAACTTAATATTACTCATATTAAACCTCCTATCAAAATAAGGTACACTAATAATGTGTACCTTATTAATTAAATTTTATTTTTCAATTTTAGCATATGCCAATTGATAATGACCTTCTGGTGAATGAGTAACACCACTTACTTTAGATGATAATAAATATGGTTCAGTATATCCAAATAATGGAATAATATAATGTTGTTCACCTACTAAATAGTTTTCAGCTTCATGTAAAGCATTCATACGAGCAGTTTTATCATCAATAGCATTAGCTGCTGCAACCATTTCTTCAAATTTAGCATCATCAACAGTATTACCTAAAGTAGTTTTACCAACATACATTGATAAATAAGCCATCGGATCAATAAAATCAGCAGTCATTGCATGACGGCATAATTCAAAATCACCTTTATCACGTTCTGCAAAGAAAGCTTCACCTTCATTAGCTTGTAATTCAAGATTGATATATGCTTCTTTCATTGAAGCTTGAATAGATTGAGCTACATTTTTATGCATTATACTATCGTTATATTTATATGTTAAATTTAACATATTATCTTTACTATAACCTTTAGATTCCATAATTGCTTTAGCTTCATCTAAATTATATTCAGCTAATTTTTTAACTGCATCTTGTTCTTCACGGAAATCTCCAGTTGACCCTGGAATACCTTTTGGAATTAATCCACTTAATTCATAAGCGTTTTCACCATATCCAAGTGCCTTTAATACATCTTTACGATTGATTGATAATCCAATTGCATTACGAATATCAGGATCTTTTAATACTTCATTTGTATTTTCATCACCAGCATTTACTAAAATATAGTAATTACATACAAATGGATCAATTTTCCAAGATTGTTTCTTTAAATCAGCTTTTGCATTAATTGTATCAATGTTACATGAAGTTGCAAAATCGATATCTCCACTTTCAAAAGCACTAGTTTGAGAATCCATATCAGCCATTACTTTAAATGAAATAGAATTTAATGACACTTCTTTTGCATTATAGAATTCTTCATTTTTAACCATAAATACTTCGTCTTTAGTATTTACAGAAGTAACTTTAAATGGACCATTATAAGGTACATCATCATTATTTCCCCAGTTAGGATCAGTAATATCTCCATCTTTAGCATTTTCTTTTAAGTAATCTTCTCTAATTGGATAGAAAACTGTGTTAGTTAATAAAGATGTGAAATATGAGCATTTAGCTTTTAAAGTAATTTGAATAGTAGTATCGTCTAAAGCTACAGCTCCAAAGTCTTTTAATTCACTCATTTTAGTAAATGGTGTATCTTCTTCGACACCAGTTTTCTTATTTTTTACCATGTGAGAAGTACCAGTGATATATTGCCAGATAAATTGAGTGTAATAACCACCAGTAGTTATCGCACGTTTCCAAGCATATACAAAGTCAGAAGCTTTTACAGGTTTACCATCACTCCATTTTGTATCCCCACGCATTTTAATTGTGTAAGTTAACCCATCTTCACTGATTTCAGGCATATCAGTAGCTATATTAGGTAAAACATTACCATCAGTATCAAGTTTATATAATCCATCATAAACTTGTGCTAAAATATTTGCAGTTACAGAGTCATCGACAATAGCAGGATCTAGATTTTCTGTGTCTTTTCCAACTGCAACTCTTAAATCGGCCTGTTCTCCCCCGCCACAACCTGTTAAACAAGTTAATGCCATAAGGAAAGAAAGACCATAAGCCATTAATTTTTTCATGTTTTTTCCCCTTTCAATTATTTATCATATAAGAAACATGCAACTTGACGATTTCCAACATTTTTCAATGTAGGTTTTTCTTTCGCACATCTCTCAGTTGCCTTTGGACAACGTGTCCTGAATACGCAGCCACTAGGCGGATTTATCGGACTAGGAAGCTCTCCTTCCAGTACGATACGTTCTTTAACACGAGCAGTTTTAGGATCCGGAATTGGAACCGAAGATAACAACGCTTGTGTATATGGGTGTAACGGATCATGATAAACATCATCAGCTTCCCCAACTTCAACAATATTTCCTAAATACATTACCCCAATACGATCTGAAATATGTTTAACCATACTTAAATCGTGAGCAATGAACAAATATGCAATTCCCATTTCTTCTTGGATTTTTTCAAGAAGATTAATAACTTGTGCTTGAATCGAAACATCAAGAGCTGAAATCGGTTCATCACAAACAATAAATTTAGGATTTAATGCAAGAGTTCTTGCAATTCCAATTCTTTGTCTTTGCCCTCCAGAAAACTCATGAGGGTAACGACGAATATGATCTGGCTTTAACCCTACAATTTCCAATAATTCACGAACTCTTGCTTCACGTTCTTCTTTAGTATTTAAAATACCATGAATATCCATTGGTTCACGAATAATTTCACCAACAGTCATTCTTGGATTTAAACTTGCATATGGATCTTGAAAGATCATTTGCATATCTTGTCTAAATTTCTTTAATTTTGCACCTTTGATTTTAGTAATATCTTCACCTTCAAAGATTATACTACCAGCAGTTGGCTCATAAATTTTAACTAAAGCTCTTCCTGTAGTACTTTTCCCACATCCAGATTCACCAACTAAACCAAATGTTTCACCTTCAGCAATTTCAAAATCAACGCCATCTACAGCTTTAACAATTTGTTTTTTAGCAAGAAATCCTCCTGAAACTGGGAAATGTACTTTAAGACCCTTTACTTTTAAAATTGGTTCACTCATCTTTTATTCCCCTTTCTTTAATGCCATTGGATTTCCTAACCAACATGAGCAAATATGTGTAGCTGAATATTCACGATATTCATCCATTTTTAATGGACAAATATTCATTGCATCTTCACAACGATCTACAAATGGACATCCATCAGAAATATTTAATAAATCAGGTGGTGACCCTGGAATTGGATGTAATTCTTTTCTTTCCGTATCTTCAGGATTTGAAATACAAGATAATAAACCTTTTGTATATGGATGTTTTGGACTATAGAAAATTTCATCTGTTGTTCCCATTTCTACAATCTTACCACCATACATAATTGCAATTCGATCACAAATACTTGCAACAACACCAAGATCATGAGTAATCATAATAATTCCTGAATCAATTTCATCTTTTAAACTACTAATCAATTCTAACACTTGTGCTTGAATAGTTACGTCTAATGCTGTCGTAGGTTCATCAGCAATAATAATTTTAGGATCACAAGCAAGTGCAATTGCGATAATAATTCTTTGTCTCATTCCACCAGAAAATTGATGTGGATACTGACTAATACGTTTTTCTGGAGAAGGAATTCCTACTTTTTTCATCAAATCAATTGCTTTATTACGAGCATCTGTTTTTGAAATTCCTGGATTATGATTAATAATTGGTTCAATTAATTGAGTTTCAATTTTAAGAGTTGGATTTAAGAAAGTCATTGGATCTTGAAAAATCATCGCCATATCATTTCCACGAATATCATCCATTGTAGTTTCATATTTTTTATTCGAATCAAAGCTTAATGGCGAAATTTCTTTACCATCAATTTTAATAGAACCATTAGTTACTTTACCATTAGCGGCAAGTAACCCCATGACTGAAAACATTGTTTGTGATTTACCTGATCCAGATTCACCAACAATTCCTAAAACTTCACCTTTGTCTACATAAAAAGACACATCACGAACAGCTTTAACTGTTCCGTTTTCTGTACTAAATTCAGTAGTAAGGTTATTAACTTCTAACATCTTCATTTTACGACTACCCTCCTACTTCTTTTTAGGGTCAAGGGCATCCCCTAAACCATCACCAATAAAATTCAACGCTAACATTGTTAAACAGATTGCAAGAACTGGCCATACAACTTGTAACGGTTGTGAGCTAATCATTGCTCTTGCATCGTTAGCCAACGTACCCCAACTTGCCTGTGGAGCTGAAAGACCAATTCCTAAGAAACCTAATGTTGCTTCATAGAAAATTGAACTAGGCACTAGCATTGAAAATGATACAATGATAGGTCCCATACTATTTATAATCAAGTGTTTTAATAAAATACGTGATTTACTAGCGCCTAAAACAAATGCAGCTAATGAAAACTCTTGTTCTTTTAAAGTCATAACTTGAGCACGTACCTGTCTTGCCATCCCCATCCATGAAGAAATACAGATTCCAATAATAATTGATTGGAAATTTGAACCTAATACTACTGTAATCATAATTAAATACAACATGTCAGGAATTGAATATAAAGCATCAACAATACGCATCATTACCATATCGATTTTACCACCAAAATATCCGGCAATAGCACCATAAGTAACTCCTACTAATAATGAAATACTAGCAGCAGAAAAACCTACAGCTAATGAAATTCTACCACCATACATAATTCTAACTAAGACATCACGGCCAAAGCGATCTGTCCCTAAAAAATGTTCAGCTGATGGTTTAGCAAATGTATTTGCCATATCTTGTCCATCATAAGTATATTGAGAAAACATTGGAATCAAAATACATGCAAGTGCCATAATCGCTAAAAAGCATAAACCTACTAACGCTAACTTATTTGATTTAAAACGATTCCAAGCATCAGCTAAATATGTTTTACTCTCATATGAAATTTTTTCACTATTCTTTTTTGAATCATCTAACTTCTCAAACATTTCAGGAGTAAGTTCGATGTCCATAACATTATTTCTTTCCATCTTGCCCCTCCTTATTTCAATTTAATACGTGGATCAACTATTGCTGATAACACATCTGTAATAATATTAAATGTAATAACTAAAAATCCTAAGAAAATAGTAAGTCCCATAATCATCGGATAATCACGCGTTTGAATACTAGAAACCATTTCACGTCCAATTCCTGGAATTGCAAACAATGATTCAATTACGAAACTTCCTGTAAGCATATATGCAAATGCTGGACCTGCATAAGTAATAACAGGTATCATTGCATTTTTAAGTGCATGTTTAATTATTACCTTTTTATATGGTGTTCCTTTTGAACGAGCTAAAATAATGTAATCTTGTTTCATAACTTCAAGCATACTGCTTCGAGTTAAACGACAAATCATCGAAATCGGATAAAAAGCAAGTGCCATTACTGGCAATACATAATTCGCTGGTGTATCTAATCCTACAAAAGGCAGGACTTTCAAATTGACCCCCAAAATTATAATTAGTAAAATTCCTATCAAAAACGATGGTACAGATACCCCAATTGTTGCAATAAACATACAAACATTACTAACCCATTTTTGCTTTGACAGTGCCGCAGCGGTTCCTAAAGAAATTCCCACAATTATTGCTGTTGCAAAAGCAATAGAACCTAATTTAGCAGTAACTGGAAAGCTTTGTGTGATTGTATCTGATACTTCACGTCCAGAACGTACTATACTTTCACCCAAATCACCATGTACTAAATCAGTCATATAAATTTTATACTGTTCAAATAATGGCTTATCTAAATTATACTTTTTCATCATCAATTCACGCTGTGCAGCGTTTTTAAATTTTTCACCACTAATTGGCGACCCTGGTGTTGCTTTCATCAAGAAAAATGTTGCAGATGAAAGTAAAAACAGAGTAACAATTCCAATTAGCACCCTTTTTAAAACATACCTTAACATTTAATCACCTATTCCTTTACTATATATTTAAAAGAATACCTTAAAATTGCCCAAATTTCAAACATTTTTTTACATTTAGCTTCCTGATTAAACGATTAAAATTCCAAAAAAACCGCTAATTGTATACGATTATACAGAATTTTATTAGTAAAAAAATTTTTTAAAAATTTTATTTTTTTCTTTATAACTATCCAATATTTTTTAAAAACACTAAATTTATAACTAAAAAGTGCAACTTAATTTTCACTATAAATTCCCCTATTCTCCATCCTTGCTTCCTTATCTGCATTAATAATAAGCTCACTATAAGTATAATCATAGCCATAATCATAAAACTTTTCAGCTAGGCCTTCTTGAGCCAATTTTTTCTGTAACAATTCACCATCAACAAATACCCAAGCTAATAATCTTCCATATTTATCTTCACTATCTCCATCGTTATTTAACTCTAATTCAATCGTGTTTGCGTTAGATAATTGTTCTTTTGTATAATCACTTGCTTCCTTTCCATATGGTTCAATTTGATTCGTTGATTCAGGTGTGTCAATATATAAAAATCTTACTTTAGTTTTTTTTCCATCAATATCAAACCATGCCGTATCTCCATCAACACATTGATTCAATGTCACTTCAAAGCGCTCTGAACCTGATACTGGTTTATATTCCTGATAAAAATTAAAACCTAAAATACCTAAAATTACAATTATTCCTAACCATGATTTAGATAATTTACGATATTGTCCTTTTGTCATTTTTATTTTTTTAACCATTAATCCCTACCGCCTTTTTAGCCAACATATCTGCCTTTTCATTATAAAAATCTCCACTATGAGCTAGTACTTTGACAAAGATAATTTCTAAATTTTCACGATATTTAGAAACTTTTTTTTGATATTCTTGAGTTCCTTTTTTATTAGCTTTCCACGTAGCATTAGCCCATTTTTCAATTCCTTCATAATCATAATAAATGCAAATTTGTTTATATCCATTACTATTAGCATACTCCATAGCACAGATGCTTCCTAAAATTTCTCCAGCCACATTACGCATAGAAACGTAATTTTCATCATTGCCTTTACCATACATTTCTTTTATAACCTGTTGTCCTTCAATAATCACACAACCAAATCCATATTCTTTAGTTTTAACATTATAACTACCATCAACATATGCAATTAATCCATTATTAAAATGTACTTTCTTTTCTTCAATAAACATAAGAGCATCTTCTTTATTACTAAATGATTTATAAACAGCCCCTTTAAACTTATCTACTTGCATTTTACATTCATCCCAAGAATTGTAAATTCCAGGTTTTCTCCCTATTTTTACCGCATAAAATTTTGCCATTACATTCTCCATTTCACTATTTAATAATATTTAAAAAAACTTAATTTTTAGGATAATTATAATATCACTATCAAAATATTTAGTGTTTTTTTAAATATACATTATTTTAAACTAGAAAAATTAAATAGTAAAGAGTCAAGGTTGTTTAATCAATAATATTGAGTATAATTAAAGTATTAGAGTTAAAGGAGAAAAAATATGAATATTGAAGAAAGATTTTTAAAATATGTCAGCTATGACACACAATCTGATGAGTACTCAAACACTACTCCATCAACATTAAAACAATTAGAATTAGGAAAAGCGTTAGTCAAAGAAATGTTAGAAATTGGAATTGATGATGCTCATTTAGATGAATATGGTATTGTTTATGGAACTATTAAAGGTAATGGAGGTACAGGTGATATTATTGGATTTATTGCCCATATGGACACATCACCAGATGCTAGCGGTAAAGATATCAAACCACAAAAAATAACTAACTATGATGGTTCAATTATTGAATTAAATAAAGAATTAGGATTATTATTAAATCCTGAAGAATTTACAAGTTTAAAAAAAATGATTGGACATGATCTAATAACAACTGATGGTACTACATTATTAGGTGCTGATGATAAAGCCGGTGTAGCAATAATTATGGATCTTGCTGATTACTTATATCATCATCCTGAAATCAAACATAACGATATTAAAATCGCTTTTACACCTGATGAAGAAGTTGGACGTGGAACAGATAATTTTAATGTAAAAAAATTCAATGCTAAATACG
Source organism: Thomasclavelia spiroformis DSM 1552 (assembly GCF_025149465.1). Classification (NCBI taxonomy): domain Bacteria; kingdom Bacillati; phylum Bacillota; class Erysipelotrichia; order Erysipelotrichales; family Coprobacillaceae; genus Thomasclavelia; species Thomasclavelia spiroformis. Next base: position 443,228 of record NZ_CP102275.1, on the reverse strand, counting down.
CCTATACTGTAGATGGTGGAGATATAGCTGAATATAATTATGAAAATTTTAATGCATATAGTGCTGATGTTGAAATTACTGGTAAATCAATTCATCCTGGTAATGCTAAAAATAAAATGGTAAGTGCAATCAATTTAGCAATCGAATTTGAAAATATGTTACCAGAAGACAAAAAACCTTACTATACTGATGGTTATGATGGTTTCAATCATTTACATCATCTAGAAGGTAACTGCGAAAAAGCTAAATTAGAATATATTATTAGAAATCATGATTTACAATTAGCTAAAAAGCAAATTGCAGATTTTGAAAGAATTAAAACATATTTAAATGATAAATATGGTTATGATGCAATTAAATTAACCATTAATGAATCATATTTAAATATGGCTGAAATAATCAAAGAAAATTACTATATCATTGAAAAACTACAAACAGCAATGAAAAAAGTAGGAATAGACGGCTATGCTAGTCCAATTAGAGGCGGAACCGATGGAGCACGTTTAACATTTATGGGATTACCTTGTCCAAATATTGGTACAGGTGGTGAAAATTATCATGGTCCTTTTGAATTTGTATCACTTACAATGATGAAACAAGCAGTAGAGATTATTAAAGAATTAGTTAAAGAATAAAAATATGAAACGTTGTCTATTTATTATTAATCCATCATCTGGTCAACGATCAATACAAAATAATTTAGATAAATTAATTGGTCAATTAACCTTAAAAAAAATAGTTAATCACATTGATGTTTTTTTCACTGCAAAAAAGGATGATGGTTATTATAAAGCCTTAAAATGCAAAGAAACAAATTATGATTTTATCACTGTAGTAGGTGGAGATGGAACTATCAATGAAGTTGTAAGTGGCATGGTAGAAAGCAATAAAACTATTCCACTTTGTATTTTAGCCGCTGGCACTGTTAATGATTTTGCAAATTATTTAAACCTTCCTACTAATATTGATGATATATGTAATTTAATTAATAATTTTAATACTATATGCTGTGATGTGGGTAAAATTGATAATCATTATTTCATGAATGTAGCTGCAGGAGGAATGTTTAGTGATATTTCTTTTACTGTTAGTAAAAATGAAAAGAAAAGATTAGGTCCTTTAGCATATTATCTTAATGGACTTGCAAACTTACCTAATCAATTAAATACAAATATTAATCTTAAAATTGTACTTGATGATGTAAATGTAATCAAAGAGGAAGCTAAGATGTTTATGATTACAAACACTAATCGTGTAGGTGGTTTTGAAAATATCATTCCTTTAGCTGATATTCAAGATGGTTTATTGGATTTAATTATTATAAAAAAATGTTCCATCACTGATCTAGTAGCACTTTCTAAAGATTATATTTTAAAAAAACATGCTAACAGCCCTTTTATTTCATATTATCAGGCTAAAAAAATAGAAATTTCTAGTAAACAAGATGTGATAATTGATATAGATGGTGAAGAAGGTTCATTATTGCCAGTAACTATTCAAGTTATTCATAAAGCAATTAATATTTTAATTCCATAAAATATCAATTAAAGTAAAATAGCTTTTTATAAGTTATTTTACTTTTTTTATTAATAAAATTATTTAATAAACACATCTCCTTTTTACTCTAAAATTTCTACATTAAATTAATTCTTTAAAAAAAAATAATATTTTTATAAGAATTTGTTAATTATTTTAATTTATTCAATAATTTTCACATAAATGTATATAATAATTTATTTATAGGAAAGTAAGTGTGAAAATAAAATTTGTTATTAATCGAAAAAATAAAGAAATAGTAGATATTACTTGTGAAAAAAACAAATTGAATAGTAATATCCTAAAATTATTTAGATTAATGATAAATTAAAATTTTTATCACATGTTTGTGTCCTACCGACGAAAGTGGACGGAAATGGAGGAAAATATGAAAAAAATAAAATACTTAATTATAACATTATCAATAATTAGTTTAATTCTTATCTATTTTTATAATAATAATAATAGAATGATTACAAAAGCTTCTAGTAACGATAAAAACAGTATACTTTATCTAGAAATGAACGATACAACAACCGAACCAAAAACAATCTATAGCGAAAAATATCAAAATAAAATCCAACAACAAATAGATAGAGCCAAACAAAAGAATAATTATACATTCAAAGAACCATTATTAATCGAAAACCCTTATGGAACAAATACTACAGGGGTATATATGTACTTTACAACCGATAAAGATTATCAAGCAACTTATACAATTAGTTGCAATGGCTATGAAGACTTCACACAAACTTTAAACACCAATACATCTAGTGGATATACTAAAGAACATGAATACCTATTAGTTGGTTCAATTCCTAGTGAAAAAAACATAATTACTGTTACATTACATGATACCCAAGGCAATGAAGTTGATACATTAACTTGGTCGTATCAAGCACCTGATTTATTAGGAGGTAATGAATATATAACTGTTGAAACTGAAACATATGATACTAATGCTTCTCTTACAAATGGTCTATATACAGTATTAGGTAATGATGTAACAGAAGATAGTGATACTCTTGCATACATGCGTCTTTATGATAACTATGGAATTATTCGAAGTGAAATTCCAATTATTTCATATCGTAGTCATCGTTGTCTTTTTGATGATAATACGATGTATATAAGTGTTTCGAGTACAAAGATTGTTGGAATTAATCAAACTGGTTATGTCTCTACTATTTATGATACTGGTGATTATAAATTGCATCATGACTATATTTTTGACGACAATAAAAATCTAATTGTATTAGCTTCAAAGAAAGATACCGAAACAAGTGAAGATAAAATTATCATGATTGATCATGATAGTGGCGAAATATCTGAATTAATTAATTTAATTGATTTATTCCCAGATTATTATAAATTAACATCAAAACCTAAATCTGCTGATAATCTTGATTGGATGCATATTAATTCATTAGAATTAATCAATAACGATAGTTTAATTATTAGTTCGAGAGAAACATCTACTATTATTAAAATTAATGATATTTATAGTGAGCCATCTGTTGATTATATGATTGGATCAGATAATTTCTGGCAAGAAAGTGGATATGATAATCTTCTATTAACAAATGCTAATGATTTTTCACTCCAAGCAGGTCAACATTGTGTCACTTACGCAACTGATAGTTCTTTAAGTGATGGTCAATATTATTTATACTTATACAATAATAATATTGCTGTTAGTACAACAAGACCCGACTATAATTGGAAAGAAGATCCTAATTATACAAATGTATCTTATGATTCTAAAGATGGTGTTTCTCATTACTATAAATATTTAATCGATGAAAATACTAAAACTTTTGAGCTTATTGCCGATATTCCAGCTGAATATTCTGGATATGTTAGTAGTGTTCAAGAAATAGATAATAATGTTATTATTGATAGTGGTATGGCAATGACATGGTTTGAATACGATAAATCTGGTTCATTAATCAAAAAATTTACAACAACTGGAGGTAAATTTCTCTATCGTGTTTTTAAATATACTTATAATGACTATTGGTTTCAATAACCAATAGTTTTTTAAATAAAAAAGTTCCTACTTTTATTAAAGTAAGAACTATTCAAATTATTTATAATTATCTACATGTAATAATTTATTTGCGTTATCTACTCTTTCTTGAGAAGGTGGATTGACACCTTCTAATTGATATGGAATATTTAACTCCTCCCATTTAAATGTACCTAAAGTATGATATGGTAAAACTTCAACCTTTTTAACATTGTTTAAACTACTAATAAATTTATCAAGTTCAATCAAATATTCATCAACATCACTTATTCCTGGAACAAGTACATGACGAATCCATACAGATTTATTTATATCAGAAAGATATTTTGCCATATCTAAGATATTATCATTTGGTTTTCCTGTTAACTCTTTATGTTTTTGACTATCAATATGTTTAATATCTAATAATAACAAATCAGTGTATTTCATTAATTCATTAAATTTATTAAAAAATGGTTCTTCACGAGTAAAATTAGCACCACTAGTATCAATACAAGTATTAACACCTTCTTTTTTAGCTAATTTAAATAACTCAATTAGAAAATCAATTTGTAATAATGGTTCTCCACCACTAATTGTAATTCCACCTTCATTACCCCAATAGGTCTTATACTTTAATGCTTTTTCTAATGCTTCTTGTGGCGTCATTTCCATCGTTTCTTTACTATTTGCCCAAGTATCTGGATTATGGCAATATTTACAACGCAATGGACAACCATGTAAAAATAAAATGTAACGAACACCAGGCCCATCTACCGATCCAAAACTTTCAATTGAGTGGATGGCACCTACAACTTTATTTTCCATATTTTTCACTCCTTTTATAATTTGATAAAATATTTATTTTCATTAAAACAGCCTCTTGATTAAAGAGGCTGTTTGATTAATTCAAGAAATTATTACATTGATTTATGGCAAGTTCTTGAAATAACATCTAATTGTTGTTCACGAGTTAAATCGATAAATTTAACAGCATATCCAGATACACGAATTGTAAAGTTTGCATATTCTTCTTTTTCTGGATGTTCCATAGCATCGATTAATTTTTCAGTTCCAAATACGTTAACGTTTAAGTGATGTGCACCTTGATCAAAGTATCCGTCTAATACTCTTGCTAAAGTATTTTTACGTTCTTCATCATCATGACCTAAAGTATCAGGACTAATTGTTTGTGTATTTGAAATACCATCTAATGCCCATTCATATGGTAATTTAGCAACAGAGTTTAATGAAGCTAATAAACCAGATTGTTCAGCACCATAAGCTGGGTTAGCACCTGGTGATAATGGTTCACCAGCTTTACGTCCATCAGGTAATGAACCAGTAGCTTTACCATAAACAACGTTAGAAGTAATTGTTAAGATAGAAGTAGTTGGTTCTGAATTACGATAAGTATGATGTTTTTTGATTTTTTCTAAGAATGTTTGTAATAACCATACTGCAATATCATCAGCACGATCATCATCATTACCATAACGTGGGAAATCTCCTTCAGTTTCATAATCAACTACAACGCCATCTTCATCACGAATTGTTTTAACTTTTGCATATTTAATTGCACTTAATGAGTCAACAACATGAGAGAATCCAGCAATACCTGTAGCAAATGTACGTCTTACATCAGTATCAATTAATGCCATTTCAGCTGCTTCATAGTAATATTTATCATGCATATATTGAATTAAGTTAAGTGTATTTACATAAATATCAGCTAACCAATCCATCATTTGATCATAAGCTCTCATTACTTCATCATAATCTAAATATTCAGAAGTGATTGGACGATATTCTGGAGCAACTTGTGTCTTAGTTTTTTCATCGATACCACCATTGATAGCATATAATAAGCATTTAGCTAAGTTAGCACGAGCTCCAAAGAATTGCATTTCTTTACCAGTTTGAGTTGCAGATACACAACAGCAAATTGAATAATCATCTCCCCATACTGGACGCATTACACAGTCATTTTCATATTGTACTGAACTTGTATCAATTGAAATTTTTGAAGTATATTTCTTAAAGTTTTCTGGTAATCTAGAAGAATATAATACTGTTAAGTTTGGTTCAGGAGAAGGTCCCATATTTTCTAATGTGTGTAAGAAACGGAAATCGTTTTTAGTTACCATTGAACGACCATCAGAACCAATACCAGCTACTTCCAATGTTGCCCAAACTGGATCGCCTGAGAATAATTGATTATATGATGGAATACGTGCAAATTTAACCATTCTACATTTCATTACAAAATGATCGATTAATTCTTGAGCTTCTTCTTCTGTAATAACTCCAGCTTCTAAATCTCTTTCAATATAGATATCTAAGAAAGTAGAAACACGTCCAACTGACATAGCCGCACCATTTTGAGTTTTAATTGCAGCTAAATAACCAAAATATAACCATTGAACTGCTTCATGAGCATTTTTTGCAGGTTCAGAAATATCATAGCCATAGATTTCAGCCATTTTTTTCATACCATTTAATGCTCTAATTTGTTCAGCGATTTCTTCACGACGACGAATGATATCTTCTGTCATTGAACCACTACCACAAACAGCTAAATCATGTTGTTTAAATGCGATTAATTCATCAATACCATATAAAGCAACACGACGATAATCACCAACGATACGTCCACGTCCATAAGTATCTGGTAAACCAGTAATAATTTTATTACGACGAGCTAATCTAATTTCAGGTGTATAAACATCGAAAACTCCTTGGTTATGAGTTTTATGATATTCAGTAAAAATCTTGTGTAATTCAGGATCTGGTGTATATCCATATGTTTCACAAGCTTGTTCAGCCATTTTGATTCCACCAAAAGGCATAAATGCTCTTTTTAATGGTTTGTCAGTTTGTAATCCAACTACCTTTTCTAAATCTTTAAGTTCTTCATCAATATATCCAGGACCATAAGAAGTTAACCCAGAAACAACATGTGTTTCCATATCAAGAACTCCACCTTTAGCACGTTCTTCTTTTTGAAGTTCTTGTAATTTCCCCCATAATTTATTTGTAGCTTCTGTAGGACCAGCTAAGAATGATTCATCACCATAGTATGGTTTATAGTTATTTTGGATAAAATCACGAACATTGATTTCTTCTTTCCAAAGTCTACCTTTAAAACCATTCCATTGTTCTTTTTTTAACATGTCTTTTTTTCCTCCTCGAAATTTTAAATAACTGTTAGTTAAGCTTTTACAAAGTTTTAAATAATAGTCAATCGTTTTGCAAGGGATATCATTTAAACTATTATTGCCACTCGTCACAAAGCATTAATATTTTAAGAATAACACACACTATATAGGAAAAATATATCTTCCTCTGTTATCCACGCTTGCATTATATTATATTTTGTTTTTACAATTCAAGTAGTTTGCACCAAAAAAACAAATTATTTTCTACAAATTTAATTTACCTCATAACAAGCATTAAAATCGATACCTGATTAACGCTTACAAAAAAGATTTTATTGCATCATAATTTTAAATATTATTGCTAATTAACTTAGCTTTTTAAAAAAATAAATAAATTTAATAGTAGATTTTTTTTTAAAAATATTATATAGTTATAGCTAAGTTATCAGGAGGAATAAAAATGACTTCAACATCCAATACAAATATTGATTTTGAACAAATTCAAACAATTATTTCAAATATTATAAAAAATACTATAGATGACCTTAAATTGACACTTTCTACTAATTCAATAAAAAATTTAGCTGTTCATTTAAGCATTGCTATTATCAGATTACAATCTGATAGTTATATACCTTTAAGCAATGGACAAATTGCTTCATATAAACAAGAAGATAGCTATACTTGTGCAAAAAAAATATGTAATCACCTTTCAAAACAATTCAATATCGAATTCCCAGAAGATGAGATATCTCTAGTATCGATGTATTTAACTAAAAATCAAAAATTAGATTTAGAAATAAACTCTGGATATGATTTATTAGATGATAGTATCTATAAAATCATTGATGAAACAATGACTTGTATTTATAAAGAATATAATAAAGACTTTAGAAAAGATGATAAACTATTTGTTGCTATTGGATTACATTTGGAACCTGCACTTGAAAGATTATCAAATGTCCAAACTATTAAGAATCCTTTGAAAGATGAAATTATTAGACGTCATCAAGAAGAATTTAATTATAGTAAGGTTTTAAATAAAATTATAAAACAAGAAACAAACTTATCATTTGATGATGATGAATTAGCATATATCACATTACACTTTGTAGTAGCTAATAATAAAATGAATAAACTTTATAAAACAAAAGAATAAGTGATAATATAAGGGCTGTAACGAATAAAGATTTTTAATCTTTAGACGTTACCCCTTTTTTTACCTAAAATAATATATTTAGATAACTTTTTTACTTTACATGTTTTTATTTAGCTTTTTAGAAAATTGATATTTCCTTCTTTTTCATCTTTTTAATGTAATCTGTAAATCATATTAAAGCCATAGCCTCTATCTCTATGATGGCAGTTAAAATACTTTGAAGTATTAATTCCTTTCATAATTTCTACGAATGATATCTTGAATCATCTATAAGAACAACTGTAAAAAATCTTGTGAAAATTTTTATTAAAATGTATTATAATAAGAATTTTTAATCAATTAATTTGGTTCCATTATTTTTATATTTTATATAATCTAATTATATCAAAAATAGCACTTATGCTCATTTGAGTTTAAGTGCTATTTTATATAAATCACTATATCCTTTTACTTACAAATAATAATCTTAATTTTCTTACTACCAATTTCAAATCATTAATATTATAAATACTGCCCAAAACATTTATCTTAACTTATTCTAGCTATCTTTTTCATTAATGTCACAATTTCAACTGTAATACTATTATCAATTACATTTTTTATTAAAAAGCTTTAACAATACCAGTATTAGTACCTAACGAAAAGCTAATAACGATGCATAGCTTAACATCAGAATCAAACACTTTTTATAATAACTAACCCATACCGGATCAATGTATATTCAAGCAATATTTTTTTGCATTATTAATGAGTTTACCAAGTATATGATCTTATTATTAATCATTTTCTCCATATATACGTTCAATTGCTTCTTTTACAATTGTACTATCTCCTGGATAATCGACATGACCTACTTCAAGTGAAATAAATTTTTCATGTCCTTTACCCAAAATCAAAATAATATCATCCTTACAAGCTATTTCGATTGCTTGTTCGATGGCAACTTGTCGTGAGGGAATAATAACACTACTAATATCAACTATTTCTGCTTGAATTGTTTTACAAATATCATAAACATTTTCACCTCGATCATCTAATTGTGTTAATATTACATGATCTAGATACTTATTTGCAACTTTACCTATTTCTCTACGCATTTTATAATTTCGTTTCCCTGGTGCCCCTAATACAGCTATTAAACGTCCTTTATTTTGTCTAACACTATCTACAAACTCAAAAATTTGTTCATAATTATTAATATGCTGACAATAATCAATAATTACCGAAAAATTCTGTTTAGCTTTAATTAATTCCATTCTTCCTTCTACCGGCTTTACTTCCTTTACTGCCTGTAAAACCATTTTTTCATCACATCCCATTGCGATTAAAGTACAAACTAAAGCTAAAACATTATAAATATTAAACTTTGCTAATACTGGTGAAGATACGTGATAAGTGTTTCCTTTAAAACTCAAATCAAATTCACTATGATCTAAAAATAGCCTAAAGCTTTTAGCCATCACATCACTTTGATTATTAATTCCATATGTTAATATCTTCCCTTTAGTACTATTTTTAATTCTTAAAAAATTTTCATCATCACTATTTAAAACTACCCATCCACTAGGTTTAATCATTTCAAATAATTTTTGTTTAGCTAAAATATATTGTTCTCTAGTACCATGAAAATCTAAGTGTTCAGCTCCAATATTAGTCATTACCGCAACACTAAAATTTACACTATCAACCCTTCCTAATGCTAAGCCATGACTCGATGCCTCCATTGCTACAACCTTTACACCACCACGATTCATCTTATACAATTTACGTTGCAAATATAAAGTCTCTGGTGTTGTATATGGACAATCTTCTTTAAAACCATTATACTCAAGCGAAATAGTACCGATATAGCCAGTATTACAATATCTAGACATTGCATCCTTAATCATAGAGGCTACCACTGTTTTCCCACTACTTCCAGTAACACCTATTATTTTCATTTTATTACTAGGATAGTCATAAAAAATATTAGATACACGATTTAACTCTTCTAAAGTATTTTCAACTAAAATATAGATAATCCCATTTTTCTTTTCTAATAATTCTTTAGAATGAACAATTACTTTAGCACCTTGAAAAATCGCATCATCAATATATCGATGACCATCTACACTTAATCCTTCTATACAAAAGAAAATTGAATAAGGTTTAACATAACGTGAATCACTATGAATTGAATAAATTTTCATATCATTATCAATATCATACAATTCATTCAAACGCTTCATTAAACTACACTTCCTTCCAATATCCCTTCATAATTATTAATTTTAACTTCAACAATTTCACCGATCAAATTATCAGTAGTTTTTACTTTAACTTTTAAATAATCACTAGCATGACCTACTAGATAATCACCATCTCTCTTTTCAAATAATACTTTTAAAATCTTACCTATTTGTTTTAAAGCAAAATCACGATTTAATTTCTTTGATAACTCTAACAATCTATTAACTCTTTCATGTTTAATTTTATCATCTACTTGATCTTTCATCTTAGCTGCAGGTGTATTTCTACGCAGTGAATAAGGGAATACATGTAATTCACTATAATTAACTTCTTTAATAAAATTATAAGTCTCTTCAAATTCCTCGTCACTTTCACCTGGAAATCCAACAATCACATCCGTAGTAAAAGCAATATTGGGTAGATAATTACGAATTTTATTAATTTTTTCTAAATATTGACTTGTTGTATATTTACGATTCATTCTCTTTAATGTAGCATCACAACCTGATTGTAATGGAATATGTAAATGATCAACAATTATATCATTAGAGCCAATCAAATTAATTATTTCATCACTAATCTGACTCGTCTCAATTGAAGATATTCTTAATCTTTTAAGACCATCTATTTTAACCAAATCAACTAATAAATCATAAAAACTATAATTATCCAAGTCTTCTCCATACCCTGCTGTATGAATTCCTGTCAAAACAATTTCAACATAACCATTAGCCACCAGGGTTTTGGCTTGATTTAAAACACTATCTTTATCCCTTGAGCGAACCCTACCCCGCGCATATGGGATAATACAATATGTACAAAAATTATTACACCCATCTTGGATCTTTAAAAAAGCTCTAGTATTTTTAAAACGATCAATATTTAAATCCTCAAACTTTTTCAAGTTCATAACATTATCAACTTTAATAACCGGTTTCCCTGTTTTCAAATATTCATCAACATATTTAACAATATCTTTTCGATGTTGAGTTCCTAAAACAACTCCAACCCCTTCAATTTGTTCAATTTCTTCTGGTGCTATTTGACTATAACACCCAGCTACACACACTGTAGCTTGAGGATTTTTACGAATTGCTTTACGAATCATCTGTCTTGATTTACTATCACCTGTATTAGTGACAGTACATGTATTTATTACATATACATCTGCAATTTCTTTAAAATCAACTTCTTGATAACCTGCTTCGTTAAATATTTTTAACATTGCATTTGATTCATATGTATTTACTTTACAACCTAATGTATGAAATGCTATTGTTTTCATTTACTCACCTATTTTAATTTTCTTTTTATTTTTTTATGGGTCTTTTCCCCAATTAATTCATGTTCATATAAATATTCTAAAATATTTTCATCATCTTCTTGCTTAATAATTTTATCAATTACATCTTTAATATTTTGTAAATCAGGATATTTTTTTGTATACTTATCAACTAAACATATTTCATTTACTATTTTATTATTCTTAAATTGATAAACCACTTTAAAATCATCATGATATAAATATTCATTTTCTTGATCTTTACCCACTAGCTGTAAAGAAGAAAAATCTGATTCATATGGTTGCATATCATATAATTTAATAAAAATATCAATATCTTTAGAAAAATCATTAATATATTGTATATGATGTTTTAATGTTACCAACATATAATCATTAAGATAATATTTATTTATAAATGGCTCTAAGTATGGTATATGGATAATTTCCTTACTATTACGATCAACAAAATTTATGAGATCTTTTGTAATCTTATTTATATCATACTTAAAAATACTTTGTCGTTGTTTATAATTGATATGTTCAAATAAATCATAGTTATTAGCTATAAAATTATTATAACATTGATCAATTTCTTTTTTTGCTCTAATACCTTTTAAAATAACTTCATAAGCAAATAAATCCCATGGATTTTTAACTTTATAAACGAAACCTTCTTGTTCAATTTCTTTACTACCATTATTAACAAATTCAAATAATTTCGTTTTATTTAATTTCACTTCATAACGATACTTATATAATAACTTTAATACTTTCATTTACCAATCTCCCTAGCAAAACCAATAACACTTAATAAGTACAATGGTGCAGTTTCGCTTCTTAAAATTCTTTTTCCTAAAGAACAAGCATTTATATTCATTGATTCCATCATACTAATTTCTTCATAATCAAAACCACCTTCACTGCCTACAATAATTGTTATTTTATCACCAGGATTCAATTGTTTCAAACATTCTTTTAATGCAAAATCGGTATCATTTTTTGCCTTTTCTTCATAGGCAACTAAATTATAGTCACCTAAATATTCTTTAAGTTCATCTAATTTTATTACATTAACTATTTCTGGAACTTTATTTCTTCTTGACTGTTGCGTAGCTTCTTTTAAGATTTTTTCATAACGAGTTAGTTTTTTAGAAAATTTTGCTTTATCACTTTTAACAACACATCGTCTTGTAATTAAAGGAACAATTCTACTAACTCCTAGTTCTGTTGTTTTTTGTAAAACCAATTCAAATTTATCACCTTTAGGTAAAGCATAAACTAAAGTAACCTCAACATCCAATTCATTATTTTCATCCAATTCCTCAACAATCTTGATCAATCCTTGATCCAAATCATCTAGTACACAAAGATAAACCATACCATTTATATCAATACAAATAATCTTTTCACCATTTTTACTTCTCATAACATTTTTCAAATGATGTAAATCATTACCTGTTAATATCAAACAATCTTTATCTTTTAAATCTTCATCTATAAAATATCGCTGCATAATATTCCTCCGCTACCATTCTAACATGTTTAATACACGGATAAAAGAATTTTAATCTATCAATAAAAAATAGACTTTATACTAAAGTCCATTTTTTAAACTATTTATAAATTTAATAACTTTTCTAATTACCCAACTACCACTATTATAATACCATGATCCCTTATATTCAGGTTTTTTTACATATTTAGTATATTCATGATTCAAACAATATCCAAAATAAATAATACTAGAAATTAAATAAATTGAAATTAATAAAACTACAATGCTAGCTAATGGTCCATACAAAACATCATATCTTGTATAATTATCTATAAAATATATAAATCCGATACCAACAATCATTATACCGATACATGTAAATAACGAACCAACTATTCCATAAGTAATAAATCTTTTTTCAAAAGATAAAAAACGATAAAAAAAATAAAACAATACCAAAAAACCTATTCCAATAACAATTATACTTCTTGTAAAATAATTAATAAATGCCAATAATATTAAGCCTATAATCAACGATATAAACATTATAATTGCTTTAATTCTAATCAAAATATTATAAGTATTAAAATCTTCATCATCCTTTGAAATCAACATAAATGAATAAATTGCATTACTAGCTAAATAAATTGATAATCCCATCGAGATTATTAACGATAAATACGTATCATAATGTTTTGATAAAACATATTCGATAAACGGAGAAATTAATTCTTTTGGTAAATACCAATATAAAAACTCAACTAATTTAGGATTATTTAATATTTCATTTTGAAAAATTCTCAATACAATAATCAAACCTGGTAACAATCCTAGTAACATACAAAAACTAGAAGAGTAACGAAATAAATTTCCTTGAGATGAAAAAAATTTTATAACAACCCGTTTAAATCTATGCATTATGACACCTCGATATCATTATTTATTTATATTTTAACCAGCTTATAAAAAAATAAACAAAGGCTAGAAAGTTACTTTCTAGCCATATTTTAACTAATTAATTTAAATCCATCATCATAATCAACAGTTACGGTACTTCCATTTTTTATTGTTCCTTTAATCATTTCACGAGCAATTAAAGTTTCAATATTAGATTGAATAAATCTCTTTAATGGACGAGCTCCAAATGTCACGTCATAACCATATTCACTAATAATTGCCTTAGCACGATCAGTTACATTAATAGTTATCTTTTTATCCTCTAAACGATGTGATAATTGATTAATGAATTTATTAATGATTTTGTTAACAACACTTTGATCAAGAGAATTGAAGTAAACAATTTCATCAATACGATTTAAAAATTCTGGTTTAAAATGATTTTTTAATTCATTATCGATTGCTGCTCTAGTTTCTTCATTATTTCCTTCTAATAAATAGTTGGAACCAATATTTGATGTCATAATAATGATAGTATTTTTAAAACTTACCAAATTACCTTTAGAATCAGTAATACGTCCATCATCTAAAACTTGTAATAAGATATTAAACACTTCTGGATGTGCTTTTTCAATTTCATCTAATAAAACAATACTATACGGATGACGACGTACCGCTTCAGTCAATTGCCCGCCTTCTTCGTAGCCTACATATCCTGGTGGAGCTCCTACTAAACGAGATACACTAAATTTTTCCATATATTCTGACATATCAATTCGAACAATATTTTTTTCAGTATCAAACAATTGTTCAGCAAGTGATTTTGCTACTTCTGTTTTACCTACTCCCGTAGGTCCTAAGAATAAGAAACTTCCAATTGGACGGTTTTCATCATTAATACCTGCACGTGATCTTAAAATTGCATCAGTAACTTTTTCAATTGCATCATCTTGTCCAATAACTCTAACTTTCAAAGCTTCATCTAGGTGTAATAATTTTTCACGTTCAGATTCCATAAGTTTATTTACAGGTATACCAGTCCAACGAGCAATTACTTCGCTAACTGTTTCTACAGTTACTTTTTCCTGTAATAAATCATCTTCTTTTTTAGATGCTTCAAATTGACTTATTTCTTTTTCAATTTGAGGTAATGTTTGATATTTGATCTTAGATGCTTCTTCTAAATTACCTTCTGTTTGATATTTTTCTTTTAACGCTTCTAAACGAACTTTTTGATCTTTTAATTCTTTAATATGATCCAAAGATTTCTTTTCTTCTTGCCATTTATCACTTAAACCTTTTACTTGTTCATCTAATGAAGCAATACGACTTTTTATTTCATTTAAACGCTTTTCATTATCTTCACTTTTATCCTCTTTTTCAATTGAAATACGTTCCATTTCCAAACGATTTTTCTCACGTGTAATCGTATCAAGTTCCTCTGGCAAAGAATCAATTTCCATACGAATTGAAGCACATGCTTCATCAATTAAATCAATTGCTTTATCGGGTAAAAAACGATCAGTAATATATCTTTGTGACATATTTACAGCACCAATGATCGCACTATCAGTTATTTGAACTCCATGATGTGATTCAAATGAATCTTTTAAACCACGTAAGATTGCAATTGTATCATCTTGATCAGGTTCATCAACTTGAACTTTTTGAAATCTTCTTTCTAACGCTACATCTTTTTCAATATACATACGATATTCATCTAAAGTTGTTGCACCAATACAGTGAAGTTCACCACGTGCTAACATCGGTTTCAATAAGTTTGCAGCATCCATTGCCCCATCAGTTTTACCAGCACCAACTAATTGATGAATTTCATCGATAAATAAGATAATATTTCCTTCTGCTTTTTTTATTTCATTTAAAACAGCTTTTAGACGTTCTTCAAATTCTCCACGATATTTAGCCCCTGCAACTAATGCACCTAAATCCAATTCATATAAAGTTTTATTTTGCAAAGAAACTGGTACATCGTTTTTAAAAATACGCCATGCTAATCCTTCTACAATCGCAGTTTTACCAACACCTGGTTCTCCAATTAAAATCGGATTATTCTTAGTTTTACGTGATAAAATCTGAATCACACGACGAATTTCTTCATCACGCCCAATGACTGGATCAAGTTTACCATCAGCTACATCTTTAGTTAAATCACGTCCATATTTTTCTAATACTTCATATTGATTTTCAGGATTTTGATTATTTACCATATTTCCACCCCGCATTTCATCAATAACTTTCTTTACATCTTTTCGATTTAAATGAAATTCATTTAATAAATCTTTGACCCATGAACTATTCAAATCAAATAAAGCCATGATCAAATGTTCTACACTTAAATACTCATCTTTAAACTTAGACATTTGCTTATCAGCCAAACCAAATAACTGATTTAAATCATAAGAAAGACGTATGCTATTTATATCCACATTATTTACAATCGGCTTATTTTGCAATCTTGCAGTTAAGCTATTTTGTAATCTAGCAATATCAACATTACATTTTACTAACACACGATACATAATACCCGCATTATCTTCTAGTAATGCTAATAAAAAATGTTCTACATCTACTACTTGATGATTCATTTCACTAGCCATTTTAATAGCTTTTTGAATCGCCTCTTGCATCTTAGTTGTCCACTTTTCAATGTTCATTGTCATCACTCCTTTAGCACTCTATCTATCCAAGTGCTAATTATATTATACACAAAATTCTAGCACTGTCAACACCTGAGTGCTAAAAATATTTTATTTTTATCTATCTACTAATATTTTGTTTACTTGATATTTTTTTACATTCAAAGTAAAATTAATATGACAACATTATTAAGGGGAGCTTGTTGTACAGGCTGAGAGGAAGGTATTACCTTCGACCCATAACCTGATTTGGATAATGCCAACGTAGGGATAAAATACACTATAATTTTAGTGAGTATATCTGTTTGGTATGCTCATTTTTATTTTATTGCTAACCCTTATATAATTTTGTCAAAAATAGATTATATGGAGGTAAAATATGCTTGGGGAAAAACTAGAAAATGTAAGAAAACTAAATCCGTTAGTACATAATATTACTAATTATGTAACTGTTAATGACTGTGCAAATATTTTAATTGCCTGTGGTGGAGCACCAATTATGTCAGATGAAATTGAAGATGTTAAAGAAATTACATCAATTTGCTCAGCACTAAATATTAATATTGGAACACTTAATCACCTTACTATCCCTTCAATGCTTGAAGCTGGAAAAATTTCTAATAAATTAAATCATCCTATTTTATTAGATCCCGTTGGAGCAGGTGCATCTACATATCGTACCAATACTGCCAAAAAATTAATTGAAGAAATTAAATTTTCTGTTATTCGTGGAAACATTTCAGAAATCAAAGCATTGGCAGGAAATAATTCTGCAACTAAAGGCGTTGATGCTAATGAAGATGATGCAATAACTCTTGATAATATTGATCAAATTGTATCTTTTGCTAAAGAATTCGCTAAAAAAACTAATTCCATAATAATTATTACTGGGGCTAAAGATATCATTGCAAATAATGAGATTGCTTATGTTGTATCGAATGGTCATCCTATGATGAGTAAAATTTCCGGTACGGGCTGTATGCTTAGTGCAATGACTAGTGCTTATATTGCTGCTAATCAAGACGATATGATTGGAGGATGTCTATCTGCAATTTGTGCTATGGGAATTTGTGGTCAAAGAGCTTTTGATAAATTACAAAAAAATGAAGGAAATCTTACTTATAAAAATAAAATTTTCGATGAAATTTTTAATTTAACTAGTGATATTTTAGAAAAGGAAGCTCAATATGAAATTAAATAATAAATCTCTTTTACTATATGCTGTTACTGATCGAAGATGGAGTTACAACGATACTTTTTACAAACACATCGAAGAATCTCTTGAAGGTGGAGTAACTTTTCTTCAACTTCGTGAAAAAAATTTAGACATAGATTCTTTTTTTAAAGAAGCTATTAAAATAAAAGAGCTTTGTAAAAAATATAACGTACCATTTATTATTAATGATAATGTTGAAATAGCTTTAAAATCTAATGCTGATGGTATTCATGTTGGGCAAGATGATATGGGTGTAGAAGAAGTACGAAAACTAATTGGAAAAGAAAAAATTCTCGGTGTTTCTGTTCAAACTGTAGAACAAGCACTTCTTGCACAAAGCCAAGGTGCTAATTATTTAGGAGTTGGATCAATCTTTACAACAACTTCAAAAGATGATGCAAAAAGCGTAAGTATTAATACATTAAAAGAAATTTGTAATGTTGTTAATATTCCTGTAGTTGCAATCGGTGGAATTGATGAAAATAATGCTAAACAACTCTCTAAAACTGGAATTAGCGGTATTGCTGTTATTAGTGCCATATATGCAAACAAAAATATAAAAAATGCAGCAATGAAACTTAAAGAACTTATTGAAGAGATAGTAAAATGATAATTACTGGTGCAATTTTTGATATTGATGGTACACTTATTGATTCCATGAAAATTTGGGATAATTTAGGTGAAAGGTACTTACTAAAACTTGGTATTCAACCTGAAAATAATCTTTCAAAAGTATTATATCCAATGACTTTAAATGAAAGTTGTCTTTATTTAAAAAATCATTACTCTTTAACTTATTCAACAGATAAAATAGAACAAGATCTTTTAAAAATCTTAAATGACTTTTATTATTTTGAGGTTCCCTCAAAAAAAGGAGTTAATAATTTTTTAGCAACACTAAAAAAATTAAATATACCCATGGTTTTAACCACTTCAGGCAACAAAGATTTAGCTATAGTAGCTTTAAAAAGGTTAAATCTTTTAAAATATTTTAAAGCCATTTTTACATGTGATGAAATGCAAACAACAAAAAAAGAGCCTTATATTTTCGATAAAGCTGCTCATTATATAAATAGTAAACCTCAACATACATTAGTTTTTGAGGATAATTTAGATGCGATAAATACCGCAAAAGAAAATGGATTTATCACTATCGCAATAGAAGATACATTTAATATTTATAATAAAGAAATTTTTCAAGCATCTGTAGATTATTATTTAGATGACTTTAGTAATAATGAAATTTTTACAAAATATTTTAAAAATAATATACGAGAGGAGTAAGAATATGAAAACAGCATTAACAATTGCTGGAAGCGATTGTTCCGGCGGTGCAGGAATCCAAGCGGATATTAAAACAATGTCAGCTCATTATATTTATGCAATGAGTGCAATTACGGCATTAACTGCTCAAAATACATTAGGAGTAACTGATATCCTAGAAGTTTCTCCATCATTTCTTTTAGCACAACTTGATGCGATATTTACAGACATCTTTCCTGATGCAGTTAAAATTGGTATGGTTTCTTCAGCTAAACTAATTGAAGTTATTGCAGAAAGATTATGCTGCTATAAAGCACAAAATATTGTAGTTGATCCTGTAATGGTTTCAACATCTGGTTCAAAGTTAATTCAAGATGATGCCTTAGATGTTCTAAAGGAAAAACTATTTCCTATTGCTACAGTCATTACACCTAATGTCTTAGAAGCAGAAATTCTTTCAGATATTAAAATAGATACTAACCTTGATATGGAAAACGCTGCAAAAAAAATTGCCAATAATTATAATTGCTCCGTTTTAATTAAAGGAGGGCATAATATCAATGATGCAAATGATTTCCTTTTTAAAAACGGAAAAGGATATTGGTTCTATGGTAATAAAATAGATAATCCTAACACACATGGTACAGGTTGTACACTATCTTCAGCTATTGCATCTAATCTTGCTAGTGGTATGGAACTTAAATTAGCTGTTGAAAATGCTAAAAAATATATCTCAGATGCTCTTTTAAGTCAACTTAATTTAGGAAAAGGATCAGGTCCATTAAATCACTTTTTCATTTTTGATAAATAAAAAATAAGAAATACTATCTACTATAAATGTAAATAGTATTTCTTTTTATTTATTAAACAATTATTATTTTCCAAAATATCTTTCAAGTAAACCTTGGAAAGCTTTACCATGTCTTGCTTCATCACGTGCCATTTCATGTACAGTATCATGAATAGCATCTAAGTTAGCAGCTTTAGCTTTTTTAGCTAATTCAGTTTTACCCATAGTAGCTCCATTTTCAGCTTCAACACGCATTTCAAGATTTTTCTTAGTAGAATCAGTTACTACTTCTCCTAATAATTCTGCAAATTTTGCAGCATGTTCAGCTTCTTCATAAGCTGCTTTTTCCCAATATAATCCAATTTCAGGATATCCTTCACGATGTGCAACACGTGCCATAGCTAAATACATACCAACTTCAGAGCATTCACCTTCAAAATTAGCTCTTAATTCTTTTTTAATTTCTTCATCTACATCTTTAGCTACACCAACAACATGTTCAGAAGCCCAAGTCATTTCTCCAGTTTGTTCTACAAACTTATCAGCACCTACTTTACATACTGGACATTGTTCAGGTGCTTTATCTCCTTCATAAACATATCCACATACAGAACATACAAATTTTGCCATTATAATTTCCTCCATTTTATATTTTTATCGTTATCGATAACGATTACTAATATTAGTATACTATTTTTTTTATAAAAGTCAATACAAATAAATAATTAAAATATCATTTTTTATGTCAAAAATAATCTTCATTTCGACAAAATATACCATATTTATAATTATACTCTCTCTAAATTTTATGTCCATTAAAGAATCAAAAAACGGTTATGAAAATTCATAACCGTATAGCGTATTAATCTTCTTTTTTTCTAAGTACTGTATATCCAGCTACACTTAATAATGCGATTGTTGCAAACATTCCCGCTAAGCTTTCATCTCCAGTTTTTACACTTGTAGTTGTATCACCATTATTTACTGGTGTACTTACTGTGTTATCAGTTGTTACTGTTTGTAATCCGGCAATTGCTTTGGCTAGAACATCTTTTGCATTGTCTACTTCTTCTTGTGTTGCATTTGGATTTTCATATACTGCTTTTGCTTCATTTAATGCTTTTGTTAATCCATCAAATGTTGCTTTTGTATAATTTGCACTATTTAATCCATTTGCTTGATTGATTAAGTCTTCTAATAAGCTCTTATCTGGAATTAATCTTAAGTTCAAGAATGCTGTTACTAATTCACTGTATGCACTGTTTACTTCTTCTTGCATTGCATTTTCATCGTTATATACAGCAATTGCTTCATTTAATTCTGTTTCAAATGCTGTCCATGTAGTTTCTGTATATTTAGCAGCTTCTAATCCGCTTACTTTATCGATGAATGCTTTTAATGCTGTTTTATCTCCTTTTACAAAGTCTAACATATGCATTGCATTTGCAAGTCGATCAAATGCATTATTTACTTCTTCTTGAGTTGCGCCTCTATCACCATAAATAGCATTAGCTTCATCTCTTGCTGCTTTGAATTCATCAGCTACTGCTGGTACAACATTAGTTAAATCTTCATCAGTGATTGCATTTGCTAGATCAATTGCAATTTTTAATGCTGTTTTATCAGCTTCAACACTAGGAACTAAGTTTTCTACAGCTGTTTGTAAATCAGCTAGTGCATTATCAATAGCTTTTTGATTACTGTTATTATTAGCTAATACTTCATTAGCAGCAGCTAATTTTTCAGCAAATACTTGATAAGATTCTGGTGTATATTCATCTTCATCAATATTTAAACCATTAATATATTCTTGTAATACACTACGATTTGGTAGTAATGCATCATCATTCATAAGGACAATTTCAGAAATTGCCGGAACACTATTTGCATCCCATTCAATTTTTAATTCATAAATATTTTCCCAGAATGGTAAATAAATTTCATTTAATGATTTATTTAAAGTACCTATTTGTACCCATTCTCTAGCACTTTCACCATCAACTAAAGCTAATAACTTAGCATTGCTAACAGTACCTGTTTGAATAATATTTATCTTAGTTACATCAAGTTTTTCAGAAAGTGTATAACTAATATATCCTGCTTTAATAGTATCAGGACGATAAGATGTTGATAAATTACCATCAAACATATCTTGGGGTTCAAATCCTTGTTTTTCAATAGCACTTGAACTAAATGTTGGATCGTTAATTACAGGTACATATTCACCATCATTAATAACGATTTCATTAAATAATACTGCACGTTCTGTATTAGGAGCAGTCATAACAATTTTAATATAACGTGCCTTAACACTATCAGCACTACCTTCAACATAAACTTTATTTGGATAAGTTGTAGAAGCTTTATAACCTGCATCAGAATTTATACAAGTAACATTCGCTTCATCAACATTTTCTATACCATCACCAATTGTAATAACTTTTGTCCATTCGTCTAAATTATCAGAAACAAAAATTTCAGCATCACGAATATAATTAACTGCACTATCTTGACAATACATTGCTAATTTATTAATAGTTCTTTCTTGACCTAAATCATAAATAATATATTGTCCTTTTTCAACAGTAGAACCAAACTCAGTAGAAGTGTCCATATCACCATCAAATGCAGCTCCATTTTCACGACTATCTTCAGCCACCCCCCAGCTTGGATCAACACCAATATCAGAATCTAATAATAATGGTGCAGAGATTTCATTTGAATATACTTCAAATTTTTCAATTCCAAATGTAATTGAATCTGCTGTTTTATTTATTAATCTTACATATCTAGCATCTGGTAAATCAGTACTACTTGCATCAACATCTACCCAATCAACATAATTTTTTGATACTTGTAATGTTAATGCATCTCCACCTACTAATTGTAAATTAATATTAGATAAATCTCTAATTCTTGGTAAAATAATTCCTAAATATTCATTTTGATTTAAAGTTGCTGATTCAACTGTTGCAACTGAAGCAACACTTGTATCAATCTTAGTTGCAATTTCTTTTAAACTATCGTTGTTTGTATCAACAAAAGTATCATTTGGTCGATTGACTCTAAAATCAGACATCTTTAACCATACATTCTTAGGTTGGGTATTTCTAACTCTTACATAACGAGCTTTAATACCTGTTAAATCAGCAGTCACTGTTTTCTTTTCAAGATTTTGTGTATAGCTTTCAAATACAGTATAACTTTGCCCGTCTGTTGAATATTCTAAGTCATAAGCATTCCAGTAATCGTTTCCACTATTACCCATGATAAATCTTACAACTCCTAGAGGTACAACTTCTCCTAAGTCAAGCCCTACATAATCTCCAACTTTAGTATTTTGGTTATACCATGTAAATGTATTATCATCATCATCAAGCATATTTGCTTCACCATATGATCCATAAATACCATAATTTGGTGATTTAATTACAGTACCTGAATATTTTTCGCCAGTACTTTCATCAACACCTTTTCCATTTACAACAATATCACGAATACCTAACCAAGTATTAGCTTTATCAGCAGTAGCAATCATTCTAATTCCTTTTACATCTTTTAAATCAAGATCACTTATAGTAACTTCTTGTGGTAATTCATATTCTTCACCATTAACATCTTGCCAAGTTTTTCCATCAGTTGTATATTCAACCTTCGCTTTAGCAAATGTATCTCTTAAGTTACCACTTTGTCCTAATCTAAAAGTAACACTGTTAACATCAATTGCCTTACTATAACTAATACCTACATATGTTCCAGTAGAAATAGTATTTGGACTCTTATATGTTAATTCAGTAGATGCATTATTATCTAATGCACTTTTAGTAGAACCAGTTGGTGTATCAGTACGATTTGTAATAAATGTAACAATTTGTTGATCTGGATTTACAATAGTACCTACTTTAACAGATAAAATTGTATCTAAGTTTTGCATAAATGGATAGATATATTTTCTACCTACTTTTGCATATTCAATATGATCAACGTAATTAAATCCATGTGTTCTAGATTTATCAAATTCTGCTTGACCTGTTGAGAATTTATCCCATATTTCATCATTATCAGCACCATTTTGTAATCCTTTTGCTGCTTCTAAATAATTGATAATTGCTTCTGTTGTATCTTGCCAGCAATCTAACCAATAGATAATTTGATCTCTTGTTCTTTCATTACCTGGATTTTCACGATATGTGTTAGCGCTATCTTGTAATAGTTTAAATTCACCAATTAAATCATCTGCGCTAGCAGTAATATCACTACCTGAATTCAAAGCATTGATGAAACTTGATAATCTATCTTTTAATTCAATTGATTCTTCATTACCAATTTGTTGAGAATTCATCATGTGTTTACTTAATTCACGTAATGCGATAGAAGCAGGTGTATCTTCGATAGTTCCATGATCCATATAATTAAATGAATCATGCCAAACTTTTTCGTAATGACTTGCCTCTTCCCAAATATTCCATGCATAATCTGCATTAGTAAATAATGCTTCTTTACTTGGTTCAGATTGTTGCATTGGATTTAAAACAATACCTTCTACAGTTTCTGGGCGAACATTTGGTTTTAAAACAGCTTCAGCTCCACCCATAATTAATCCATCTTTAGTATTATCACTACATGGCCAATTAATCCACATATAAGCTGGGCGTCCCATATTACTATAAAACTGTTCGTTGAAGTTTGGACCAACTTCTCCCCAAACTCTACCACCTGTTTGGATAATACTTACAGAATCTGGTAATTGTTTTAATGTTTGCATTTGTGCACTAGTACCAAATCCTGTGTAATCATTTGGACAGAAAATCATATCTGATTTTAACCCTGATACAGTTGCTTGTTTTTCAATTAACCAGTTTGTTAAATCTGTCATCAAACGCACATAGCATTGAGCACCTTGAGCAGGAACAGCTGCATCATCTGCTAAAATTGCAAATTGTTTAACTCCTGCACCCATCAATTGTTCAAATTTTGTTTTGATAACATTTAAATCATTTTGATAGTTTTCTTCAGTATCAAATCTGATTGGATTATACATAAATGTATGTAATGCATAAACATAGTAACATTTACTTTTATTACCAGCTTCAGCTAACTTACGAACTTCAACTAGTTCATCTTCAGTATATAAACCTCTCCAATTTGAATTATGTTTTGGATCATCTTTTGGAGCATAAATATATTGATTTAATTTATAATCTCCTCCAAAAGTCATTAAATCTGCACGATCTTCATTAGACCATGGATTACCATAATATCCTTCAATAAATCCACGTCCTTTTACATCGGCATAATCATTGATTTTTAATTCTAAAATGTTATTATCTTTAATTTGATTAAAGATATGTTTTAGAGATGTTATTCCGTGGAAAGCTGCATCAGTATCTCTACCTAATACTGCAATAACATTGTTATCAACATTTAGAATATAAGAATCGCTATGAGTGAATAAATCTTCACTATCAATTAAAGCATTGTCTTTAAAATATTTATCAGCATAATCATCTGAATTATAAGTCCCAACAATCAAGTTTGTTTTACTTTCATCAATTGCATCACTTACTGTATTTGTTTTTTCTAAAATATTTAAAACATCTACAGCATGATCTTTAGTAAAACTATCAATAGCATCACCATACACAACATTAACATCATCAGAAATTGCAAACTCACTATCATCATATACAACTTCATGAGGTGTTGGATAAATTGTGTATTCAGACACTTCATTTTCAGCATTTACTGGTTGTAAAATTACCAATGAACTAAATGTCATTGTTAAAGTTAAAACAGCAGCCAATACTTTTTTAAACGTTCTTTTCATTCTTTTCCCCTTTCCCGTAAATTTTAGATAAAATTAGTCCACGTTTACTAATCATCAAAACCCACGTATTATATAGGATTATCATAAAATTAACTACAAATTTTATATTTTTAGATATTTGTAAATTAAAAACAATCCTACCATATTTATTATATCATCATACATAGTCATGTCAAATAAGCACAAAATAAAAAAACGGTTCTTTACCGTTTAAATATTTTATAAAATTACTAATTATTAGTATTGGTATTCTTTTTTATATGAATACAAAGATATGTCTGTTCATCAGGTGATAAGTCATAATTATATCTTTCTTTAATCAATTTAACAATTCTATTAATGCACAAAGCTAACCTAGCATCTTCCTTAAGCATTTCACGAATATCAGAAGTAGTATCTACGACACTACTAGCATCATCCCGAAAAATTCTTTCTGCTAAAAATTTAAGATGCGTGGAAATACGAGTATAGCCAATTGAATCCTCTTCTAACTCCACTTTCATTGTCTTTTTTATCAAATTCAAAACTTCTTTTGTAAGAGTAACAATTTTCATAGCATTATTTGCATTATTACTAAGTGAAAAATTAACTAAATGTAATGCTAAATACCCTGCTTCATCTTCATCTAAGCGAATGCCTATTTTATTTTCTATATAATTCAATGCCCATAATCCTACTTTATATTCTTCTTTATATATTATTTTTGTTTCATTTAAAATAATGTTTGGTAAATAAATATTTTCTTTTTTTCTTTTAACTGCAAAAGAAAGATGATCACTTATAGCAATAAAAATCTCACCACTAAAATCAACTTTTAAATCTTTCACTGCTTTAGAAACAATTTTATGTGCTATTTCATAATAAACAGCAGGTACTTCTGCAATAGACTGTTCAAAACGCTTTTTTTGGTCATCTTTAAATAAATATGTTTTTTCTATTTTAGTTTGATCAACTAAATCACCCGCTTTTTTTTGAAAGCCTATTCCTGAACCTGTTAATATAATATCTCCCAAGTCATCAGAAATCGCTGCTACACTGTTATTGTTAAAAACTTTTAATATTTTCAACTCAATCACCTCTTACTACATTAAAATATCATTTATTGAATCAACAATAAAACCAACTTTAGTTCCAATAATAATCTGAATACTATTTTTTCCAACCTTTACTATTCCAGTTGCTCCAGTTGATAAAATTTGTTGTTCATTTACCAAATCAAGATTTTTTAATTCTACCCTTAACCGTGTAATACAGCTATCAACATACATAACATTACTACGCCCTCCCAATGCTTCCAATAAAATAATTGCCAGTTCATCATAATCATCACTAACTAAAATAACATTAGATTCATTTTTATTAATTTCTTCTACAGAGTCATCAATTTCTCTTCCTGGTGTCATAAGATTATAGCGAATAATCATAAATCTAAAAATACAATAATAAATAATCCCACATATAACTCCTAAAGGTATTAACATAAAAATATTATGTGCATAAGGTGAGCGAATGCTTAAAATATAATCGATTAACCCTGCTGAAAAACCAAATCCCGCTATCCATTGAAATAATGCAGCAATAAACATCATTATTCCTGTCATTAGAGCATGTATAACATATAAAATTGGCGCGACAAACATAAATGAAAACTCTAATGGTTCGGTTACTCCTGTCAAAAAAGATGCAAATCCTGCTGATAATAAAACAGCTACTACCTGTTTTTTCTTTTCTGGTCTTGCACAGTTATAAATTGCAATTGCTGCAGCCGGTAATCCAAACATCATCACAGGAAAAAATCCTGCTTGATACATGCCTGTTTCTCCTACTACACTTCCAGGTATTGTTCCCCAAAATTTTCCTATATCATTAATTCCTGCACTGTCAAACCAAAATACAGAATTCAATGCATGATGTAAACCTGTTGGAACTAATAATCGATTAAAAAATCCATATAATCCCGCACCAATCGGTCCTAAACCAGATATTGCTTCGCCAAAACTAATCGACATACTATATAAAGCTGGCCATACAACCATCAATATTCCTGATATCAAAAGCATCATTACTGTTGAAATAATTGGAACAAAACGCTTCCCTCCAAAAAATGATAAAGCCATTGGTAATTGAATTTTTGAAAAATGTGTATAATTAAATGCTACAACCAATCCCACTAATATACCAACCAAACTATTTGCAGAATTCTCAAAGGCTATCGGAACTTCTTCAATAGGAATATCTCTAATTAAAGAAACTGTTTCAACAGATAATAATCTAGCTACTACTAAATACGAAACAACTGCACATAAACTTAGAATCGTATCTTTTTCTTTTACCATCCCTACAGCTACACCAATCGCAAAAAAAAGTGGTAAATTATCTATTATTGCTGAACCCGACTCAATCAAAAAAGCAGAAATTAAATTATTGCTACCCCAACCAACAGGATCAATCCAATAACCAATTCCTTTTAATAAAGCTGCTATAGGCATTACAGAAACCGGCAACATTAAAGATTTTCCTAATCGTTGAACATAGCTCATAGTCTCCCTACCTTTCCAACTTATCATCTACTCTTATCTTTGAAAATTATACCCTTTAATATCAAAATATGTCAACAAAAACAATAATATCAAATAGATAGTTGACAGCAACAAAATTAAAAGATAAAATTTAAATATAATGTTACTATTAAATTAGGCATTAGCAGTTATTACTCATAACAGCTAATGCCTTTTATTCTAAAAGAGGTGGTTATCATGGATATATTATCAAAATTTATTTCTCATAATAAAACTAAATATATATGTGCTCCAGCAACCGGTAAAATAGTCCATTTACAATTCTTAAATGATAAAGCTTTTTCTAATAAATTGATCGGTGATGGTCTAGCTATCGAAATAAATTCAAACTGTATTTATTCTCCATGTAAAGGAAAAATAAACATAATTGCCCCGACTAAACATGCATTTGGTATCATTACTGCAGATGGTGTTGAGATTCTAGTACATATCGGTATACAAGCTTTAAAACCAGATCCTTCAAATTATATATATCACATAAAAGTCGGGGATGAAGTAAATATTGGTACACCAATTGTAAAATTGAGTGATAAATTATTAAAAAAATATAATTACAAAATAATAACTCCTGTTGTTATTTGTAATTATCACAATCACCCCATTAAAACAATGACCACTGCCTCATCAATTAAGAGTGGCAAAATCATCTATACATACAAATAACTGTTGAAAATCAACAGTTATTTGTATGTATCTTTAGTTCTAATTAAAATAACATTTTCACTATTTTTTATATATGCAAAACCATCAATCACTTGATTAGAAACACATAATGGATCATCATGCTTTAAATAATAATTATCTAATTGGTATTGAGCATGCTTAATATCAATATAACTACCATTACATGCAAATAAAGAAAAATATTTATATTCATCTCCATAAACTTTATGTCTTCCCGGCTTTAAAAGTTCAATAATATTTTGATTATCAATTATTCTAATTTTTATATCTGAATATTTTTCAAGTAAACACATAGCTCCAAAAAAATGATCTAATCGTCCTCCAGTAACACCATAAATATCAACTTCATCATAACCTTTATCAATTACATACTCAAGTGCTGCATGTGTATCTGTAACATCTTTTCTTGTTGGCAAACGCTCTATTTTTAAATTCGATAATAAATTTTCATCTCTAATTGAATCAAAATCACCAATTGCATAAATTGGTTTTATTCCTTGATCAATTAAAACTTCAATACCACGATCAACTCCAATATAATCTAAAGAAATATCAATTTCTTTAGCCATGGCACTACATATTCCTATTTTCATTTCAACGATTCAATTGCTTTAGTATAATCATCACTATTAAAAACATAGCTTCCAGCAACAAGTACATCAACACCTGCTTGTCTACATAACTTAGCAGTGGATTCATTTATTCCGCCATCTACTTCAATTAAATAATGATAATTATTTTCTTCTCTAAGCTTTGCAAGTTTTGAAATTTTTTCTATTGCACTGTGATTAAATGTTTGTCCACCAAAACCTGGTTCAACTGACATTACTAAAACTAAATCTAACTGAGATAAAAATGGTTTTAGTACATCCTGGCAAGTATCCGGTTTAATTGCGATTCCAACATCAATATTATTATTTTTAATATGTTTAATTAATTTATTTATCTCATTTTCTTCAACAGCTTCATAATGAAAAACAATTAACGAAGCATTACTTGCAATAAAATTATCAACATATTTAAATGGATCACTAATCATTAAATGAACATCTAAATATTTATCAGTAACCTTACTAACATCTTTTAAAATACTATAACCAAATGAAATATTTGGTACAAAATGACCATCCATTACATCATAATGAATCCATTCAGCTACTTTAATTTTATCAATTTCTTTTTTTAAACATGCAAAATCCGCTGATAACAACGAAGGCGCAATTTTAACCATATTTACGTTCCTCTTTCTTTTTAACTTCTTGTAAACTTAATAAATAATGCTCATATCTCTCTTTAGAAATCATCCCATCTTCAACTGCCTTTTTTATTGCACATCTAGGTTCACTATCATGAAGACAACCTCTAAATTTACAATTTTGACTATATTCTTCAAAATCATGATATGCAACTGCTAATTGCTCTGGTGTCATATCTAATTCTAATGAAGAAAAACCTGGTGTATCACCAATATACCCACCATACATCTTGATCAATTCAACATGTCTAGTAGTATGCTTACCTCGTCCTAATGCTTTTGAAATATTATTTGTTTCTAAATTCAAATTAATATCTAAAGCATTTAATAAACTGCTTTTACCCACTCCACTTTGTCCAGTAATTACAGTTACTTTATCTTCAAAAATAGATTTTATTTCATCAATTCCATAATTATCTTTAGAACTAATTTCATAAACTTTATATCCAGCTTTTCGATAATCATTAACATAACTTTCGATACTGCCATCATCTAAATCCATTTTAGATAAAACAATTATTGGTTCAATATTTAAATGTTCCACTACCAATAAAAATTTATCCAATAATGTTGATGAAAAATCAGGTTCTTTACATGCACTTACTATCAATGCCTGATCAATATTACATATTGGGGGACGAACCAAGAAATTATTTCTAGGAAGTAATTTCA
Source organism: Thomasclavelia spiroformis DSM 1552 (assembly GCF_025149465.1). Lineage (NCBI taxonomy): Bacteria > Bacillati > Bacillota > Erysipelotrichia > Erysipelotrichales > Coprobacillaceae > Thomasclavelia > Thomasclavelia spiroformis. The sequence goes on along the minus strand of NZ_CP102275.1, from coordinate 412,515 downwards.
TAATATAACCATCTTGATATTCAACAAAATCTCCTACAAGAGGTTTTATTTCATCTTTACGAAATTTACCTCTTGCACGACATTCAATAATATTATCATTATCTTCGACATAATAAAATCCCGATAAAGCTTTAACTATTCTACCTTGAAACATCAATTACCTCCTATTCATCTTCAGGTATTTCCGGTTTTTTATCATAATAATCCAAAGTAACAGTTTCTCCATTTTTAGTAACGGTACTAAAGGCATCTGGACTTTGTCTTACAACTCTATTAACAACAATTTGATTTATCTCTTCTTCAGTTAAAGAATCAGTAGACAACTTATTAAGAACTACTACAAATCCTTTACTTTCCAAACGACTTTTAGCTGCATTTATATCCATTCCTACAACATTAGGTACTTCAATTTTAATCCCAGATGAAACTGTTAAAGTAATTGTTCGATTAGTTTCATCAGGATCAACTTTGTGACCACTTTGTAAACTCTGATCAATAACTGTTCCAACAGGCTTTTCTGATTCTTCTTCTTTAACAACTACCTCAAAGCCTAATTTTGCTAAAGCTTCTTTAGCTTTTTCTACATCCATACCTAAATAATCACCAATAATAGTATAGTTACCTTTAGATACTGTTAATGTTATCTTTAATTCTTTTTTCTTAGTTGGATCTAATTTTTCTCCCTCATCAATACTTTGATCAATAACTGTTCCTCTCGATTTTGAAGAAACCTCTTCTTCTATTTCTACTTCAAGACCAAGTTTTTCTAAAGCCTTTGTTGCTTTTTCTTCATCCATACCAATATAATCATCGATAACAATATACTTTCCTTTAGAAATTGTTAACTTAACAACATCACCCTCTTTAATAGTAGTACCCTTTTTAGGATCAGTTTCAAGAATTTTACCTTTATCATATTCATCTGATAATTTCTCAGTAACATCATCACTAATAGTAACGTTGTAATCTTTCAACAAAGCAATTGCCTGTTTTCTAGTTTTACCCTCTAAATCTGGCATTAAATTTGTATCTGGGCGAATATTTGCATAAAGAAAGAATGCAATTACTGCAACAACAAGAACTATTGCTGCAATAATTCCCACTTTTGCTTTGGTACTTAAACTCTTAAATTTATTAATTAACTTTTTAATACCTTTATCTTCCTTAGCATCGTCATCTTTAATTGCTTCCTTTGATGCAATATTTCCTGTATTTTCACCACTAAATACTTCACGTGAATCAAGTACAATTGTTGGTTCAGGTTCATTATCATAAGAAAAAACTAATTTTTCTTCATTTAAACGATCTAAACAAGTATTTAAGTCATCCAACATCTCAGTTGCATTATGATATCGGTCATTTAAATTCTTAGCTGTCGCTTTTATAATAATATTTTCAACTGATTGAGGAATAGATGGATTAAATTCCAATAAAGATGGTAAATCATCTTGCATATGTTTTAATGCAATATTAACAGGAGACTCCCCATTAAATGGAACTTCACCTCTTAATAACTCATAAAAAGCAATCCCTAAAGCATAAATATCACTTTGCACTGTGGCTTTTTCACCACGTGCTATTTCTGGGGCTAAATAATGTAATGACCCCATTATTACATCAGTTTGAGTAACTTGTTCTAGTGATTGCATCGATGCAATTCCAAAATCAGCAATCTTTGCAACACCACTATCAGTAACTAAAATATTTTGTGGTTTTAAATCTCGATGAATAATACCAAGTTGATGAGCTTTAGCAATCCCGCCAACTACCTGTTTCATAATATCAATGGCCTCTACATAATGAAGAGCTCCACGCTTTAAAATCAGTTCTTTTAATGTTGTTCCAGGAACATATTCCATTACAATATAATATTTATCTTCATCTTCACCTACGTCATATATTTCAACAATATTCTTATGTGAAAGTGCTGCAGCCGCACTAGCTTCACGCTGAAATCTAGTTACATAAATTGGATCTTTAGCTAAACTAGTACGTAATATTTTAATTGCAATTGTTCGATTTAATATAATATCTTTAGCTAAATAAACATCAGCCATTCCACCTTGTCCAATTAATTCCAATAACTCATAACGTTCTGCAATAATTTTTGACATTCTATTTACCTCCCCTATTATCAATAATAGCTACAGCAATATTGTCATATCCACCATTTTCATTGGCTAAATCAATTAATCCATTTACCATATCAGTAACTTTTACATCTTTTTTCAAAACACTAATTATCTTTTCATTATCAAGGGTATTATACAACCCATCACTACAAAGTAATAATAAACTATCCGCAAACTCTAACTCAATTAAAGAAGGGGTCAATTTAGTATCTGCGCCTATCGCTTGTGTCAAAACATGTTTTTGACTATGATTCTTACCTTCTTCTTCACTAATTACTCCACGTTCAATCAATTCATTAACCAACGTATGATCCATAGTTACTTGAATCAATTCATCATTTTTAAAAACATAGGCACGACTATCACCAACATGTGATATATACAACATTCCATTCATAAAAACTGCAATTACAATCGTTGTTCCCATACCACGATGTTCTTCATTTTGCATTGCCATCTTTTTTACAATAATATTAGCTTCTTCAATTGTATCTTGTAACCATTTTTTAACTTCTATATCATTATCAAAAGGCGGTATACAATTAAAACAGCTCATCACATGTTCTATCACTACCCTTGAAGCAATTTCTCCAGAGCGATGGCCACCCATACCATCACATACTACAGCAACAATTTGATCTTTTATATTAACAATCACCATTGCTTGATCTTGATTTTTACTTCTTACTCTTCCAATGTCAGTATTTGCATAATAGTTCATTATTTCACCCCACTTCTTTTAGCCCGTAGTTGCCCACAAGCGCCATCTATATCACGACCATGCTCTTTTCTCATTGTTACATTTATATGCAATCTAAGCAATTCACTTTTAAATAATTCTGCTTGTTCTTTTTTACTTGGCTGATAACCATGTTCATCAACACTGTTATATGGAATTAAATTTACATATGCATTTAATCCTCTTAAATAATGAGCCAACTGTCTTGCATAAATTATATCATCATTAATATCTTTTAATAATATATATTCAAATGTAACTCGTCGATTAGTTTTATCTATATAATCACTAACTACCTGTCTTAATTTATCCATTGGATAAATCTTATTAATTGGCATTAATTCATTTCGAATTTCGTCATTTGGTGCATGTAAAGAAATAGCTAAATTAGTCTGAATTCCTTCATCACTATATCTTTCAATTCCTTTTATTAAACCACATGTTGATATTGTAATATGTCTTGCCCCTATTGCTAATCCATTTGGATGATTAATAATTCTTACAAAATCCATTACATTATCATAATTATCAAATGGCTCACCAGTTCCCATAACAACAACATGACTAATCCGTTGATTGGTATCCTGTTGTATTTTAATAATTTGACTAACAATTTCGCCTGGTGATAGATCTCGTTGTTTATTAAGCAATCCACTTGCGCAAAATTTACATTTCATATTACATCCAACTTGGCTTGTAACACACAATGATTTACCATAATCATGAATCATTAATACCGATTCAATCAAGCTTCCATCTAATAATTCAAATAAATACTTAATCGTCCCATCTCTAGATACCTGTTTTTCTTTGATTTTTAATATATCAAAATTGAATTCATCTTTTAAACTGTTTCTAAGCTCTTTTGATAAATCTGACATATCATCAAATGAACGCGCATCTTTTTGATAAAGCCAACTAAAAACTTGTTTGGCTCTAAATGGCTTTTGCTTGATTGATTGAAAGTATTCAGTTAATTGTTCTAAAGAATAATCATATATATTTTTCATCTTATTTTCCTTTTTCTAATTTACACATATAAAAACCATCGCTATCATAAACAAATGGTAAAATTTTTCTTTCCTCAACTATCTTCATATCAGGATATTTATCAAGAAATTTTTTTATCATCTGTTCATTTTCTTTTTTATTTATAGTACAAGTACTATATACCATTTTACCATTATTTTTCAATAAATAGTAGGCATTGTCTAATAATTTTGCTTGTAATGGAATAATTGTATCCATTACACTAGAATCATGATATTTAATTTCTGGTTTCCTTTTCATTACTCCTAAGCCACTACAAGGAGCATCTAATAAAATTTTATCAAACGTTCCTTCTAGATATTTTTCTTTTAAAGTAGTTGCATCTATTGCATGTAATTCAACATTGCTAATATTCAAACGCTTTAAATTTTCTTTAACTAATTTAATTTTATGTTCAAACAAATCACATGCAATGATCTTTCCTTTATTATTCATCAATGCCGCTAGATGTGTTGTCTTACTTCCTGGAGCACAACACATATCTAAAACCAAATCATCTTCACTAGGCGATAATAAAGGTGCTACTAATTGACTCGACTCATCTTGAATCGTAACCAAACCTTCTTTAAAATACGTACTTTCAGCAATATTTCCAGCATTATATAAAAGGGCATCAGGTGCTAAATTTCCATTTTCAAAACATCCCTCTTTTAATAATGTATTTTTATTTGTCTTTAATGTGTTTACACGTGCCGTTCTACCTGGCGGTGTATTATCATGAATACAAATTTTTTTTGCTGTTTCATAGTCATATTGTTTAGTAAACATTTTTACTAACCATAATGGATGACTCGTTTCAATAGATAACTTTTCTAACTCATCTTTAGTTTCAATTTTTCTTTTTCCATTACGAAGGTAATTACGTAAAATTGCATTTACAAACTTTCCAGCATAAAAATTTTTCTTTTTAGCTAATTTCACTGCCTCATCAATGATTGCATATTCAGGTACTTTATCTAAAAATATCAATTGATACAAAGACATCAATAAAATCATTTTCTCTCTACTTTTTACCTTCTTATTTTTTATATACGGTTCTAATTGATATTCAAGATATATCATATTTTGAACTGTACCATATACGATTCGTGTAACTAAATCCTTATCATTCCTAGATAATGTACTATTTTTTAAATATTCATTTAAAGTTATATTTAAATAACTATGTTCATTATGATACTTCAATAATATTTCTAATGCAACTTCTCTTGCCATAATTTTTCCTGGTATATTGAAGTTACTCATACAAAGAGTAATAAATCTAATATACCAATTCTCCTTTCTACCTGAATTATTTGGTATCACTTCAGGTTGTGTTAAAATGTGTAATTGTGAATGTGGATTTGTATTTTTTTCCTTATTGCTTTGACTTTTCAGAAAGGATCTTACCACTTCTTTGTATCGCATTTATTATTAGTTGTATGAGTCTTTTGAATTCTGAACACACCAGGTTTTTGATACCTTTGAAGTGGATCTGATTTCACAATCACAAATCATCTTAAGAAAGGAATTGATAATTATGAAACTTGTTGGAATTGACATTGCCAAATATAAACATGCCGCTTTTATCATGGATGCTTCTACTGGCGAATCTTTATGTGATCCTTTTTTATTCAAAAACAATAAAGATGGATTTCAAAAATTTTATGACGAACTTAATAAATACACACAAGATGAACTTTTAATCGGTATGGAAGATACCGGACACTATAACTTTGCCATTGAAAGCTGCTTATTGGCTAAAGGTTATAAAGTTGCTTTAATCAATCCTATTACCACTAAGAACCTTAGAAAAGCTTCTTTAAAAACTGTTAAAAGCGATAAAGAAGATGCTATTTTAATTACCAAAGCTCTCCTAGATAAAGATTACTATCGCATCATCTCTATTCAAGATGAGAAATTAAAGGAGGCCAAAGAATTAACGCGCTATCGTACACAATTGACAATTGAAATGAATCGTAAGAAGAATATTCTTCAAAGACATATTGATATTGTTTTTCCTGAATTTAATACATTATTTAATAATGAATACACCATTACATATTTAAATATTTTAAGAAAATATGGTGATGCCTATACCATTGCACATACAGATATTCGTTCTTTAAGAAAATGTTTTAAATACTGTAATATCTTCTCAGCAGAAGACTTAAAAGAATTAGCTTCTAATTCTGTGGGTATTCATGATGTTTCTATTTCTTTTATCATTCAATCGGTTATTTCCAGTATTGATTTAATAAACTCTCAAATTGAAGAATTAGATAAAAAAATAGAAGAACTCGCCATCACACAAGATTCTTCTATCACATCAATACCAGGAATATCAATTATTACTGGTACTTCTATTTTAGCTGAACTTGGTGATATAAGTAAATACTCAAATGCAGGAAAATTAATTAAATTTGCAGGTGTGAATCCATATATCAGTGAATCTGGCGAATTTTCAGCTGATAAAACAGCCATAACCAAGAAAGGTTCTAAATATCTAAGGGCAACACTTTATCGAGTCATCATACCTGTAATACGCCACAACCCTGCATTTAATAACTACTATCATTTAAAACGAAGTCAAGGTAAAGGACATCTTTGCGCTTTAGGTCATTGTGTTAGAAAACTTTTAAGAATCATTTATCATCTTGAAATAAATCATATTACTTTTGATATAAATTCTCTTAAATAATCAAAATATTTATCGAACTAAATTCTATTAAAATAAGCTATTTTTACGATAGTTCTTTTTAACATTTTTTCATTCACAATTTCAAAGATCAAATACTATATTTTCAAGTAATTTATTTTCATACTATTTCATAATCTACTACTTGACTTTAATATAGTTGTCTTTCTATATTTGATTATATGGATTAAAATCACATACTACATTTACTTTATGTCCCGTTCTATTATAAAAATCATTTAATTTAAATAATACCGGATACAATGTTTTACTATTAGTAAATTTAATCAAAATTCGTTTACGATAAATATCATGCATGCGATAAATCAAACTATTAGCTGGCCCTAATATTAATACATCTTTTAACTGTTTTTGAAAATATGTTTTAATTTGTGTCGTACATTTTGATACTACATCCTCATCTTTACCTTGAATCAAAACACTTACTAAATGTACATAAGGAGGATATTTTGCTAATTTCCTAAATTCCATTTCTTCATTAAAAAATTTCAGATAATCATGTTTTTTTACGCATTGCAAAACAAAATGATTAGAATTATAAGTTTGAATCATTACCATTCCTTCTTTTTTACCCCGTCCACTTCTTCCTGAAACTTGTTCTAATAATTGAAATGTCCTTTCATTAGCTCTGAAATCAGGAATATTCAAACTTATATCAGCATTTAAAACACCAACAAAAGTAACATTTTCAAAATCTAACCCTTTAGCTATCATTTGTGTACCTAATAAAATATTAGCTTCTTTTCTTTCAAATTTTTCTAATAACTTTTGATGACCATCTTTTTGTTTAGTAGTATCTACATCATATCTAATTACCTTAGCACCATTAAAAATACTATTAATTTGTTCCTCTATCTTTTGGGTACCACTACCAACAAATTTCAAATTATGTCCATTACAGTTAGGACAACTTATAAACATATCCCTTTGATACTCACAATAATGACAGCGTAATTTATTATCATGTTTATGATAAGTTAAAGTAACATCACAATGAGGACACTTTATTACCTCACCACAATCAAGACAACGAACGTATGTAGCATAGCCACGCTTATTTAAAAACAAAATAATTTGTTCATCTTTATCAATGCAATCTTGTATCTTTGCTTTCATTGCTGTAGAAAATATTGAATAATTTTTATGCCTAATTTCATCAGCCATATCTATTAATTCAATTTTAGGTAAAGGAAATTTATTGATTCTGTTATTTAGTTCATATAAATCATATATCCCCTTTAACGCTCGACTATACGACTCTAATGAAGGAGTCGCACTTCCTAATACAACTGGACAATTATGATATTGACCACGTATTCGCGCAATTTGAATTGTTTGATAACGCGGTTTAGTTTCCTGTTTATAACTAGCATCATGTTCTTCATCTAAAATAATCAAACCTATTTTTTCTAATGGTGCAAAAACAGCACTACGCGCTCCAACAACAATCTTAACATCTTTATTTAAAATCCGGCGATATTCATCATATCTTTCACCAGGCGAAAGCTTAGAATGAAGAATTGCTACTTGATTTTTAAAACGATGTTTAAACACATTAACCATCATTGGGGTCAAAGAAATCTCTGGAACAAGTATTAAGACAGTTTTTCCTTGGTTGATCACATGTTTAGATAAATGCAAATACACCTCTGTTTTACCTGAGCCAGTTACTCCATGAATCAAAGCCGTATGAAATTTATCAATCTTTGCTCTAATTCCATTAACAACTTGTTGTTGATCATCTGTTAAAATAAATTCTTTTTCATCTTTACAATTATCTAAAAACGGATCACGATAAATTTCTTTTTCAATGATTTTAACTGCATTTTGTTCAATTAAATTATTAAGTAATCCCCGACTATATGGAAAATCTTTTAAAAATGCCTCATCATGATTTTTTAAATACTCAAGAGCTTCTTTTTGTTTGGATGTTTTTACTTGATTACTTAAAAACTTAATTGCTTTTTGATATTTAATTCCTGTACTTTTATTACTACTAGGCTTTAATTGTGGCGGCAACATTGCTTGAAAACAACTAATTCGAGGCGATAATGTTAATTTAGACAGCGTTAGCGATAATTCTTGTAATTCATGATTTAAGAGCGGTTTATCATCAATTATTTCACTAATATAACGATATTTAAAACCTGCCTCTTTTTCTAACTCATCTTTTGATAACTTACTATATTGACAATTAATTACATATCCTATGATTTTTTGATGTCCAAAATCAATTTTAACTCTTACACCTTTTAAAACTTCTTCATTAGATAAATAATCAAAAGCTGTATCTAAAGCATGAGTTGGATGCTCAACTAATACTTGTACAATATACACTACAATCATCTCCGTTTTTCCTATTTTATCATAAAATAAAATAGACTTCATTATTTAAATTTGTACAATCAATAATATCCCTTAAATAAATTAATATACATTATTAAATTAGTTTTAAGATATAAATATAATATCTTTAACTTATTAAATTCACTTGGATTATCAGCAACTACCATCGCATAATTTAATTTATTTTTTCTAGCATAATGATTAGCTTTACGTAAATGCCATCCATTTGTAACAACCAAACAACTATTAAAATTATGTTCATTCATTATTTCAGTACAATACAACAAATTATGAAAAGTACTTATTGCTTTGTTTTCTTTGATAATTATTTTTTTATCTAAACCTAATGATATTGCATATTTTTCCATAATCGCTGCTTCTTCATAAGTATTATGAACTTTGCCACCAGAAAAAATAATATAATCGATTTTATTATGACAATACAATTCTATTGCTTTTTCAACACGTGATTTCATAATTAATGAAGGACTCCCATCACTATTTGCAGGAAAACCACAGACTATTGCACAATCATATTTACTTTGTTTTTGTCTCTTTTGAGTTTTTTTAAATACCGTGATAAAAATCAAAACATTAATTAAAACAAAACACAAAACTACATATTTAAACATTTTATCACCTTCTTTCAATATTTCCTTGGAAATACGACAAGAGGGGAATACTCCCCTCTAAATTATTTTTGTTTCATATCTATAAAATAACAAATTCCAAATAAAACCAACCAAATAATAAAAACAATAATTAAATTAACACTAACATTATTATTTAAATAAAAATATACTTTTAAATCATCATATAAACTCATCAACAATACTAATAAAATAATAAAAATAAACATAAACGATAATTTATATCTACCATCATCTTTCTTTATTTTTTTAATCAATTTACTTTCAGAAATTTTATACATATCAAATATTACATATAAAATCAAAACAACTGCCATAAAAGCTAAATCAGTTGGACAAAAAATCAAATTAATTCCTAAATTTCCTTCAAGTATTTGTGAAAGATATAAAATAAAAACAATACCAGGATAAAAAATATATGTGAATAATTTCAAATAATCTTTTACTTTTTCCATTTTACCTCCTACTAAAAATCAGGGATATTTACCCCTGATTAGTACGATGATTTCTAATAATATCTGCAATTTTATTTTTAGCAGCAATTAAATCATCATTTTCAACAACATATTTATATTCATCCTTTGTTGCAATTTCTTTTCTTGCTTTAGCTAAACGTTGTTGAACAATTTCCTCATCCTCTGTACGACGACCACGTATTCTTCTTTCCAATTCTTCTAGACTAGGTGGTACAATAAAAATAGTTGTTGCATCAGGACATTTTTTCATAACCTGAAGAGCACCCTGAACTTCTATTTCCAATACCACATTTTTCCCTTCATTTAGTAATTGATCAACATAATCTTTAGGGGTTCCGTAGTAATTACCAACAAACTGAGCCCACTCCAAAAGTTTTCCTTCCTCAATTTTATTTTTAAACTCTTCCTCTTCTACAAAAAAATAATCAATTCCATCTCTTTCATTTGGTCGTGGTTTTCTGGTTGTCATTGAAATCGAATAAGCTAAATTTAAACTATCATCTTTAAACAATTCTTCTCTTACTGTTCCTTTACCAACACCACTAGGCCCACTAAGTATTATCAACATTCCTTTTTGCACACTCTACACCCCTTTTTTTGATATGTCCATCATACAAAATACTATCTATAATGTCAATTGTTTTCAAACTATATAATATCAATTATTTAGAATATATGTTATACTTACATCGGTGATAAAAAATGGCTTATGATGGAATAATGATGCATCAAGTAATCGATGCTTTAAATAAAACAATAACTGGTGGTAGAATCAACAAAATCTACCAAATCTCAAAATACGAATTATTAATCCAAATAAGAAATAATCGTATTAACTATAAACTTTTACTTTCTTGCCATCCAATGTACGCAAGAATTCAACTGACAAATTTAGATTATCCTACTCCTGAAAGTCCAAATCCTTTAACTATGTTATTTCGCAAACATTTAGAAGGAGGATATATTAGAGCAATTGAACAAATTGAATTAGATCGAATTTGTCATATTCTTTTTGGCTGTCACAATGAATTTGGTGATTATATTGAATATCATTGTTTTATAGAAATAATGGGCAAACATTCAAATATTATTCTTTGTAATCATGATAAAAAGATTATTGATTGTTTAAAACGAATTACCCCAAATATCAATAGTGAAAGATTTATTCAACCAGGAGCAATTTATCGATTACCTCCAATGGATAAAACAAAACTAAATCCTTTTACTAGTGATTTCATTGAAAATAATAATTTAACAAAAATATATCAAGGTATTTCTCCTATTCTTTCAAAAGAAATTCTTTTTAGACATGATAATGGTATATCATTTAAAAATATTATGACAGAGATTAAAAAAAGTTCTACATTATATTTATGTAAAACCGAAAACAAAGAATACTTTCATTTAATTCCTTTAACACATTTAAATGCTCAAATATCAAACTATTCACTATTTGATGGTTTAGATCAACATTTTAATTTGATTGATCAAAAAGAAAGAATAAAACAACAAACCTCAAACTTATTAAAATTCATTTCCAATGAACATCAAAAAAATGTTTCTAAATTAATTAAACTACAAGCAACATTAGAAGACTCTAAAAACAGCGAAGAATATCGTATTATTGGTGATTTACTATATTCAAACTTACATATAATAAAAAAAGGAATGAAGCATGTAGAATTAGATAATTATTATGATAATACTAAAATCATGATTGATTTAGATGAAAAATTAAGTCCTAAAGAAAATGCTCAAAAATATTATAATAAATATCAAAAAGCTAAAAATTCTATAAATATATTAAATGAACAAATTGAATTAACTAAAAAAGAAATTGAATATTTTGATAGTTTACTTACTTTAATGGATAATGCTTCATACTATGATGCATTAGAAATAAAAGAAGAGTTAGAAAACTTAGGTTATTTAAAAAAGAAAAAGAAAATTAATACAATTCGTAAAAACAAAAAGCCAGCATTTGAAACATATTATACAAAAGATAATATTGAAATATCAGTTGGTAAAAACAATCTTCAAAATGATTATTTAACTTTCAAACATGCTCACCGTTATGATACATGGTTCCATGTAAAAGATATGCCCGGTAGCCATGTTGTTGTAAAAGAGAATCAATTAGATGAATATACTATTCGATTAGCTAGTAATATTGCTGCTTGTTATTCTAAAGGAAAAAATAGTAGCAGTGTACCTGTAAATTATACATTGATCAAAACTTTAAAAAAACCACATGGTGCTAAACCTGGTCAAGTAATTTTGGACTCATATAAAACTATTTATATTGATCCTGATATTAATTGTCTAAATGAACTAAAGAAAAAATAGATGCTCAAGCATCTATTTTTCTAACGATTACATCCACAACCATTTTGCCAGTTAGACATTCCATCTGAATTATTACTGTATCCTCCCATTGAGTTATTACTATATTCTCCATTTACCATTGAATTATTTCCATTTACAAATGGATTACCATTACTTTGAGTCATACAAGTACGTTCATAACGAGGATAATAAGTTGGATAATAAACAATATTTCTAATATGTCTACATTCGATTGGACAAATAATTGGTTGTTCTACATATTGATTAGAACAAGTAGTACATACTTTTCTAGGTGCTACAATTGGTGTAGCACGGCAACTATTATTCCATCTTCCAAAACCATTTCCACAACATCCACATCCACAATTATTAAACATTCTTTTCACCTCCTCTAATATACTATATGTTTTATATAAATAATAGCTAAGACAAATAACACAGAAAGGATAAAAAAATGAAATTAATTAAATGGAATACTGACGATAATATTGAAGCATACACTGTAACCAAAGAATTTGGTGACATGTCTTTTAATAATCCTGATCAAGAATTAATTTTAAACAATCGAAAAAAGCTAGCTGAATATTTAAATACAGATTTAAATCATATGGTTGCCCCACATCAAGTACATTCTGCAAACTTTAAAGAAGTTTCGATTGCTGATGGTGGTAAAGGCATCTATGATCAAGAAAGTGCATTTGATAATACTGATGCTTTATATACAAAAGATGCTAATTTGTTTCTTTTATCATTTCATGCTGATTGTACACCTGTTCTATTATATAGTCCTGAAACAAATATTATTGCAGCAATTCATTCAGGCTGGTTAGGAACAACTAAACAAATTGTTTCTAAAGTTACTCAACATTTAATTGAAAACGAACACTGTAATCCTAAAACAATGCTTGCATATATTGGACCTTGTATTTGTAAAAATTGTCTTGAAGTAATGGATAATGTCATTGATCTAGTTAAAAAAATGGATTTTGATACCTCACCATATTATTATAAGACTGATGATAGCCATTATCTTATGGACAACCAAGGACTTAATAAACAAATGCTTTTAAATTTAGGACTTTTAAATACAAATATAACAGTGTCTAACTATTGCACAGTTGAAAATAGTGATTTATTTTATAGTTATCGAAAATATAAAGATAGTGCTAGAAATATTACTATTATCAAAAGAAAATCGTCTTCTAAATAAAAACTGGTTTATCAACTTGATAAACCAGTTTTTATTTCATTCTTTAATAATCTTATACATAACTTTAGGAATTAAATTAATCATTTTGCTTGGTATCACTGTATATGCGTTTTCAGCAATTACATCTCCACAACTACCATGAATATATGTTCCTAAAATAGCTGCATTTTTAGATGAATATCCTTGTCCAACAAAACTAGAAATCATTCCTGCTAAAACATCACCCATACCTGCTGTTGCCATTGCTTTATTTGCAGTAATATTACGATAAATTTCGCTACCATCAGTAATAATTGTATTTGGTCCTTTTAAAACAACAACTACTTCATATTCTAAAGCAAATTGATTTACTTTTTCTATCATATCTAATTCATCTTCATAATCACATAAACGTTTAAATTCACCATGATGAGGGGTCAAAATAACCGGATGTTTAAAGTCTTTTAATAAATCAAGATGTTTAGAAACAATTGTTAATGCATCTCCATCGATAACCAATGGACATGTTGCATTTTTAAGTACATCGATAACATACTGTTCACTTTGCTTATTTAAACCAAGTCCCGAACCAATTAAAATTACATCATATTTATCAAATAAATTTGTATCCAGCACATCATTTCTAATTAAAGAAGTACATTCTGGTATTGTTGTTGATAAAGCATCAATAACTTTATTACTTGAATAAACACAAACAATTCCACTTCCTGTATAAACAGCCGCACGCGCTGATAGTAGTGCAGCTCCTCGATAATGATTGCAACCTGTTATATGCAAAATTTTTCCATATACCCCTTTATGCCCATAATAATCACGTGGTTTAAGATGATTTTTAATTCTTAATGGATTAACTAATTTTGCTAATTTCAATTCACGTCTTAAATCTTTCACCTCTAATAACTCAACTGCAATTTCTCCAGTATACACATGACATTCATCATTTAAAAAAGCTTGTTTAACTGCTGTAAGAGTTACTGTTTTATTAGCACGGATAACTTCACCATATGGAATCCCTGTATCAGGATTTAATCCAGTAGGAATATCTATTGAAATTATATCAACATTATATAAATTATTAATTTCATTAACTAATGTTTTTGCAATTCCTCTGACTTCACTATTTAACCCAAATCCAAACATAGCATCTATTACCACATCTGCTTTTCTTGCATCATTAATAAATAGTTGAATATCATCATCATCCATAAAAGTAATTGGAACCCCAATTTCTTGTGCTTGACCTATATAGTAATCATTAGCCTTAGATAATTTGTTAGGATTACCAAAGCAATATAATTTAATCTTTCGAGCTCTTAAATGCAATTTAATCCCTAAGCTCAACCCATCTGCACCATTATTACCAGGACCGCAGACAATTACAATTTTATCATAATCACGACAATGAGGTAAAATAGCATCACTAGCTTTATCTACTAATTCCTCTATCTTATACCCTTTATTTAACAAAGCTTGATCATAAGCTTTCATCTGTTTACTTGTTGCAACATACATATCTTTCACCAATACTTTCTAATATTTTATATATTATCATTATAAAACAAACACTAAAAAAAACCTATACATTTTTAATCGTCTAATTTATAAAAATCAATAAATTTACTATCATATCAAACAAAAAAGGAATCTGTAAGAAGATTCCTCTTTAAATATATTCAATTGTTATTTAACTCTTACTGCGCAAACAAATCCCGAACCAGAAACCGATGAAATTTTAACAACATCTCCAGTATTTGGTGCATGGATATATTTACCGCCACCAATATATATTCCTACATGTCCCGATTTCCACAAAATATCTCCAGGTTGAGCAGCAGAAACACTAATTTGTGTACCTGCATTTTTCTGTCCTGATGATGAATGCGGTAAAGAAATTCCAGCTTTTGCATAACACCATTTTACAAATCCTGAACAGTCAAAAGCATTAGGCCCTTCAGCGCCCCATTTATATGGTGTTCCTAATTTAGAATATGCTGCTGATAAAATTGTATTTGCATAGGGATTACTTCCAGCTTCAACACTATATACTTTATTAATTTTAACATTTAGTGAAGCACTTGCTCTATTACCCGCTTCATCAATTACAGTGTATGTAGCCGTTTTATTTCCTGCTTTACTTGTATCTGGTGCATCAATTGATACTTTTGCTCTTACATCACCATCTTTATTATCGATTGCAGAAACAATATAAGAACTAAAATCAACACTGTCACCAGCACTGATAGTAATACTTGTTTCTTTTAATGTAATTACTGGTGCTGATAAATCTTTTACAACAACATTTAATGTACCTTCAACAATATTGCCAGAACTATCTTTAACCGATAATTTTAACGGTTGAACTTCATCTAATTTTAAAGTATCGATACTTCCTTCAACACTAGGTATCATTTCTCCATCAAGATTATCAACAACTTTTATATAGTTATTTATATCAAAAGTACTACCATAATCAACAGTTACAGTTTCTCCTTGTAAAAAGTTAATTACAGGAGCTTCTAAATCACTTACTGCAAATGTAAAAGTTTCACTTTTTTCATTTCCAGAACTATCACTTACTGTTAAAGTAATATCCTGAAAACTTGGTACATCAGTATTTAATGATGCACTTGCTTCAATAAATGGTGTTACATCACCATCTACATTATCAAAAGCTTTTATATAACTTGAAAAATCTGTACTACCTTTTACTGGAACTTCTACAGTATAACCTCCATTAGTTCCTAACATTTCAAATTCAGGTTCTTTATTATCCACAACAACTACTTCAATCGTTTTTCTTGCTTCATTTGAACCTTGATCAATAGCAGTTACTTCAACATCATATGTTCCTAATTGATTTACATTTAATGTATCAGTGTCTACATCAACGTGAATTAAATCACGGCTATCTTTATTGTCAGTAATGTTAATACTATTTAAATCTAATTTTTCTCCATACGGGACTTCAATTTGATTAGATTTAATATCGGGCTTTTCTTTATCAGTTGCAGCATAACCAACAAACATAAAACTTGCTACAGCTACAATTGGAATAAACATAGCTTTACGGTTAACAATATACTCATCAAACAAATCTTTAAACTTTGTCTTAATATTTATATCCATTCGTTACCTCCTTTCAATAATATATCCATCTATTATTATATTACTATTCTATTTAAAATTCCACCCTTTGAAAGCTGTTTACATTTTATCATTTGCTATAACTTAAGCCAGGCTTACGTTATAGCAAAATGTTTTTTTTAGATTTTTTTAATATTTCTTTAATATTTTATTAACTCCTAAAAATATATTCCTATATTCATAAATAAAATTTAACTATTCTACACTCTTTAACGACTCAACCATATCAATTTTATCTAATACTTTACGCATTACAAAATTAATAAGAGACGTAAAAAATAAAGTAATCAAAACAGCATAAACATAACTTAATATATTAACATTTCTTACAAACATTGCAATTTCTACTTCAACAGTTCTGATAATAAACATGTGAAGAATTTTACCAAGAACAAGTCCAACCATAGCCCCAATTAATCCCAAAATACGATTTTCTCTAAATACATAATCATAAACCTCTTTTGGATAAAAGCCAAGTACCTTAACTGTAGCTATTTCACTTTTACGTTCTTGAATATTAATATTTGTTAGATTATATAATACTATAAACGCTAATGCTCCAGCACAAGCAATTAATATTATAACAACACTATCAATACTTCCCATTTGATCTCTAAAACCTTGAGAAATACCCATTATATAATTTACAGAATTAATTTTTTCATTATTATTACAATAATCACTAATTACCTGCTCATTAGCATTTTTAGTTAAATCAAAGTAAGCATAATTATCAAGTACTTCTTTACCAGTTAATTGATGATAAAATTCCTTAGTCATATAAATGTGGTGTTGGAAATGCAACATCATAACTCCATTAACTTTAACTTGATAACTATCATTATTAATTTTTATCTTAATTTGATCTCCAGCTTGAACCCTTAATAATTCTGAAAGCTTTGCTGAAATAATTACTCCATTATTACTTAATTTTAAGCGATCATGTGTTTTATAATCTTCTAATTTAATATATTTACTTAATTCTTGATCATTATCAAATATTTCTAACGTTGTATAATGTTCCTTATCTCCAGAAACCGTCACTGTTTGCCGATAAAAAGCATCACTATTTTTAATTCCCTTAACGTCGTTAAACTTACTTTGTTCTAATAATAAATCTTCTTGACTTAAATTTTTATCAAACACCACAACTCCATCATAAGTCCATATTTCACCATATTGCTTATCTGCAAGTGTGGAAACTGAATTCTTAATTCCAAACCCTACTACGATCAACCCTGTGCATCCTGCAATTCCCACAATAGACATAAAAAATCGCTTCTTATATCTAAAAATATTACGCATAGTTACTTTCTGATTAAATGACAATCTTTTCCAAATAAAAGTTATTCTCTCCAATACAATTCTTTTGCCCATTTTAGGTGGTTTTGGACGAAGTAGACTAGCTGGAGTTTCGCTTAATTCTTGTCTTACTACGATATATGTTACTAATATTGTTATTGCTACAGAAATAACAAATGTCTGAATACAGATAAACATATCAAAGGTTATATTTATCGGTGCACCAACATTAAATAATATCATACGATACAAATAGTAAATAATATTTGGGAAAAAATATACTCCTGCAACTACTCCTATAATACTTGCAAAAAAAGTGGCTGAAAAAGCATAAAATATATACTGATTAATGACATCTTTTTTATCGTATCCTAGCGCCCTAAATGTTCCGCTTTGAACTCGTTGCTCTTCAACCATTCTAGTCATAGTTGTAAGACTAACAAGCGCTGCTACTAAAAAGAAAATCAAAGGGAAAACAAGAGCTAAAGCTCTCATTGAATCACAAGTTGAAATATAACTTATGATACTTGCATTTTCTTCTCTTGTAATAGTAACTAACTCGCCTTCAGGAATATCTTTTATCCCATCATACCCTTGGTTCAATTTTGCTCTAGCATCATCTAATTGTATTTTCGCATTATCTAAATCAATTTTTGTTTGATCCAAAATTTTTTTAGATTCTTCTAATTTTATTTTTGTATCATCTAATTGTTGTTTAGATGCAATTAATTTTGCATTACTATTATCAAGCTCTATTTTAGATTTATCTAATTTACTTTTAGTATTTTCTAATAAAATTTTATTTTCATTTAAAACAATACCTTTTTCATCTAAAATAGCTTTATTATTATCTAATTCACTTTTTAAATTAGAATACGTGGTTTGTAATATACTCATTTTCTCACTAGTTTCCCTTAAAAATTCTTTAAGTTCTATCAATTCACTTTCAGGAATACCAGCTTCAATATATTGATTATATTCATCAAGTTTTTGATTATATACTTGACTTAATTGATTATACTGATTTACTAATTCTTGATATTGCTTAAAACCTTCTTGCCATTTACTTAAACCTTGATTATATTGACTTTCACCATCAAGATATTGTTGCAAACCTGTTTGATACTGCGCTAAACCATCATTATATTGTTTTAATCCATCACTATATTGATCATAACCTTTATTATATTCACTAACTCCATCAAGATATTGACTATACCCATTTTGATATTGAACTAACCCTTCATTATATTGATTAACACCATCTTCATACTTTGCTTTAGCATCCTCATAATCTTTTTCACCTTGTGCAAGTTCATCATTAGCATTCATGACTAAACTATCATTTACTAAATCAATTTCACTATTCAATATCTTTTCAATTTGTTTATTTACATCATCACTATACCTCAAATACTCATCACTAAAAATACTATAGTCATTAGGATTTTTTAATGTTACTCTAAGTTCATTAAAAACAATTTTTCCACGTAAATCATATAACTCTTTTGGTAGTGCAAATTCTTCATTTCCATTAGATAAAATCATAATAAATGCTTCATTAGTTCCATCACCTAGCGTATTAGTCCCGCGCTCAACCGTACTAAAATACCTTGTATCATTAACTAAGCCACTTACAGCAAACTCTTTAACACCATTATCATTTGATAAAACTATTTTATCACCAACATTGACCTTATTTCTTGTCGTGAAATTATAGTCAATCACACATTCATTATCTTTCGTAGGAAAACTTCCTTCCACTAACTCTAATTTATCAACGCTATTTTTAAAATCATTGTTAGTATAAACAGTTACACCTTTTCGACTATCTTCAAAATCCATTAAAGCATCAAATCTATTTCCATACTCAATATTTTCAACTTCATCTACTTTAGCTATCTTATCAACAATACTTTCATCAAAACCTAAAGTACTTATATAATTCAAATCATTATACTCATACTTCTTCAAATAATCATCCATAGTTATTTCCATAATCGAAGAAGTATGACGTAATCCCGCAAAAAATGCAGCACCTAAAAATACAATACAAAAAATAGACAAAAATCTCGCTTTAGTTTTACGAATAATTTGAATTTGATTTTTTACATAAGCTCTTTTTTTCATATCTACCACTCAATTTCTTCTATCGGTTTAGGATTTTCATTAATAGCTGATGAAGCAACGCGACCATTTTTTAAATGAATAATACGATCTGCCATTGGAGCCAAAGCACTATTATGAGTAATTACAATAACTGTCATTTTATATTTATTACACATTTCTCTAAGTAAAGCTAAAATCGCTTTACCAGTTTGATAATCTAAAGCACCAGTTGGTTCATCACATAGTAATAATTTAGGATTTTTAGCAATTGCTCTAGCTATTGCTACACGTTGTTGTTCCCCTCCTGATAGTTGAGCAGGAAAATTATTCATTCTATTTTCTAACCCTACTCGTTTTAAAACCATCTTTACATCTAAGGGATTTTTTGATATTTGTGTTGCCAATTCAACATTTTCTAAAGCTGTTAAATTCTGAACTAAATTATAAAATTGAAAAACAAAACCAATATCATTTCTACGATATTGAGTTAATTGTCTTTCACTATATTTTGCAACATCTTTACCATCAACTAATATCCTTCCACTAGTTGCTTTATCCATACCTCCAAGGAGATTTAAGATTGTAGTTTTACCTGCCCCAGAAGGTCCTACTATTACTACAAATTCTCCTTTTTGAATATTAAAATCAACACCATCAGATGCATTAATTTCTATATCTCCGACTTTATATGTTTTTTTAACATTATCAAAAACTATAAAGCTATTCATTATTGCCACTACCTTTCTATACCATATTATAATTATACCATGAAACAATTATCTCTTAAAGAAGTCACATTTTTACATTGGTATTATTATACAAATTCTATCATTAAAATGTTAAAATTATATTACAAGGAGGGTTAGAAATGAAAGTAATGATTTTATCTGATTCACATCATATTTCAAAAACCGATTTACTGACATTATTAAAAAACAATCATGTTGACTACTATATTCATTGTGGTGATATATATAAAAGTTTTGACAAAATTACTTTACCAAATTTTTACTTAGTTAAAGGAAATAACGATTATAATACTAAAATTCCAGATGAATTACTCATATCAATTGATAATCAATTATTTTTTGTCACGCATGGTCATCGCTATACTTTCAATCAGTTAATTACTATTGCTAAACAAAAAAAGGCTAATGCAGTTTGCTTTGGTCATAGTCATCAGCCCTTATCATTAGTAATCGATGATATGATAGTTATTAATCCTGGAAGTATTTGTTTACCACGAGGACATTATCATTTCCCAACATATTGTATATATGATACAAAAACCAAAAAAGTAACATTTTATAATATTAAAACTCATCAACCATGTAATCCATTTAATAAATAAATTAAATTATTTATCAATACTATACTCATTCAATTCCTTTTTCAAATCCTCGATATATCGTTTTTCAAATTTATCTACATTTATAAACTTACCTAAAAATGAAACTGATTCAAAATAAAATAATAAATACATAACACATCCTCCATCTTTTAATGGTGCAAATTGTCCACACCAATGTCCTTTATAATATTCATTTTGAATATCATATTCAAATTGGATATTTTTTAAATACTCAGTAACTAAAATCTTAGTAGGATGATTTTTACGGTTATATTCGATATATTTTCCATCATCTATACATTCTACTTTAGAAAGATCACTACGCCAAGAACAATCTTTCATATTTGTAATTACATTAAAAACTTTTTCAATATCATTTTTGAAATAAACCTTCATCTCTACTTTTTTCATAGCTATTCCTCCAAATATATAAAATCTATTTATATTATAGCATAATAAAAAACCGTTGGAATAATCCAACAGTTTACAAATAATTATTTTTCTAATGCTTTTTTTGCTGTATTTACAATTTCAGTAAATCCTTTAGGATCACAAATTGCAATTTCAGATAACATTTTACGGTTAATTTCAACATTAGCTAATTTTAACCCATGCATTAATTTAGAATATGAGATATCATTTAATCTAGCTGCCGCATTAATACGAGCAATCCACAATTTTCTCATATCTCTTTTTACTTGTCTTCTATCTCTATATGAATAAGCTAATGAGTGCATAACTTGTTCATGAGCTGTTTTATATAATCTATGTTTAGCACCAAAATAACCTTTGGCTAATTTTAATATTTTTTTTCTTCTACGTCTTGTAGTATATCCACCTTTTACTCTTGCCATTTATATATTCCTCCTATTTAAACTATTTACATAATCTTGACTTGATTCTCTTATAATCAGAAGCATGAACTAAAGTTGCTTTAGCTAAATGTTTCTTTTGTTTATGAGTTTTGTTATGTGATAAATGTGAAACATAAGCATGACTACGTTTTAATTTTCCACTACCTGTTCTTTTTAAACGTTTTTTAAGACCGCTATGTGATTTCATTTTTGGCATAATAAGTTCCTCCTAAATTATTTTTTCTTTGGTGCAATTATTGCAGTTAGAGTTCTACCTTCTAGCTTGGCTGGTTTTTCAATTTGTCCAACTTCTGCACATTCAGCTACGAAGTCATCAATAACTTTTTTACCAAGATCCATATGAGCTAACTGACGTCCTCTAAATCTAATTGCTACTTTAACTTTATTACCTTCTTCTAACCATTTTAATGTTCTTTTTAATTTTACATTTTTATCATGAACATCAATAGTTACAGATAATTGTGTTTCTTTGACTGCAACAACTTTAGAATTACGCTTCATTTCTTTAGCTTTCTTTTGTTGTTCAAAACGATACTTACCGAAGTCCATAATACGACATACTGGAGGTTTTGCATTAGGTGCAACACACACTAAATCTAAACCTTCGTTATATGCAATATCAATTGCTTGATTACGAGACTTCACTCCCAATTGATCTCCATTTTGATCAATTACCAATACTTCTTTAAAACGAATTTTTTCATTTACTAACTCATCTGGTTGTTTTGGTTTTTTGTTATCAAATCTGCTAATAAAAGCCACCTCCATTTTAGTAGTTTAAATAAAAAGTGAGCACATTAAGTACCCACATATTGACAATAAGATAACTATCTTAGTGACATTTGCCTATCGATATTATCAATCAGGCGAGAAGTAGGCACTTCTTCTTTCCACTACTTTTCATTTACTTTCGTATGATATCATTTTACTTTTTTAAAGTCAAGCTTTTTTACTTATTTATCTTCTTTTATTCGTAAATATTTAAATAATCCCATCATCAAAAAAATTAATAAAACAATAATTGTAAACATTCCATCACCATCACATTATATGAAATATTTATAACTATATTACTATTTCACTAAAATATTTTTTTAAACTCCTCAGGATATTTAGCTTCAAAAATCATTTTTTTCTTAGTATCAGGATGAACAAATGCAAAAACATGACTATGAAGTGCCATTCTTTTTATTGGATTAGTCGTTGCCCCATATTTTTTATCGCCTATTATACTATGTCCTAATGATTGCATATGTACTCTAATTTGATTTTTACGACCTGTATCTAAAAATATTTCAACTAAAGAATTATATTTTGTCTCTTTTAAAACCCGATAATTAGTAATCGCTAATTTCCCTTTTTTATTATTAGTAATATAAACCATCTGTGTCTTACTTTCATCTAAATAATTTTTAATTGTACCACTTTTTTCTTTCAATCTGCCTTCTATAATTGCAAGATAACCTCGTTTATATACAATTTTATTCCAATTATTTTGAAGTTTATTTTTTATCTCTTCATTTTTAGCAAACATTAAAACTCCTGAAGTATCCTTATCTAAACGATGAATTACAAATACTTTAGCCTTTTTATTTTTATTTTTTAAATATTCACCAACTAAATGATATGCTGTTTTTTCTTTTTCATTCCCTCCTGAGATACTCAATAAACCTGAAGGCTTATTAATTACAATTAATTCTTTATCTTCATAAATTATTTCTAAATTATGCTTATTATCTTCTTTTTTATTAACAATAACCACATCTCCAATTTTTAACGGAAAATCAAATTGACTAATAACATTTTCATTAACCATAACTAACTTATATTTCAATAAATTCTTAACATTTTTTTTATTATAATAATTCAATAAAAAATCCATTAATAAAATATCTTTTTTCACCTGATATTTATTCATTAACTTATCTCCTCTTACTATTATTAAATTCTATACCTAATCTTTATAATAAAAGCCAGTTAAAATAACTGACTTTTATTTCATATCAAGAATTCTATGAGTATTTAATAAAACAATTATTTCTTCAGTCAAATAAATAACCAAAGCTACCCACCATGGTAAAATACCACCTAATGCTGCAAGCATCATAATAAAATTAATAGCTAATCCAGCAAAGATATTTTCAAATGTAACATTTTTTTGTTTCTTTGATATCTTAAATGTTTCTATGACCGTATTTAAATCTGAATTCATCAACATAATATCACTATTTTCAATAACTTTTTTATTTTTTATTCCACCTCGACTAATAGCAACATATGCTTTTTGCAATAACGCAATATCTTTAGAATTATCCCCAATATAAGCAACCGGCCCATTAATATTAGCTTCATTCATTATTTTTAATTTCTCATCAACAGATAAATTATTATGAATTCGATATTGATCATCCTCTAAATCAACTGGACCATCATTAAAAATAATCAAATTGCGATTTAATTTAGAAAGTTCATGGAATAAATCCATTTCCTCTTCAGTAACTTCTACACCATCAAAACGATCATATATTATTGTTTTACATAAATTCAATGCATCTAACCCACTATTTTCCTTAATGATAATATTTCTAGAAAAAGCCTTAGCCACACCTGATAAAATCGCGAATGATGAAACTTGCTTATAAGCAAATGATCCTGAAATAGTTAATAAAATAGCTCCTAAATATACATATTTAAAATTATTAGTAAAATCTACCCAAGGTACAAGTATTGCACAAAAAATTCCAGCAACAACCAAAAAGATGGTATAAATCTTACAAATCAACTCTACTAATTTATGCGTTCTAGAAGAATTAACTGGTGCCATCATTGCAATTTCTAAAACTTTATTCATTGCACTATAATCATAAGTATACAAAACCTCAATTTTCAATGTATTACCAACATTCACGCTACCGCTTTGTACTTCTACACCTTCTTTAACGTTTTCTAAAATATCACTACCATTAATTGCAAACATATCAAGATCACTACTTCCAGAAACAACTTTTCCACCAAGAGGAATCGTTTCACCTGGCATAACCACAATAATATCACCAATATCAATATCTTCTAAAGAAACCATTTCATATTCATTATCTTTAATTTCCTTTCGCCCTAATTTTACCGGTGAAATCATCTTGTCAATTTTATCCATCGTTAAATTAATTAAATATATTTGAAAACGTTCACTAGCTTGAAAAATCAAAGATACAATTAATGCCTCAACATATGCACCATAAACCCAACCAAATAAACAAGCTAAATTAATCGTAACATTTTCACTTAAAAAATTCCTCACTTTTAAATCTTTATATGCACGGCGAATAATCTCTTCATTTACGATAACAAGGGCTACAAACCATGCAATATTTGTAAGAATACTTGGATCTTTACCTGTTACTAATCCTAATGCTATTGCAACTAATAAAATTGCAATTATTAACATGTTTTTTAAATATTTTTCTTGAAATAAATCCTGTGATTTAAATGGCTTTTTCCATTGTTCAACATCAATATTAGGATTAACTTTATCAACTAAACGATTTAATCTAACCAAAACATTTTTTTGACTAGTAGTAACTTTCAATAATTTATTAGTAAAATCTAAGCTTACATTTTCATAATCAGAATAATGAGAAATAACTTCCTCTATTTCTTTTGCATCTTCTTCTGATTCAAGATTTGTAAACATAAAAATATATTCAATTTTCTTTTTTGTTGCAACATATTCACGTTTACGTGAATTAATTTCTTCTTTTAAAATCAAATCAGGATAACGTTCTTTTAAAAGTTCATCAACATTTTCTGGATGTTCGCTATAAAAAGATATCCCATTTTTATTTATTTTTATTCTCGACACTTCTTCCATGTCATTTAACAATATACTAATTTCATTTAATTTATCATTATCATTTATATTATCAATATAGAAATTACGAGCCATAAAAACCTCCTTTCTAATCTTTTTCATTTTATCATATCTTCACCAAAATGCCAAATCTACTTTTCTATTCCAGATATAAGTTTAAAAATCACACCATATAATCAAATAAATTTATCTTCACTTATCCTTTTAGGATATGACATTAAATACATTTCTTCTAAAAAATAACTTTCAAATTAAAAAACACTTTTATGTCTAATTACATTTCTTATTACAATTAGTAGCTATAATAAAATAATTTATAAACCCAATTTCCTACTATATAATAATATTATTATTCCATTATTTTAATATCTCTTCTAGACATCAAGCTTTAAAATCACCACGAACAAATTATTTCTTTTTATCAATCAATATAAAATTCTCATCAAATTCATCTTTAGTACATGAAAGATCAAATTCATCACCATAAATCTTGTAATAAATTTGTAGCTGACCACTATCCCTAATTACGCAATCATAAATATGCCCTTTAGTAAATAAATCTCTTTGCTGTTTACCAATGACAATATTCATAGTTTTAATACAACGACATTTCCGTCTCTTTCCAATATTTGCGATAGTACCCACCTCTTTTCAAATAATATTATAACATGTCTAATAAAATAGAAAAAGCCCAGTATCCCTAGGCTTTTTAAGAACATCTAATTTTTACTAAATTCTAATAATTCTAAATTTGGATTTTTTTCACTAGCCCAGCGAACTCCCCAGTCATTAGTAAACAATAATAAATATTGTCCTTTTAAATCCTGAACTTTCTTAGTATCACTAGACAAATTCAATGAATTTAAATCACAACCTTCTTTAACCCATCTAATATACTGATAAGGAAGTGGTTGTTTTATAATATCAACATTATATTCATTTTTTAAACGATGTTCTAACACTTCAAATTGCAACACCCCAACAACACCAACAATAATTTCTTCCATTCCACCGCCTAATTCAGTAAAAATCTGAATAGCGCCTTCTTTTGCAATTTGTTCAACACCTTTGACAAATTGTTTTCTTTTCATAGTATCTTTATTACGAATCAAAGAAAAATGTTCAGGTGCAAAAGTTGGAATACCTTCAAACGCAAATTTTTCTTTACCTGTAGTTATTGTATCACCAATAGAAAAAATTCCTGGATCAAATACCCCAATAATATCACCTGCATACGCTTCATCAACTTCTTGACGCTCATCAGCCATTAATTGTTTTGACTGATTTAATTTTATCTTACGTCCACCTTGATAATGATAAACCTCCATACCTTTAGTAAATTTACCAGAACAAATTCTAAAAAAGGCCATTCTATCACGATGTGCTTTATTCATATTGGCTTGAATCTTAAATACAAACGCACTAAAATCTTCACTAAATGGATCGATTACTTTATCTTTAGTACGACGTGGTAATGGTGATGTAGTCATTTGTAAGAAGTGTTTTAAAAATGGTTCAATTCCAAAATTTGTTAATGCCGAACCAAAACAAACCGGTGAAAGTTTACCTTGACGTACTTTTTCCAAATCAAAATTATTTCCTGCCATATCTAATAATTCAATATCTTCTTGAAGTTTATTATATAACTCTTCATCCAATTCATTAATAAGTTCAGGATCATCAAATTTCATGATTTTAGTATCTACTTCTTTACGCCCACCATCAACTGGAATAAAACGAATTACCTCTTTATCATTACGTTCATAAACACCTTTAAACTCTTTTCCAGAACCAATTGGCCAGTTAATTGCACAAGTATCGATTCCTAATTCCTGTTCTATTTCTTCCATTAATTGATATGGATCTTGAGCTTCACGATCCATCTTATTAATAAAAGTAAAAATCGGGATATTTCGCATCGTACAAACTTTAAACAGTTTACGTGTTTGATCTTCGACCCCTTTACTTGCATCAATTACCATTACTGCACAATCAGCAGCCATTAAAGTACGATAAGTATCTTCAGAAAAGTCTTGATGTCCTGGTGTATCTAAAATATTGATACAAAATCCATTGTAATTAAATTGTAATACAGAAGAAGTAACTGAAATTCCTCTTTGTTTTTCTATTTCCATCCAGTCGCTTGTAGCATGTTTACTATTTTTTTTACCTTTTACAGTTCCAGCTTGTTGAATTGCTCCACCATATAATAAAAATTTTTCTGTTAATGTTGTTTTACCAGCATCGGGATGCGAGATGATGGCAAATGTTCTTCTTTTTTCTACCTCTTTAATAAATTCGCTCATTTTAATGTCTCCTTGCAATGGTAAATGATATAGATTAATCATGAATTTGTCAACTAAAATCTAATTTTTAAAACATAATATAAAAAGGGGTTATCCCCTTTTTATATGTATCTAAAATACAAAATTACCATTATCAAAAATGACTACTTCTTGATTATCTACTGTTTTTCCAACAATACGTAAATCAGCAGTTCCAATCATGAAATCAACATGTGTCAAAGAATCATTAATCCCATGTTCCAACAACTCTTCTTTAGTCATCTTCAAACCATCTTTAATACACTCACTAAATCCCTTACCAATCGCTAAATGACAAGAAGCATTTTCATCAAATAGTGTATTATAAAATAATGTTTTCATATTTGATATTGGAGAATTATATGGAACTAATGCTATTTCACCTAAATAACGACTACCTTCATCAATACTAATCATTTCTTTTAAAATATCTTTACCTACTTTAGCATCATAATCTACAATTTTTCCATCTTTAAATACCAATTTAAATTCATCAATTATATTACCATGATAATTTAATGGCAAAGAACTGTAAACCACACCATTTGTTCCTTTATAATTAGGACTTGTAAAAATCTCTTCTGTAGGAATATTTGCAAAGAAATAAATATTATTTGTAGTATAAGATCCTCCACCTGCAAATAAATAATCTTTATTTAAAGTCACTGTCAAATCTGTTCCTAAAGAATTTGTATATTTCAACTCTTTTAAATCAAGACTATTTAAATATTCAACACGTTTTTCAAAACTCTTACGATGTTGATCCCACGCAGCAATTGGATCATCACTATCAACTTTAGTCGCCTTAAAAATGGCATTCCATAAAGCCTCTACTGCCTCATCATCAGACATATCAGGATATACTTTATTCGCCCATTTTAACGAACTACTAGCAACAATACACCATGTATTAACACCTAAATCCAGACTATCATAAAAAGGTTTACATGCTAAAGAAACACTTTTTGACCATAATGCCATTTTAGCTGGATCAATTCCTTTAAATCCTTCAGGATCATCACTATGAATAGTTAAAAATGATGCATTTTTACTAGCATATCCATTTCTAAACTCACTAAACCAAGATGGTACATTACCAAATTCATCTTTATCAACATATTCATATTTATAACGTGAAACAACTTCATCATTGTATTTAACTACAACTTCTTTTGCACCAACTTCATAAGCTTCTTTTGTAATCAAACGCACTAACTCAACGCTTTCTATCGGTGCATCAATTACTACAATTTGATCAGTTTGTACATTCAATCCTGATTTTACAATCAATTTTGCATATTTAGATAACTTTTCTTTAAATGACATAAATTCTCCTTTATTTATTTTTTTCAATCATTTCTCGACAAATAATCTTAAAACCTTGTTCAAGATCATCAACATCTAAAACACTAGCTTCTAATGAACACATTCTGTTTTTATCACGATTTGTGATATAAGGCACCAAGTAATCATAACTATAATCAATATGATATTGTTCTAATAAATCTTTTGCTGGTTCACTTAAAATAAATCCATGAATATATTTAACTTTAGAACGAATCAATAAAAGTGCTGCAGCGCGACCAATCACTCTATCAATAACAATATAATCTTTAAAATAGTCATTACTTACAAAAATCTTACTCATCAGTGGTTTAATTCCATGCAAAGTAGAACTATATATCTCATCTTTTTTTAAAGCAACAAAAGTATATCCATTTTCCACCAATATTCTTCTGCCTTTTTTTATTAAATTCATTTAATCCTCCAAACAAACAACAAATTTATAGTATTATTTTACCACTTTTTTTCACTTTAACAAAACAATCATTCACTTTTTAATAAAAACAATCATTCACTTTTTAATAAAAAAGGCTAATGAATTTTCATTAACCCAATTTATCTAGTTCATCTTTTGCTTCTTTCATTCCCAACTTTGCAGCTTTTTGATAAAATTTCTTAGCTTTATTTACATCCTTACTAACACCATCTCCATAATAACACATATATCCTGCCATAAAACTTGCTTCACGATAATTTGAATCACTTGCTTTACAAAACAATTCAAATGCAAGTTCTTTATCAATTTCGATTCCTATCCCATAAAAATAACATCTTCCTAAATTATAAACCGCTGGTGCATATCCCGCTCTAGCTGCTTTTAAAAAACATCTATACGCCTCTTCCATATCTTTATTTCCAGCCAGTCCATTTTCTAAATAAATCCCATACATATTCAAAGCTGGACTATATGCTTGATTTGCCGAAGATTGTATATAATCAAAAGCTTTTTGAAGATCTCTTTTAATTACTTGACCTTCATCTAAATATAAAGCCATGCGATACATTGCTCTTGCATCGTTATATTCAATTGCTGCTTGATAATATTCAATTGCTTTTAAATCATCATGATAATCAATGTTATTTTCATAAATCAAACCTAAATTATACATTGCTGCACTATAATTTAAATCAGTAGCTTTTTGATAATATTCAATTGCTTTATCAATATCAACATTTACTGCATTTCCTTCTTCATACGCTAATCCAGTATAATATAATCCTGGAGCATAATTCATCTTTGCTGCTTGTAAATACAAATCAAAAGCTTTTTGATGATCTACTTCTACTCCTTGACCATGAGTATATAAATATCCTAAATTACACATCGCTCTTGGATAATTTGCTTTACTTGCAAGATGATAATAATAAATTGCTTTATTTAAATCAACTTCAACACCTATTCCAATTTCATAACAATATGCTAAATTACATTGACCAGGTGCATAATTCATCTTTGCTGCTTGTAAATACAAATCAACCGCTTTTTTTAAATTCTTTTTAACTCCAAAACCACTTTCATAACAATATCCAAGAGCAACAAGCGCTTGAACATCATTTTGTTTACTAGCTTGACGATACCAATATGTACAACGATATGCAGCATTTTTTATTTCTGGATGATTCTCATAAAAATATCCAAACCAAAATTGTCCACGAGCATAACCTAAATGAGCAGCTTTTTGATAATATTTACGTGCTTGTTTTAAATCCTTTTCTATTCCTTGTCCAAGTTCATAGCATGTCGCTAATGAAATTAGTGCTGGAGGATATTCTTTTATACTTGCTTGTTTATACCAATAAAATGCTTTAATAAAATCTTTTGGTGTACCTATTCCATTTTCATAACAATTAGCTAAGCGATATTGTGAACGTTCATGACCTTGGTTTGCTGCTTCTTCATAGCATTTAAATGCTCTTTCATCATTTTGCTCAATTCCCTCACCAAATTCAAAACATGTTCCCAAACTATATATAGCTTCGCTATAGCCTAATTTTGCAGCTTCAATATAGTATTCTACAGCTTGATATATATCAGCTTCAACACCATAACCATATTCATAACAATATCCTAAATTACAAATAGCACGAGGGAAACCCGCTTTAGCTCCTTTTAAATATAATTCATATGCTTTTTGATAATCTTGTTCAACACCAATACCCATTTCATAAAAATAAGCCAAATTACAACTCGCTACCACGTTTTTCAAATCAGTAGCTTTTTGATAATAATGTGCTGCCATTATATCACTTTGTTCAACTCCAAGTCCTCGTTCATATAAATAACCAATAACACAAATACAATCACTATTACCTATCTCTTCGCCTTTTTTAAAATAAATAAGTGCCTCATCATATTCATGGCGATCAAATAACTTTAATCCCAATTCATATAGTAGCTCACCGTTTAAATTATTAATATTTTCTATTTTATATTCATGATTTTTCATCAATAAACAAAGATCAATTCCAATAACATCACTTTGATTATTTTCAATTAAATATTGTTCACAATCAATAAATTCACTTTTTAATAAACCTATTTCCAAATCACTTTTAATACTTTCAACCCGTTGTTCCAAACATTTTAAATCATCATCTTGATCATATATAGTAATTACTTTCAAATAAGCAAATTGATTACTACCATAACTTTGATCTTTAATTCTAACAATACTTTCTTGATCATATACATCTATTATCTCATCTAAAACCCATTTATCAAAAAGTGGCTCATAACTTATTATCCGATCTTTAATATTCATATTCTTTAACCCCATTATACAAATAAGCAGATATACTAATCTGCTTATCTATTATTAATCATATTAGATATCTCTTTAGAATATTTCCCAAAAATTGCACTCACTTTATTTGTCGTTTGAACAATTCCCGATGCTCCTAAAGTTTTTAAATCCTCTAAACTAACAAGACTATCATCTTTTACAAAAAAAGTTATTCTAGAAGAACTAGCTGTAGTTTCCTTAATATTATTTGTTCCACCAACTGCATTTATTAGCATATTTATATCTAGAGGAATATCACCAGCTTTGATTTGTTTTGGATGTCTGTTTTTTATAATATAAGTAAAAACAATCGCTAATACAATTATAACAATTAATGCAACTATTCCATATAATAAATAATCATTCATTAACATCTACCCCCTATTAATTATTATATAATTATAGTATACTATACCAAGATAGAAAAAACTATCTTTTTTATAAAGGAGGGATTTTGTGGAAGAAAAAGAAAAATCTTTAATCTGTTGGTCTTTGATTAGCTTATTATTGTTATTTTGCTTTATTAGTTGTCTTGGAATAAAAAGCGCTACTCCGTTAATCACAAAAGGAAACCCTAGTACATATTGGATAAAACAGTTAGCATTTTACGGAATATCATTTACATTGATGTTTATTGTTTTTAAAATTTCAAATGATCGAATATACTCATCTATGTGGATTATTTATGGTATCTTAATGGTTTTACTTGTCGGCTTGGCAGTAGAACACTTTCTACATACACGTTTTGGTATCCAAATAGTACCGTTAGCAAAATTTGCCGGAGGAGCAACGTCCTGGTATACATTACCCGGTTTTGACTTTCAACCTTCAGAATTTATGAAAATTATCATGGTTGTAGTAATGGCAGATACGATTGATAAACATAACAATAAATATCTTACTCATAATTTTCATAACGACTGCTTGTTAATTGGTAAAATTTTAGCAGTATCAATACCACCATGTATTTTAGTTTATTTACAAAACGATGCTGGAGTAACAATGATTATGTTAGCATCAATTGTGTTTATTATCTTTATGTCTGGTATTCAAGCTGGATGGTTTATTATTGGTGGAATAATTGTTGCGATTATCTTAGGAACATTAGTATATATATTTATATATGAACACGATTTATTTGTTAGTATTATTGGTGGTGATCATAAACTTGATCGTTTCTATGGATGGATTGACCCTGAAGGAACTTATGGAAAACAAGGATATCAATTATTCAATGCTTTATTATCATATGGTACAGCTGGTTTATGGGGACATGGAATGGAAACCGCATTAATCAACTTACCAGAAGCACAAACTGACTTTATCTTTGCTGTAATTGCTTTAAGTTTTGGATTTATTGGTGGTGGATTTACAATCCTAGCTATATGTGTTTTTGATATATTATTAATTAGGATTGGATTTAAATCACAAAATAATCGTGATAAATATTTTACTGCCGGCATTTTTGGACTTTTGATTTTTCAACAAGTTTGGAATATTGGAATGGTTCTTGGTCTCTTTCCAATAACCGGTATAACCTTACCATTTTTATCATATGGAGGTTCATCATTACTTTCATATATGATTGCCATGGGTATCTTTTTAGATATGGAAAAACAAACACGAATTATTGAACGTAAAAAAAGATATTAAATTTTAATATCTTTTTTTATTTGTATTAATTTATTAGTAAAAGGTGAAACAAATTCCAAATATACACTATCTAAATAATATGTTTTTGTTTCCATTGATCCATACAAACCATCTCCTACTAAAGGATGACCAATCGAACTTAAATGAACTCTAATCTGATGTGTTCTTCCTGTTTTTAAATCACATTCAATCAGACTTTTATTGTCAAATATTTTCAAGCTACGATAAACTGTAATTGCCTTTTTTCCACTTGCATCAATTAACCTTTTAACACTATTTTTATCTTTAATAATCGGTTTATCGATTATGCCTTCACCTTTTAATATTCCTTCTACAAGACAATGATAAACTCTTTTTACTTGTTTAATATCTTTTGATAATAAATAATGGGCTTGCCTATTTTTAGCTATTAACATCAATCCTTGAGTATCTTTATCTAAACGATTTACTAAATGTACCGTCGCCTTAAGATTACACATTTGAAAATAATAAATTATTGCATTTGCAATCGTTTTATTTGGATAGCGTTTAGTTGGCATACATGGGATACCTGCTGGTTTATCAATTATTAAATAATTTTCATCTTCATATATAATTTTTAAAGAATATTCATAAGGTTCCATTGTTGATATTTCATCTGGCCAAATCAACTCAATCACATCATTTTTTTTTAAACGATACCTGACTGTTTGATGGTTACCATTTACTAAAATATCGCCATTCATCTTAATAGCCTTAATTGCTTTTTTACTTAAATTCTGTTTAAACAAAAAATCTTTCAATAAAACTTCATCATCTTCTATTCCTATAATAAATTTATTCATTAATAAATGCCCTTCTTATTCTTTGAATAAATGACTTACCTTTATATTCAATAAAATTAATTGTCTCTTTTGCAATTTTAATCTCAATACTTTCAACATCTTCAATTCGATAAGACAGATGATCAATTCCTAAATAAACTTGCTCAAAATTATGACCAACTAATTTAACAACATTACTTGCATCTAAAATCAAACTTGAACCTAAGCTACGATACGCATTATGTTGAATTCCAGCCACCTCAGTTAACTGCATCAATGGCGTACCTGGATAAATGACTGCCCCTCCAATAGATTTATTATAAGCAGTAGAGCCAGAAGGTGTTGAAACACACAAACCATTTCCTCTAAACACTTCCAACAATTCATCATTAATATAAACATCTATCACTTGTGTTGTATAACCATAATCAATGCGCATTTCATTTAAAGCAAAATAAGTATCTTCTTTTTTTCCATGTTTAACCTTTACTTCCAATAAATTACGAGGCATAAGATGATAACATTCACTTTTAATTGCTTCAACCAATTCCATTACTTCATCTTTTTGAAAATCAGTAAAAAATCCTAATGTTCCGGTATGAACCCCTACAAAATTAACATTTTGATTTAAATACTGATGGACAGATAACAACATAGTCCCATCTCCACCAACACTAATTACTAAATCCGGGTTTTCTTGATTATATTCCATTATACCATTTAACTGTGCTTTAATTTCTTTTGCAATTTGATGAGATAATTGATCTTGTTTTATTACTAATGCATATTGTTTCATTGTTTTCACCAACCTTAAAGTATATACTATAGTATATACTAATGGAGGTAACTATGGAAGAAAACTTAGAAATAGAATTTAAAATATTATTAGATAAAAAAGTTTATGATCAAATTATTAACGATTATTCAATTGATACATCATATACACAAACAAATTATTATTTAATGCACCCTATTTTAAGTAAATTAAAATACTCACTTAGAATTAGAGAAAAAAACAATCAGTATGAATTAACATTAAAACAACCACAAACTACAGGTACCCTAGAAACAAATTTAATTATAAACAAAGATGCCAAAGATAAAATTTTAAATAATAAATTAGTTCATAATAAAGTATTTGATTTATTAACTGAATATAATCTAGACAGTACAATGTTCAATACAAACCATTCATTAAAAACGCTTCGAAAAGAAATACATACTCCCCACGGATTAATCTGTCTTGATTATAATTGTTATAACAATCTTGAAGATTATGAATTAGAATACGAAGTCATTGATTATAAACAAGGTAAAAAAGCTTTTTTAAATTTTATCAAACAATATAATTTATCATATGAGCATAACTGTATCAGTAAAATTAATCGACTTATTAATTCATTATCAAAATAAATTTATAATTACAAAATAAAAAGTATCGATTTAAAATCATCAAATTCTAATCGATACTTTTTCTTATCTAAATATTTAATTAACTAAAAACACATCTTTATAAATCAAAAGATAACTGTGTAATTAAAACAAATATCTAAATTATTCGAATACAAAAATTATTTTGATTTAAAATACGCTTCCTTCATATTGCACGGATTGCCTATGAACTGTGGACAGTTATCTTTGCTAGGACATTCTGCCAATTTACGAAGTTCTCTTGGAATAAAGACTCTAATTTCCTCTGCATTATAACCAACTTGAAATCTTCTTTCATCAATCATAATTGGTCTTTTTAATACAGATGGATTATCTTGAATAAACTTAATCAATTCATTAATTGACATACTATCAATATCAATATCATTTTCTTTGATTATCTTACTCCGTTTGGAAATGATATCATCTGTTCCATTTTCACTTCGTTCCAATAATTCTTTCAATTCAATTTCTCTAAGTAGGGTTGAAAAAATATTCTTTTCCACATACGGAATATTATGTTCTTTCAGCCATGATTTCACCTTTCTACATGATGCGCAACTAGGTGCCGTATATATTCGAATCATAATATCATCTCCCTTACTTATTCATTATACATTATTTTTATTATTTTGCTATCATTTTCCGTTAAAACCTAGTTAAATACTATTATTTCTTAAAATATCGCTAATTACTTTTTAACAAACTCATTATACAATAATTCATGAATAAATGAATAACCATGTTCCAACTTCTTTTTTAATCTTAAATACATACCGATGCTTTTTTCATCTTTAATTTCTAATTCATTACAAATCTTTAAAAACTTATCATAATCTTCGACATATAACTTATCTATCATATTATCAACATACTGCTTTTTTATTCGTTCGTTTCTTGTTAAACCATATTCTTTAGCTAATCCTTCATCATACATGTAATAATTAAATATTGTTAAGCTTTGTGTTTTTAAATAATCATTAATTAATGCACGCTGATTTATCATTGGTAATGATCGATAAGCCAATTTGCCTATATTATTAATCTCAACTACCACACTATAATTTCCATTACCTACAATAAATATACTGCTAAAATATTGTTTATCAAATAAATTAATACATCCATATATAAAATCATGCAATGTTTTATCATCTACTAAATAAGCATTTAAAACGGAAATAATTTCTAAATCATCGCTTTCATCCCATTCATATGATTCTAATAACTCTTCGTCTTCTTTAACCCAATTAACAATTATATCTTTCATATATCCTCCCATATAATTATATGTATACTTTATTAAATCATGTTTTACTATATTTTTATTTTTAATTAAGTTATAATGTGACCGAGGTGATTACATGGAATTAATTAAAAATATTATAATCTATGGTATTTTAGGTGCAATTTGTGGATTCGCTGTGCCCATACCTATTTCCAGTAATGGTCATTTAATTATTTTTCAAAATATTTTTGACAAAATGAATCTTACAGCACCTCAAATTAACGATATAACATTTGAAATAATCATTAGTTTCGGTTCATTAATTGCAATCACGTATTATTATCGCCGATAAATTATTGAATTATTCACAATGTTTATTAACTATATTAAAAAAAGCAACCCTCAAAATAATTATATTTATGGGTTTCGTTATTGTATTTTACTCCTTATAGCTACGCTTCCCACTGTTATTGGAAGTTATTTATTCATTGATAAAATCGAGACATTATTCCACGAACCAAAATTAGTTGGATGTTCATTACTCGTAACAGCAATATTTATATTATTACTTCATAAATTTGGATATCACAAAAAAAGACGTTCTGGAAAAAAAATAAATCTTTT
Source organism: Thomasclavelia spiroformis DSM 1552 (assembly GCF_025149465.1). Classification (NCBI taxonomy): domain Bacteria; kingdom Bacillati; phylum Bacillota; class Erysipelotrichia; order Erysipelotrichales; family Coprobacillaceae; genus Thomasclavelia; species Thomasclavelia spiroformis. The sequence goes on along the minus strand of NZ_CP102275.1, from coordinate 374,029 downwards.
TGATGCTTTAAAAATGGGGATAGTTCAACTTTTTTCACTATTGCCAGGTATTTCTCGTAGCGGTGTAACTTTAAGTGTAGGTATGTTAAGTGGTTTAACACCAAAAACAGCTCAAGATTTTTCTTTTCTTATGTTCATTCCCGTTGGCATTATTAATATTATTTTAAAATTAAATGAACTTTTTAATACAAATGTATCTCAAGTATCATGGTCACTATATCTAACTATTTTTTTAGTTAGTACAGTTACAACATATTTTTCTTTGAAATTATTATTTAAATTATTAAAAAAGAGAAAATTAATTTTCTTTTCTAGATATTGTTTAATTGCAGGTATCTTAACAGTATTATTCCTATAACTTAAAAAATAAAATAATTGGTATAGTTAATTAACTATACCAATTATTTTATTTAACTGCGATAACTTCCACTTCAATCAAAGCTCCTTTTGGAAGCTTTGCCACTTCAACTGCACTACGAGCTGGAAATGGTTCAACAAAATATGTAGCATAAATATCATTTACTGTCACAAAATCATCCATGTTATCTAAAAATACAGTTGTTTTAACAACATTAGAAAAATCTAATCCTTGACTATCTAATAATCCTTTTACATTTTTTAAAGCTTGATGAGCTTGTGCTTCTATTCCTTCAGGCATTAAACCAGTTTCTGGATTTAAAGGAATTTGTCCAGAGAAAAAATACATATTGCCAACATTAATTCCTTGACTATATGGTCCAATTGCACCTGGTGCTTTATCAGTTTTTACTACGTTTTTCATCTTATTACCTCCTTTTTAATCCATTATAGCAAAATTAATCCAGCAAAACAAACTTTGACTTTATAATAAAAAAGCAAAATTTTGTACTACTATTTATAAAAAATACATAATTTATATTAGGTGATAAATTTGAAACAAGCATTAGTATTGGCTGGTGGCGGTTCTAAAGGCGCCTATCAATCAGGATGCATCAAAGCATTAATAAAATTAGGCTATAACTTTAATATTGTTACTGGTACATCAGTTGGTGCTTTAAACGCCTTGCTTGTAGTACAAAAAGATTATGAAGCACTATATAAACTATGGGATGAAATAAAAATAAGTGATGTATTAAAAGATCCCATTAATCTTAATTTTTCAATTGAGTCAATGATTTCACAAACCAATCTTATTGAACCATTTTTTAAATCATATATTAACGAAAAAGGTGCAGATATAACTCCCCTAAAGAAAAAAATTCGTTCTTTATATAATGATAAAAAATTGTTTGATAGTAACATTGACTATGGCATTGTAACTGTTAAATATCCTAGTCTATCTCCATTACAAATCACAAAAAAAGATATGAAACCAAACGAACCAGTAGAGTATGCAATTGCTTCTGCTTCTTGTTTTCCAGCATTTCCCATCCATTATATAAATAAACAAGGATATATTGATGGTGGTTATTATGATAACCTTCCCATTTCACTAGCTTTAAAAATGAAAGCTGATGAAATTATTGCTATTGAACTTTCAAAAGAAATTACTCACAATCACTTTAATAATCGCCCATATATTAAATTAATTTGTCCTAGCTATGATCTAGGTAGTTTCCTTGATTTTAATCGTGAATTACTTGATTGGCGAATTAAACTAGGTTACTATGATACATTAAAAACATTTAATAAATTAATGGGTTATCGCTTTATTTTCTATAATTGTGATATTGATATAAATATTTTAAATAAGTTTTATTGGTCGGTTATAAGTTTTGAAGCAGCTATTAATAAAAATATTATCAATAAAACATTATTTTCCTCAAATTTACCATTAACAGATTTATTAAAAACCGATACTTATCTCAATAATTTAGATTTAAAAGATTATTTTATTCGCGGAATTGAAATAACTATGGAATATTTTCATTTTCAAAGTGATTTAGTATATGATTTTAATAAAATATATTTGGAAATATCAAATACATTTTTAAAAAAATATTATTCAAATTATACTCGCAAAGATAATTTAAAAAATATTTATATTAAAGAAATTTTTTCTTCAATAAAAAAGCTAACTAGTTTAGAAATAATATGTACATTCTACCGTTCTATAAAAGATAAAGAAAAAATTGAACCTAAATTAATAAATAACATATTTTTAAATGAATATTTAATTGCTCTTGTTCTATCTTGTATAAATTAAATCATTTTGTTATAGTAGAACTGAGGTGATGGTTTGAATCCTAGAGTTAAAAATATGATTTATTGTTCAATGTTTGCATGCATTATTGCAATCTTAGCACAAATTAAAATCGATTTACCTAGTCTAGTTCCAATAACTTTACAAACATTAGGAATATATCTAATTTCATGTTATTTAAAACCTAAATTAGCTTTTATAAGTACGGTTGTTTATTTATTCATGGGAATTATTGGTTTGCCAGTATTTACTGGTTTTAAAGGTGGAATCGGTGTTCTTTTAGGTCCTACAGGTGGTTACATTTTTAGCTTTCCAATTATGGTGTCAATTACTAGTTTAATTATAAATAAGAATAAAACACTATTTTTTAAAATACTTGCTATGATTATTGGTACTATTGTCTGTTATTTAATCGGAACATTATGGTTTATTTTTATTACAAATAATTCATTTGTACTAGCACTATCTATGTGTGTAATCCCTTTTATCCCTGGTGATATTTTTAAAATAGCTATAACATTAATTCTATCAAACAAAATCAAGATATAAAAAAGACTCCGTTCGAGTCTTTTCTATTTTTGTTTATCCAAATGTTTATATGTTCGATAAAACAATGATGCTGTTATTATTACTGCACATGTATCAGCAATCGGTTCAGCTAAGAAAACTGCAAATGTTTGATTAGAAATAAATAATGGTAAGATAAAGATTAATGGAATCAATAAAATAATTTTTCGTAACACCGCAAGAAATACAGATGTTTTAGCATTTCCTATCGCAATAAAAGTTTGTTGACAAGCAATTTGAATTCCAAAAATACCTGAAGCTGCCATATATACTCTCATTGCCCAGCGTGTATGTTCAACTAAATTACTATCATTAGTAAAAATATAAATAAATACATCAGGTAAAAAAACAGCTACCGCCCACAATAACATTGAGTATGTTAAAGCACATTTTAATAAAAGTCTAAATGTTTTTTTAACTCTATCAATATTATTTGCACCAAAATTATAACTAACAATTGGTTGTGATCCTTGTGTCAACCCTTGTAAAGGTAACATTGAAAATTGCATTACACTAGTAAGAATTGTCATTGATCCTACTGCAATATCACCACCATATTTTAGTAATGATGTATTAAAACAAACAGAAATTACACTTTCAGTAAATTGCATAATAAATGGTGAAAGACCTAAAGCTAAACAAGGCACAATTACTTTTCGATCTGGTTTTAAATTCTTTAACTTAATTTTTAATGTACTTCTTTTACTAATTAAAAAATAAACCACCCATACAGATGAAATTCCTTGTGAAATTATTGTTGCCAATGCTGCTCCTTTAACCCCCATTGAAAATTGAAAGATAAAAATTGGATCTAAAATAATATTACATATAGCTCCAATAGCTACTGTAAACATTCCCATTTTTGCATATCCTTGAGCATTAATAAACGCATTAAGACCCAATGCCAATTGCACAAAAATTGTACCCAATGAATAAATTCGCATATATTCAAGAGCATATCCTATTGTTTTTGAACTAGCGCCAAAAACCAATAAAATATCTTCTCCCCAAATAAAAAACACACATGTTAAAATAGCGGCCATGATTACAAGCATCAAAGTACAGTTACCTAAAATCTTTTCAGCAGCACTTTTATCATTCTTTCCCATCATTATAGAAGCTCTTGGGGCTCCACCCATTGATACCAGTGCCGCAAAAGCTGATATAGCCATAATTACAGGCATTGTTACCCCTACACCGGTTAGAGCATCCGAACCAACTTTAGGAATATGCCCTATATACATCCTGTCAATCATATTATATAAAACATTTATTATTTGAGCTAAAATTGCCGGTAACGCTAATTTTAAAAGTAATCCTCCTATACTATCTTTTCCCAAGTCAGTGACTTTTTTTTCTTTCATAAATTTCCACCTCTTTTGTATATTTATCAAAACATAAAAATATAGACTAGTTACTAGATTATATTATAATTTCTTATTTAATCTTATATCTTTAGCAATTTGCTAACTAGTTACTTTTCTTTTTTTTTACAATGAGACATTATAACACTTTTTATACAAAAGTAAAACTAGTAGCATTTAGCTACTAGTTTTACATATCGGGGAAAGGGAAACTGTTTGTAGTCTATAATATATTAAGAGAAAGGAATGAAAAACATAATTTATCTTGACTACACTTATAATATAGCCAATAATTGTAAAATTAATTCATTTAAATATTATAAAAAATCAATAAAATCATGGTATATTGTGTTATAAAACCTTCGATAATCTTACATTATACAATTTATTTGAAAATAAAAAATGATGTCTATGGGTTAACATCATTTTTTATTAAAAATTTAATTTTTAATATTAGGGAAAGGAAAATTGTTTGTAGTCCATAATATTTTTAGAGAAAGGAATGAAAAACATAATTTATCTTGACTACACTTATAATATAGCCAATAATTGTAAAATTAATTTTAGTAAATTATATATGTCTTTTTGGCTATCTTTTTATATCTTCTCAAATGTCCGCAAAGCCTTATTTTATCGGCTCTACGGGCATTTTTCTTTTGTGGTAAACCTCACATATCTAGGTCTATCTTCTTATATTTTCGCTATCAAGCGTGGTTAAAATCGTGGTAAATACTTCTTATGCGATTAGACGCTGAACCTCTGATTTTGCGGTATCTATGGACGCATGAGCATACCAGTTCATTGTGATACTGATATTTGAATGACCCATGATATACTGTAAATCTTTCGGGTTCATGTTCTTGCTTGCCAGCCTTGTGCAGAATGTATGGCGTAGCGTATGTGGTGTGATATGTGGCAAGGGGTTATCCTTATGGTGCTTGTTGTATTTCTTTACCATACGGACAAATAAGGCGTTGTAATCAATCGCAACTTTGGGCTTGCCTTTATGATTGACAAATAGGAAATTGCTCCGTCCGTCTATCACAAATGGTTCTGATTTTGGGCGTTTCTTCATAACCCGTTGAAATGCCTGTATTGTTTCTCTGCTTAATGGCACTTGCCTTATTCCGCTCTTTGTTTTAGGCGTTTCAATGTAATAGCCCTGTTCCTTGCTCTTTAGTAACTGGTGGTCGATAATCACAACTTCATTCTTGAAATCAATATCGGCTACTGTCAGTCCGCACAGTTCCGAGATACGAAGTCCTGTTTTTAATAATATCAGCACATCATCATAATGCTTGTGATACACATTGTCCGTCTTGATAAATGAGAGTAAGGCTTGTTCCTGTTCCTCTGTCAATGCGACTTTCTCTTTGGTATCATTTTCTAGGACTTCACTTAACTTGAAATCAAAAGGGTTTTTCCTTACACAATCGTCTTGAATGGCGATATAGAATGACGCTTTTAACGAGCGTTTATGGTTGTTAATGGTATTGTAGGAAAAGCCTTTGTCTTTCATGCGTAACGCCCATTCTTTAGCGTCAGAGGGTTTTATCGTATCAATGCTCCTAGCACCTAACTTGTCCTCTTTCAATAACCGCATGAGTTGTTCCCGTTGTTTCATTGTGCTTTTCTTCACATTTGCCCTCTGTGCGTTCTGTTTGGAATAGAGTTGACAAAGCGTCATTTTCTTGCCTGTGCTGTCGATACCGTCCTCAATATCCCGTCTTATCTGTTGTTCCAGTTCTCGAAGTGAGAGTTTTTCCCGTTTTCCCTTTGGTGTCGGGTCTGTGGGTGTCAATCTCCAAGCATACACATATTTTGTGTTTCCAAATGCGTCTACATATTTATATAAGTATTTCCCGTCTGTTCGTTGGCTCTCTCCAGTATGCAGGATACGACCTTTGTTATCCCGTCTTTTTTCTCTCATGGTGTCTGCTCCTTTCCTTGTTGGAAAGAGCCTTGATATGACTTGTGTTCATCATAACACATACAAGGCTCATTTGCATTAGATTGCGTCCAATTTATCAATAACCTGTTCAAACTGTCGGCGTTTAATCTGTATGCGGTTGCCATTCATAATGAGCCAGCCAGCGTCCTTGTTTTCCTCTGCCAATCGTCTTAATTTGTTTTCTCCAATACGGAAATACTTTGACGCTTCTTCAATGGTAAGGGTATATTTTTCCCATACGGGAATATCCTGTGCATTACTCATAAAACACCCCCTCACTTTCGATTACATCTGCTATATCCGTACACATCTGTTCTACAAGCATTTCCTGTTTTTCGGAAAGGTGGGTACATTTATCAATCATTTTCATGTAGTTTGAGCCTGTCAGCCTGTCGATTTCCTCTATCATCACGATTGACGGCATGACCTGTCTTTCCAGCCATTGCAGAGTGCGTTCCATATTGACAGGTACGGGGTTCATTTCAAAAGGTAAACTGTCATGGGAAATGAATATCTCCCACAACGGATAGTCAGGAAATTGCACAAAATCAGTAATAAGGTAAAACACCAGCCCATGAGGGTTATACGTCAATAACAGTTCCTCAACCGCCTGTACTGCCTTTTTATCACGCAGACGAATTTCAAAACGGTTGATAATATCGGTATGTTTCTTTTTAGTTGCCTGTTCCTTTTGTTTTTCATACAGGCAGAAAGATTTTGTGCTTGCCTTTGAGCCGATATAAAGGGTGCTTGCTAAATTACGGTTTTTTCCGCTTAATTTTCCACCTTGTACATTTTCATAGTTTTTACAGCGACAATCCGCACCGCCATTTTTGTATTTTTCAGACAAAACGGGAATATCCAGCAGACCGCACATATCATTGATTGCCAAGTCAAAACGTCGGATAACACCGCCACAGTCAAGACAGCGGTTTAAAAATGAATACCAATCTCTATTCTGTGCCTGTAAGACATATTCCATGTTGCGTGAGCCTGCTCCTTTTAATTCCAAGAATACGCCCATGTGTTCATCATCAGAAGCCATAACCTTGATTTCCCCATAAGCATAATGCTCTTTATAGCCATAATACCCATAGTCATAATGGATAAAATAATCTGCTTTCATGCCAAGCACCTTTCGGATAATTTCCAATGCGTCAGTCGTTGGAAAACGGACAGACAGATAATCAACGAGCAGATAAAAAGGCTTATCGCAGATATAGTAATTCAGACAACGCAGGATAATATTTTGTGTTTCCTTGCTGGCGTTGGCTTTTCCGTTCTCAAAACGGTTGATACTATATCTTGATACATGGGTAAGACTTGCAAGTTCTCCTTGTGAAAGACCGCTGGCAAGACGTTTGTTCTTCATTTCAAGTGCAAATTCTAAATTGTTCATTGTATTCCTCCAATCCCACAATAGCCTTGAAATACCTGTAAACCACTATTCAAAAGAATGTGAAGTTACTATCTTCTTAAAACTTCTTATTACTCCTTACAGCTTTGGGGCTGTATGGTTTTTGACTTGTCTTTTGTGAAATAGTACCCCCCTGTTAGATAACGGGGGCACAGACAAGGCTCGCAGGCTCGCCAGCCGACAAAGCATTTCCGTCCTTTGACGGCAAGCCGTCATGGCGTTGTTGCTGACGCACGCCAGCAGTCCTGCAATGCTCTGTCGGCAAGTCCTGTTTTACCCTTTTTAAACAAGTTCCATTTCAACCGATATTCATATCTACGGGTTTAATCAGATAGGTATTTCTTTTTGAATGTTTTTGTATTTCATTCTATTGTGCTTATTCAATTACAAGAACATAGTAATTCCTATATGCTTATTTGTCAATATCTTTTTTTGCCTTTACAAATCATATTAAGCATGATAGACTTATAAAAGTGAAGATATAACAAGATATGGAGGGTTATGCAATGAAAATAAGCCATTTAGGAAATAATATACAGACCATAAGAAAATTTAGGGGAATGAAACAACAGGAGCTTGCGGACAAAATCGGTATCAATATGCAGAGCCTTTCCAAGATTGAAAGAGGGTTGAACTATCCTGCTTATGAAACGCTGGAAAAGATAATGGAAGTGCTGGACGTAACGCCCAATGAATTGTTATCGGGAGAATGGAAGTATGTTAATCAGTCCGAAAAAGAAGTCTGTAAGTTTTTAAGAGCAGAGGAACGATTAAATGCAGAATTAAAGCACGGACATTATGACAATTTCTTTGACAGCGAAGAAGAATGGCTGGAATATGAGTTAGAAAAGTTACGGGAATACATTATCGACTACATCAACGGAACAAGTATTGAAGCGTCAGACCTTTACCCAATCAAAGAATTTATCCAGCATTTGAAATTCCAAAAACTACTAGACCGCTATGATGATTTATACAGCGTGGATATGTTTGGAGAAAGCATAGAGGGACATAAGTATAAAACACCTTATCAAGTTGTAAAAATGATAAACCCAAACTCAAAAGAGGATATGGAACTATTATCGAAATTAACGTGGGTAACGGGTAATTTTGATGATGAGGACGAATAACCTTTTTCCTCTTACGAGAAAATACAGTAAACAAAAAGCCCGATCAAGAGTGCATAGCACCACCAATGGTGGCAAGCTCTTGACAGGGCTTTTTCTTTGCAGTGGTAGGTAATCAAGAGGAAGAAAGGGATAAAATCTGATTTGTGTTAAATCAGCAAAAAGGATATCACAGTATGAGTTTGTACTACATAAGGATAGCAACTTAGAAATTATAAGATAACAAAAATGGGGAGTGAATAACCACTCCCCTGAGTTACACCTAAAAAGTAATGTAACATTGTTATCGTTAAAATGATGAATTTTTTATAAGAAAATGCCCAGTACTGACATAATTACATCTGCCCAAATTTCAGCAGTACTTTGCTTTAATCCCATTATTTCTGTAAAGAAACGAACAAGTGCCGCTTCAGCACCACCATTAACTTTCTCAAGGAAGTTAATCAAAGACCCCATATGTTTTTCTAAGAAGTTACCTATAGCAGTACCAACTCCCGGTATCTTTTTGATAGCTTTGATTATTGCACTTCCTTTTTCTTTAAGAAGTTTAAGTAATACCTTTGCTGTGACGCTAACAGCACCTTTTTCCTCTTTTGGAGAAGTTGATATGTCTAATGATTGATTTACTACTTCTGTTATTCCTTCTTTCCCATACTGCTCTACAAAAGCATTAGTAATTTTATCATATTCAGCTAATTCACTTGCAGATAGATTTAGTGTTTGAACAATTTCTCTTACAGATGAATTTTCATGAGCAAAAACTGGTGTTGCTGTTCCTAAAGTAGTTGCTGTAATAGCCATAGCTAATCCTCCAGCAATATATTTTTTGTAAGTTTTTTTCATTGTTATATCCTCCGTTTTATTTTTTGTTTTAATTCAATGTTAGAATATCCTGTTCAAAAGGAATGTCAATGTTAATCAATTCTTTAGAATTGTTGTTCATGGCTTTGTTTAAATCCACACAGCAAATTCTGCAATTTGTTGATGTTGAAAAGTAATATTTTAAACTTTCAGAACACATTACAGATGTGCAAAGAGTTTTTTCGTGATAAGGTGTCCTTAGCGGTGGCGTATAAATTACTCCTTCTGGTACATCAACAGTCTCAAAAATATTAAACATCTTATTAACTGCGTCAATTTCGTTTTGAGGTTCTGGCATATAATTTTTAGAAAATGCTAATCTAACAAAACGAGAAACTGGTGTATAATCACCGGGAATACCCAAATAGCCAGTTCCCTCACCTAACTCTTCAATTTTATAGCCGTTTACTACTTGAGTTTCTTTTGCTAAGTTTGAAATTCCTAAATAATTTCTCAAATTGATTTTATGCCATTCATATGTTGGGGAATTGGTAAGAACCCCCATTTCATTGCGATAAATTTTTAGTCCGTCAGCAAGTGGTTCGACCACTATCGACTCACCTGTTTTATCAGAAATCAAATAATGGCATGGCAATTCCATTTGACTTTCAGGTTCATCAACGGGATTGATTTTTTGTAAAAGGGCAACTGCTTCTTCAATATTTTTGCACTTTCCTAAAACAAAGGGCAATAATAATCCTAAGTTTACGTCATATTCTGCATTTGACTTAGAATTATATTGAGTGAAATGTGGAAAAAAGAGTAATGAAATCATCAATCCATGTTCATTCATTCCCTCTGTGAGAAAAGGTGTATCAAACATATCGACATTCATACCTACAATTGCATACTTAACGATTTGCTTGTTATTCTCTTTGTTTCCCATGAAAGTTAAAGAAATTTCATAACCACGGGGAATAATGGAAACTTTATTTGCACTTATATCCCCATATTCATCATAGGTTCGACCTAGAAAATGTTTCCCATCTGCCGATTGGCAGGTAAAACTACTACAACTAGCTTTCATAAAACCTCCTCCTTAATCTAATTTATGATAATAGCATAAACTATACACTAGGTGTAAAGTCAAGAGGTTATATTCTGATAATCATAAATAAAAAAATTCATTACTGCTTGTTGTCCTTTGATGTTAAATATGTGTTTCTTTTCTAAGCGTCTTTTCATTCCTTGATGTTCATAAAAACCATAATTACAGCTTGTATCTGTAAATAAATAAAAATTTTTCAGTTTTTCCTGCTTCATATAATCGAGTGTTGATTGAAAAAGCATTTTTCCAATTCCTTTTCCTCTGCATGAAGAACTTACGGCAAATAAGGCAAGTTCTGCCTGATAAATATTGTTATTTTCATTTAGTAATTGTTTATCTATTCCATTGACATTACCAAAAATTTTTGAAACACTACGTCCCTCTTTTGAACTGTATAGGGATATAATCGACTTTACCTGTAATAGTCGATTAGAAAGTGGACATTTATGTTTCGCAATATTGTTAGCCAATATAACGCCTACTACATTTCCGTCAACTACTGCTACTCTTGAAAAAGTATAGTTCGTTAAACAACTGCTTAAAAATACTCTTGCTAATTTAATTGCTGTTCTGGGACTGGTAAAAGCATCATAATGCCACGTCTCCCTGATAATAGTTTCTAAAGCTTTAAAATCTTTTTTTTGATATTCTCGTAATTCTAGTTGCACTATTCTTCTCCTTGTTTTCATCATCTATATCATGTATGATAAAATATACAGTAACTGTAATGTCAATAAGGAGATATAAGAAAATGAAAAAAGAAATCAAAAGACTAACAACTGCACAATTCGCAAAACTACATGAAGTAAATAAGCGTACATTACACTACTATGATAAAATTGGTTTTTTTCGTCCGCTTACTAAGGCAGAAAATGGTTATCGTTACTATGATATTTCACAAAGTATAGATTTTGAATATATACGTATGCTGAAAGAATTAAATATGAGTATCGAGGAAATCGAAACTTATAGAAAAAATCCTACACCCGCGGCTTTCTTAAAAATTGTGAATGAAAAAGGAAAAGAAATTGATAAACAAATTCAAAAGCTGAAAGATGTTAAAAATGTAATGAAGAGAAAAAAGGAAAAAATCGTTTTTTGTGAAACCTTACAGGAACAGGAGATTAGAATTGAAGAATGTAAATCAGAAAGGCTTTTAGTCTATCCTTATGATTTCTCAGAAGATGACATATCGCAAATTTTTTCTCACTTGAAAGATATATGGGGAATAGAACAAATACGAATGGGAATGGGAAGTTTTATTTCGCTTGATAATGTATATAAAATGAACTTTGATGAATATGCTGGAATATATACGATTGCCTTAAACAAAAAATCTGTTGCAAATAGTTTTTTTAAACCAAAAGGAAAATATCTTTGTGGTTATCAAAAAGGTACATGGAACAAATTGCCCGACTTATATCAACAGATGTTGGATTATGCCACTAAAAATGATTTACAACTTACTGGATACGCTTATGAAGTCGGTTTGAACGATTTTGTTATTTCTAATGAAGCTGATTATATTACAAAAATTATGATTAAGATTGATGAACACCCTTGACTTTACAGTTAGTGTATAGTTTATACTCTTTTGTATCAAGATATAAGGAGTGAAATGTTAATGATGAAATTATTACTACTGGCAGGAATTGTCCTTGCAAAAATTTTAATAGCAAAAGGTGTAGCATTACTGCTTATTATATTGTCATTTATGTTCAAAGGTAAGCAATTACATAAATCAACATTTGAATGGAACGAATATTTCTTATCTCTGAACGATAATTTGGTATATAGATACACGAAAATTATTTATATAATATCCACTGTTTTATCTTCTTGTGTAATGTTTTTGCTGTTTAAATTTTTTGATTTCAAATATCCAATCTCTTTAACGTTCATCATCTTCATAGTTTGTGGTTTGGTTTCATGGTATAAGTATCAAAAAGACGAAAAAGGTTATATAAAATCAAAAATTTATGAGATTAAAGAGTCAATAAAATCTGATAGTGCAAATGAAGATGTTACTCCTTAAACGCTCCACATAAAATTGAATACTTAAATATATTAGCTCGTACAAGCATTTTGTGCGGGCTTTTTTCTTATTCTTTTTCTTGTACTTCTAAAAAGTATAGACGGTATTCCCGTTTATATAATTCCAGCATATGCGGAAAGGAGGTGAGATTATGAACACATCTTCTTTCGAGCATATCGTCAGAATACAGTTTAATGCTTTGATGATGACTGTTATTAAATGCACAGTAAAAAATAGAAACAGACAGTTTGCAAGACGTTCCAAGCGTGAAATTTTATTCTGTGAATTATCAGATACGAAAAATCTGGAATGTATAACAGAGGATAAATATTCTTGTGATTACATTTCTTTTAAAGTCTTAAATTTCACAATTCAAATATCAAATGAGAAACTTGCTGTTGCTTTATATAAGTTATCGAGTAAAGAGCGTGATGTAATTCTATTACGCTATTTTCAAGGCATGAGCGACCAAGAAATAGCAGAATTATATCATGTATCACGTTCTGCTATTTATCGCAGAAGAAGTAACGGATTGAAGAAGTTAAAAACAGTATTGAAAGAAAGGAATTGAACCAATGAAAAAAGAATATGGCTACCCTACATTAAAAGTAATATGTCAAGCGTCTGCTGGAAACGAAACTGCCATAAGAGAGATTTTGAAGTTTTATGACGCTTATATTTGTAAATTATGCTTGCGTCCGTTTTACCACTTTGAAAGTGGTAAAATCACTATGCAGGTTGATGAAGAATTAAAAGGTCAAATTCATATAGAAATGATGAAAGCAATCTTGAAATTTGAAATTAGAGTGAAGTAATCATATTACATGAATAAAAAACGGGAGATACACAGATATTTGTGCTATCTCCCATGTTGTTTTTTGTGTCATATCAAGGCTCATTCAATCGTGGTAAATTCGTGGTAAAATGAATGGTTTTCTATACTTCAAAATGTTTAAAAGTATAGTGTTTATGCGGATAATCGAAAATCAGATATAAAATTTCATTTAAATATTATAAAAAATTAATAAAATCATGGTATATTATGTTATAAAATACATATCTTTAATTATTAATACCTTGATGTGGTACAAAAGAGTTATCGTTAATTGCTTCAAAACGATATCCTCTAGCCAAATAATTTTCAATTATTGTAGGTAAAGCCTCAACCGTAGTAGACTTAGCTTTAGTATCATGAAAAAGAATATTAATATTATTAGCTTTACTAGATGTTGCATTAGCAATCAATTTACTAACCGGAACATTATTACCAGAAGCATCTGTAGAATCTCCATTCCAATCATAATATTGATATCCTCGATTGATAACTTCCTTAGATAATATCGTCATAATACCTTGCGAATATTTACGTGAAATTGTATTTGATGAGCCACCAGGAAAACGAATATATCTTGGAACAAAACCAATTAGATCTTTTACCATATTTCCAATCTTATTTAAATCATCAAAATATGCATCTACTGACGTATAAACTGTCTTATAATCATGACAATAAGTATGTAATCCAATAGTATGTCCTCGTTTATGAGCTTCTTGAATCAAGTAATTATATTTTTGATTTTCTCCTGTAACAAAAAATGTCGCCTTAACATTATAACGATCTAATATATCCAAAATCTTTTGAGTATTTTCTGAAGGACCATCATCAAATGTTAAATAAACAATTTTTTCATTACTTTGTTGTAAAGTTCCAATATTCTTCTTTTCAACTACTTTAATTATTCTTTCTTTAACAACCTTATTTCCAGACCGATCTTTAGCAGTATAAATAACTTTATACCTCCCTAGTTTATCAACATTAACTTTTGAATCGTCAATATTCAATGTAGGATTAGGATCTCGATTATCACTAACACTAATTCCTAACTTATAATCTACCTTTTCACCTTTAACTATTGTCATTTCTTCAATTCCATTAATTTCAGGACCAATATCATCTTTAAACAATTTCACTTTACCCTTTTTTTCACTAACATTACCAGCTTCATCAATAACTTGGACAACTACACTTATTTCACCTTCATGATTAAATTTATATTTCTTTTTAAATTTAATCTTTGTTTTTGTTGCATCATCTATATTGGTTACCATGTCTTTTGCTTTGACCTTCATTCCTAAATCAATATCTAAGTCAACAATATCAAATTTAGGTTTTTTAGTATCAACAACTTCTAATGGTATTTCATAATCTTTATCATTAAATGTATAAATAACTTTATACTTTCCTAATTTATCAAATTTTACATTCTTAGTATTTACTTTAATATCCTTTATATTACCATTTTTAACTTTCTCAACATTTTTCAAAGCATCAAATTCTTCATTTATTTCTACTTTAATATTTTCTTGTTTAAAAACAATTGGACATCTAAACATAAAGTAGCAAACAATTACAGATACAATCAAAACTACTAATAATGCAACTATTGTTATTTTTCCCTTTATAGTAATATTTTTTAATTTTAAATTCATCAATATCCCTTCCTAACATTCTATATACTACAATAAAATGCACAATTAAACAACATAAACTAAAAAAATAGGCATGAATTATTCAATAATAATTCATGCTTATTCAAGTTACATATCAAACTATTTTTCAATAATACTTCTTACACTAATAATTCCTTTACTAGTTTCAATCTTTTCAATAATATCTTTGCAAACATCATCATTAGTATCAATTAAAGTATAAGCATATTCCCCACGTGAACGATTAACCATATTTTCAATATTTAAATTATAATCAGCAAATAATTTAGAAATACTTGCTAAAATATTTGGTACATTTTTATTAATAATACACAATCTAACTTTAGAAACACGTGCTTGATTTACTCCAGGAAAATTAACAGAATTAATAATATTTCCATTTTCTAAATATTCTTTAATTTCATTAACTGCCATTTTTGCACAATTATCTTCTGATTCAGGAGTACTTGCTCCTAAATGAGGTAAAATAATAATATTTTCCCTACCAATCAATTCAGGAGCAGCAAAATCACTAATATACTTACTTATTTTTCCACTAGCAACATTTACTAATAAATCCTTATTATTAACTAGATCACCACGAGCAAAATTCAATATTCTAACTCCATTTTTCATTAAAGCAAATGCTTCTTCATTCATAAATCCTTTTGTTTCTTCATTACTTGGTACATGAATAGTAATATAATCACATTCTCTATAAATTTCTTCCAATGTTTTTGCTTGTTTTGCATGTTTAGATAATGCCCACGCTGCATTTACACCAATATATGGATCATAACCCATAACTGTCATTCCTAATTTAATTGCAGCATTAGCAACATTAACACCAATCGCTCCTAATCCAATAACACCAAGTTTTTTTCCTTCAATTTCCGGTCCAACAAAATTACTCTTACCTTTTTCTGCTGTTTTAGCAATATTTTCATCATCTTTTAAAGTATCAACCCAACGAATACTTTCAACTATCTTACGTGATGATAAAAATAAAGCACATAATACCAATTCCTTAACTGCATTAGCATTAGCTCCAGGTGTATTAAAAACCACGATTCCATTTTCACTACACTTATCAATTGGAATATTATTTACTCCGGCTCCTGCTCGTGCAATTGCTTTTAGATTTTTACCAAAATCATAATCATGTAATGAAGCTGATCTAACAAGTATCGCATCTTCATTAGTCATATCTTCACTATATGTGTAATTTTCATCAAAATCATCTAATCCAACTTTTGATATTTTATTTAATAATTTTATATTATACATACCCATTCTCCTATTTATTAGCAATTTCAAAATCCTTCATAAACGCAATCAATTTTTCAACACCTTCAATTGGCATTGCATTATAAATAGATGCTCTAATTCCCCCAACAGAACGATGTCCTTTTAAATTCGTCATTCCTGCTTCAATGCTTTCCTTAACAAATTTAGCATCTAAATCTTTATTTGGTGTAGTAAATGTAACATTCATTAAAGATCGATTATCTTTATCACTATGACAAATATAAAAATTACTACTATCAAGATAATCATACAATAATTTTGCCTTCTTAATATTTCTTTGTTCCATAACTTCTAATCCGCCTAAGTTATCAATCCATTCTAATACTAAACCTAAAACATAAATTGCATAAGCTGGAGGTGTATTATACATAGAATCATTATCAATCATTAACTGATAATCTAATAACACTGGTGTTTTAGCTGGTACTTTTTGCAATAACTCTTCTTTAATAATTGCTACCCCTAGACCAGCAATCCCCATATTTTTTTGTGCTCCTGCATAAATCATACCATATTTAGAAACATCAATTGGCTTTGATAAAATATTCGAAGACATATCAGCAATAATTGGTACTCCATTAGTTTCCGGTACATACTTCCATTCTGTTCCATAAATTGTATTATTAGAACACAAATGCACATATGAAGCTTCTGGATCTAATTTTAACTCATCTTGAGTAGGGATATGTTTAAAATTATTAACACTACCATCATAAGCAATATTAATTTCACCATATTTTTTAGCTTCATTAGCTGCTTTTTTACTGAATGATCCCGTAATAATATAATCAGCTTTTCCATTTTTTAACAAGTTCAATGGTACCATTGAAAATTGTTGTGTAGCTCCCCCTTGAATAAATACAATTTTATAATCATCTGGTACATTCATAACTTTTTTTAATAAATCTTTTGTTTTTTTAAAAATATCTAAGTAGGAAGAGGATCTATGACTCATCTCCATTACACTCATCCCACTATTTTCATAGTTCAACATTTGTTTTGCTGCTTTTTCTAAAACAGGCACAGGTAACGTTGAAGGACCTGCAGAAAAATTAAATACTCTTTTTTCAGTCATATAAATACCTTCCTTTTCATATATTATCTTTTATTATATTGTATACAATCTTGTTTGTAAAGCGATTTAATAATAATTGTATACAATTATTCAATCTCTTTATAAACAAAAGAAATAGACAAGTAGGTCTATTTCATCGTTTTTTCATAAATATCAATAATATTAGTTCCTACATGCTCAGGATGATGGGCATCACTAGCTACAATCAACTTAACATTATGTTCCTTAAATATCTTTAACAATTCATCACTCAATCCAATATCTCTATGATTATAACGATAATGACAACCTGTGTTATTTTCAGCAATGACATTATGTTCAATTAATAACTTCGCTAACTGATGATATGTTTCGGTTAAATCATACTTAGGATAATAATTAAACATCTTAATTGTATCTGGATGAGCTAATTGTGTAAATAAATCAGATTTAACTAAATCAAATACTAATTCATAATATCTTTTATAAATATCATCAACATCATATTTATTCCATAAAATTTCTTTTGAAAAATTCATATCATATAATTTTCCATCAATTGAATGAATTGCGCCCACAATAAAATCATATTCATGATTTTTTAAAATATTACGAATATATTCTTTGTATTTAGGCACATAACATACTTCTAAACCAAAAGATACATCTATTGGTAAATCTATATCTTTCATTTCTTTAATTAAACGATCATAATCATCTAAACTATCTTTAAATTTCATCGTTTTATTTTCTAACCATTTTTTTTGTAACGGTTCTTTTTTTAACTCTTCATATATTGGTTCAAATTCAACAAAACGATGAGTATGATCTAATATTTGAATTTTTTTTAAACCTTTATTTACTGCAGCATTTACAAACTCCAATACATATTCTTTAGTCAAATCCCCATATTCTAAATGCATATGTCCATCTATCATTATAATTACCCCCTTTTTACTTGATTATATGTAAAAAAAATATACTAGTACAGTAAAATGATAAAAATTTATTATTTAAAAATGGCACATCATAAAGTGCCATTTTCTAAATTAATTTTGTTTTCTTCTTAATACTACATATCCAGCTACACTTAATAATGCAAGTCCTGCTAATGTTCCTACTAGTGCATCATCACCTGTTTTTACACTTGCAGTTGTATCACCATTATTTACTGGTGTTTTTGCAGTATTGTCTACTGGTGTTGTTGTATTTGCTTCTAAGCTATTGATTGCTTTTTCTAATACATCTTTTGCACTATTTACTTCTTCTTGTGTTGCATTTGGATTTTCATATACTACTTTTGCTGTTAATAAAGCATTTTCTACTACAGCATATGATGCTTTTGTATAGTTTGCACTGTCTAATCCTTCTGCTTGATTGATTAAATCTTCTAATAAACTCTTATCTGGAATTAATCTTAAATTCAAGAATGCTGTTACTAACTCACTGTAAGCTGTGTTTACTTCTTCTTGCATTGCATTTAAATCTTCGTATACAGCAATTGCTTCATTTAATTCTGTTTCAAATGCTGTCCATGTATCCTCAGTATAATTATCAGCTTCTAATCCGCTAACTTTATCGATAAATGCTTTTAATGCTGTTTTATCGCCTTGTTTAAAGTCTAACATATGCATAGCGTTAGCAAGCCTATCAAATGCATTATTTACTTCTTCTTGTGAAGCTGTTAAATCATTATAAACTGCGTTAGCTTCATCTCTTGCCACTTTGAATTCATCAGCTACTGCTGATACAACATTAGCTAAATCTTCATCAGTAATTGCATTAGCTAGATCTACTGCAATCTTTAATGCTGTTTTGTCACTACCACCAACTACTTTTACTAAAGCATCTTTTGCAGCTTGTAATGTTTTAACTGCATTATCCACTTCTTCTTGTGTTGCATCTTGTTTATCTATGATCGCTTTTGCCTCATCCATTGCAGTTTTAAAACTTGACCAACTTTCGTTTGTATATTCATCCTCTTTTAATGTTAAACATTCATCATATAATGTTTGCAATGTTGTTTTGTCTATTTCTTTATCAAATAAAATGTCTGTTTTATATTCATCTAACCACAAATCATTTTTATAATCTCTCGGTCTAATTTCTACTCTATCTTCAAAAACATTTACTTGATATCCAATTTGAGCTATTGAATCACCATAAGATTGATATTTAAATGCTGGAACATCTACGACATAACCATATTCTTCTTGGTATACTTTTGCTAAATCGATTCCATTATGGACATGTCCGGTAAAAATAATTGACTGTGGATAATCTTTTAGAATTTCTTTTAATGCTTCTTCTTGTTCACCAATTAAATCTAATGATTCATGATCAGCAGTGTTTGTAAATGTTTGATGTATTTGAATAAATATTGGTTTATCTTTATGAGCACCTTCCTTAATCACATCTTTTAACCAATTTAATTGTTCATTAGATAAATAAGCATTATCTTTTAAATCTTTTTCAGTATTTAATGTAATAAAATGATAATTATTAATCCATGTATCAAAATATAATTGATCTGTTGTTCCATCCATATACGGTGTATTGTATTTTAAATAACGTTCTTTAAATGGAGATGTGCCATATTTACACGTTGGAATATTAGCACCTGGTTCATTTCTATCGTCACCAGAACATAGCCAACGCACATCATGATTTCCTAATGCGATTATACTTTTAGTAAAATTATATTTTTCAATAATATTATAAAATGATTTATATTGAGCTTCAGAACCACTATCAGTAATATCTCCTGGAAACATGATTGCTGAACTTGTAGGATCAAGAACTGAAATATCTTCTAAAGCGTCAATTAAGTTTTGTCTTGATTTATTATTATCATCACTTCCATCAATATGAACATCTGAAAGAACTTGGAAACTCATAATTGGTGTTTCAGTAATTTGGAAACGATCAAATGCAAGAGTTAATTTTTTAATTAACTTGCGCATTGTTGTACTATCAGCACTATCTTTTGCTTCGTTTACCTCATTAATCACTTTTTCAAATTCATTTATTTTTTCTTGTTCATAACCAGATTCTTTAGCTTCATTTAAAATTTGAGTATATTCAGCTAGTTTCATCTTTAAACGATACGGTAAATAATAATTATCAATTTCTGTTTCTGTAAATAACCTCTTCATTACTCGAACTTCATCAAGATAAGCATTGTTAATTCCCTGTGTTTTATTACCATCTGCACCAATTACAAAATCAGTTGCATCAATTGTTTTACCATATGTATCTTTAATACTAACTGTTTTTTCTAAATTACCATCAATATACGCACTAATTTGATTATCACGATCAAAATTAACTACAATATAATGCCAATTATCATCATTAGCACTTAAACCATAAATATCATCTCGACTACAATCTTCTCCAGTATAATTAACACGGATACTATCACCAAAATTACCAATATTCACTCCAACATTGCCACCAGTTGACCAATCTTTATTTGAGATAATTGCTGCTTCTTTTCCACCACCATCAACTGTTTTATACCAAAATGAAATTGCAAAATCTTCTGTTTTAAATTTTAAATCATCTGGTTGTCCAAAATTAATATATTGTTTTGCAGTTTGCATAGTACTACCATTTTCATTTTGAATATGAATTGCTTTACCAATAACTCCATTTTCATAACTTAGATCACCAACACCAGCTCCATGATTTTCACGACCTGAATCATCATTAGTATTTTCATTATCAAAACTTAAATATAAAACTTGTCCATTAATAACGCCTTCAACACCTTCTTTAGCATCGTTAATTTTATCATTAATATCATTTACTAAAATAGTTATATTACTATAATCATTATTTTCAATTGCAACTTTAGCCTTATTAATTACCTCTTTAAGAGCCGCTAATTTTGCTTGATCATATTTAATATTTTCACTTGCTTCTTGATAAAATTTATCAGCTTCATTTACTATATATTGTAAATATGTTCTATCGTATTGTAATTTAATTTCATTAATATCCATCAAACGATTATATACATCTAACTCATCAAGATAAGCATTGTTTAAACCATTTTTAAAATATCCATCAGCACCGACAACAAAATTCGCAACATCAATATCCTTATCGACTGCATTTGAAATGTCTGTTTTGCCTGTTGACTTACCATCTAAATAAGTTTCAATATAACCATCGCGATCAAAATTAACTGCAACATGATGCCAGATTCCATCAATTGGTGCAAAGTTATAAACATCATATCGATTACTACTTTCTGGTGTAAAATTAACCCTAAGCCCAGTATCAAAATCTCCAATATTTAATCCTTTATTAGCACCACTATTAAAATCTTTATTTGATATTAATGCACCCCCAGCATTAACACCATTATCACTCTTATACCAAAAAGAAATTGCAAAATCCTGATTTGTAAATTTAATATTTTTTCCAAAATCAATATATTGTTCAGCTTTAGCACTAGTGCTTCCGTTACTATTAGTAATGTGTACTGCTTTTCCTTTTACACCATCTACATATTCAACATTTCCTTGAATTTTTCCATTATTATGATTTCCACTAGCATCTTCAACATTACCATCAAAAGAAGCAGAAAGTAATCTATCGCCAATTACTGTTTTAAATTCTTGATATAATTTTTCTACCTCATAACCAGATTTGACCGAAGTAAAAACTTTAACCTCATCTAAATAACTATCTAATAAACCATAACATTTATCACGATCTGCACCTATAACTAAATCTCCAAGATTAATGTTATCATTTGCATATTTAGAAATATCAGCTTCTCCACTTTTTGCACCATCGGTATAAGTAATCATTTTACCATCTCGATCAAATGTTATAACATTGTGATGCCACAAACCATCAATAGGTGTAAATTTAATATCTTTACGGCTTCCACCAAAAGCAAAATTAGCACGTATTTCTTTTGTAAAACTTCCAATCGCAAATCCATCATTTACACCACTATCATAATCTTTATTAGAAATAATAGTTCCGCCATTTTCATTACCAACATTACTTTTATACCAAAAACTAATTGTGAAATCATTTGTACTAAAATCAATCTGATCACCTAAATTGATATATGATGACGCCTTTTTACTTGAACTTCCGTTAGCATTTACTATATGTGCTGCTTTTCCATCCACACCTTGTTCATATGTCACATCAAATGCTTCACCGTGATTTCCATTACCACTCACATCATTAGCATTTTCATCATTAAAGCTTAAATGTAAAATTTCATCATCATTAAGCTCATAATCAGCTAGAATCTCTTCTTTACTCATTAATTTAGAATATACTTTTAACTCATCAAGATAAGCATTGTTTAAACCATTTTTTAAATATCCATCAGCACCGACAACAAAATTCGCAACATCAATATCCTTATCGACTGCATTTGAAATGTCTGTTTTGCCTGTTGACTTACCATCTAAATAAGTTTCAATATAACCATCGCGATCAAAATTAACTGCAACATGATGCCAGATTCCATCAATTGGTGCAAAGTTATAAACATCATATCGATTACTACTTTCTGGTGTAAAATTAACCCTAAGCCCAGTATCAAAATCTCCAATATTTAATCCTTTATTAGCACCACTATTAAAATCTTTATTTGATATTAATGCACCCCCAGCACTAACACCATTATCACTCTTATACCAAAAAGAAATTGCAAAATCCTGATTTGTAAATTTAATATTTTTTCCAAAATCAATATATTGTTCAGCTTTAGCACTAGTGCTTCCATTACTATTAGTAATGTGTACTGCTTTTCCTTTTACACCATCTACATACTCAATATCCCCTTTAATTTTTCCATGATTTTCATTTCCTGATAAATCTTGAACATTTTCATCAAAGTTTACTTGTAATAATAAATCTTCATCTATAGCATAACTATACACATTACTAGATGAAAAAATCATTATCAATACAAGTAATAAGAGACTAAATTTTTTTAATTTTTTCATAACCTTTCCCCTTTCTTTAAATATTCTCTTATATATTTTCTTTAATAAAGATATACGTTCATTATAACAAAATAAGCGCTTACATTAATTACACATTTTATTTAAAAGTTTATAATTTTTATAATGTAAATACAAACTAAGTTATAAAAAAATCAGTGTAAATGAAAAAAAGAAGCCTAACGGCTTCTTTTTTCATGATGGATGCAATTTATGGGAGAGGGAAACATCCATCATTATGGGTTGTAAAACATATATGAGGGGATTAATATATTTTACAAATTATTATAGTTGTCTTTCGACATGATTATCCTATCATTGATGTATGAATTAAATATGAACTAACTAAATATATTTAGTTTAATAATTCTTTTTTATCTAAATTATCATCTAATCGAATTTCAACTTCTTCATCTTCAAATTCCTCGAATAACTCATTTAACGATATATCATCAATTTCATCATTAATTCCAAATGCATCTGCAACTGCCATACTAATTTCTAAATCAATATTTTCCTCATTTATTTTAATTCCATTATCCATTAAAAAACTATAAATCATAAAATAAATATTTAAATTATTAACAGTTATTTCCTTAACTACTCCATTATGATTAAAAAATTCAATCATAATATCTATTAAAGTTTCCATCATCAAGTTTTTATCAGGTAAAAATACTTCTCTAATAATATAATCACTTTCCGATGCAATAACAGCATATATTTGTAATTCACCTGTATTACATGTTTCTAATGATGGTAAAGTGACAATATCCAAACAAGTTCGTTCATTTGAAATCAGTGATGAAATTATTTTTTCATTTCCACGATATCCATTATCAAAATCATTTATTTTAACTTTTGGTTCATGTACATATATATTACTATCAATAAATTTAAAATCTTTTATATTAATTTCAATAATTTCATCTACTTCACTAATATTACTATCGTTCTTTAAAGCAACTACTAAATCTTTTAACCAATTTAATATATCTTCGCTTACTTTCATTTCAATTAAACTCGGTATAAATCCTGGTTCATTATAAAATGCTAATATTTTTCCATCATTATCTAGTGCATCAGCAATTTCTGTTTTTTCATTATTTAAAATAAATGTATAAAAATGTCCAAAAGCACGGTTAATCTCTCCAACATACAAATTATAAAAACCTTCTAACATTTCATCATAATCATCAAACATTTCAATAACATAACCTTTTATCGTCTTAATAATTACCCAATAGATTGTTGCATTAGAATTAATTTTATATTTTAAACAACCTTCAAAATTTTTACAATCAATTAAATCTTTTATTTCACTTATTACATCAATATAATCATATTTAATTTCATTATTATTGATCACATCTTCAATTTGATAGCGAAGCAATATATTATTAATAAAATTCAAATCAAATCTATCAAGATTATTTTCATCACATAGTTTTTCAAACTCTTTAACTCCACTATAATCTTCACATAAATTGTCTCCTTTAAAATCGATTACTTTTGGAATATCGTCAAAATCATCTAATTGCATAACACTAATTTCAAAGCTCCAACAATAATCAAATCCATATAAATATTCAAAAACCATTTTATTAACTAATTTTGATTCCAAAATCTCATTATTATCATTTAAATCTAAATTAAACATATATTCAAAAATATTTTCAAACCCAAACATTTCTTGAATAATAAAATGCAAATCATGAAATGATAATTTACTAGGTAGCTCTACTACCCTATAAATTGCCTTACTACTATTTTTTAATCTTATTGTTAATCTATATCCCCTCATAAAATTCTCCTTTATAATCATCTTACTTTAAACTTTCCTTTTCTTTATAAAATAACATTACAAAAACAATTGCAATTATACCAGCAGCAAGTTTACTTAATATAAATATCAAAACTCCCTGATTATCAACAACACTAGAAATAAAACCTAATTGTCCACCAAACACATATGCGCCTGCAACACTAAAAGCTGCATTCATCATCTTCCCTTTACGATCCATTTGACTAAACAATGGAACCATTGCAATACTAGTTCCTAAACTTAATAAAAGTCCCATTACACTAGTACTATTAATTCCTAATTTTTGTCCAACCATAAAGATAACTTTAGAAAATCTTTTGATAATAAAATCGCTTAAAATCACAGAACCACATACTACAATGCACATCCTTAAAACAATTACCATTGCCTCGCTAATTAGCTTTTCACTAGTAAAAGGCAGCTTATTAAAAAATAATTGTAATACTACCATTCCAAATAAAACAATACTTAATATTCTAATGATATAACCAAATAAAGTTAATATAAAAATTGTTTTTTCATAAGAGAAATATAAACCAATTACTAATACAATACACAAAACTAAAATTGGCAATAAATTAATCAATAAATGTGGAATATTTAAATACAATGCAACTACTATTAAAACAAACGGTAAACTTAATATCCCATATACAAGCCCATTAATAAAAGGATGTAAATCATCTTTTTTTAAAGAAGCTAAAAAAATAGGCAATTGAAAACTAATTGTTTGTCCTAATGTTGATGTTAAAATCACGCCAGAAAATATTAAAAATGCTTCATTATGTAAACCAGATACGATTGAAAAACCACCCATATCTGGTGCTAAAATACTACCAATAATAATACTAGGATCAAGCAAAGAATTTTTACTAATATTTGTAATTACATCAACATTATTTTGAATCAACGTAATTGCAATACAATAAAAACCTATCATACTCATTGCAATACTTCCCATTGAGTTAATTCCCCTATCAAATGATTCTACTAATCCTAATCGATTATTTAATATCTTATCTAATAAACCAATTAAACATATAAACAACATAATTAAAATAAAAAAATTCATAGTTTCCCTCATCTTTCAATATTCTGATAGTATTTTATCATTCTTATAAACAAGAAAAAAGCCCTCATGGGCTTTTATTTAAAATATTCAGTTATACTATCTTGACTATCGAAATAATTGATTTTCATTGCTTCCTTAGTTCTTTTTAAAGTATTATTTGCTTTTTCATTAGCCTTTATACAACCTTCTTCTAATACTTTCATAACATAAGTTATATTTTGTTCTAATTCACTACGTTTAGCTCTAATTGGGTTTAATGTTTCTTCTAAAACATTAAATAAGAATTTTTTGATCTTGACATCACCTAAACCACCTCTACGGTAATGATCTTTTAATTCATCAAGATTTTTATAATCAGGTAAATATTTTTCAAAATACTCATCTTTACAAAAACAATCTAAATATGTAAATACCGTATTTCCCTCAACTGTTCCTGGATCTGAAACTTTTAAATGATTAGGATCAGTATACATACTCATAACTTTCTTTTTAACTTCTTCACTAGAATCAGATAAATAAATACAGTTACCGATCGATTTAGACATTTTTGCTTTACCATCAATTCCTGGTAATCTTTGACAAACTTCATTTTCTGAAAGCATGATTTTTGGTTCAACCAAAACATCACCATAAATACGATTAAAACTATGAACAATTTCTTTAGTTTGTTCAATCAATGGCATTTGATCTTCCCCTACTGGTACACATGTTGCATCAAAAGCAGTAATATCTGCTGCTTGAGATACCGGATAGTTTAAAAATCCTACTGGTATACTAGTTTCAAATCCACGTTGTTTAATTTCTTCTTTAATAGTTGGATTTCTTTGTAATCTTGAAACAGTTACTAAATTCATATAATAAGCTGTAAATTCAAACAATGCTGGAACTTGTGATTGAATAAACATTGTTGATTTTTCAGGATCTAATCCAACTGACATATAATCTAAAGCTACTTCTAAAATATTACGACGTACTTTTTCTGGATTATCTGCATTATCAGTTAATGCTTGTGAATCAGCTATCATTATATAAATTTCATCAAAATTTCCTGAATTTTGTAATTCAACCCTTCTTCTAAGAGAGCCTACATAATGTCCTAAGTGTAATCTACCTGTAGGACGATCACCTGTTAAAATAATATTTTTCATCTCTAAAACTCCTTTAAATAAAAAGGTTTTTATCCTCAAGGATAAAAACCGCTATGCCACCTTGTAAGACACCATCATGTCTGTTTTTCTTAACGCGAAAAGCACGGCGCCACTACTTCCAATGGGTTCATTTTGCTTCTAGCCAGGTCCATTCATTAACTGTTTTATCTTGATTTTCACCACCCATCAAGTCTCTTAAATTAAAACATTGTTAACTACTATTCCTAGATAATCGAATTTACTAACATTTTTATGATAAAACTTAATAACTTTGAAGTCAATACTATTTTTAATAATCCATCACTTTACTTTAAATAATTATCCAATAATTGTTTTGTATGATTGACAACATAACCACTGCCACCTCTATTTTTTACATCTTCTACCATTGATGTAATAAGAGTTGGATTATCACTATCAACTGTCATAACTGTAAACCATCCAATTTCAGTGCCAGTTGTATCATCTTGTGATGCTTTAATTTCACCAGTTCCTGTTTTACCTGCTAATTGATATTTACTGCTATTCATTGCATAAGCAGTTCCATTTGGATCGTTAATAACACCTTTTAAATCTTCACATATTTCTTTTGCTGTAGCTTCACTAAAAGCATTTTCAATCCATATTTTTGAATCCGTATCTTGGACAATATATGGCGTCATGATATCTCCATTATTTACAAAAGCACTATAAATAGATGCCATTTGAACTGGATTCATTAGTATTTGACCTTGTCCATAACCACTATCTGCAATTTGAATTTCATCATTAAATTTATCACTTGTGTATTGTGATTTATTTAAAGATAATTCAAATGGAATTTTTTCACCAATTTTTAACTTTTTATAACCACTTTCTAGATTATCTTTACCGATTTCTAATGCAGCTTTTGCAAAATATACATTATCTGAATAAATCAATGCATTTTTTAAATTATTAGGTTCTGGTGCATGTAAGGTTGTTACATAATAACTTCCCCAATTCGAATCTTTTTGCCATTTCATTTCGGCATTAAAATCTTTATCCTTATCTAATGAATCAGTATCTAAACCAATTGCACCAGTAATTGGTTTCATAGAAGACCCAGGAACAAACGTTGCTTTAAAACGATTATTCAATGGCTTCATTTCATTATTATTTAATTCATCCCATTTTTCTGTAGATATTCCTAAAATAAAATCATTACTATTAAATGATGGCGTACTTACTAATGCAAGAATTTCTCCTGTATTAGGATTCATTGCTACAGAAGCACTTTTATCTTGTTGATAAGCATTATATAGCTCATTTTGTAAATTTATATCAATAGTTAAATTAATATCTTTTCCATCTTCTCTTTCTTGACTAACGATACTAGAAATTTCATCACCATTATTATTAGCAACATATATTTCTACACCATCTGTTCCTTTTAGCTCTTTTTCATACGCTGCTTCAATTCCACTACGTCCAATATATGATGTTTCACTGTATCCTTCACCTTTATGTTTTTTTAAATCATCTGCATTTACTTTTTGCATATATCCTATTAAATGTGATGTTACTTCACCATATGGATATGTTCTTACAATTGTTGTTGATAACTTAACCCCAGGTACTGTTAATAAATTATTTTTCAATGTTTCATCATTTTTAGTAATTGTTTTCAAAGGAACAAACGAATCATCTTTAATCCATGAAGCACTCATTGTTTTTTGAATACTTTCTTTTGTCAATCCTAATAACTGTCCTATTTTTTCATAATCATTTTCACCATTTAACTTACCTGGTACTAATCCTACTAAATATGCTTCACCTTCACCAGCTAACATATTTCCATTTCTATCATTTATATTTCCTCTAGTGGCTTCATCTTGACGAACCCTTATTTTATAATCTTTTTTTAAAGTAGGATAAATAAAACTATCATCCCAAGATATTTTTCCATCACTTATTACTGTTTCATTATCAAACTCTGCTTTCCCTGCAAGAGTATCCATATTTACATGATATTTTAACTTTCCATCTTCATTATCTGTAATTTCAATACTAATATTTTTTGCTTCAATACCTTCATAGATATTTTCATTTCTTTCTATAAACTCATCCTGACTATAATTTTTTTTAGATTCATCATCAAGCATTTCATAAAGTTGCTTATATTTACCTTGCTCAACTTTTGCATAGTAATCCTCTAATACTTTTTTAGAATCATCCCCTGATAATAGCATAAATGCGATAACTCCAACAATTACAACTGCAATTATACCTACAATAATTAAAATAATCTTCTTTTGATTATTTCTTTTATAATAAACATCATACATATTAATTTCCTCCTAACAACTTAAGTATATCATCTTTCTTTCAATATATCATCAACTAAAAAATACTTTGCTTAACCACAATACATTTTCCCAACCACACTGCCAATATACAAAATATAACTGTCAATACTACATATATAAATGCTGTTAGAACTTTCCCATTGCTAATTAAATCAACTGTTTCCAAAGAAAAAGTTGAAAAAGTAGTAAAACCTCCACATATCCCTGTCTTTAAAAATAATATAACTCTATTATCTAACGAATATTTACTACCTAAAGCAACAACTACCCCAATTACCATTGCTCCAATAATATTAATAATCATTGTATTTAAAAAAGTTACTTTAATTGGTACCAATCCCATTAAATAACGACAGATAGCACCAATAAATCCACCTATTCCAACTACCAAACATTCAATCATTTAAATACCCCTTTTTTATAACAAAAGGACTGTAAACACAGTCCTAATCTTCATTACCGTCCCAACAATAAGTACATAATTTACATTTATCTAAACCAATTGCTTCAATCATATCATCTAAACGATGATATCTAAGTGATGTAAAATTAGAACGTCTTCTAATTTCTTCACACATTGTTTTGTATCTTTCACTATCAGGATCAGCGTATTCTTTTAATACTTCTTCACTAACATTATCACCTTCTAATTTTTGAATCACACGACGTGTAATCAAATCCAATTCTGAACTAGAACGTGAGAAATTTAAATATTTACATCCAAACATAATTGGTGGACATGCTGGACGTACATGAACTTCTTTTGCACCACTATCATATAAGAATTGTGTTGTTTCCCCTAATTGTGTTCCACGAACAATCGAATCATCAATCAATAATAACTTTTTATCTTTGATTAACTCTTTTACTGGAATTAATTTCATTTTTGCAATCATGTTACGTTGTTTTTGGCTCGTAGGCATAAATGAACGAGGCCAAGTTGGCGTATATTTAATAAATGGTCTAGCAAACGGTATATTAGATGCATTAGAATATCCTACTGCATGAGCTATTCCTGAATCTGGTACCCCAGCAACACAATCTGGATGAACATCATCTCGTCCTGCTAATAAACTACCACAGCGATTACGCATGCATTCAACATTTACGCCTTCATAAGTTGAAGTTGGATAACCATAGTAAACCCATAAGAATGAACAAATTTTCATTTTATCTCCTGGTTCTTGTTTAACTTCAATTTTATTTGGTTGCATAAAAATAATTTCTCCAGGACCTAAATCACGATAATGATGATACCCCAGATTTAAAAAAGCACTGCTTTCAAATGTTACACAATACCCACTTGATTTTTCCCCGATAATTATAGGTGTTCTACCCAATTTATCTCTTGCCGCATATATTCCTTCAGCTGTTAAAATTAAAATACTCATTGACCCTTTTATTAATTCTTGAGCATGCTTAATCCCTTCAACAATATTATCTTTTTGACTAATTAATGCTGCTACTAATTCGGTTGGATTAATTTCTCCAGAACTCATTTCTAAAAAATGTGTTGTTCCATTATCAAAACACTCATTTTTTAACTGTTCTAAATTATTAATTCTACCAACAGTAGTAATAGCGAACGATCCTACACTAGATTTAACTAATAAAGGTTGTGCTTCATTATCAGAAATACATCCAACACCTAAATTACCCTCAAATTCTTCAATATCCTTTTCAAATTTAGTTCGAAAAGGAGAGTTTTGAATATTATGAATTGATCTTTGAAATCCATCAGCTCCATGTACTGCCATTCCAGCACGTCTTGTTCCTAAATGTGAATGATAATCAACTCCAAAAAACAAATCCAATACACAGCTCTCTTTTGAGGCTACACCAAAAAATCCACTCATTATTAATTCCTCCTAATTTTACATTTCTATTGTATATTATTTATCACAAATTTCCTACATTTTTTTATCATTTAAATAAAAAATTTACAAACAAATAAAAAAATGGCACTATCTTTTAACTATTAAACATAATATTCCTGTATCAAAAAAGAACAGTAACAATAAATATTGTCACTGTTTCTTTATTATTTTACTATTTTTTTCTTTTCTTTTTAAGAAATGTAATAACACTTAATGATGAAATTAATCCAAGTGTTCCTAACATATTAATATCATCTCCTGTTTTTACACTTGTAGTATCACCATTATTTACTGGTGTACTTACTGTATTCTCTACATTTGATGGTGTACTTGGATTTGCTTGTAATCCGGCTATTGCTTTTTCTAATGTTGCTTTTGCATTATCTACTTCTTTTTGAGTGGCATTTGGATTATCAAATACTGCTTTTGCTGTTAATAAAGCATTTTCTACTACAGCATATGATGCTTTTGTATAGTTTACTCCGTTTAATCCTTCTGCCTTATTGATTAATTCTTCTAATAAGCTCTTATCTGGAATTAATCTTAAGTTCAAGAATGCTGTTACTAATTCACTGTATGCATTGTTTACTTCTTCTTGAATTGCATTTAAATCTTCGTATACAGCAATTGCTTCATTTAATTCTGTTTCAAATGCTGTCCATGTATCCTCAGTATACTTATCAGCTTCTAATCCGCTGACTTTATCGATGAATGCTTTTAATGCTGTTTTATCGCCTTGTTTAAAGTCTAACATATGCATTGCACTAGCAAGTCTATCAAATGCATTATTTACTTGTTCTTGAGTTGCACTAGCATCATTGTAGATAGTATTAGCTTCATCTCTTGCTGCAATGAATTCATCAGCTACTGCTGGTACAACATTAGCTAAATCTTCATCAGTAATTGCATTAGCTAAATCTACTGCAATCTTTAATGCTGTTTTTTCAGCTTCTTCAACATAAACTGGTGGAAGAGTAATAGCTTTTTCTAAACCATTTACTTCAACTTCATAAATTCTTGCTGCTGAATCTCCACCTTGTGTTGGTGTATCAACAATTAATTTAACATATCTTGCAATACTTACTGGAACATTATCGCTAGTTAATCCTGCAACATTTTCTTTTACATTTGCAACTTCAACATATTCATTACCATCTTTACTTACTTCGATACGATAATCACGGGTATTCAATCCAGAACCTTCTCCACCAATTTCTGCATGTGAAATTGTTACATTTGTAACTGTCATTTCTTGTTCTAAATCAATATATAATGTATGTGGTCTGTTATAACCTGTTGCACACCATTTTGTTGATGTAATACCATCAATTGCTTTTTCCGGTGCTTCAGAAGCTGCTGTATAACTTGATGCTGTAGCTGTTTTTCCTTTTGATAAGTTAACTATTTCATTATTTGCTTCATTAGAAACAGTTATAATTCCTGTTTTTACCTCTTCATCTTCTCCTAATTTATTTTTAGCTTTTAATGAGATTGTATAAACCCCTTCTTTATCATAACTAATTACTGGATTTTCTTCAGTACTTGTTTCAATATTTGCACCTTCAAAAGTCCATTTTAAATCAGTTGAAGAAACAGAACTTGTGTTAGTTAATTGAATTTCTTGCCCTGGAGTAACAAAAGTACTTGAAACTTCAAATCCTGCAACAGCATTTGGATTATAGTTAACTGCTTCATTAATAAATTCTAACGCAGTTAATTCAGATACTTTTTTACCTGCTTTTAATGATGGTAAATTTGCATTTAATGTACTCTTTAACGAATCAATGCTTTCACTATCACCTTCACTATAAGCAATAAATAACTCTAAAGCTAGTTTATCATTTTCACCTAAACTTCTTAATTTATTTAAATTTGCATCACAATGACTTAATTGATCAGCTGGCAATAATTCTTGTAATTTATCTGCAGCAAGAATCATATTATCAAATTCAGTAGTCAATGCTTCGATTTCTGCGCTAGCATCTTGACCTTTTGCATTTTTCTTAATAAATTCATCCATTAATGCTCTTACTTCTGGCGCATCGGCTCTACCAGTAGAAGCCCATCCTGCTACCAATCTTGTAGAATGGTTAGCAAAAGTATACATATATGGTGCTAAATCACCATATATATTTGTAATACTATCTTTAAATGATTTATCATAATCATACGCTTCAGTATTCCATGAATAATCAGCACCAGTAGATAAAGTTATTTTTGATAAATCAGCATGTTCCATTGGATTCATTACTAAGAAATCTAATTCATTAGCTAATCCTTTATCTAATCCATAAACTGGTCCCAATCCTAATTTATCAGTAATATAATCAGTAACTGGATAATTCCACCAAATACCTACACGTTCACCATAAATACTTTTAATAAATTCAGCATTAGCAATATCAATTCCTTCAGGTACCACTGCAGTTCCTGTCCATAATACTTTAATACTTGAATCTAATGTTTCACTAAAATTCTTAGTATAAGTATTTAATTCAGTTCCATTACTCATTGCATTTGTATCATATTCAGTTGGAACAGTAATTAATGGTGTAATATCACCTTTAGCTTGAATAAATTCTTTATTAAAACGATTTAATAAATTTGCTTGTTCTGTTCCTTGTTTATTTGCAATATCATCGAAGAAAATAGCAAAACTTCTAACTCCCATATCATACATTGCTTGACATTTATTAACTAAAGCTTGATAATCCGCTTCTGCATTTTCACCTGTTAATTGAATATCAATACCTGGAGAAAGTGCAAATACAAAATCAACTTTATTTTGTTTAGAAGTTTCAATCAACTCATTCATGCGTCCCATTTCATTTTCTGGATAAGGATCACGCCATTTTTCACGATGATATACATCATCTTTTGGAGCATAGATATATGTATTTAATTTTGATTTACCATAAAATTCAATTTGATTTAATCTATCTTGATGAGACCATGGGTTACCATAGAAACCTTCAATAGATCCTCTAGTTGTCATTGTAGGTTCATCTTCAATTTTAGCTTCTTTTGATTTTAAAACTCCTTCATCATTAACTGCTAATTGTGTCAATGTTTGAACCCCATAGAATGTTCCATCACCATCTTTACCTTCGATTAATACAGTTCCATTATTATCGCTATCAACAGCTAATACATACCCTTCATCATCTAAAGTATCTGCATCTACCAATCCTAAATTATCTCTAGTTGCATCTAAACCATCTACTTCATCATCTTCTTCACCGATAATAATAGTAGTAGATCCTTCTTGATAATCATCATTTACAGTAATTGAATTACTTTCTAAAAATTCAGTTAATTCTCTAACTGCATCTGCATCAGCTACATCTTTTCCTTTAATATTAACCGAATTAGTTATAGCAAGAATATTTTCTTCATAAGTTACTTTCTTAGGTGTTGGTACTAAAACTGGATTATCAACACTTTTTTGAGTTAACGTAGTAGCATTAATTGCTGGTATATTATAAGCCATAGTTGATGTTAACATTGCTGCTACCAACGCTGTTTTAATCTTTTTATTATTCATACCTTTTCCCTTTCATCATATAAATTTTAATTAAAGTAGGGGAATGACTCATGCCATTTACCCTACTATTTATTTTTAATCATTTTCTTTTTTTCTAAGAACTTTAGCTCCTGCAATACTTAATAATGCTAATCCTGCTAATGTTCCTACTAGTGCATCATCACCTGTTTTTACACTTACTGTTGTATCACCGTTACTTACTGGTGTTTTTGCAATATTGTCTACTGGTGTATTTACATTAGCTTCTAAGCTATTGATTGCTTTTTCTAATGTAGCTTTTGCACTATCTATTTCTTTTTGAGTTGCATTTGGATTTTCATATACTGCTTTTGCCACGTTTAATGCTTTTGTTAAGCTATCAAATGTTGCTTTGGTATAGTTTGCTTCGTTTAATCCATTTGCTTGATTGATTAATCCTTCTAATAAACTCTTATCTGGAATTAATCTTAAGTTCAAGAATGCTGTTACCAATTCATTGTAAACATTATTTACTTCTTCTTGCATTGCATTTACATCATTATATACGCCAGTTGCTGCTGTTAAGACTTCATTAAATGGTATCCATGTAGCTTCTGTGTATTTAGCAGCTTCTAAGCCACTGACTTTATCAATAAATGCTTTTAAGGCTGTTTTATCACCTTTTACAAAGTCTAACATATGCATTACTTTAGCAAGCCTATCAAATGCATTATTTACTTGTTCTTGTGAAGCTGTTGCATCATTATATACTGCATTAGCTTCATCTCTTGCCACTTTGAATTCATCAGCTACAACAGGAATAACATTTTCTAAATCTTTATCAGTAACTGTATTAGCTAAATCAATTGCAATCTTTAAAGCAGTTTTATCAGTATCTGTAACTACTTCATCTGATAAACGATCTAATGCTGCGCGTAAATTTGCTTGAACTTCACTAGTATCAACGCTACCATTAACATATTCTTTTTGTGCTTCTATTAAAGCATCGGCCATATTAGAGACTAATGTTAAATCTTTATTAGTAATATCATATGTTTGTGCTTCTTTAATTAAATTTTTTAATGCACTGTCTTCTTCAATTTGTTCATATGTAAATTTAATATCTTGAATTTGATACCAATATTTCTTTCCCTCAGTCAATAAAATTTTTACATATTTTACAGGTATTTTTTCAAAATCAGCAGTATAATCTAAATCACCTTCACTAATATGACCTACCTTGATCCATGAATCATTATCACTAGAAACTAAAAGATCAGCACTCAAAATCGCATCTGCTCCAACATCACTAGGTTGAATAATATTAATACTACTCATATTTACTAGTTTAGGAAACTCAAATACAACTTCATCTCCTTCGTTTTGATCAGCTCCAAACCAACATTTTGTTGATGGATCATTATCAAGCATTTTATCATAGCTATACATATCGCTAGGATATACTTTATCATAATAACCATCTGCAGAAGTTACTGTAGGAGTATTTCCATCAGGTTTCATTAAATTTTCTTTTGCAGCTTCAATTAATTGATAATGTTCTTTCATTGTTTCAATTGTAATATCATCGCTGTACAATTCAGCTTTTCCATTATCAATAGCTAATTTATATTGATCATATCCAGATACATAATCTTTACTAGACAATGGATAAGTGACTTCTACATATAAAGGATAATATTCTAATTTTACTGCTTTAGCTTTAATAGCTAAAATAGCTTCTAAAGCTTGATCAACTGCCAATTGTTCACTATTTTCATCATCATAAATGATTTTTCCAGCATCATATGCAATTTGATAATCACTAAATGTTTCTCTAATATAATCTTTACTATTTAATTGATTGTTTATTTCTTTACCTAATTGTGTTTTATCACAATGTAATTCATATACAAAAGTGTAACTTTGATCTTCTTTTTGATAAGCACCACTTACTGTTCCTTCAGAAACTAAACGATATCCGTAAATATCATCTGCTTCAAAACTATATTTATCTCCAATCGTTCCATACTTAACAACTGGATCTTTTAAAACTTTCCCTGTATCACTTACAAAATTAAGTGTAACTTTTCCTACATTTTCAGCTGGTAATATCTCTCCTACTTCAGGTAAAGTAGACCCCTTTTCAACTCCAGCTACATGACCCAAAATACGATAATTTTCTTGGAATTCTTCAAAACTTACAACTGAATTACTAGATGTATTCCATGATTTTGTTGCCATTGCTCTCATTTCATCACTAACATCATCATAAATAACATCTTCATCGACTAGATTTGGATTATCACACCAAATCCCCATTGATACACCTTTAATAAATTCTGCATCATCATCTGTAGTATTTTGTTGAAACTTACCAGGTGTCCATTCATCAAAAATCTTTTTATCAGCATTTAAATTATCAAATGAATGCTGTTCACGACCATCAGTAGGTTTATCATTACGCAATACATAATAGAAGAAACTTGCATTAAAATTATAAATTGTATCATGTCCTTTATCAATAAATGTTTGTAAATTTGCAATATCTCGATTCCATGACATTTGTGACCAAAAATCAACCCCGATATAATCATGCATTTTTATCATTTGTGGTTTTTCACTATAAGATTTTTCACCATAATAAATACCATCATTCCAAATTCTTGGTTTAAATCCATGATCGTGTACAAACTCTGCTAAATCATTAATATATTTAGCTATAGCATCTTTCCAAATTGCATCAGGACCAATTGTTTCCTTTGCAAATTGATTTAAAACTGATTTATATTGTGTAGTAAATGGTGGACGATCAAATTCCATATATTCATCGCCACCAATATGGAAATCTGTACATCCTTCAAACAATTCCATATATTCCAAATATAAACTACGAATATATTCAACTGCCTCAGGATTTGTAATATCTAAACCTGATTTATAATGTTCTCCCGTATTACTAATTTGTCCATATTCCGGATGTGCTTTTAAAATTTGATCAACATGACCCGGACTATCAAAAGACGGAATTACTTTAATTCCATACTTATTAGCCTCTTTAATAATTTCCCTTACTTCTTCTTTAGTAAGGTATTGATCAGATACAATTGATGGATCTGTTTCGCATTCAATTCTAAACCCTAAATTTTCTGAAAAATGCATTTGTAAAGTATTCATCTTCATATATGACATTTCTCTAATTTGACGAATAAACCAATCCTTAGAAATATATTTACGAGCACAGTCAACATGAAGTCGACGTTCTGCCATTCTTGGATAATCAACAATTGTTCCATAAACTAAACCATTATTACTAACCATTAAATTTTGAATTGTTCTTAATCCATATAAAACAGCATTTTCACTAGCTCCTGTCAAACAAACACCATTTTCATCTATTTCAATGCGATAAGCTTCGTTACTATTTGTAGCATCTGTGATATTATTTACATCTTCAATTGTAATCAATATATCACTTGTTCCTGCTTCATTTCCATATACCATTGCAAATGGTGAACTACTAACAATTTCTTTTTCAACAAATTCTGCATTAATTAATTTTACAACTTCAGCTAATCTTTCATTTGTGATATTTTCTTGATTAGCTAAAATCACAAATCTTGAATCTGTAGTTAACTGCCAAATCTTATGAGATTCATCTGCTTGATATTCCTGTAAAATTGGATTTGTTAAAGCTTTTAATTGATTATCAGTCAAATTAGATACTTCTACATTTTCAACTATCGAAGTATTTGTTTTAGCTTCAACTAAATAAGCTCCATTTGAAAGCATAACAGATGAAACAACTAATAAAGATAAAGATACTTTTTTTAATTTTGTTATTTTCTCTTTCATATTATTATTCCCTTCTTTATTACCAAAAGTTAACTCACTAATTTCACATTAGTGAGTTAAACTTTTATCCCTAAAACTAATTTCTTTTCTTCTTTTTAAGAAATGCGATAGCACCTAATGATGAAATTAATCCAAGTGTTCCTAACATATTAACATCATCACCTGTTTTTACACTTGCAGTTGTATCACCATTACTTACTGGTGTTTTTACTGTGTTATCTACAGTTACTGTTTGTAAGTCTGCCATTGCTTTTGCTAAAACATCTTTTGCATTATCTACTTCTTTTTGTGTTGCATTTGGATTATCAAATACTACTTTAGCTTCATTTAAGGCTTTTGTTAATCCATCAAATGTTGCTTTGGTATAATTTGCACTTTCTAATCCTTCTGCTTGATTGATTAAATCTCCTAATAAATCTTTATTTGGAATTAATCTTAAGTTTAAGAAGGCTGTAACTAATTCATTATATGCATTATTTACTTCTTCTTGCATTGCATTAACATCTTCATATACACTAGTTGCTGCTGTTAAGGCATCATTGAATGGTGTCCATGTAGCTTCGGTGTATTTAACTGCTTCTAAACCACTTACTTTATCAATGAATGCTTTTAGGGCTGTTTTATCTCCTTTTACAAAGTTCAACATATGCATAGCTTCTGCTAAACGATCAAAAGCATTATTTACATCAGCTTGAGTAGCATTTACATTATCATATACATCTTTAGCTTGTTGTAATGCTGCTTTAAATTCTTCTACTACTACTGGTACAACATTAGCTAAATCTTCATCAGTTATTGTAGTTGCTAAGTCTAAGGCAATCTTTAATGTTGTTTTGTCTCCTTTATAGAATTCTAATTTTTGCATTACTTCTACTAGACGAGCAACTGCATTATCTACTTCAGTTTGTGTAGCATTTTCATTATTATAAATTGCATTTGCTTCATCTCTTGCTGCTTTAAATTCTTCAACTACTACTGGAATTACATTAATTAAAGCTTCATCAGTAACTGCATTTGCTTTATCTACTGCTACTTTTAATGCTGTTTTATTTACTTCTTCAACTTCTTTTTGAGATGCAATAATTTCATAAATTGAAGGTGTTGGGTTATTAGCGTGGAATGTTAATTTCACTTCTAAAATTGTTTTATTTACATCAAATGTATTTGTTCCCTTATCTAAAATTCCAATATCGCTCCAGTTACCTTCAACATCTTTAACACTTACTGTTGCATTGCAAATTGAAGTTGGATCTTGCATAATCATTAATCTACCAACATTAGTGATTGATGTCATTGCATAAGTTAAAGTATCCTCGTCAACTACACTGTCAGGTGCAAATGCACTTGTTAAATCACGGTCATATAAATTACTTACATTACCAGTTGTAATAGTTGTATCAATTATATCAATACTATCATCACCTAAATTATCAACTGTTTTATTAAATGGAATTTCAAAAACTTGTACCCAGTTATCACTAGATTCAGTTGCACTAAATCTAATATAACGTGCCATTTGTCCATCTGCATTAAACGCAGCTTCACTTACTAGTTGTCCTTCAACTGTTTTTGATTGATAATTTTCATCTTTGATGATATCTCCAATTTGTGTCCAGCTTACACCATCAGTTGAAATTTCCATTTTTGTTGCAGCAAAGCCATCAATTCCATGTGAAGGACCTTTTGGATTACCAGCATAATAAATTGCTGTATCATACAATGGAATTTCTTTTCCTAAATCAACGCGAACATAACTACCAACTGTTGCTCCTGCACTTGAATAAAATTTAGTATTAATATTTCCATCTAATGCATTAGCGATAACATTATTTCCATATGTTCCTAAGTCTGTTTCAACTGTTTTAGTACCTGTATTATATACTGGAGCTACAACAATATTATCAATTGTTACATCAATACTTGCTGTAGTTTTATTTACAACTCTTACACAAGTAGCTGTTGCATCAACAGTAGCTTTTAGTGTTCCATCTTCTATTGCACCTTCAACATCTTCCCAAACAATTCCATTAATTGAAGTTTGAACTTTTAAACTTTCAAGATTATTTCCAGTTATACTAACATTAGAAACTCTCATAGCTTTTGGTAAAGCGATACCAACAGTTTCATTAGCTTTCATTGTTCCAATAATTGAACTTACTTGGTAATTACCCTTAGTTAATTCAACTGTTTTGTCAGCTAATCCTGACATTGTTCCAATTACAGTTGCTTGAGTTTGTGGAAAAACATTGTCCATTAAGTTAGATTTTATTTGGTCTACTGAATCTTTTAATAAAGGTTTAATACGTTTTTCACAAACTTTAACAACATTCATTTTAGTTCCGTTTGATTCAAGACTTTCTACCTTATATGTTTCAGCTTCTTTTAATTTAATTTCTGTTGTGTTGATATTAGATAGACAAGCATCAACATCTCCATTTTCAGCATCAATAAATGCTTGCATACTTGAAATACCTGCCTTTGCAACAGCTTCATAAGCATTTAGATGTTGTTCAATTTCTTCATATAAATTTTTATCTTCGATATTTCTCAAAGCATCAACATCATTATCCATTCTTGTAAATTCATCTTTTAATGCAGTTGCTGCTTCAACGATTCCTTCTTTATTTTGAAGCGCTGCTTTAAATGCTTCAATAGTATCTACTAAATATCTAGATTCATCAAATTCAAATCCATCTTTTATATATGAAATATTGTCTGCAAAACGTTGGAATGATTCACTTGCTTCTGGGACTAACTCATCAATAGCTCTAACCCAACTACTTGTTCTTTCAAAACCACCGATATTCCATGAATAATCAGCTCCAGAGAAAATTGCAACTTTACTTGCTTCTGCTTGTGACATTGGATTTAAGAAAAAGCCACTTAAATTATCAACATCATTATCCAGATTTTCTAATGGTGACATCATTAAATTTCCATCACAATAATCATTTACTGGATAATTCCACCAAGCCGCTAAATTCTTATCAGTTACACCAGTTTGATTTTTTGGCCATTCATAAGCATCCTTTGTGATTGCAGACATTGTATTTGCACCTGTCCACATTACTACTACATCATCATCTAATGTGCTAAAAAATGGTTTGAAATAAGAAGTCATACTTGGTCCCCATCCATTACAATAACGAGTTCCAACTACAATTAATGGATCTACATCACCTTTTACTTTAACCCATTCACGATTAACACGATTAATTAAATCCGCATGTTGTTGCCCATTTACATATCCACCTAAATCATCATATGAAATCCCAAATTGACGAACTCCTAGATTATATAGCTGTTCAAATTTATTAATCAACGCATTATAATCAGCATCTGTACTATAATTAAAGCCATTTCCTGGATGCACGCTCCAGCAAAAATTCATATTATCTTTTTTACCTTCAGCTGCTAATTGACGTAATTCTTCAGCTTTATCATCAGGGTACAATTCACGCCATTGATCTTTATGATATGGATCATCTTTTGGCGCATAAATGTATGTATTCATTTTAAAATCACTTGATTCGCTCATCAATGATAAACGATCTTCAAAGCTCCAAGGATATCCATAAAATCCTTCAACAAATCCTCTTAACTTAACACTTGGATAATCAGAAATTACAGTCTCTGCAATCTTATTATCTTTAGTTTTTTGTTCCAACATTTGTGTTAGAGTCATAAGTCCATAATATGCTCCATCACTATCTGCACCAACGATTTTAATTTCACCTTTTTCATTAGTATCATTGTTTGCACTTAAAATATATCCCTGTTCTTCGCTTAAAGCCCCAATATTACCACCTAAATTTTCAGCACATTCATCACAATGTTCGCTTGTTGATGAAATCAAAATGTTTGCTTTACTGTTATCTACTTTATCCGAAATAGTATAACTAATTCCATTTTCTTTAAGAATTTTTTCTAACTTTGGAAGTGTTGCTGATTCTTGTTCACCATGAATTACAACATTTACTTCTCCTACTAAACTCATTCCTTCTCCAGAAGTATATGTTATTTCTTGAGGTTTAGGATAAACATCTACTTTGACATCACTTGATTCTTGTGGTGCAGCTAGTATTTGTACTGGATTAGCTGTTACTAACGAAAATGCAAATGATGCTGCTAATGTACTTTTTAAAATTTTTCCCGCTTTACTTTTCACTGTCTTTATCTCCTATACTTATTTTTAGTTAATGCTCAATTATTTCCCTCCTTTTTTGATTGAAAATGTAAAAGACCGCAAAAAGTCATACTTTTAGTATAACTTATCACGGTCTTGCCTAATTAAAGTAACAATCCAATCTACATTAACTATCTATAACAATCATAACACCATCTTCAAACAACATCAACCAATATTTTATCAATTATTAAAATATTTTTATACTAGTAATAATAAAACCCGTCTTTCGAAACTATCACTACATTTCTTTAGAACTTATGTCCAATTTTAATATCAAAAATACTGATTTTTTCAGTGTTTTTGATTTTTTTTATTTATTTTTTAGGATATAATATTCATAGTGGTAGTAGTGATATATTATTTGGAGGTGTTTTCATGGCGTATTTCCTTAAAACCCGTCTTTAGAAGTTCTCACTATGAATCTTTAGAAGTTAAAATATCATAAATTTTATTTTACGCTGATTTTATCAGCTTTTTTTATTACTTTTTCTTTTATTGAATTATTTTTTACATTATTATTAACATAGTGATAGTAATGATATATTATTGGAGGTGCTTCTATGTCTTATTTCTTTAAAAAAATCATCAAAATGGTCACACTTATCTTTCCTGCATTGAAAGTTGTTGCTCTCATTTGTTTCTTTATTAAACAAAATGAATATAAAATTGATCTATGCTTATCTACTTAAGCCTATAATAAGTATAAAACATTTCATGAAACGATTTTATAACTTTATGATAGCTTAAAATTTATGGATAATGATCGTACTTATTTTGAAACAGATAAAAAGGCCTCAAACTTACTTGATACCAATCAAATTCCTATCGAAAAAATCTACTCTAAGAATATTATTTAAAATCAAAAATCATGAACAAAGGAAAAGATAGATGTCATTGATAAAGAGTTTAATCATATACAAAATATCACATTTTCTAAGCATTTTAATGTTAAATATAATTACCAGAAACATCAAAAAATTGAATAAAATAAAAAATGATACAAACAAAAATCAAA
Source organism: Thomasclavelia spiroformis DSM 1552 (assembly GCF_025149465.1). Taxonomy (NCBI): domain Bacteria; kingdom Bacillati; phylum Bacillota; class Erysipelotrichia; order Erysipelotrichales; family Coprobacillaceae; genus Thomasclavelia; species Thomasclavelia spiroformis. The sequence continues at coordinate 329,834 of NZ_CP102275.1, read as the reverse complement.
GCATAATTAATGAATCAGCTATAAAAAACTACCGTTTTCAAGATATAATTTACTTGCCACATCTAAAACAGCCATGGATAGTCAAAATACTTATCATAACTTATGATATATTTAAAATCATAAAATCGATTTAGCTACAAAAAAATAATATACAAGCTCATTTTCTTATGTATTATTAAGCGGTTTTATTAAAAAACAACAAACTATTACTTAACAAAAACAAACAAAATTGAATAGGGGCTAAGAATTAAAATCTTTCGCCCCTTTCACAACACCGTGCGTAGGGTTCCCTACACGGCGTTTCATAAGTTTATAGAGTTGTAATAATCTAGTGCACTTATAAATCCGTATATTTTTAATACTTCATTTGTAAGTGTCCTTTTTAGTATGAAGCTATTGGCGATGTGCCAGTAGCTTTTTCTTGTGTTTGCCCATTCCCATGCCTTACTTTTATTAATACCTAGTTTTTGTAAATTTCTATACCTTGTTCTTACTAACTTCCATCTTTTCCAATATATCATTCGTATTCTTCTTCTCATCCATGAGTCTATTTCCCTTAGATGTTTACTCATATTCGCTATCCTATAGTAATTCACCCAACCTGTAATGTATTCTTTTAACTCTTTAGCTAATTCCTTACTTGATATTGGTCGGTTCCTTTTGGTGATTTCCTTTATTCTCTTTTTCATCTTTTCTTTAGATTTCTTGTGAACAGTGATTCGTACATTACCACTCTTCTCTATATAAAATCCAAAGCCCAAGAATTTTATATCAGTAATATAGGCTACCTTTGTCTTCTCTTGGTTCACTTTTACAAATAATTTCTCTTCTAAATATCTTGTCACTGTTTCTTTGACTCTCATTGCACTTCTTTTACTTTTGAATAGTATGACACAGTCATCTGCGTACCTTACAAATCGATTTCCTCTTCTTTCCATTTCTTTATCAAATTCATTAAGATATATATTTGATAATAATGGGCTGAGTGGCCCACCTTGGGGTACTCCTTTTGTAGTTTCTTCAAACTTATGTTTTACTATGACTCCTGCATTGAGATATTTATGTATGAGTGATATAACTCTTCCGTCTTTAATAGTTTGTGACAATATCTGTATAAGTCTTGAATGGTTGACTGTATCAAAGTACTTCTCTAAATCTAGGTCTACTGTATATCGATATCCTTCATTGGCGTATTCGACTACTTTTCTTACTGCTTGATGGGCATTTCTTCTTGGTCGGAACCCATAACTATTGTCACTGAATTGGGGTTCAAATATTGGTGTCAGTACCTGTACTATCGCCTGTTGTATGACCCTATCCGTCACTGTTGGAATTCCTAACTCTCTTTTCTTTCCGTTATCTTTTGGTATTTCTACTCTTTTAACGGCTTGTGGACTATAATGTCCCTCCATGATAAGTTTCTTTAGATAAGACCAGTGTTGTGCGAAATGCGTACGAACTTCTGCGACTTGCATTTTATCTACACCACCACTTCCCTTATTACTCATAACCCTTTGGATTGCCTTTTCTATATTGGCATCCTCCATAATTGTTTCAAGTAACTTCTCATGTACTACAAATCTATTGGTGTTCTTCGTATGTGATATCTCTTGTTTTGATGTAGGATACACTTCTCCACTATTGTCGTATTCCGTACTATCTTCATAGAGTAAGCCTAATGATAGTTGACAGTATCCTATTTTATCTTGAGTATCTTTCATTTCCAGTTCACCTCCTTATGTTCGGTCCTTCGCTAGATAACCATTACAGTTATCATCATCACTACTATGACCTCGGCTGACTTCCTAGGACAAACGTTTCCACCATGATTACATTTTCATCATGTTCCTAGGACCTCCCACGGTAAGACATAACACTTTCATCCTATGTACCCACTATCTTTACACTGCTTATTCCGTCGTACTATTGGACTTCGATTTGTTTAGCAATCTCATCCGATAAGCTTCTGCCTAAAATAGTTCGTATTCCTTGGGTCAGGACTTTGCCTCCAACTTCCTCCCGTTCACACCTTACGATGGATACCTTGTCTTCGGCTAGTGGTTGGTAGTACGAAACCCCCACAGTGGACTTTCACCACCTAGTCTTATGTCATGCGTGGCACACTAAAACAAAGACGGTAAGAATAATAAACTCTTACCGTTTTTTCAACTAAACTCTCACTATATTTAGATATTAAATAGTAAAACTGAATCTATACCAATAACATCAGTACCAACATCAAAATTTATTTTCAAAACAATTTACTATTTATATAATCAGTTAATTTTTTACCTGTTTTTCAATTCTATCTAATGCTTCAATAACATCCCAACAAAAAGAATCATAGCCCACAATATCAATAAATTGGTATCTTTGCATCTGTGATTTAACATTTTTTTGAACACCAGCAAATAATAATTGAATCTTATTATTTTGACATAATGAATGTATATTAGTTAATTCACGAATTCCAGATTCATCAATTGATGATACCCCTCGCATTGATAAAATAATATATCCAGTATCATTAATACACTTTTCAATTTCTAAACTAAGTTGCTCTTGGTTTGCAAAAAACAACGGTCCTGCCAAGTAAACAACTTTAGTATCTTGATGATGATAGTTCAATTCTTTCCCAACTCTATTTGGTTCAATATTACTAACTTCAATATCTAACTCTGAACTATTAATTACAAATAAAACAATTGAAACAAATACTCCGATAATGATTGCAACAGTCAAATCAAAAATAACCGTTGCTATCATTGTAATTAAAAATTGACTTAAATTAGTTTTTATTTTTTTAGTAAAAAATCCCCTAATTTCTTGCCACTCGTTCATTCTCCAAGCTGTCATAATTAAAACACCAGCAAGCGCAGATAATGGTATTTTCGACATATATGGTCCTAATAAAAACATTGAAATTAATAATGCAACAGAATGAAAAATACTAACTAATCGTGTTTGTCCCCCCGCTTTAATTGCAACGCTTGTTCTTGCAATTGCTGCAGTTGCTGGAACACCACCAAAAAATGGGATGATCATATTACCTATCCCTTGTGCAAATAATTCCTGATCAGCATTTAATTTTTCATTTTTCATTTTACTAGCACTAGCACCACACAATAACGATTCAATCATCCCTAACATTGCAATACTAAACGCCGGCATAACCAGATTACTAATATTTTTAAAATTAATTGCACCAATAGATAAACGCGCTTCAGGAAATAAAGTAGTTGGTATTGCCCCAACTTGTGCTACATCTAACTTAAATATCAAATTGATAATCAATGCAATAATAATTCCCGCAAGAGACGAGGGAAAAATACCTTCCCATTTTTTAGGCCAGAAAATCATTATCACAATGACCAACATTCCAAAAAATACTGCTTGAGCATTAATATCAAATCCCAATTCAAAATATGAAAATATTTTTTCTAACATATTTGAACCCTTTGAAGTTACACCAAAGAAATTATCAAGTTGACCTCCAGCAATAATAATTGCTATCCCACTTGTAAAACCTGTTATAACACTTGCAGGAATAAATGAAACAATTCTTCCAAATTTAAAAATCGAAGCTAACAAAAGCATTAATCCTGAAATAAAACTTGCAACAAAAACCCCCTGCAATCCATATGTTGTTGATAAACCAATTAAAATTGCAGACATAGCACCAGTAGGTCCCGAAATTTGATATGAAGCTCCTGATAATCCCCCTATCAACAAACCTGCAACAATTGCAGTAATCAACCCTGCTCCTGCATCTGCACCACTACTTACCCCAAAAGCAAGTGCTAATGGTAAAGCTACTGCTGCAACAGTTAAACCTGCTAAAGCATCTTTAATAAGTTTTTGGCTATTGTAGCCAAAAAATTCATTTTTCAATCTCGACATATAGTCATCAAACATTTTCCTTCTCCTTCTTTTAAAAATCCTTATCCATTATAATAGTAATTACGTATATTTAAAAGAAAAAATCTATTTATTATCATATATTTTTATTAAAGAATTGATTTTTTATGGTATATAACTATTTTCAAAATAATGATTATCTAGTTTTTTAGATTTTGAACTTTTTTTATTAACTTAAAGAAAAAATTGAAGAATTTAAAATAAAAAACTACTTTAGATACATTTAATTTATACTTTTCAAGTAAATAATCTATATATAAAAATAAACTTTAAATAAAAAAACAGTTATTAATATAAACTATATGTGTTTAGCTTATATTCTAACTGTTTTTATTTAAACATAATACTCATTTTTTCTAGGCTCTTCAAGTTTCTTAGTAAAAGCTTTAGCAAATTCTTGATATTCTTTATCATGATCCATATTTTTTGCATGCAATGGACAAACCTTAATACACCTAAAACATGAAATGCATTTATCACTAATTGTTTTACAATCATCATCAATTGCATGAACAGGACATTTTTCAACACAAATTCCACATTTTTCACATGTTTCATTTGTATCAGGATGAAACTTACCTTTACTAATCCCCTCACGATATGGATACTTACCTGGTACTGAAACAAATGAGAAATTATCATCACGTATTTTCAAACGTACTAAACTTCCAAATAATGTATCACTATATACATCATCTTTATTAGGACGTCCTACTTGAATATTTCCATATGTATGTTGACCAACTAAAGCTGCAGCTGCAATTGGAATAAACCCTTGTTCTTTTACAACGTTAAATAACTCTAATAACGCATCATCATAATGTCTATTTCCATAAGTAACAGTAATTACACATGCAGTATGATCACCAGTAAACTTTTTCAATCGTTTCAATGCTTCAGGTAAAATTCTTCCTCCATATACCGGAAAGCCAAATACAACTACATCATGACGATCAAAAGTCATTTCCTCAATAGAATTATCTGTAGTTAAATCTATTTCCGTTAGCTCTCCTTCAAGACCTCGTGCAATACTAGCAGCAGATTTCTTTGAAGTAAATGTAGGCGAAAAATAAATTGCATATGTTCGATTAATTTTCATACCTCTACCTCCACTATTTTATTATATAATAAACCTCAAATGTAAACTGTTTATTACATTTTAATCCATAATATAAAAAAACTAGTTAAACTAGTTTTTTATGCCATTTTTGTTAAATCATCTTTAATTTCATTGAAAGCAATAGCAATATTTAAGCCATGATCTCCAATTCTTTCAAAGTCAATTAAAGTTTCAGTATATAAAGCACTATGCTCAACCGTACATTTTTTATCACATAAACGGCTTAATTGATTTACAGCAAACTCATGTGTAGTGATATCAATACTATCTTCAATAACATCGACTTTTTCTACGATATTATGTAACTCTTCTCGATCTAAAACATTTAATTCTTCTAAAATATTTTTCGTTAGGTTATTCATAATAGAAATTTCTTTAAGCGCTTCATCAGAAAATTTTTCATCATCATCATAAAGTTTTTTTGCTCTTTGTGCAATATTAATTGCATGATCACCAACTCTTTCTAAATCTCCAGCCGTTTTTAAAAACAGACCGATTGATTTAGATTCTTCAATTGGATACTCAGCAGAAATTGCAGTAGTTGTAAATTTAATTATTTCTTTATTTAAGTAATCGATATACTTTTCATCTTTTAATAATTGTTTATGTTTTTCTTCATCATAATCAACAATCAATTCAAATGAACGTTGTACATTTTTTTGTACTACATTAACCATATTTTGTGTTTCATTAAATAATTGTGTACTAACAATTGCACTTGTACCAATATGAAAATCATTTGTAAAAATAGAAGAATCTAAATATTTACTAGATAATTTATCTTCAAAGCCTTCTTTTTCAGGTAAAATCTTATACGCTAAAGTAACTAATTTAGTTCCAAATGGTAACAAAATAATTGTTGTAGCAATATTGAACACTGTATGTACATTAGCAATTTGAGCTGGAATATTACCTGGTGTCAATGATTGTACAAAATCAGCAAACGGTAAAAGCATACTGATTGTTACAAATATAATAGTTCCAATTAAATTAAATGATAAATGAATAATAGTCGTTCTTTTTGCATTTCGACCAGTTCCAACACTTGCTAAAACTGCAGTAATACAAGTTCCAATATTTTGTCCAAATAATACATATATTGCTGAAGGTAATGTAACTGCACCACTTTTCGCAAGAGCCTGTAAAATCCCAACAGATGCTGACGAACTTTGGATAATTGCAGTAAAAACAGCACCCACTAAAATACCGATGAATGGATTTTCAAAAGTACTAACAATTTGTACAAACTCCGGTGAACTTCTAAGCGGAACCATGGCGTTAGACATCATTTCCATTCCCATGAATAAAATTCCTAATCCTCCAATAATTGTCCCAAAAGCGTCAGTTTTTTTACTTTTAAAAAATACAATCAATGCAATCCCGATAAACGCTATAATCGGTGCTAATGCTGTAATATCTATTGCAATTAACTGTCCAGTAATCGTAGTACCAATATTAGCACCCATGATTACCCAAACAGCATTTGTTAAATTCATCAATCCAGCATTAACAAATCCAACTACCATAACAGTAGTAGCTGAAGATGATTGAATAACTGCGGTAATTAGTGCACCCACTATTACTCCTAAAAAACGATTGGTTGTAAGTTTTTCTAAGATACTCTTCATCTTATTTCCGGCAGCTAATTCTAATCCATTAGACATCATCGTCATACCATATAAAAATAGCGCCAACCCGCCACACATAGCGAATATGTCTGTAAGTTTCATTCTTTACCCCCTGTAATTTGGTATATTTTTATATTCTTAAAAACACAAGGTAAATTTAACACAAAATTTACAATATGCAAACATTATTGACAAATCTTAACAAACTCTTAACTTTTCTAATTTATTTTTTAATATTTTTTCTTGACATCTGGTCAAAATAAATTGGTATTTAATATAGACATTTCATTATACCATGCTGTCTATAAACAAAATTAGGGCTATGCTTTTTTTGTCGGTATAGGAGGAAAAATATATTATTTAAAAACTGAACAAAGTTTTAATAGTGCTCATTTTTTACATGCTTAAGATATCTTAAATTATTTAAATGAAAATGAGGTTATAAATATTACTTTAACTGGTGGTGACCCATTACTTCAAGATAATATTAATAATTACATTAATATATTGATTGATCATGGTTACAGTGTTGACATTGCTCCATTTATTAATGGTACGATAACCTATCTTTATCAAAATTGAACCATCTATAATCGTTGATTACATGATCAAACATCATTTAAATAACATCACATTACAATTACAGTTACATAAATTTATATAGCATGCTAATAAAAGAGATGTTTAAAATGATAGATACTAAAAAATAGAAGAACACATTTATGAAATTATTAAAGCATTAAATGATAATCCTAATTGTGAAGATTTAAAAGAAACATCAAAACGAGTAGCTAAAATATATAAAGAAGTCTTCATGTCCATGAATTATACAAATGAACAAATCGCTAAAATCGTACTTTTGTACGATTTTATTTTTTAAATAACTAAGATACATATTGTTTTGATAAAAAATATATAATAAAATATTTTTGAAAGCGTATTCTTTGGCTCGTATACAGCTTTCATATTATTATTAAGGGGGAAAGGATGAATGAAAAAAACATTAAAAAAATTCTAAAATTAATGTTAGCATTTGTTATTTGCTTTTCACAAATATCATTATTTAACGTTAACGCACAAACAGATGACAATCTAGCATTAAATAAACCTGTGGAATATTCAGGTGTTGAAGGTGGAAAAGTTTCTAATGGTGAATGGAAATATCCACAATTTATTGGTGAAAATATTGTTGATGGTAAAACAGATACTCGTTGGTCTGCTGATAAAACAGATAACCAATGGATTATCGTTGATCTACAAAAGGAATATAGTCTAGATAGTGTTACAATCAACTTTCATGCTGAATCACCAGAATACGAGATTCAAATAGCTCGTGAAGACAAACAATTTAAAACTGTTAGTAATGTAACAAATGGCAGTACAAATGGAGCAAGTTATACTAAAACATTTAACTTAATGGGCCAAAATGCACGCTATGTAAAATATCAACAAAATAAAATGTGGAAACATAGCACTAATAATCAATTCTATGGTAGCAGTATTATTGAATTAACAATTAAAGAAAAGAAAAATATTTCTGTTAGTGATGATACTTTAAGAATTGGAACATTTAATATTGCTGCAAATAAACAACCAAACGTAGATGAATTACGTGAATTAACTGAAAAATATAAACTTGAAGTTGTTGGTTTACAAGAAGTTGATCGAAACACTGGACGTAATCCATATGATATGTTAAATGAATTTGCTAGTACTACATATCCAAGCACATATTTTTCTAAAGCAATTGATCATGATGGTGGTGAATATGGTATCGCTAGAGCTTCTAAATATGAATTAACTGACGGAAAAACTGTAAATGTTGATTCAACTGGAGCAACAGAACAACGTGTTTATCAACGAATGGTATTTAAAAAAGGTGATTATGAAATTGCTTTTTATAACACTCATTTAAGTTATGAAACTGAAGCAATTCGTAAAAAACAAATGAAAGAATTAAAGACTGCAATCCAAAATGATAGTACACCTTATATTATTGTTACTGGAGATTTTAATGCTGATCAACATCGAAGTGAATTCAATTTATTTTTAGAGGAGCTAGATATGGTCAATGGCTACCAAGGAAAATGGTATGATACATTTAATGGTGTAGATGAAACGATGAAAGTTAATAGCGTTGACAATATTTTAGTATCTAGAAATCTTGCTATTGAAAATATTGAAATGGTAGAAACATCTTTATCTGACCATAATCTATTACTTGCTCAAGTGAAATTCTTAGATGAACCACAAGTATCAAAAGAATGGTTACGTGCAACTATTGAAGATGCTAAATCTTACAATAGTGAGCTTTATACAAAAGATAGTTTTGGTGCACTACAAAAAATGATTGAAACAGCTAATGAAATATATAACCAAGATAATGTAACTCAGGATAAAGTAAATGAAACTGTAACATTATTAAATGACGCCATTGCTAATCTTGAATTATATAATCTAGCATATAAAGCTGATGTAACTGTTTCAGGATGTGAAGTTTCAGATGGACGTTTTACTGGTCCAATGGCAGTAGATGGTATCATTTCTGCTACTTCACGTTGGTCTGGGGCTAAAACAAATGAACAATGGATGTTAGTTGATTTAGGAAAAATAGTTGAAGCAAGTGAAATTATCATTCACTTTGAATCAGAATGTCCTGATTATGAAGTACAAGTTTCTAAAGATGGCAAAAACTTCACAACTATCTATAGTGATAGAATGCTAGTCAAGGAGATACTGTTTCAAAACAAATTTCATTTGATAAACAAGAAATTCGCTATGTAAAATACGTTCAACATAAAATGTGGAATCATAGCAATGGTAAACAATACAGTACTAGTATTTATGAATTAGAAGTATATAAAGAATTTAATATTGAAAATATTGAAATCTTAAATAAATATGATGTAATTTCTACTGGAGAAACTTTCCAATTAGAAACAAAAATATCACCTGATGTAGCTGCACACAAAAAACTTGCATATACAAGTAGTGATGAAAATATTCTTCAAGTAGATGAAACTGGAAAAGTAACAGCAATTGCTGCTGGAAAAGCAACAATTACAGTTATGGCTAAAGACAATCCAGAAATAAAAACTCAAAAAACAATTCGTGTGGTTGATGGTCCTATTAAAGCGTTAGAATTTCGATTTGATGCAACTGATATAAATCTTTCAACACGCGATACACGTTTTTTAGAATATACAGTTTATCCAGAAAATGCTGTAAACAAAGATGTGGCTGTAACTTGGACAAGCAGTAATCCTGAAGTTGCCGCATTGAACAAAATGGAAAAATAAAATGTCATACAGTTGGTGATACTGTAATTACTGTTACAAGTAAAGAGGATTTAAATGTTAAAGGAGAAATTACAGTTCATGTAACTACACCAAGTTATAATAGTCAATATGATATTATGCATGATCGCTGGTTACGTCGTGTAGTTGGTGAAAACTTAAATCTTAAAGATGAAGACATTGCTGCATATGTCAAGAATATTGATCAAGAAGGTCAAGAATTATGGTCATCTTTAAATAAAGATGCAGATCGTACTTATTTATGGCAAAGGATCCCAAGTGATACTGTTTCAGCTGATTATACTACTCAATTTACTAAAATAAAAAAATTAGCACTTGCTTTTGGTGTTGAAGGTACTTCATTATATGAAAATCCTGAATTATTAAAAGATATTATTAGTGCAATTAACTTTATGGTAGTAGATAAAAAATATAATGGTAGCTATTCAACTGGAAACTGGTGGGATTGGCAAATTGGATGTACTCAACCATTAGTTGATATTTTAATGATCATTTCTGATTATAGTAATGATGATACAATTAATTTAGCTACAAAGAGTATTGAAGGATATGCAAAAAGACCATCTATTCAATGGCCAAATTACACTGCAACTGGTGCAAATCGTACTGATATTGGTCTTTCTGTTTTAGGAAGTGCAATTATTGCTAAAAATGATGACCGTATGAATTTAGTTAAAGATGAAGTTCCAGATGTTATGAAGTTAGTAACTTCTGGTGATGGTCTATATAAAGATGGTTCAGTAATTCAACATACAAAACATGCTTATACTGGAAGTTATGGTAATGAATTATTAAAAGGTGTTGGAAAAATAAAATCTATTATTTCTGGCACAGATTTTGATATTTTAGATCCACGTATTGAAAATGTTTATAATACTGTATTAAATGGATATATTCCTTTAATACATAAAGGGCAAATGATGTCTATGGTAAATGGTCGTAGTATCTCTAGAGCACCTGGTACAAATCCATTTACAACTGAATTTGCTGCTGGTTCTGAAACTATTTCTAATATTATGTTACTTGCTAGCGGTGCTAGTGATGTTTATAAAAATCAATTTGAAGCAGCTGTTAAATATTGGTTAACTGAAAGTCAAGGTTATTATGATTTTTATGCTAATGCTAGAGATTTTGATGCTCTATTAGGGGCAAAAGAAATTATGAATGACTCTAGTATCAAGCCATCAATTTATACTGGAATGAAAGTATATGGATCAATGGATCGTGTTGTTCAAGTAAATGAAAATTATACTGCGGGATTAAGTATGTATTCTTCTCGTATTTATAATTATGAATTTGGTAATACAGAAAATAAACATGGTTGGCACACAGGTTCTGGTGTTTTATATATTTATAATGATGATTTAAAACAATATGGTGAAGGATATTGGCCTACCGTTGATCCATATCGTTTACCTGGAACAACTGTAGACACTAAAGAATTAGCAGATGGTGCTGGATATAATAAAACTTCACCACAATCTTGGATTGGTGGTACAACAAATGGTACAAATGGTACCGCAGCAATGTATTACAATTCAACAAATCTAGGATTAGGAATGGACTTAAAGGCCCAAAAATCTTGGTTCTTTTTAAATGGAATGATTGTGAATTTAGGAACAAATATCACAGGTTCTACTTCTGCAAGCATTGAAACAACTGTAGAAAATCGTATGATGACAAGTGATGAAAACAAAATTTCAATTAATGGAGTTAATTGGGATGAAACTAAAGAAAGTAAAACATTAGATAATGGTTCATATGTTCACTTTACTGGTACTGGTGAAGGTAATGATATTGGATATTATTTTATTAAAGGTGGAAATGTTGACTTTGCTAAAGATACAAGAACTGGTAGATATGATGATATAAATGAATATTTTGTAAATGACATTAATTATACAAATACATTCTTTAAAATGGGTATCAATCATGGTCAAAATGCAAATAATGATAGTTATGAATATGTTATCTTACCAGGAAGTAGTGAAGCTGAGCTTGAAAACTTTGCAAAAAATAACACAATTGAAGTAGTACGTAATGATACTGATGTTCAAGCAATTAAAGATAGTGTAAATGGTATATTTGCAATGAATGTATGGACTATGGATCCAGTTACTGTAGAAGGTATTACTGTAAATGATTCGGCATCTATTTATACTGAAACAAAAGATGGTATCATGACAATTAATGTTAGTGATCCAAAACAAAAAAATGTTACTTTAAATGTCAAATTAGAAAAAGGTTATGAAAATGTAATCCAAAAAGATGATACAGTAACTATTAATGAGGACGGAAGCTTTACAATTGATACTACTAAAAGTGCTGGAGCAACACATACAATTGTTGTAAACTTAGAAAAAACAGACAAAACAGCGTTAGGTATCGCTATCGATCTAGCAAACCAAGCTAATTTAGATAACGTAATTCCTGCTGTAGTAGAAGAATTCAATGCAGCATTACAAGAAGCTAAAGATGTATATAATAATGTAAATGCAACTCAAAAAGAAGTAAATAATGCATTTGATAGACTTGCTAAAGCAATGCATATGTTAGACTTTAAACAAGGTGATAAAACAGCATTAAAAGCATTCATCGATAAAGTTACCGGATTAGATTCATCTAAATATACAGAAAGTACATGGACAGCATTTGATAAGAAATTAACTGAAGCAAATGTTATATATAACGATGTAAATGCAATGCAAGAAGAAGTAAATACAGCTTACAGTGAATTAGTAACAGCATTCTTGAATTTAAGATTAATTCCAGATAAGAGTTTATTAGGAGATTTAATCAATCAAGCAGAAGGATTAGACAGTGCAAATTATACAAAAGCATCATTTGATGGATTAACAAAAGCATTAAATGAAGCAAAAGTAGTATTTGAAAATCCAAATGCTTCACAAGTTGAAGTAGATAGTGCAAAAGCTACATTAGAAAAAGCAATTGCAGAATTACAGGCTAATTCAAGTACATCATCAAATGTAGATAACACAGTAAGTACATCAGTAAATAACGCTGATAGTACAAGTGTTAAAACAGGTGATAAAAGCTTAGTAGGAATGTTTGCAACAATAACATTATTAAGTGTAGCAGGATACACATTATTAAAAAGAAAAGAAAACAACTAATAAATTGCACAAAATGGGATGATTTATTCATCTCATTTTCTTTTATATAAAAATAATTTTATATTTAAATACTTTGTTAAATTCATATCCTTTAAACAATAAAAAGAGATTTTATCCATTAAATTTACATTTCAATAAGATTAAAATCTCTTTTCAGTTTATTTATTACATAATAATTTTTGCAATTCATTTACAGTTTTAACAATATAATCAGCATGATATTGTTTAAATTCTTGGACATTTCCATATCCATATTCAACAGCTATACATGGAAGATTATGTTCATGAGCACCAATAATATCATGCATACGATCACCGACCATAATTGCATCACCAAAATTAATTTGCATACTTTTTAAAACATATTCAATAACTTCACCTTTTTTACTTCTTCCATTTAATTCACTACCACCAATAAAATCAAAATATTTACTTAAATTAAAATGATCCATTATCTTTTTTGCAAATACTTCTGGTTTAGAAGTTGCAAGGACTAAAATTTTATCTTCCTTCTTTAATGCTTTTAAACATTCTTCTATACCTTCATAAACTTTATTATCAAAAATACCATCTATTCGATAATACTCTCGATATTTTTCAACTGCTAAAATAGCATCTTCTTCATTAAATCTATAAAATTCCTTAAATGAGTCTTTTAACGGCGGTCCAATAAAAGGTATCAATTTACATAAATCATCAACCTCTATTCCAAAACTATTTAAGGCATAACGAACTGATTTTGTAATTCCTTGCATTGGATCCGTAAGAGTTCCATCTAAATCAAATAAAATATATTTTCTATCCATAACAACCTTCCTAATAACAAAAACAACTCTTTTCATGATCATTGACAATTCCTACAGCTTGTAAATAAGAATAAATTGTCACCGATCCTACAAAGCTCATTTTCCTTTTTTTCAAATCCTTAGAAATTTCATCAGATAATGCTGATGTGGTTTTAATCATATTATCTTGATTCTTTATTATCTGATAATTTGTAAAACCCCATAAATACTTTGAAAAACTACCAAATTCATTTTGTATCTCAATGAAAATTTTTGCATTTTTAATAGCAGCTGCAATTTTTCGTCTATTTCTAATAATATCTTTATTTTCCATTAACTGCTCAATTTTATTTTCATCATATCTTGCAATTTTATTAACATCAAAATTATCAAATGCTATTTTAAAAGATTCTCTTTTTTTTAAAATTGTAATCCAAGATAATCCTGCTTGAAATGTTTCTAATAAAAACATTTCGTATAACTTTTCATCATCATAAACAGGTTTCCCCCATTCATGATCATGATAATCTTTATATATTGTAGAATTTTCATCTACCCAACTACATCTTTTTACCATTGTTCTATCCTCTCTTTGTTATTTTAACATAAACTATAAAAGTTTTATATTTTTTATTGACTCAGATTTCTTTTTTGTATAATATGTTAGTTAGTTTAATCTAACATTAGGAGGAAATATGAATATTATTACAATAATTTGTTTAATCTTATTTTTATTATGTCTTGTTATTCCTATGAATAAAAAAATTTCACGCTATCACATTCCTTTAGCATGGTCATTACTTGTTTTTTCAATTATTCATGGTATTTTGGAAACAAAAAATACAGCTATGATTACTGGTAAACTTGCATGGCTAAGTTTATTAGTTGTTATCATATTTGCTTATATTTTAAAAAGAAATAATCTAAAATGGAAAAAATATAACATATTACTATCTATTATTTTTTCCATTTTAGTAGTTATTCACATAATACAAGCTATTGTACTATAAAAAATATTACTATATTAAATACATAAAAACCACTGTAAAAATTATCTACAGTGATTTTTTACTAAGATCTAATTTATACCTATCTGTTTTATATTATCTTCGTTGAACATTCTTCTAAATTAATTACTTCATCTACTATTGGTAAATAAAATTCTGGTTCGTGACTAACTAAAATAACAGCTCCTTTAAAAGCTTTAATTGCTGTTTGTAAAGATGCTTTAGCATCAACATCTAAATGATTTGTTGGTTCATCTAAGACTAATATATTAGCTTCACGATTCATAATTTTACATAATCTAACTTTCGCATTTTCACCACCGGATAAAACTTTCATCAACGATTGAATATGCTCAGTTGTCAATCCACATTTTGCTAACATAGATCTTATTTCACCATTATTACGATCTGGAAATTCATCCCATATATATTCTAGTGCAGTTTTATTTATAGCTGCTTCTTCTTGTTTAAAAAAACCTATTTCAACATATGGATCTTTTTCTACTATTCCACTATATGGTGTTTGCATACCAATTAGTGTTTTTAATAATGTTGTTTTTCCTAAACCATTGACTCCTTTAATCGCAATTTTTTTATTTCTTTCAAAAATAATATTCATTGGTTTTGTTAAAGGTGAATTATAGCCAATTACCAAATCTTTACACTCAAATAAGACCTTACCAGGTGTCCTTGCTTCAAGGAAAGAAAACGTTGGTTTAATCTTTTCTTTAGGTTTTGCAATCAAATCCATTTTATCTAACTTTTTCTGTCTTGAACTAGCCATATTTCTAGTTGCTACACGCGCTTTATTTCGAGCAATAAAATCTTCAAGATCAGCAATTTCCTTTTGTTGTTTTTGATAACTTGCTTCTTGTTGTCTTTTTTTTAATTCAATTTGTTGTATATAATAATTATAATCTCCTTTGTATCTAGTTAAAATTCCATCTTCTAAATGATATATAACATTAATAACCTGATTTAAAAAAGTAATATCATGACTAACTAAAATAAATGCGTTATCATAATTTTTCAAAAAATTAATTAACCAATTAATATGCTGCTCATCTAAATAATTAGTTGGTTCATCAAGAATCAAAATCATAGGATTTTCTAATAATAACTTAGTCAATAAAACCTTTGAACGTTGTCCTCCAGATAATGCATCTACCGGTTTATCTAAACCAATATCATTTAAACCCAAACCACTTGCAATTTCTTTGATTTTAACATCAATCATATAAAAACCACCATGATCCAATATTTCCTGTATTTCACCAACTTCTTCCATTAGTTTTTCCATTGTCTCACTATCACAATTTGCCATTTGCTCATACATCGATAACATTTCCTGTTCTAAATCAAAGTAATATTTAAAAGCATCTTGTAACACTTCATAAATCGTTTGACCTGGTTTTAAAACTGTATATTGATCTAAATATCCAGTTGTAATTCTTTTACACCATTCAATTTTACCAGCATCAGGGGTAATCTTACCAGTGATGATATTTAAAAAGGTTGATTTACCTTCTCCATTAGCACCAACTAATCCAATATGCTCCCCATTCAATAACCTAAAACTTGCATTTTCTAAAATTGTTCTTCCACCAAAATCATGACTCACATTTTCAACATTTAAAATACTCATTATTTACCTCTTTTCATACAAATATTTAAATAACATACAAGATAATACATAAAAAATGCAGCACACTACCTAACAATATCCACAAATGCCAAATACTATGCATATAGCGAATTTTATCTCCAAGAACATAAAAAACTGTTCCTGCAGTATAAGCTATTCCACCTAACACTAATAATAAAACTCCATTAAAACCTACTGCTTCTGGTAATAAATTAAATTTAAAAACGATGCACCATCCCATTACTAAATAACAAATCATTGAAAATTTAGCATTACTTTCAATATCTATCGCATTTAAAACAATTCCAATAATTGTAAAAATCCAAACAACAGCAAAAATTGTCCAACCCCAAAATGGATCAATTGGTCGAATTGAACATAATACTACCGGCGTATAAGTACCTGCAATCAAAACAAAAATAGAACAATGATCCATTATTTGAAACACTTTTTTGCCTTTAGTATTTGGCGATAATCCATGATAAATACTACTCATAGTATACAGTAAAATCATAGAAACCCCATATATAATTCCTGACACAATTCCATATCCATTACCTCTAATTGCGCCAAAAACAATACATAACACTAATACCGCTATTCCAAATGCCCCTCCCACAATATGAGTTACCATATTAAATATCTCTTCTCCTCGAGTATAATTTGGCAACACACGATCATCAAGCTTTGTTCGTTTCATAAATACCTCCATCATTATATTAAAACAACAGTTATTTTTTCTAAAATTCTTATAAGCATTTTAAATCCATTTAATAAATATTACTAGTATTTAATTTACTATATAATATAAAAAATAACATTTTTCTATTATTTCCCTGGAAATTTTTAAAATATTTACTTCACTAAAAGAGTTTAACATAATAATCATACTCAAACCATACATACATTAATTTTCTATAAAAAAATGTGGAAATACTATCCACATTACCTAATCATCTTTAACTCATAATCAAATCCATACTTTAAAATATAATCTTCCAATATCCAATCATTATCATAGATTATTTTAGCTATTTTTTTACCAACATATCTAAAATGCCACGGCTCATTAACAATTCCTGTAAAAGAAGAACGATCTTTAGGATATCTCAAAATAAAGCCATATTTATGTGCATTTTTTACCACCCACTTATACTCATCACTATCTCCAAATACCATTCTTTTTTTATCAACAACACTTTGACTAGTAAGATTAACACCTAATCCTAATTGATGTTCACTAGAACCTGGCTTTGAAACTAATTTACTAGCAGTTATTTTATCATACTTCCTAAAATACTCCTCATATATTTCCATTTGACTTTCATAACTGCGATATCCACTATTTAAAACTAAATGATAGCCTTTTTTTAATGCATCTTGGTACATCTCTTCCAAAGCTTTAGCTGCATCTTTACGTAATTTTTTATTATTACAATCAGGTGCAATTGGTTCTTTATTTGATGATATGTATTTGCTTATATCTTTAAATGTTATTCCATTTATATTTAAATATGGCTGTATTTTTGAATAACTATAGTTATTATCAATTAATATTTGAAAGTCATTAATTAAAGCATGTTTCATTAATGAAATCATTTGATCATAAGTATAATTTAATTTAATTAATTTTTTATAGTATTTATCATAAAATGTATCAATATATCCAATCACTTCTTTTTTTGATAATTGTTTTTTATATTCTTGATATTTTTGATATTCTAGATAATGTTTATCATTATCAATATCATTCCACGATTTAATATCAATCAATTCACTATTATTCAAAAAACGTTTAACTGTTTCATCATCTAAATTTAAAATAACACTCTGTTCACTAAATGAATAACCCTTTAAAAATAAATTAATTCGTTCAAAATTAAAGAAAACAAATCCCATTAAAATAACTAAAATCCCAATAATAACAATAATATTTTCTCTCGATACTCTTCTTTTTCTATGTAACATTAACATTCCCCTTTAATATAATTTTTATTATCATCTTTAATCTAATTACTACTACATTTATTAATTTTAATCCCTCCATAAAATCTATATTTGATATATATATAATAATATCTAAAAATGAAGAATGTTTTTTTAATATTCCCATATAAAATTACTACAAAAAACATAATAATTTATTACATTTTTATTACAAATAAAAATGATCTATCAAAGATAGATCATTTAAATAACTATTTATTTGAATTAATATATTTATTTACTTGTTTTTCTAAAATCTTAAATGGCGCAGGACCTGTAGATAAAATTACTTCATGAAAATCTACTGCTGAAAATTTATCCCCTAATTCTTTACTTGCATTATTATATAGATCCTCAAATAAGAATCCAGATAAATAATATTGTAAATAATTTGTAGGTGTTTCAATAAACAAATTATATTGTTCTAACATAACTTCTTCATCATCAATATTAAAATTTTCTTTCCAGTAATTCTTATAATCCTCATATGTCCATCCATCATAATGAATTCCAATATCCATTAAACCAATCACAATTGATGTAAATTTATCATTTAAACTTAAAAGATGCAACACATCTTTATCTTCTACTGGAGCATACTTATAACCATTCCATTCTACATATGTTGCCCAGCCTTCACTATATCCATTATAATCCATTAAATATCTTACTGTTGGAATATTCTTTTGTTGTTTAAAATACGTATGTTGATACATATGCCCTGGATATCCTTCATGTTCAATTGTTCCAAACAAACTTTGTGAATATTCACCATTTATATAGATTAATTCTGGTGTATCAATTGGTGCATCTATTTTTCCTTGTAAATAAGCTGCTGGTGAGAAATTATCCTTCCATGCATCAGGTACTGTAATAATTTCATAATTTAAATTATCAATTTTAGGAAAATCTGTATTTATTGCTGTTTTTAAATAATCTAATGTTTCTGATACTGAAGTGAAGTCTGAATATTTTACATCATTTAAATTTGTCATATTAGCCAAATCTGGATTTTCTTGTATCAATGTTGTCATTTCTTGGTAAACTTCAAGCATTTTATTTTGAAGATATTCTTTAACCTCTGCAACACTCATATCAGTTCCAACTTCACCTTTAAGCATATCTTCATAATATTCTTTTCCATTAGGACTAAAATATAATCCTTGATTTTCTGTATTAGTTGGTGTTATTTTCTTTAATTCTTCTTCTAAACTAAGATATGCATTCTTTAAATTAACCGATATTAATTGTTCATTTTTTTGTTTTGCTTCAGTTTTTTGTTCATCATTTAAAAATTCTACTTCATCAATTCTTTGATTAATTCTTTCAATTAAATAAGTGTCTGTATTAGCCGTATAATTTTGACATTGCTCGATTGTTTTTTCTAAAATATTTTTAGGTAACCCACTTTTATTTTCTTGACGTTCTTTTTCAATTTCAGCATATTCTAAAAAAGTTTCCTGAGCACTTTCTAACATATTAAAATAACTATCTAAATCATTTTGACGTTCGAACGTATACTCACTTAAAAGTAATGGTAATTGTGCTTGAAAGCTAATAAAACTTCCTAAATAATTATTATCTAAATCATAATATTTATAATGATATTCTCCTCTTTCTAAATAATCTACTAAAATATCATATGTTAACTGTTGATCTTTAGATAGTTTATAATAATCAAATTCCTTTAATTCTTTTAAAATTTTATCACTTTCTTTTTTACTTTCTTTATAATCCTCTTCATCGCTACATGGAAGTTCCAATAATTCTTCTTCAAAACCATAATTACTTGGATTTTCAAATGTAAACTCCAAATTCATATCATTATCACCAAGTAATTTAGTAGGCAATTTTTCTATATAAGCATCAAATTCTTTTGAATCATTTTTAGTACTAGTAGTGTCTTTAGTATTACTACATCCAACAACATTAAATGCTAATAGTAAACCCAAAACTACCGATATAACTTTTTTATAATTTTTCATCTTATCACCATCCATATTATATTATTAACATCTTTTAGTTATTTTCAAAAATTTAAATGCTAAATCTTTTTATTATATCAACTTCACCCCACATCCCTAATATTAAGATACCATTTATCTATTAAGATGTAAACACTAACAAAATGTCAAATATTAAAAGAAGTGAAAACACTTCTTTAATATTTGATTTAAAATAATTACACTTTTTAATATAATATTATATTAACTAAAAATTCCCCTTTAAATAAACATTTGCAATAATATTTGCCACTTCATCTAATCCTAAATCACTATTTAAAGTTAAATCAAAATTCTTTAATTGCCCCCATTTATTAGTAGTATAGTAATTATAATAATTACTTCTTGTTTTATCTTTTTTAATTACATACTTTTTATAATCATCATGTACCTCTTTATATTCATTTTTTACTCTTTTTATCCTAGATTCTAATGGTGCATGAATAAATACTTTTAATACATTATCATAATCCTCCAAAATATAATCAGCACATCCACTTACAATGATACAAGCATCATAATTTGCAAGATGACGAATGATTTTTGATTGCATTGTATATACCTGGTCATTTAAAGGTAAACTAAGTGTCCCAGATGATAGGCTGTACATAAAACCAGATGCTTTTTGTTCAGAAACTTTTCTAATTACATCAACATCAAATCCCATTTCTTTAGCAGCTAAATCAATAATTTCATTGTCATAATAAACAATTCCTAATTTTTCTGCTACTTTTTGTGCAATTATTCTTCCCCCTGAACCATATTCTCTAGCAATAGTTATAATTTTTTTAGCCATAAATGCTACCTCCTTTTTTATATTTTAACATACTTCATCTATCATATAGTAATATTTTTATTATATATTTAGACCATATTTAAATAAAAATTTAATAAAATATAATATTTGTACCAAAAAAAACATAGTGCTATAATGTTTTAGATAGGAGATGAGTTTAATGAGTAAAGTTGATATTATATCTGGCTTTCTTGGTGCCGGTAAAACAACGTTTATAAAAAAATTAATTAAGGAAGTATACCAAGATGAACAAATTGTATTGATTGAAAATGAATTTGGAGAAATCGGTATTGATGGTACATTTATGAATAATAGCGGCATAGAAGTAACTGAAATCAATTCTGGATGTATTTGTTGTAGCTTGGTTGGTGATTTTGAGGTATCATTAAAAGAGGTTTTAGAAACATATCATCCTGATCGAATTATTATTGAACCTTCAGGAGTAGGTAAATTATCTGATGTAATCAAAGCAGTTAATAATATTTCTAGTGATAAATTAGTTTTAGATAATTATATAACTGTAATTGATGCTAAAAAATGTCGTTTATATACTAAAAATTTTGGAGAATTCTTTAATAATCAAATTAAATATGCTTCATTGATTATTTTAAGCAGAACTCAAGATATTAGTGATTTCCAATTAGATGAATGCATCAAAATCATAAAAAAATATAATGATCATGTAAATATTATCACTACTCCTTGGCTTCAACTAACTAAACAAGCAATCACTAATGCCTTTAGTAATACCACTCTTCAAAGTGATTTATTGAAACAAGTAAATGAAGATCATGAATGTTGTCATCACGATCATCACGAGCACCATGAATGTTGCCATCATGAACATCACCAAGATCATGATCACCATGCCGATGAAGTATTTACTAGCTGGGGCATTCAAACACCTAAAAAATACTCAAAAATACAACTTGAAGCTATTTTAAAAAAACTAAGTGAACATAGTGAATATGGTAATATATTAAGAGCTAAGGGATATGTTGATAGTAGTGAGGGTAAGTGGTTATATTTTGATTTAGTTCCAGGTGAATATCAAATTCGCACAGGACAAGCTGATTTTACTGGAAGAATTTGTGTTATTGGTGAAAATTTAAATGATGATAAATTATCAGTTTTATTTGATGAGGTAAATTAATGGAAACACGTGTTTATATTTTTGCTGGATTTCTTGATAGTGGAAAAACTTCATTTATCAATGATACTTTAATGAATCCTGATTTCTATAGTGGTGAAGATACTTTATTGATTAGCTTTGAAGAAGGTGAAGTTTCATACAACGAAACATATTTAAAAAAGTCAAATACTGCCTTAGAAATATTAGACTATGAAAAATTTACCACTTTACAATTAAAGCAATTAGAATTAAAATATCGTCCTACTCAAATCATCATTGAAGCAAATGGAATGATGGATTTAAATGTTTTTGTAAAAGAAAAAATTCCAGAGAATTGGAATGTTGTACAAGTATTGACTACTATTAATGCAAATACTTTTAGTATGTATTTAAATAATATGCGTTCTTTAGTATATGGTCAAATTGTATTTAGTGACCTAGTTATTTTTAATCGTTATGATAAAAGTATTAAAAAATCAATGCTTAGAAATAATGTTAAAGCAATTAACAGCAACACTCAAATTATTTATGAATTTGAAAATGGTACCATTGATACAACCAATATTATTGATGATTTACCATTTGATGTTAATAAAGATTATTTAGAAATAGAAGACCATAATTTTGGTATTTTCTGCATGGATGCTATGGATCATCCAGATAAATATGTAAATAAAACAGTTAAATTGAAAGGTAAATTTATTGGTTTGGATCGTTTAATCGAAAATGGTTTTATTTTAGGTCGACAAGCTTTAGTTTGCTGTGAAGAAGATACATCATTAATTGGGATGGTTTGTATTAGTCCTCTTGCAAGTAAACTTATTCCTGAAGAATGGATTGTTGTTGAAGGAAAAATATCTACTAGTTATGATCAAGAATATCAAAAAGATATTCCTATTTTAACAGTTGAACAGTTAAAAGTAGTCCCTCCATTAAAAAATCAATATGTAACTTTTGATTAATAAAAACAGCCTAAGCTGTTTTTATTTTTTTTCTTCCAAAACTTTTTTAATATAATATGATAAAATATATGGCACCTTTTCTTCAAAAGTATCTAATTGGCAATTCAATAATTCCTTTATTTTATTCATTCGATAATTAATAGTATTTCGATGCATATATAAATTTTTAGCCATTGTTAGTTGACTTTCCCCATAAATTAAATAATAAAATAATGTTTTCTCCAATTCTCCATGATGTTTTTGATCATAATCTATTAATGGTTGCAATAATCGATGATACATTTCAATTAATATTTGTTTATCTTCAATTGAAAAAAGAATCTGATACACTCCCATATCCTCAAAAAACACTATTGGTAACTTAAATTGCATTGCCATTAAAACCGCTGCCTTAGCACGTTTATAACTTAAATAAACCTGTCCAAGATCTTTCATTTGACTACCTATTCCCAAATATACTCTTTTATCATCAATTCGCTTTTTAGACCGTTTATGCATTTTATTAATTATCACTTTTAATTCATCTTCCTTAAGATTATTAACTATCAAAACAAAGTATTCATCATACCAAAAAAAAGCATACGAACTATCAATTTTCTCAAAACATAATTCTATTTGAAAAGCTATTTTTCTTCTTTCAATAGCATTAAAATTATCCGATCCTTCTACCTTAATTAAAACGACTTGAAAATCACCATCAACATCAAACGCACTCATTAATTGAGATCTTGCCTCTTCAATTATCTGGTTATTAGTCAAAATTTCTTGAAAAAGTTTAGATAGTTCTCGGTCTTCTTTTTCAGAATATAAACAACGCATACAAAAATCTTTAATCAAATCGGCAAGATGAACTTCCCATGGTATTGTTAAAAGAGGAAACTCTTGCTCATTACAATAATCAATAATCGGCAATGGTATTTCAAATATATACTTGCCGATATTTATAATCAAACCAACACTATTATACTTTATTAAACATTTAATAAGCATAAAAAGTTCCTCTTCACTTTGAAATCCATGACCAGTCGTTACAACTAATTCTTTACCCCATAGCTGTTGAATTATTGTTGTATCTTCAATCATATGTACCCAACTAATTGTATTACTACATCCTTCTTGCCCCGCTAATAATTTTAAATGATACTGTTCTTGACTTTGGTTTAAAGCATCCGCTAATGTAAATCCCATATAGTACACCTCCTATTAATATTTTATCATTATTTGTGCATAATGCACAAATAAACTTTATTTTTTTATAATATTTGTCTATTTTATTATTAAAACAATGTTATATAATAATATTGTATTAAAAATAAGACATTTAGGAGGGATTTGTATGAACAGTATGTATGGTTATTTTGTAGTTGATAATAATTACGATAATTATCCTTCATGGATAAAAAGTGAAAACTATATTTTTTGTGAAAATTTCTCAAAGATCTTAAACTATTTTAAAAAAAGATAATAACTATTACCACTAACTAAATAATATTTCTAAAATAAAAACTACCGATATAATGTATTTCACATTAATTATCGGTAGTTTTATTTTATTGAACTGCAAAAGTTAATTCAGCTTTACAAACAACTTTACCATTTACTTTTGCTATTGCATCACCAATTCCAATTGGTCCTTTTTGTTTAGTTAAAACACATTCCATTTCTAATACATCACCTGGTACAACTTGCCCTTTAAATTTACATTTATTAATTCCCCCAAAGAAAGCAATTTTACCTTTATTTTCTTCTTTAGAAAGAATTGCAATACAACCAACTTGTGCCAATGCCTCAACAATCAAAACCCCAGGCATAACATGATGTTGTGGAAAATGTCCACAAAAGTGCATTTCATTTACACTAACACATTTGATTCCTTTTGCCCATTGACCTGGCTGATAATCAGTAATACGGTCAACTAAGGCAAATGGATAACGATGTGGATTGATTTCTTGAATTTGATTACTATTTAATTCCATCTTCTATTCTCCATATTTCTTAAATACAATTGTAGCATTATGTCCACCAAACCCCAATGAATTTGACATAGCTACATTTACTTCTTGTTTTCTTCCTTTATTAGGTACAATATCTAAATCGCAAAGTGGATCAGGTGTTGTGTAATTAATTGTTGGAGGGATAAATCCTTCTTCAATTGCTTTAACACAAATAACTCCTTCAATTCCTCCTGCCGCACCTAAACAATGTCCTGTATTTCCTTTAGTTGAAGAAACAGCAACGCTATTGGCTGCATCTTTTAATGCAGTTTTAATTGCCATAGTTTCACCTTTATCATTTAATGGTGTACTTGTACCATGAGCATTAATATAAGTTACATCTTCAGGTTTAATATTTGCATCTTCTAAAGCGTTGATCATTGCCTTAGCACCACCTGAACCATCTTCTAAAGGAGCAGTAATATGATGGGCATCACAACTAACTCCATAACCAATCATTTCACAGTAAATATGAGCACCTCTTGCTTTTGCATGTTCTAATTCTTCAAGAACAATTATTCCAGCACCTTCACCCATAACAAAACCACTGCGATTTGCATCAAAAGGAATTGATGCATGATTTGGATCATTGTTATCACAAAGAGCTTTCATTGAAGAGAAACCACCAATTCCAAGTGGTGTAATACTAGCTTCAGCTCCACCAGCAACAATAATATCTTGATATCCATCACGAATATTTCTAAAAGCATCACCAATTGCATTTGTTCCTCCAGCACATGCTGTAACTGGACAAGTACAAATTCCTTTAGCACCAAGTTCGATTGCAATATTTCCAGCCGCTAAGTTAGTAATTGCCATTGGCACAAAGAAAGGTGATACACGATCATATCCTTTTTCTAATCCTTTGCTATGATCTTTTTCAATTGTAGCAAGACCACCAATTCCACTAGAAACTACTACTCCAAAACGATCTGCATTAATATCTTCTATTTTTAATCCAGAATCTTTAAAAGCTTCTTTTGCAGCAATTACACCAAATTGAGTGAATCGATCCATTTTACGAATTGCTTTTTTATCTAAATAATCTGCTGGATTAAAATCTTTAACTTCACCTGCAATTTTAACTCTTGTTAATTCTTTATCATAATTAGTTATTTCAGCAATTCCGCAAACACCATCTTTAATACTTTTCCAAGTTTCTTCTACATTATGACCAATTGCATTAATTGCTCCTAATCCAGTAACTACAACTCTTCTTCTTTCCATCATATCTCTCCTTACATCGCCATTCCACCATCAACATGAATAGTTTGACCAGTAATATATTTTGCATCATCACTAGCTAAGAAAACTACAGTATTAGCAATATCGCTAACTTCACCAAAAACACCTAATGGAATTTGTTTAGCCATGCTATCTTTAATATCATCTGGTAAAACATCAGTCATCGCTGTTTTAATAAAACCAGGAGCAATAGCATTAACAGTAATTCCACGACTTCCAACTTCACGTGCTAAAGACATTGTCATCCCAATAATTCCAGCCTTACTAGCAGAATAATTTACTTGACCTGCATTTCCCATTACTCCAACTACAGAAGACATTGAAATAATTCTTCCATAACGTTGTTTCATCATGATTTTAGTAGCATGTTTCATACAATTCCATGTACCTTTTAAATTAACATCAATAACAGCATCAAAATCATTTTCTTTCATTCTCATTAATAATCCATCTTTAGTAATACCAGCATTATTAACTAAAACATCAACTCTTCCAAATTCTTTTACAACATCTTTAAACATTTTTTCAGTTTCTTCAAATGAAGCAACATTAGCTTGTACCAACATAACAGTTGCTCCTAAACTTTCTAATTCAGCTTTTGTTGCTTTAGCAATTGCTTCATTATCACCAAAATCAACATAATTAACAACTATCTTAGCTCCCTCTCGAGCACATGTTAAACAGATTTCTTTACCAATCCCTTGGGCTCCACCTGTTACTAAAACCACTTTATCTTTTAATCTCATGTTATTCTCCTTTTAACCCCATTAATGTTTTTTCTAATGATGCTTGATCTTCAACTTGATATGTTTTAATACTCTTATCTATTTTTCTAATAAATCCACTTAATACTTTTCCCGGACCAATTTCAATAATTGTATCCACCCCTTTAGAAATCATATAACGGATACTATCTTCAAAATAAACTGATGACATAACTTGTTTTTCTAACATCTTTGCAATACTAGTGCCAGGCTCTAATTCTTTTGCAGAACTATTAAATACAACTGGTATTTGCATTTCATTAAAAGTTACAGTAGTAAACTTTTCTTTAAGTTCTTTACTTGCTGGAGCTAATAATTCAGTATGGAATGGTCCACTAGTATTCAAAGGAATTGCACGACATGCTCCTTTTTCCAATGCTAACTCACTAGCTTTAGTTACGGCATCTACTTCTCCGGCAATAACTAATTGGCCAGGACAATTATAATTAGCAATCGCAACAAAACCTAAATCTTTAGCTTCATTAACCGCTTCATTTAACAATTCACGATCTAAACCAATAATTGCAAACATCTTACTTTCTATTCCTGCTGCAGCTCTTTCCATAGCTTGACCACGGAAACGAACTAAATCAATTGCATCGTTATCAGTTAATACACCAGCAGCATTTAATGCTGAATATTCACCTAAACTCAATCCTGCAACATAATCAGGTACAATTCCATTTTCCTTCAATAATCTTGTAGCAATTATCGCAACAGTAACCATACATGGTTGTGTATTACTAGTTTTTGATAATTCTTCAATTGGACCTTCAAAACATATTTTTTTTACATCAATATCTAAATCAATATTATCAAATACATCTTTAGCTATTTGATAATTATCATAAAATGATTTACCCATTCCAACTACTTGGCTACCTTGACCAGCATAAACAAATCCTATTTTACTCATTATTTAAGTCCCTCTTTCAATTCATCCATTAATTCTTTTACTGATACAATTTTATCATTATGATATCCGTTACTACCACTAAAAACTAATCCTTCATCAAGATTACCCTTTACAGCATTAATTAAAGCATCACTTATACAATAAGGAGTAGTTTTAATATCACATGGTACTAAACAATTATAACATCTTTTTACCGGAATTCGCTCACCAGCTTTTAATTTTTCAGTAAGTTTAGTCATAATTGCTCTACCTGGCATTCCTACTGGAGACTTAACAATTTCAATATCCTCTTTTTTAGCATCGATAAATGCCTGTTTATATTTATCACTTGCATCACATTCTTTAGTACAAATAAAGCGTGTTGCCATTTGTACCCCATCTACACCTAAATCTAAATACTCTTGAATATCTTTACTATCATAAATACCACCTGCAACAAAAATCGGTATTTCTTTTTGATATTTTTCAATAAAAGGTTGAATCGTTTCTTTTACTTCTTTAAAAATATCAGCCAATTTAGCTGTTGTTTTATTCAAAACATCTTCTTTATGAAAACCTAAATGACCACCTGCTTCACTACCTTCAATAACAATAAAGTCAGGTATCACCTTAAACTTACGATCCCATGTTTTACAAATCAATTTAGCTGCTTTTCCACTTGAAACAATTGGTGCTAACTTAATTTTAGTATCTTTTACTAATCCTGGTAAATTCAACGGTAATCCAGCCCCTGAAATAATTGCATCAATTTTATTTTTTACTGCAACTTCCACCATTCCTGCATAATCAGTAAGAGCAACCATTGCATTAATTGCAACTATTCCTTTACCTTTTGCAATCTCCTTTGCTTTTTGAATTTCATTAGCTAATTCTCGGCGATTAGCTTCTACAGTATTTTTTTCAAAATCTGCAGCTCGATATCCAGGTTGAGCCGTAGAAATAACTCCCATTCCTCCATTTAAAGCAACATTTCCTGCTAAATTTCCAAGTGAAATACCTACACCCATACCACCTTGAATTATCGGTACTTCTAGAGTCATTTCACCAATTTTTACGCTTTTCATATTTAAAACTCACTTTCTAGTCTTTTAAACTCTTGATTACAATCATCAAATAACTCTTTAATTATTGTCGCTACTGGTTTAATTTCATTTACCATTCCGGCAACTTGTCCTGCCATTAATGAACCAGTATCTATATCACCTTCAAGAACTGCTCTTTTTAAAGAACCTAGAGTATATTTTTCAAGTTCCATCATATCAGCACCCTCTTTTTCACGCTTGATATATTCTTTGGCCATCTTGTTTTTAATAATTCTAACTGGTGTCCCTGCAATTCTTCCTGTTACAGTTGTACTTGTATCTTTAGCTTTGATAATTGCTTGTTTATAATTATCATGAATTGGACATTCTTCACTTGCAAGTAAGCATGTTCCTACTTGTACCCCACATGCACCAAGAGCATAAGCTGCTAATAATTGTTTACCACTAGCAATTCCTCCAGCAGCAACAACCGGAACATTTACAGCCTCAACAACTTGAGGAACTAAAGACATTGTTGTTAATTCTCCAATATGTCCTCCTGCTTCTGTACCTTCAACAATAATTGCATCAACATTATATTTTTCTAAACGTTTAGCCAATGTAACACTTGGTACTACAGGTAAAACTTTAATTCCAGCTGCTTTCCATGCTTCAATATATTTACCAGGATTTCCAGCTCCAGTTGTTACAATTGGAACTTTTTCATCAATTACTAATTGAGCCATTTCATCAGCACAAGGATTAATTAACATAATATTTACACCAAATGGTTTATCAGTTAAACTACGACAAATTTCAATATTCTTTTTTAAAGTAGCTGTATCCATACCACCAGCTCCAATTAAACCTAAAGCCCCAGCATTTGATACACTAGCAGCAAATTCACCAGTTGCGATATTTGCCATTCCTCCTTGAATTAAAGGATATTTAATATTTAATATTTCATTTAATTTCATTTTTTAACTCCATTCTATCAATGTTGCACCCCAAGTTAAACCGCCACCAAAACCGACACAAATAATTTTATCTCCAGGATTCAACATTCCTTTTTCATTCATTTCACCTAATGCAAGTGGAATACTTGCTGCAGATGTATTTCCATATTCTTGTAAATTCATATAAAACTTTTCTTCAGTGGATTTCATTTTTTTATAAACATTTCTAATAATTCGATAATTTGCCTGATGACAAACTACATATTTAATATCATCAAGCGTTAGTGAAGTTTTTTCTAAAACAGCATCAATGCTTTCAGGAATTACTTTAACAGCAAATTTGAAAACATCTTGACCAGCCATTGTAAGATAATGATTATTTTCATTTTTATTAATTGCTGGAGCTTTTAATGCCTCTAAATTACCTGATGAATTGCAGTAACTAGCAAATATTCCGGTTCCTTTAGAAACAACAATCGCTCCTGCTCCATCGCCAAATAATACACATGTATTACGGTCTGTAAAATCAATAATTTTTGAAATTTCTTCACTACCAATTATTAAAGCATATTTATCATCCAAACTTTGTAATAATGAATGTGCAACAGTCAATGCATAAACAAATCCACTACAAGCTGCATTCAAATCAAAACACATTACTTCTTGTTCATTTAACCCTAAACGTTCTTGAATTAAACAAGCCATACTAGGGGTAAAATAATCAGGTGTCATTGTTGCACAAATAATTAAACCAATTTTATTTTTATCAATTTTTTCAATTGCCTTTAAAGCTGCCTGATACCCTAAATCCATACAGCTTTCATTTTCTACAATATGTCTTTTCTTTATTCCTGTCCTAGAAACAATCCACTCATCTGATGTTTCAACCATTTGCTCTAGGTCAAAATTATCAAGAACTTTTTGTGGTGCATAATATCCAGTTGACAACACTTTTAACCCATTCATATAATCTCCTAATATTTTTCTTTGACGTCTTCAAAGAAATAAACCAATTGCTGTAAAGATTTTATCAATAATTCATCATCAAGAACATGACTATCTTCACAAACTTTATTAACCATTTCTTCATGAAATTCTCTGTGAACTTTACAAGCACGATTACCTTTAGTCGTTAATTCAACTCTAATAATTCGTCGGTCAAGATCATCTTTACGACGCTTTACATAGCCTTTAACTTCCAATTTTTTTATTGCTGTTGTAATAGTTCCATTTGTTAATGTTGCTTTTGAAGCAATATTAGACATTGCAGGATTCGGTAAAGAACTAATTACATCAATTATGTGTAATTCTGATAAACTTAAATCCTCTATACCCTTACCTGACATATAGCGTCCTTCAATATCTAATATTTGATTAAATAATCTTACAAACAAATGATTAATTAATTCTCGATTTAAAATATCGCGATTAGTCATTAGTAATTCGACCCATTTCTCTAAATTTATTATATCGTTTAGTTATTAAAGAAGTTTTAGATAATTTCATTAATTCCTCTAGACTATCACGAATATATATTCTTAAGCGTTTATATACATATTCACGATTTTTAGTAATTCCACCGCGGGGTTCTTTAATAATCTTATCGATAATTTTCATCTCATATAAATCAGCAGAAGTCATTTTCATTAATTCAGCTGCTTCACTAACTCGACTACCATTTTTATCTTTCCATAAAATCGAAGCAAAACCTTCTGGTGATAAAACCGAATAAACACTATTTTCAAGCATTACCATACGATCACCAATACTTAATGCTAAAGCTCCACCGCTACCACCTTCACCAATTACAATAACAATAATTGGTACTGTTAGCTTCGACATTTCCATTAAATTACGGGCTATTGCTTCTCCAATTCCATGTTTTTCAGCCTTAAGTCCAGGATAAGCCCCTGGCGTATCTACAAAAGTAATAATTGGGCGATTAAATTTCTCTGCTTGTTTCATCAATCTCATTGCTTTACGATAACCCTCTGGTGACGACATTCCAAAATTACATTTTAAATTTTCTTCCAAAGTTCTACCTTTAAGATGACCAATTACAGTACATGGAATATTATTAAACATTGCTAATCCACCAACAATTGAACCATCATCTTTATATAGACGATCACCATGTAATTCAATAAAATCATCAAAAAGATTTTCAATATATTCATAAACATTTGGTCGATCAGCTTTACGTGCTAAATAAACACGATCATAAGCACTTATATTTCGATAAGCCTCCGCTTCAAGTTTAGCTTTTGTATTTTCTAAATCTTGAATCTGTAAAGTATGATCAATTTCTTGATCATCTTTTAACTTTAACAATTCCAATTCAATTTCTTTAATTTTAATCTCTTTTTCCTGAAGTGACATTATTGAACCCCCCGGCTATGCATTTTTAATAATTTAATAATTGTATTTCGCATATCTTTACGTTCTACAATCATATCAATAAACCCTTGATCTTGCATAAATTCTGTTTTTTGAAAACCATCTGGTAATTTCTGTTTTATTGTTGATTCAATTACTCGCGGTCCTGCAAAACCAATTAAAGCATCAGGTTCACCAATAATAATATCACCAAGCATTGCAAATGAAGCAGTTACTCCTCCATATGTTGGATTAGTAATATAAGATATATACAATAATCCTGCATCATTATGTCTTGCTAATGCTGCACTAGTTTTTGCCATTTGCATCAAAGAAATAATCCCCTCTTGCATTCTCGCTCCTCCAGAAGTAGTAAAAATAATCAGTGGCGTTTTTCTTTTTGTTGCATGTTCAATTGCTCTAGTTATTTTTTCACCAACTGCTCCAGACATACTTCCTACTAAAAAGCGTGCATCCATAACACAAACGACTACTTTTCTTCCATCAATTTTTCCTGTAGCACAAACAACTGCTTCGTCAAGACCAGTTGTTTGTTTTAATTTAGCTAATTTATCTTTATAGCCAGGAAACATCAAGGGATCATTAGATTTTATATATTGGTATAATTCTTTATATTTTCCCCCATCATATAAAAGATTTAAACGCGTATAAGCTCTCATTTTTAAATGAGCCCCACAAGCTGGACAAACATAATAATTTTCTTTAAGATCTTCACTTAAAATTGATTCTCCACATGTATCACATTTAGTATACAAACCATCTGGTACATCAATTCTTTTTTTATCCTGTAGTTTATTACGAAATGACTTAAATAAATTTAATTTCTCTTTTCGCTCTTTAAATAATTCTTCCATTTATTATCCCACCAACTTATCTAAGTTATTTTCAATAAAACTTGTATCAAAGTTTCCTTTTACATACTCTCCCGTATGTAAAATTAAATATTGTAATTCTTGATTAGTATCTATTCCATCAATCACCAATTCAGCTAAAACTCGACGCATTCTTCGAATCGCTTCTAAACGATTTGATCCATGAACAATAACTTTTGCAATCATTGAATCATAATGAGATGATACTTTATACCCTTGATACAATGCTGTGTCAATTCTAACCCCTAGTCCTCCAGGTAAATGTAAACTATTTACTGTCCCTGGACAAGGTCTAAATCCCTCTTTAGGGTTTTCAGCATTAATACGACATTCAATAGCATGACCATTTAAATGAATATCACTTTGTTTATAAGTTAATTTTTGATTAGCAGCTATTCTAATTTGTTCCTTGATTAAATCTACGCCAGTTATCATTTCAGTAATTGGATGTTCTACTTGAATACGCGTATTCATCTCAATGAAATAATAATTGCCATCTTGATCTAGAACATACTCAATCGTTCCTGCATTTCGATATCCAGCACCTTTAGCTGCTTTAATAGCATCTTCTCCCATTTTTTGTCTTAATAAAGGTGTTAAGGCTTTACTTGGTGCTTCTTCAATCATTTTTTGATTACGACGTTGAATTGAACAATCACGTTCTCCTAAATGAATAACATTGCCATAATTATCAGCTAAAATTTGGAATTCAATATGCTTTGGGTTCAAAATCAATTTTTCAATATACATATCATCATCTCCAAAACATGCTTTAGCTTCTGCCTTAGCTGTTAAATATGCATCATCAAATTCATCTTCACTAAAAGCCTTACGCATTCCACGTCCGCCACCTCCAGCTGAAGCTTTAATTAAAACTGGAAAACCAATTTCCTTAGCTACTTTTCTAGCATCTTCTAAAGTATTAACACTTCCATCACTTCCAGGAACTACCGGAACATTAGCTTCAATCATCTTTTGACGTGCCATACTTTTATTCCCCATCATATCTATAATATCACCACTTGGTCCAATAAAAGTCATTCCACATTCTTCAACCAATCGAGCAAATGTTGAATTTTCAGATAAAAAACCAAAACCTGGATGAATAGCATCACATCCAAGAGCAGTAGCTGCACTTAATATATTTTTCATATTCAAGTAACTATCTGTTGCTTTAGCTGAACCAATACAAACTGCATGATCTGCTAATTGTACATGTAACGAAGTACTATCAACATTAGAATAAATAGCTACAGCTTCAATTCCTAACTCCTGACAAGTTCGAATAATTCTTACCGCGATTTCGCCACGGTTGGCAATTAAAATTCGTTTAAACATACTTACTACCCTTCAATAATCATTAATACTTGATCATATTCTACCAAATCTTCAGTATTTGCCATAATTGCTGTTACTGTACCATCAATCGGTGCTTTAATTTCATTCATTACTTTCATCGCTTCAACAATACATAACACTTGTCCTGCTTTTACTTTACTACCTACTTCAACATATGGTTTAGCTGTTGGTGAACTAGCTGCATAAAACACCCCTACAATCGGTGATTTAACTGGTGTTCCTGATACCACTGGTTCTTCTTTAGCTTCAACAGGTGCTGCTTGGTTAACAGGGGCTTGTACCACTGGAGTTGCAACTGGTGCACTAACTACATTAACAGGTGCTACAGGTGCTTTTTCTAATTCCAATTTAACATCTTCCATTTCCACTTTCATTTTAAAAACTTCTGAATTTTCAAATTCACTGATAAGTTGTTTTACTAAATCAATTTTCATAACTTTCTCCTTTGTTTTGAGTATCAAAGTAAATTTCATTAAAAAATAAATGTTCATAGTTTGAACATCAAAATATTTTTTTGTAAAATTATTACCCAGTTAAACTGGGTAATAAAATTAAGCATTAGCTTTAATATAATCTACGATATCTTGTACTGTTTTGATTTCAGCAGCTTTTTCATCAGGAATTTCGATATCGAATTCTTCTTCAACAGCCATAATTAATTCAACTGCATCTAATGAATCAGCTTCTAAATCTTCTTTTAAATTAGCTTCTAAAGTTACTGCATCTTCATCGCAACTTAAAGAATCTACAATTATTTCTTTTACTTTTTCAAATTCTGCGTTCACGTTTATATCCTCCTCGTGTATATTACGCGTACATTATAACAAAATCAAAATATTTGTAAATAGTTTGATGTTCAAAATTTTTGTCAAAATATAAAAAAATGCCTGAAACACTAATAAAATCAATCATTTTATTAAAATTTTTTTATTACACAATCATATTTTTTACAATATTTTATATTATTATCTTCCTTCAAAAAACAAATTACTTATCTAAAAAACATAATATTAACACTTATTACACTAAACTACCTAAATTAAATACTTTCTACTTTATCTTTTAAAAAATATTTACAACAACTTTCAATTTGTTCCATTTTCATTTTACTATCAAGATTTTTATAATCCAATCTTCTAATTAACTTTTCAAGAAAACTATATTTACTTACATATTCAAAACTATACGTAAAATTCAATCCAAAAACTAGAGCTAAAAAAGATACCCAACGATCCAAATCAGTCTTTCGATTAATACTCAAAATAGTTTGCTGTTGCATAAATGTTTCAAAAATATCATCACTAATCATATCATTTTCCAAAACATTTTGACTAACATCCAAAAATGCTTCAAACGATTCTAATAATCCTGTATTAAAAATATCAATCTTATCCCCATCTCGAATAATTTGACAATGAAGATATGTATGATTATCTAAATCCGGTTCAATTTCATATTTATTATGATTAAATACTGCTGTTTTAATTAATGAATAATATTGCTTATCAATATCAAATAACTCAATTAAACCATCATTAAATAATATCTCAATTCCCAAAGCAGCATGATCAACTGTTTTATTATCAATAAAACTATCATATCTTCGTAATTGTTCAAATCTACCAATATCATGAAGTAAGCCTATCAATCCCGCTAGTTCAATATCTTCTTGTTCTAATTTTAAACTTTCTGCTATTTCTTGACAACGTTGCATAACACGATAAGTATGGCTTATCTTCAATGCAACTTTATCATCATTTATATTATATTTATGAACATAGTGATTAAATACTTGTTGTGCTTTTTTTAAATCAATCATTTTCTTCACCCAAATATATTATACTCAAATAAAAACTCTTTTACTATATAATCGACATTATTTTTTATATCAGCAAATAATTCTTTTCTTTACCACCTATAATATGCTATATTTATAGCCAAGGATGTGATCAAATGAAATTAAGACCTACAACAATTAATGACTTACCTGAAGTTATTGAAATAATCAATCAGGCAAAACTATATTTTAAAAACGAAGGAATCGATCAATGGCAAGATGGTTATCCCAATGAAGATTCAATTATTAATGATATTAATCAAAATGAAGCATATGTACTAGAAAATAACGGTAAAATTCTTGCAACTACAATGATTTCAAGTAATATTGAACCTACCTATAATTATATCGAGGGTAACTGGTTACAAAATGATAAATATATGGTCATTCATAGAATTGCCATACGTAATGATCAAAAAGGTAAAGGACTAGCTAAGATTATTATCGATGAAGCGTTGAAACTTCATCCAGATATCCATAGTATTCGTATTGATACTCATGATGATAATTTATCGATGCAACGTTTTTTAATTAAATATGGTTTTACATATTGTGGTACAATTTATCTTGAAAACAAAAGTACCCGTCGTGCTTATGAAAAAGTTTTTTAATTTAAGATAGTTATTTATTCTATGCATATTTTTAATAATTAAGCATATTTTTAAATATGTTTAAGGAGGTAAATATGTGGAAGAATACGGATTAATGATTTTAGATAATGTCGGTGGTATGGATTCAAAAGTGTCTACTATTAGTCAATATATGTATAACTATATTATTATTGATGATAGTTTTCGTGAATTAAAAACACTTTTTTTAGACATGGCTAAAGATGAAATGAAACATTTAAATATTTTAATGACCTTGGCTTTAACTTTAAATATGAATCCTAGATGGTGGACTTGTTTAAATGATCAATGTTGTTATTGGTCTCCATCTTATTTAAATTATAGTCGTCAAATTACAAATATTATTATTAACGCATTAGAAATGGAATATAAAATGATCAACAAATTATTATATCAAGTCAATATAATTGATGATCCAAAAATTATTTCTATTTTAAATCAAATTATCTACGACAACAAAAAACATATAACACTACTTAAAAAATGGGAGACTAAATTAGTTAGATAAACTAACTAATTAATCTTCCATCTTTTAATAATTGCAACAATTCTAGATTTTGTGTTGCACTACCAACATAATTATTTATACCATTCAATCTTGCTATCCTACTTCTATTTTCAAAACTAATATCTTCTCCAATTTGTTTTAGTGCATTAACAAAACTATCACCTACATAATCAGGATTCGATAAATAATTTATTTTCCCTTCAATTACCTGATCATTTACCCATCCTTGATCTTCACCAATCAAATAAGGATTTCGAGCATTTTTTACAACCTTAGTAATTCTTCCAACATTTCGATACGGTCTTAAAGGATTCGTTGACTCGCTTGTTAAAAAAACATAATTAAACCTTACATTATCTCCTACTTTATATCTTTCTACCGGAATATTTTTATTAAAGTTATTTTTTCCAGCTTCACTAATAATTTTTGGAAAATCTTTATAACAATAATTCAAATCAACTATCGTTGATATTCCTTCAACCCAACCGGTAGAAGAATATTGCCACATATCATAATCCTTATCAAAATTCAATTCTGCGGCATAATTAGCGACCCAGCGAGTATATTTATCAAAAATTTCACTAGTCAATTTTGTCTTCCACCAATATAAAGATGCATACATTCCTACAAAATAGCCATTTGCTTCTAATTCGTCAGCAAATGCCTTTGCGATATTTGCAATTACCTCATTTGATTGTCTTCCAGTTGTATTTTCGTCTTCTAAATCATAATATACTGGATATGCCATTTTATAATC
This sequence comes from Thomasclavelia spiroformis DSM 1552, assembly GCF_025149465.1. Classification (NCBI taxonomy): domain Bacteria; kingdom Bacillati; phylum Bacillota; class Erysipelotrichia; order Erysipelotrichales; family Coprobacillaceae; genus Thomasclavelia; species Thomasclavelia spiroformis. The sequence goes on along the minus strand of NZ_CP102275.1, from coordinate 291,145 downwards.
TTTAACTAATCTCATAACATGACGAGCTTCACCTCTGGCATCTTCAACATTTTTAGCATATGAATATAAATATACTCCAAAAGGAATATTTAACCTAGTACACTCATCAGCATTACGTTTAAATAATTCATCATCTTGTCCAATTATATCCTGACCATATCCACATCGAATAATGGCAAAGTCAATATGATTTTTAACAACTTCCCAATTAATCAAACCTTGATATTGCGAAACATCAATTCCATTTGTTAACACATCTCTTCGTAACATTATTTTTCCTCCCATATAAATATATGATTAATTATAAAAAAATGTGTGAATTTTACATCAGTATTTTTATTTATTTTATAAATGTGTTATAATCACTCTGTTATGTTTTAACGAGATATATTTTTCAATTTAATATAACTTATAATGGAGGTAATAAAATGAAAAAACTGTTTATTTCTGCCCTTGGGGTATGTACAACATTAACATTAGTTGTTTCTCCATCTTCAATCAAAGCAACAGACTTTGAAGGACAAGAAGACAAGTATATGAAAATATGTTCTTCTTCTAATTTATCAGATAGTAATGTAAATACATGTAGAGAATTTAATTCATATTTAAAAAAGAAAAATAAAAACTTAACAAATCAAGTTAATAGTGCAAAATCAATCGTATCTGATACTAAAGCTAGTCTTGATAGTATTAGTGCTGAAATTACAACATTAAATGATCAAATTGCACAAAAGGAAGCTGAGATCAGTTATTTAGAAACTTCTATTTCTAACTTAGAAGCTAGTATTGAAAAAAAAGAAATTGAATTAAAAGATCGTATGTATTCCATGCAATCATATATGAATGATAATTCATACATAGAATATATATTTGGAGCTGCTGATTTTTCAGATATGTATTCAAGAATTGAAAGTATTAATGAATTGACTGCATATGATAAAGACCTAGTATCGCAATTAGCTGATGAAAAAGAGCAAGTCAAATCACAAAAAGATACTGTAGAAAGCGTAAAAGCCAATATTGAAAATCAACGAGAATCTAAAAAAACATTACAAGAACAATTCCAAGCATTATATATTAAACAAAATGCTGAAGTAATCGCCCAAGAAAAAGCTGCTTTACAAGCACAATATCAAAGCGATGAAATCGATGACAATCTAGCTGCTTTTGCTGCAGCTGTTAAAGAATCTGAAGTTTCTGATGGCAGTGTTATTTCAGGTGACTTGGAGATCGGAAATAAAATTGCAAATATGGCTTTAAGTAGACGTGGTAGCCCTTATGTATACGGTGCTTGCCATAGCATGTCAGAAATAGCTAATCCAAACCAATCGAGATTCGACTGTTCTGGTCTAGTTAACTGGGCTTTCTATCAATCAGGTGTAAACATTGGTAGCAACAGTACAAAAACATTGGCTAATAAAGGAGTTAGTGTATCACGTAGTAGTATGCAAGCTGGTGATATTATCTTATTTAGTAGCAATGGCAGTGCCAGTGGTATCCATCATGTAGGTATCTATATTGGTGGAGGAAATATGGTGCATGCTCCACAAACTGGTGACGTTGTAAAAATTGCTTCACTTAATAGTTCTTATTATCAGGCTCATTGGTATGATGTAAGAAGATTATATTAGATAAGCAACTTTGCTTATCTTTTTATTTAAATAATAAATTTCATAATTAGTATTTACTTATAACTTTATTTATAGGATAATTATTTTGTATCGAGGTGATTAAATGAAATTAAAAAAACTAATATCGTCATTGTTAGCATTGACAATCTTTTTATCAACATATTCAGGTATCATTCAAGTAAAAGCTATTGACTTTGAAGGTAATGAAGATAAATATATGAATCTATGCTCTTCATCAAATATCTCTAGAAGCAATAAATCTACTTGTGATCAATTCAATAAATATTTAAAACAAAAAAATAAAGATTTAAACTCTCAACTAGCAAATCAAAAACAAGCAGCTAGTGATACTAAAGCTACATTAGAAAGTGTACAAAAAGAATTAGAAACAATTAATCAACAAATTAGTGATAGAGAAGCAGAAATAAATTATTTAACTACTACTATTAATAATTTGCAAGCAAACATCGAAAAAAATAATCAAATATTAAGAGACCGTATGTATGCAATGCAATCATACACTAATGAAAATACATATATTGATTTTATTTTTGGTGCATCAAGTTTTTCTGATATGTTCTCTCGAATTGAAGGCTTTAATGAATTAACTAAAAATGATCAAGATTTAATTAAAGAACTTAGTGAACAAAGAGAACAAGTCAAAGAGCAACAAAAAACTTTAGAAGATGCCAAAGCTGTTTTAGTTAGTCAACAAAACGAACAAAAAGCTTTGCAAACTCAATACACTGCATTATTAGAAAAACAAAATAAGGATATTGCATATACTCAAAATGCAATCTATGACTATGGAGAAATGACCGAAGAATTAAATGCTGCTATTGAAGAATTCAATAAAAACGCATATGAAACCCCTACTCCTACTCCACCACCACCTGTTAATAATGGTGGAAATAACAATAGCAACAACGGTAACAACAATAATGACAATAATGATAGCAGTGATGAAAATGTTCCTCCAAGTGTTGGAGACTTAGGTGAAAGAATTTATGCTGCTGCCTACGCTAAACTAGGTAAATTATATTGGTGGGGAAAATCAGGTCCTGACTATTTTGATTGTTCTGGTCTTGTTTATTGGTCATTAAAACAGGCTGGTGTTTCTGGTGGTCGTGGAACTGCTGCTAGTTATTCACAGAAATGGTCAGCAGTTAGTTTCAACAATTCACAAACAGGTGATTTAGTATGCTTTGGTAGTCCCGCATATCATATTGGAATAGTAATTGTTAATGGTGATGGTAGTCGTTCTATGATTCATGCTGGTGGTGGAGATAGTTCTACTCATGGTAATGATCCAGATGCTAAAGTAAAAATTTCTTCAATAGAACCAGGTTCATATTATTATTCTAGAATTTCTACAATTAGAAGAGTTAGTTAACACTGATTTTAAAATCAGTGTTTTTTTAATTTACTTATTCAAATACATCAAATATAATGATATAATCTTCCAAAGAATGGGGGTTATTATGAAATACATACATCAATTTTTAATTATTATAACTATTTCTTTTATGGGTGAATTATTAAGTATATTATTACCTTTGCCAATACCTGCAAGTGTATATGGTTTAATAATTATGCTTATTTGCTTATTTACAAAAATTATTAAATTAAATCAAATTGAAGATGCTGCTAATTGGCTGATAATTATTATGCCTTTATTATTTGTTCCTTCAGCCGTTAGTTTAATTAATGTTGCTGATACACTGTTACAAGATATTTTAATTATCAGTGTAATTACTTTAGTTAGTACTATTATTGTAATGGTTGTAACAGGTAAAATCGCTCAATTAATTATCGAAAGAAAGGAACAAAATAAAAATGGATAAAGTATTTATAGAGACTGTATATTTTGGAATTGTAATAAGTTTATTAACATATTGGGTTGCAACAAAAATAAGAAAAAAATTTCCCTATCCAATATTTAATCCATTATTGATTAGTGCAATTATTACAATTACTATTTTAATTATTTTTGATATTGATTTTGAAACATATAATCAAGGTGCCAAGTTCATTACTATGTTACTAACACCTTCTACAGTTTGTTTAGCTGTACCATTATATAAACAAATACGAATATTAATTAAATATTTAGATGCTATTTTAATTAGTATTTTTGCTGGTACTATTGCTGGTATGTTTTCAATCTTTATTATGTGTTTATTAATGAAAGCAGATCCTACTATTTACTATTCTTTATTACCTAAATCAATTACTACTGCCATTGCAATTGGTGTAGCTGATAAAATTGGCGGTATTTCTACAATTACTGTTGGTGTTGTAATTGTTACTGGTATTCTAGGTGCCATTATTGCAAAAAGCATTTTCAAACTATTTAGAATTAAACATCCTGTTGCAATTGGTTTATCGCTAGGTAACGGTGCCCATGCAATTGGTACAGCAAAAGCTATTGAATTTGGAGAAATCGAAGGTGCGATGAGTAGTTTATCTATTGTTATAGCTGGCCTAATAACAGTAATAGTAGCACCAATTATGTCTTCATTACTTTAATCTAAAAGATTGTAAGAAATAATTCTTACAATCTTTTAATTTAGAATAATAAAAAGGTTGGATTTTACTCCAACCTCTAATATTTAACTTAATTATTTAGTTAATTCAGCAAAATATTTAATTGTTCTAACCATGTTAGAAGTGTATGAATTTTCATTATCATACCAAGCAACTGTTTGAACTTCAGTAGTTCCGTTATCTAATGGTTTAACCATAGTTTGAGTTGCATCAAATAAAGAACCATATGTAATTCCGATAATATCAGAAGATACTAATTGTTCTTCAGTATATCCAAATGATGGAGTAGTTGCTGCTTTCATAGCTGCATTTACTTGTTCAACTGTTACTTCACCTTCAACAACTGAAGTTAAGATAGTAGTTGATCCTGTAGGAACAGGTACACGTTGTGCTGAACCGATTAATTTTCCATTTAATTCTGGAATTACTAATCCGATTGCTTTAGCTGCACCAGTTGAGTTAGGTACAATGTTAACTGCAGCAGCACGTGCTCTTCTTAAATCACCTTTTCTATGAGGTCCATCTAATACCATTTGATCTCCAGTGTAAGCATGTACTGTTAACATGATACCTGATTTAATTGGAGCTAATTTATTTAAAGCGTTAGCCATAGGTGCTAAACAGTTAGTTGTACAAGATGCTGCAGAGATGATTGTATCATCAGCAGTTAAGATGTTTTCATTTACACCAAATACAACTGTTGGTAAGTCATTTCCTGCTGGAGCAGAAATAACAACTTTTTTAGCTCCTGCATCGATATGAGCTTGAGATTTAGCTTTAGAAGTATAGAAACCTGTACATTCTAATACTACGTCTACACCTAATTCACCCCAAGGTAATTTAGAAGCATCTGCTTCTGCGTAGATTTTAATTTCTTTTCCATCTACAGTGATTGATCCTTCACCAGCTTCAACTGTATCAGCTAATGCATATCTACCTTGTGCTGAATCATATTTTAATAAGTGTGCTAACATTTTTGGATCTGTTAAGTCGTTAATTGCAACAACTTCATATCCTTCAGCACCAAACATTTGTCTGAATGCAAGACGTCCAATACGTCCGAATCCATTAATAGCTACTTTTACTGCCATTCTATATATTCCTCCTTGAATCATTTTATGAACTTATTATATTCCAGAAATTGAAGAAAAGCAACTAATGAAACGGTTTTCATTTAAAAAATTTATCTTTTTATCATAAAGTAAAACTATTAGTACTTTTATCTACAAATATCTCGGGAGTTTGACAGTCATAATTGAAAAAAATTCAAAAAGCATTGATAGATGCTTTATTTTTTTGTCAACTTTTTTGTTATTTTATATCGTATTTTTTCGTATCTTGTGTTATAATATTTATATATTTTGGAGGTCTTTTATGCGTATCAATATTTCCAAATCTAAAAATCATGAATTTATCTATATTATCAGGGATATTTATAATAATGGTTCCCGTACTACTAAAATTTATCAAAAGCTTGGTAAGATCGAAGATCTCTGTTCTGAAAAAAACATGTCCAGAGATGAAGTCATTACCTGGGCAAAGAATTATGCTAAGGAACTGACTGTCAAAGACAATGACATCAATCAGGATACTATCATCCCCTTTGTCCCTACCAGAATCATCGATAAGGACGTTCAAAGAAAATTTAACTGCGGCTACCTTTTTCTTCAGTATATTTATTATCAGCTCCGCCTCGATAATATCTGCAGGAATATAAAAAACCGGCACCAGTTCAGCTATGATATCAATGCTGTTCTTTCTGATCTGATTTATTCAAGGATTCTATGTCCTTCAAGCAAGCGTTCTTCTTATGAGTTTTCTTCGACTCTGTTAGAAAAAACTAAATATGAGCTTCACGATGTTTATCGGGCTCTGTCTGTACTGGCAGAAGAATCTGACTATATTCAGTCTGAACTCTATAAAAACAGCCATTTTATAAAAACAAGAAATACCGGTGCATTATATTATGACTGCACTAATTACTATTTTGAAATTGAAGATGATGATGATTTCAGAAAATATGGTAAAAGCAAAGAAAATAGACCTAATCCAGTTGTAGGTATGGGACTTATGATGGATGGAGATGGTATTCCATTGGCTTTTGATCTATATGAAGGAAACAGGAACGAACAGACAACCTTGAAGCCTCTTGAAGAAAGAATTATCAAGGATTTTGAACTTTCAAAATTCATTTACTGCAGTGATGCCGGTCTTGCCTCTAAAACCAACAAGAAATTCAACAGCATACAGGATAGAGCATATATCATCACTCAGTCACTGAAGAAACTCAAAAAGGATGACAGGGAAGTTGCATTAAAACATAGCGGTTTCTATGAAATCGGTGTTGAAAACAGTCATAGGATCAATATTGATGAGATCGATTTCAGCGACGAGAAAAACCAAAACAGGATATTCTATAAGGAAATGCCCTTGGAAAGTCCTTTAGAGGAAAGACTTATCATTACATATTCACCTAAATATGCAAGCTATCAAAAGAAAATAAGAAACAGGCAGATCGAACGCGCAAGCAGGATGATAAATAAAAAAGGAAAATTGAAAAAGAACAGAAAGAATCCAAATGATCCTGCAAGATTTATTGAAAAACATACAACTGACAAAAACGGTGAAATCATAGAAGAATATTTTGCATTAAATCACGAAAAAATTCATGAAGAAGAGATGTATGATGGATTTTATGCCATTACTACAAATCTTGAAGATGACAATGTAAATGAGATCATCAAGGTTTCAGAAAGAAGATGGCAGATAGAGGAATGCTTCAGAATCATGAAAACAGATTTCAAAGCAAGACCGGTATATTTACAGAACAAAGAAAGAATCAAGGCGCATTTTCTCACATGTTTTATTTCATTGATCATTTATAGGCTATTGGCAGATAAACTGGAAAATAAATACACAGTAAATGAAATATTGAAAACACTAAGAGAAATGGAAGTGATAGATACCCAGTATAACGGTTATATACCAGCATATAAAAGAACACAGATAACGGATGAACTTCATCAGCTGTTCGGTTTTAGAACGGATTATGAGATAATTGGAAAGAAAAAAATGAGAAATATAATAAAAAATACGAAAATCAGATAATTTACGCATATTCAATACAAAAGAAAAAATCCAAAAAGTGCTGATATATTCAATACTTTATGGATTTTTTTATATTTACAACTGTCAAAGACGGGATTATATTCCAGAAATTGAAGAAAAGCAACTAATGAAACGGTTTTCATTTAAAAAATTTATCTTTTTATCATAAAGTAAAACTATTAGTACTTTTATCTACAAATATCTCAACTATATTTAAAATTATTTAGATAAAATATCTTTAACTAACATATGTTATTCGATTTTTTATATCGTTCATAAAAATAATTTTAATCAAATACATATTAAAATGAATAATTAAAAATTTAATATCTATACTTAAATATGGAGGTATAATATGCATTTAATTCCAACAGTTATTGAAAAAACAAATCAACGTGAATATGCTTATGACATATATTCTAGATTGCTAGAAGATCGTATTATCTTATTAACTGGCACTATTGATGACAAAATGGCAAGTAGTATTGTTGGTCAACTTCTTTATTTGGAATCAATTGATAACAGTGCTGATATCTATATGTATATAAATTCCCCAGGTGGCAGTATCAATGCCGGTATGGCTATATATGATACTATGAATTTTATAAAGTGTGATGTTTCGACTATTGTAATTGGCATGGCTGCAAGTATGGCCGCTTTTTTGCTAAGTGCTGGTACAAAAGGGAAACGTTGTAGCTTACCAAACAGTGAAATCATGATTCATCAACCACTTGGAGCATTCGAAGGACAAGCCAGTGATATTGAAATCAGTGCCAAAAGGATTCTAAAACAAAAAGAAAAATTAAATAAACTTTTAAGCAAAAATACAAATCAACCATTATCAAAAATAATTACAGATACCGATCGCGATTACTTTCTAGAACCCAATGAAGCTTTAGTCTATGGTATAATTGATGAAATAATATAAAAGCTAAAGGATTAAATTGATTCCTTTAGCTTTTATATTATTCTAAACTACGCATTTTTTGTCTAATAATTCTTAAATCTTCTGGTAACTCTTCATCTGGAATACTATCTACAAATGCTGTATTACCAACTGATTTTGCAGTTTCATAATACCAACATTTAAACTTAATTGTATCTAATGCTTCTTCCAATTGTTTTATTTGTTTTTCTACCTCATTTTTTTGATTTTGAAACAACTTCAAACGTGCATCAATTGTTTTATCTCCTTGAATCACTAAAAGAATAAATTTACGAATATCTTTTATTTGCATTCCTGTTGCCTTTAGACAATGTATAATCTTTAAAAATTCATAATCTTTTTCTTTAAAAACACGTATCCCGCCTTCTGTACGTTCTACAAAAGGCAACAATCCTTCTTTATCATAATAACGAATCGTTGATGATGAAACATTTAACATTTTTGACATTTCTCCAATTGTATATGTCATGATCTAAAAATTCCTTTCTATTATTTTTTATAAAAGTAACAAAAAAGTATTGATTTAAAGTTAACTTTAAGTTTTATAATACATTTAGATTATATAAATCTACATGAATCTTGTCAAGAAATCACTTATTTCTTAATCACAATAATTCATGAAAAATTTAAATATCTATAAATAAAATATTTAATGGAGGTTAATTTATGTTAGGTGATTTTACATATTCAAATCCTACAAAAATCTATTTTGGTGAAAACTCACTAGATAATCTTTCTACAGAACTTAAAAATTATGGAAAAAACGTATTATTAGTCTATGGTGGAGGATCAATTAAAAAAAATGGTATATATGATAAAGTAATTGATATCCTAAAAAAATGTGATAAAACAATTATAGAAGATGCAGGTGTAATGCCTAATCCAACAGTTGAAAAACTATATGAAGGCTGCAAACTTGCTCGTGAGGGTAATGTTGATTTAATTCTTGCTGTTGGTGGCGGAAGTGTTTGTGACTATGCTAAAGCAGTATCAGTTTCAACATATTGCAATGAAGACCCATGGGAAAAATATTATTTACGTATGGAAGACGTTGACAATAAAATTATTCCTGTAGGCTGTATTTTAACTATGGTTGGAACTGGTTCCGAAATGAATGGTGGTTCAGTTATTACTAATCATGAACAAAAATTAAAAATTGGGCATGTTTTTGGTGATAATGTTTTTCCAAAATTCTCAATCCTCAATCCAACATTCACATATACTTTACCAAAATATCAAATGATAGCTGGTTTTTATGACATCATGTCTCATATTTTAGAACAATATTTCTCAGGTGAAGATGATAATACTTCCGACTATATTATGGAAGGATTATTAAAATCATTAATTCATTCATCAAAAATAGCAGTAAATGATCCAACAAATTATGAAGCACGAAGCAATATCATGTGGATAGCAACTTGGGCTTTAAATACTTTAGTTGCTAAAGGAAAAACTACTGATTGGATGGTACATATGATTGGTCAATCAATTGGTGCTTATACTGATGCAACTCACGGAATGACTCTTGCTGCTGTATCTATCCCTTATTATAAATATATTTGCCCTTATGGATTAAATAAATTTAAACGTTATGCAATCAATGTATGGGATGTATTAAGTGAAGGAAAAACTGATGAACAAATCGCTAATGAAGGGCTTGAATGTATGGAAAAATATATGCGTGACCTTGGTTTAGTAATGAATATTAGTGATTTAGGTGTTAAAGAAGAAATGCTTGAGGGAATTGCTGAAGGTACATTTATTATGAATGGTGGTTATAAAGTTCTTACAAAAGATGAAATTATAACTATTTTAAAACAAAGTATGAAATAATTTATCAATTTTCTATTCACCGGAATTTATTTCCGGTGATTTTTTAATTTTAAATAATATTTCATTGTAATTATGAAAATCAATATAAAATTAATTTAATTACATATCTGAATTTTTTGCAAAATAAAAAGCCAGATACATTATCTAGCTTTCATAACATCTTTGTTTTTTTATATTCATAAGCCAGTAAGCATGTTAACATGAACATCCCTCCTGGTAAACAAAAAACAATAAAATGATACCACTTTAATTTAATCCCTTTAAATCGATTAAACACTTTTAATTTCCCTTTTCATTTTATAATTAAAAATAAAATTAATTATAGTCATCTTCAATTGTTGAATCCACATCTTCTTCAGGTTCTTCTGGTACATCTTCTTCTTCAGCATAAATATCATTCATATCAATATGAACTTCACTAAATGTATGTCGACTTCTTAAATCCCAATTATTTTCACCAACTGTAATAAAACGCCCATCTAAAGTAATGTTAGTATAAAATAATGATTCTTTTTCATTTCTTTTTTCTTCATCAAATTTTTTCATTTGACAAACTTCATTCCACAATTTATAAAAATTAACTGCTGTTTTCTTTTTTGTCATTAATTCATATGCTACATCAACCATAGACATATTATAATATCTATCCATACTATCCATCTTTAAATCCTCCTACATTTTTTCTGGGGCACTTACACCAATTAAATTCAATGCATTAGCCATTGTTATTCTAGTTGCCTCAACTAACGATAATCTTTGCTTACTTAATTCTATATTATTTTCATCGATAACATAACATTCATTATAAAAACTATGAAACAATTGTGCTAATCGTTGAATATAATTAGCAATTTTATGTGGTGCTCTATTAATAGCACTATCTACAATTACATTTCTAAATTCATTAATATGTTTAACTAATTCAATTTCTTTATTATTAACTAGCAAATCAAATTTATCACTATAGTCAATCTTTGCTTTATCTGCCTGAGTTTTAATTGAACACATTCTTGCATGAGCGTATTGTGCATAATAAACAGGATTTTCATTTGAATGAGATTTAGCTAATCCAATATCAAAATCAAAAGGTGTATTGGCTGCTTTTGATACAAAGAAGTAACGTGTAGCATCTACTCCAATTTCTTCAATTAAATCTTTAATAGTTACTGCATTTCCAGTTCTTTTAGACATTTTAACTGGTTCACCGTTATTCATCATTCTAACCATTTGAATAATATCAATATTTAATTGATCAGCATTATATCCAAGAGCTTGAATTGCTGCCTTCATACGATTAATATATCCATGATGATCTGCACCTAACAAGTCAACTAAATATTCATAGCCACGATCTAATTTATTTAAATGATAAGCAATATCCGGTGTCAAATAAGTATATGATCCATCGCTTTTAATTAGTACACGATTTTTATCATCACCAAATTCAGTTGATTTAAACCATAAAGCTCCATCTTCTTCATATGTATATCCAGCTTCTTTTAATTTTTCAATTGTTGGTACAACTTTATTTTCTTCATATAAAGAAGTTTCTGAAAACCAAACATCAAAAGAAACTCTAAACTCATTTAAAATATCTTTTATTTTTTGTAACTCATATTCAGTTCCCTTAGCTCTAAAATAAGCAATCGCTTTATCTTCAGGTAATCCTAAATACTTATCACCTTCAATTTCTTTAATCTTATTTGCAATATCAATAATATCCTTACCATGATATCCATCTTCTGGCATCGTAACCTCTTTACCAAAAGCTTGTTGATAACGCGCATATAAAGATAATGCTAAATTATGAATTTGATTTCCCGCATCATTTATATAATATTCACGTGTAACATCATAACCTGCTGCTTCCATAATACGACAAATACTATCCCCAACAGCCGCACCTTTAGCATGACCTAAATGCAAATCTCCAGTTGGATTAGCAGAAACAAACTCTACATTATATTTAATTCCATTTCCATAATTGCTTTTACCATAATTTTCTTTTTCATCTAATACTTCTTTTATAATTGATGTCATTGCATCTTTAGCTAAAAATAAATTAATAAATCCTGGACCCGCTATTTCTATTTTTTCAATATTGGCAGTTTCTTTATCTATCGCTTCTACTATTGCAGTAGCAATTTCACGTGGATTTCTTTTTAATAATTTTGTTAATTGCATTGCTAAATTTGTTGAATAATCACCATGTGTTTTATCTCTAGGAATCTCAATTATAATATTTTCTTGATCATAATCTTCCACAAATCCACGTGATATTATTGCTTTTTTCAATACATTTTTTAAAGTTGCTTCTATCTTATTAATTGCCATTATTGTCCTCCTTACGTCTTTACCACATATCTTTATTAAATTACCATTAAAGCCCCATTAAGTCAATGTTTTTAAAACAATTTATCCAAAAACTATATCTTATAATAATGGTGCAAACACTCTTAATATTGCCTCAGTCCATCCTCTAAACTTACCATGCATAACATCAACTTGCGTTATTTCTTTTGACAAAGTAATTGTCTTTAAGAAGTCATTTTTTATATCTTTAATCGCTGATGTCTGATAAATATACACACCACATTCAAAGTGCAAATACAAACTACGATAATCCAAATTTATTGTTCCTACAGTAGCCACTTTATCATCACAAACAAAGTTTTTTGCATGAATAAACCCTGGTGTATATTCATATATTTTTACACCCTCATTAATCAATATTTCATAATAAGAGCGTGTAACTTTATATACTAGTTTTTTATCTGGAATCCCCGGTGTTATAATTCTTACATCGACCCCTCTTTGTACAGCTAAACACAAAGCATTTTTTAATTCATCATTAATAATCAAGTAAGGTGTATTAATGTATATATATTTTTGAGCTTGATTTATCATATTTAAATAAACATTTTTACCTACCGGTTTATTATCTAACGGTGAATCTCCATATGGTAAAATATAACCATCTGGTCTTATTTTATCAACACTGTAATGACGCGGATGATATTTATCATAATCTTCAAAACTATTTAAAGATGCATTCCATGTCACCAAAAACATCAATGTTAAATTCCATACCGCCTCACCTTTAATCATTACCCCTGTATCTTTCCAGTGACCATATTTAACTTTTTCGTTGATATATTCATCAGCAAGATTAAATCCACCACTAAAACCAATATTTCCATCAATTACCGTGATTTTACGATGATCACGGGTATTCATTACTGCTGAAATAAATGGGACAAAATGATTAAATGAGATACATTTAATTCCATAACTCTCCAATTTTTGATAATACTTAAACGGTAACATCGTTAAAGAACCTACATCATCATACATAAAACGAACTTCAACGCCTTCTTTAACTTTCTGTTTTAAAATATTTAAAACTGCATCAAACATCTTACCCTCTTCAACAATAAAATATTCCATAAAAATAAAATGTTTAGCTTTAGCAAGTTCCTCTAACAAATCCAAATAAGCTTCTTCTCCTAAAGAATAATATTTAATCTCACTATTATTATAAACAGGAAAATTTTCATTAACTAAATACTTAATTTGTCCCTTAATAATAGGATCAGCAATTTCTTCAAGAACATGATTTGGATAAATATATGGATTAGTTGCTTTACTTTGTTTATCAAAAGCAATCTGCAATTTTTTTGCTGGTTTTTTATTTCCAAAAGTAAGATACAAAACACCGCCAAAAACAGGAAAAGATAAAATTGGAACTAACCAAATAATTTTATAACTAGGATCATCATCTTTATTTATAATATACAATACAACCAACAAACTTAACATCATAAATATTATTTTAAAAACCCATAAGTCAATAAATAAAGTATATGCAAATATTAAAATAGCAATTATTTGGATAATAATCAAAATAATTGAAACAACTATACGATTCGATAAAAACTCTAATCCCTTTTTCATCTCTATCACTCCTTTTGACTACAACTTAAACTATTTAAAATTAAATATTCATCCCATTTTAAATTAATTTTCTAATTGTAAATACGAAACCATTAAATAAACACTACTAATCAAATTATTTCCATCATACAATTCATACCTTAATTTAAGTGGATTTTCATATTGATAAGAGATTAACTTTGTTTTTAACAAAACAACTCCATAATCAGTTTCATATTCATTTACAATTTCATCATTTAAGACCAAATGCAACACACTCTTTCCATTATGTAAAATAACTTTATCCAGCATAATTTCAATCTTAATCTCTTTATCCCCTTTAAAACTTATTGTTTTTCCGTTACTAGTATTTTTTAAATATCCATTCGTATCAAACTTTATCGTTTCTTGATGACTATCATATTTAAAAACACTTCTATATTTAACCTTAATTGGCTCCATCATATGTCTCCTTTAATAAAAATTATATTTATTTTATCACATTAAAAATTAATACGGTGTATATTATAACACAAATTTGCTAATAATAGTTTTGGTGAGAAAATGAAAAAATTTATAAAAATAATCTTAACTATTTTAACTATCATGACAACTTCACTTTTATCATTATATGTTATTGCATACTTAATAGGTTCTCCAGATTTAAATAAAAATAGATATCTAAAACTATATGATAACAATCAACAAATTTATTATCAGTCAATCAATGATTATGCTGGTCACTATGTTTCTTTGGATAATGTCAGTCAATATTTCAAAGACAGTATCGTAGCTATCGAAGATCGTCGCTTCTATCAACACCGTGGTTTTGATCCTATTGGTATTTTAAGAGCTATAAAAGTAAATATCACAAATCAAGATAAATCACAAGGGGCTAGTACAATAACTCAACAATATGCTCGTTTACTATACTTAACAAACGAAAAATCCTGGTCTCGTAAAATAAAAGAGGCTTTTTTAACCATGCAACTTGAAACCCATTTAAGTAAAGATTTGATCCTTGAAGGTTATATAAATAACGTATATTTTGGTCATGGTATTTATGGTATCGAAAATGCTGCACGCTATTTTTACGATAAAAGCGCCAAAGATTTAAATTTAAACGAGAGCTCTATGCTTGCTGGAATAGTTAATGGACCTACTTATTTTTCACCACTAAATGATGAAGAAAGCGCCAGAAAAAGACAAGGTGTCGTTTTAGACGCACTAATCGATACCAAAAAAATCACTAAACAACAAAAACAGGAAGTTTTAAATAGTCCTTTAAATCTAGCAAGTGAACATAAAGTTGATGAAAATCTATCAAATAATTTCTATAAAGATACCGTTATTGATGAATTAGAAGAGCTAGGATATTATAATAATACTTACTTAAATCAAGGTTTAAATGTATATACAACATTAGATTCTGACTATCAAAAAGTATTAGAACAAAGCGCTACTAATTATACAAAAGACAGCGAAGTAGAAACATCAAGTATTGTCGTTGAACCTTACACTAGTAAAATTTTAGGATTAATAGGCGGTAAAGATTATTCAAAATCACAGTTCAATCGAGCAACTAAAGCAAATCGTCAAATTGGAAGTACTATCAAACCATTATTATATTATTTAGCATTAGAAAATGGTTTTAGTCCTACAACAACTTTTTTAAACGAACCTACAACTTTTAAATTAGAAGACAATACAACTTATAGTCCTGGTAATTTCAATGATAAATACGCATATAAAGAAATCAATCTTGCTCAAGCAATTGCAGTATCTGATAACATATATGCAGTAAAAACACATCTTTTTCTTGGCAAAGAAAACCTTGCTTCTTTAATTAAAAAATTTGGTATTGAAGATGTAGAAGCAAATGCTTCTCTTGCATTAGGAACATTAAATACTAATATTTATAATCTTGCTAATATGTATAATACACTTGCAAGTGAAGGAGTATATAATCATTTATATACTATTGAAAAAATCACTAATAATGAAGGTAAAATTATTTATCAACATAAAGCACAAAATAAACAAATGTTGAATAAAGATAGTTGCTTGGCTCTATCACAATTATTAACCGCTTCTTTTGATAATCGATATAGCACTTATTTACAAGCTACTATGGCTACATATAAACTAGAAAATACTAATGCCTGTAAAACTGGAAGTACTGACTTTGATAATTTAGCTGTAGCGTATAATCCTAATGTTTTAGTAGCTAGTTGGGTTGGATATGATGATAATCGAAAAATGAAAACATCAAATGATAAAACTGTAGCAAAAAAAACAGTTGTAGATGTATTGAATTACACTAATGAAACTCAAGATGTTAAATGGTATAAACCTACTAAAAATCTTCAAGCAATCGCTATTGATCCAATTAGCAGTGAATTTGACGAAAATGGTATAGTATATTGGTTCAAGAAAAAGCAATCCTGAATAAATTATTCAGGATAAAATATTTTATGATCAATTTTATTCTTACTAGAATTGGTTATTGCCCCAACAATTTCTGATACTTCTGGTAACAACTTTAATTCATGATTAACTAATATCTCAATTGCATTAACTTCATTATTATCATAATACAAATATGGAATTTGACTTTGATCATCACTTACAACATAATATCTTACTGCAATTCCACTTTTAGCAAATTCTTTTATGATTTTTATCTTTTCTTCTTCATTATTTAAATCTCGATATGCAAATAATTTACGATTTAAAAATCGATCACATAAATCAGCTAAAATTTTATCATTACTTTCACTTAATAATCTAAAATAATATAGAACGATACTTTCATCTAATTTAACATAATCTACCTCATTAACATTTCCATCTAAAAAGGGGTTTAAATAGCGAATATCTCCAAAATCATATCCTTCATTATATAAATCTTTCATTCTTCTAAAAATACTAATCAACAATTGCTCATAGCTTCTTGATGTAGGATGATAATAAACTTGCCAATACATATGATATCTTGCTAGAATGTAATTTTCTATTGCTTGAACCCCAGAATATTTATAAACAATTTTATTATCTACTACTTTCATCACTCGTAAAATTCTATATAAATCAAAATGACCATACGTAGTCCCTGTAAAATAAGAGTCTCGCAATAAATAATCCATTCTATCAGCATCTAACTGACTAGATATCATTTGAATTAAAATAGTATTAGGATGTGTTTTTTCAATAATACTGCTAACTTTTTTAGAAAAACCTTTTTCAAAAGATTCTAAAATACAATTAACCTCACTATTTCCATTAATAATTTTAACTGTATACTCTTCATGATTTAATCCAAAAGCACCTTCAAAACAATGTGAAAATGGTCCATGACCAAGATCATGTAATAATGCTGCACACATAACTGTCAACTTATCATAATCACTAAGATACTTACCAACCTCACTATTAAAAATCATTTTTCGAACAATAAAATATACCCCTAAACAATGACAAAAACGTGAATGTTCTGCGCTTTGGTATACCAAATGTGTTCCACCCAATTGTTTTATTCTTCTTAATCTTTGCATTTCTTTAGAATTAATTAAATCAAGTATAACCGGTTGATCAACATGTATATAATTATGTACAGCATCACGAAATACTTTACTATCATCTAATTTTGTATCGTTTAAGTTATAATTTTTTGCCTTCATAATTACACCCCCTTTTTATTTACATTATAATATACACCATAAGTTTATGCTATCTTTCTAAATTATTCATTTTAAATACATAAAAGGTTAGATTTTAATCTAACCCTCTAAAATAATTTTATTCTTCACTATTATTTTTCTTTTCATAATAATTTCTAACTAACATTTGTGTTTTTCTAATATGATGCTGTATTTTTTCTTTAGCTAATTTTTTATCACGTGCTAAAATAGCTTCATATATTTCACGGTGTTCTTTAGCAGCCGAAATTAAACGATCTGGTTGACGAATTGAATGTCTAGAAGTTACATGAATATAATAATTAATATCACTTAAAAGTTGTTCAAAATATTTAGATTGTGTACAACGATATATAGCATCATGGAAAGCAATATTAATATCATTGAATTTTTCTTGATCACCTTTTTTAGCATAAAATTCCATCAAATCATATACTTCTTTAATCTTTTCTAATTCATCTTCTGTAATTCTTTCAATTGCTAATTGAATTGCAAGTCCTTCTAACGCATAACGAATTTCCAGCATATCATCAATATCACGATGAGAAAATCCTAAAACATATACACCCTTATTAGGAATACTTTTAACTAATCCTTCTAATTCTAATTGCTTTAAGGCTTCTCGGATAGGTGTTCTAGAAATATTCAGTTCCTTTGATAAAGCAACTTCATTAAGTTTTTGACCTTGAACATATTCTTCATTTAAAATTTTATCACGTAGAACATTAAAAATCTTATTTCCTAACGACCCATGTCCTGCATTTTCTAATAAATTCTTTGCCATATCTTACCCTAACTTCCTTATAATTGCATCTGTAAATTCTTCTGTTGTAGCATTACCGCCAATATCAGGAGTAATCGTAATTCCTTCTTCAACTACTGCTTGTAATGCTATTTTTAACTTATTAGCATCTTCAACTTTACCTAGCGCTTCCAACATTAAAGCAAACGCTAATAATAATGCACTTGGATTAGCTATACCTTTACCTGCAATATCAGGTGCACTACCATGAACAGCTTCATAAATTCGATACTCATCGCCAATATTTCCACTTGGTGCAAATCCTAATCCACCAACTAATCCAGCACACAAATCAGAAACGATATCACCATATAAATTAGGCGCTACTAAAACATCAAATGTTTCAGGACGAATAACTAATTGCATACACATATTATCTACAATTACTTCTTGTGCTTCGATTTCTGGATAATCCTTTGCTACATCTCTAAATGCCTCTAAAAATAATCCGTCTGTATATTTCATAATATTTGCTTTATGAATAGCAGTTACTTTTTTACGATTATTATTTTTTGCATATTCAAAAGCATATCGACAAATCTTTTCACTTGCTTCTCTTGTAATTAATTTAATTCCATTTGCCATATTAGGATTGATCATATATTCAATCCCTTTATATAAATCCTCTGTATTTTCACGGATAATAACTAAATCAATATTTTCATAACGAGAATTGATTCCTTTAAAAGACTTTATTGGTCGCACATTAGCATAAGTAGCAAACTGTTGTCTTAAAGCAACATTAACGCTTCTAAACCCTGTTCCTATCGGTGTCGCAGTTGGACCTTTTAGCGCCCATTTATATTCTTTTATTGCATCAATTAACCCTGGTTCAAATACCTCTTTTGTTTTAGCGGCATATTCGCCACCAGCTTGATACTCCATCCATTCAATATCTAAATTCATCGCTTTAGTAATATCAACTACACTTTTTGATATTTCTTTACCAATTCCATCTCCAGGTATCAATACAGCTTTCATTAAAAATCACCTCCTAATTCTTTAATAGCGTTTAATAATCCCCCATATTTAATCATTACTTTTTCTCTTGGCGATAAAGTTAAACTTGCATTAATCGACTCATTAGTATTTTCATTAATAACTTTAACTTCTCCATTATTTTCAACTACTTCTTTAATATTTATAATTTTATAACTATCATGATCATTGAAGAAATCTTGTTCATCAGCTTTAATCACTAATGGTAAAATACCATTATTAATCAAATTAGAACGATGAATTCTTGCAAAAGAAACTGCAAAAATAGCTTTTATTTTCAAATAATTAGGAACTAAAGCAGCATGCTCACGAGAACTTCCTTGTCCATAATTATCACCACCAACAATAAATCCACCATTATTAGCTACTGCTCGATTATAAAATTCTGGATCAACTTTACTAAATGAAAATTTAGCTAAATATGGTACATTTGAACGATATGGCAATAATTTACTATCAGAAGGAACAATATGATCAGTTGAAATATTGTCACCTACTTTTAAAACAACTTTTCCAGTTATTTCATCTTGAATCTTATCACCACGTGGTACTGGTTTAATATTTGGTCCCATATACACTTCATTATTTTCATCATATTCATCAATAAAGAAATTTTCATTTTTAATAAATGGTGTATTTGGCACATCAGCTAAATACATATCATCTTCAAATTCTTGTGACATATATCCTTTAATCGCACTCAACGCTGCCACTTCTGGAGATACCAAATAAACACTTGCATCATTAGTTCCAGAACGTCCTTTAAAATTACGGTTAATTGTTCTAAGTGAAATTCCTTTAGACAAAGGTGCTTGTCCCATACCAATACATGGCCCGCATCCACACTCAAGAATACGTGCTCCTGCCTGTACCATATCACCTAAAGCCCCATTTTTAGCAAGCATTGCTAAAATCGAACTAGATCCAGGTGCAATTACCAAAGAAACATGTTCAGCCACTTTTCTTCCTTTTAAAATTTTTGCAGCTTTCATCATATCTGCAAAAGATGAATTTGTACAGCTTCCAATTACTACTTGATTAATTTTCATTCCTTCAAGTTCTTTAACCGGAACAACCGCATCAGGACTATGTGGTTTAGCTGTCATTGGTACTAATGTACTCAAATCAACTGTCAATTCTTGATCATAAGTAGCATCTTCATCAGCTTTAATTTCAATATAATCTTCAACTCGTCCTTGTTGTTGTAAATATTCTTTAGTTCGCTTGTCAGTTGGGAAAATTGAAGTTGTCGCCCCAAGTTCTGCTCCCATATTACAAATAGTTGCTCGATCTGTTAAAGATAGCGACGCAATTCCTTTGCCAGTATATTCAATAATTTTATTAACGCCACCTTTAACCGTTAACTGTTGTAAAATATATAAAATAATATCCTTAGCACTTACCCATGGTGCCTTTTTACCAACCAAATTAACTTTAACTACACTTGGACATTGTAAATAATATTTACCAGTAGCCATTGCTACAGCTACATCTAATCCACCAGCACCAATTGCAATCATCCCCATTGCCCCACAAGTTGGTGTATGTGAATCAGAACCAACTAATGTTTTACCAGGTTTCGCAAAATTTTCCAATTGTAATTGATGACATACTCCATTACCTGGTTTTGAAAATACAATCCCATGTTTTTTAGCTACACTACGGATAAATTCATGGTCATCCATATTTTCAAATCCAGTTTGTAACATATTATGATCAATATAAGCTACTGCTTTTTCAACAGCAACGTGTTTAATATTCATAGCTTCTAATTGAAGATAAGCCATAGTCCCTGTAGAATCCTGTGTTAATGTTTGATCTATTTGAATCCCAATTTGTTCACCAGGAATTAACTTTCCTTCTTTAAGTTTACTATTTAAAATTTTATATGCTAAATTCATACCCATTCTATCACACCCCCGCATTCTCTATATTGCATACAATTATACAAAAAAACAATCTTGATTACAACCCTTTATGTGAAATTTTAAAATAAGTTAAGTAATTTATTATAACTTCACCTTTATACCAAGAAAAATATTAAAACAAATAAAAAATACTCTTTTTATTAATCTATAAAACAAAAATAGGGGAGTAATTCCCCTTTGACTAACCATTAAATATCCAAAGCATAAGCTATTGCTAGTTTAGCTGTTTCTTCAATTGCACTTATATGACAACGCTCCATTCCGTGTGAATTAATACATGCCATTCCAAAAGCCGCTGCATAAACATTATTTCCAGCTCTTATTGCTGCATTTGCATCAGTTCCATAACGGTAAAAAACATCAACACAATAATTTAAATTAGCTTTCTTAGCTTGCAAAATAATTCGATTAGTTAATCCACGATCATATGGAGAATAATTATCTTTTGCACATATACTTACTGTTGTTTCATTTCCATGATAATCTGGTCCAATTAAACCAATATCTAAAGCAACATATTCACTTACTTCTTCAGGTACATATGCACCTCCATGTCCAATTTCTTCATATAATGGGAAAGCTAATAATGTACGATATTTAGGTTTTAAATTATTTCGTTTAAAATAAGCAATCATTTCAAACAACGCAGCTACTGCCGCTTTATCATCAATAAAACGAGATTTAACATATCCTGATGGTGTATATTCAAAATGTGGATCAATTGAAATAACATCACCATGATCAATTCCTAAATTCATAACATCTTCTTTAGACTTAACATCTTCGTGTAAAATAACTTCCATATGTAATTCATCACGTGGTGCTGTTCTAGCATCATCAAACACATGAACTGAATGTGATTTACAAATAACCATTCCTCGATATTTTCTACCATCACGTGTATGAATAGTTACTCCTTCACCTTCAATACTTGAATAATTTATTCCACCTAATTGACGAACTTCTAAATGACCTTCGTCAGTAATATGACGAATAATCAAACCAATTGTATCAAGATGAGCCCCCATACAAACCGTTTTAGAATTATCTTCACCCTCTAAAGTAATATAACCTGTTCTTTTTCGATCATAAGTCACTTCATATCCAAATTCCTTAGCTTTCTTTTCTAAAAAAGGATGAATTTCTTCATAATAGCTCACAGGACTTGGTACATTAATAAACTCTTTGCAAAATTCTACAATTTCTTTTCTATCAACTGAAATTTCCATCTTCAATACCTCTATTAATCTTATTTTTTATTATCATATAAATGACACGCACATTTATGCCCTGGTTCCACTTCTTTTAACTCAGGACGTACTGACTTACAAATTTCCATTGCTTTAGGACATCTTGTAACAAAACGACATCCTTTAGGTGGATTAGCCGGACTTGGTACATCTCCACCCAAAATTTCTTTATCATCAATACGTTCACTTGAAATCTTAGGAATCGCTGAAAATAATGCTTGAGTATAAGGATGTAATGGATTATTATAAAGTGCTTTTTTATCAGCCATTTCCATCATATTTCCTAAATACATTACCCCTACTCGATCAGCAATATGTTTTACAACACTTAAATCATGAGAGATAAAAATATATGCAATTCCTAATTTTTGTTGTAATTCCTTTAATAAATTAATAATTTTTGCTTGAATTGAAACATCTAGTGCTGAAACTGGTTCATCACAAATAATTAATTTTGGCTGTAAAGCAATTGCTCGAGCAATTCCGATTCTTTGACGTTGACCTCCAGAAAACTCATGAGGATAACGATACAAATAATCCAAATTTAAACCAACTTGTTTCATTACTTCAATAATTCGATCATCACGTTCTTTTTTTGTTTTATATATTTTAGCAATATCAATTGGTTCTCCAATAATATCTTTAACTGTCATTCTAGGATTTAATGAAGCATAAGGATCTTGAAAAATTAATTTAATATTTTCTCTTGCTTTTTTTAACTCTTTTCCTTTTAATGCTGTAAAATCCTGTCCATCTAAAATAACTTTACCATCAGTAGGTTCAATCAAACGAATAACACTCTTACCCATTGTTGACTTACCACAACCAGATTCCCCTACAATTCCAAAAGTTTCTCCAACCTTAACATCAAAACTAATATCATCTACTGCTTTGACAAAACCATTTGAACGCTTTAATGAAGATGATTTAACAGGATAATACTTTTTTAAATGTTCAACTTTTAATAAAATATCATCATTTTTTTCCATTACTTATCCTCCTTTTCCCACTCTTCATGATATTTCCAACAACGTACTAAATGACCATTGTCTGCATCGATCATTGCTGGACATTTTTTATGGCAAAGATCTTTTGCATATTTACATCTAGGTGCAAAAAAACATCCTTCTGGTAGTTCATATAACATTGGAACAGAACCAGGAATTACTTCTAACTCTTCTTCACTATCAGAATCAATATCTGGAATAGATTTCATTAATCCAACAGTATAAGGATGTAACGGATTTTTAAATAAATCATTTACACTTGTATATTCAACAATCTTTCCAGCATACATTACAATAACATTATCAGCCATTTCAGAAATTACTCCCATGTCATGGGTAATCAATAATACTGATGAATTCATTTCATATTTTAAACGATTAATTAATTTTAAAATCTGTGCCTGAATTGTAACATCAAGAGCAGTTGTAGGTTCATCACAAATTAACAATGACGGTTTACAAGATAATGCCATTGCAATCATAATTCTTTGCCTCATTCCTCCAGATAATTGATGTGGACAAGAAGCAAATACTTTTTCAGGCATTGGTATTCCAACTAATGAAATCATTTCTAACGCTCTTTTTTTAGCATCTTCTTTAGAAATATTTTCATGAGTTAAAACAGCTTCCATTATTTGTTTACCAACTGTAACTACTGGATTTAAGGAAGTCATTGGCTCTTGAAAAATCATTGAAATTTCTTTACCACGAATATTTTGAATTTCACGCTCTGATTTCTTTAACAAATCCTCACCTTTATATATAATCTCTCCCGATGTAATTTTACCAGGAGGAGAAGGAATCAATTGCATTAATGATAATGCTGTCATACTTTTCCCACATCCAGATTCTCCTACTACACCTAAAGTTTCACCGGGATGAACTGTAAAACTAACTTCTTGAACAGCTGGTAAAGCTCCACGATCAGTAAAAAAGGTAATCCCAAGATTGTTAACTTTTAATAATTCTTTATTTTCACTCATATTTTCACCTCTTACGATCTTAATTTAGGATCTAATGCATCACGTAATCCATCACCTAACATATTAAATGCTAATACTGTAATAATAATTGCTAACCCTGGAATTACACTATAATATGTTGCACTTCTAATATAAGGTTGTGAAAAACTAATCATAGAACCCCAACTAGACATTGGTGGTCTAACTCCTAAACCTAAAAAGCTTAATGATGCTTCTGACATGATAGCACTTGGAATACCTAAAGTAACAGTTACAATTAACGTAGATAAGCAGTTAGGTAATAAGTGTTTCATAATAATTTTAAAACTACTTCCCCCACTAATCTTACATGCATCAATATATTCCATTTTCTTTAAACGCATTACATCACCACGAATCAACCTTGCAGTAGAAGCCCAACCTAAAAGTCCTAATGCAAGATATAAATTAACCAAACCAGGTCCTAAAACAAACATGATTGCAATTGCAAATAATAAGAATGGAAAAGATGAAAATACTTGAATGATAAAAGAAATTACAGCATCAACTTTTCCACCAAAGTATCCTGCACATACTCCCATTGTATAACCAATAACAGTTGCAATAATTTGTGAAACAACTCCAACACTTAAAGAAATACGGCAACCATATACAATTCTTGAAAAAATATCTCGACCCAAATCATCAGTTCCAAACCAATGTTGAGCACTTGGTGGCATTAAACGTTCAGTTAAAACCTGAGCATCTGGATCATATGGTGCAATCCATGGTGCAAATAAAGCAACTAAACATAAAATAATAACAATTCCTAAACAAGCCATTGCCACTTTATTCTTTTTAAATATATTCCAACTTATCGACCAATAACTATGATAAGTCTTATCTTTTTTCTTAAACATATTAATTTTCAGACTCCTTTCCTAAACGTATACGCGGATCGGCAACTGTATATAAAATATCAATAACTAAATACATAATTACACAAATAACAGCAATATACATAACTCCGCCTTGTACAATAGGCAAATCACGAGTATTAATACTATCGACTAGCATTTTTCCAATTCCTGGAATCGAAAATACTGACTCTACTAATACCGAACCAGTCAAAATATTTCCTAAATCTGTACCTGCAATAGTTATAATTGGTATTAGGGCATTTCTAAGTGCATGCTTAATAACTACTGTCCATTTTTTTAATCCTTTTGCATGAGCGGTACGGATATAATCTTGTGATAAAACTTCTAACATACTTGTTCTAGTAATTCTGGCAATACTTGCTGCATAACGGGTTCCTAAAGCAATCCCTGGTAATATAAAAGATGCAAAACTATCTATTCCCGATAATGGCAAAAGATTCAGCTTTAAACAAATAACAATCTGTAAGATAATTGCAATCCAGAAAGCTGGTGCAGAAATACCAACAACAGAAATAGTCATTAAAAGTGAATCAATCCATTTACCACGATTAACCGCAGCAATTACCCCTACTCCAACACCTAAAATTACAGCAATTACATAAGCTACACCTGCTAATTTTGCTGTAACTGCAAAAGTTGAAGTTAAAATATCAATAACTGGTCGATTTTGAAAATATGAAACTCCAAAATCACCATGAAGCATATTAGTAAACCAATTAATATATTGTGTAACAATTGGTTGATCTAATCCCATTTCATGAGTAACACGAGCAATTGTAGCTTGATCAGCTTGTTCACCAAGCATAATTTCTACTGGGTTACCAGGTACAATATTTAAAACAAAGAAAGTAATTAAAGAAATACAAAAAATAACCCCAATTGCTTGTAATATTCGTTTTAACAAATACTTACCCATATTTTTCCTCCTTCCATACTTATCAAGAATTAATCCATAGATACGAATATGGAATGCATAATGCATTCCATATTTATTACCTCTGAATTAAATCTTATTTTTTACTTAAATCAATATCGATATTATATAAATGATAAATCAAGTTACCTAATTTAGCATTCTTTACATATGGTTTAGCAACAAACTGTAATTTTGGATAATATAAAGGAATTGTTGCATAGTCTTCACGAGATAAAATATAATCTGCTTGTTTATACAATTCTTCACGTTTTGCATCATCACCAACAGTTTGACGAGCTTCAGTCATTAATGCATCGAATTCAGGATTGTTATAAAAAACACCTTTTCCAACTGCATTTTCAGAATAATAATATGTATACATTTGATTATCTGCATCGGCATATAATGGGAACCATCCTACGATAGTTGCTTGTAAACTTCCTTCGCTACGAGATGATGTCCAAACACCATTATCGATAACTTCTACATTCATTGTAATTCCTGCTTCTTTTAAATAAGCTTGAATTGCAGTAGCGATTTTTTCTTCTTTCGCTCTAACTTTAGCAGTAAACTCAACATTTGTAAGTCCCGCTTCAGCTAAAACCTGTTTTGCTTTATCAACATTATATTCATATGTTCCTAAAGTATCATCATAACCAGGTACTCCTGGATTTAAGAATGATGATGCAGGTTCAGCAGCACCACTTAATACTGTTTCACATAACTCTTCACGGTTAATAGCAAGTGAAATAGCTTCTCTTACTTTAGCATTATCTAATGCTGGATCAGTAACTTTAAGTGATAAGAAATATGTTCCTAATGGTGTGATTTGTGTAATTTCATCAGCAAAATCACCATTTTTATATTGATCTAATAACTGATTATCTAAATCACACATATCAATATTTCCTTGTTCATATTCCATCATTTTTGTACTTATATCATCAATATATACAACTTCCAAACGATCTAAATTAGGTTTACCACCATGATAATCCTTATTTGGTTCCATTACGACTTTAGTCGCTTCATCATTTTCAACAATTACATAAGGTCCTGTACCAATCAAGTTAGTTCCTCTACCCCATTGATCTCCAGCTTTTTCACAAGCTTCACTAGGATAAATAGATGCATAATCCATTCCTAAATTAGCAATAAATGGTGCAAATTTATATGCTAATTTAATTGTAAAATGATAATCATCTTGAATTTGAATTCCTGATAATTCAGTAGCTGTACCAGCTAGCATTTCACTAGCTCCTTCAATCATGTCATACATATATGTATTAACTGAGCCAGTTTCTGGTGTAAACATTCTTTCAAATGTGTATTTAACATCCTCAGCAGTTAAATCAGTTCCATCACTAAACTTAACATCTTCTTTTAATTCAAAAGAATAAGTTAATCCATCTTCTGATACTGTTGGAAAATCGGTAATCAACACACATTCTTCTTCATTATCGTCATTCCAACGCATTAAGCTTTCAACAACATTATCAGCAACTGATGATGCTCCTGAATTAGAATTTGTTTGCATATCTAATCCAACTTTTGGATTAGATTGTCCAAAACGAAATACCTTTTCATCACTGCTTTCACTATTTCCGCCACCGCATCCTACTAAAGATACTGTCATAGCTGCAATTGCAAAAACAGAAACAAATCTTTTTAGTCCTTTCATTTTTTACCTCCCTGTCATACATTTTTTATTAATATTACACAAAAAGTATACATTATTATTTAATTTTACATCCAGCTACTTTGTTAAAATATGTTTTTATTTGCAAAATTATGTATATTTTTCCAGTAATATACACATATTATATCAAATCGTCTTTTCCCTTTCAATATTGTATACAGAAAATATTGTATCTTTGTATACATCGATAAAGATATTATTATAATAATATCTGTTTTTTACAAAAAAATTATTATATTATAAGTATATCTCTAAATTTTAATCATCCATTATAAAATCACCTATCTCGATCACAATAAATAGAATCAGAGGTTTTAATCTTGTTGACTGTAAATAATTGATAAAATATGGTAAAATTACTAACGGTGATAAATATGTTAATAGAATGTTCAAATATAAAAAAATCTTTTCAGGGAATTCCATTATTAAAAGATATAACTTTTAAAGTAGATAATCATGATAAAATTGCTATTATTGGTGTAAACGGTGCAGGGAAAACTACTATTTTAAAAATTATATCAGGTGAAGAAGAGTATGATAGTGGAAATCTTTTTTGTAACAAGGACTTATCATTAAGTTACTTAAAGCAACAGCATGATTTAAATATGAATAAAACAGTATATGAAACGGGTTTAGATGTGTTTTCATCATTAATTGCCATTGAAAATAAATTACGTGAATTAGAAACAATGATGTCAAATAATCAAAGCGAAAAAATATTAAGTGAATATGATCGTCTAACTCATGAGTTTCAACAAAAAGATGGTTATAGTTATCCAAGTAAATTAACAGGTGTATTAAAAGGACTCGGTTTTAGTGAAGAAGAATTTAATTATAAGGTATCGATGTTATCCGGAGGTCAAAAAACAAGATTAGCTCTTGCTAGAATGCTATTACAAGAACCTAAATTGTTATTGCTTGACGAACCTACTAACCATTTAGATAGTATGGCAATTAATTTTCTAGAAGGCTATTTAAAAAATTATCCTCATGCCCTTATAATAGTAAGTCATGATCGCTATTTTATTGATCAAGTATCTAATAAAATTATTGAAATAGAAAACGGTAAATCTAAAACATATAAATGTAAATATAATGAATACTCTATTTTAAAGAAAAAACAAAGAGCAGTAGATTTAAAACATTATATCAATCAACAAAAAGAAATTAAACGTATCCAAGAAAGTATTGATACTTTAAAATCTTTTAATCGCGAAAAACAAATCAAACGAGCTGAATCCAAAGAAAAACAATTAGCTAAAATAGAACGAATTGAACGTCCAGAAAATTTACCTGATACGATTACAATTAATTTTAAACCTAATCGTGAATCTGGATTTGATGTTTTAAAAATTGAAAATCTTGCGGTCAAATTTGATGATATATTATTTCAAAATATTAATATTGATATAAAAAAACAAGAACGTGTTGCTCTTGTTGGTGATAATGGTATTGGTAAAACAACTTTATTTAAAACCATTTTAAATTTATTAACTCCATATCTTGGTAAAATTAAATTTGGTAGTAAAGTAGATATTGCATATTATGATCAAGAACATCAAACACTTTCAATGAATAAAACAATTTTTAATGAAATTAGTGATAATTTCCCTAAAATGACAAATACTGAAATACGTAATACTTTAGCTTTATTTAATTTTAAAGGTGATGATGTGTTTAAAGAAATTTCATTATTATCTGGTGGTGAAAAAGGTCGTGTTGTATTAACTGAAATTTTATTGAAACAAGCTAATTTTTTAATTCTTGATGAACCTACCAACCACTTAGATATTGCTTCAAAAGAAGTACTTGAAGATGCTTTGAATCAATTTGAGGGAACTATTTTCTTTATTAGTCATGATCGTTACTTTATCAACAAAGTTGCTACTAGAGTAATCGAATTAACAAATAATCAAGCAATTAGTTATGACGGTAATTATGATACATATTTTAATCATAAAATCATTGATAAACCTATAAAAAAAGAAAACAAAGATTATTTAAGTATGAAGCAACAAAATGCACTATATCGAAAACAACAAAATAAAATAAAAAAAGTAGAAACAAATATTTCAAATATCGAAAACCAAATCAAAACATTAACTGAACAACTACAAAGTGATGAAGTATTAAATGATTATCAAAAATATAATCAAATAAATGATGAAATAAATGTTTTAGAAACTCAACTTAATGAACTTATGGAAGAATGGGAAATGCTTCAAGCGGTATAATTTTTATACCGCTTTTACTTTTTTTACATTCAATATACAATAATTCTCTTCAACCCCTGATCCTTCACAATCAACATAATTAACCTTTACAATACAATTATTTCTATTATCACTATTACTTAAAAAAACAAAATCCCCTTGCTTAATTCCTTCTTCTTTACAAACAATTAAATGACTGATAGCACCACTATTAATCTTTTTAAAACTATTATTATCAAGTAATAAATTTACCATTTCCCCACCTCCCCATCAGCTAACTAACTTATGGTTTATTCTAATTTCAATTGTCTTATCTTGATAATCAATATTTGTTGTTTGTTTTCTTTTAGGTTTTATATTTAACCATAATGGATAAATAAGAAATCGTAGTAATATAGTTAAAGATAATAGTGCTAAGGTAATTGAAACTCCTAACATTAATGGTTTTATTAACATATAATATTCCTCCAAAATTGACTATCTAATTAAACTATATTCATAAAATAATTTTTTATGAATAATAAGCACCTAATAAATAAATCACATTTTAAATAAATATTTTGTCAAACAAAGTAATAACATAAAAAATCTTTAGATTTACTACAATAATTAGATTTTAATTTATATAAAATTATGTCTTTTTAATTAAAAATACTAAAAAATAGGATGTAATAAAGTTATCTGCATTATTACATCCTATTTATATTTTTTATTCACATACAAATTCTTCTAAAACAATCGAATCTTTATCTTTTTTAAAATACGCCTGCGTTTCCATAACAATCTCTTTTCTAAGTCCAATTAATCCTATTAAATTTGGAAGTGCCATACATCCATTAACAATATCTGCCAAAATGAAAATAAACTCTAAAGACATAAATGGACCAATAGCAATAAACACAATAAAAATAAATTTATAATAAGGAATTGCTTTCAATCCTTTTAAATAGTACATACATCTTTCACCATAATAATTCCATCCAATAATAGTTGTAAATGCAAAGAAAATAAGACCAATATTAACAACATATTTACCAATCATCGGAATAAACAATCCTTTATTAAACGCAAGTGTTGTCATTGCTGCTCCTTCTAAACCACTTGTATGACTATTTGTAAGTAAAATCGCAAGTCCGGTCATTGTACAAATAACAATCGTATCAATAAAAGTTCCGGTCATCGATACAAGCCCTTGTTCAACACATGAATCAGTTTTAGCAGCTGCTGCTGCAATTGGAGCACTACCTAAACCACTTTCATTAGAAAAAATACCTCTACTAATTCCTTTTTGCATTGCCATCACCATAGTAATACCAACGCCTCCACCCAATGCCGCTTGAGGATTAAAAGCAGATTGAATAACTAACATAATTACATGAGGAATTACATTTAAATGCGTAACTAAAATGATTACAACTCCGCCAATATAAAACACGCACATCAAAGGAATTACTTTTTCAGCCACATTTGCAATTCTTTTAATCCCGCCTACAGTAATAAATCCCACACAGATTGTAAGAATAATTGCTGTTACATAAGGTGGGATATTAAACGATAAAAACATCGCATCAGAAATAGATTTAACTTGCGTAAATGTCCCAATTCCTAACAAGGCTACTGCTACTCCAAAAAAAGCAAACAATTTTGCTAAAAACTTATTACCCAACCCACGTTCTAAATAATACATGGGACCGCCAGCCATCTGGTCATTTTCATCTTTGACCCGATAACGAATCGCTAATAATCCTTCAGCATATTTAGTTGCCATTCCAAAAAATGCAGAAACCCACATCCAAAACAATGCTCCTGGACCACCTGCAGCTATCGCTGTAGCAACCCCTACAATATTTCCAGTTCCTACAGTTGATGACAAAGCTGTACACAAAGCTTGAAAACTAGAAACATCACCTTCTTTATTGTTTTCTTTTTTAAAAATTAATTTAAATGCCAATTTTAATTTGATTAATTGTATTAATTTTAATTTATACGTAAAATAAATCCCTGTTCCTAACAATAAACAAATTAACGGTAATCCCCATACCAATTCATTAATTTTCTTCAATAATTCTGTAAAAAACTCCATAAAAAAACTCCTTCTTAAATAATTAAGTCGGAATTAATAATGAAAAAAAACTATTTAAGCCATTGTCCTTTTACCTGAGAGTTTCACCTATATATAGGTTTGCTCCTTCGGTGCTTAATTCAATAAGTCTCTCCAATGGTTCGTCCAATAGCGATCCTTTTACCTGAAATCTTTAACTCTTCGGTGTTCTTTTAGAATCTCTTTCGCCATTATCATCCGATATACATATCCATTATACGCTAATTGTATACAATTGCAAACTTTTTTTATAAATATATAATAAAATTATTATTTGTTATTTTTATACTACTAGTTTATAATGATTTTATGAAAAAAATTAGATATTTTATACCTGCTATTATTTGGATGATTTTTATCTTTATTATGTCTCATACAAATGGGAATGATTCATCAAATCAAAGCAACTTTATTGCACAAATTATTTTAAGATTTATAAATGTTGATTTAAATATTTTAACATTTATTATTCGAAAAATTGCACATATGTGTGAATATGCGATATTATTTCTATTAATATATTATGGTTTACATAAAACAATTAAATATCAATATAAGCTATTAATATCTTTAATAATCTCTATTTTATATGCGTGCAGTGATGAATTTCATCAAATATTTATTTCTGGTCGTAGCGGTCAATTTAAAGATGTAATAATCGATACTACTGGGATGATAATAATGCTTTCAATCATCTATTTATGGCAAAAAGAAAAGAAGTCTAATCATCATTATTAAATTTCTTTTCTTTTTTTATTTTTTCAATACTCTCCTTTAATTTATCAATCGCTTTATCTATAGTTTCTAAATCAATTTCTGTATCGTCTTTTTGTCCCTCTAAATCAAAATTATCACTTTGTTCTTCTAAAATAGCACTAAATGATGAATTAGAAGCTAAAATATCGCCTACAACATTAAACCATGCACCTAACGCTGCTTGTTCAAGAACATCAAATTCATTAGTTAACAAATATCCCACAATAACTGCCATACCTGTAAAACTATATGAGTCCAACTTAATATTGAACACCTTAATCATCTTCTTTTTTATTGATTACTTTGTTTGCAATATCCAATCCCTTTATCAAAATCTGTGGCACTTTATAGCCGCATTCTACAATATTTTCAATAATCGATCTAATTTCATTTATTGCCAAAGAAGCTAAAACAAACCAACCTAACATCGTCGTAATACTTAAATCAATTTTTAACACTTCACCTATTTCAATAAACAAGACTGATGTACTAAAAGAAACTAGAATAATTAACCAATACCCTAATTTTTTTATAACTCCTTTAAATCCTTTAATTGAATTTTCTTTTTTAGTCATCCTTGCCTTCATCCATCCTGTAATAAAATCAATTACATTAAATAACAAAAACAAAACAAACAAAATCCAATGTTCTCCTAAAACCATTGTTAAAAAAGTTACAATCCCACCAACAATCGCATTATATGAATCTATATAATTCAACTCACTTAAACTATTCACTTTCTCACCTCATAATATTTTATTCCAAAAACAAAAAAAGGTGTAAACATAAAAAAAGGACAAAAATAAATTTTGTCCATTGGGTGATAAATCACAACTTTTATGATTATCTCCCTTTTTTTGTTTTATAATAGAACTGGTGATTTTAGATGATTGATTTAGCTGTACCTACTGATACATTAGCTCTTTTTAATTTAAGACAATATTTTAAAAAAAATTCTAAAGAATCTTTTAAATACATTTTCTTTGATAATTTTGAATATATTCACAATCTTTATCTTTCTGGTAAATTGCGTGATATTACTTTTGATAATATTCAAAAAACTATTCTTTGCTCCTCTGTTTATTTAGGTTTCGATCTTTTCGAATGCCCTAACTGCGGTCATGAAACTATTGTCCCTCATACCTGTTCTTCCAGATTCTGCAGCAAATGCGGTTCAAAAGCTGCCCAGCAACGTGCTGCTCATGTTTCTGCTATGGCTTTTGAATCAAAACATCGACACATTGTTTTTACTATCCCTAAAGAACTTAGACCTTTCTTTTTAAAAGACAGATCTCTTCTTGAGGGTTTCTTCACTGTATCTCGCAATGTACTGGCTTCTCTTTTCAATGACTGTAAATACCGTAAAATGAAAAACAGATTTAAAAAGAATCATATCTGCAAAAAAACAAAGCACAAATCCAAATATCTCTACAAAGATACCAGAAATAATATTATATTTGGTGCTATCGCTTCATTGCATACTTTTGGGCGTAATCTCCAATGGAATCCTCATATTCATATTTTAGTATGTGAAGATGCATACGATACAAAAAATGATAAAATTAAAAACTTTTCCTTTATGTCCTATAAAAAACTAAGACAGACATGGCGATATCAGCTACTTGATTATCTTGATAAAAGAATCGGTAACAATGAGACCTTCAGAAGACTAAAACTCTGGTATTATACTAAATACACTGAAGGTTTCTATGTCCATGCTCCTAAATTCAAAAAAGATCAGGATGAAGACGATATCAATGATTGCGTTAAATATATCACCAGGTATACCAGCAGACCGGTCATGGCCGAAAGCAGGATAGTAAAATATGATGATATCAATAAAACAGTTCACTGGTTTTATCACCGACACGAAGATGATAAGCGTATTGATGTAATCGAACCAGTTACCAGTTTTATCAATAATGTTGTTCTACACTGTCCTGAAAGAAATTTTAAGATGGTAAGATATTTTGGATTCTATGCAAACAAAAGTTTAAAGACATATGACAGAATGGCAGAACTGGTTGGAAAAAAACTTAAACGTAAAGTTCAGTACAAAAAAGAAAGAGCAGCAGCAGCTAAAATAAATAAGGAAAAGACACATTTCAGATATTATATGATACAATCATTTCAGAGGGATCCTCTACTATGTACATGTGGAGAAATAATGAATTATGCAGAGACATATGATCCTTTTGAAGGAGGGATAAAAAATGACAGACGATATCGAAACGGATGCATCTACAACTCAAAGTATCTCAAAAGTCGAACCAGACCAGCAGCAACAGGGATGGACTGATGAAGAACTTATGCAGTTTATTGAAAATGATGTAATGGTCAGGATGAAATGTGAATCATGCGGGTATGAAGAAGACGTACCTGATTGGATACTGGAAGAATTTTTGGAAATAGAATTACATAACGGATCAAAAGAAAGAAGATACAGCTGCCAATGTCCAGAGTGTAATAAAAACATGTTCAGGAAATAATATTTTCTGACACTTTTTTGGGTACCTTATTTTAAAGGTACCCTTATAGTTTTATTTTTACAATATACCCGTTGACGAATCCAAATTCTTATTAAATAAAAAAAGTTATAAGCATTGCCTATAACTCTTAAATTCCAAACAATAAATCTACATAAGTAGGAATTGGCCAATATTTAGCATCAACTGATTCTTCAATCATATCAGTTATTTCTCTTAATGATTGCATTGATGTAAATACATAATCACGCCAAACAATTGCTTGTTTTTCAATATTATCATCTAAATTTTGTGCAAATTTAATATTTTGCTCTAACTTATCCATTTCCTCTTTCATTAATTTAACTTGTTTAGTTAATTTATTAGCATCTTTAAATAAGAATTCAGCATCTAAATCGGCATTTTTAATTGATACAATTTCTGAAGAAAGCTTAGCTAAATAATCACAAACCGCAGGATAAAGTTGGGTTTTAGCCATCTTTAAAGCCGTTAATCCTTCTAATTGAATTGTTTTTATATAACTTTCTAATAATATTTCATGACGAGCTTTTAATTCAATATCACTATAAACACCTAAACGTTTAAACATATCAACATTCTTTTGATCTTTTAAACAATTTAATGCATCAACTGTATTTTTATTATTAAGCAATCCTAGTTCTTTGGCCTTTTCTTCCCATTTTGCTGAATAACCATCACCATTAAAAATAATACGTCGATGCTTAGTTATAAATTCTTTTACCACTGTTTCAAATGACTTACCACCATCAATTTCATCAGCCATAACTTCCATTGAATCTGCAAAAATAGAATTTAACACTGTATTTGGTCCAGCAATGGATTGACTAGAACCGACCCCTCTAAACTCAAATTTATTACCTGTAAAGGCAAAAGGAGAAGTACGATTACGATCTGTATTATCTTTAGAAAAAGTTGGAACAACTGATACTCCTGTTGCAAAACGAGATGTATTTGCTTTTTTAATTTCCTTACCTTCACAAATTTCATCAATAAGAGCTTCCAAATCCTCACCTAAAAACATTGAAATAATGGCTGGAGGGGCTTCATTAGCTCCCAAACGATGATCATTTCCTGCGCTTGCAATACTCATGCGCATTAAATCAGCATACATATCAACTGCTCTAATTGTACATGCAAGTGCAGCTATAAATGGTTTATTTTCTGCTGGATTATTTCCTGGATTAAATAAATTAATACCAGTATTAGTAATAACCGACCAATTATCATGTTTTCCAGATCCATTAACACCTGCAAATGGTTTTTCATGCAATAAACAACGAAGTCCATGTTTTTTAGCAATATCTTGCATTATTTGCATTAATAAATGATTGTTATCAGTTGTAATGTTAACTTTGGAATATACACAAGCCACTTCGTGTTGTGCTGGTGCAACTTCATTATGCTTTGTTTTTGAAGGAATTCCATACCTCCATAATTCATGGTCTAAATCTTTCATAAACGCTGCTACTTTACGTTTAAGACTACCAAAGTAATGATCTTCAAGTTCTTGTCCTTTTGGCGCCATTGTGCCAAATAAAGTACGACCAGTTAATTTTAAATCCATTCTTTGCTGATAATACTCATCTAACACTAAAAAATATTCTTGTTCAGCACCAACTGATGCTGTTACTTTTGTTACACCTTCAACTCCTAATAATGGTAATAATCTACATGCAGCTTTTGATAAAGCATCACATGATCTTAATAATGGTGTTTTTTTATCCAGTGCCTCACCTGTATATGAACAAAATAAAGTTGGTATATATAAACTGCTATCCTTTACAAATGCTGGCGAAGTACAATCCCATGCAGTATATCCTCTAGCTTCAAATGTTGCTCTTAAGCCTCCAGATGGAAAAGATGAAGCATCAGGCTCTCCTTTTCTTAAAGTCTTTCCACTAAATTCTAATACTGCTTTAGAACCATCCGGTTCAATAAATGCATCATGTTTTTCTGCTGTTAATCCAGTCATTGGCATAAACCAATGAGTAAAATGTGTTGCTCCATTTTCTAATGCCCATATTTTCATCGCATTAGCAATTACTGTTGCACATTCTTTTGATAATTCTTCTCCCTTATCTAAAGATGCATGAAACTCTTTATAAATAGATTTTGGAATTCGTTCCTTCATTACATCATCACTAAATGTTAAACATCCATAATCCTCTAATAATCTAGTCATTTCCATTTTACAGCCCTCCTTATAACTTTTATTAATTATATATTACATATATGTTTGTATGCCGTTATTATACAGTTACTTTTTTTCAGTGTGAATAAAATGATAATTTTTTATTTATATAATATTATTTTATTATCTAAATAGTACCAATAACATATTTTATTTAATATCAAATATACAAAAAGACAATTTACATTGCCTTTTCAAACTTTATTCTTTTAATAATGCTATTATCAAACTCTTTAATCATAAATTCATCATTTTCATAGATACCATAACTATTATTACCTTCTTTAGGTAAAGAAATAGAAGAAGGATTAATAATATAAATTCCATTTTCTATTTTCATAACTTGTTTATGAATATGTCCATAAACAAAAATATCTCCACTATTTAAATTAGGCAAATTATTCTCATCAAATAAATGTCCATGTGTCAAAAAGAAATGATGATTATCAACATCAATTGTAGCATAATCACTACGAATTGGAAAATCTAAAACCATTTGATCAACTTCAGCATCACAGTTACCACGAACAGCTATTATTTTATTTTTATAAGCATTCAATAAACTAATAACTTTTTTAGGAGCATACTCTTTAGGTAAATCATTACGAGGTCCATGATATAAAATATCACCTAATATGATTAACTTATCTGCTTTTTCTTTTTCAAACTTTTTAATTGCTTCATTAGCATAATAAAATGATCCATGTATATCAGATATAAACATTAATTTCATTTAAACTAAATCCTCCTTTACTGGATAACGTACAATTGTTTTTAAATTCTCTGGTGCTACATACTCTGGTTTATTTAAATATATTTCGTGATGAAATCCACTTAATTTCAAATTAGCAACAGTTATATATTCCATAATTTCCTTAGTAGAATTTATCTCTGTATTATAAGGTCCAATATGTAGCATTTGAATACATTCACCTTCTTCAAATTCCTTGAAATAAACATCTAAAATAT
Source organism: Thomasclavelia spiroformis DSM 1552 (assembly GCF_025149465.1). NCBI lineage: Bacteria > Bacillati > Bacillota > Erysipelotrichia > Erysipelotrichales > Coprobacillaceae > Thomasclavelia > Thomasclavelia spiroformis. Next base: position 252,226 of record NZ_CP102275.1, on the reverse strand, counting down.
AAGAATTATTTGTTTTAGCTAATAATTCCGCCTTAACTTTTTCTAATATTTCTTCTGTTAATATAGGGGGCTGTAACATCATTAAAGTATATTTTATCATTTGTTTTCTTGTTACATCAAAATGACTATTATCATATGTATCCCAAATCCCCTCCAATTTAGATCCACTAAAAGTGATACCTTCATTTTGATAATATTTTCTTAAAGACTTATTAATTGCAAACATTAATTTTGACTTATCTTTAAATTCTAAAACAGTAGGATTACCAATTCCATCTATTGCAATATATTTTAACTTAGGCACTACTATTTGGCTAATCTTTTTAGTAGTCGCCCGATACAATTGCGGATATTCTTTTTTTATATCAAACTTTATCATATTTCATCGCCCTCTTTCACCATTATTCTACTTCTTAAGGTACAGAACTAATATTTTATTATATCTTCAAGACAAAAGCGCCTTTAATTATATCTTATCCTGGCGCTTTTATATATCATTTTTTAAATATTTATCAAAAATTTTTCTTATCCCTTCTTTTGAGGCTACTCCCTCATGTAATTTAATATTACCATCAAATAACGCAGGCACATAATAATAATCATATCGATTAGCTATTTCAATGTTTTCTTGTTCATCAATTAATTCAATTTCAATACTTTGATATATTGGATTTTCTTGTTTCAATTCCTCAATCCAAGCACGAGCTCTTTTACAATGTGGACAATTTTCTAAAATAAACATTTTCATTTTACTAATCTCTTCTAATTGTTTTAATAACAACTGGCTCATTAGGACAATCTTGAAAGTTTCTTGGCATATTGGCAATTTTATCAACTATTTCTAGTCCCTCAGTAATTTTTCCAAATGCAGCATATTGCCCATCTAAATGTGGAGCATCTTCATGCATAATAAAAAACTGTGAAGAAGCTGAATCTGGAACCATTGTACGAGCCATTGATAATACGCCACGTGTATGTAACAAATCATTTTTTACACCATTACTACTAAATTCTCCTTTAATACTTTTAGCTTCATGATGATTAAAGTCTTTATCATACCCACCACCTTGGATCATAAATCCAGGGATAACACGGTGGAAGATTAACCCTGCAAAAAAATCTTGATCAATTAAATTTAAAAAATTTTCAACTGTAATTGGGGCAATTTCAGGATAAAGTTCTCCTTTCATTACTTCTCCATCTTCCATTTCAATAGCAATTTTTACTGTTTCCATTTATTTTCTCCTCTCTTTTCTTCAATTTTCGCATCAATAATTTGATTTGCAAACTTTCTCTCTTTTCTTTTCTTATTCAAAATCAAACCAATAATAATTAAAATCGCAAAAATAATCAATACCATGATAATTGAATCAACTAACTCAAACTGATAAGCAGTTGCTACAATCAAACATAAATTAATGATATTAAAAGTACCTGATAATTTATGTTTGCCATTAACCATAAAATTAAGTGCCAAAGCATTACAAACAAACATTGCAATAACTAATCCTACTTCCATTATTAGTCTCCTTATTTATGATAGTTTTCATTTTTCATAATCTTAAATGCTCGATAAATCTGTTCTACTAAAATCAATCTCATTAACTGATGAGGAAAGGTCATTTTTGAAAAGCTTAATCGATAATTAGCACGCTCTAATATTTTAGAACCATGTCCTAAAGATCCCCCGATAACAAAATCAATTGTACTTTTTCCATTTATCATACAACTTTCCACTTGTTTTGACAATTCAACTGAATCAATCTGATTACCTGAAACATCTAATAAAATAACATAATCATCTTGTTTTATTTTATCAAGAATCTTTATTCCCTCTTTATCTTTTATAATGACCTCATTAGCAAGTGAACAATTATCAGGAATACTTTCATCTGCTACTTCGTATATTTCAACTTTACAATACCCTTTTAATCTTTTTATATACTCATTTACTCCAGCTACTAAATACTTTTCTTTTAATTTACCAACACATATTATTTTAATCTTCATAATCTCCCCCACTAATAACATTAACCTGACTAGCAACTTTAATGTTATTAAAATCTAGATTATATTCATAAAAAATTTTCATATATGTTGTTAATGCTACTTGCTCACTATTAGCTTCTTCACTTAGATGTGCTAAAACAATCTCCTTAGTTCTATCACCAATCAATTCAACCATTAATCTGGCACTATAAACATTATCTAAATGACCTACATCTCCTTGAATTCTTTGCTTTAAAAAATAAGGACGATTAGTTTTCATTAGCATTTCAACATCATGATTACTTTCAATAATATAATAATCTAAATTATTAATATATTGTCGATTTTTTTGCGAAACGTATCCTGTATCTGTCATATATAAAATACTTTCTTTTTTTCCTTTAATGACATATGCTAGAGGACTTGTAGCATCATGAGAAATACTTAAAGGCATAATTTCATAATGTGCTAAATTAAATGATTTATATGGGGTTAGTTCATGAGCAGTATCAATATCTTTTATACACCCTTTACCACAATAACATATCTTATTATCAAATATATTTATATTTTTATTGTGATCATAATGATCGTGTGTTAAAAGTACATAATTAATATTATTTTCATTAAAACCCAAGTTATTTAATTTATATAATAGCTGTTTTCTACTGATTCCACAATCAATTAATATTCCAATTCCTTCATCAAAAATAAAAGTACTATTTCCTTTAGAACCACTCGCTAAAACATGAAATTGCATCTACTCACTCCCTCTTTTTTGTAAAAGTATTATAACATAAATATTTTTTGTTTACAGTTAATGAATAATTTTTTAATAAATAAATCAAAAAAGGGGACTAAGCCCCTTAATTTTTAAATTATTTGAATCCGTATTTTTTATTAAATTTATCAACTCGTCCATCTGCACTAGCAAATCTTTGTTTACCAGTATAAAAAGGATGACAATTTGAGCAAGTATCAACACGTACTTCATCTAAAACTGATCCACTTTCAAATTCGTTTCCACAAGAAGTACAAACTACTTTTACTTTTTTGTAATTTGGATGAATTCCTTTTTTCATTTTTTTATCTCCTTCCGCCTTATAGTCTTCTTTACTACAAAGTAAGTTTCTTATGTATGATAACATTAATATCTTATTTTTTCAAGTAAATTTTAAATTTTATTCCACAAAATAACAATTTATTAATTAAACACTCTTATTTTAATTCCAATGATAAAATACGTTCCAAATGTAAAGCTAAATAACCTATCTCTGTTTCTGGAATTTCTTTATCTAATACTTTTGATAGCTGTTGGCACATATTTGTTGCTTGTTCATATGCAAACGGAAATTTAGTTTTTGTAAAATCACTAATATCCATTTGTAATTTTTCTTTAGTATCTAATCTTAATAATAAATATTTGAGATGATTCATTAAACGTGTATAAGAAATTGAATTTTCATCAATAGTAATTCTTAAATCTTTTCTTAACTGATCAATATTTTCACGAATAACTTCCATTACTTGAATTGATTCAGTTGTTTTACTTGTACTTATTGCTGAATGAACATGTAATGTAATGTATCCAACCTCATTATCAGGAATTTTATACTGAGTATATTTTTCAATGATTTCTCGCCCTTTTAAAGCTATCTTATATTCTTCTGGGAAAAGTAATTCTATATCTTTAGTAAAAGGATTATTTATTTCCATTTTATTTTCTAACCTTGAAATTGCAAATTCGATATGATCAACCAATGGTAATAATATTTTTTCGTCAACATGATCAAATTGTATTTTAGCTAAACGAATAATTTCTGACGCTATTTCGATAAAGATAGGATTAATACTAACGATATCTTTTTCTATATTTCTTTTTCCATTTCCTTTTTCTACCAATGCATATTCTTGACATTGCTCATCTGGTTGAAATAACTCTCCAACCTTCTTTTTAAATCCTATTCCTTTACCTAAAAAAATAACTTCCTGATTATCTTTTAAAGCTAAAAGCGTGTTGTTATTCAATACTTTTACAATCTCATACATTGTCAACGTTCCTCCTTTTTAATAAATCCAATTAATTCACCTTGCTCTTTATACCCATATAATTTCACAAATTCCGTATCTTTTGATGCATTTATAACAATAATCATAATTTCTTCACTTACAGCATTAGCTTTAATATAGTCAAGATCAACTTTCCATAATATATCTCCAGGCATAACATCCTGATTATTTTCAACAAAAAGTTCAAATCCTTTTCCATTTAAAGCAACTGTATTAATACCAAAATGAATCAATAATTCTAAGTTATTTTCAAGTGTAATCCCAATAGCATGTTTAGTTGGAAAAATCATTGTTATTTTACCCTTACATGGAGATCTAATAATATTATCCTCTGGTAATATTATTAGTCCATCACCCAATAACTTTTTAGCCACCATCTCATCTTTGGAATCACTTAATTCTTTAACCACGCCATTAACAATACTATTAAGTTCATAAATATTATTATCAACTATACTACTTTCAATATCATCATCTCGATTATTTTCTAAATATTCCTCTAATTTAGCCTTAATAATCGAAGCACGTGGTCCATATATAACTTGAATAACTTCCCCACTACAAACAACACCAGCAGCACCAGATTGTTTCAATAACCCCTCATCAATCTTATTCATATCTAAAATTGTTGCACGTAATCTCGTTACACAACAATCAAGTTCTTTAAAATTACTACGTCCTCCTAATCCTTTGATTACATAAACTGATTGTAAATCAACTGTATTATTTTCATCTTTAGACTTTTCTGAATTTTTAAAAACTGTAATCTCTTGATAACCGTCTCGTCCAAGCGTTTTAAGATTATATTTTATAATTAAATACTTGAATATTATATAATACAATAAAAAATAAACAATACCTACAGGGATGATCATCATCCAATTAGTCTTACTTTGTCCTTGTAGAACACCAAACATAATAAAGTCAATTAAACCACCAGAAAATGTTAACCCAACTGTAATATTTAAAATATGTGCAACCATATATGCACTACCTGCTAATAAAACCTGAACTCCAAATAAAATTGGTGCAACAAATATAAAAGAAAATTCAATTGGTTCTGTGATACCAGTAAACATACTAGTTAAGGCTGCTGATAACAATAAACCTCCGCATGCTTTTTTATTTTTAGAATCAGCACATTGATACATAGCCAAAGCTGCTCCTGGTAACCCGAAAATCATAAAAATAAATTCTCCAGTAAAATACCTTGTTGCTTCAACACTATAATGGACTAGATTAGGATCAGTCATTTGTGCAAAAAATATATTTTGTGCTCCTTGTACTATCGTCCCATCCACAACCATAGTACCACCAACTGCAGTTTGCCAAAATGGTAAATAAAATAAATGATGAAGCCCAAAAGGAACTAAACAACGTTTAATAATTCCAAAGATAAATGTGCCAATATATCCTGTTCCCGTAATAAAATGACCTAATGAATATATACTATTTTGGATAATTGGCCAAATATAGAACATTATTATGCCAACTATAATAAATACTAATGTAGAAATAATTGGTACAAACCGTGTTCCTCCAAAAAAAGAAAAAACATCAGGAAATTCAATTTTATAATAACGATTATGTAAAAAAGAGACTCCTAAGCCTACTAAAATTCCTCCAAAGGCGCCCATTTCTAAAGTTTGAATACCACACATTGAAGTTATTGTACCTTGAATAACATCACTAGATACAGTTCCATCAGATAATAACTGTCCATCAATCATCAACATTGAATTTATTGTTGTATGCATAACAAAAAAGGCAATGACTGCTGATAACACTGCGACTCCTTTTTCTTTTTTTGCCATTCCCAAAGAAACACCAGCAGCAAAAATTAATGGCAAATCATCAAATATTGCACTTGCAACATTTTTTAAAATAAGCATAAAAGAATAAATCAATGTCCCCTCTCCCAAAACTGATTCAAGCTGATATGCTTCAATCATTGACTGATTAGTCAATGCCATTGCAATTCCTTGCAACAATCCCGCAATTGGCAATATTGCAATAGGTAACATAAAGCTTTTGCCAATACGCTGCATTGTACTTAATATTCTATTTTTCATTTTTCCCTCCATATCATAAAATTAAATCCCAAATTTAAATATAATTTTACGATACAGTATATATCGTAATACTGCTTTTATATAATTTAAAAATATCCCGTTATTACTATATTATACTAAATAATTAAAAAAATAAATTTTTATTTAAAAAAAATTAATCTTTTTATAAAAAAAAAATAAAAATATCCCATATTTACAACAAAAGGATATTTTCAATATAAGTATTAATATTATTTTTTCTTCGTCTTGATTCTAAACAGTCTCTTCAGTCCTCGGCCTACTACCTGAAAGAAACTCAGTGACTTTACCAGCCGGTTCGATTCTATATATTTGTTTACTGCTCTCAATGTCGCCTTGTTGTCTCTTGTTGAAAATGTAAACCTTCCGTTTTGCTTCGTCACTATCGCAAAGCGCGGTATCCATTTCCCTTTAAAGTTTACTGATGCCATCACATAGTCTATCTCTTCCCATGGTATCTGGATATAGTCCTTGAGATTCTTTTCATTATAGAATTCAAATGCCTTGTCCCCTATCATCACCTTCCCATAGTTCGCCATCCCCAGATATGATGTCGCCGCTACTGTATAGTCTACTTTTGTATTCATTGACTGTACCATCTGTATTCTCCTATTTCTCTGTATAAAAAGCTCGGTTTCCCCGAGCTTTTCTTTTACATGATTCCTATTAAATGTGCTCCAATACCTACTATGAATAATGCGATGATTATTATGATTGGTGACACTTTTTTCTTTAATAGCCAGCAGCATAGTAATGTTAATAATAATGCTGCAAGCCCTGGAATTAACTGATCCAAGTTTTGTTGTAATGTTGTTACTTTTACTTCATCCAATGCTGAAGCTCCCAATTGACTGTATGTTGTCAATGCTGACTTGATCCCTTCTGCTCCTGATGGCAGATTTGACCAGTCAATGAATGCTCCTGCTGATTGTGTTACTTCTGATACTGTTGGTGTAAATGAAATACTTACCCAGCGTTGTACCAGTGATCCGATTATGAACATCCCTAATAGTGATGCCCCTTGTGTGATCTTTCCTAATAGCCCTCCTGATAAGTCTTTCGCTATTGATGTTCCTACTTTGTATCCGAATTCTTGTGTATACCAGATGAATGCCATTCTGATTATGTTCCATGCAAAGAAGAATAGTAATGGCCCCACGATATTTCCGCTTAATGCAAGTGATGCTCCTAAGGCACCTAATATCGGTCTTAATGTAAACCAGAATACTGGATCCCCTACTCCGGCTAATGGCCCCATCATTCCGACCTTAACCCCTTGGATTGCCTGGTCGTTGATTTCTGCTCCATTTGCTCTTTCTTCTTCCAACGCTAATGTTACACCCATTACTGGTGCTGATACATATGGATGTGTATTATAGAATTCCATATGTCTCTTTAATGCTTCTATTTGATCCTCTTTATTTGGATATAGTCTTTTGATGGCTGGTATTATTGAATAACACCATCCTCCGTTTTGCATACGTTCATAGTTCCATGAACCTTGAAGGAACTGATGACGCCATGCAACAGACATACGATCTTTTTTTGTTAACTTATATTTTTCTGCCATGTTTATTTTTCTCCCTTCAAGATTAATAATCGTTTAAGATATCTCCTAATGGGTCTCCAGAACCTCCGGCTCCGTTTCCTCCATTAGATCCGCCATTTTCTTTTAATCCTAAATAGATTAATGCTAATGCGATTCCAATTGCCCCTAGTGCAATTAATGTTAATTCTCCAATTGCTGCTAGTACGAACCCTAGTGCAAAGAATGGCCATGTTTCTTTTGTTGACATCATGTTGATTACCATTGCGTAACCTACTGCTGCTACCATTCCCCCACCGATTGTCATACCGTCTGCTAACCATGATGGCATTTGATTCAATGCCCCTGTTACTGCTGATGCTGGTACGAAGCAAAGTGCAGCTGCTGGGATTGCGATTCTGACACCTTGTAATAAGATCGCTAAGATTTGCCACATTTCCATTGATCTCATGTTTCCTTTTTCTGCTGCTGCATCCATGAAGTGTACCATTGGAATTGCAATTGTACGGCAGATCATTGTTAAGAATAATCCAGCTACTGAAAGTGGAATTGCTACTGCAATTGATGTTGAAATAGCAGTTTGCACATCAGTGCTTCCTCCTTCTAATCCTAACACCATGATGATTGCTGATGCTACTGATGCAAGTGCAGCATCAGGTGCAATTGCAGCACCTACGTTTGCCCATCCAAGTGCAATCATCTGTAGCGAACCTCCTAGAATGATTCCTTCTGTTGCATGTCCGCTTACGATACCTATTAAGGTACATGCCACTAGTGGTTGATGGAACTGGAATTCATCTAATACCCCTTCCATACCTGCTAGCAGGGCAACTATAATAATTAATATTACTGTTATGATTGACATTATAATTTCCTCCTAAGCATTTCCTAATTCGGCTTTTGCCTTTTTAAGAAGATTATCGATATTTTCTTTTGAATCACTTGGTACCTTGCGGATATCAAATTTGATTCCTTTCGATTTTATTTTCTCGATTGTTTTTACATCATCTTTATCCATTGCGATTGCTTTATTTACAACCACTTTTCCAATTGAATGCGCCATTGATCCGATGTTTAGTTCTTTGATCTCTACTCCACCTTCGATTGCTTTCAATGCATCCTGTGGTGTTTCAAACAGCAGCATCGCTTTTGTATTTCCAAATCGTGGATCCTTAGCTACCTTGATCATTTTATCAACTGGTACTACATTAGCTTTTACTCCTGGTGGCGCTGCCTGTTCGATCATTTTCTTACGAAGATCATCTCGTGCTACTGAATCTGATACTACGATGATTCGATTTGGATTTGTTGTCTTTGTCCATGTTGTAGCTACCTGTCCATGAAGCAAACGTGTATCGATACGTGCAAGTACATATTTGATCTTTCCGTCTCCGATCACTGTTCCTTCCGGAATTGCTCCTTGAACTGCTGCTTTTGTAGCTGCTGGAGCTGCTTTTACCGGTTCCAGTTTTTCAGGTTTTACTTTTACACCTTCTCTTGCAACTTCTACGATATGTTTTGCAATTTCATGTGCAGTTTGCATTGATAGACGAGAAGCATAAGCTTCAATCAGCATTGGCAAGTTCAAACCAGTAACGATTGCCCATGTGTCTTCATGTCCGTCGATTAGTCCATTAGATTGATTGAAAGGTGTACCACCCCATAAATCAACTAAAAACAAGACCTGTTCCTGATTTTCGAATGTAGCAATTGCTTCTTCTATCTTTGCCTTTAAATCATCTGGTCCTTCGCTAGGCTGTAATGTTACAGCTTTTACATCCTGCTGTTCTCCAAAGATCATTGATCCGGATTGTAGGATTCCGTTTGCGAATTCTCCATGACTAGCAAGAATAATTCCTACCATCTTTTTCTCCTCCCTTTTAGTATGAATTTTTATTAATTTCATAAAACGATGTAACTTAATATTATTGAGAAAACTCTCAAACAATTAAAAAGACATTAACTGTACTCAAAAATATACAAAGTCTACTAGACTCAATATATAATTTTGTATAGTTAATGCCTGCTTGACCAGTTACACACTTTTTACATTTATAATTATACCATTTAATATCAATTATGTCTACTGATTATGTTGATTTTTTTATTATATCATAAAATAATGTTATTATTTAACTAAAAAAGTTAATATATTCTTCATATTATAAAAATGTAAACTTGTTATTTTTTAACAGAATTTTATAATCGAAATCTGTTAATAATGCAAATCGTGAAGTATTTAAATACAATAAGTAATTAGAACATCACATAACAGAGAATGTAATACTTAAAAATTTATTTAAATCTTTGTACTTAGCTTAGAATAAAATAACAAGTAAATAAAATGTCCCATATGGTAATTGGGAAGTTATATATCATTGGAAATAGACTTTACACAAAATAATTTACAGGCGGAGGTGCGGACAATTTCTTGGACCTTTTTATTTCAAGATCCAGTAATTGTCTGTACTCTTTCGGACTTAGATAATTTAACGATTTCTTTATTCTTTTAGTATTGTACCATACAATATACTCGTTTATAAGAAATATAAATTCTTCTATACTAATATCATTTCATTTTTCATTCTTCCAAAGAACCCTTCGCATGCTGAGTTATCTGGCGAACAGCCTTTTCTGGACATACTTCTTTGAAATCCATACCTATTCATTCTATTGATCCATTCTGGCCATCGATAATGCGCTCCACGGTCACTGTGTATGATGGGCTTTTCTCCGTTTTTCAGTGTTTTATGGTATTCATCTAACATACTGTTGACGAGTTCTGCATTTGGATTTGTACTGATTTTCCATGCAGTCACCATCCCATCAAAACAATCTATGATTGGTGAAAGATATACCTTTCCAGCCGGTATCGAAAATTCAGTAATATCTGTCAGCATTTTCTGATTAGGTTTGTCAGAATGGAAATTCCTGTTAATAAGATTTTCAGCTGCTTTCGAAATTTCTCCTATATAGGAACTGTATTTCTTGGTCTTTTTGATTTTAACTACCAAATGATTTTCTTTCATAATCCTTCTAACAATTTTTTCGGATATAATGATATTTTGTTTTTTCAGCAAGGCATAGATCCTTCGATAGCCATATCTGCTATCATTTTTATGAAATAAATGCATAATTTCATTAGTTGTCACTTCGTATTTTCCTTTTGAATAGATAATCTTATGCTGATAGCAATAACTACTTTTTGAAATATCCATCCTTTTCAAAAGCAATGACAATGAATATTTATCTCTTAGGGCATCGATGATCATTGTCTTTTCTTTGTTTTTTAAATTAAACTGATCGATGCCCTGATCTTTTTTAATATTTTAATTGTCTCTTTAAGAATATCATTTTCCATTTCTAATTCTTTGATTTTTGATACAAGTTCTTCTTGTCTAGAATCATGGCCGGACGTATCTGTAATGATTTTACCACGAGGTAAATGTTTCTTTTTACTGACCAATGAAGATGCACCTCCAACAACATATTTTCTTCTCCAAAGATAGATACTCGCTCCTGAGTAACCAGTTTCCTCTGATACTGATTTTATCTCTTCTCCTTCTTGAAAGCAACGACGAATGATTGATAATTTTAATTCTAGTGATGGATGTCTTCTGTGCTCAGGTGTATCTCAATAATCAACATGGTTCAGTTTCTTAATTTCGATATTTCTATTTTTAATCCATGTATACATATTTTATCTAGTAGGATACCTTAGTTTATTGATTACTTTAGCCATTGAACCGGTTTGATCATATACTGAAAGTGCTAGTTGTTTTTCTTATTTTGTATATGACATAAATTTTCTTCCAATACGTTATTTCTGACCCAAGAAATTATCCGCATCTCCCTCTTTTAAAAGCGATAGGTATTTTAAAAAGGAATATTGATCATAATCAATATTCCCTTTACATTTTAGAGCAATTTTCACTAAAGCACTTAATTATTAAAAGCATCCTTTACGTTAATTACATGAATCTTCTTTTTTTCTAAGAACTTTAGCTCCTACAATACTTAATAACGCAAGCCCTGCTAATGTTCCTAACATATTAACATCATCACCTGTTTTTACACTTGTAGTATCACCATTATTTACTGGTGTTTTTACTGTATTGTCTACATTTGATGGTGTACTTGGATTTGCTTGTAATCCGGCTATTGCTTTTTCTAATGTTGCTTTTGCATTGTCTACTTCTTGTGTTGCATTTGGATTTTCATATACTGCTTTTGCTGTTAATAAAGCATTTTCTACTGCAGCATATGATGCTTTTGTATAGTTTACTCCGTTTAATCCTTCTGCCTTATTGATTAATTCTTCTAATAAGCTCTTATCTGGAATTAATCTTAAGTTCAAGAATGCTGTTACTAATTCACTGTATGCATTGTTTACTTCTTCTTGCATTGCATTTAAATCTTCATATACTGCTACTGCTTCATTTAATTCTGTTTCAAATACTGTCCATGTAGCTTCTGTATATTTAGCAGCTTCTAATCCGCTAACTTTATCGATAAATGCTTTTAATGCTGTTTTATCGCCTTGTTTAAAGTCTAACATATGCATAGCGTTAGCAAGCCTATCAAATGCATTATTTACTTCTTCTTGAGTAGCACTAACATTATTATATACTGCATTAGCTTCATCTCTTGCCATTTTGAATTCATCAACTACTGCTTGTACAACATTAGCTAAATCTTCATCAGTAATTGCATTAGCTAGATCTACTGCAATTTTTAATGCTGTTTTGTCTACAACTTCTCCACTCACTTTATTTTGTTTTGCAAGCCATTGCCATGCATTTACTCCATTTTCATCATAGCATTCGTTGTTATCAAAGTATACCCATGACCAGTGTCCATCATATGTATATGGTGTTCCATCTGCATTTGTAAATCTTCCTGTTGTGTCATGTACATCTTCAAATGCTGATACATGAATATTTTTTGCTCCTGCTTCTATTAATCTTGCTACTGTTGCTTCTGTACATAATTCTGGATTTACTGTTCTATCTGTTTTTGCATATGTAAACCAGATTGGCATATCTTTGATTGATTCTATTTGTTCATCGCTTATATATTGATCTTGGAATGCTTCACAAATCGGATATGCTGCCGCAAAATAATCTGGATGTTTTAAAATCATTTCCATTGTCATATATCCACCGTTTGAACATCCTCCGATGATTATACGATTTGTATCGATATCTTCATTTGATTTTACATATGTTTCTATCAATTCAAATAGGCTTTCTGCATAGCATGATCCCTTGTCTCCATTTTGATAAGCCCCTGTACCATCATCCATCCACATTGTTGGTGATTGTGGTGCTAATACATATGCTCCTTTAAATAATTCTTGGAATTCATCTCCTGCTAATGCTGTTACTTCATTTGCAAGTAAATCGATTGTTGGATCTACTCCACCTTCTCCTGCTCCATGTAACCAGATTACTAATGCATTTTTCTGATTATCTTCTGCCGGTAAGTATTCTGCATATGAATATGTTGTTCCATCTGTTGCAGTATATGTTTTTGTTGTATCAAAACCATCTAACTGTGGACAGATTCTTTCAGCTGGGTCTGATACATTGATGTCTGCTTCAATTGCTAATGCATTAACTGTTTCTTCTCCAGCTGTCAATGTCATGCCATCTACTAATGATACATTTAATTTATATGTTTCGCACCATACATTTCTTCCGCTCATGAAATCATAGAAGAATGGTGATCCTTCACTTGGTGAAACATACATTTCAATTGTAATATAGTTTGAACTGCTTTCAACCTTATTACCATTAGCATCAGATGTATATGCATCTGTCACTGTTCTAGCTACTGGTTGATTTGTATAAGATTGTTTTTCTTCTACTACATTGAATTTTTCTTTACTGACTGAGCTACTGTCAATCGCTTTATCTAATTCGATTACTGTTTTTGTTACTGCTGGTCCCCAGTCATCACCAACAATATACGCTTTTTGTGTTCCTGATGCTGTAACTTCACTTATAGCCATTGTAGGGGTTTTACATATTCCAATGACCATGAGCATACAAATCAGGCAACTCATTAATTTTTTTAGCATCTTTATTCTCCTTTCTTTCTAATATATATATTATATAAAAATTTTCTATACTAAATAGGGCAATTTTTTTACTAAATAGCGTCATTTTCTCATCATATTTCTAAATTTTGCTGGAGTCATATGATTTTTCCGTTTAAATATTTGACAAAATGATTTAGTATTTGGAAAGCCATTTTCAAAGGCAATATCAATAATTGAATAATCAGTTTCAATCAATTCTTCTTCTGCATGTTCCAACCTTATTTGATATAGATATTTTTTCACTGTTAAATTTAAATTTTCTTTAAATAATTTAGATAGATATCCTGATGATATTTTAAATGTATCTGCAATTTGTTGTACTGTCAGCTCATTTTGATAATTATCTTCTATATATTTTGTAATTTTTACAATCTTATTTTTGCACTTATTGTCTTTCAATTTTAAGCAATCACTTTTTTCTCTAGATAATTTACTTAATAAAATAAATACAACTTTTTGAAGATAACTTTTCATTCTTATATCATTATACTTTTCCTTACTTTCATAAAATCTAATTATCTCTATTAAAGTACGCATTAATGCTTTATTAACTTTTTCATCGGGTTGTTGAAAAGAAAATATATCTATTTGTGGGCAACATTCTTTCATATAATCATAACTAATTTGTAAAGCATACCCTTTATATATTTTTTCATCCTTTATTCCATTAATAGCATGAATAATTTTTGAGTTAATAATGTATACTTTTCCAGCACTTATCTCCACATTGATTCCATTCACCCATAATTCAAATTTGCCATATAAAGGTATTAAAATTTCAATACTACTATGCCAATGTTTTTCAATTATATTTCCTTCACTTTCTTCATTAAAAAAATCATATAATTTTATAGGCAAATTGTCATTATATACAATTTTTTCATATTTATACATCTATTAATCACATCCATTTTTATTAGCTTTTATTTTAACAGTATAACATTATTTATCATATAATTAATCTTTATTTATAATCGTATTTTACCTATCTCATTAATTTTATTTTTATAAAAAAACTCATAGCAAATGAATTTCATTTCTATGAGTTTTTACAAGGAAATCTGTCTATATTTTTGAGAAAAACATTTCTGTTATCTATTTACTAATTTTCTTTTCTTTTAAGTAATACTGCTCCAGCTAAGCTTAATAATGTGATTCCTCCAAATAATCCTGTTAAGCTTTCATCTCCTGTTTTTACACTTGCTGTTGTATCTCCACTGTTTACTGGTGTTTTTACTGTACTGTCTACTGTATTGTCTACAGCTGGTGTACTTGGAGTTACTGGCGTATTATTTACTACTAATCCTTCTACTGCTTTTGTTAATACAGTTTCGGCATTTGCAACTTCTTCACTTGTTGCATTTTCATTGCTCATTACATTTTCTGCTAATACTAATGCATCACTTACATTTTTCCATGTATCAGCTGTATAATTTGCTGCTACTAATGCTTTTGTTTGATTGATTAGATCTTCTAATTTATCTTTATTTGGTACTAATCTTAAGTTCAAATATGCTTTTACTAAATTAGTATATGCATTATCTACTTCTTCTTGCATTGCATTTTCATTTGCTAATACTGTATTTCCTGTTCCTAATGCTGCTGCAAATGCTGTCCATGTAGCTGGTGTATATTCTTCTTCAACTGTATTTTCTACTTTTGTGATGAATGAACGTAATGCTGCTTTATCTCCTTTAATGAAATCTAGCATTTGGATAGCTGTTGCTAAACGATCAAATGATGCATCTACTGTTTCTTGTTCTGCAGTAGCATCTTCTAAGATTGCTTTTGCTTCTTCTAATGCTGCTTTAAGTTCATTTGCTACAGCTGGTACTACGTTTTCTAATTCTTCATCTGCTATATTGCTTGCTACATCTACTGCGATTTGCAATGCTGTTTTATTTACTGATGTTACTTCTGATTTTGTTACATCTAAGAATAATCCTAATCCTGCAGATTCAGTAAATTTACCAATTTCTACTTCTACACCATTTTCAACACCAATTTTCTTAAATTGTGTTGAATCCATAATTACATTTAATACATTACGAGTTGCTTTTTGTAAATCTCCTAATGGAAGTGTTACTCCAGTTGCTTCTGCAATTGATTTTGAAGATCCACCTGGCATAATTAAGTCATTTCCAGCATGCATAGAGTTTACTGGTGTTGATTGTCCTCCACCCCAGTCTGTCATAATCAATCCATTGAATCCCCATTCTCCTCTAGGAATATCTGTACATAAATCATAGTCATCAGCACCTGGCATAGCATTATTTAAATTATAACATGTCATAAGCGCCATTGGGTTAGCAGTTTTTACTGCAATTTCAAATCCTTTTAAATAAATTTCACGTAAAGCACGTTCTGTAATTGTGTTATTAACTGCATTACGATTATCTTCTTGATTGTTTGCTGCATAATGTTTCAATGTAACTCCAATACCTTCATGACTTTGAACACCTAATGTTGTTGAAGCTGCAGTTACTCCTGCTACTAATGGATCTTCTGAATAATATTCGAAGTTACGTCCACATAATGGATTTCTATGAATATTCATACCTGGCGCTAACCACATAGTTACACCCATTTCAAGCATTTCTTCTCCAATAGCTTCACCAAATTGTTTTGCAACGTCTTTATCCCAAGATTGTGCAATTAATGTTCCAATTGGGAAAGCTGTACAATATTGATAATAAGTTGTTCCATCTTCTTCATAACTTTGAGTAATACGAATTCCTGCTGGCCCATCTGCTAATACTGTATTTGGAATAGCTCTTGTTTCATAATATTTAGATGTAGTTTCACCTGCAGCACCTTTTACACTATTTGCTTGGGCACCGATAATTGGTTCACTACCTCCACCCCATCCAAGTCCTTCAACAATATTAGACATTTCTTCAACAGAAAGACTTGCAAGCAATTCTTCCATTGTTACAGTTCCTTGATATACATCTAATAATGTTGGATTTTCTTTTGTTTTTTCTACATATTGAATAGTTTCTTCATATGGTTCAATCAACTGACTTGGAGTTGTATTGTTTCCACTTGGAGCTTTTGTATAACGTGGATTAGCTTCTTGATCCACTACTGTATAATCACTGCCTTCATAAACATATGAGATTACACTTTCATCATCATATTCTGAAGCATTATTTACTGTTTCAATTGCATTTGCATCAAGTTCAAATCTTTCAGCTTTTGCAATTTCTTCAGCTTCTCCTTCATATGTATATGGTGTAGCACCTTCATTTGATAAAGTGTCTATTTCTTCATCTTGTACCATTTGATTACTTAATTGTTCTGTTACTTTATTTGAATCTAAGTTAATTACTGCTTCTACACTTGTATTTCTTGAACTATTTCCAACTCTAACTAAATAATCTCCATCTTCCATTACATATGCTGCTAAATCTTCTGAATAAGCAGACATTTCAGTAGTTGCATATGATAATGTCAATGTTTGTGACTCACCAGGTGCCAATGTATCTGTTTTTCCATATGTTGCTAATTCTTGATATGGTTTTTCAAGAGCCCCATCCGGTGCAGAGAAGTATACTTCTACTACTTCTTTTCCAGAATATTGTTTTCCTACATTTGTTACTTTAACATCGACTGTTACATTTTCTTCATCTACAGTTACATCTTTAACATCAATATTAAAATCTGTATATGATAAACCATAACCGAATTCATATGCAGGTGTTACATTAAATGTATCAAAATAACGATATCCTACGTAAATATCATCTGTATAATCTTCTTGTGTAGTATTTACATCATTTTTACCAAAAGTTTCTGATGATGAATAATCTTCATAATTTACTGCCCATGTATCTGTAAGTTTTCCTGATGGTGTAACTTCACCATTTAGTACTTTTACAACAGCGTCACCACCGCGCATACCAGCTTGTGACATAAGTAATAAACTATCTAATCCTTCAATTTCATGGAAGAATTTAGTATCAATAATTCCTCCAACATTCAATACAACAATTACATTATCGAAGTTAGCTACCACTTTTTTCAAGTTTTCTTCTTCATTACTCCATAATTGATAATCACCTTCTGCATCTAATCGATCCGCAAATTCCCCCGAATTACGCGCAATTACATAAACTGCAGTAGTTGTTCCATCTTGTTTGGCTTCTTCAATTTGAGCATCACTAATAAGTGTATCTTCTACTTTTGGTGATCCCAATAGACCTCCAGATGAGCCACCTGTTTCTTCATCATAATATGCTTCAAATTCATTTAACTAATTTTCAGATGTAACATTATATCCGGCATTTTTAAATCCATCCCATACACTTGTTACACTACGTTGATTAACATCACCTGATCCAGTACCACCTTTTACTGTTTTTACTGCACCTCCACCAAACAATGCAACATTTCCACTTGATGCCATCGGAAGAACATTGTTGTTATTTTCTAATAAAACCATTCCTTGTGTCGCAAGGTTCATTGAAAGTTCAGCATTTTTTTCTTCACGTGCTGAAATACTACCATCAGTTGTTTTAGCAAATGCTGGAACCATACTTGTCATCGCAAGTGCAGCTGACATAGAAGTTGCAAGCACTCGCTTATATGTTTTTTTCATGCTTTCTCTCCTTTCACGATTAAGTTGCAAATAATTTCTAGCTAATGTTTAATAGAAAGCGCGCATTTCTATTAAAAAAGGCATTAACAATACTAATCCTACAAAGTCATAAACTTTCTAAGGTTGAGTATAGTTAATGCCTACATTACTAGTTACACACTATTTAACAACTTATTTAACTGTCTAAATTATAAAAAATATTTACTAAAATGTAAATAGTATACGGTTAAATTTTTAATTTAACTAAATTTTATCCATTTATAACTACTGAATTTGCAAACTAAAATTTAAACAAGGTATTGTGTTTAATTACTTATTATAACTTTATGAATCAAGTAATACATGATATTATTTTTACGAAAAACATCTATATCATTTATTGATATTTAAAAAAGTTTATATGCGAAAGGAATAAAATAAGAAACAATGAGAGAACGTATAGTTGTGCGTAAGCATGAAAGAATTAATTATTCAAAAAATACATTTTATACTTTACTTCACACCCATCACGATAAAGACAATTATATCGATTATCATTGTCATAATAGCATCGAGATTACCTATGTTGTGAAAGGATTAAAAGTACAATGTATGGAAGATGAAAAAATTATTGCTCCAACTGGGACACTTTTATTAGTCAATTCAGGAGTAATTCACGATATAGATGTTAAAAATGGATTAGAAGGAATTGTTTTATTGATTGATCGAGATTATATAGATAGTATTTGTCCTAAATGTAAAGATCATGGTTTTAGTCTAAAAACAAATTTAGACGCTAGTAAAGAAATTATTGATTATTTATTTAAATTAGTTACTGCTCATGAAAAAAACAACTTATTGGATGCACATATTATTGTTTTAAAAATTATTAAAATCTTAGCTGAGAAATTAATTGTTGATGGATTTTATATTAAAGAAAAACATGATGATGAAAGTTATGAATTAGTTATTTCTATCATAAAATACATTAATCAACATTATCAGCAAAAAATAACATTAGATAAACTAGCACTTATTACTAATTATAATAAATCATACTTATCAAATATTTTCAAAAAGAAAACCGGTATTACAATTTTTGAATATTTACGTAATGTTCGTTTAGAACATTGCTTATCAGATTTAAAATATAAAAATAATACCATTGTTGAAATTGCACTAAATAACGGATTTGCAAATATTCAAATATTTAATCGTATTTTTAAAGAAATATATAAAATTACCCCAAAACAATATCGAAAAAAACAATATATAAAGATTAATGAAGATTAAAATAAATATATAACAATAAATGAATATTCTCCTATGCTAAAGTAAACACGAAAAGGAGGATATTATGAAAAGAATTAAAAAATTTTTATTATCATTTATTTCTGCAATGTTAATTGCAACAATGTTTACATCTAATCTTAATGCATTAGATATAAACAGTGAATTTATCCAAAATGTAAATACTGCAAATACATTTGGATATGTTAATTATGAAACAGATCAATTTGAAGCTTATAGTAATGTTGAAGGAAGTGCTGGAAATTATACAAGCATAGCTTCAAAAATTTACAAACCACTATCTGGAGATACATTAATTGTAGTATTTCATGGAAATGGTGAAGGTGGGGTTGATGGCATTTGTAATAACTATGCTCAACTAGCTGGTAATCGTTTAGCAGTTACATACACAACTGACGAGTTACAAAGCGCTTTTAAAGGTGCATATGTATTAGCTTTCCAAGCACCTGATTATTGGTACAATGATTATACCCAACAAGCAAAAGCCATTATTGATCAAGCAGTTGATGAATTTAATATTAAAGAAGTATTTATTTCTGGACTTTCAGCTGGTGGACTAATGTCTCAAAGAATGTTAGCTACGTATGGTAATTATTTTTCAGGTGCTTTAATTTCTTGTTCTGCAATTGCTAAAAATGACCAATATATCGAAGGTCTTGGTGGCGATTATAGTAATGCTACTGAATATTTAGATGCTAATGACTCATATACTGACGGAAAAACATTTAAAAAACCTAATGATTATGATCAATATTTAAATAATTATAATATTTGGCTAGAAAATATTGCAAAAAGTAATGTACCAATTTTTATGGTTCATTGTTATAATGATCCAACTATTTATTATAAATGGACAGAATTAGCTTATAATACTATTAAAAATTATCGTGAAACTAACGGATTAGATGGTGATGTATATTGTGGTTTAATTGAAAATGTTAGTTATCCTGATGAAACTTATAGTAGTGGGCATTGGTCATGGATAAAAATGTTAAACGGAGATGTGTATGCATCAACTAATACCGGATTAGATACCATCACTTGGTTTAAATCACTATCAACATCAACTAATACATATCAACCCAAATTAGTTAGTAATCAAGTATCTCAACCAGTAGATAAAGCCAATACATATACTTACAACTTAATTGCTACTGTAACAAATAGCGGAGAAAAAATAACTTCTATTGAAATTAATATGAATGGCAAAAAGATCGATTCTACAAAATTGACACCAGAAATGTTTAAAATTACTGGATATAATACAGATGCTAGTGGTTTAGCAGTTGATAATGTAAAATCAGAAGGAATTTTTGGTACAGTTGATAACCCTATTAATATTGATGTTGAAAAAGTAAGTGTTAATGAACAAGGAAATATTGTTTTAGATCTTGCAACACAAAAAGGTGTACTAAATTATACTTCACTATCTCGTAATTTAACAACAAACATTAGATATGATATTGCTGATACAGTTTTACCATTTATTGATGAAAACAGTTCATTAACATCTAATAACATAGCAACGTCTATAAAAACAGGAGATTCAGTTAATACTGTATTGACTGGTAGTATTATGATTATTTCTTTAATAATTATAATTACAATTAACAAAAATGAAAAAATAACTAATTAATATTTTAAACAACTATATAACTCATAACATCAGGTACTCTTTTGAGTACCTTTATAATATATTTGATGCATTTAGTAAATTTAAATTTAATTTAAAAGAGATTTCATGTTCTATTGTACATACAATAGTTTTTTTGAAATCTCTTATTATTTATTAATCTTTCTTTCTTGTTAATACTATATATCCAGCTACACTCAATAATGCAATTGTCACAAACATTCCTACAGAGCTTTCATCACCTGTTTTAACACTTACTGTTGTATCACCATTATTTACTGGTGCACTTACTGTGTTATCTGCTGGTGTATTTACATTAGTTTCTAAGCTATTGATCGCTTTTTCTAATGTAGCTTTAGCATTGTCTACTTCTTTTTGAGTTGCATTTTTATTTGTTAATACGTTTTTAGCATTTGCTAAAGCATCATTTACAACTTGAACTGTTGCTTTACTATAGCTAGCTAAATTTAATCCTTCTGCTTTGTTAATTAAATCTTCTAATAAGCTCTTATCTGGAATTAATCTTAAATTCAAGAATGCTGTTACTAACTCTTTGTAAGTTGCATCTACTTCTTCTTGCATTGCATTTTCGTCATTATATACATTATTTGCTGTTACTAATGCATCATTGAATGGCGTCCATGTAGCTTCTGTATATTTATCAGCTTCTAGTCCACTAACTTTATCAATAAATGCTTTTAATGCTGTTTTGTCACCTTTTACAAAGTCTAACATATGCATTGCACTTGCAAGTCGATCAAATGCATTATTTATTTCTTCTTGAGTTGCACTAGCATTGTTATAAACTGCATTAGCTTCATCTCTAGCAGCTTTAAATTCATCAGCTACTGCTTTTACTACATTTTCTAAATCTTCATCAGTAATTGCATTAGCTAAATCAAGTGCAATCTTTAATGCTGTTTTATCTGTTATTTCATTACCATAGGCACGTAATTCTTTTACATGGAAACCTTCATTAGCTGAATTATACAACCCTACCAATTTAATATAACGCGCAGTTATTTGATCAGCACTAAATTCATATGTATCACCAGTAACTAATGATGGTGCTTCTCCATATGTTTCTTTACGATTCGCTACTTTTTGCCATGTTTCATTATCTTTACTTACATATAGATCATAATCATAATAACGTTTACCATCATAATAATTAACAACATTCATACGGTCAATTAAATAATCTTTTCCTAAATCAATGATGATATATGGTGTAACTTCACCATTCCAAGCAATACCATCCCAATATGTATCAACTATTCCATCATTTACATTTGTTGCATAACCACCACCTGGAGCTCCAGGGCTATCAGGACGTTCTTGATTAGCAAAAACATCTTTTTCTAATGCAATGTTACCAACATTTTCTGGTACTTCTACATAAGTAGAACATTCATTAATTACTCTTTCTACAACTGTTTTTACATTTTCAGGTAAATTATCAGCATATCTTTGATAATTTTGTAAATCCCAATCAGCATAGATCCAATCCATACATAAATCATGATAATTAACTAAATTAGTTTTAGCACTACCAAATTCTAATATTTCTTCACTTTGATCCAAATATGCTTGCCATATAACTTTATAAATATCATTAATCATTCCTTCATAATTACGATAAGCATAAGTACCTAAAGTTGTTGAAGGAGCCCATACAGTAATTAATGTTTTAGCATTTATAATCATTGAATCATAGGCAAAATCGTCACTATTAGTATCTTTTGCCCAATCAACAGCACGGCCTACCCATTCACCAATCAATAAATCTTGTTGTGTTCCACATACTTCATTTAAAAGATCAATTGCATTTAAATATTGTTCTTTTAATGATTTAAAATTATCTATTTCTTTAGCATCATATGCCGTCTTTAAATCACCTAATCTTACAACAGCATAATTATTTACTACTTGTCGCATGATTTCAGTCAAATCATAACGATATGCTTCACTTGCAGATAATTTATCATAATCTTTATACAATAATTCCAATGCTTCTTCTAATTCACTAGCAGTGTATGGTAAACCATATTGCACTAAACTAGGATCGCTTCTTGCAATAACATCAGTTGTTTTACC
Organism: Thomasclavelia spiroformis DSM 1552; assembly: GCF_025149465.1. Lineage (NCBI taxonomy): Bacteria > Bacillati > Bacillota > Erysipelotrichia > Erysipelotrichales > Coprobacillaceae > Thomasclavelia > Thomasclavelia spiroformis. Next base: position 228,808 of record NZ_CP102275.1, on the reverse strand, counting down.
ACTTCGACTATAAACAGTCTTCAATAAAATATCCCAAGCTTCTCCTGCGCTTTCAGAATAATCTCCATAACGCCTCAATACATATTCATCTAGCCAATCATCTAAATCAATAGTATCTTGTTGCCATGCCATATCTAAAAGCAATTCATATATCATCGGATTATCATAAGTTGCCTCTGAAATAAATCCAATTCCTTTCATATGTTCAGCTTGAGTAGATGCTTTATTAATTCGATTAATAATTTCTTTTGGTCTTCCATCCATTGATGGATTACCACCATAATTTTCAAGCATACACCATACCCAACTAGTTGAATTAAACTCATCACTTTCTAATACTGTACCATTATATTCAGTTTTATCCCAATATGAATCATAGGCATCATTTAATCCATTTAAATCCAAAATAATTACATGATCTTCGCGATCATCACCCATTCCTTTTAACAAATCATTAGTTGGATTACTCCACCAAGCCTGAACCATCCAAACAGCTTCTTGATCATATTCCAAAAGTGAATTTAATACTTCTCTAGAAATAACATCATCAGTTAAATCAGATGGTCTTTTTCCACCTTCATGGAATGGGTCAACAGCATAATAATTACTTGTCTTACCAAATGCCCATTCTTGTGCTTCATAAAATAATTTTGCATATTGATCATAAAGCTCACCATCTGTTCTAATCATATCTGGACGTGGTACACCACACCAATTTCCTTGTTCCAAAATTTCAACATCTTGATAATCAGTAAAATTGTTTGGTACCATTCCTGCATAACCTTGAAGCACTGTCTGCATTCCTAAAGAATTTTTCCACCTTTGATTTTCACGTGCCATTTCCAAGCGTCCCTTTACCCATTCATCAGATACCGGTCCACCAATTACTTCCATATTATCCATAAATTGCCATGCATAATACGTTGGTCCCGCAAGCCAATCTTTAGCACTATCAAAATCATAACCAAAATTCATTAAAAATTTAATCCAAACAGCTTCTTGTCCTGCTAAATCTAAAACTACATTAACTCCATTTAACGCTAACCAATCATACTCTTTTTGAAACATCTTTGCATCAGCATATGAAAAAGTATAATTAAGAGTACAATAATTAAAACCATATCTAATTTCATAAGGTGTATATTGATAAATTGTCTTGTCTACCTTAATAAGTTTATCTGGCATCTTTGTTTGATTAGCTTGCTCAGAAATATTAACTTTACAATAATTTTTTAAATAATAATTTAAACCTGTTGCTAATGAGATACCATCATTTCCTGTAATTAAAATTTTATCATTTGCATTACTAACAGTATAATAATCATACTCAGCGTATTCTTGTTTAGGATTTTTTGCTAATTTAAAAGTAAACCAATCACGATATTTTTCACCTAAATTACGATCAATAATGCCATATACATTTTCTATTGTTTCTGCTTCAGTAATTTCTGTAGCATAACTTGTTTTATCATATGGTTCTATACCTAAGATTTCATCAATTGTTCCTGTTCTTAGTACTTCTTTATTTTCATTTGTAGCCTTCCCATGAATTCTTACTTCAGATAACAACGAAGTACTCGTATCACTAACATATTCTAAATAAACACGTACAATTCGATAAGTTGAATTCTCTAAGTTCGTTAAATCAATCTTATATCCATCATTATCAGCTGTATCTTTGCTACGTTCTTTATAAAGACGATCATAATTAGAACCATCAACACTGCCATAAATACTAAAATAATAATAGCGTCCTTCTTTTACTGGTACTTTGATAATTATTTCTGATAAATCATAATTTTCTAATAAATCAATATCAAAATAAGCTGGTGCAAATGCACCTGTACAATAAGTAACATCAAAACCGTCATTAATATTATTAATTGCTTTCGTATTTAAATGACTTGTTACTGGTTTTGAAAAAGCAATATTTTCAGGATCACTAGGATCACCAATTGGTGCTTGATAATCAGGATCAATTTTTCCATAAACTTCAAATTCATACATATGCACACTTTTATTCGTTGGTTCAACAATAACTTTAGAATTATATGTCATATTAACTCGAACAAAACGTGCATTGACAGGCTGATCTAAAACAAATGTTTCACCAGCATATGCTAAACCATCTTCAGCAGTTCTTTTAGCTACTTCTTGCCATTTTGCCCCATCCAAACTCACTTCAATATTATATTCATAATATCTAATTCCATCGACATATGGATAAGCTTTCATTTTATTTATAAAATAACCACTGCCTAAATCAATAATAAAACTTTGTGGCGATTCTTCAGATGCCGCACCACCATCCCAGAATTCTCCTGTAGTTGAACCATCAGTAATTACATCAGGTACTGTTCCATTATCTGAATTAGTAGCTGAAACGTTTTTATGCAAAGCAACATTTTCATCATCACTAGCCACAAAACCCCAAACTTCAAATTCAGCCATATGTACTGATTGATTGGCATTATTGTAAGTCATAGTAACTTTAATATACCTAGTATTTAGAGAATCAAAAGTATATGTTTCATCTTCAAAAGCATCAACCGTTCCATAAGTTTCGTTACGATCAGCAACTTTTTGCCAATTTTTACCATCTAAACTTACTTCAATATAATACAAATAGTAACGATTCTTTTCTAAAACAGGTGTTGCTTTCATTTCTTCAATAACACACTCTTCACCTAGATCAATTATAAAATATTGACCATTATCACCGTATTTTCCACCATCCCAATAGTTTCCTTTATTTCCATCAACAATTCTTTCAGGATTTCTTTCATAATCGGTATTTGATGCAGTGATTTTTTTTCTAAGTGCTAAATTAGTTGGACTTAAAGATTCATCATATTCTTGTCCAAATGCTTCTATTTCTGCAATAATTGCCATATCTTGACTATTATTACTAGTAATTGTCACTTTAATTTCATTAGTAACAATTGCTTCTGGTAATACATATTCACTATAGTATTTATGACCAACAGTTGTTGTATCATTATTTTCATCATAATTTGTTCCACTATACAAATCTACAAATTGATTAGTAATACTATCATAATATGAAAATTTAAAACTTAATTGATTTTCATAACTTTCATCATAATTTTTAAAAACAACTCTAACCTTATCAATACTATATTTATTATGTAACTTAATCCCTGCATATGCCATAGATGTTTGTGCTGACCAAACAGTTTGATAATTTCCATCATTTAAAAATGTAACATCACCAACTGTTGCAATTGTTGATTGTGCATAAGCATCACCATCACCAGCAATATTCATCTCATCATCTAAATTCAAGGCATCGCCTACTACAATAGATTGTGACAATAAACTCACCATACAACATATACAAACAATAAAACTCAAGGTCTTTTTAATTAATTTGTTCACGTTTATCATCGCTTTATAACACTTCTTCCCCATTAATATTTTATAAAACAAGTGATTTTATAACGTTTACCTCCATTAATTTTTAAACCCATATAAATATAACTCATTACAAACTACATTCCCCAATAATTTTTATATTTATCCTAACTCCTATTTTCAATAATTCCCCCTTTTCATTTAAATTAAAAATATCAAAATCACTTGATTATAAGCGTAGATCATATAATTATTATATCATTTAACTCTTACAAAAAATACTAAATCTAATCTATTAAATTTGAAAAAAAATGAAATTATCAATATTTTATCACTTTTAATACTCAACCTTTTAACATGAATAACTAAACCTATTTAAAGCAAATTATTAAAAACAACAATATATTCAATTCTAATAAAATGAGCTTAAAACAAATATATTTTTCATTACTCCTTCTATCTACACATATTATATCACTAAACAAATAGTAAAATTTTACAATGATTAGTAAAATTATACACTACATATATTTAAATAAAAAGAGATTTCATAACTACTATAAGCAGTAGTTTTAGAAATCTCTAGTTAATTATTAATCTTCTTTTTTTCTAAGAACTTTAGCTCCTGCAATACTTAATAATGCTAGTCCTGCTAATGTTCCTACTAGTGCATCATCACCTGTTTTTACACTTACTGTTGTATCGCCATTACTTACAGGTGTACTTACTGTGTTATCAGTTGTTACTGTTTGTAATCCAGCCATTGCTTTGGCTAAAACATCTTTTGCACTATTTACTTGTTCTTGAGTTGCATTTGGATCATCAAATACCGCTTTTGCTTCATTTAATGCTTTTGTTAATCCATCAAATGATGCTTTTGTATAGTTTGCTACGTTTAATCCATTTGCTTGATTGATTAAATCTTCTAATAAGTCTTTATTAGGGATTAATCTTAAGTTTACAAATGCTTTTACTAACTCAGTATATACTGTATTTATTTCTTCTTGCATTGCATTTTCATCGTTATATACGTTAGTTGCTGCTGTTAATGCATCATTAAATGGTGTCCATGTATCTTCTGTATACTTGCTACTTTCTAAACCACTTACTTTATCAATAAATGTTTTTAATGACGCTTTATCACCTTTAATAAAGTCTAACATATGCATTGCATTAGCCAATCTATCAAATACATTGTTAACTTCTTCTTGTGTTGCTTTATCATCAGCATAAACTGCTTCAGCATTAGCAAGCGCTTCTTTAAATTCTTTTGCTACTACAGGAATCACAGTATCTAAATGCTCTTGAGTTATTTCTTTTGCAGCTGCAATTGCAATTGATAACAATTCTTTATCTGCTTCAACATCTGGTTGATCAGATACTACTTGATGAACATAGAATTCAGCAGCAGCAGCAAATGGTTTACCTGGATTATTTGTTACACCATCAAGTGCAATAAATTTTAATTTTCTAGCTGTTACCTGGTCAAATTTAATTATCTTTTCTTCACCATTACCATCCCAAGTTCCTTCTTCAATAATTGGAACCCATTCATCACTATTTTCTACTTGATAATATAATGAATATTTAGTAATGTTACCATTTGTTCCACTTGAACGAGGTATATATGTTAATTTATTGATATCATATGTTTTATTCATATCAACAATAACTTCTGCTGGTAAGTTTTTGTATGGGCTATAAGATGTATGCCAAATTGTTGATAAATTACCATCAAATGCATAACTAATAGGTCCTTCTGTACCCATATCTGATTGTTCATTATTTGTAGTTACAGTGAAAGTTTTACCATCAAGTATTGTAGTATCTTTTTGAACTCCTTCACTAACAACTACATTATCGATTGTTGCATCGATTGCATTGCTTGTTGAACCGATTCTTTGAATTGGTAATAATAATGTTCCAACACCATAACCACCATTATTATTTCCTAGACTTAAACCTGGTTTAATATTTTCTTGTTTTACTTCACCAGTTTCATCCACATATTTACCAACAGCATTATATTTTTCACCGTTAACAAATAAGTAAGTACGAATACCATCAGTACTAATAGCTAAATGAACTTTTTGGCCAACTGGTAATTTATATCCAAATGAGAAATCATATAATTCACGTTTATATCCTAAAGTACCATCATCCAAGATGCGAATATCATGCACATAACGTTCATTACCTGGTGCATCTGCTTCAAATAAAATTTCTCCTGGTTTTGCTTCTTGATTTAATGTAATATCAAATTCTAATGTATTTCCTGTTGCTAATTTTTCAATTGGTGTTGTCACATAGCTTTCATCACCGCTTAATGTTAAAGCACCTTTTTCAAATTTAGCATTAACATCTGTTAATAAATCACGATTATTTTCTGATGCATCACCTTTAGTGTCATTAGCTTCAAATTTATATTCCATATATTTTCCATCTTTAGCAGATGCTTTATGATATGGATTATGACCTGGTGCATCACCTAATTGTTCAACTGTTTCAGTTAATTCAGCATAAGTTGTTTCTTTAGCGTCACCCCAGTTTTTAGAAGCAAGAGTTGGCACTGCTTGAATAAAACGATCATAAATATCTACTTCGCTAATACCATTAGCACGAGTATCAATACTATCGTTCCAAATCGCAAATGTACTTCCTAACATTTGTTCAGATGCTGCAGAAATTTCTACACCACCAATACTATTAACTTGCCAATTATTAAATAATCTTTGTGTATTTAAGTAATCTCCATAATATCCTGCAGCAGGTACCATGTATAAATCACCATCAACTGTATTAATTAATTGATATCCTTGTTCATACATATCTTTAGGCTGTGCATACGGATTATACCAGCAATTCATTTGTACATTTTTACTACGAACTGGTGTACTTCCATTTTTATGTGATAAACTTCCCCACATACGTACAGTTGGATTAGTTTCTTGAACATGTTCAATAATATCATCAGAGAACTTACGGAATGCTTCTGCATCACCATAGTATTCATCAGTACCAACATGAACTACCATGCTTGAATCAAACATATCTTCTGTCAAATATTCATCCCATAACTTTTTAACAAAGTTAGAACTATCAGCATAATGTTCATCAGATAAGTCAAATTGTTCCCCTGCTCTTGCAGCATTTCCTTCAACTGTTTTCTTTAAATGTAAATCTGGACGAACATCCATGAAAGCACCAGAATGTCCTGGAGCATCAAATTCAGGAACAATATTAACACCCATTTCTCGACTGTCTAAAATAAATTCTCTAAATTCTTTCTTAGAATAAGATAAGTCTGTTGAAGTCAAATCAGCAGCATTAGCAACACCTTTAGAATCGCCTTCAATTACTTGTCCTTTTTTAATATCAGATTCTAGACGGAATCCTGTATATGCTTTTTCCATCGCAGTTTCAACTGAACCATAATCTTCATAGAAAATTAAATTGTCATTTAAATGCACTTGGAAATCATTCATTTTATAATATGCCATTTCTTTAGCGATAGAATTTAATGTTTCCATTGAAACTGGTTTACGAGCTACATCCAAACTGAAACTACGTACTGAATATTTAGGATAATCACGAGTTAAACCTTTTGGCATTGTATCATCTTCTAGTTTTAAAATTTGTAACATCGATCTAGTTGACCAATACGCCCCAGTTGATTGCTCTGCCTTAATTGTTACGATATCATCGATATCCATGATATATCCTTCTTTACCTAAATTATTAGTAGTATCTTTTGTAAAGAAGATATCTCCTGGTTTAGCTGTTTCATCAGTTACAATCTCTAATTCTTTACCGCTAGCTTCTTTATAATCAGCTTGGAAAGCTTGTGCGGCTTTAGTAGCAATATCTTTAGCACTAGCATCAATTACTAAACGTGTACTTGCTTTTACTTTAAAGTCACCAGATTCTCCATGCCATTCAGCTAGTTCAGGAATTACAGTTGGTTTTGTATTTTCTCCAGCTGTTTCATGAATACCTGGAATTGTAAGCGCTAATTCTGTTGTAGATTCAGCAGTTTCTTCACCTTTTGTAATTTTATAAATTCCTTTTATTGCTGTATCTGTTAATGGTTGATAAATCTTACCATCTTTTGCAACGATTTGTTCTAAATCAGCTAAAAATTCAACCTTAAATCCTTCTGGAACTTCTGGTAAAACTAAAGCTGTTTGATCTTCATTAAAAGTAGGTGCTGTTTTTAACTTAGCAGCAGCTTCTTTTGCTGTATCATCAGGTTCAATATCTGGACTTTCAACTTTTGGCACATTTGCATATGCTTCAAATTCATACAATGAAACATTTGGCCAATTATTGTTACCACCATTATATTTAGTAACATTTAACTTAACATATTTTGCCCATACAGCTTTATCTAAAGTAATAACTTCTTCAGTTTCACTTACAGCTTCACTACTTGTATAGACATCTTCATAACTTGTGCCATCATTAGATACTGAAATCGTATATTGTTCAATATTTGCTCTTTCCCAAAAAATCTTGAAAGACCTTACTCGTTGACTTACTGGTAACTCAATTGTCAATGTTCGAGCTAAATTACTAGAATTAGTATCAGTTGCCCAACGTGAAGCTTTATCTTTAGTATTTCCATCAATAGCTTTATCTGGTGTAAATGATGTTCCACTTTCAGAATTACTAGCTGTTGCTTTTCCTTCACGATTGTAGTTTTCATCTGGCAATAAATCATCTGGAATATCATTTTCATATACTTGGAATTCATATACTGAAACTGATTTCCAATCAGCATCTGGATTGCCGTCAACATATTTACCATTGTATCCAGTAACTAGTAAACGTACATATTGAGCAGTTACAGCTTCATCTAAATGGATTGTTTCTACTACATCAGAAATTTCTCCATTACCATCTTTAGTGTAAACTGTTTCCCAATCACCATCACCAGTATTTGATGTTTGAATTTGATATTCGGTAATATTTTGTCTTTCCCATGCAATTACAAATGATTGGAAAGTTTTAGTTTCACCTAAATCAACTTTCAACCAAGCTTCTTCAGTCCCATTAAGTTGACTAGTTCCCCAACGAGATTGATCTGCTTTATTTTCTGCATCACGATTGACAATTCCATCAACCGCTTTAGTAGCTTTAAATTCTGTTCCCGACTCTTCTTCACTAGCAGTTGCTGTTTTACCCTTAGCAAGGTTAACTAAATCAGTTGTTCCCGGTTCAGTATCAAGTAACGCAGCTGCATCATTTCGAGCCTGAACCCCTAATAGTTGTGGTGAAACAGTACTTAATACCATTCCTCCAACTAGTAAGGCATTGGCTACTTTAATTTTTACGTCCTTCATAATCTATATCCTTTTCCTTCCTTTCGAATTGATAGCGTTATCAAAGCTATCAGTATGGATATTATTACATAAATAACATAATCTAGCAATAAGTGTACTTTATTTTTACACAAAATAAACATAAATAAATTATTATATATATAATCTTTAAAATCATTTTTAAAAACATTATTATCTACCAATAAAACAAATCCCATAACTTTTTAAGCTTCAATTTCTTCATCTATCAACTTTTAAATTCATTTCAATAAACATAAAAAGAGATTTCGTAATCCAATATCATTAAGTTAAGATGACAATATTTAACCAGGAATTATATGAAAATATATTTTTCCTGGTTTTTAATATTTATTCAAGCTAAAAAAGTGTAGTCTTGAAACTACATCTGTCAAGGTATATAATAAACTATGTTAGTTATATCTATAGTTAAAGTATACGACAGTCTTTGGCCTGACATGTCGCTTGTATTTTCTGCCAGGGCGGATCGGCAGGATCTCTTTAGCTATCAGATGCTCTACAGGTGGATTCTTTCCACCTTTTTTTCTTAAAAACTCTCTGATGATATGTACAGATCTTGTGAAATTAACCTGATATGTATATTTAATCTTGTCCTTTTTAGGGATTTTTATTTCCTGAACAATCCTTTGACAAAAATTATACATAAGCATACGTGCATAGATTTCCTGCTGTATCAGTTCTCTTTTTTTGGCATGCAGTGCATTGAGTCCAATGGCATACTTGAGTTCTCGAAATGAAGTTTCCTCTCCCCATCTCATATCGTATATTTCACTGATTTCTTCCATTAAGAATTCCTCTCTGCTCAGATTGGTAATGACAGTTTCATAGGTGTTTTCGGTAATTTTGAATCTCACGACTCTGCAGTTGAACTCATACCAAGGATTTTGCTTGTTCATAAAATCAAATCTCATATTCTTAGGGACAAATTTATATATATCAGGACAAGCTTTCGTCATTTTTGTTTGTTTCAAGGTCAGCATTCTAGACACATCAACATCAAATTCACCATCAGGAAATGGACCAAGTGATTTTGTGATACTTGATTGAGATTCGATATCCCTGACACGAATCAAATATTTATGTCCTGAGTGTACAACATGTTCAAAACCATTGTAGGATTCATAGCCTCTATCGGCAATGAAGATGGCCTTTTGACCATCATATCTGTCAACAAGCTGACAGAAGGCACCATGTTCATCCCTTTTAGCTTCGCCCTGTATGATAATGTCATCATAGGTACGTTCCATCAGATCATAACTCGCATTTAAGTGATAGGCAGAAAAAGGCTTTGCAAGAGTGCCATGTCTTAATACCGTTGTTTCATCATCAAAGATGGTATTATCAATAGGCAGTTCACTGCCATCGATGGCCAATAGCCTATAGCCATGATATAACTTTTTCTTGAATGTCTTTTTGTTGAAGCCATCAAACAAAGTCCTGAATGCTTCAGGCTTAATCTTGCTTCTGGCCTGAACAAAGGCAGAAGCAGAAGGTGTAGCAATAGAAAAGTCATTGAATTTAAGAAGCTCATCCTTGATAGGAGAAGCACCCATACAAAGGACAATCTTCATGGTTGTTTCAAAGTCAAGCTTTCTGTTTCTGGTGAAATCAGTATCAGGATTGACACAGAAGATAGAGCAGACATCAAAAAGATTTTTGATATTGTGAAAAAGAACGTTTTTAAGATGTTTATAGTTATTCATGTTCAAGTACCTCCAACATATACCTATAAACAATAGGCCTATTATCAATAGAAAATTGATAATAGGCCGCACACTATCATTGTAATGTCAATACTTTTCTTTTTTAAAAATGATAAAAAATCTCATAAAAAAGAGAGGGTATATTTGCAATATAACCCTCGAATGCCATTAAAACCTTAACTTAATGACATTGAATTTAATTAGCTTTTTTCTGTACGATAAATAGTGAATTTAACATCAATTGTAACATTTAAATTTTGTAATGTTTCTAAAACATGACGTTTTTCTTTTTTGATATGGTAATAATGTGGTGTCATTTTAAGAAGATTTAAAGCATCTTCACGATTATCGATTTTTATTTGTTGTACAAGATCATAACTTTCCACTTTTTCTAAATCTAGTCTAATATATTTATCACTCTTAACTTTAATTTCATCATAAATTAAATGCTTGATTTCAATTAAATGATTAGGATTAGCAGTAACGTGGATTACATAGCCACCAGGTTTTAATGTTCTTTTTAATTCATCAAGATTAACTACGGTAAATAATGCAGTAATAAAATCTAAAGAATGATCAATGATTGGTAAATTTTTACTATTACCAACTAACCAATATACTTCTTTTGTATATTTAGTTGCCATATTTATTGCTTCTTTTGAAATATCTAAGCCATAAATATTATCTTTCTTAAATGCTTCTTTTAAACTTTTTGTATAATATCCTTCACCACAACCTAAATCTAGAATATCTAAAGAGTTATTATTACGATATTTTTTAATACAATTAATTACATTTTCTAGGATGATATCATAATAACCTTTTGTTAGATATGCTTTTCTTGCAATAAGACTTTCTTTACTATCACCTGGGTTATTTGTTGCTTTATCAGGATTTAAAAGTAAATTTAGATATTTACTTTTAGCAATATCATAACAATGATTATTTTCACATTTATATGAATTATTTACTTGTACGATTGGTTTATGACATTTTGGACATGCTAATTTATGCATAATTTCACCTCGAAGCTATTATAACATAAATATAAAATATGGTATAATATTATCTTGAAAGAGATAATATTAATATAAAATATGGTATAATATTATCTTGAAAGAGATAATATTAATATAAAATTAGTTTTTTATTTATGATATGTAATTTTAAGGCGGATAAGGAGATGTTTATGGAGATAAAGATAGAACCGGCTAAAAAAGAAGATGCCAGAAGACTACTTGACATTTATACACCTTACATTTTAAATACTGCAATTACATTTGAATATACTATTCCTACAGTAGAAGAGTTTGAACAAAGAATTGAAAATACGCTAATTAAATATCCGTATCTAGTGGCTAAAAAAGATGATTTAATTGTAGGGTATGCTTATACCTCAGCATTTAAAAATCGAGCAGCATATGATTGGGCTGTTGAAACATCTATTTATATTGATATGAACTATCGTGGCTTAGGAATTGGTAAATTGTTGTATGATGAATTAGAAAAGATAACTAAGTTACAAAATATTTTAAATATGAATGCTTGTATTGCTATTCCTGATGAGGGAAGTGTTATTTTTCATAAGAAAATGGGTTATTTAGAAGTTGCTTATTTTCATCAATGTGGTTATAAGTTTGATAAGTGGTATGATATGATATGGATGGAAAAAATAGTTGGAGAACATACTTTAAATCCACCTAAAGTTATCCCTTTTTCATTATTAGATTATTTTAATTAGGAGGTAAAGATGGTTTTTTTTAGAAAGAAGAAACAAGTTGATTTAGATGAGTTATTTAAAGCAAAATACAAAGAGATTAATGAAATTGTTGCAAGTGGGCAACGAGAAATGGATTTTGAAATCCAAATTTCACAATTTGAACTAGCTTATCATAAATATGATGAGTTATTGGAATTGATTGATCAAGGTGTTGATTATGATCGTCAACATTTTGAAATGTTAAAGCAAGATTTAAAGAAACAGATTGATTTGTTAAAGGGATTGAATTATGAAGATTAAAGCATATCATAAAAGTTTTGAATATACTTATACTTTAGGGGTGTTTGAAACCATTGAGTTATTAAAAAATAAGCCTGATTTAGTATTAAGAGTATATATTAAAAGTAATTCTTATAAAAATAAAGGTATTGGTATTATTGATGATTTATGTAAAAGAAATAAGATTGATTTGATTGAAAGTGATAATACTATTAATAAGTTATCTAAAAAAGATAATTGTTTTGCGATTGCGATTATTAAAAAATACAGTATGGAATTAAAAAATACTAATCATGTTGTATTAGTAAATCCAGGTGATATGGGAAATATGGGAACAATTATTAGAACAATGCTTGGGTTTGGATATAATGATTTAGCGATTATTAGACCTGGAGTAGATGTATTTGATCCTAAGGTTGTTAGAGCATCAATGGGAGCGATATTTAATATTAATTTTGAATATTTTGATACTTTTGATGATTATTTACATAAATATCCTAATAGAGATATTTATCCATTAATGTTAAAAGGGGCAAAAAATATTCATTTAATTGAGCCTGATGATAAAAATTATTCTTTGGTTTTTGGTAATGAAAGCAGTGGATTACCAGATGAGTTTTTAAATTATGGACAAAGTATTTTTATCCCGCATAGTGATAAAATTGATTCATTAAATTTGTCGATGGCTTTGGGGATAACATTGTATCATTTTTCTAAAGATATATTTAAATCAAAGCAAGTTTTAAGATAGTAAAACAAAGTAATCGCTTACTATGAGTAAAATTAAAGAAAATAGACAAAAATCTAAATGATACTATGGAAATTTGATTTAAATAATAGTATTATATATGTGATAAAAGAAAAGGAGAAATATTATGGGATTAGTATCAGCAACAGAAATGTTAAATAAAGCAAAAGAAGGACATTATGCAGTTGGTCAATTTAACATTAATAACTTAGAATGGACAAAATCTATTCTTTTAACTGCAGAAGAATTAAAGGCACCAGTAATTTTAGGAGTATCTGAAGGTGCTGCTAAATATATGACTGGATTTAAAACTGTTTCAGCTATGGTAGCTGCAATGGTTGATTCTTTAGGAATTACTGTACCAGTAGCTTTACACTTAGATCATGGTAGCTATGATGGAGCTAAAGCTGCATTAGAAGCAGGATTCTCTTCAATCATGTTTGATGGGTCTCATTATTCAATTGAAGAAAACTTAGAAAAAACTAAAGAAATGGTTGAATTATGCCATGCAAAAGGTGTTTCTATTGAAGCTGAAGTTGGATCTATCGGTGGAGAAGAAGATGGTGTTATTGGTAAAGGTGAAGTTGCCGATCCAAAAGAATGTAGAATGATTGCTGATTTAGGAGTTGACTTCTTAGCAGCAGGTATCGGAAATATTCATGGTAAATATCCTGAAAATTGGGCAGGTTTAGATTTTGATGCATTAGATGCAATTCAACAAGAAACTGGAAAATTACCTTTAGTATTACATGGTGGAACTGGAATTCCTGAAGAAATGATTAAAAAAGCTATTAATTTAGGTGTTTCTAAAATCAATGTAAATACTGAATGTCAATTATATTTCCAAGAAGCTACAAGAAAATATATTGAAGCTGGAAAAGATTTAGAAGGTAAAGGATTCGATCCTCGTAAATTATTAGCTCCTGGAGCAGAAGCAATTAAACAATGTGTTAAAGAAAAAATGGAAATCTTTGGATGCATTGGTAAAGCATAATTAAATTATTATTTAAGGAATCTCGATTAGAGATTCTTTTTTTCTTTATAAAGTATTTGTTTATTCTACAAAATATTTAAATAATTAGTGTATATATTAATAAAGTGATGATATTAATAAATCCTGTAATACTTTTATAACTATAATTATGTGAAATTATAAAAAATATTTTACTATTTTAATTGTTTAAAAATACAAATTTAGGTTGTTTTTAACAATAAATTAATATATAGTAGTAGCAGAGATTAAAAATAGAAGGAGGACTAAGATGAGTGAAGTAATTGCTATTGAGGGTGGAAATAAATTAAATGGAACTGTAGTTATAAGTGGTGCAAAGAATGCAACGGTTGCACTTATACCCGCAATTGTCTTAGCAGATAGTCCTGTAACTGTATATGGTGTGCCAAATATTTCTGATGTTGATGCATTAGGAGTGTTATTAAAAGAATTAAATTGTAAGGTTGAAAAAAATGAAGATATATTAGTAGTTGATCCTACTAATTTAGAAAATATACCATTAGTAGGTGAAGCAGTTGATAAATTAAGAGCTTCTTATTATTTTATGGGAGCATTATTAGGTAAATGCAAAAAAGTTACGATGAAGATGCCAGGTGGTTGTTTTTTAGGCCCACGTCCTATAGATTTACATATTAAAGGATTTGAGGCTTTAGGCGCTAAAGTTGATTATAGTAATGATGGAACATATACGATAGAAGCTAAGCGATTAGTAGGAAATAAAATATATTTAGATTTTGCTTCAGTAGGAGCGACAATTAATATTTTACTTGCTGCTGTTAAAGCTGAAGGTAAAACAACAATTGAAAATGCTGCTAAAGAACCAGAAATAATTGATGTAGTAAACTTACTTACAAAAATGGGAGCAAAAATTCGTGGAGCTGGTACGGATACTATTACAATTGAAGGTGTTGAAAAATTAAATGGTTGTAATCACGAAATAATTCCCGATCGTATTGAAGCCGGAACATTTTTGATAATTGCTGCAGCTGCTGGTGAAAAAGTAATTGTGCAAAATGTTATTCCTCAACATTTAGAAGCTGTAACATCTAAATTAAAAGAAATTGGTGTTAAAATGGATATTGTTGGTGATAGTATAATTGTTCATGGCGGAATAGAAAATTTAAAGCCAGTTGATATAAGAACGCAAGTATATCCAGGCTTTGCAACAGATTTACAACAACCTCTAACTACTTTATTGACACAGTGTCAAGGTGAATCACAAGTTGTTGAAACAATTTATCCAGAACGTTTTGGACATTGTTATCAGTTAAATTCAATGGGAGCTAATATTATTCAAGAAGAAGCGATGTGTTTTGTAAATGGGCCAACTCCATTGCACGGTACAAGAGTTTATGCAACTGATTTAAGATGTGGTGCTGCTTTGATCGTTGCAGGATTAATGGCAAAAGGAGTTACAGAAATTGGTAATGTTTATCATATTGATCGTGGATATGATAATATTGATCATAAACTTGTTTCTTTAGGAGCAGTTATTACTCGTCGTCAAGTTGAGGATTAGTATTTAATGTAAATATTTATAAAAATAGTGATACTTTTGGTTAAGTGTCACTTTTTTTGTGTTGATTTTTACTAATGATTGTAAAATTTTACTAATAATTTAATGATATAATAAAAGCAAGGAGGAGGAAAAATGAAAAAGATAGGGAAAATTTTTTTGTCTACCTTATTATGTTCGAGCATGCTTGTAGTACCAAACTATAAAGTAATGGCTCAAGAAAATGGTAGAATCACAAATATTAGCGCTAGTGGTAAAAGCAGTAGTAATCATGAAGCTAATTTGGCAATTGATGGAAATAAGGATACTTATTATATGACGCCAGCTTCTAATACGATGCAAGATCATTATCGTAATATTGATTTAAATTTAGATGGGATATATGAACTTTCTAAAATTGTTATTTATAACAACGAAGGCTCATATAATCATTATCAGATTTATACATCTAGTGATGGTGTTAATTATGATAAAGTTGCTTATAAATCTGATGATAAAATGGCTAGCGATACAGGGGATGAATATACTTTAGATGTCAATGCTAGTCATGTAAGAATTAATTTAAGTTATAATTCAAATCAAATGGAAGGAAATTTGGCTGAAGTAGAATTATATGGCTCTAAAGTTGGCGAGTTAAATGATAAAATTGAAAAAATAGAAGTAGCTGATTTTAAAGATACAAAATGGGTCAAAGAGTATGAAAAATTTTCTACTGATGAAAATTATGCTAATGATAAAACAATTAAAGAAATGTCTGCTTTAGTTGGACGTGTTATTGGAGAAAAATGGCAAGATTCATTTGTATTTGAAATAAGAGAAGCAAATGATGGTAAAGATGTTTTTGAAATTGAAAATGGTGAAAATGGAAAAATCGTTATTCGTGGAAATGATGGAGTTTCGATGGCATCAGCTTTCAATTATTATTTAAGATATTATTGTAATGTTGATTATAATCCACTTTTTGCTTCGCAATTAAAGATGCCAGAAACATTACCGCAATTAAATAGTAAAATTGTAAAAGAGACACAGTACGATTATCGTTATGCTTTAAATTTCTGTACATATTCATATACAATGGCATTTTGGAATTGGGATGAATATGAGGCATTTTTAGATTGGGCAGCAATGTCTGGTATTAATACAATGTTAGATATTGTAGGGCAAGAAGAAGTAATTCGACGTACTTTAAGTGCATATGGATATAGCGATGAAGAAATAAAAGAATATATTGCAGGTCCTGGATATTTTGCATGGTTCTATATGCAAAATATGACTAGCTATGGTGGAAAATTACCTAATAATTGGTTTGAAGAACGTGTTGAATTAGCTAGAAAGATGCATGATAGAATGCAAACATATGGAATTACACCTGTATTAAGTGGCTTTTCAGGGCAAGTGCCAACTAATTTTAAAGATAAATACCAAGATGTACAATATGTAGCACAAGGTAGTTGGTGTGGTTATGAAAGACCTGATATGTTAAGAACATATGTTGATAATGGTGGAACAGATTATTTTTCACAAATGGCTGATGTTTTCTATAAAGCACAGCGTGATATCTTTGGTGATGTAACAAATATTTATGCAGTTGATCCATTCCATGAAGGTGGAAAAATTGGGGATATGAATTATACTAAAGTGTATGAAACAGTTCAAAAGAAAATGATGGAAAATGATGAAGATGCAATTTGGTTAATTCAAGAATGGTCAGGAAGTATAGCTAGTAATCCAAGTAAATTAATTAATTTGGATAAAGAACATGTAATTGTTTTAGATTTATTTTCTGAAGTAAGTCCAAGAAATTCAGCATTAGAAGCTGCTGATACACCATGGATTTGGAATATGCTTCATAACTTTGGGGGACGTATGGGATTAGATGCAAATCCTGAAAAAGTTTCACAAAATATTCCTAATACATATCAAAATAGTGAACATATGGTAGGAATTGGAATGACTCCAGAAGCAATTGAAAATTCACCAATGGCTTATGAATTACTTTGGGATATGACTTGGACAAAAGATCCAATTGATTTTCGTCAATGGTGCCAAGATTATGCTAAACGTATATATGGAGGAACTAACGAAGATATTGAAGAAGTTTGGAATATTTTATTAGATACTGGATATAATCGAAAAGATAATTACTATCAAGGAGCGCCTGAGTCAGTAATTAATGCTCGTCCAACAACAAACTTTACATCAGCTTCTTCTTGGGGACATAGTACAATTAATTATGATAAAGAAGAACTAGAACGCGCTGTTTATTTAATGGCAAAAAATTATGATGAGTTTAAAGATAGTCCAGCATTTATTTATGATTTATCTGATATTACTAGACAATTGATTTCTAATTCAGCTCAAGAATATCATAAAGCTATGGTAAATGCTTATCAAGCAGGGAATCTTAGTGAATTTGAAGTTTTATCTGATAAATTTTTAGAAATGATTTTATTACAAGATCAAATTTTATCAACTAATAGTGACTTTTTAGTTGGTAAATGGATAGAACAAGCAAGAACAATGATCGAAGATAGTGATGATTGGACAAAAGACTTATTTGAATTTAATGCCCGTGATTTAATTACAACATGGGGTGGTTTGAAAAATGCCAATGGTGGCGGTTTAAGAGATTATTCAAATCGTCAATGGGCTGGTCTTACAAAAGATTATTATTATCCAAGATGGCAAAAATGGATCAATGATGTTAAAGAAGCAATGAAAAATAACACTGCTGTTCCTTCTACTGATTGGTTTTTAATGGAATGGGAGTGGGCAAATTTAAAATCTGATGAAGGTAATGAATATAGTATTGAAGCTTCAAATTTGGCTTTAGATGAATTAGCAATGAAAGCTTATAATGAATATTCAATATCAAGCTTGGAAAATTTAGTGGGAAATGTTGAAGAAAAGGAAAATATTGCATTAGGAAAAAAAGTTAGTGCATCAATAAATAATGTACCTACTAATCCAACAGATAATTTAACAGATGGTAATAAAGAAACTACTTGGATAGGTGAAAGCAATGTTTCTAGTTTTGATTTAACAGTGGATTTAGAAGCTGAATCAAGTATTGATGGAATGGAAATATCATTAAAACAAATAGCAGGTGGTTTTCCATATACATATAAAGTAGAAGTTTTTAGTGAAAATCAATGGAATGTTGTTGCTCAAAATGATGATGGAGAAATAACAAGTCAAACATTAATAGATTATAAAGGGATTGCAAGTAAAGTAAGATTTACATTTAATACTACTGATACTTCAATTATTCCTGAAGTTGCTGAACTTGCAATTTATGGTAAAGTTGAAAAACAACCAAATTATAAAAATATTGCAGTAGGTGCACCAGTAACTACTCCAGAGGGAACAACTACAAAAATTACAGATGACGATCCTAGTACATTGTGGGTAAGAAATGGAGATAAGTATCCAGCATTATTAACATTGGATTTAGGTAAAGAAGAATATGTAGATGTTCTAGAATTATATTTTGAAAAACCTGGATTAAGATATCAATATGATGTTGTAATTGAAGATGGTAATGGAAACAAAACAACACTTCAAGATAAAAGTGATAATACTGAAGATTTAGCAGGAATGTATAGATTACCAGTAAATCAAAAAGTACAGAAAGTATATGTTAATTTAATGGCAAGAGCACCAGGAGGAGAATTCTATTTAGCATGGCCAGCTTTAGCTGAAATTAAGTTATTACAAGAAACTGAAATTGAATTTGAATATCAAAATATTGCTTATGGAAAACCAGGGCATGTAATTAATCAAAATTCATATGATAGTAGTAAATTAACTGATGGATCAACTACTGGTTTAGAAAATGTAGGACATGATGATTTCCCTACTACTTTCCAAGTTGATTTAGGTAGTGAACAGTTTATTGAAGAAGTAAAGATTTATTTTGAAAAACCAGGAATTAGATTTAAGTTTAAAGTTGAAGTAGAAGACTTAGCTGGAAATAAAACAGTAATTTTGGATAAAACAGATAATGTTGATGATTTAGATGCATCATATACTATTGATGCTAAAGTAAATGGTGCTAAGGTTAATGTAGTTATTGAGGGAAGAGCTCCTGGTGGTGAATTTTATTTAGCTTCACCAGCAATGACTGAAATAGAAGTTTTCGCTAAACCAGAAACAATTACTAATGATAGTAAAGTTAGTGGAAATATGTCTTTAACTGATGAACAAAAATCAGCATTAATTGATAATGATAATGCTACTAGTGTTGAATTTAATTCAAATGAAGAAAAAGAACTTATTTTTGAATTTGATAAATTAGTTGATATTTATGCTTATGAATTATATAAGTTAAGTGATGAAGCACTTCAATATAAAGTGGAATATTTATCAAGTGATAATAATTGGGAAGTTTTAAGTGATGAAAGTAATAATTTAGATAATAGTAGTAAATATGTAGGAGAGTTTGATGCCGTTTTAACAAATAAAGTATGTTTGACTATATTTAATAATAGTTGTAATATAAGCGGATTTAATGTATATCGTTATGATCCAACTATTGAATTAGAATCATATATTGGTAATATCGAAAATAAAGTATCTAAAGTTGAAATTGGTGAATACGCTGGAAATTATTCTTTAGAAGCTAAACAAGTATTAGATGATAAGATTTCTAAAACAAGAGAATTGATTGATAGTGATATTAATTCATTAGAAGTTAAACAACAGCAAGAGGAATTAAATAAGGCATATAATGAGTTTTTAAGATCATATATTAGCGTTGATCGAACTGCATTATTAGTAGAATTAACTGAAGTAAATGAATTATTAAAATTAGATAGCTTAAAAGATAATGTTTTATTAAATGAAGCTTATGTAAATGCTAAAAATGTTTATGATACATATAAAGTAACTCAAGTAGAATTAGATAATAGTACAAAGTTATTAAAAGAAGCAAAAGATGAAGCACTATTACTTATTTCTAAACAAGAAATTTATCAAGAACAATTAGCAATTGCAAAAGAATTAATTGAGACTACAGAAATCGGTGAATATAATGGAAATGTTAGTCAAGAAACAATGGATGTATTTAAAAATACAATTGATAACATTGAAAAGGGATATGCTGATGCAATTACTGCTGATGATGTAGAAGAGATTATTAATAGTTTAAAAGAAGCTATTGAAACATTTAATGATAATATTATTGTAGTTGATAAGACAGAATTAAAAGCTGTAATTGATGACGCGACTAATTTAAATGAAAATGACTATACTAAAGAATCATGGAATGCAATGCAAGAAGTATTGATGGAAGCAAAAACTGTTTTGGAAACTGAAAAAGTAACAAATAAACAAGTTGAAGATGCTAAAAATAATTTATTGAAAGCAATTGATGATTTAGTAAAAGTAAAGGTTGATAAAACAGCATTAAAGATTGCAGTAGACCTAGCTAATGCACTTACTGATGAAGATTTAGCTAATGTTGTACCAGTAGTAGCTAATGAATTCAAAGCAGCTAGAGATGAAGCAAATGCAGTTTATAACAATGTTAGTGCTACTCAAGATGAAGTAAACAATGCATTTGATAGACTTGCTAGTGCAATGCAAAAACTAGAATTTTTCAAAGGAGATAAAAAAGCATTAAAAGCATTTATTGATGATGTTACAGGATTAGATGCAACTAAATATACTCAAACTACATGGACAGCATTTAATGATGCATTAACAGCAGCAAATGATGTATATGGTGATGTAAATGCAATGCAAGAAGAAGTAAATGAAGCATATACTAATTTAGTAACAGCATTCTTGAACTTAAGATTAATTTCAGATAAGAGTCTATTAGAAGAATTAATCAATCAAGCAAATGGATTAAACGTAGCAAATTATACAAAAGAATCATTTGATGGATTAACAAAAGCATTAGATGAAGCAAAAGTAGTATTTGATAATCCAGATGCAACGCAAAAAGAAGTAGATAGTGCAAAAGATGTTCTAGCAAAAGCTCTTGCTGGATTACAAACAGTAACAACTGATAACACAGTAAAAACACCAGTAAATAAAAGTGATACTACTGTAAGTGTAAAAACAGGAGATGAAAGCTTAGCTGGAATGTTAGCAGGCCTTGCATTATTAAGCGTAGCTGGATATGCAGTATTAAGAAGAAAAGAAGATTAATAATTAATAAGAGATTTCTAAAATTACTATGTTTATAGTAGGTTATGAACAATGTCATTAAGTTAAGGTTTTAATGGCGCTTGAGAGGTATATGAAAATGTACCTCTCTTTTTTGTTTGAAATATTTATTGTTTTTTAAAGATAAGTATTGACATTACAGTGATAGTGTGCGGCCTATCATCAATTTTCTATTGATAATAGGCCTATTGTTTATAGGTATATGTTGGAGGTACTTGAACATGAATAGTTATAAACATCTTAAAAACGTTCTTTTTCACAATATCAAAAATCTTTCTGATGTCTGCTCTATCTTCTGTGTCAATCCTGATACTGATTTCACCAGAAACAGAATGCTTGACTTTGAAACAACCATGAAGATTGTCCTTTGTACGGGTGCTTCTCCTATCAAGGATGAGCTTCTTAAATTCAATGACTTTTCTATTACTACACCTTCTGCTTCTGCCTTTGTCCAGGCTAGAAGCAAGATTAAGCCTGAAGCATTCAGGACTTTGTTTGATGGCTTCAACAAAAAGACATTCAAGAAAAAGTTATATCATGGCTATAGGCTATTGGCCATTGATGGCAGTGAACTGCCTATTGATAATACCATCTTTGATGATGAAACAACGGTATTAAGACATGGCACTCTTGCAAAAACTTTTTCTGCCTATCACTTAAATGCGAGTTATGATCTGATGGAACGTACCTATGATGACATTATCATACAGGGCGAAGCTAAAAGGGATGAACATGGTGCCTTCTGTCAGCTTGTTGACAGATATGATGGTCAAAAGGCCATCTTCATTGCCGATAGAGGCTATGAATCCTACAATGGTTTTGAACACGTTGTACACTCAGGACATAAATATTTGATTCGTGTCAGGGATATCGAATCTCAATCAAGTATCACAAAATCACTTGGTCCGTTTCCTGATGGTGAATTTGATGTTGATGTGTCTAGAATGCTGACCTTGAAACAAACAAAAATGATAAAGGCTTGTCCTGATGTATATAAATTTGTACCTAAGAATATGAGATTTGATTTTATGAACAAGCAAAATCCTTGGTATGAGTTCAACTGCAGAGTCGTGAGACTCAAAATTACCGAAAACACCTATGAAACTGTCATTACCAATTTGAGCAGAAATGAGTTTTCAATGGAAGATATCTGCGAAATTTACAATATGAGATGGGGAGAGGAAACTTCATTTCGAGAACTCAAGTATGCCATTGGACTCAATGCACTGCATGCCAAAAAAAGAGAACTGATACAGCAGGAAATCTATGCACGCATGCTTATGTATAATTTCTGTCAAAGGATTGTACAGGAAATAAAAATCCCTAAAAAGGACAAGATTAAATATACATATCAGGTTAATTTCACAAGATCTGTACATATCATCAGAGAGTTTTTAAGAAAAAAAGGTGGAAAGAATCCACCTGTAGAGCATCTGATAGCTAAAGAGATCCTGCCGATCCGCCCTGGCAGAAAATACAAGCGACATGTCAGGCCAAAGACTGTCGTATACTTTAACTATAGATATAACTAACATAATTTATTATATACCTTGACAGATGTAGTTTCAAGACTACACTTTTTTAGCTTGAATAAATATTAAAAACCAGGAAAGATATATTTTCATATAATTCCTGGTTGAATATTGTCATCTTAACTTAATGACATTGAATTAAATTAGCTTTTTTTATCAATTATTCTATTTAGACTCCTTTAAACGTTCAATAAGAGAACTTTGATTAAATAATTTTTTATAAGCAAATAATGGCACAAATATACATATTATAATAACTATGATAATTGCACATAGTAGCGGTATAACAGGAATCGTAAAGGAAATTTCCATATAATTCATTGATTGAAAACATAAATAAGTAATTAATGTACCAACTGTTAAAGTAATTAAAATAGAACAAATGGCATAAATTAAACCTTCTCTAATTAACAATTTATTTATTTGCTTTCTTGACATTCCAATACTTTCCATAATCGAAAAAGTCATTTTCCTATTTTGGATATTACAAACTATCGTATTTGTATAATTTAATATACCTTCTATCAATAATAAAAGTGCAATAATCGTTCCTACTTTCATCATATCTGTTTGTGAAGCTTGAATTACTTTCATATTATCCAATTTTGATTCAATTAATAAATCATTACTATCATCATTATTTTTCAATAAATTCAAAATTTGATTTTCAACTTGTTCATCATAACTATTATCATATTTTATATTAAGATTTAAAATATAAGATTCATCAGTTAATGTATCTAAATAATCCTGACTAATAATAAAATCAGCTCCAATATTTCTTGTAGCGCCATAATAACCTTCATAACTTATAGCCCCAATTTTAATTTCATTTAACTGATTACCTAAATAAAAATTAATCTTATCATTATTTATATAATCTTGATCCACTTCAAAACCTGGATATTGAATAATACATGTCTTGCCTGCTAAAAAATCTTGTTTATCAACAACCCCATTAAGGATTTGATTTAAATAATCAAATTCAGCCTCATCAATTCCTTTTAACATACCATAATAGTTTTCTGGATTACTTTGATACTTAGAAATTGTTTCTTCATATGACATATAAGGTCGTATTTCAATAAAATTCTTGATCCAACTATTAGAAAAATCATCATATGGAAAAATTATTGGTACTCCTGTTGTTTTATGCACTTCTTTTATACCTTTAATTTCTTTGATTTCTTTTAACAAATAATTTGTAATAATTGGTTGAATTGAATTAATATTTTCAGATGTTTGAGTTGAATTTTGAATAATAAAATCACCATCCCAATAATTAGGTATAACAGTTCGTTTCCCCTGACTATCAATAATCGTAGTAAAACAATAAAAAACTGATAAACTAGTAGCTAAAGACAAAAATACTATACTTGTCTTCTTCTTATCTTTTTTTACTTGTTCAACTGCCATTTGCCAAAATAAATTTCCATTTTGGGTTTTTTTATAATTACGAATTTTCATATTTTTTTGATAATATTTCGTTGCTTCGATTGGAGAAATATTAGCTGCCATCTTAATTGGTTTTTTTATTCCCCATAAAATAGCTATTACACTAACAACAACACTTAAAATCAAAACACTAGGATAAAAATGTATCTCCAGATTACTTATTGAAATCCCTAATATCTTCATTACATAAGGAACCAAAAAGAAAGAAATTACTATGGCTAAAAAGATTCCTAATACAATAGCAATTATTCCAATATATAATATCTGTTTCCTAATAAATTTAACTAACTGTTTTTTTGTCATCCCTAAACTTTGCAACAATCCATAATATCGAATATTTCTAGAAACTGACAAATACAACATATTATAAATTAAAAGATATGCACTTAAACAAATCACAA
This sequence comes from Thomasclavelia spiroformis DSM 1552, assembly GCF_025149465.1. Classification (NCBI taxonomy): domain Bacteria; kingdom Bacillati; phylum Bacillota; class Erysipelotrichia; order Erysipelotrichales; family Coprobacillaceae; genus Thomasclavelia; species Thomasclavelia spiroformis. The sequence continues at coordinate 203,533 of NZ_CP102275.1, read as the reverse complement.
AACCTAAACCACAAATACCTAATAGTACTTTAAAAGAATTTTCAATATAAGGTAACGGTTGAAAAGATTGTCTTTGTGATAAATTTAATGATTGCTCCATTTTATCTATTGTTGATTTCATAACATAATTACTTTTTAATTTAATACATAAAATCCCATCATATTCTAAATTATATCCCGTTTGCTCATAAAACTCCTTAGAAACATAAATAACTGACTTATCACCATAACCATCCCATATTCCACTAATAATAAATTCCTCATTGTAAACTCCCATGTTATTTTCATAAGTCATTAATATCCTATCACCGACAGTCAAACTCTCTTTTCCACAATTTTTTAAAGCTTCTTTTGTAACCATTAATTCATTTTTAGCTTGTGGATAAGTTCCTTCTATTTTAGTTTTAGCTAATAAAGCTTGCTTTTGCCAAAAAACATCATCACACCATAACAAACCAACTTCTACAGTTTCATCAAATTCTGTATTTTTAATAAAACCTGCATACGCTTCAATTCCAACGCTTTCAACTTTATTGTTATTTTTTAAAAGATTCAATTGCTGATCATTAAAACCATTCATTATTGCAATATCATATTGGGCTCCATTTAATCTGGTATTTTGTAACCTGCTTAAATCTAAATAAGTAATTCCAATTGTTATCACACAAAAAAGCATTAAAGCAGATAAAACGATTGTAAAAAACAAAATACTAAAGCTCTTTTTATTATTTTTTATTGTCTTTTTAGCTAATCTATCAATGATCATACTATTATTATTCTTTAGCATTTAAATCACTTCCAATTAGAATTCTTCCATCTTCAATTTGTACAATCCTATCTGCCATTTGTGCAATATCATTATCATGAGTAATTACAATAAGAGTTTGTTGGTATTTTTTGGAAAGTACTTTTAATAATCCAATTACATCATGACTTGCTAATGTATCAAGATTTCCAGTTGGTTCATCAGCTAAAATAATTGCCGGTTTTATTGCCAAAGCTCGAGCAATTGCTACTCTTTGTTGTTCACCACCAGAAAGCATAGTTGGGTACATTTCTTTTTTATCACTAATATTAAGATTTTTTAGTAGTTCTTGAATAAATTGTTGATCTATGTATGCTCCATCTAGTTTTAAAGGAAAAGTAATATTTTCATACACATTTAAATCAGGAATTAAATTATATTGCTGAAAAACAAAACCTACTTTTCTTCTTCTAAATATTGCCATTTGCTCATTGTTCATTTTAGATAGATCAATGTCATCAACAATAACTGTTCCCTCGCTAGGAATATCCAATCCACCTATCATATGAAGAAGCGTACTTTTGCCACTCCCTGACTTTCCAATAATTGAAACAAATTCTCCTTTTTTCACCACAAAATCTATTCCATCTATTGCTTTTACAATATGATTTCCAACATAATAATATTTTTTTAATGCTTGTGTTTTTACAATAATATCATTCATACTTTCACCTCCATCTACTAATCATCATACAATATAAAAATCACAAACCTTTCACAAAAAGAAAAAATCACAAAATTGTGATTTTAATTTGGTAAATAGATAATAAACGTACTTCCTTGTCCAACTTCAGATTTAACTTCAATATAACCATCCTGTAACGTAATTATTTTTCTTGCTAAATAAAGACCAATTCCAATCCCTTCATCATCGTGGATTTCCGGTTCACGATAAAACCTTGAAAAAATTAGTCCTTGTCTATTTAAAGCAATTCCTTTTCCAGTATCTTGAATTGCTATTTTTGTAAAAATTTCCTGTTTACATACAGAAACATAAATATTACCATTTGACTCAGTATATTTTATCGCATTATCTAAAATATTAAAAACTGCTTCACCAGTCCATTTTTTATCAAAATTCAAAAGAATCTTTTCATCACAATCGACATGTATTGTAATATTTTTTTTATCTGCTTTTAAAACCACTGCATTTATTGCTACAACGAGCATCTCAAAAACTGAATTTACTTTCTTTTGAATTTTAATTACATCAGTTTCTAAACGAGATATTTTTACCATACTTTGTAACAGAAAATCTAATTTATCTACTTGTACATTTATTTTCTTTAAATACTCAATCTCACTACCAATATCTTTTTTATCTAATAATATTTCTAAATAAAGTTTAATATTTGCAATTGGTGTTTTAGTTTGATGTGAAATATCTCCTACTAATTCTTTTAATGTTTCTTTTTCTTTAATAATTTCTTTGTTTTTTAGACTATACATGTTTGAAAGACGAAGTAATCGTTCATAAATCATCTCCCATAAGCTATCTTTATTATATGATTTTGATTCTATTTCTTTTTCATTAAGTAAATCATTTAAACAACTATCCAATTTATGATTAAAATCATAAATATCACGTTGCAAACAATGATTTTTCCATATCAAATAAACTATTAATCCTACTAAAAAAATAATTATAAAAAATAAAACTACTTCCATATATATCCCATTCCATATACATTTGAAATATAAGTATGTTCTTTAGTTTCAATTTTTTTACGTAATCTATTAATATTAACAGCTAAAGTATGTTTATCCATTAATTGTATTCCTTCATCCCAAAGAGAATCTAGAAGTAGTGAATATGTAAGTAATTGCCCTTTATGTTCAATTAATTTTTTTAAAATTCGATACTCAGTAGGTGTTAATGCACATTCATCATCTTCTTTTTTAACTGTTCCTAATTCAAAATCAATTTTAATAAAGCCATCATCAAATACATTTAATTTTTTTTGCTCTCTTGATAATATCACCGAAATCTTTTTCAATAATATTTTCATTGAAAATGGTTTTGTAACATAATCATCTGCTCCTAATTCATAACCACTTAAAACATCATCTTCCAAATCTCGTGCTGAAAGAAAAACAACCGGTATATTATATCGTGCTTTTAACCATTTACAAAACTCAAATCCATTTCCATCAGGTAAATTAACATCCAAAATAGTAAGATCAATAGTATTCTTATCAATCAATGACTTTGCCTCTTTACATAAATGAGCACTAAAAACACGATAATTTTCTTTCATTAAAGAATGATAAATTATATTATTTAATTCTCTATCATCTTCTAAAACAAGAATCGAATTCATAATATTTTCCCCCTATAAAATATCTACTTACTTTTAAGTATAACAAATAAATATTTTTTTAAATAGTAAAAACCAATTAATTTTTAAAAGAAAAAAGACTTAACACATAAAGTTAAATCTAAACTTTATAGTTAAGTCCTATTATGTATTCTACGGGAAAATGAATACAACTATAGATATTTGGGACAAGATTATAATACCACATATTTCAACAAATTGTTTTCAAATGATGAAAATCTATTTTCAAGTTTTGAAATTTTAATAATCAATATCCCCGATATATCCCCCAAATTCAAAATAAACAATACTATCATCACTTGATTTAAAAACAATCTTTACATAATTATCATCAATAAAACGATATATCTTAGCTTTAGCATTAGGAATCATCTCTTTTTTAAAAATCACACTTATTTCCTTAAAATAGTGATCTTTAAAAAATTCAATTGGCATAACATCAAAAGCCCACTCAATATATCTACTATTATTAAAATGTTGATTTATATCAACATCACTATACAAAACAGTTCTTTCCATTACTAAAGATAATTCTAAATTATCTTTAATTTCATGAAAATTATCAAGTGTATATGGATATGAAATAATTTCTGGCATTTTTATTCCTGCTTTATCTGGTTTAATAATTCTTCTTTTTTGAATATCTATTAATGTCCATACTGAATAAATTGCTGCAATCTCTTCTTTATTTTCATCCTCAACCCAATAATTACGTGAAAACTGAATTCTTTTATAGCCACTAGCTCGTGTATATAAATTTATTAATTCATTGCTTTTTATCGGTCTTTTTAAAATAATTGTTTCTTTTGTTAAAACAAACGTATAGTCTTTAGCAATCTTTTCATTCCAAATTTCAATTTCCTTAGCATTAATTGTCGCTAAATCTGATAATTTAGACATCAAATCTGAGATTTTATAATTACCACTATAATCACACTCTTGTCCATGTATTAATAATTTTAAAGATGAGATTTTATTTTCCATAATATACCCCCTTGTTATCTCAATAATAATGTAAAAAATTAATAATGTATAGTGTATGTTAATAAAAAAGTAAAGATTTATGTGATATTATTAATATATGATATCAAAGTTGAGGTGATAAAATTGAAGCGAAAACGAAAAATAAATAAGAAAAATGTCACCATTCTTATTATTGTAAATACAATAATAATTTCATCTATGATAATTTTAATTAGTAACTTATTTTCTTCACCAAGTCCTCCATCTAAACAAAAAAAGATAAAAACAAAAGATTCATTAACATCAATAAATTATTACATTCCATCATATAAAAAGCGCTATAATAACTATAAAGCTAATCACCCTGAGTTATCAAATAAAGATATTGTAACAAGAGTAAATATGAATCTTGATCATAACTTCTATGCCCATACAATTATTCAGGCCAAGCCAAATGATTTAAATACATTAGTAAATAAATACTATAAATTAGATGAAAGCTTTGCACCAACTGATTTAGTTTATATTAATGATGCCTATACAAGTCATGATGATCCCGCTTATCAATATCGAAAGCATCAAGCATCAAAACGTCTTTACAATGATTTTGTAGCTCTTCGAAACAAGTGTCGGGAAAATGGAATTAATTTATATGTTGTAAGTGGTTATCGTTCAACTGCAAGTCAAAGAAAAAGTTATCAACATATGGCAGATACATATAGTATTGCTGAAGCTGATAAAACATGTAGTCGTCCTGGTCATAGTGAACATACACTTGGACTTGCATGTGATATTGCTTTAGACAATTACAGTTTTGAAAATATTACCAATCATCCTAAATATCCGTGGTTTGCTAGTATTTTAGCTGATTATGGATTTATCATTCGTTATCCTGAAGGAAAAGAATCGTTAACTGGTTATAGTTATGAACCGTGGCATATTCGTTATTTAGGAGTTAATTTAGCTAAAAAAGTTATTGATAGTAAATTAACATACGATGAATATTATGCTCGTAATTTTATATTGGATAATTAAAAAAAATCTTGTATAATAAAATTAATGAAAGAAGGAGTATATTTAATGGAGGCTATTTTTAATGTTTTACCTTTTTTAGTATTTTTATTTTTATTGTGGTTTACATATATAAATATATCTTACGCTTTTAACTTACATCAAGCTCGTAAAGAAGATCGTACTTTAACTTCTTGTCTAAGTGATACCGGTAAATATTTTTATATAATCCTTTTAATTATATACATTTGTGTTCTTTTATTTTTTATAATATTTTCAATTTTATGTTTTATCAATGGCATCTTAAATAATATTTATATGCCATTACTTATAATAACTTTTGTATCTTTGATTACTTGTATTTTATTACAGCAAATAATCTATGTAGGACATCGCCAAATGATGATTGGTAAAATTAAATTAGATTATCGTAAAATCAAACGTGTTACTTATCCTAAATCTAGTAAACTAAGATTTATATATGGACAAAAATCATATGAAACATCACTTCGATTTATCGATGATTTTAAACTTAAAAAAGCATTACAACAGACTAGATAAAAATCATTTTATTATTCTAAATATAAAGAAGAGAATAAATTATTGAAAACCTATCACAATAATTTATTCTCTTTTATATTAAATAAAGATTAATTTGAAATCATATACTAAATAGCCTTATTGATGAACTTATATTTTTTAAAATATACAAAAAGGAGTTTTATCATAAAACTCCTATTATTTAGCCCAATAAATATCTATAATATTGTCTAAATCATCATCAAATTCTTCATCCATACTAAACAACTATCTTCTTTAATTTTTTTTCAAACTCACGTCGTGAAAACATTACAATTGCTCCACAACCCAAACATTTAATTTTAATATCTGCACCCATTCTAATAATTTGCCATTGATTAGATTTTTTACATGGATGCGGTTTTTTCATTTCCACAATATCATTTAATTTATATTCCATCTTAACCACCATTCCGTTTATAAAAAGCATCAATAGTATTTTTCATCAACATCGTTATTGTCATTGGTCCAACTCCCCCAGGTACTGGAGTAATTGCTTTTACAATATCCTTTACATCATCAAAATCAACATCACCACATAATTTATTATTTTCATCGCGATTGATTCCTACATCTAAAATAATTGCTCCATCTTTAACATATTCATGATTAAAAAACTTTGCTTTTCCAATTGCAGCAATTAAAACATCCGCTCTTTTACATGCTTCTTTTAAATTCTTGGTTTTACTATGAGCAATAGTTACAGTTGCGTTTTTTTGTAAACATAATAGTGCTACCGGTTTTCCAACAATATTACTCCGTCCAACAATTACCACTTCTTTCCCTTCTAAATCATAGCCAATTTCATCTAACAAAACTAACATACCTTTAGGTGTACAAGGGACTAATGACTTTTCTCCAAGAAAAAGATTAGCAATATTATTAGGATGAAAACCATCTACATCCTTACTAGGATCAATTGCATTTAAAACTTTTTGTTCATCAATATGTTCAGGTAATGGTAACTGTACCAAAATTCCATCAACATTATCATCCTTATTTAATTTATCAATTTCCTGTAACAATTCTTCTTCACTAAATGAACTATCATGATATAAAAGATCAGATTCAATCCCTATATACTTGCATCCACGTTCCTTATTTCTAACATAAGTTTGACTTGCTTGATTATCGCCAACTAAAATAACTGTCAATTTAGGTAAACGAGGATATCTTTTTTTTATCTCTTCAACTTCCAATTTTAACTGATCTTTAATTTTTAAAGATATATCCTTACCACTAATAATCATCATTAAATCCCCCTTTAATTATTACACACAATTATATCAAAATATTTTTTTCATGCAACAATTAAATAACTTCATCAAGATATTGTTGATAATCCTTTAATATCGTCTCTAATTCTTCAAAAGTATTAATTTTTGATAATTCATTTTTAACTCTTGCAGAAGACTTTAACCCTTTAATATACCATGGAGCATGTCCTCGCATTTGAAACATAGCTACTTTCTCTGGTTCTATTTCCATTAATTTTTTTGCATGTGATAAACATTGAGCTATTTTTTCTTGATAAGTCGGTTCTTCAATAATAACACCTGTTTCAAGCGATTGAACAACTTGCTTGATTAACCAAGGATTTCCTAAAGCTGCTCTTCCAATCATTACAGCATCAACACCTGTTTCTTCTAACATTCTTCTAGCATCTTCAACACTTCTAACATCACCATTTCCAATTACCGGTATCTTTACAGCTGCTTTAACATCTGCAATGATCTTCCAATCAGCTTTGCCTTCATACATTTGTGACCGTGTTCTTCCATGAATTGCAATCGCACTAGCTCCAGCTTTTTCAATTAATTTAGCGACTTCAACAGCATTAATATGTTTTGAATCAAAACCACTTCTAATCTTTACAGTTACCGGTTTTGAAACATTGTCCACTATTCCCTTAACAATCTCATAAATTTTATCAGGATAAAGCAATAATTTACTACCAGCATCAGCTTTTAATACTTTATTAACCGGACATCCCATATTAATATCAATAATATCACAATTAGAATGTTGATCAATAAACTTAGCTGCCTTTACCATAGTCCCTACTTCACCACCAAATAACTGAATACTAACAGGATGTTCTCCATCATCCACTTGAAGCATATCAATTGTTTTAGTATTTCCGTAACATAAAGCTTTGTCACTAACCATTTCAGAATAAACTAATCCAGCTCCAAAATCCTTAATTATCTTTCTAAATGCCATATTTGTGATTCCTGCCATTGGTGCCATCACTACTTGATTTTTTATTTCAATATTACCAATCTTAAACATCAACTCACTCCTCTTGTGTATCTTACCAATTATTAAAAAAAAATGGAATATAAAAGTATAAAATTATTTTAAATGATCATACTATTTATAGATAACTTACAACTTCCCCGCTATTTTTAATAGAGTAAGTTATCTAGTTAGTTATAATCCTAATATGTTGGATTCCAACAAAGAAAGGCTTCCCCCGCCTTTCTTTTATTTTATTTAGAATATAAATAAAACCCTCTATTAACTCACTTGTTAATAGAAGGTTAACATATAAAATCAATTCTATTTTAAATCTTTTCTATAATTTCTTTTAATTCATCTTCACTAAAATTATATTCAGTATTACAGAACTGACAATGTAATTGACATCCATGATCTTCATCAATCATCGCTTGTAACTCATCTTTACCAACAGTAATCAATGCTTCTGATAATTTTTCTTTAGAACAATCACATTTAAAAAATAAATCTTGTGTTTCTGTAATCTCTACATCATCAAATAATGATCTTAAAATATCTTCAGGTGTTTTTCCCTCATTAATCAATTGAGAAACTGGCGGACATTGTTTAACTGCATTTTCAATATAAGTAATATCTTCCTCAGTAGCTTCTGGAAGTAATTGGATTATAAACCCTCCTGAAGCTAATACTTCATTTGTATCATTGACTAATACACCAACTGAAACAACGGAAGGTGTTTGTTCACTTACTGCAAAATAATAACTAAAATCATCTCCGATTTCACCTGTTTGAAGTGGCACTGAGCCAGTAAACGGTTCTTTTAACCCCATATCTCTAACTACTTGTAAAGTCCCTTCATGACCAACTGCTACTCCTACTGCCAATTTACCAGTATCATTATATGTATAATGAACTTCTGGATTAGCCACAAAACCTTTAATATTTCCATCACCATTAGTAACATTGATCATTGTTCCAATTGGACCACCACCATTAATGATGACTGTCATTTTTTCAGAATTCTTATTCATTCTTGCCATCATTAAAGTTGCTGACATCATTCTTCCAAGCGCAGCTGAGGCAGTAGGCCATAAATTATGATTTTTTCTTGCTACATCTACTAGATTTGTTGTTCTACAAGCAAAAACACGACAATTTTTACTATTCACTAATCCTCTAACTAAATAATCTTTCATACCATTCTCCTATAAAAATACAACAATTGATGATAATACCATCGGTATTATCATGCAAGCAATAATAAACAAAATAAATACTTTACGTTTGACTTTATCCACTATCATCACCTCTAAATATGAAAAAAAGCGGATACCGCTTTATTTCATATCATCTAATAAATCATCTGCATTATCAAATGAAACAGTTGTTTGATTATCATTTGAATTATCACTATTTTCATCGTTTGTTCCATCATGACGATCTAACATACGGCCAGTATTAAATAATGCTTCAATTTGTTCTCCTGCTAATGTTTCATACTCTAACAATGCATCTGCAATAATAACTAACTTATCTTTATTAGCTTCAATAATTTCCTTAGCTTTAGCATAACATTCATCAATGATCTTACGAACTTGTACATCAATTTCATAAGCAATTTGCCCTGAATGTGAATTGCTATGTTGTGTATAATCACGTCCTAAAAATACATTTCCTTGTTCAGAATCATATTTAATAGGTCCCAGTTCAGACATACCTAATTCTGTAACCATCATTCTAGCAATTCTTGTTGCCTGTTCAATATCATTATGAGCTCCAGAACTTACATCACCAAAGAAAATTTCTTCAGCAACACGTCCCCCCATAAATCCTGCAATATTAGCTTCTAATTGCGTCTTTGTTTGGAAATAAGTTTCTTCTTTTGGTGTCATTAGGTTATATCCACCTGCTTGTCCACGAGGAACAATTGTAACTTTTTGAACTTTATTAGCATCTTCAAGTGCTAATCCTAAAACTGCATGCCCAGCTTCATGATAAGCTACTAAACGACGTTCTTTTTCACTATATTTACGTGATTTCTTTGCCGGTCCACCCATAACACGATCAATTGCTTCATCAATATCACCCATTGAAATAACTTTATGATTTTCACGAACCGCTAATAATGCTGCTTCATTTAAAACATTTTCCAATTCAGCTCCTGAAAAACCTGGTGTTCTTTGAGCAATATTAGTAAAATCAACATCTGGTGCAAATTTTTTATTTCGTGCATGTACTTTTAAAATTTCAGTACGTGCATTTTTATCAGGGTTTGCCACTTGAATTTGACGGTCAAAACGTCCTGGACGTAATAATGCCGGATCTAATACATCAACACGGTTAGTTGCTGCCAAAATGATAATTCCTTCATTACCGCTAAATCCATCCATTTCAACTAATAACTGGTTCAATGTTTGTTCACGTTCATCATGGCCGCCACCCATTCCAGTTCCTCTTTGACGTCCTACAGCATCAATTTCATCAATGAAAATAATACATGGTGCTGTTTGTTTAGCTTTTTTAAACATATCACGAACACGTCCAGCTCCAACTCCGACAAACATTTCTACGAATTCAGAACCAGAAATAGAATAATATGGCACACTCGCTTCACCAGAAACAGCTCTTGCAAGTAATGTTTTACCAGTACCTGGTGGGCCTACAAGTAATACTCCTTTAGGAATTCTAGCACCCATTTGAGCAAATTTCTTTGGATTTTTTAAGAATTCAACTAATTCTTTCAATTCTTCTTTTTCTTCATCTGCTCCGGCTACATCAGAAAATCTTGTTGTTTGATTTTTTTCTAATTTAGCTCTAGAATTTCCAAATTCAAATGCTTTAGCATTTCCACCACCTTGTGACATCATTTTAAAAATAAAAAACATTCCACCTAATAACAGTACATATGGTAGTATATTTAAAAGTACTCTTGTAAACATTCCTCGATCATTAGGATCTACAACAGTAGTTTCAATATCTTTTTCGTTTAATAAACTTGTCAACGATTGCATCTCTGCTTCTGTATTAGGAATAGTTGTTGTAAATGATACTTCAGATGATTTTCCATCATTCTTTTTAGTATAGCTTCCTGAAACATCAATAACTAATGATGATGGAACAATTTCAACTTCCTTAATTTTTTCTTCTTGCACTACTTCTACAAACTCATTGTACTTAAGTTCTCTACCAGTGGTTTGATTCATAAAAGTAACCATTCCGCCTATTACAATCAGTACTAGTAGCCAAGGAAGAATTGATTTTAATAATCCGTTCTTACTGTTCATAAACTCTCCTTACTTATAACATTCTTCTTTTAAAATACCTACATATGGCAATTGACGATATTTCTCATTAAAATCTAAGCCATATCCAACAACAAAAGCATTTGGAATTTTAAATCCAACATAATCAGCTTTCATATCAATAATACGACCTTCTTCTTTATCTAACATCGTAACAATTTTTACACTATTAGCATTACGCTTTAAAAGCATCTCTTTAACATTGTATAATGTCTTTCCAGTATCAAGAATATCTTCAACAATTAAAATGTTCTTGCCACTAACATCTTCCTTTAAATCCTGTTTAACTACAAGTGTTTTAGATTCAACACCATCATAACTACTTACATTCATGTAATCAAATGTAACATCACTATTTAAATGCTTAGCAAGTTCTGCCATAAAAGGTACAGAACCTTTTAATAATCCTACTAATAAAACTTCTTTACCTTCATAATCTTTATCAATAATTTTTCCTAATTCTTTACATTTTTCAATAATTTGTTCTTCACTAATTAAAATTTCTTTTATATTCTTATGCATTTAAATCACCTCTAATCCATACATGATTATAATTTTACCACATATAAATTAGGTTTTGAATATAAATACCTAATATTTTTTGCAAGATGCGGTACTAAAATAATTTCATTGTCACTATTTACAACAATTGGCCAATTTTCTCTTTGGCTTTTAGGAACTTTATTATCAATATATAGACGTGATATTTTCTTAGTTCCTCCAGAAGTAACAATTACATCACCAGGTTTATAAGACCTTATCATGATAGGAAAGTCTTCATCAGTCAAATATACCCCCTCATTTAAATGACCTTTTTTACTTAAATAAAAGTGTTCATGTTTATCATAAACTAATTGTTCATATTTTAAACAATAACCAGAGCTATTTTTTGACTTTGAAACACGTATATTATTATATTCTTTTATGAACCTAATATTAACAGGTAAATCCATTTCAATATTAGGTTTGTCACTATTAATTTGTTTAATTATTTCCTTAATTAAAGAATCACTTATTAATGGTGGATAAACATTTTCTTTAATAATTTCATAAATAAAACATTCCAAAAGATTATCAGGTATTAAATGATAATCAATCATTTCTTTTTGGTGATACTGATGAATATAAACTTGAACTAACTCAAGATTTTTTAAATATCTTTCATTATGATGTTTTGCCTGGATTAATAATTCCTCAATTTGTTTTTCACTATACTTCTTTAAAGTAACATTACGAACAAAATCACGAGTAAAATCAGTTTCAAAATTAGTATAATCATCTCGATAAAATACATTATAATCATGACAATAATTTCTTAAAGCTTGCTTTCTAACCTCTAAAAAAGGCCTAATTACAACTACCCCAAAAACATCACTTACATCTTTAATCCCTAAATAACCTTTTGTATTATTACGTTGCAGTTGCATTACAATATTTTCAATTACATCATCCAAATGATGAGCTAAAACAACTTCATTAGTGTTATATTTATTAGCAATTTCCCGATAAAATTGATAACGCAATTCCCTAGCCTGCATCTGAAAATTTTCTTTACTATACAGTTTACTATCAATCTCTTTAACAAAACAAGCAATATCATGCATCTTACAATAATCTTCTACTGTCTTTTGGTCCAAATCACTATCATTTCGTAAATGATAATTTACATGACAAACAACCATTCGATAACCTTTTTTTTGCATAATATCCAATAAAGCCATCGAATCACAACCACCAGATACACCCACTACATATAATTTATTAAAATTCAGTAATTTTTTCAAATTTTCCATTGTACCACCTCAAGTATTGTCCCCATTATAACAGATAATTTATAAAATTAATACTTTCAAATAAAAAGACCGTTATAAACGATCTAATTATCATTTCTTGCATTAACTACCTTTACAACAATAATACTTATATCATCCAAATTATTATCTTCTAAAACTTTATCCATCAATAATGTAGCTACTTCTTGAGGATGTAATTGATCAATCAAATCCAAATTATCATTAATAATATTTTCAAAATTATCTCCTGTTCCATCACTTGACATAATAATAATATCATCACTTTTTAATGCCATTTCATAAGATGACATCTTTAATTTAGAAACAATTCCTACTGGTAAGGAATTAGTCGTAATTTTTTCAATGATCTTATTTCTTATATGGTAACTAGGATTAGCTCCATATTTAATCAGTTTCATCTTTGCATTAGCTAAATTAATGTTGCATAAATCTAAGGTTGTAAACATATCATTATGATTTTTAATTTTTAACAATGCATTAACAGAATCAATAGTATCTTTTAAACTAATTCCATTTAAAATCAATTTTGATAATACTTCTAGTGTTAGTTTACTTTCACTAGCTGCTATTTTTCCTTGTCCCATTCCATCACTTAAAGCTAAATAATGATCATTATCTTGATGAAATGTACTAAAAGAATCCCCACAATATAGTGGTTCTAAAGCATATTGTTGTATCCCATATTGTAAAGAAAAATTAGGTTGATGTTTTAACACTACTGAAGTATAGCCTAAATGATGCATTATATCTTTAATCGAAACAACTTCTAGTGATTCATTTAAATAACTTTCTACAATTGGTATTAATTCATTGATAACTTCTTCTTTACTTATGTCTAATAATCCTATTTCTAATGTATAAACATTTAATGAGATATCGTGTTTATATAAATATGTAACATTAAATTGATAACCTAATAAATGTTCTTTCAACAAATCATTTTCAAATGGCATTTGTTTTAAAGAATCACTAAAATTATCAAATACTTCACTTAACAAAGAAAATTCATAAAATAAATCCTTTTTCAAATAAAAATTTTCTTGATTAACTCGTTTAATTTTTTCATAACTTTCCCTGTATTCATCAATCGCATCAATAATTTTTTGAGGATTAATACAGTTATGTTTTATATATTCATTATCTTCATTATTAAAATTATACTTAAATCCCTTATTAATCAACTTACCTAATCGACTAATCCCACCATCTTGATAAAAACATAAATCTCGACTTGGACAATGTAAACACACATCTTCATATACATATCCAACAAACTCTCCAATATTTACATCTCGATTAAATTCTTGAAAAATATTAGTCAATTGTCTAAACAAAGAAGCAAATGTATTAACTCGTTGAATCAATTTGTTACGCCCTGTGATATTTTTATATTCATCAGTAAGTAAATTTGAACGTTTTTTTATATTAGGAACAAATAAAAATAAAGCAGCACTTATTATAATAATAAAGTTATAATAATAATAATCATATTCAATAAAAAACGGTAAAATAAGATGGCTTAAAATATATACAGTTGAACATATAAGTTTATTAGGTGGCTTATACATAAAGAAAACACTAAATGGCAGTATTAAAGATAATATATTATCTTTAAATGATGAACTAATAAACATTAATGTAATTGACATATATAACATTGGGGGCATTGTATTATTAATACCTAAATAATAAACACTCAATAATAAATAAAAACGTAATAATAACATCATATAAATTTGATTAACTTCCAACAACGAAACAATTGCAAACATTATCATTATCGAAAGAATCATCATCCGCTTATTTGTATAAACATCAATTGTATTATGAATAAAAAGCGGTACAATTTCTAAGCTCAATATACTATGTATTAAAGTAAAACTTAAAACAACTAATATTTCAACATAACTATAGTTATATATATATAAATAAATTAAACTTACTAAACCTATAATCAAAGTAATATGCTTACTTTTAATAAATTTAAAATACATCAATACCTGCATCATTACTACACTTGTTAAAGATATCAGTACCTCCATATAACTATCATAAAATAATAATGATGTTAATACTAATGCTGCCATATATATAATCAAATGCTGATAACCACACATAAAAGAAATCACCAACATCGAAACTACAAAGCATAGTGATGTATCATACATCTTTACTAAACTCAAAAGAATTGTTAAACCAAAAATTGCTACATAGACCATCCTAATATTTTTTATCTTTGTTTTACTCTTTTCTACTGACAAATCCATTTCATTCACCTCGTAATACAAATTATATGTATTTTAAAATAAATAATTTGTCATAATTTAAAACAAACATAAAAAAGCTATCTATTTATTTCAAATCTAATTTAAATCCAATATCTCCCATAAGTATAGACTTTTCATATTGCACAAAACCCATATTTTTTAATAATCTAATTGATCTATAATTATCATTATAAACATGTGCAAAAACTCGCTCAAAATAATATTCATCTTTTAAAATTGTTAATAATGCTCTTAACGACTCTGTTGCATAACCATGATGCCAATAATCACTATCAAAAGTATAACCGATAGTTATTGAACTAGGTTCAATAACTTCAAAAAAATAATCACCTATCAAACACCCTGTCTCTTTTAATACCACTCCTAGTTGATATGTCCCTCTTTTTCCTTCAAAAGGATGTTTTATACAATATTCTATTCTTTTAACAGCTTTATTATATGGATAATGCCACCAAGATTGATAAAAAGCCACTTCCTTTTTATTTCGATATTCACTTAATCTCATTGCATCAGACATTTGTAATTCTCTTATTAATAATCGTTGCGTTTCAAAACTTTCCAATTTTCTTACCCTTATAAAGTAACTTTAAACAAAAAAATATTATCTATCTATATTACAATATTTTTTCCTCTTTAAAGTTACCATTATTTCCTTTCCTATCTCTTATCCAATAACTTTTTAATATTAAATATTCAGTCATTCTTTCCTATATAAATTTTAAAATTCATTTACATCTTCTCTATTAAAAATAACTCAGTATATCTTAAATTTATAGTAAACTCTACTTTATATAATAATATTATGTATTTGTATTTAAATTATTAAAATTTAAACCTACTTTTGACATCTAAAAAATTACTTAATACAACTATATTATAATATATCTATTTTAACTTTTTAATAATTATTAAAAGCTTAACAAGATAATTTAAATAAATAGGTATTATAAAATTAAATGGGAATAAAGGTGCTTTTTAAAATCTGATAGGGACTTGAAACAAAAATTTCAAGTCCCTATCAGATTTTATAACGCCAATAAATATCATTGGAAATTTTTTATAATATTAAAACTAACACTTAACACGCACATAGCATGTGGTATTTACTTCATAATAAAAACATCCATAGAGCTTATTAACACAATGAATGTTTTCATATTTATTTGTTTCTTACTTTAAATTCCGATAAATAAATAACATACGGTCTTTGCCGTTTATATCTTTAATAATTTCATACGGATCATTAGGAAAATATTTTTGCAACGCTTCTTCCATCAGTTCTCTTTGATCGAAGCCCATTTCAAAAGCTAACAATGCGCGTTCGTTCAATAACTCATTTACCCTTTCAAAAATCTTACGATAAAAATACAATCCGTCATTTCCACCAAATAATGCCACATGCGGTTCATTATCTTTAACAACAGCTTCTATTTCTTGTTCTTGAGGTATATAAGGTGGATTAGAAACAAATATATCTACTTTAAGATTTTTCTCAATTAAAGGCTGTAACATATCCCCAACTAAAAATTCAACATCTGCTTTTAAATTATTAGCATTTTCCTTTGCAACAGTAAGTGCTAAATCAGAAATATCTGTAGCATAGACTTTTAATTTAGGTTCTTCTAAAGCTAAACTTATTGCAATTGCTCCACTACCTGTTCCAACATCACACAATGTAATATTTTTATAACCTGAAAAATAATCATCGATACGATATAAAATATTTTCAACTAATTCTTCTGTTTCATAACGAGGAATTAAAACATTTTCATTTACTTTGAAATCACGTCCAAAAAATGTTTCTACTCCTTTAATATATTGAATCGGTCTACCATTATAGTATTCTTCCATTCCCATTAAAAACTGCTTTTCTAATTCTTTATCAACTTCTTCATCATACATCAAATAAAGTTCATGTGGTTCTTTATTGGCTAAATGATAAAACAAAACTTTTGCAGCATTTACATCCTTATTACTATCATCCAAACGACTTTCAGCTTGTTTAATTAACTCTTTTACAGTTGTCATTAATTTTGTCCTTCCAATTTTAAACGTTGATCTTCATTAATTAACGCTGTAATAATATCATCCAATTTACCTTCAATAATTCGATCTAATTGTTGAATTGTTAATCCAATACGATGATCAGTTACACGATTTTGTGGATAATTATATGTTCTAATCTTTTCAGCACGATCTCCAGTTCCAACTTTACTTTTTCTTTCACTTTCAACTTGTTGATCTTGTTGTTGTTGATAATAATCATAGATTCTTGCGATCAAAGCTTTCATTGCCTTATCCTTATTATCATGTTGTGAACGACCATCTTGACTTGCTGCAACAATCCCAGTTGGAATATGCGTAATTCTTACCGCTGAATCAGTTTTATTAATATGCTGTCCACCAGCACCACTAGCACGATAAGTATCAATTCTTAAATCATTTTTATTAATTTCTACATCTACTTCTTCTACTTCAGGCATAACTAAAACTGTTGCTGTAGAAGTGTGTACTCTTCCCTGCGTTTCTGTTTTAGGTACACGTTGAACACGGTGTGATCCAGATTCAAAC
Source organism: Thomasclavelia spiroformis DSM 1552 (assembly GCF_025149465.1). Taxonomy (NCBI): domain Bacteria; kingdom Bacillati; phylum Bacillota; class Erysipelotrichia; order Erysipelotrichales; family Coprobacillaceae; genus Thomasclavelia; species Thomasclavelia spiroformis. The sequence goes on along the minus strand of NZ_CP102275.1, from coordinate 185,620 downwards.
TTTAATTTTCCATAGACCCCTTCACCTTTAACCATAAAAGAAATTAAAGAATATCCTCCAGCTTCAGCATCAATGGCTTCCATAACTTCAACTTTCCATCCTTGTGATTCTGCATATTTTACATACATACGATATAAATCACCAGCAAAAATATTTCCTTCATCACCACCGGCTGCACCACGAATTTCCATAATTACATCTTTATTATCATTAGGATCTTTTGGAATTAATTCAATTTCTAATTTTTTAATAACATCAGGTAATTTTTCTTCCAATTCAGCTAGTTCCATTTTAGCCATTTCTTTAATCTCAGGATCATGTTCTTTAGCTAGTTCTTTAGCTTCTTCAATTCCATTTTCAATTTCTTTATACTCTTGATATAAATCATATGCTGCTTGTAATGATGCTTGTTCTTTTGTTACATCTGTCATCTTTTTAATATCACTACCAATATCAGGATCCATCAGCATATGTCCTAATTCTTCATATCTGTTTTCCATTGTTTTTAAACGTTCTAACATACTTTCATTCATGATTTATACCTCCAAACCTCTCATATTATATAATAAACATAAAAAATAAGCAAAATATATTTTACTTGATTTCAACACAATTATTTAACATTTAAATAAAAATTTATTCATATTAATTATAGTTCACATTGAGTTCACCTAACCATTTTATTATATAGGTGTAGTAGAAAACTACCCCTCCCTTTAATCATAGAATATAGAAGACAAGTTACTAATGTAACTTGTCTTTATTTTTATATTAAAACTTATTAGGTCGATTGCGTACCTCATGACAGTGTCGACATCGAGGTTCATAATGCTCAACAGCTCCAATTAATACAACAGGATCTTCAAAAGAAGCCGGTTTTCCATCGACTAATCTTTGAGTTCTAGTTGCAGGAGCTCCACATTTAGCACAAACAGCCGTTAATTTAGTAACAAACTCTGCTCGAGTAAGCAACTCTGGCATCACTCCAAAAGATTCACCTCTAAAATCTTTATCCAAACCTGCCACTATTACTCTTATGCCTTTATCAGCTAAATATTCACATACATCTACAATATCTTTATCAAAAAACTGAATTTCATCAATTGCTACAACTTCAACATCATCATTGACTAATTTTAAAATATCTTGCGCTTTTTCAACAATCTTACAAGGTACTCGAGATCCTGAATGAGATACAATTTCTGTATCTGAATAACGATTATCAACCTTTGGTTTAAATACGACGATATTTTTTTTAGCATAACTTAAAACATTTATTCTACGAATTAGCTCTTCTGTTTTACCAGAAAACATACATCCACAAATTACTTCTAACCAACCTCCACGATATTGATGATACATTATTAAACTTATCCTTTCTTTAGCTTCTAATATCTCTTATTCCATCACTAGTACCATCAGGTCCAATATGAGCTAAATCAGAAAAACGGCTATAATTTTTTTCAAACGCCAAATTAACTTCACCAGTTGCACCATTACGATGTTTCGCAATAATTATTTCAGTTAAACCAGTTTCTTCAGTTTTATTATCTTCATTATTTTTATAATAATCTTCACGATAAATAAAAGAAACGATGTCTGCATCCTGTTCAATTGCTCCAGATTCTCTTAAATCCGACATCATTGGACGTTTATTAGGTCGTTGTTCAACTGAACGCGATAACTGTGATAACGAAATAACAGGTACTTCTAACTCTCTGGCTAATGCTTTTAGTGTTCTTGAAATTTCAGAAACTTCTTGTTGTCTATTTTCACGATTTTTAGATGATGAAGTAATCAACTGTAAATAATCGATTACAATCATTTTTAATCCATGTTCTGATTTTAATTTTCTACTTTTAGCAACAATATCATTAATTTTAATCCCTGGACTATCATCTATATACAAATTACATTTAGATACACGTTCAGCCGCTGCATAATATTTATTGGCATTAGTTTTTAAAACTTCACCTGTACGCATTGAGGCCCCTTCGATACTTCCCATTGAACAAATAATACGCTGTACTAATTGTTCAGCTGGCATTTCCAATGAAAATATAGCTACCGGTTCTTTAGATTTATATGCGGCATTATGAGCGATATTCAGTGCAAAAGCTGTTTTCCCCATCGCTGGACGAGCTGCTAAAATAATTAAATCACCTTTTTGAAAACCTGAAGTTATTTTATCAAGATCACGAAATCCTGATCTAACCCCTGAAATATTCCCATCAATTTTTTGTAACATATTTAAACGATCTGTCACGCTTTTAATAACACTACGAATTTCTCTAAACTCTCCGGCACTTCGATCTTGTGTTACTTGAAGAATAGTTCTTTCGGTTTCATCTATAAAAGCATCGATATTATCAACATCATCATATGCACTTTCAGCAATTCTTGTCGTTTCCCTAATAATTCTTCTTAAAATTGCTTTATCATGTAATATCTTTAAATAATATTCACTATGAGCAACAGTTGGAACAGATTCACTTAAACGGAATAAATAATCAACGCCACCAATTTTATCTAATTGATTATGATCCATAAGATAAGATGTTACCGTGGTAACATCTACAGGCATACCATCTTCATTGATAGCAGCCATTGCTTTAAAAATATTTTGATGATTAATATCATAAAAATCATCTTCTACTGTTTTATTTAAGATATCAATACATATATCTTTTGATATTAACATTGCTCCTAACAATGATCTTTCTGCCTCTATATCATGAGGATATTTACGAGTTGTCATAATATTCTCCTATTGTTCTTTTAAATGAACATTAATTGTTGCAACTATTCCTTTATATAAATCAACTTTTAATTTTGTATAACCAAGTCCTCCAATTGGATGTCCGTCAATAAACTTTCTTTTATCTATTTTAATATCGTACTCATCTCTTAACTTCTCTACTACTTGTTTAGTTGAAATGCTTCCAAACGTCTTTCCATCTTTTCCAGATTTTAAAGTAAATTCAAGAGTAATTTCCTCAATTCTTTTAGCTAATTCTTTAGCCTTAGCTTGATTTTCTAAATCAACTTGATGAGCTTTTTCCTTTTCATTTTCTACAATTTTACGACTTGTATCTGTTTCCAAAACAGCTAATTTATTTTTAATCAAAAAGTTTTGCCCATAACCATCAGCAACTTTTACAGTATCTCCTTTTTTCCCTAATTTCTTAACATCTTGTAATAAAATAACTTTCATTATTCACTCTTCCTTTCATCTAAATAATTATTAATCGCTTCTTCTAATAAATTAATGGCACCTGTAACAGTTTCATTTTTCAATTGACAAGCTGCCATTGAAAAATGACCTCCACCACCTAATTTTTCCATAATTAATTGAACATTTATATCACGGGTACTTCTAGAACTAATTGATACTTCATCCTTCCCAGTTTTTCCTACAATAAAAACTGCCTTTACACCACTAATTCCTAATAACTCATTACCAGCTTTTGCCAATAATGTTCTACTATATATTTTATCTGCCTTTCCAAAAGCAATCAAGATATCTTTTCCATATTTATAAGCCGTTTGCGTAATTGATAATTTTGTCAATGTAGTATCATAATCATCTTCTAAATACTTATATGCTTCTCCTACATTTGCCTGTAATTCTTTTAATTTAGCCGCAGCTTGAAATGTTCTTGTTCCTACTCTAGTCCTAAAATAATTAGTATCTATCAACATTCCCGTATACATGATCGTTGCTTCACGTTCAGTTACACTAATTTCTTCTTTTTGATATTCAAAAAGTTCTACAATTAACTCTACAGTAGATGAGGCTGCCGGCTCTAAATAAGTTAAAAGTGGTAAATCGATAAATTCTTCCCCACGACGATGATGATCAATGACAACCTTATTATTAACAATATCTAAAATATTTTCATCAATTGCAAGTGATGGCTTATGATTATCAACTGCAACTAATAAACTTTTTGGTGATACTACCTCATGAACATAACCAGCTGAAATAAACACATCTCGATATCTTTCATCATCCATTAAATTCTTTGCAACTACTGCCGTTTTTTCTTCTAGTGAATCATAATTTATAATAATATACGCTTTTTTATCATAGGCTCTACATAATGCATACATTGCAATTGAAGCCCCAAATGAATCAAAATCAGATTGTTTATGCCCCATGATAAAGATATTATCAGCTTGCTTTATCAAGCCAGCTAATGTTTGCGCAATAACTCTAGCTCTAATCATACTAGATTTTTCAAAACTTTCACTATCTCCACCAAAATAACGAATTGGCTCATCATTTGATTTTACAGTAACTTGATCACCGCCACGTGAATAACATAATGATAAAGCTGAAAATGCTAATTCATCAAGTTCACGTAAAATATTACTACCTCGCCCAATTCCAATTGATAAAGTCATAACTTGTCCTAATTCTTCACTTTTTTCTCTAAAAGTATCTAGTAAAACAAATTTATCTTCTACTTGTTTTCGATAAGTACGTTCATTAAATATTGCGATATAACCATCGCTTTTATATCTTTTTAAGATTACACCATTTTCCTTAGCCCAATCAAGCATAGTTTGTCTTGATACCGATTGAATTGAAGCAGCACTTTGTTCATCTGCTAGTTCAATTGATTCTTCATAATTATCAATCGTTATATAAGCTACACATATCTGTTGATCTTCAAATTCTTTAGCTACTCCTACATAATCACTAACATCTTTTAAATAAAGTATTCGACTTTCTTTGCTATTATACGCCTCAAATTTACGTGAATTAATATCTATAATCTTTATATCATCATCTTCAAATAATGATGCCAATAACGGTTGCCATTCCAATAATTTTTTACCAATAATATTTATATCCATCTCATGAAGCAAATCACTTACCCATACAACATTTCTATTTTCATCATATTTAACTAATCCAATTCCTCCAAAAATAAGTGCATTTTTAGCCTCATCACCTAAAACATCACTAACACTCATATTATTATCTTTAATAATGCTAATAGCATAAAATATAATACTAATAATTATTATATTTTTAACAAATATATATATTAATAATGTTAAAGAAGTACTACTAGATATAAAAATATGTCCTAATATTGCTAAAACAATTTCACATAACAATAAAACTATAACAATATTTTTTAGCCTCGACATCTTTACCGTCATTACACTCACCACCCTTAATAACTTCATTATAACATAGTCACTACTTAAAACAGAATTTTATAAACTATACTAACATTTATTTCGTTTACTTAATTTACCGATAATAATATCAAAGTATGATCTAATTACATATGATTCACATACAAACATAAATATCCACAATAATGCAAAACCAATTTCTGGCGTAACAATATTTTTTAACCAAGGAATAACATTCATTATATCACGATATATCTCTAATCCTTCTTTATAAACATCAATTCCTAAAAGTCCGCCCATCAAAAAGAAAATAATAAAATTTTTTAGTGCGGATACAACTATTAGACCATATTTAGAAAAACGTTTACTTTTATTATTATGCAAACAATACCCATAAAAAACCCCAAGAATTAAAGTGATACTAGCATACAAAGCAAAAAACATTTCTCCTACTAAAAAAAGCACAACAAATGTTACTACCAGTACACTTAAAGCGGCTTTATAATCATATAAATATGCATAATACGCAAGAGCCAAGACCATTATATATGAAAAAATAATATCAAAAATACTTCCAGTATATATATTTATCAGTCCTAAAACACCAAATAATGATGCCAACATAGCCCCCTGTGACATTATTTTGACTTTATTTCCACTCATATTTCCTCCATAAAATAATAAACATTTATCAAATAATAACATATTAATATTGTATGTTCAATTATTAGATATACTCTAAATTTTATTAAAAAAGGACTATTTCTACTATTTAGGATACTCATTGTATGGATTATAAAAATTTAGCCATTATAATATTAAATGGCGCAACTCCCTCTCCACGTTGCGCCTTTTTTATTTTCTATAAACATATAAAAAGCTAGTAACCTAGCTTTCTTCAATTACACCCATTAATTCCAAAATACGATTTAAATCTTTAGTATCAGTATATTTTATTGTTAAAGTATTTTCATCAACTTTAATTTTTGTTCTAAACTTCTTTCTTAATAACCCTTCAACATAAACCAATTCTTTAGATTTTATCACTTTAGGACGTTCTTTACGACTATTTCCTAACTCAATTCCTTTAACCACATTTTCTACGTCTCGAACAGATAGTCCTTCATCGATACAACGTTTAGCAAGAGCCTCAGCTTTTTCTTTTGGTAATGTTATTAAACAACGAGCATGCCCCATTGACATTTTTCCCTCTAATACATAATTTTGAATCATCTCAGGTAACTGTAACAATCTAAGCGTATTAGCAATATAGCTTCGTGATTTACCAATTCTTTTTGCTAGCTGTTCTTGAGTAAGTCCTAATTTATCCATCATCGATAAATAAGCTTTCGCTTCTTCAATTGAATTTAAATCTTCTCTTTGAATATTTTCTAACAATGCTATTTCCATCATTTGATCATCAGTAAAATCAACGATGATTGCTGGAACAGTACTTAAACCAGCCTTTTTAGCAGCACGACATCTTCTTTCACCGGCTACAATCTCATAGCCTTGGATAGATGATTTTAAAATAACTGGTTGAAAAATCCCATGTTCTTTAATTGATATAGCTAATTCTTCTAATTTTTCTTCATCAAACAACTTACGTGGCTGATAAGGATTTGGACGAATTTCATCTAAAGAAATATTAATGTGCTTTGTTTCTGGTGTATTTTTTTCAATGTCATCAATTAACGCAGAAATATCACCACCAAAAATAGCATCTAGTCCTTTACCTAATTTTTTATTTTTAACTGTACTGCTCTTTTTTGTAGCCGTACTTTTTTTTGTATTACTTGGCATTACGTTTACACACTTCCTTTGCAAAATCTCGATATGCTCTGGCACCTTCTGAATTATTATCATAATCAAAAATAGCCAATCCTTCTGATGGTGCTTCAGATAATTTAATATTTCTTGGAATTGCAGTTTTATAAACCTTTTCCTTAAAATATTTACGAACTTCTTGGGAAACTTCAACTCCAAGATTAGTTCGTTGATCTAACATTGTCAATAAAATACCTTCTATTGTCAAACGTGGATTAAAAACACTTTGTGTTAATAAAATTGTATTTAATAACTGTGTTAATCCCTCTAATGCATAATACTCACATTGCACTGGAATTAAAACTGAATCACAAGCAGTAAGAGCATTAGTATTTAATAACCCTAATGCTGGAGGGCAATCAATAATTATATAATTATAATCATCTTTTATTTGATCTATTGCTTTTTTTAAACGCTGTTCACGCCCTCTTTTTATATTTGCTAACTCTAAATCAGCACCTGCTAAATCAATACTCCCAGGAGCAACATCTAACTTAGCAATATATGAAGGAACAATTACATCTTTCATCTCACATTCTTCAACAATAATATTATATGTTGACAATTCAATATTATCACGATCAATTCCAATACCTTGTGTAGCATTAGCTTGGGGATCCATATCAACTAGAAGTACCCTATTTTTAGCTTTTGCAAGTGCCGCTGCTAAATTAATACTAGTAGTTGTTTTTCCAACTCCGCCTTTTTGATTTGTGATTGCAATTATTTTTGTCATTATTTAACCTCCCTTGAGTACTTCTTACCTATAGTTTCACCTAATTTTACCACAGTTTCTTTATCTTCATTTGTATTTTTAATAATATCATCATCAATAATCACTTGATTATCTTTAAATAAAATAATTACTGTAGATCCACCAAATTCAAAATATCCCTTTTCTTCACCTTTATGACAATATTTTTTGTCATAATTCACAATTTTACCAACCATCATGGCTCCAACTTCCATTTGAATCAGCTTTCCAAAATTCTTTGATTCAATAATAGTATAATTACGACTATTACGCTTATAAATTGGATAATAATCATTGGCTATAGGATTAACCGTATGAAATTCACCCGGTATATATTTACTTTCAACAATTTTTCCATCATCAATATAACTATAGCGATGATAATCATCTACACTCAATCTAAAAATCAAACAATAGCCATTTAAATATTCCTTAGCCAATATATCATTATTCAATAAATCTGATAAAGAATATAATGTATTCTTTATCAGAAAACAACTATCATCATCTATTCGATAACATGATAATTTAGAATCCGCAGGACTAATTAACACATTATCATTCACTAAAAAAGGACGTTTTCCTTCGATTATCTTACGCGTAAAAAAATCATTATAACTTGTAAATTTCTTATCAATATACTGCGACATATCAATTTTATTTTCTTCAATAAACGATTTTATCATATGTTTAGACAAACTAGAATTCATATACCAGCCGCCAATGTTACTAACAAACCGACAAACAAGAATTTTTAAAACACATCTGCCAATAACTGTACCATAAAGTTTTTCCAACAAATTATTTTGTTTTTCACCATTAGTTATAACATTTCCCAAGCGATCAACAACTATCATTTCATCACCACAATCTGAATCAACTCTATAATAACAAGTATTCCTAAAGCCACTAATCCTTTTGATTGAACCTTAGGTACTTTAAAATCAACAATAAATAAAATTCCTGTAATTAACATCAATGCCCCATATAAATATGATAATTCAAAAATAACATATCTAAATGCATAAGCTAATGGCAAAATAAAAGAAGAAGTTGTTACAGGTAATCCTTGATAATACTTTCTTTTTTCATCTGTTTCTTGTTGCCTAGTTTCTTCTTTAACATTAAAATAAGCTAATCTTATAACAGCTGCTAAAACATAAAAAATCTCTATTGCTAGCCATCCAATTGAACTTAAACCTACATTATATCCTAGAATAGCTGGAAAAACTCCAAAAGCAACTAAATCACATAATGAATCAATTTGAATTCCAAAGCGCTTTTCTTCATCAGTGCGATTTTTCTTGCTACGAGCTACCATTCCATCAAATGTATCACAAATACCACACATTATTAAACATATAAATGCCCACTGGTACATTCCATTAAATGACAAATGAATTCCTGCCATTGCAAACACTAACGACAAATATGTAAGAATAACCGTATAACTATAATAACCGATCATTTTTCTACTCCCTATAATTTTTTTGACAAAAATAGTATAGCATATATTTAGCTAATAATGTACATTAATATAAATTTTGTCTTTTAAATAAACCTTTTATAATAACTAAAAATACTTTTAAAACAACGTATATCATAAAAAGACTTATAAAAGAAAAAGGCGTAAATTCGCCTACTAAAGCTATAATAGCTAAAGAGATTAAAAACATCTAATCAAATCATCAAACGAAAAATTTCGTTTGATTCTTTAACTATAGCTATGATTAACATCTATATTATATACTCTTAAAAATCTAGGTTCAAGAATACTTTTTCTATAATTAAAAACCAGAAGAAGATATATTTATCTTACTTCTGGTAATATTTTGTTATTTTAATTACAGCAGTCTTTAATCAATTATTTATAAAATCTACTATCTGCATATAAAACAATCTTATCATTTTCTAAAGATTTTGGTACATCAATAATCCTTTGATTAGATGAACCTCTAAACCTAAGCTTACGATCCTTTAATCCATCTACAAATGGACCATCAACTAATACATCTACATAAGATAATATATCAACATCAAAATTCTTAATATCTTCATACAGAAAAGCTGAATAAAGCCAGATTGTTTTATCTTTACAGCATTCTTTAACTCGTTTTAATAATCTAAAAACATCATTTCTATTTTCTAACTCTAACGGTTCTCCACCAAGAACTGTTAACCCAGAAATATGTGGACGTTTAATTAAATCAATCAAAGTATTTTCAATATCAACATCAAATTCTTCACCACCACAAAAATCCCATGTTTCTTGATTAAAACAATTAAAACAATGACGGTGACATCCTTGAACATATAAAGAAACCCTTATACCTTCACCATTTGCTATATCTGTTTTTCTAATTTGTGCATATCTCATTACTACTCACCTAACAAGTGATTATCTAAATGAACAAAACGTTCAGCTATTTCTTGAGTTCTTCCTTGATTCCAGAAATTATCACCTAAATACCCGCAAGTACGACGACATACATTTAAAGTTTTATGATTTCTGTTACCACAATTTGGACAATACCATTCACGATTTTCATCTAATAAAATTTCACCATCATAACCACATTCTTGGCAATAATCAGATTTTGTATTAATTTCTGCATATTGAATAGTTTCATACATATAATCAATCAATTCACTAAGAGCATCTAAATTTTCAGACATATTTGTAACTTCAACATAACTAATTGCTCCACCTGATGAAAGTTTTTGGAATTTTGCTTCTATTCCAAGTTTATCAAAGGCATCAATATGTTCTCTAACATTAACATGATAAGAATTAGTTAAATAATCTTTATCTGTAATTCCCTCTACAATTCCAAAACGTTTTTTCAATGCTTTTGCAAAAGTATATGTAGTTGATTCAGCTGGCGTTCCATATAAACCAAATCCAAGTCCTGTTTCTTTTTTCCAACTATCACAAGCTTCTCTTAAACGTTCCATGATCTTTGTTGCTAGTTCATTACCTTCTTTAGAAGTATGCGTACTACCAATTAAAGCAACAACACATTCATATAATCCAATATAACCTAAAGAAATTGTTGAATATCCATTTTCTAATAACTTATCAATTGTTTCACCTGATTTTAAACGAGCTAATGCCCCATAACGCCAGTGAATTGGACTAACATCACCGACTGTTCCTTTTAAACTTTCATGTCTTAATAATAATGCTTCTTTACATAATTCAAGTCTTTCATCTAAAATTTTCCAAAAAACTTCAAGATTATGGTTCGCAGATAATCCCGCATCAGCTAAATTTAATGTTACGACCCCTTGATTAAAACGACCATACCATTTATATTCGCCATTTTCATCTTTCCAAGGTGATAAGAAGCTACGACATCCCATACATGGGAATACTTCACCTTCATAATTTTCTCTCATAATTTTAGCAGAAATAAAATCAGGCATCATTCGTTTAGAAACACATTTTACAGCTAAATCTGTTAAATAACGATATTCACTATCTTGAGGTACATTATTATCATCCAATACATAAAGTAATTTAGGAAATGCTGGTGTTACATATGCACCAACTGGATTCTTCATTCCAACATATCTTTGTCTTAATGTTTCTTCAATTAACATTGCTGTTTCTTTAATATATTCAGGCTCTTCTCTTAAATACATAAATACTGATAAAAATGGTGCTTGTCCATTTGTAGTAGAGAATGTATTAATTTGATACTGAATTGTTTGAATTCCCGCTTTAATTTCATCTTTTAATCTTGCATTAGCAATTTTATCAATTTGTTCTTGAGTATAATCTATTCCTACTAATTGACCTTCTCGACGAACATTACGTTGATGCTTTTCATAGCTTAATCTTACATATGGAGATAAATGAGCTAATGAAATCGTTTGTCCACCATATTGACCATTTGCAACTTGTTGTACAATTTGTGTTGCAACTGTACAAGCTGTTTGCAATGATTTAGGTGTTTCAATTAATTTATCATTAATTACTGTTCCTTTAGCAAACATATCCTTTAAATTAACTAAATCGCAATTATGCATCTTTTGAATATAATAATCCATATCATGAAAATGAATAATTCCATCATCATGAGCTTGAACAATCTTTGGAGGCAACAACAATCTACGACAATAATCTCTAGAAAATTCACCTGCAATCAAATCTCTTTGAGTTGCTAAAACAGTAGCATCTTTATTAGAGTTTTCTTCCATTGCTTCCTTATTAGTTTGATTAACAATTCCATAAATTTCATTATCGATTGTATTAGTTTCACGTTGAAATTCTCTTACCTTACGATAACCCTCATATGCCTTAGCTGTTAAAATTTGTCCTTTTTCAATTAACTTTTCAAAAACTTGTCCTTCAATACGATAAATTGAAATATTATTTCCATCAAACTCATGCCATTTTTCAATTTCAACAGCAATATCATGAGCACATTTGGTATCAACAATTCCGCTACCACATTTCATCGCTTTTAAGATTGCATTTTCAATTTTTGATGCATCAAAATCAACTTTTTGTCCATCTCTTTTAATTACCTTCATACACACTTTCCCTCCTACAAAATTATTGTTTATATAATATCAAATTTAAAATCAAATGCTTAATTACTACACCAAACATTTCTAAATTATAACCGATATTACGCTAAATTTCTTTATTTTTAGAAAATTAGTAAATAAAAAATTTAAGATGGTTATTTTACAAAAAACCTTTATTTTAAGATGTTGCTTTTTCCTAAATATCTCAAAAAAAAGCAATTCTTTAACGCTAAACTCATTTAACGCTTAGAATTTTAACAAGTATATTATGATAAATCAAATTTAATACACCATAATTAATAAAAAATTTTTTATTCCATTTTTTATAAAAAATATAATATAAATTTTGTAAGTAGTTATATCACTTCATAAAGATTTAATCCTGTCCTACAAAATCATTGAAAATAAGAAATTATTGTAACCTGTTAATCTTATCCATTTACACAATATTACATCATCTTACCCCTGATCCAAAAATGATCAATTAATTGAGCTATCAAGAAAAAATTATTTTAAGTAAAAATATAGAATTTATCAAAACAAAGAGATACAATAAATTATAATTGATACAAAAGAGTTGTATTCGGGGGGATTTAATTTGGATAAAGCATGGAAATATAAAATAGAAAGTGGTAAAACACCTGTAATTTTGACATTTTTAATGTCTGGCTTATTTTGCCTACTTACACTATGGCTGTACAAAACAAACAACAAAGCAGTCATATTTGCAGAAATTTTTACTACATTGATGGTACTTGTTTTTATACTTGCAATATACCGTCTTTTATTTTATAAAGTGCTGATTTTTGATGAGGGCTTTTATTATCAAACAAGCATCAATAACGGAAAGTATTATACTTATGACGATATTGAAAAAGCATGGATCAACTCCGGTAGATCTCAAAATGGTGGACAAGGTGAATATTGTAATATTGCACTTTATAACAAAAAAATGATTCGTTTCCAGTTCTTCTATAATGATAAAAAAGGCGTTGCTTATTTAATTAAACGAGCAAACACTAAGACACAAAGTATCAAGACAAACACCCTAAAAGAAAAAGAAGATTATTTGATTGACGGTAAAGTTTTTGGCAAAACAAGAATTACGTTTGGTATGATAATACTTGCTGTAGTTGCTTTCATTGATGCTTTTTTAATCAAAGAAATTAGTTTTAATTTTATTATTATTCCAAGTATTATAATAGTTATTATCATTGCTTTATTTCTGTTTAATTATTACTTATTTTTTCAAATTAAAATCAAAAATAATAGTTTTTACTGTCGAACAACTCCATTTAACGGACGGTACTACAAATATAGTGAAATTGCAGACCGTCGAAAGGTTAAAAGAGTTGTAAAACACCGAAGTTACGGTAACGGTTCATTACACAGAAATTATTACTTCTATTTTGAATTTATCGATAATAAAGGGGAAAAACATGAATTTCAATACGAGCAACAAATTCATGAATATGAAGTGAATATATTAAAAGACAGAATAGAAGCAGCAAAAAGTTAAAAAATGGCATAATTATAAAAAAAGGAACAATTTTTACAATAATCTTTAGAATAATGGGAATTATTGTATTAATTCTTGGTATTCAAATGATCGGTGAAGGTATTTACAACTACATAAATGAACATAATCAAAAAGACTGGATTTCCGCAACTGCTTATTAGCGATATTTTAAGTGAGTATTCGGGTACTCATCATAATCGTCATGTCAATTATGATATTACCTATCAATACGAAGTTGACAGAAATAAACTCTAAAATAGAAGTAAAGCAATGAAACTGTACGATAAAATCAAAATAAAGTACAATCCTAGTGAACCAGAAAGTTCAACCGATATTTTAACACCAAGTATTAAAAATTTAGTACCTTTTCTTGCCTCTGGAACAATATTTATCACAATCGGATTTTTCCTATCTGGCGCTCGGGCACTCACTTGTAAGATACGGCACAAAGGTGAAATGAAAGAAAAGGAAATTCTTCCACCTGAAGAACATATCAACTCCAATAAAACGAACAAGAATAATCGAAATCTGGCTTTAAGAATTTTGGTTGTTTTGATATTGTTAGGTGGTACTTTTTGTTAATAAAACTGTTTCCAGGTATTCGTCTCATAAAAACAGATCAATTCATAGAAATCGTTGATGCTGCTGGTTATACAGCTAATGATACATCGACTAAACTAAGCCAGAATTGAAAAGTAGGTTCTATGCTTAAAGAAGCATACTCATTTAACGATGATAATATCAAAATAGATTTTGTTGTTATAGATACAATAGAAAGTGATAGTGTATTATTTAATAGTATGACACTTCCTATATCAAACGAAGAGATTAAAGACTCTCACGGAATAGTTCATGAGTTTTATTCAGTAGAAAACAAAACACTTTATATAGCAAAAATTCATATCAGCAACACAATTCTTTATGTTTCAGCGCAAGCTGAGTATAAACCAGAAGCTGAAAAATATTAAAAGAACTTGAATATTAGAAAAATAATATATTAAAGTTGAGTGTTTGATAAATAAAAATTTATTTTTTAATTTAAAAAGATAACCCATAACTCGGTTATCTTTTCTTTATATATTTTAATAATATTGTCTATCATATGTACGATATCGACGATTTAAAATAGCATATACAATAATTAATACTATACCTATAACAGCACAAATAATCCCCGCTATATTCAAACTATTGACTGCTATATCTATCGTTGTACCTAAAATTCTTTGACCAATAGCGACCTCTACTACATTAACTATCATTGGTACTATCACTCCCACAATAACTCCTGATACAATTAATGAAATTCCTGAAAACAATGACCACTTAAAAAATGACTTGTTAATAATTCCAAGTAACACAATAATCACAACTAAACTTATAATACATAATATCTTTGTTACGTTATTATTCAACGCATCATATGTTTTAATAACTTGTTTAGCCGAAGAATCCATATTTTCTATTTTATCAACTGTTTGATCGATTTGATTTTTTAAGTTACTATCTTCATCAGTTAATTTATTTTGAATTTCTTTTATTTGTTCTTCAGGAATATCTTTTCCTAGTGCTTCTTCTATTACAGGGACATTTTGATCTATAGCAACTGATATTTCATTTAATATTGTTTCACTATCGACTTTATTACCACTACTAATTGAATCACTAATATGATTCAATAAATCATTTGCTACTTCATTTATAGCTTCATTATCCTTTATTACATTTTCCAGTACATCAATATTTTCACTACTTACATCAGGAAAAGTGTTCGCTAAAACTTCTTTCATATTATTACTTACTTCTTCTTCAAAAAATGCATTACTAATTGTTTTAGTTGATATTGTTCGAATTGATAAACTAATTACTAGCAATACCACAACACAAGCCATTATTATAGTTAAAAATACATTTATAACCTTTTTCATCATTTGTCCTCCTTTTTTATAATTATAACTTTTTTTCATTAAAAATACTAAATTCTTTTAATTTTTTTTATTTAGTGTATAATAATCTAAAAAATATAAAAAAGGAGATACTATGCAAACAATAGCAAAATTTCTAAAAATATCAAAAGAACAATTTATTAACGACTTTAAAAATACTCTTGATAATTATGATGAATCTCAAATTGAAAACATATATGAAACAATCAAGCTTCCTAAAAGAGCAACTATTGGTTCTGCTGGATATGATTTTTATACTCCAATTAATTTTACATTAAAACCTCAAGAAACCATCAATATTCCTACTGGAATTAGAGTTAAAATTAATGAAGGATGGTTTTTAGCTATTTTTCCAAGAAGTGGATTAGGATTTAAATATCGTCTTCAATTAAATAATACTGTAGGGATAATTGATAGTGACTATTTTAATAGTGATAATGAAGGCCATATTTTTATTAAAATTACAAATGATAGTAATGAAAATAAAACTGTAGAATTAAATGCTGGACAAGGTTTTGCTCAAGGTATATTCATGCCTTTTGGTCTTGTTGAAGATGATGATACAACTGATCAACGTAATGGTGGTTTTGGTTCTACAAACAAATAAAAAGATTGTTTGTGCAATCTTTTTATTTTAGCAAAAATTGTGCCCATTTTCGTTCTATCTTATCTATATTATCTTGATAATAAAACAATCTATCTAAATAATACTTAATCTTATTATTGACTTCTTCTTGATAATTGTCACGATTTTTATAAACAATTGCACTTAATTCATAAAAAGCTAGTCCCATTGCATGTTTTCTTGCATGAACTGTAGATAATCCTTGTCCAATAGCATGACATAAAGAAATATAATATATATCATCTATTTCTTTACATACACGATGACAATCTAAAATTGCTTTTTTAGCTATTGGCATTTTTATCATTCCACTAGCCCATTGTTGGCACATATCATATGCATTTCTTGGTCTAAGTTCATTTGGATACTGTTGTTCAAAAATTTCTAATGGCTTTAAAACACATTCAAACGCCCATAAAACTAATACTCTTTTATTTTGGATTTCCATCAAAGCAATCAATTCTTGTAAACATGCACTATCAAAAGAAAACAATATTTTATTTTTCTTTTTTAATCTTATTTCTACATCCTGATACATAATCTCTCCCACACTTTTATTCATATCTATCATAAATCAAAAAAGTAAGCAATTTTGCTTACTTTAATTTTTAGCAAATTGTGAATTATATAACTTTTCATATTCACCTTTTTTAGCTAATAATTCTTCATGTGTTCCTTGTTCCACAATATCACCATTATTAATAACTAAAATTAAATCCGCACTTTTAATCGTCGATAGACGATGGGCAATAACAAAACTAGTTCTTCCTTGCATTACTTTTTGCATCGCATCTTGAAGCATTTTTTCTAATCTTGTATCGACTGATGATGTTGCTTCATCAAGAATTAAAATTTGTGGATTTTTTAATATAGCTCTAGCAATAGTCAATAACTGTTTTTCACCCTGAGAAATATTATTAGCTTCTTCATTAATATGAAAATCATAACCTCCTGGTAATGTTCTGATAAAATGATGAACATTAGCCATTTTTGCAGCTTGAATTATTTCATCTTTACGAGCATTTAAACGCCCATAACGAATGTTATCATAAATACTACCAGAATATAACCACGTATCTTGTAATACCATCCCAAACATCGAACGTAATTCTTCTCTTGGTAAATCACGAATATCAACACCATCAATTTTAATACTACCGCCTTTAACATCATAAAAACGTAATAATAAATTAATAATAGTTGTTTTCCCAGCACCGGTTGGTCCTACGATTGCTACCATTTGACCACTTTTTACATTAACATTTAAATCTTTCATTAAATTCTCTTCATAATAACCAAATTGTACATGTTCAAATTGAACATTACCTTGAACATTTTCAATATGTTTTGCAGGTGAAGCTTCAGGTATTTCTTCTTGTTCTTCCAATAATTCGACAATTCTACTTAATGCTGCAAAAGCTGCTTGGATTTGAGCTGATAAATTAGATATTTGTGATAATGGATCATTAATTTGCCAAATATAGCGAATAAATGCTTGTAATTGTCCAACTAAAAATGTTCCAGTAATTACTTCGGCTGTTCCAATTACTGCAACTGTTCCAATCGCTAAATAAGTTACAAGCGAATTTAAAGGTGCTATTGTTGATGAAACAAACTGTGCTTTAAAAGCATTAGTTTTTAAATCTTTATTTATTTCTTTAAATTTATCAATAGCTTCATCTTGTTGATTATATAAAAGAATTTCATTATAACCTGTATACATTTCTGTAATTGTACTATTAAGTTTACCTAACGTATCTTGTTGACTTTTAAATAACTTTTGACTTTTTCCTACAACAATTCTTGTAATTATTAAAGATAGTGGAATAATCATTGTTCCTACAATTGCCATTTTAGGATTAATAATATACATCATTGTAAGTGCTAATGTTACCATTAAAATTCCGCTTATAATTTGGGTAAAACTTTGTTGCAAAGCATTAGATACAGCATCAACATCATTAGTTATTCTACTCAATACATCTCCAAAATGATGATTATCAAAATATCTTACTGGTAATTTACGAATTTTATTTTGCAAAGCATTACGTAAATCTTCCATTGAATGTTGGATCCCATTTGTAAGAAAGACTACCGATATCATCTGAGATACTGTTTTAAAAATATAAATTATAAATAATAAAATAATAATTTTTAAAACTGCATTAAAATTAATATTTATATTACTTAGACCACTACTTTTAGCAATATCACTAGCTAATTGAGTTGTAATCATTCCTTCAAAAGTAGGTGCAAGAACAATCGTAATATTAAAAACCAGGATCATTAAAATTGCAATTACAAAATTCCATTTATATGGTTTGATAAAAGGCATTAAGCCACTTACTGTCTTTTTCAAATTACGCTTCTTTTTCATAACCTAACTCCTCTTCACTTAATTGAGAAATTGCAATTTCACGATAAATACTACATTCTTTTAACAATTGATGATGTTTTCCATGTCCCACTACTTTTCCTTCATTTAATACAATAATTTGATCTGCTTCCATAATACTAGATATTCTTTGCGCAATTACTAACATGATTGAATCCTTTAATTCCTTTTTTAACTCATGTCTTAAAGTTGCATCAGTTTTAAAATCCAAAGCTGAAAAGGAATCATCAAAAATATAAATTGGAGCTTTACGTACTAATGCTCTAGCAATACTTAAACGTTGTTTTTGTCCACCTGATACATTTGTTGCTCCCTCACTAATTTCTTCATCAAAACCATGTTCTTTTTCCATAATAAACGAATATGCTTGAGCAATTTTAGCTGCATGTTCAATTTCTTCCATAGTTGCATCTTTTTTCCCAAATCTAATATTTTCTGCGATACTACCACTAAACAAAATAGCTTTTTGAGGAATTACTCCTAACATATCACGTAATTTTAAAAGATCATAATTTCGAATATCTTGATTATTTATCTTTATGCTTCCACTTGTTACATCATAAAATCTTGGAATAAGATTAACCAAGGTACTTTTTCCAGAACCAGTACTACCAATAAATGCAACCATTTCACCTTTTTTAGCCTTAAATGTAACATCTGATAAAACAGGTTCCTCTCCATCTGGATACACAAAAGTCACATGGTCAAATTCAATTGTAGTTTCATCATCCACAACATTATCTTGAATCGTATTTTTTACTAATGGATCTAAATTGAAAACTGCTTCAATTCTTTTTGCAGATACTTCAGCTCGAGGGTACATCATAAATACGGTACAAAATAACATGATTGAAAACATCGCATGAAATAAATAATCCATAAAAGCCACTAATTGTCCAATCTCTAAAGAACCAGTCGAAATTAAATGAGATGCTACCCAATAGATTGATAAACCAGCAATATTCATCAACATAAAAAATATTGGTTGTGTCATTGACATAATTTTAAACAATTTCTTAGAAAAAGTAGTAAACGCATCATTTGTTTTATTAAAACGTTTTTGTTCATAATCATCATTATTAAATGCCCTAATAACTCTAATCCCACTTAGATTTTCTCTTGAAATTCGATTTAGATCATCTAACGATTTCTGCTGATTTTCAGATATTGGTTTCGTTACTTTAGCAACAAAAACAACCCCTAAAATAATTAATGGAATCGTTGCAGCAATAATATATGATAATGGAAGCGAAGCTCTTGCTGTCATAATAAAACTAAAAATAAACATAATTGGTGTCATTAACGCAGTTCTTAGCAATACATTAACAAATTGTTGTATTTGAAAAGCATCATTATTAGTTCTTGTAATCATTGAAGATATTCCAATTTTATTAAATTCACTTGCAGTAAACTGTTGAGCTTTTATAAAAATATCATTTCGAATATCATGAGTTATCGCTGTAGAAATTTTAGCACAGCAGTATCCTAGGGCAATTGTTCCTCCAACTCCAATAAATGAAACTAAAGCTATGCAGCCTCCCATCATATAAATAAAATTTACATCTTTATTAGCAACACCTGTATCAATCATGGTCGCTACAATCGTTGGAATTCCTAATTCTACTAAAATAAATCCAAATACAGATAATACATTAAAAAAGAATAATAATTTATATCTCTTTAAATATCTTAATATTAATTTCATTCCCCTTGTATGATAATTGGACTAAAATATCATACTTCACTCCTTTCCTCTAATTTAAATACAATTGTTTACTGTAGCTTGAATATTTTATTTAAATATTCAACTAATCTCTTTTAATAAACAAATATCTTTATTATTTTACACAAAAATTGACTAACTTATATTTCATAATCCTTTAGTTAGTCTTTTAATTGTATTATCAGATGGTCTATTTTATAATAGACTATAAGGTTACCTTATAGTCAAGGGGGATTTAAATGAAAGAAAAATTATTAACTTGTGGAACATTTGCTAAAATATGTGGCATTGAAAAACATGTTCTTTTTCATTATGATGAAATTGATTTATTTAAACCAATTTATGTTAACGAAAAAGGTTATCGTTATTATTCTTATCATCAATATGACACTTTTAAAGTAATTATGGCCCTAAAAAAACTAGGAATGTCATTAAAAGATATTAAAACATATTTAGATAAAAGAAATCCGCAATTATTTTTAGAATTATTAAATCAACAAGAACATAAATTAATTGAATATATCAATGAACTACAACAAATTCATGAAATGTTAAAAAATTTCAAAACACTTACTAGCGATGCTTTAAATGCTAACTATAATGAAATAAAAATCGAATACTTAGATGAAACAAAATTATTACTATCTGCCAACTCAGAAAATTCATCTTCTAAAGATTTTTCTAACTTTATGAATGAATACACATCATTTATCGAAAACAATCATATCATTACAGGTGAATTTGTCGGAGTGATGATAGAAATTGATAATATTTATAATAATCAGATTTATAACTATTCTTACTTATTTACTACTTCTAATAATATTACTAAACATACATTTATAAAAAAAGCTGGTCATTATTTATGTGGTTATCATCATGGTAGTTATGATAAATTATATGATTCATATCTTCGTATGCTAGATTACGCTAAAGAACATAATATTAAATTAGGTAAGTTTGCATATGAAGAATATATTCTTTTTGATGTTTGTGAAGCATCAAAAGATAATTATCTTACTCGTATCACCATGGAAATTGATGAATAAGAAAAAAGATGTAATACTTGAATTATTACATCCTTATTTTTTTACTTTTAATGTGATTACATATTCTTCGTCTGCTTCTTGTGTTTCACTTGTAACATCTATACCAGATTTTTGAATCAAATCAATTGCCTGATTAATTGTATTCATCGCAATTTTGAAGTTTTTTGATATTTTAGTTGTTACCTTTTTAGGTTTTTCCTTAGTTTTAACTGGTTTATTAATCAATGTTTCAGTTTGTTTTACATTTAATGATTTTTTTAAGACTTCTTTTAATACTTCTTGTTGTTTTTGTTCATCCAAAGATAACATTGCGCGAGCATGACGTTCTGTAATTTGTTTAGCTTTTAAAGCATATTTTACATCATCCGATAATTTTAATAGTCTTAACTTATTAGCAATCGTTGACTGTTTTTTTCCAACTTTATTTGCTAGTTCAGTTTGATTCATATTATATGTATCAATCAATGTCTTATATGCACTAGCTTCTTCTATTGGTGATAAGTTTTCACGTTGGATATTTTCAATAATTGCATATGTATCAACTTGTTTATCATCAATATCTTTAATTACACAAGGAATTGTTTTCAAACCCGCTAGCTTACATGCTCGAAAACGTCTTTCACCAGCAATTATTTGGTAATTACGATTATATTTACGAACAATTATTGGTTGAATCAATCCATTTTCTTTAATTGAAGTTGCTAATTCTTCAATTTTTTCATCATCAAATACTTTGCGAGGTTGATTTTCATTTGCTTCAATTTTATTTATATCAATTTGTTTATATACTTTCTCTAACATATTCTCTCCTACAATGGTTGTTTTTTAATTTTAGCGAACATGCGGGGATATTTATTAGGTGTTGCTTTTACTTTCTTTATAATAATATTACTTCGATGATTATCATTAGTTAAAGTAAAATCATTTACACTCCCTACTTTTCCCCCTAAAATCCCAATACCTTTTTTAGCTTCATTTAATTCCTCATCTGCTTTAAGTCCTTTTAATGATAAAAAATATCCTCCTACTTTAACAAGCGGTAAACAAAGTTCATCTAATATATTTAATCTAGCAACTGCTCTTGCCATTACAACATCACATTTTTCACGATTTTCTTTAGCATATTCTTCAGCTCTAGCACTAATTGCTTTACAATTAGTTAATTCTAAAGCTCCAAATAAATGGTTTAAAAAAGTAATTCTTTTTGTAAGTGAATCAACAATTGTCACTTTCAAATCAGGATAAATTATTTTCAAAGGAATGCTCGGAAATCCGGCTCCAGCACCTACATCAACAATACTTTGACTAGCAAATTCAAAATCAAAAGCAATTGTAATTGAATCATAAAAATGTTTTAAATAAACACTTTCTTCATCAGTTATAGCCGTTAAATTCATTTTCTCATTCCATTCAACTAATAACTTAAAATATTTATCAAATTGCTCAATTTGTTTATCACTTAGTATAATTCCTTTATTTTTCAATAATTCAATAAATTCTTCTTTAGACATAAATTATTCCTCATTATACTTTTGTTTCAAATAAATTAATAATACTGAAATATCAGCAGGATTTATTCCTGAAATTCTTGATGCTTGACCAATTGTCAAAGGACGAATACTACTTAGTTTTTGTTTTGCTTCTAAAGCTAAATTACTAATTTCATTATAATCAACATCTTCAGGAATTTTCTTTTCTTCCATTTTCTTTTGTTTTTCAGCTTGACGCATTGCCTTATCAATATAACCCTTATATTTAATTAAAATAGTAATTCTTTTTCTTTCCTCTTCATTTAAATCAGGTGCATCTATAAATGGTAAAATCTTTTCATAATCAAGTTCCGGTCTTTTAATTAACTCCTTAGCACTAATTCCTTCATTTAATCGTGTTGAACCTAATTGTTCCAATACATCATTAATTGGATGCTTTGGCGTAAATCTAATTGTATCAAGGCGAGCGATTTCATTAAAAATATTAGACATTTTATTTAAATATTGCTGATAAATATCATCACTAATCAAACCAACATCATGACCATATTTCATTAATCTTTCATCAGCATTATCATGACGAATTAATAGACGATATTCAGCTCTACTAGTCAACATACGATACGGTTCTTCTGTTCCTTTTGTTACCAAATCATCTATCATAACACCAATATATGCTTCATCACGTTTTAAAATTAATGGTTCTTTATTTTGATTTTTTAACGTTGCATTAATACCCGCAATCAATCCTTGACTAGCCGCTTCTTCATAACCGCTTGTTCCATTAATTTGACCTGCTGTAAATAAGTTTTTAATGATTTTTGTTTCTAATGATGGCCAAAGTTGTAATGGATCAATTGCATCATATTCAATAGCATAGGCATATTTCAAGATTTTACAATGTTCAAGTCCTGGAATCGTTCTAATCATTTCTTCTTGAACATCATGTGGTAATGATGTTGAAAAACCTTGAACATAAATAGTATTCATTTCCTTAGACTCTGGTTCTAAAAAGATTTGATGTTGTGGTTTATCAGAAAACTTAACAATTTTATCTTCTATTGATGGACAATATCGAGGTCCAACCCCACTAACATAACCACCATACATACTTGAACGATGCAAATTTTCTTTTATTATTTTATGCGTTTTTTCATTTGTATATGTTAAATAACAAGGTACTTGCTCATCTATTGGAATAAACTTATTTGTTTGATAACTAAATGCTAACTTTGCATCACTACCAGGCTGTAAACTTGTTTTAGAATAATCAACACTATTTATCTCCACTCTAGGAGGAGTCCCTGTTTTTAAACGTTGAATTCGTAATCCTAACTCCTTTAAACGTGTTGATAAATATTTACACTCTTCTTGATCATCAGGACCACTAGCATGCTTTTGATCACCACATAATATTTCTGCTTTTAAATATGTTCCTGTTGTTAAAATCACAGTTTTTCCAATAATTTCTTGACCATTAGCCAAAATAACCCCTTTTACACAGTTATCTTCAACCATTAAATCCTCTACCATACCTTCAATAATATCTAAATTATCTTGTTTTTTCAAAACTGCCTGCATATATCTAGGATAAGCTTTTTTATCAGCTTGAGCTCTTAAAGATTGTACCCCTGGACCTTTAGCAGTATTTAACATTTTCATTTGTAAATATGTCTCATCAGCTGTTTTTGCCATTTGTCCACCTAAAGCATCAATTTCACGGACAATTATTCCTTTAGCCGGCCCTCCAATTGAGGTATTACAAGGAAGGCTTCCAACATTATCAAAATTTGCAGTTATTAAAACTGTTTTTTGTTTCATTCTAGCTGGCGCCAATGCTGCCTCAATTCCCGCATGACCACCACCAACTACAATTACATCATACATTACATATCCCTCCTTAATCCTAATCTATTGTACTACAAATTTATTATTTTTAAAACAATTATCCCCCTACAATCAAAAAAACTCTTGTTTTACAACAAGAGAATAACTGTTTATTATTTTAATTTTTATCTTCATTAGCTACATCTGTTATTTTTTCATCAATTTCTTTGTTATCAACTTCTTCAACTATATTTTCTTCAATAATTTTATCTGTTGATTTTTCATCATCGTTTACATTTTTTTCAATTATCTTTTCACCAGCTTCTTCGTTATCAGCTTTTTTTTCTGCATTTTCTTCACTAATTTCTTCTTTTACTTCTTCATCAATTTCTTCTTGAGTTTCTTCTTTTGAATTATCTTTTATTCTTACACCATCAATTACACGGCCAAAGAAAATAAAAGCAAAACTATAAAATATATAACTTGCACAATTACTTATAAAAAATGAAATAATTTCTAAAAAATTTGCTGACCAACTTAATGTTCCTTGAGTTATATACATTTCTACAGTATCATTCGCTAATTTGACTGTGTAAAACAAGTAGATAATTGTTAATATTGCCATAACATAGCATACTAATGTAAACACTGGTTTACTAAAAAATTTTTTTATTTTTCCCATTTTATTAAATCCTCTCTTCAATTTAAATAAGATTTTATAAATAAAATTTCGTATAATTATGTGATTGTTAAATAAATATTCACATTAAATAAAAAAGACAGGCAAAAATACTATTTCACCTGACTTTTTTTATTTATTTCCAAAAGTTCTTACCGTTACCTACAGAAACAATTTTAAATTGAGTATTATTAGAAGTACCACCAGTAAAATACTTACCAGCTTCAGTTCCATTAAATATATCAATCTTATTTCCTTTAATTGCCCCTCCACGGTCTACAACAATACCATATGCAGTTGATTCAATACTTAAATTATGATTAGTGATTTCAATAATTGTTCCAAACGGAATAGATGGATCTGCTGCTAAACAATAATACGAACGTCCATTATATGTTAACTTTGGACTATTAGACCCTTGAACACCAGTAATCGGACTTAATTTGATTCCTGTTGATGATGTTCCATTTCCTCCAACACAATCTCCACCGTATGTTGTTAACTTACCAGTAAAATAAGCCCCAGGTTGAACTTTTCCGGTTTCAATTATCGTATCACTAGCAGGTATTATTACCTCACTATTAACCAATTCTCGTTTAGATTCTTTACCATTATGATAAGTTACACGATAAGTATTTTTTACTTTTCCTTCTTGTCCTTGTTGCGTAACTTTAGTTGTAAATAATTCTAATCCACTAGTATTAACTGTATTAGATGCTATTGTATTAACTTCATCTATATTTGCTTCATTAATTCTAGTTATTTGAATTAAATCACCATCATTTACAACATAGTTTAAATCTTGATTTAATAAATCCTGTGGATTTAAAGAAATTTCCAAATCGTCTAATACATTAGACACTGCAGCTTGTCTTACTAAATAATCCTTCTGCGCTTGTTCACCATCTTGAACCTTAACATCAATAGTTTCAACATAGTTATCAATTTGGTTTGCAGCACCGGTATTTAAAGTCGTTGCTACAATTCCAACATAGGCAATCATCACTACAACCAACCCCTTCATACAGGGGTCAGCATTAATAACAGCCTCTTTAATTTTTTTCATTAATTTTCCTCCTATTTAATACCAAAAATATTTTTGGCATTAAACGTTGTCTTACTTGCAACGTTTTCTATCTCCATGTTCTTTAGCTTAGCTATTTCCTGGGCAATATACACAACATTTGCAGGCTCATTTAACTTTCCTCTAAATGGATGAGGTGTTAAATAAGGACAGTCAGTTTCAATTAATAAATTTTCAATGTTAATATTTGCTGCCACATCTTTGGGAACTCTTGCATTCTTAAATGTCACTGGTCCAGCTAAAGAAATGTAGAAACCTAGCTCAACAAACCTTTTTGCCATTTCTACAGAACCACTATAACAATGCATAATTCCACGATGTCCATTTTGTTTTAGCACTTCATAAGTATCTTCATAAGCATCTCGACAATGAATAATAACAGGTTTATCATGTTTCTTGGCTAAATCCATTTGCCATTGAAAAACCTCTAACTGCTTTTCTTTACTGACAGTATCCCAATAATAATCAAGACCGATTTCACCAAGTGCTACAACGCAAGGATCTTCTAAGTACTTATCGATAATGTTTATTTGTTCTTTCGTTGTGTTTTTGCAATCATTAGGTCCAATGCCAACTGCAGCATATATAAACTCGTATTGTTTAGCTAACTCGATTGCAATTTTTGATGATTCTAAATCATAGCCTACAACAACCATATTTGTAACCTCGTTGTTTAAAGCATTTTGAATAAACATATCGTGATCTTCATATAAATCTTCACTATTTAAATGACAATGAGTATCAAAGTACATAAATTTCACCTCGGCTGTATCTTAACAAAATCAATTTCATTTGTCAAATATCTAAAAAAATAAATACCAATAACAAATGAAATATCTAGTTAAAATCAACATTTTTTTACTACACATATCTTTTTACTCTATTTTTCAGCCTACAAATTTAGACAAAAGATAAATTTTATCATGAATATTAAGTACTCTTGTAAAAAAATATCAAATATATTATTTCCAATAAAAAGATATTTATACAAAAAGCGGTAAGTAAACTTACCGTTTTATTCATATTATTTATCAAAATCAAACATTTCAAACACATTAGAAACAGGTTCACAATTTTCAATATTTTCAATTGTTCTAGCAAGCAATACTGCAACTGTAACAATCTTCAATTTAGGGAACATTTTTTCTTCTGGTAACTTAATTGTATCAGTTACAACTACTTCATCAGCAGAAGAATTTTGTAATCTTTCTACTGCTGGTCCAGAAAATACTGGATGTGTACAAGCAACATGAACTGATTTAGCACCTTTTTCTTTTAACATTTCAATTCCAGCAACAATTGTACCACCTGTATCAATCATATCATCAACCATAATACAATTCTTACCTTCAACATCACCTAATACACCCATTATTTCAGCAACATTAGGTTTAGGTCTTCTTTTATCGATAATCGCTACAGGAGCATCTAAAGCAACTGCTAATTTACGAGCTCTAGTAGCACCACCATGATCAGGAGAAACTACACAAATATCACTGATATTCTTTTTCTTAAAGTAATTCGAAATAAGCGGTAATGCTTGCATTTCATCTACTGGAATATCAAAGAAACCTTGAATTTGTGCAGCATGTAAATCAACTGTAACAACGCGATTAATTCCAGCTACGGTCAATAAATCTGCTATTAACTTAGAAGTAATTGGCTGTCTAGGTTTAGCTTTACGATCTTGACGAGCATATCCAAAATAAGGAATAATTGCTGTAATTTCTTTAGCTGAAGCTCTTTTCAAAGCATCTGCTAAAACTAAGATTTCCATTAGATTTTCAGTAACAGGATTACTTGTAGATTGTACAATATATACATCTTTACCACGTACTGATTCTCCAATTTCAACTAAAATTTCTCCATCTGCAAAATGATGTACTTTACTTTTACCTACATTAGTTCCTAATTCTTTTGCAATATCTTTTGCCAATTCTTCACTAGCTGATAGTGCAAATACAGTTATCTTATTTTTCATTTTTTTCTCCTATTTTCCTTTTTTATTTCTTTTTTCTTCTAATACTTTAGCATATCCTTCTTTATTAACTTGACGCGCACGAGCAATTGCAAATGCTTCATCATTAACATCATCTGTAACTGTTGAACCTGCCGCTACATAAGCATTAGCTCCAACTGTTACCGGTGCAATTAAGTTACTATTACAACCAATAAAAGCATTATCATTGATAATTGTTTGGAATTTATTTTTACCATCATAATTTGAAGTAATTGTTCCACATCCCATATTTACATTACTTCCTACGGTCGCATCACCTACATAAGTCAAATGAGCGGCTTTGCTGCCATTTCCAAAAACTGTTTTTTTCATTTCTACAAAGTTACCAATATGCACATTATCTAAAATATGGCAATTAGTTCTTAAACGTGCAAACGGTCCAATATCTACTCCATTTTCAATAACTGAATCACTAATTACTGAAAATTTAATTTCTACATTATCTTTGATTTCAACATTTTCAAATTCACAGTATGGCCCAATATGACAATTAGCACCTATACTAGATTTACCTTTGATTACACAACCTGGTTCAATTGTCGTATCTGGAGCAATTTTAACATCTACACCAATATAAGTATTATTGATATCAATAATATTTACCCCATTTAATAAATGTTTTTTATTCACTTTAAGTTGTAATGCTTTAGTAGCTTCTGCTAATTCCACACGATCATTGATTCCACCAACTTCGGCTAAATCAGCAATTTTATAACCACCAACTTTTAAATTATCATTATTCATGATTTCAATAACATCTGTAATATAATATTCATTTTGAGCATTGTTATTAGTTACCTTTTCTAATGCTTTAAATAATGCTTCATTATCAAAGCAATATTCTCCACAATTCATCTCACTAATTTTAACTTGCTCTGGTGTACAATCTTTAAACTCAACAATTCCCTTAACCTGATCACTTTCTCTAATTACTCGACCAAATTTTTTATCCAAGTCACAATCACAAGTCATAATTGTACCCATTAATTGATTATCATTATGATAGTCAATTAGATTTTTTAATGTTTCTTTAGTAATTAATGGAGCATCTCCATTTAAAACAACTGTTGTACCAGACTTATTAGCTAATACATCTTTACATTGCATCAATGCATGTCCTGTTCCCAGTTGCTCTCGTTGATAAACAATATTTACATCATCTAACAACTTTTCAACTTCTTTCGCTTTATGTCCTAAAATCACATAAATCTCATCTACACCTAGTTGTTTTAATTCATCAACAATATGATTGATCATCGGTTTATATAAAACCTCATGAACAACTTTAGGCTTATCTGATTTCATTCTGGTTCCTTTACCAGCTGCCATCACTACCGCATAAGTTTTCATTTTAACACCTCTTAACAACAACATAATATCAAATATTTAACATTTATTAAAGGAAAAATATACAAAAAATGCTTTTATATTGAAAAGAAATCGCTTTAATAAGTAAGTTATAAAAATAAAAACAGTTAATTCAAATATATGACATCAACTGTTTACTTCAAATTATCCTATTTATCTTTCATTTAAAATTTCTGTTTTTCGAACAAAATAATATTTTCCCTTAAAATATTTAAAACCTTTTTCTAAAATTTTATCATCTCTTGTAAGACCAAAAACACAAGACCCACTTCCTGACATTAAAGCTCCATCAAAACCAATTTCTAACATAGCTTGTTTAATATCATTAATTTCAGGAACCATCTTAATTGATGGTTCTTCTAACGTATTTTGTAAATTATCAATTACTGTTTGATAATCATCTTCATAAATTCCTTTAACCATTAACCTACAATCTTGATGAATCGCTTTATTTAAATCTAGACTATTAAAAGACTTTTTAGTTGAAACACCTTTTTTTGGTTTAACTAATAATACCTTACATTCAAAAAGATAATCAATAAACTCTAATTTTTCTCCAATTCCACTAACAAGAGCCATTTTTTGATATACACAAAAAGGAATATCCGCTCCAACTTCTTTTCCTAAAGTAGCCATTTGTTCTTCAGTCAAATTTAAATAAAACAACTTATTCATTGCTTTAATAACTGCAGCCCCATCAGCACTACCACCAGCTAAACCTGCTTGAGTTGGAATATGCTTATAAACATATATTTTAACACCTTTTTTGATTCCATATCTTTCTTTTATCAAAGCTACAACTTTATACATGATATTTCGTTTATCAGTTGGCATTACTTTACTATTTGTTTCAATTATAATCCCACTTTCAATCGTATTAATATAAATCAAATCATGTAAAGTAATTGGTGCTATGACCATTTCTAATTCATGATAACCATCTTCTCTTTTTCTTACAACATCTAATGCTAAATTAATTTTTGCATATGCTTTTACTTTCATTATTTCACCTACTTGTTGGATAAATTTTTCTTGCGACTCCGCGTGTATCTATTCCTCCAATACCTAAATGCTTGTTAGAAGTCTTAGCTACAATTTTTTCTAAATCAACATAATTTTTAATACTGGCATTGGCAATTTGACTAACAATAAAAACAGGATCTAATGCATGGATATTTTTTCGACTTGGACTTGAAGCAAAATTCGCCCCACTAGCTAATAATAATTCATAATATGACTGACATGCTCCTGCAAAAATAATTAGGCTATCTTTATCATCTTGATAAAGTCTTGCTTTTCTAATTGCTTCAACAAAATCTTTAGTATGCAAGTAACTATTAATGTTTTTACGATCACTATTTTTTTTCATCGCATCATGTCCGGTAATAACTAATAAATCAGGACGATGTTTTTCTAATAATGGAATGATTTTATCTTTTATTTCACTTTCTTCCATATAATAACCATATACCGTTATATTAAATTCTTTATATTTATCTAGACACATCTTCAAATAATCTTTATCACCATCAATATGCAAGACACTACCTTTTAAACATGGTTTATTTTCTACTACAATATCACTTTTTTCACTACTAAAATCACTTAATTCTAAATCACTTTCTTCACTATCAGCAACTAATCGATACTCAATTCCTTTTAAATAATAAATATCATCTTTAATATCAATAATTTTAAAATAAATATCTTTACCATATTTTTTTCGACTCACTATGTCGCCAATTTTCATCAATATCACCACTTTATTATATGCATTTAAATCATATCAGTGATATTTTTAAAATCATTTAACGATAATTCTTCACTTCTTTTTTTTGTATCAATTTTACATTTTTCTAATATCTCCAATGCATTACTATATTCTTTTTTTAAATTATTATAAATTGTTTTTCGTCGTTGTTTAAAACAAACATTCAATATATCATATAGTTTTAAATTCGGCTTTTTAGTTAATACTATTTTTATAATTGCAGAATCAACATGCGGAGCAGGTAAAAACACATTTTTATTAACAGTAAA
Organism: Thomasclavelia spiroformis DSM 1552; assembly: GCF_025149465.1. Lineage (NCBI taxonomy): Bacteria > Bacillati > Bacillota > Erysipelotrichia > Erysipelotrichales > Coprobacillaceae > Thomasclavelia > Thomasclavelia spiroformis. The sequence continues at coordinate 153,584 of NZ_CP102275.1, read as the reverse complement.
CAAATACTCAACTTTTCCCATATCTTTAATCATTAATAATAATGGATTTTTATAATCACTAGTCATTTTCAAAGCAACTTCTTTTTGTACCATTACAATCAATTGATCAATATTACAATCACTTAAAATAACTTTTTCAATTATTGCTGTAGTAATATAGTACGGTAAATTAGCCACCAAATACACTTTTGAATATGTTTTTTTTAAATCAACTACAATTTTATTTATCTCTTGTTTCATAAAATCGCCAAAAATGATTTCAAGATTGTCAGCAATTAAAAACTCATCATATACCGGTCTAAATCTTTCATCAATTTCAAAACTAATTACTTTTCCACCATAGCGTGATAGCATTTGTGTTAGAGCTCCAATTCCTGGTCCAACTTCAATAACTGCCACATCTTTATCGATTCTTGTTTCTTTGATGATTTTGTTTACCACATTTATATCAATCAAAAAATTTTGTCCATATTTTTTTAGCGCATTTAAATTATACTTATCTAATATATACTTGGTCGTACTAAGTGTCGCTATATCTTTCATTAACCATTCACTCTTTCTTTATGTTCATCTAATTTTTTTAAAACATCTTCTTTACTAATTCCAACCATATTTAACCTTTTAAATAAAGTCTTAACATTTCCATAGCCTAGATTAAATAAATTATATACTAATAATCTTCGCTGTTTATTTCCAATAATATCTAAATCAATAAACTCATGCCATGTAATACTTTGATTATCAACATCAAAACTAACCACATTTTCTAAAGCTAATACAACTGCTTCTTTATTAGCTTCAGCAATCCCTAACTTCTTTTTACCAGTAGCATCTTTTTTAGAAACAAAGGCATGTTTGCAATTAGGAACAACTGCTTGAATTTGATCTCGTATTTTTTTTCCAGGAAAATCTGGATCTGTCAAAACAATGGCGCCTCTAGTTTTATTAGCCTCTTTAATTAATCCTAATGTTTTTTTATCTAGTGCTAAGCCATGGGTTTCAATTGTATCTACTTCAAATAATTCTTTTAATAAAGCTGTATCGCTTTTCCCTTCTACCACTATTATCTCTTTTATTTTCTTCATATCTTCACCTATATTCTATCCTATATATTAACATATCCGCTATTTAAAAAACAAGCAGTTACCTTACAGGCTAACTACTTGTTTTTATTTTTATTTATCATCATATTCTTTATAGTCAACATCAATTATATCATCATCTTGATAATCATATGTATCTTGATAATAGGCCTTTTTTGTTTCTTCAACTTTTTCTTCGAATTCTTTATTAAATTCTTCAATTCTTTTTTTATACATATATTTTTTAATTGATGACCAGATTATTAATATAATAATAATCAACCATACAATTGGACTAGTAAGTAAATTTAAAATTAGACTCAGGATAACAATAATAAATAAAATTACTAAAACAGCATAATAAAATCCCATGACATCAACTCCTTATTTAAATTCAAATAATTCTTTAATTCTAATAGCTAAACCATCTGCTATTTTTTCTATCGATTTCAAAGAAATATTTCTCGTTCCTCTTTCAACATCAGAAATATAATTCTTTGATAAACCACAACGAAATGCTAATTCTTCTTGTGAAATATTTTGTTTCAAACGCAATTCTTTAACTCTTTGCCCAAATCTCATTTCAATTTTATCCATCTCATTCATTCTCCATTTGAATTAATCTTTTAGCTTCATCACTAATTTTTTTAAAGCGATGATGCAACCCTGATTTACTAATAGTTTGTCCCGTTTCTTCATAATAAACTTGAGCTAATTCATTTAAAGACATTTCGGGATATTTTCTTCTAATCAACGCTACTGAACGAGTTTTTTCATCAAGCATTTCTAATCCCATAAACATATCAACTATATTGATGTCATCAATTTGTTTATTAGCACTAGCAAGTGACTTAATTTCATTTGCAATATCACAATTATTCCAACGATTTACTGTATTAGACATATTTCGATCAATACGTGTACTTTCAAAATTCATAACCGATCTACTTGCTCCCATTGCCCTTAAAAAATCACCTATTTTCTCTGACGATTTTAAATAAACAACATATCTATTTCTTCTTTTAATTATTTTTGCATTCAATTCAAAATTATTCATCAACTGTGCAATAAAATTGGCATATTCCTCTTCTGCAAAACTCATTTCTAAATGATAATTAGAAGTCTCTGGATTATTAACACTGCCACAAGCTAAAAATGCTCCAGCTAAATATGCTCTAATACAGCATTCTTTTTGAAAAATCTTTTTATCAGGAATAATATGAAATCCAAGTCCATCCATTAATGACAGATCATCTAAAATTTCTCTAGCTTTTGTAACCTTTAAAATATAAACATTATTTTTCTTTAACTTCATTTTACGTGAAACAATAAATTCAATTTGTGGATCATATTCATCTTTCAACATTTTATGAATTTTAGATGCTATTTTAGCATTTTCTGTTCTAATCGTTAAAGAAAGACCATAACTAGATAATGAAAGCGTTCCATTGATTTTGATTATTGCACATAACATTGCTCTTTGACAACATGATTCAAAATCATTAAAAACAACATCTTCTTTTACTACTCTAGAAAAAGATACCATAACTACTCCTAATGATCAGCATCACGATGCAAACGATGTACTTGATAATATTGACTATAATAATCTGCAAAATAATTTGTTAAAGTTACTGAACGATGTTGTCCACCCGTACATCCGATTCCAATAACTAAATGCATTTTACCTTCTTTTTCATATTCCTTTAATAAATAATCAAGAAACTCAGTTGTCTTTTCCACAAAAATCTTTGTTTCTTCTTTTTCCATGACATAATCATAAACAGCTTGATCATTTCCAGTTAATTGTCTTAACTCTTCAATATAAAACGGATTAGGTAAAAAACGAACATCAAGCAATAAATCAGCATCTTTAGGAACACCATGTTTATAACCAAAAGATACAAATGTAATTCTAAAAGGATCTAATTTCCCTTTATTAAAATAATCTTCTAATAAATCTTGAAATCTTGCTCCCTTTAATTTAGTAGTATCTATATATATATTAGCTAATCTAGAAATCGGTTCAGCTAAACGTCTTTCAAATTCAATTGCTTCAAGTAATGAAGAAGCTTTATTAGAAATCAACAATGGATGTGATCTTCTTGTTTGTTTATATCTTTTAACTAATGTTTCATCATCACAATCTAAAAATACTACAGTTAAATTGATCCAATCTAAATTATTTAATAACCTAATTGCTTTTAAAGCATCTTCAAGACTTACTGCCATAGCAACTCTTTGATACTGTGAATTATCTTGAACTAATTCAGCAAACTCAGTTAATAATGGTACTGGATAATTATCTATACAACGAAATGCTAAGTTTTCAAAACATGCCATCGCACTAGTTTTTCCTGCCCCAGACATTCCTGTTACAATTACAACTTCAACTTGATCCATAATTCTCACTTCACTTTCTACAATTACATTTTATCAAATTTACAACGATAAGTGTACGTTATTTTATATATTTTCTCAAGTCTTTACTACATTTATATTATTACAATATTTAACTAAAAATATTATAATAAAAACTTAATGGATAAAATCCACTAAGCTTTACTTTCCAAATAATGAGCAATCTGTTGTCCTGCAACTGCTCCATCATTAGCAGCAGTTACAACTTGTCTTAATATTTTTTGACGAACATCACCAGCTGCATAAATCCCAGGTACTTTTGTTTTCATCGTTTCATCAGTGATAATATAGCCATGTTCATCGCAAATACCTAAGTCTGATACAAAATTAGTTATTGGATCTAATCCCACAAATGGAAAAACACCTTTAACTGCTAGTTCACTAATTTCTCCTGTTTTACTATCTTCTAAAGCTAATTTATCTACTTTACCATCTTTTTCAATTAAATGATGTGGTTTCTTTAAAAAATGAATCTCTATTTTTTCATTAGCATAAACATGATCTTGAATAATCTTATCCGCTCTAAATACATCACGACGAACAATTAAATGCACTTTACTTACAAATTTTGTTAAATAAACAGCTTCTTCTAAAGCTGAATTTCCACCACCAATTACTGCAACTTCTTCATCTTTGAAAAATGGACCATCACATACAGCACAATATGAAACTCCATGACCAGTTAACTCATCTTCCATCGGTATTTGCATTTTTCTTTCTTTTGTCCCCGTTGCAATCAATACAGCTTTAGCTTGGTATGTATTATCAGTAGTTACAACTTCTTTATAATCTTCGTGATCAATAATCTTAGTTACTTCACCAAATACCTGTTGACCACCAAATGATAATGCATGTTCATACATTTCATAAGCTAATTCCGGACCAGTTTTCTTTTTTTGACCTGGCCAATTCTCAATTTCAGCACTGACGTTTAATTTTCCCCCAGGTGCTCCACTATCCAACATTAATACATTTAAACCTGCTCTTGAAGCATATAGACAAGCACTAAGCCCAGCTGGACCAGCACCAATTATAATTAAATCATTCATTTTATCACTCCTTGCTTTGTCTATAGTATACCATACGATTGATTATCATATAACTATTTTGCTTTATTATTTTAATATCTAATCATATATTTTGATTAATTATGAATAATAATGATTAATTTTGATTATTTTTATTGACCTTGATATAATGCAGTGTTATATTTTAATTAGATAGCATTTATTATTTTATTTGGTTTGTTACAAATTTTAAGTTAAGGAGAAAAAATATGGCTAAGATTAATATTGATGGTGTACAGAATTGTGAAGTAAGCATTAAAATTCCTTGTGAAAAATCACCATTTGAACAATTAGAAATCATGGAAGCTTATACAAAAGCTTATCAAGAAAGTGCTAATTTAGATAAGGCAAGAAGAGAAATCAATTGTTTAAAAGTAATTTATCCAACTTTATTTAGATCAATTGAAGAAACTGATTTAATTGCTGGACGTTTAGATTTTTTGCCAATTGGCTTTGGTTGTGTCACAAGTGTTGGTGGCGTAGGTCATTATTGTGTATTTCATAAACTAAGAGAATTTAAAGAATTATTGGACACTGAAAAGCAAAAAACAAGAATTGATGTTTTATATGATTTTTGGCAAGAACATGATGTCAAAGCATTATATTGTCAAGATATTTTAAATGATACTACAACTGGTAGATTTATTGATTGTAAATACCCATTTATGGCTACTGCTAGACTTTCTGGAATGATGTTGGATTATCAAAAATTAATGAAATTAGGAATAAATGGAATTATTGATTTACTTAAAGAAAAAAATCAAAATGAATTTATTAAAGCATCAATTGATGCTATGATATTATTAAAAAATGTAATCGAAAGACAAAAAGAGCTAGTTAATGAAGCCATTGAAAGAACAACTAATATCAAGCGTAAAAGCGAATTAACATTAATGTATAATAGCTTAGATTATATTAAAGAAAATAAACCAAAAACATTTCATCAAGCATTACAACTATTTTGGATTTATGCTTTATGTGCTGTGGTTATCAACTATGGAAGAATGGATATTGTTTTAGGTCCCTATTTAAAACATGATCTTGATAATCATATTATTAATGAAGAAGAAGCCTATCGTTATATAAAATCATTATGGTTAATGATTGAAAATAGACGGACAACTGTTAATGGCCGAATTATCGTTGGTGGCGCTGGAAGAGAAAATGAAGAAGCTTGTGATATGTTTACCCGTCTTTGTTTAAAAGTATGTAAAGATACAAGATATGTAGAACCTCAATTTACATTACGTCTATATAAAAACACTCCCGAAGATATTAAAGATCTAGCCTATGAATGTATTGCTTCAGGAGCTACTTATCCTACTCTTTATAATGATGAAGTAAATATTCCAGCAGTTGAATATGCAATGAATATTGATCGAAAAAAAGCTGAACAATATGTTCCCTTTGGCTGTGGTGAGTTTGTTATCCAAGGTAAAAGTGTCGGAACTCCAAATACATTATTAAATCTTGTAAAAATTATGCAATTAGCACTTAATCAAGGATATGATCCAATAGATCATATTTATAAAGCTGGTCCAATTAAAGTTAAGCTATTAAGTGAAATGAAAACTTTTGACGATTTTTATAATCAGTATAAAAAACTACTAGATTATTATTTTGATTTAAGTGTAGAAGCACAGCTTCATAGTTATAAAGTCATGAATCAAGAAGTATCATTTCTATTTACATCAATTTTAATGGATGATTGTATTAATCGTGAAAAATCATTACTTGATGGTGGTGTTGAAATTTTAGGTGGCACAAATGAAACATATGGTAATATTAATTCATCAGATGCTTTATATGCGATAAAAACTTTAGTATATGATCAAAAAAAATATACATTAGAACAACTAAACCAAGCTGCATTACATAATTATGTTGGCTATGAAAAGATTCAAAAAGATATTTTAAATCTTCCTAAATATGGTAATGACCACAAAGAATGCGATGAAATGGCAATTGATTTATATGAATATGTCGCTAAAGGAATCAGACAAAGAGGGATAGATAATCACATGGATTATTATTTAATCGTAATCTCTAATAATCAAACAAACACTGATTGGGGTCATCAAACAGATGCATCTTTAGATGGTAGAAAAAAAGGAATATATATGAATCCCGCAAATAACCCTCAAGGTGGTGCAGCAAAAAATGGACCTACTGCCTGTTTAAATTCATTAGCTAAATTTAATGCAAAATATCATGGTGGCAGTGTACAAAACATGAAATTTACTCCTAGAATGATGCACGAGGATAAAGAAAAAGTTAAAATACTATTTGATACTTACTTTAAAAAAGGGGGTTGCCAACTAATGGTAACTTGCGTTGATCATGGTGTTTTAGAAGATGCACAAAAGCATCCTGAAAATTATCCTGATTTAATCGTTCGAGTAGCTGGTTATAGTGCTGTGTTTGTTAATTTAACACCTGATATTCAAGCCGAGTTATTAAGCAGGGTGCTTTATGATTAATGTTTTCAATATTGAAAAATTTGCTACTCATGATGGACCAGGGATTCGCACTACGATCTTTTTAAAAGGTTGTAATCTTCACTGTCCTTGGTGTGCTAATCCTGAAAGTTGGTCGATTAAACCAACGTTAATGTATGATTTGCGTAAATGTATAAAATGTAAAAAATGTGTAAATGTCTGTAAACAAAAAGCTATCAGTTTTGATAAAAAGTTTTTATATGATCGTTTGAAATGTATTTATTGTAAAAAGTGTAGTGAAAGTTGTTTAACACAAGCTCTTACATTTGCGGGAAAAGAGCTATCAATCAATACTATTGTAGATGAAGTAATGAAAGATAAAGATTATTTCGATAATAGTAATGGCGGGATTACTATTTCTGGTGGTGAGCCATTTGTTCAATTTATTGCAATGATGAAATTAATCAAAGAATTAAAAAAACAAGATTTACATATTGCAATTGAAACAACCGGTAATTATTCATTAGAATATTTAAAACAGGCTTTGCCCTATCTTGATTTATTTTTATTTGATATTAAACATTTAAACTATCAAAAAATCAAAGACGTTATTGGCGGAAATCCACAACTCATATTTAATAACTTAAGATTTCTTGCTAATACATGTCCTGAAAAAGTAATTATCCGAGTACCTGTTATTCCTTATTTTAATAATGATGAAAAAACACTACAGTCAATTATTGATTTAGCTTACAAATTAAATATTACTAATATCAATCTACTTCCCTACCACACACTTGGAAAAAATAAATGGAAACAGATGAATAAACAATATTATTTAGAAAATGAAAAAATGTTAAAAAAAGAAACTTTAAAAAAATATATTCAATATGGTAATGATAAAGGAATGCATATTAAAATAGGAGGATAAAAATATTTAGTCATGTTATCTAAAGAAAGAATGTATCGTATTTTAAATTTGTTGAAGGAACAGACTTTTGTAACAGTTAAACAACTGATGGAAGAATTTGATGTTTCTAGATCATCGATTATGAGAGATTTGATTGAATTAGAAAATCTAGGTTTGATTAAACGCGAAAGAGGTGGCGCGGTTGCTAAAGATGTAGCTAATTTAACTTTATCAAGTTTTAATGAAGCTCCAGTAATTGATAAAGAATCACTATACATTGAAGAAAAACAACGTATTTGTAAAAAAGCAGCACAAAGAATTAAAAATGGTGATTGTATTTATATTGATTCTGGAACTACACCAGTCTATTTGTTACCTCATATTATTGATAAACAGATTAAAATCGTAACACCAAGTACTTATTTAATTCGAAAACTACCTAATAGTTTTAAAGGAGATATCTTTTTATTAGGCGGTATGTTTAAGAAGAGTTATGATATGTCTTATGGGGCTTTGACATTGGAAATGATTAAACAATTTAATTTTGATCATGCATTTTTTAGTACTAATGGTGTAAACTTAGAAAATGGTGAAGTATATATTTTTGAATTTGCAATTGGTGCAGTTAAAAAAGAAATTATGAAGCGATGTCTAAATAACTATTTACTGATTGATTCATCAAAGTTTAATATTAGAGCTATTTGTACATGGGCAAATAGTAATGAATTTAACAGTGTATATGTTAATGAATTTGAAACAGATATCGAATTACCTGGTAACTATATTGTATGTAACAATAAAGAAATATAGTAATTATTAAATAAATGGAGGAAATAACATGAAAACAACAGACGAAAGAAAAAGAAAAATTATTGAAAGTATGAAAGGTGGATTAATTGTATCTTGTCAAGTACAACATGATGATCCTATTTACACTGATGACATGGTTATAAAAATGGCAGAAGCTGCAAAATGGGCAGGAGCTGTAGGTATTAGAGCCAATTCTCCTGAACAAATTAAAGCTATCAAAAAAGCTGTTCCTGATTTACCAATGATTGGACTATGGAAAGTTTGGTATGAAGATACAGATGTATTTATTACTCCAACAATAAAAGAAGCGAAAGCTGTTTTTGAAGCTGGAGCAGAAATTATTGCATTAGATTGTACATCACAAATTAATCATGATGGAACCCCGGCTTGTGAATTAATAAAAAAAGTTAAACAAGAAATCCCTGAAGCAATTATTTTTGCTGATGTATCTAACTTAGAAGAAGCACATCATGCTGTTGAAAATGGCGCAGATATCGTTGCTCCTACTTTATATGGTTATACAAAAGAAACTGCTAATATTGAAGGACCTGATTATCGTATGTTTGCTAGAATGTGTCGTGAATTAGGTGATCAAGCATATGTAATGATGGAAGGTCATTTATATACTCCAGAAGATGCGATGAAGTGTATTTTCTTAGGAGCTCATAGCGTTGTGGTAGGTAGTGCCATTACAAGACCTCATTTAACTGCAAAAAGATTTGTTGATTTATTAAGTGGCTATCAAAATAATTGGCGTGATGCTGAAAAAGCTAAACATTAATTTAGAGGTAAAGAAAATGAAAATTGCAATTATCTTTGATAGCTGTACAGGAAATACTGAAAAAGTTGCTTTAAGCATTCAAGAAGCTTGTCAAAATGAAGAAATAGTATGTTTTAAAGATAGTCAAAAAATTGAAGAAGCTGATTTGATTTTTTTAGGAACATGGGTTGATAAAGGAAATTGTAGTATAAAAATTCAAAATATTCTTAAAACACTTAAAAATAAAAAGATTGCTTTTTTTGCAACTGCTGGATTTGGTGATAGTCAAGAATATTATGATAAATTAGCTAATCGTTTTGATAGTTTTGTTGATTCAAGTAATCAAATTTTAGGTCATTATTTCTGTCAAGGCAAAATGCCACTAACTGTCCGTGAGCGCTATATTAAAATGATTCATGAACATCCAGAAGATAAGAACTTAAAAGTTAGTCTTGATAATTTTGATAAAGCATTATTGCATCCAGATCAAAATGATTTAAAAAATGCTAAAGACTACGCTTTAAATATTTTGAATCAATTAAAATAAATATAAAAAAGATTAAATATCATTGATTTATCAATAATGTTTAATCTTTATTTTTTTCCACTTTTTTATAATCTTATTTAATTACCAATTCCTGTTAATACTTTATTTTTTATACTCTCAATTTTTTTACAACACTCAACATGATTATTGTCAAGTAATCCTATACAATTAACATAACCTTCCAATATTTCTAATTTAAAATAATCTAATAAAAACTCTGGGAAGGCACTTAATATCATTACACATTCATAGTCATTTATATATTCGCTTAATTGTTTTTCAAAAATTGTTTGTGGTGTAATCTTTTTTATATATTCTTTTCTTGACAACTTCATTTGTAAATTAAATAAACAATATATTGAATTTACATATTTTTTTAATGCAAATTTCCAATCACTAATATCAAAATGATTTAAATTATCTCGTATAGTACATTTTGCAACAAGTGCCTTATATTGTCTACCAATATTAATTTTTGAAAAACATTCTCCAGCATCATTACAAATCTCCTGTACATTAAAATGCTTAATAGCTTCTATCATTGGATAACTTATATACATTTTTCCATTTTCAGTTTCATTATCAAAGGTTTCAAGCATTTTTTTCATGATTTCATTAGGATTACAATCACTAGGCAAATTATTATTATGACCATCATAATCAAAGAATAAATATATTTCAGAAAAGTCATCCTTATTCAAACTTCTAAAATCAATAGAATTTATTTGATCTACTCTTTTAGTATTCTGTTCACTGCTTAATTCCTTAACAAGTTCAATAACATCTGTTTCACCATCATCATCACATAACCTTTTCCAAATCGTATAGACATTAGTACAGGCAGGTAACATAATGGCCTCAATTTCAACTTTACTAAAAAATTTATTTTGTAAATTTCTTATCACCATTGGTTCAGCTTTAACACCTTCAATAATAAATGCAATTTTTGTTTTAATACTATTATTCATCAAAAGCACCGGCTTTATACATTTTTTGAAGATTATGAGCTTTCCTTAATTCTTTTTCAGTTAAATCACACATTGCTCTAATTCCATTATTTTGAAGAATAAATAGACAATCTGGTCTAAATACGTTATTATTCATTAAATTTGTATTATGAGAAGTGAATATAACTTGGGCATCTGTTTTATCAATAATTTCATTAACTACTTCTTGAGATAATTCATAATGATAATATGCATCAAATTCATCCATAAATATAAATGATGCACTACTTGCATTTATTAACCAGTAATAAAATAATGCTAATGCTCTTGTTCCAGCTGAAGCAACAGAATAAAAATTAGCCTCACCATTTCTATATTTAACAAATATTTGATTTTTACCATTAACTTCCCTTGAAAAAAGTTCACAACTGATATCAAGTCTATTTAAAAAATGTTGAAAGTCTTCTAATTTTTTTCTTTTTACAATTGCATCAGATATCGATTCACTTCCAACTGTATATCCAATATATCGATTATAATCAAGCGAATAAAATAGTAACATATTATCAACAAATTCGATAAACTTTCTAAAAATATTATTAGTTTCATCATTTTTTAAAACCGAATTATTATTAATATATTTTACAAACGATAATTTATTATTATCAATGATAATATTTAAATTTTCTGTTCCTTTTAAAGTACAAAATCCTTTATTATTTAGATAATCATATTCAATAACAGTATTACCATCAATTATCAAAGTTTCCTCATACAATTCTTCAGGATCAAGTTTTGAATATTTATAATTCACTTTTTTCCCATCAAACTGAAACAAATAATTAAAAGATACTTTTTTTATTTCAGAATTTAAATTACTATATGGATATATTTCGCTTAAATTTTTCTGTTTATCAGTTAAATGATTTACAATATCAAATATTGCATATCCAATATTCGATTTTCCTGCAGCATTTTTTCCGAAAATTACTCCACTACGAACAATTCCATCTTTAATTAGATTTTCTTTAAACTCATATCCTTTTGTTTTTGATAAATCCAATATTATTTTATTTTCAAAATTTTTAAAATTTTCAACTTCAAACCTTACTAACATAATCAACACCTTCTCTTTTCTAAATAATAACGTGTTTATTTTTATTTTTCAATAATATCCGTAAAAAAATTACGGTAAGCTTATAATATTTATTAATCCTTGGCTATACAAATTAATTTCAAAACAGTATTATTATACTATTTTATTTTTTTATACAATTCAATTATACAACTATTCATACAAATAAAGTGTAAAAAATTGTCTTACTTATATATTTGATAAAATTTCTTTATTGATTTAATACCATCAATAATAGATGTTTATCTAAAATACTTAGCTACTCCAGATTTCAAACCAATAAATGAAGATAAGAACTTAAAAGTTAGTCTTGATAATTTTGATAAAGCATTATTGCATCCAGATCAAAATGATTTAAAAAATGCTAAAGACTACGCTTTAAATATTTTGAATCAATTAAAATAATTATTTTTATAATAAAAGAAGTAGATAAATCTATATCCATTAATACTGGCGTGATTTTACTACTTTTTTTTATTATTTAATATCAATTTTTCAAAAATATTATTAGATAGTTTTAAGATTAGTATAAGTATCAAGTTGTTCAGTTATTAATAAATTCATTTTTTCTAAATACTCTTTAGGCAATTCATCAAAATTATCATATCTTTTATCTAAGTCAAAACCATGTTCCAGCCCACTTAGATACTTATCATCAATTTTTATATTATATTGGGCTGCCAAACCAGAAATTTCTACTTCTTTAGTTTCTTCACTATCAATGATTGATATATCTTCATATAAATAATATTTTATATTAACAGTATATCTTCCATATTCAATAGTATCTTTCAAAGTAGCTGTAGCATTAATCATTCTATAAGTGGTATATAGGTCTGTTCCCTCACTAGTTACTGTAAACATATTACCACAAGTTATACCAATTGTTTGGAAATTGACTCTTATTTTATTACATTCACATTTACCATCCTCAGTAGTTGAAAGTTTATCTAGTTTTAGATATTTTGAAAAATCTCCTAATTCAGATTCACAATTAACATGACGACCAATTCTACTACTTAATCCACGAGGCCTACCACATGCACAGCATAAAGTTAAAAGCAACATGACAATACAAATTTTATTTATTTTTTTCATTTCTCACCTCACCTCTTTTTTTAAAATGCTTTCCTTACTTACATATTATCATGTAATATATAAAAATCAATCTATATAATCTTGAATAAAAATAAACTACTTAGCTACAAACTAATAAATAATATAAAAAATAGATGCTATCTAGCATAGCATCTAAAATATAATAAATCTTTATCATTTTCTTTAAATATCATTATCAACTGATTTAATCACTAGTTTGCCATATTTCTTACAATAAATATATCCAAAAATACCAACAACCACAAAAACAAGCGATACTAATTGTGCAGTTCTTAATCCCATAAAATACAAACTATCAGTTCTCAATCCTTCAATAAAAAATCTAAAAATTCCATACCAAATAAAATAACTAAAGAACTGTTCACCTTGCTTAGTTTGAATTTTACGAATAACAAAATAAATCACTAAAAAACCAATAACATTAGCAATCGATTCATACAAAAATGTAGGATGATAATATGTACCATTAATATACATACCATCAATTATAAACTGAGGTAAATGCAGTGATTGAAGGAAATCTAAGCTAACGACACCGCCATAAGCTTCTTGATTGAAAAAATTTCCCCATCGCCCTAATGCTTGAGCAATTAATACACCTGGCATAATTGCATCTCCAGCGACTAAAAAATCAATATTATGCTTTTTAAAATACCACCAGCTAAAAATTAACCCCGTTATTATTCCTCCTTGAATCGCTAAGCCACCATGTCTAAACATAATAATTTCAATTGGGTTACTAGCATATAATTCATCCCACATAAAAATTACATACCAAATTCTTGCTCCAATTATTCCAATTATCAATAATCCAAAAAAATAATCAGATAAAATATCTTTATTGTAACCAATCTTTTTAAAATTATGTTGACCTATTTTATAAGCAATAAACGCACCTGTTATAATTAAGATAGCATACCAGGCAATTGAAAGACTTCCAATTTGTAAAAATGTTTTACTATCGGGAAAAAAAGTCATATTCTACTCCTTATTTTTATCAATATTCTTTAAAATACGTTCAACAAACTCTTTACTAGAATCTACACCATATTCACGTAATCGCATATTCATTACAGCCGCTTCAATAATCACTGACATACTACGACCACTTGAAACAGGAACAACAATCTTTGGAATTTTCACTCCTAAAATTTCTTCAGTTGAATCATTTTCTTCTACTCCTACACGAGTATATTCACGAGAAGGTACCCAACGATCTAATTGTATAATCAAATCCACTTTATCTTTATCTAAAATTGAACTAATTCCAAACATCTTTGAAACATCAATAACACCAATTCCACGAATCTCTAATAGATTAGTTAATACTTCTGGGGCTTTACCAACAATGCTTTGTCCTAAATGATACAACTCTACAGCATCATCAGCCACTAGTAAATGACCTCTTTTAACTAACTCCAACGCAATCTCTGATTTACCGATTCCACTATCGCCTTTAATAATAACCCCTTTACCATAAATATTTAAAAATACACCATGAATTAATGTTTCTGGAGCTAAAGCTTCATCAAGAATACTAGTTAATTCAATTGAAACTCTTCCGGTAGATACTTCAGTTACAAAGATTGGAAATTCTCTTTCTTTAGCTATTTCCATCAAAATTGGTGGACATTCATTTCCTTTTGCAATAATAATACATGGTACCTCATCATTAACTAAAAATGGAAATATTTCACGTTGTCTAGCTTCAGACATTTCACTAATAAATGCTGATTCTTTGTCACCAAATATAATTATTCTACGAAAATCACTATGTTTAAAAAAACCGGCTAATTCAAATCCTGGACGATTTATTTCTGCAACATATATTGGTCTTTTTAAGGCATCCTCATTTCCAGTAACTTGAACATACTGCTCCTTATTTAATATCTCTCCAATGGTAATTGACTTTGGCATATTTATACCCTCCTACAACATCTTTCTTAAAAAACTTCCTGTATAGCTTTCTTTACAAGCCGCAACTTTTTCAGGTGTTCCTGATATAACGACTTTTCCACCACCATCGCCACCTTCAGGTCCTAAATCAATAATATAATCAGCCACTTTAATTACATCTAAATTATGTTCGATAATTATAACTGTATCACCTTGTTCTACAATTCTCTGTAAAACTGTAATCAATCTCGATACATCATCACTATGTAATCCTGTTGTTGGCTCATCTAAAATGTATACTGTTTTGCCAGTTGCTTTTTTTTGCAATTCACTAGCTAATTTAACTCTTTGCGCCTCTCCTCCAGAAAGAGTAGTCGCACTTTGTCCTAATTTAATATAACCTAAACCAACATCTTTTAAAGTTTGTAATTTATTTTTTATTCTCGGTAAATTATCAAAAAATTCTACCGCTTCTTCTATTGTCATTTCTAAAACATCATATATATTTTTATCTTTATATGTTACTTGTAAAGTTTCTTCATTATATCTTTTTCCACCACATTCTTGGCATGGCACATAGACATCAGGTAAAAAATGCATTGAAATACGCTTTAGACCATCACCTTGACACGCTTCACAACGGCCACCTTTAACATTAAAACTAAAACGGCCTTTATCATAACCGCGCATTTTAGCCTCATTAGTTTGTGCAAATAAATCACGAATATCATCAAATACTCCAGTATATGTAACCGGATTAGAACGTGGTGTTCTTCCAATTGGATCTTGGCTAACTTCAATAACTTTATCAATATTTTCTAAACCTAATATTTCTTTATGTTTACCAGGTTTTTCTTTAGAATGATAGATTTTTGCCATCATTGCTTTACCCATAATTTCATTTACTAAAGTACTCTTTCCACTACCAGAAACTCCTGTAACAACACACATACAGCCAAGTGGAAATTTTACATTTATATTTTTTAAATTATTTTCTTTAGCTCCTTTGATCCAAATATAATTGCCGTTTCCTTTACGACGTTTTTTAGGAACATCTATTTTTAATCGTCCCGATAAATATTGTCCTGTAATTGATTCTTTACATGCCATTACTTCTTCAGGAGTTCCAGCAACAATGACCTTACCACCATGGACACCAGCACCAGGGCCAATATCAACAATAAAATCACTTGCACGCATTGTATCTTCATCATGTTCAACGACTAAAACACTATTACCTAAATCACGAATATTTTGTAAAGTCGCAATCAATTTATCATTATCACGTTGATGTAACCCAATTGAAGGTTCATCTAATACATATAAAACACCGGTTAATCTTGAACCAATTTGTGTCGCTAAACGGATACGTTGAGCTTCTCCACCAGATAATCCTCCAGCTTTTCTTGAGAGTGTTAAATATCCTAATCCTACATCATTTAAAAATCCTAAACGATCTTTAATCTCTTTTAAAACTAAATGAGCAATTTTACTTTCATATTCGTTCAATTTTAATTCTTCAACAAATTCTAATGCTTTTTGAATTGACATGTCAGTAAATTCACTAATATTTAATCCTCCAACCCGTACACTTAAAACTTGGTCATTTAATCTTCTTCCTTTACATGTAGGACAAGTATGTTCTGCCATAAATGAAGCATACCATTCCTTAGACCATGATGAGGTTGTTTCTTCAAATCTTCTTTCAATTAATGTTTTTACTCCTTCAATTGGTTTAGTTGTTTTAGAAACATTTCCACTACTAGATATAATTTCATATGTTATTGGTTTATTAGAACCTTCTAAAATTATCTTCAATTCTTTTTTAGAAAAATCTTTTAACGGTT
The DNA here is from genome assembly GCF_025149465.1 of Thomasclavelia spiroformis DSM 1552. Taxonomy (NCBI): domain Bacteria; kingdom Bacillati; phylum Bacillota; class Erysipelotrichia; order Erysipelotrichales; family Coprobacillaceae; genus Thomasclavelia; species Thomasclavelia spiroformis. Next base: position 136,605 of record NZ_CP102275.1, on the reverse strand, counting down.
TATCTAAATCTATATTATATGTTTTACACAAGATCAAAAACCTTTGCCATTCAATTCGATCCGTACCTACTGATGTTTTAAAATATCTAATTCCTCCTTGATTAATACTTAAATTCCAATCAGGAATCAATAAATCAACATCAACTTCATTTTTAACACCTAAACCACGACAATCATGACAAGCTCCTAATGGGTTATTAAAAGAAAATAGACGTGGTTCTAATTTAGGAACACTAAAACCACAAATTGGACAAGCTAAATGCTCAGAAAACAATTTTTCACTTTCATCACTTAAATTAGCAACAATAACTTCGCCACCAGTTAATTTAAGTCCAACTTCCAAAGAATCAATCAAACGACTACGATATCCTTCTTTTTTAATAATTCGATCTATAACTACATCAATATTATGCTTCTTATTTTTATCAAGCTCGATTCCTTCATCCAATAATCTAACTTCACCATCAACTTGAACTCTAATATAACCATCTTTTAATAAATCTTCAAATAAATCCTTAAACGTTCCTTTTTGATTCTTTACAACTCGTGCTAGTACCTGTAACTTACTACCATCTGGATATTGATCAATAATATCTGCCATTTGTTTAATCGTTTGCGATTCAATAACCGTATTATGCTCTGGACAATATGCCTTACCGATTCTTGCATACAACAATCTTAAATAATCAAATATTTCAGTAACCGTTCCAACCGTTGAACGAGGATTATTAGATGTTGTTTTTTGGTCGATTGCTATTGCCGGCGAAAGTCCCTCAATACTATCAACATCCGGTTTTTCCATATTCCCTAAAAATTGTCTTGCATAAGCACTTAATGATTCAACATAACGACGTTGTCCTTCTGCATAAATAGTATTAAATGCTAAAGAAGTTTTCCCAGAACCCGATAATCCTGTCATAATTACAAGTTTATTTTTAGGTATTTCAATATCTATATTCTTTAAATTATTTTCTCTAGCCCCTTTAATAACTAGTTTATCATTTTTCATACTCTACCTACCTTTTATCATTTTCAAAATCGATGCCTTATCATGACCTCTTAATTGTAAATCATAAGCATATTCTAATAACTCTTTATATCTAGATGTTTGTTTTATTCCTAGCTTTTTTAAATCATTTCCACCAACAATCGCCTTTTTACAACTAGTTCCTAACTTAAACATCTTTTCTTTCATAATTGAATCAAAATGATTTATACTTTCATGTTCATCTTTATATCTACCTAGTTTATCACATTTTGTAATTAAAATTAAGTCTTCAATTTTAACTATTCCATCAATCCCTTTTAAAATCCTTAAATAACTATAATCCTTTGCTCCATTTCTAACCATATTCATTAAATGCATATGATAATAAATAATTGTCTTAATATACTTTTGTAATTTTTTATCCACGATCAAAGACTTTAATTGTTCATCAAATACCTTTACTCCGGCTTCATTATGTTTAGGAGCATGACCCTCTTTAGTTGTAACAACTGGTTTTCCAATATCATGCAACAAAGCGCCCCACATAAACCCAAGGGGATAAGCAGTTTTATGACGACATAAAGCTGCTAAATCAGTTACTAATAAAGTATGTTTCCAAACATCACCTTCAGGGTGATAGTCTAATCTTTGCTTTGTTGATGATAAAACATCAAGACATGGGTACAATGCTTTAATATCTTTTAAAAATGATAAGCCAATTGATGGTCGATTACTTAAAAGGAGCTTGTTGTATTCTTGAAACACTCGTTCATTACTTAAATATTTTAACATTCCTTTTTTTACCATTTCTTTACAAATATTTTTTGTTTTTGCTTCAACAAAAAATTCAAATCTTGATGCAAATTGCGCTACTCTTAAAACTCTAAGGGGATCTTCTTCAAATGTTTTTTTATCAACCATTCTTAAAGTACGCTTATTTAAATCTTCAATTCCTCCATAAAAATCATAAATTTTTCCTGTCTTAACTTCATACATTAGTGCATTAACTGTTAAATCTCTTCTTAAAGCTGCAGTTTTTAAGTCAAGATCTTTATTTACTTCTACTTTAAAATCTTGATGCCTATTACCAATTTTAATTTCTGTTCTAGGAAGCGCAAAATCGTAATTAGCTAAAACATCCAATTTTAAAATGCCAAATGATTTACCAATACAATTTACATTACCATATTTCTTCAAAATATTTTCCAATTGTTCAATTGATAAACCATAAACCTCAACATCAACATCATGATAATCCACATGCCCATACATCAACATATCCCGAACTATGCCACCAACTAAAAATGCTCGACCATTTTGATTATAAATATCTTCAAATATTTTATTTGCACAATTACAAAATCTAAACTTATTTTTCACCTTGTAACTCCATAATAATATCTCTAAGTTCCATTGCTCTTTCAAAATCAAGCACTTTAGCAGCATCTTTCATTTGTTTTTCTAATTCATGAATCATTGCTTGTTTATCCTTCTTACTAGCCTTACGCCCTTTCTTGACTAAACTTGCTGCATCATCAATAACTTCTTGACCGCGAATAGCATCACGAATTTCTTTATGAATTGTAGTTGGAATAATATTATGTTCTTTATTATAAGCATCTTGAATTTTACGACGTCGATTGGTTTCTTCAATGGCATAAGCCATTGAATCTGTTATCTTATCACCGTACATAATAACTTCCCCATTACTATTACGCGCAGCACGACCAATTGTTTGAATCAATGAACGATTACTACGTAAAAAACCTTCTTTATCTGCATCTAGAATACATACTAGACTAACTTCAGGTAAATCTAGACCTTCTCTTAATAGGTTGATTCCTACTAATACATCATATTTACCAATCCTTAAATCTCTTAATATTTCAGTTCGTTCTAGTGTTTTTGTATCACTATGTAAATATGCTACTTTAATTCCTAATTCTTTTAAATAAGCACTTAAGTCTTCAGCCATTCGTTTAGTTAGGGTTGTAATTAAAACTCTTTCATTTTTTTCTTGACGCATTTTTATTTCACTAATAATATCATCAATTTGATTTGCAGTTGGACGTACTTCAATTTTAGGATCAAGCAAACCAGTAGGACGAATAATTTGTTCAACTACTTCATTATTAACATGTTCCAATTCATAATCACCAGGAGTTGCTGATACATAAATAACTTGATTAATTATTTTTTCAAATTCTTCAAATCTAAGCGGACGATTATCTAAAGCGCTTGGCAATCTAAAACCGTATTCTACCAATGTCTCTTTTCTTGAACGATCGCCATTATACATTCCTCTTACTTGTGGTAACATAACGTGACTTTCATCAACAATCATTAAAAAGTCTTTAGGAAAATAATCGATTAATGTATAAGGACGTTGTCCTTCTTTACGACCATCAATGTGTCGTGAATAGTTTTCAATTCCTGGACACATTCCTACTTCTCTTAACATTTCTACATCATGACGTGTACGTTGATCTAGACGTTCATATTCTAAAAGCTTTGTTTCATCTCTAAATTCTTTTAATCTTTCTTCTAGTTCTTTGGTAATTGTATCACAAGCTTTTAAAATCTGTTCTTTTTTTGTGACATAACCATATGCTGGATAAATTGTATAAGTATTATAGGCTCCTAAAACATGACCAGTTAACGGATCAACCTCGGTTATTCTTTCAACTGTATCTCCAAATAATTCAATTCTAATTAACCAGTTTTCAGTATGTCCTGGGACAATTTCAATAACATCACCGCGAACTCTAAAAGTTCCCTTTGTCTGTTCAATATCGTTACGTTGATATTGACGATCAACTAAATATGTAAGTAATTCTTTACGATCAATATCTTGGCCAACCCGTAAAGCAAAAATCATTTCTTTATACTGTTCAGGGTTCCCTAACCCATATATTGATGCTACTGATGCTACCACGATAACATCTTCACGTTCAATTAATGAATTCATTGCTGCACTTCTAAGCATCTCTATTTCATAATTAGTTTTAGCATTTTTATCAATATATAAATCCCTACCTGGAATATATGCTTCAGGCTGATAAAAATCGAAGTTTGAAATAAAATATTCTACGCGATTTTCAGGAAAAAATTCTTTTAATTCAGAATATAATTGACCTGCCAAAGTCTTATTATGAGCTAAAACAAGCGTCGGTTTATTAACAGCAGCAATAACATTAGAAACTGTAAATGTTTTTCCAGTTCCCGTTCCTCCAAGTAAAACTTGTTCTTTTTTACCGGCCTTAACTCCGGCAACTAATTTATCGATTGCTTCTATTTGATCTCCCATCGGTTTAAAGGGAGAAACTAATTTAAATTGATGCATTTGTTTGCCTCCTTTAAGTCGTCTCTATTATACCAAGAAAACATATAAGTTAAAAGAATTATACCCATGTCAGCTGTTTATAAAGTAAAAAGGATGCAAAATGCATCCTTATTTTATCGTTTTAATTGTTTTAATTCCAAAAGTAAAATAAATAATATGGAACAACCATACTAACGCTAATACAATTCGACCAATAACTACTTGATTCATCATAACAAATCCAACTGTCATTAAGATTGTAACTAATATCATAATTCTAATCTTAGTTTTCCACGTCATTCCTTTACCATTTACAAAACTCTCTAAATTACTTTTATATAACTTAGTACTAACAAACCAATCATTTAGTCGTTTAGAACTTTTAGTAAAACAGATTGTAGCTAAAAGTAAAAATGGAAACGCTGGAATCAAAGGTAAAATAGCACCAATTGCCCCAAACACTACACCAATACATCCTATGACAATCAATAATCCTCTTTTTATTTTCATATAGTTAGCTTTCTACTTTCAATAAAATGTCGCAATGCTAAAACAGGATGATAAAAAAGCATTCTTGGTCCTGAAAAACGCATAACTTCTTTTATTTTCTTTTGCATATCTGGTTTATAACAATGTACTTTACATTTAGAACAAAATGTTTTTGTTTCCATAAAGGGACATTTATTGATTCGCATATTAGCATAATTTAAAAGCTCATTACACTCTGTACATAAATGTCTACTATGATGTTTTTTACAACAATACAAGCTAATCATTTCTTTAATCATCCGTTTTTCTTTTTCACGTTTTTCAACAATTTTATCCCGCATCAGCTTATCCTCCCGTGTTCAACACAATAGACATTATCAACAATTCTCATTGTCGATTGGCGATGTGATACTAATACAATTGTTCGATCTTCTTTTTCTTCATTAATTGCTTTTAAAATTATTCCTTCATTTAAACTATCTAAATTACTAGTTGGCTCATCTAATAACATAAACGGAGCATCATGTAAAAAAGCCCTAGCTAAACCAATTCTTTGTTTTTGGCCACTTGATAATGTATCTCCTAATTCACCTACTAGTGTATCATATCCTTTTGGTAACGTTAAAATAAAATCATGAATAGCTGCTTTTTTACATGCTTCAACAATTTCTTCATCACTTGCATCTAACTTTGCAATTAAAAGATTATTTTTAATACTATCATGAAAAAGATGTGTTTCTTGATTAACAAAACTTTCCATATTACGTAGATTACTTGTATTTATTTTAGAAACATCTTCATCAGATATTTTTATACTACCTTCTTTAACATCCCAAAAACGCATAAATAATTTAAGTAAGGTTGATTTTCCACTACCACTACATCCTACAATTCCAGTAATAGAATTTTTAGGTATTTTTAACGATAGATTAGATAAAATGATTTCATCATCATATGAAAAAGTAACATTTTTTGCTTTAGCATTTAAAAATTCAATTTCTTTATTACCAGTTATTTCACTTACAACTGGTTTTTCTTCTAAAATATCTAAAACTCGATTTCCAGCAGCAAAAGTATTTTGTAAAGTACTTCCTAGATTAGCTAAAGCAATAACCGGACCAAATGATGAAAATAATGTTAATGTTGAAATTAAAACACCATCAAAACCAATTATATTTTTTTGATATAATAAAGATGAAATAAATAACATTAAAAAATCAAAAATTAAAATAATACTATTTGTTATCGCTGTATTTCTACCAAAATTTATTTTCATTTTTTCTTCTTCTACAATAAGTTCATCAGTATATTCATCCATATCTAATAAACGTTTTTGACTGTTATTATACTGTAGAATTTCTGATAATCCACGTAAACTATCTAATACAAAGCTACTAAGATTTCCTGATTTAGTTCTAAATTTTAAACCATCATTACCATTTAACTTAGAAATGATCATAGGAATAATCAGACCAATAAACAAATATGCCATAAATGCTATTAATCCTAATAACCAATGATAACTTCCAATAAAACCAATCATAATTATCGAAAATAATAATGCAATTACAATTGGTGAAATCGTATGTGCATAAAATACTTCTAATAATTCTATGTCAGAGGTAATAACTGCAATTAAATTCCCTTTATCACGACCTTCTAATTTAGCAGGACACAATTTTCTTAAAGCAACAAAGACCTTATCTCGAAGCAATGCTAATAATTTAAAAGCAATATAGTGATTACATGATTGTTCTATGTATCGAAAAACGCCACGAAACAAAGCACATAAAAGAATAATAATAAAAATAGTACTTAAATTTATTCCAATATTAAAATCTAAAACATCTAAAATTGCATAACCACTTAAAATAGTTATAAAACTAGCACAAAGATGACCAATTAATCCCATTAATATTGCAAGAATCATATAAAGGGTCAGTGGCTTTACTAATTTAATAAGAGATAACATCACTTTATATCCACTACGCTGCTTCATTATCTATCCCTCCTATGCCATATGTTTCCAATTCTTTTTGTTTACTCCATAAACGATAATATATATTATGATTATTTAATAATTCTTCATGCTTTCCTGATTCAATTACTTTTCCATTATCTAATGCGTATATACAATTTGCTTTTACAACATTTGCCAGTCGATGTGAAATCATAATAATTGTTTTTGTCTTAGAAAGTTCATATATTTGATTAATTATTTCATTTTCACTTTCAACATCAATATTTGATGTTGCCTCATCAAATATATAAATTAGGCTGTCATGTAATAATGCTCTAGCAAGAGCCAATCTTTGTCGTTGTCCACCTGATAAATTACTAGCTTTTTCTAACAATTTAGTATCAAGTCCTTGTTGTTCTTTAAAATACTGACTCAAATTAACCTGTTTTAAAACATCCCATAATTCTTTATCACTGGCATCTTTTTTAGCCATACATAAGTTATCTCTAACAGTTCCTTTAAATAAATAACTTTGATTACCTATATAAGTAATATTTTCCATTAGACTACTTTCACTGATCTTAGCTAAATCTACATTACCTACCTTAACACTTCCTCGATAACCTTTATTTCCTCCCGTTAAAATTGCAGCTAAAGTAGATTTCCCACTTCCGCTTTCACCTACAATTCCAATCAACTCACCTTTAGAAATATTCATATCAATATTTGATAAAACATCATTATTTTCTTCATAACTAAAACTCAACTGATTAAGTTTAATATCATAGTTATTAATTGGAAATTGATCTGTAGATAAATTATTTTCTTTTAAATCTATTATTTTAAAGATTTTATCACTTGCTGCCATTCCATTCATTGCAATATGGAAAAATGAACCTAATTGTCGCATTGGAATAAAGAAATCTACAGATAACAAAATAATAAAAACACATCCAAATAAATTAATTTGACCATTTAAATAGTAATAAACAGAGACAATCATTCCTAAAGCTGCTCCACCATAAGCAACTAAATCCATAATCGCAATGGAATTAAGCTGCATAATTAAAACCTTCATTGTAATCTTTCTAAATTTCTCAGCTTCAATATTCATTTCATTATTTTTAAACTCATCACTTTGATAAATCTTTAAAGTAGTTAGTCCCTGTAAATTTTCAAGAAATGTATCACCTAAAGATGTATATTGTCCCCAATATTTAGATAACAGCTTTTTTGCCCATGTTTGTACTACAGCAATCGAGATAGGAATTAGTGGCACACATATCAATAATATACTTGCAACAACAATATTAATAAATCCTATTACAATAAATAATGTAATTGGGGCAATCATAGCATAAAAAAACTGTGGTAAATATGCTCCAAAATATGTTTCTAATTGTTCTACCCCTTCAACAGCTACTTGCACAACCTCAGAAGTTTTAATTTGTTCTTTGTATGATAATCCAATTTTAAGTAGTTTATCATAAATCATTGGTCGAAGTTTTTTCTTTACAATTTTAGATGATTGAAAACTCATTCGATTAGCTAAAATTGTAAAACCACTTCTTACAATAATTGTAATTAATACAATAATGAGTGTATTTATAAAAATATCACCTGTTACATTTTTTAAAAATACACTTTCCATAAATTTTGCTAAGCTAAACATCATAATAATATTTGCCAATAACGTAAAACACTGAAAAATAACATTTAAGATAATGTATTTTTTACTTTCCTTTACTGTATTAATTAATCGCTTATTGATCATCATAAATAATTTTCACCTTCATTTCATTCATTTATAGTCAAAAATGTCTAACAGATATTTTAAAATAATAGTTAGATTAATATAACATTTGTATTTTAATCTATTTTATATCTCTTGTCAATGTTATGTGAATATAACTTTTTTATCTAAACTATAAATATTTTAATAATTCTTTATATTTAATTTATTGATTATTAAATACTAATATGTATAATATTATTGAATTTTGGAGAAAGGAAAAAATAAGATTATATCAATTAAATTTAATAACTATAATCTTATAAATTAGTAAATATGGATCAAAGAAAAAAGAAAATATTAAGTATAGTAATTCTGATAGCAGTAATACTGATAGTTAGTATTGGGTGGTTTGTTATTAAAAATAACAAATATGATGCCTATAATCAGTATAATACCGACAATAAGGATACTGGAGAAGTAATGCATTATAGTAAAGAAAGTGATAAGCTGTATGTTTCTCTATTTTATCCAAAAACCGAAAGTAAAAAACTTAATCGCATTATCAATGATTACTACACAGAATATCTTAATCATCAAAAAAACAATAAAGATAGTAAAGATATTATTTATATGGATTATTCAACTGATAAAGTATTTGACCAGTATCTTAATCTTTCATTTACAGTTGAGCGATATAACGAAGATAATAAAAAAACAGCTACTGAAACTAAACGCTTTGCTTATGATTTAAATAACGAAAAGATGCTTAGTGTAAATGACTGTCTAAGAAGATCTTATAAAAGAGCATTAGCAAATATCAACGGAATAGCTGAAATTGAACCTGAACATACAGAACTTAAAATCGGGGAAAAAAATCTAATAATTTATAACAATGACAAAGAAAAAATAGAAATAAATTATGAGCAAAATAAAGAACTGATCAGGCTGGCAAATAAAAATATTCCATCTGAAGCACCGTTAGATGTAAAAGAACCAGCAGCACAGCCCAAAATAGATCCAAATAAAAAAATGATAGCAATAACATTAGATGACGGACCCCATAAAAGCAATACAATAAGAACAGTAGAACTGTTTGAAAAATATAACGGAAGAGCAACTTTTTTAATGCTAGGGAAGAATGTAAAACAGTATCCAGAAATAGTAAAAACAGTATATGAACAAGGATTTGAAATAGGGAGTCATTCATGGGATCATCCGGATTTCAGAAAACTTGATGCAAATGGAATAGAAAAACAGATAGTAGATACACAAAATGAGATATTCAAAATAACAGGATATGAACCAGAAATCATCCGACCACCATATGGAGCAGTGAATGAAACAGCAAAACAGGTAATAGCAGATAATGGAATGAAGATAGCACTGTGGAATTTAGATACAGAAGACTGGAAAGTAAAGAATGCAAGTAAAATAAAGGAAACAATAGTAAACAAAGCATTTGATGGAGCAGTAATATTGATACATGATATTCATACATTTACGATAGATGGATTAGAGATGGCATTAGAGGAACTAAATAGAAATGGCTACCAGTTTGTAACGTTGGAAACCTTAAGTCAATATAAAGAATTGAAAAATGTTATACGTTAAAATAAAACCAGCTTGAACTAATAGTTTTAGCTGGTTTTGTTTTTATATTTAATTCATAATTTCAAGTAATTTTTTATATTGATAATCATTAGCCGGTTCATCAATAAAAATAAGTAATTTACTTAATAAAATATCTTTATCATGATCTTGATAAATTCCATCAACTGTTAAATTATTGGTACTTTCAAATTGCTTTAAAGCTGCAACAGTTTCATTTGAAAAATAACCATCCTCTCTTTTACAATCATAACCTAATATCTTTAATCCTTTTTGTAGTGATTTAACATTACTATCGACACAATCAAAGCTTAAATTATTTTCAATTACTCTAGTTGAAATTTCACTAATATCAGTATTTTCAACTAAATAATCAGGCGTTAATCCCTCACCATTAATCCATTTACCGCTAGGTAACATCCAACGAGCATAAGTATATTTTAATACAGAACCATCACTTAATTGCTTCTGTGTTTGAGCAGTTCCTTTTCCATAAGTCTGGCTTCCTACTAATTTAAAATTACATAGTTCCTGTAGTGCCCCAGCAACAACTTCTGAAGCAGAAGCAGTCTGTCCATCAACTAAAATATAACTATTAGGAAAATTATATTTTGGTCCATCAGATGCCTTAGCTTTTTGAGCAGCACCTTTTTTTTCTTTCATTTGATACATTGTTTGACCTTTATCAACAAACAAATTTAACACATCATTAGCAGCTACTAAATAGCCCCCACCATTACCTCGTAAATCAAAAACAATATTATTAATTTTTGCATCAACAAACTGTTCCAAATAATTTTCTACTTCTTCACCGGTTGATGACCCGAATGTCGTAATTTCAATATAACCAAATTTTTTTCCATTTTCTTCTCTTATTTCACCATTTACTGCCGTTTCTACATTACCTCTTTTTACATCAGCAACAAAATTTTCATTATTTCGATATCCAGATAATTTAACTATTGTTCCTGCTTCACCACGAACTAGTTTTTTTACTTCTTCGCTATCTTTACCTATAATATCAGTATTATCAACTTTATTAATAATGTCACCTACTTTAATATTGCTGGCACTAGCCGGACTATTTGGATAAACTTCAGTAACAAGAATCCCACTATTTAAACTTATAAACCCAATCCCTATACCATCAAAATTACCATCTACACTTTGATTAAATGCTAATGATTCCTCAAAGGTAAAGTATGATGAATGAATATCCTCTAAGGAACTTACTAAAGCAGCAATTGAGTTACCTTCAATATTAACTTTTGTATCATTTGGATTATACCAGTCATTTTTTAAGATATGATATGCTTCATCTAAAATAGTAGTATCACCACTACTTTTTATTATATTATTATTTTGATTATTGATTATATAACCAAAGATAAAGCCAATTCCTAAACAAATAATCATTGAAACGATGAAAAGAATTTCTTTTATTCGTCTTTTTTTTATTACCTTTTTTGGTTGTGGCCTTGATTCTATATTTTTTTCCATGCTTTCACCCCACTTTATATATTCTAGCATATAATTTTAAGATTACATAGAAAAATTTATCATTCCATATAAGCATTAATTCCTTTTACTATTCCATCAACAATTTTATCTTGATAACTACTCTCACCTAATAATTTATCTTCTTCATAATTAGATAAAAAACCCATTTCTACAATTGTTACTGGTACTGTGCACCAATTAATTCCACTCATTGTATCACTAATCATCACGCCACGATTTCTACTCCCTGTTTGGCTACAAATATTATCCACAATACATTTCGATAAATTATAAGATGCCTTAGCAATTTGACTACAATAAGGATTATTTAAGGATGGTGCCATTGTTAATGTTCCACTAACACTACTAGAATCAGCACTATTACAATGTAATCTAATAAAAGCGGTGCAATTACTATCGTTAGCAATCATCGCTCTTTCACGATTAGAAATATTAACATCTTGATTAGTTCGAATCATTTTTACCTGATATCCTGATGTTTCTAATTTTTGTTGTAATTTTATTGCAACTTCTAAATTAATCACAGATTCTAACTTACCAGTACCAACCCCTGTTGCACCTGTAGTTACTTTTGCTTTTGTTTCGCTAGCTCCAGGTCCAATTGGTTCTTGTTCACTATTTCCATGAGCCTGATGTCCCGCATCAATTACAATTAAATGATTATTTTTAATTACAGATAAATCCTGTTCTTGATTAATTGGTTCTTGTGGTTCTTTGATTGTTTCAGGTAACTTTATCTCTCTTTGATTAGTTATATATGATATTTCTTGTTGCTTTAAAATATTTGTTTTAATTATATCTTTTTGTTGCTCTTGATTGACACAACCTGTAACTAATAGACTTATAAATAATAATTTTATTATATTTTTCATACTCTTCCCCTTTTAACTATTACATATAATTTAACACGATTTTATTAGTTTTTAAAGACTATAAAAAAATGTCTAGATAAATTATCTAGACATAATTTTTGTAAAATTATTAACTATTAATAATTGCATTTAATTCATTATCAATCATTTCTCTTAATGTTTCACAACTCTTATCAAATTTACTTTGATCAACATCATTTAAATGTAATGTCATGATTTTAGAAACACCATTTCGATTAATTATTGCAGGTACTCCAATATATAAGCCTTCTTGCTTATACTCTCCTTGTTGATAAGCAGAAACAGTCAAAACCGCATTTTCATTACTTAAAATAGCTGTAATTAAACGATTTAAAGATAATCCAATTCCATAATAAGTAGCATTTTTTCTTTTAATAATTTCATATGCTGCTTGTTGTACTTCCTTATATATATTATGCATTTCATTCATATCAATACCCATTTCAACAACATATTCCATCATACTCTTGCAACCAATATAAGTGTTCATCCATGGAACGAATGAAGAATCACCATGCTCACCTAAAATATAAGCATGAATATTTGTTGAAGCAATATTTAAATGTTCACTCAATAAATATCTTAATCTTGCTGTATCTAAAATAGTACCACTTCCAATTACCCTATTAGTAGGTAAACCTGATACTTTTTGCACTACATAACTCATTAGATCAACTGGGTTACTTGCAACAATAATAATTCCATCAAAACCAGTATCCATAATTGATCGTGTAATAGATTTCATAATTTTAGCATTGATGCTTGCTAACTCTAATCTTGTTTGACCTGGTTTTTGAGCTGCACCGGCAGTAATTACTACTATATCAGCATCTTTACAATCACTATAATCACCAGCTTTTACTTTTAAACTACTTTTACTATATGGAAGCCCATGGCTAATATCCATTGCTTCTCCAACTGCTTTTTCTTGATCGATATCAATCAATACTAACTCATCTATTCCTCCTGTATTTAATACAGAATAAGCCATTGACATCCCCACCAAGCCTGTTCCAACTAATACAACTTTCTTTAAATCATCATTTCTTTCCATGTGATTCCCTCCTATATTTAAATAATAATAATTATTATTGTTTTTGTCATCTAATATGCTCTATAATTTATTATCACCAAAATAAAAATAAACATACTACTAAAATCCTAAAATTGAAATTATATAACCAGCTGCTAAAGCAACTAAATATGAAATAATTAATATTTTAAAGGAAATTTTTTTATTATCACTATATTTTAATAATGCTAATGTTCCTACCCCAGCACTTGTAGTTAAACCTGTAAATAATGCTCCAAAACTTAAACCACCACTTACATATAATTGCGTTAAGACTACCGAACCTGCACAATTAGGAATAAAACCTATTAATCCAGCAATAATAGGCTGAAATTGCATATTTGTTTTCAACAACGTACTTAAATTTTCCTCACCTATATATGTAATTAGGACAGTAAAAACTATATTTGTTAATAAAATAAAGACAAAAATATTAAATGTATGTTTTAAAGCTGGTACAACTATTCCATCTTTACAACCACAGTCACATGGCGCAATTTGCAAATATTCATAATCATCTCTATTTCTATGTTCAAAATAATCAACTATTAATCCTACTAATGTTCCTAATACTATTTTACCAATAATTAATATTACTAGCACTTTCCATAAATTAAGATGAATTGCTAAAATTGCTAAAGCCTCATCACTTGTAGCAATGAATATAGCCAGTAAAGTTCCAGTTGTAAGATATTTCATTGAATATAATTTTGCTGCAACAACAGAAAAACCACATTGTGGAATACAACCTACAATCGATCCAATAAATGGGCCTATTTTATCATATTTTAAGATTTTATTAGTTATATCTTTATTTGATAGATACTCAACTAACAAACAGGCAATAAATAATATTGGTAATGTTACTAATGATTCTTCAATCGGTTCAATTAATATTTCCATTTCTGCACCCCAATTCTATAAATTAAATCATATAATATCATAATATTAAATATTTGCAATTATTATACTTTTATATCAAAACAATAAAAAAAGATGATTTACTTAATAAATCATCAAATTCTATCTATTTATCTAATTTATTTAAAATTAAACCAATTCCTAAAAAGATAAATGTAAAAGCAAGGAAACCACCAGAAGTAGCTAACAATGTTTGAGCAACCACTACCCATTGTTCTAGTAATGATACTCCAGCTTGTTGTGCTGAACTAGCTAAGTTTATCCAACCATATGCAGTTACAAATATAGTTATGATTAAAAATAAAACAGATAATACATAAAATAATATCGCTGATTTCTTTTTCATATTAAACACTCCATTCCAAAATATTTTATCATAAATAAAAGATAAAGTAAAAGAGGAATTATCTCCATAGATCCAATTCCCCTTTTTACTAAATAAAATCTATTTCTTTAAAATATTGATTATTTTAATTATTTAGATTTTTTTCTTCTTTTTGCACCGAACATTGCAATAGATGCTAATGCTAAACCAGCAATTGATGATAACATACTTGTTGAATCACCTGTTGCAATAGCAGTCTTATCACCAGCATTTACTTTATCACCAGAAGCAACATTATTGTCTGCACTAACTGGTACTAAAGCATCAATGCTTGCTTGTAATCCTTCTACAGCAGCTTTAACTGCAGCTTCATCAGCACTTTCATTTGCTAATGTTGATTGAGCAACTAATAATGCAGAACGTAAGTTTGCATAAGAATCAGCTGTATAATTAGCAGCTTCAAAGCTTTGTGCTTTATTAATTAAATCTTCTAATAAATCTTTATTTGGAATTAATCTCAATTCTAGATATGCTCTTACTAATGCTTCATAAGCAGCATTTACTTCATCTTGAGTTGCGTCTTTATTTGCAAGCACTTCATTAGCTTTTGCCATTGGATCAGCAAGTTTTGCCCATGATGCTTCTGTATATAATTTTTCATCTAATCCATTAACTTTATCTACCATTGCTTGTAATGCTGTCTTATCAGCAACAACAACTAATTGTGCATATCCATCTTTTAAGTTATTTAATGCTTCTTTTACTTCATATTCTAAGGCATTTTCATCATCTCTAACAGCGATTGCTGCATCTAATGCACCTTTAAATACTTCCCATGAAGCTGTAGTATAATTATTTTCTTCAAGTTTACTATATTCTTCAACTAATTTTATTAATTCTGTTTTGTCACCTTTTACAAAGTCTACCATTTGAATAGCTGTTGCAAGGCGGAAGAATGAAGCATCAACTGTAACTTGATCAGCATTTGAGTCAGCTAAAATTCCTTCAGCTTCTGCAAGTGCTGCGTTGAATTCTGCCACTACCGCAGGAATAACATTGTTTAATGCTCCTTGTTCTTTAAGTGCATTTGCAGTAGTTACTGCTGCTTCTAATGCAGCTTTATTTACTGTTTCTACTTCTCCACTTTCAGTAGTTCCATAGAAGTTTAATTCAGCGATAGATGCATATGCATTATTTCTATCACCTAATGATTCGATTGCAATAAATCTTACATATTGAGCTTTTGTTGTATCAAATTTAATTTCTTTTTCTTTACCAGGATCAGTCAATGAATTACCATCATTTTCTAGATATCCTTCAACAACTGGTGTAAATGCAGTTCCATCAGTACTTACTTCAATACGATAATGTGTAATATGTCCATTACGACTATTTTGACGTGGTAACATATTAACTTGTTCTAAGTCATAAACAGCACCTAAATCAATAGTTACATATTGTGGTAATTTATAACTTGAATTGTAATTTGAATGCCAAATTGTATCTGTTTTACCATCAATTGTATAACTTGCATCTTCTTTTTCTGCAGCAGACATACTTGATTCATCATAACGTTTTAATGTATTTTGAGGAATTAAGTTTTGACTAGATGGTTGATCAGTATTAGAACCTTTGAATTCTAATTCTTTCATTGCATTAACAATGTCAATTGTAATTTTATCAACAGCAGCTTGAGTTACGTCTTTTGAAGAAATTAATTCTTTTGCACTAGTAACTAATCCTTTTACTTTAGCATAACTTTCAACTGTATATAAGTTTTCATATAAATCTTCAAACTTATCAATTTGTCCTTGTAATACAGACGTATCTACACCTTCAACAACTTTAAATTCTTTAGTAGCAGTAAATTGTCCATCTTCTGATGTTGCAGTTAAAGTTACTGTTCCTTCTTTAATACCTTGAACTGCATAAATATATTTATCTTCCATTGGAATTTTAATTACTTTTGCAATAGTTTCATCACTACTTGTAATTTCGTAGAATGGATTACTTGCATTATCTGGTGTTACAACAGCAGATACTTCTGCAATCGCACCTGTGTATACACTATCAGCACTATCTTTAGTGAATTCAATACCTGTAGCTTTTACTGCACTATCAGTTTCAAATTCAATTTCACGTAATGATAACATACGGTTTGTTTCACTACCAGTAGTTGTTCCAGTAGCTGTACCAGTACTTGTTAATGGTGTAATTACTACACGATCGATATTTGTAGCTTCTTTAGGAACTGTAAATTCAAACACTTCTCTATTTTCATTAATAGTTCCTAAATCATATTCTGTATCACCAGCATAAGCAGTTGCTTTAATACTTGTTACAGAGCCGTTACCACCTACACGGTTATAAACTTTAATTGTTTTTAATGGTTCTGCTTCATTAAATGTAAAATTCATATCTGTAGGAAGTTTTACTTCTTCAGCAATATCTCCAGCTTCAGGATAAGTATTTAAATACCATTTGAATTCTGCAAGTGTTCCAGATTTATCACCATCAAATAATAATTCCTTCCAGTTAGATTGTTGCCATAATTCACTACCATCCATGCCTTGTTTTTTATCATTATCAAATGTAATAGCTTTGATATCATTTAATCCTAAGACATCTTTTGTTTCTGGAGCTGTTGGTTCTTGTGTAATATCAATCAAAGCATCAGCTTTTGATAAATCTTGACCAACTACGATTGCTTGTGTAGCTTTTGTATCCCAATTAAAATCTTGAGTAGCTCTAATTGTAACTTTAGCAAGACTTCCAGTTCCGTTAATTAATTCTTGTGTTCCTTCATTAGCGAAACATACATAGTTATCAACTGAACCATCATTATGGAATCTAGTTTTTGAGAAGTTTCTCATAAATACTGTTGATAATGAGGCGCTACCAAAATTAGTTACTTCAAATAAGTCAGTATCAACCGGCATTTCAACACTAAATGCATTAACGTTCTTTAAACCAATTCCATAAAAGTCTAATGTTACTTCATCTCCAGCTTTAATATCTGTTTTTGAAGGAACTATTTCAATCTTACCTTCAACACCTTTTGCAGCTTGTGAAGGATTTACAGGTTCATCACCTAACATTCTAGATACAAATGAAATATCATAGGCATCAATAATTTGGTTATTATCAATATTTCCTAATGTTGAATATTCCCAATCGTTATCAACTGGTTTCAATCCAACATAGTTTTCATAGAATGTTAAGTCATTATTGTCAACTTTACCTGAGTTATTAACATCACCAACAACCCAAGCATTTGTACCATCTAATTTATATGGTGTAATTTCAGAAGCAGAGAAGAATCCACCTTTTGATTCTAAAACACTTAATTTTAAGTAGCGTGCTTTTACACCATTTAACGTAACTTCCTTAATATCTGGATCTTCCATACTACTTGAGTATGTCCAAGCAGCATTTTCTTTTCCATCCCATACTTTTGTATAATTGATACCATCTAAACTTGCATAGACATCCATACGTGTAACAGTACCATTACCTTTGTTATCCATACGTGGTTGGTAAGTCAATTTATCAAGTTGATAAGCCGCTCCTAAGTCTAATGTCATCATTTGATCTGGAGTTACAGCTTTTGTTGAGTGGAACATTGTATTTGTATTATGGTCAAATGCATCTTCTAAATCTCCCCATGAATCTCCATAGCTCCAATCTGCAGTAAAATTAGGCACATTACGATATGGATTATCATCAGTTTGAATATTAAGTGGTTGAGACCATGCAGAATAATGACCATCAGCTCTTACTGCACGCACACGATATGTATGATCAGTTAAATATTTTAATCCACTATGTGTATAAGTAGAATCTAAAATATTTCTATATACTGTACCATCTACTTCAATATCGTAACTTACCGCATCTTCCATATCATCCCAATCAAGAATAATTTCAGAATCTGTTTTTGATTGTTCTACAAAGTTTGTAGGAACAGCTACTGATGAATCTTCAATATCTTCACCTAAATCTTGAGTGTTTTCAAATCCTTCAACATTTACAGTGAAGTCATATTCAGTAATATCTACTTTTTCAGCAGATTTTACATATAATTTTGGTGTTGTTGTTTCTTCAATATTAGCATATTTAGTTCCCTCAGTTGCATAATCTTTAACAATTACAGAAGGATTTTCATTATAGAAGTATACATTACCTTTAGCCGCATCATATTCTTCTTGAGTTGAAACAGCTGTAAATACAACATCTTTACCAGCAACATTACCTGTTACTTTTGTTGGTGCTTTTGAAGCATTTACTACAAATTCAGTAGATCTTTCTTTTACCATTCCAGAATAACTTCCTACTGATTTTTCTGCTTTTAAAGTAGCAATTCCATCTTTAACATCAGAAGTTAATAAAGTTTTACTAGATGCTCCACCTAATGTTTTACCATCATCTTCATATGCTTCAAATTGTGTTGAACCATATGGATAGAATTCAACAATACGTTGTGATCTATCTAGACCATCTGTATTTGTTTCTGATACTGCTTCAGGGTTATTGTTTTCTGCATACATAGGAATGATTGACCCATTTTTTACAAATAATGGCAATTTCCAGATAGGAGCATCAAAGTTATTTAATACTTGTCCACCTCGATATTGTTTTCCTGTAAAATAATCAATCCATACATCGCTTGTTCCAGGTAAATAGATATCATTTCTAACATCATTTCCTTCTGCATCAGCAGCTGTGTTTTGGTAAATTGGTGCTACTAAGAAATTATCTCCCCACATATATTGGTATTGAGTAGCAGTTCCTAAAGTATAAGCATTTTCTTCTTCCAAGAACATTGCTCTAATCATTGGTAATCCACCTTCAGCAGTTGCTTCATGTGAAATTGTATTAATATATGGCATTAATTGAGCCTTTAATTTTAAATAAGTTCTATTGATAGATGTTACATCTTCACCTAAAGCCCAAGGTGTTTTTTGATTAGATCCCCATCCATCCATATCTAACATATATGTACTGAATGCTTTCCATTGGAAATCACGTGTGTTAATAATTTTATTACTTCCACCAAAGATTCCATCCATGTCACTACCTACATTTGGTTGACCTGATAAAGCTGTTCCAATATAAGTTGGAATATGGAATCTAATATATTCCCAATTTCCTCCTGATTGGTCACCAGTCCAAATACCACCATAACGTTGAGTACCTGCCCAACCATCTAAAGTAACAATAGCTGGTTTTAATCCAGATCTAGAAGCGATTGCATCATAAGCAACACTTACACCGTTTAAAGCAAATGAGTATGCAGGACCTACCCAAGCAACATCGGTTTTAGTTGCATGAACACCAGCTTCAACTTCTTTATAAATATCACGTTCACCTTTTTGAGGGTTACTTGGATCAGCAGGCCATAAATTTGATTGTGTCCATAACCCTGTTTCAACCCCATTTGCCTTTGCAAAATCAGCAAAGTTTTTTAAGTTATCAATATCTCCAGCTTGAGTATCTGCTTGACCATAACCACAACCATAACCATCATTTGGAGCAAACCAACCCAAAGGCATATCATTTGCTTTGTGATCTTCAATAACTTGTTGAGCTGTAGTATTACCACCTAATAATGTTTCTTTAACTCCACCATTATCAGATTGTGATTCTTTATACCATTTATCACCTAATTTAACTGCTCCGCTAGTTCCTTCTGGTACTTCTAACCAGTAATCACGGTTGTAGCAGTTTAAATGCCCTAAATATGAAGCATATTCAGGTAATTCAGCAGGTGTACCAGTTAATTCATAGTAATCACCTAAAATATCCTCAGCACTATCATCTACAAAATAATAAGCATCAAATCTTTTTTCATTATGAGTAGTTGTAACAGTTCCGTCACCTTTTGAATCAAAATCGTATTGACCAGGTTTCCATGTATTTCTTACAACCCCATAACCATCCGTTGACCAATAGAATGGATTAGGGCTGGCTACTGATCCATCAACCCAAGTATTTGTAGCTACAATTTTGATAGATTTACCTTTGTGTGAGAAGTAACCATTTTGTGTCCCTCCACCAAAGAAATATTCTTTTTCATTAGTTTTTAATGTTTGAACAGTACTTCCTGATTTATATTTTAATGGTGCAGCTTCTTCCCATACAACTGTTCCATCAGCTTTCATTAATTTCATTAATGAAGTTTCTTTAACTATTTCTAATTTAATTTTATCAGTTGAAATAGTATATTTATCTCCATCATCTGTTAATTCAGGAACTACATCATATTCAGCTTTATATTGATCATCTGTTTTATTTGTAATAGTTGCAGTATGATCACTTCCATTAGGTGTTGGATATTCTTGGAACTCTTCTCCTTCAGGAGCCATATACATTCTAAATACATTTTGTTCTAAGAATGTAAAACGAATTTTTTCACCTGTTCTAATAGTTAAATCAACTTTATTGCCATCAACCACAGCAGATGTAACCGCACCTAACACATTATAACCAGCTTCATCAACCTCTAATGTACTGATTTGATCATTTAGTGCATTTTTAGCCGATAAACCAATAGTAGTTGTACTAATTGTTGAAAGTGACATCATCGCAGCTAATGACCAAACACTAATTTTGTGAAATGTCTTTTTATTCATCTTATATCCCCTTTCTCTAAATCCCATGAATTTACATTTCTCTTATAACATAGCTTTATAATAAATTTTAGTTTTTAACATCTCCTTTCTTATAATAGATTTAAGTATAGTATAAATACTTATTACATAAACTTTTATCAATAGAAAAGTGATACTTCAGTCACTGCGTTATCTTAACAGCAAACTGATGCGATAATTGCATACCTCAAATGTAATGGGTTTCATTATCCTCTATAATAATATATCAAAACTAGTGAATAGTATTTAAAATTTTTAAAAATAAATTTGCACTTTTACACAATTTAGTAAAAACGCTCAAATAATTTAACATAATTTAAATTTTTTCGATTTTTACATACATTCATTCCCATCAAAATAGTAAAATATCCTGAATATATCGTATAAAATTAGATTTAACCTATATATGAACTAATATATTATAAACATCTTGCAGTGTACATTATTTATTTACTTAATCACCTATTAATCATGCACTATTTAAGATAATAAGTATTTTCATTTATTAACTATTTAAATAAATGTAAATGATTACATTTATTTATTAAAAAATACAAATTTTTACAATTGAATAGGGGCTAAGAATTATAATCTTTCGCCCCTTTCACAACACCGTGCGTAGGGTTCCCTACACGGCGTTTCATAAGTTTATAGAGTTGTAATAATCTAGTGTACTTATAAATCCGTATATTTTTAATACCTCATTTGTTAGTGTTCTAGAGAGTATGAAGCTATTGGCTATGTGCCAGTAGCTTTTTCTTGTGTTTGCCCATTCCCATGCCTTACTTTTATTGATACCTAGCTTTTGTATATTCCTATACTTCGTTCTTACCAATTTCCATCTTTTCCAATATATCATTCTTATTCTTCGTCTTATCCATGAGTCAACTTCTTTAAGATATTTCTTCATATCAGCTATCTTATAATAATTGACCCATCCGCTTATAAACATTTCAAGTTCTTTTACAAGTTGTTTACTTGTTATTGGTCTATTTCTTTTGGTAATTTCCCTTATTGGTACTATGTCAAGAAAAAGTACCAGTTAAATAGAAATTTTTCTATTTAACTTCTACATTTGAAAAATTCTGATTCATAATTATTTGGACTCATATAACCGCAATGATTATGAATTCTTACTGTGTTATAAAATGTCTCAATATACTCAAATACTAATTGATATGTTTGTCTATAATCCATTATTTTGAATCGATTTAGCCATTCTCTTTTTATCAGTGAATGAAACGATTCTATACACGCATTATCCCATGGAGTTCCCTTTTCTGAATAGCTTCTTTCCATTTTCATCGTTATTTTTTGATATTCTTCACTTGTAAACTGCACTCCACGATCGCTATGGATCACAAGCGGTTTTTCAATATTTCTTCGTGCTTTTGCAATATTTATTGCTTCTATTACCGATTCGGCTTTCATATCTTTAGTTAATACCCAGGATATGATTTTTCTTGAATATAAATCCATTACACTTGTTAAATAAACAAAACCCTCATCATAGGTCCAGATATAGGTTATGTCTGTACACCAGAAAGCATTTGGCCTGTCTGGATTGAATTCTCTTTTAAGCAGATTTTTTAAATCTGCAGTGTAATTTTTAGAAATCGTTGTTTTTGTCCAGTGTTTTATATAGCAGGCTTTTATTCCCATCTCACGCATATAATTACTGACTGTTTTCATGCTTATCTTTATTCCTTTTTGCCGCAGGATATAGATGATTTTTGGTGCTCCATAAATTTCTTTGTTTTCATGATAAATAGTTAGAATCATTTCTTTGATTCGTTCTTTGTGCAATTGCTGATGGGATTTTTTACGATGCTTCCATGATTTAAAACCGCTTCTGGAAATATTTAATATTCTGGTTACTGCTCTAATCGAAACCTTATTAGAATCAGCATCTTTATCAATATATTCGTCCAATGCTCTATAAAGAATACTTACTGGCTGTTGAGAATGTTCATAGCTTTTTTTAATATTTCAACAGCATCTCTTAAATCCCTGTTTTCTTTTTTTAATCTTGCTAGTTCTTTTGCATCATCACTGGAATAATTACCAGAACCTCTAAATACCTTGCTTTCATCATCGCTGTTTGATGAATATTCTTTGATCCAGCGATGAATAGAACTTAATGAGATTCCAAGATTATTAGCTACTTCAGCCATGGTAAGTTCAGGATGATGCTTCCTATAATTAACAGCATCAATTTTAAATTGTTTATCGATTTGTTTCTTTTTAGCCATATAACTCTACCCCTTATTTATAATTTGATTATTGATTAATATAGGTTACATCTATTATCCGTATTAATCAATACTGTTGTTATTTTACTGACATTTCTCTATTTAACTGGACCTAAATATATTGATGCTAGAATAAAAACTGTACCAGTTAAATGGAAGAACTAGCTAGTATATGATACAATGTCATAAGCTTAAATCAAAAATAGAAAAGGGGTATATGATGATGACTAAACCAACATTTACAGATGAATTTAAACAGGGAGTTGTTCAATATGTTTTAGAACATCCTGATGAATCTAAAGTAGCTATAGCTAAACAGTTTGGTATTGCTGATAGCACTGTTCATAAATGGCTTAAAGATGCCAGTAGTAATGACGGCGTAATTAATTCAAGAGGAAGCGGTAATTATTCAAGTGACGAAGCTAAAGAAATTGCCAGATTAAAAAAAGAACTGAAAGATACACAGGATGCTTTAGAAGTCCTAAAAAAGGCTATTGGCATACTGGGCAATTAACTAAGCAGGATCTTTATAAAAGGATAAAAGAAAAATCTAAAAAAGATAAACAGACTTCAGTTACCGGTATGCTAAAAAAATTACAACTGAGTAAATCAGGATATTATGAATATTTGAAAAGAAAACCATGTAAACAAAAAATCAGAAAAGCTAGAATCACAGAAAGAATCAAGAAAATCTATAAGGATTCAAAAGAAATATATGGAGCTCCTAAAATAACTGAAATACTAAAAAAAGAGGGAGAAAAAATAAGTGAAAAATATGTAGGAAACATAATGAGGGAAAACAATATTAAAGCTCATTATATCAAACCATATACAATAACAACAAAAGACTGTGATTTTTCAAATAAACTAAAAAATATTCTAAACCGAGATTTTAATCCAAAAGCACCAAATCAGGCATGGTGTACTGATATAACATATATCTGGACAGCAGATGAAGGATTTGTATATTTAACCAGTATAATGGATCTCTATTCAAGAAAAATAATAGCATGGACATTAAGCAAAACATTAGAAGTAGATGAAGTATTAAAATGTCTGGAAACAGCTAAAAAAAGAAGAAAAAGCGCAAAACCAATAGTAATCCATGCAGATCGCGGAGTGCACTATACATCGAAGAAATACAAAAGATTAACTAAGCAGATGAAAAGAAGCTATTCACAAAAAGGAACACCGTGGGATAATGCGTGTATAGAATCATATCATGCATTGATAAAAAGGGAATGGCTGAACAGATTTAAGATTATAAATTATAATCATGCATATAAGCTGGTATTTGAATACATAGAAGGATTTTATAATACAATAAGAGTACATTCACATTGTGATTATAAATCACCTAATGAATATGAGCATGATTATTTAATTAGTATCAATTAATTAAATTTCTTACATTTATGTGGTCCGAAATCTTGACATAGTACCAACATAACACTTTCATCCCATGTACCCACTATCTTTACACCGCTTATTCCGTCGTACTATTGGACTTTGATTTGTAAAGCAATCTCATCCGATAAGCATATGCCTAAAATAGTTCGTGTTCCTTGGGTCAGGACTTTGCCTCCGACTTCCTCCCGTTCACACCTTACGGTGGATACCTTGTCTTTAGCTAGTGGTTGGTAGTACGAAACCCCCACAGTGGACTTTCACCACCTAGTCTTATGCCATGCGTGGCACACTTTTAAGAGCTAACAAACAATGATATTTGTTAGCTCTTATTTCATATCAATATTTTATTTTACAGGTATTTTATAATATGTTGTACACAACTGTGTATCTCCACCTACAGGAGCAAGAGCAAACTTTAAATATATATATCCATCATCAGAAACTGTATCTGCTCTAAGATTTGTTTCATAACTATGAGGAGATAATTCATAGGTATAGAAAGGTGTATTTCTATTTGGTAAAAAATATTTTCCTGTACTATCAGTAGCTAAATGTTCATAATAACCTCTTACTGAATGGAAAGTTTCATTAATTTTAAGATTAACTCTCCCATCATCTAGTCTAGTTGCAGAAAAATTATGCTCAATATACGATACCGAAACACCAACATAATTACTGTCTCCCTCAGACATAATAACGAATTTAGAAGAATCGATCGGTACAGATGGTTCATCTGGTTCTAAAGCTTTTGCACTAATACATGTACAACAAATCATTGCTAGCGATAAAATACACGCCATTATTTTTTTTATCATTTTTAATTTCCCCTTTTCTTTATTTTATTTAACAAATATAGCGTAGCATTAAATCTTTTTTGATATGTTGTGGTATTAGATTCCATTCTGTAATATGTTCGTAATACTTTGCCTCTCCCCTTTCTTGAATAATAGATTAAAAATAATACTTAAACATTCAAGACCAAAGTATACGCTTATATTTTGTTAACTTTGATAAATCTTTTATCAATTCTAACTTTAATTAAATTATATCATTTCTTATCAGATATGTTAATAGTTCACCAGAAATCTGGCGACTAGTTTACTTTACATTTATTATATCAATTATTTAATGAAAAAAGAGCAGAAAATAAATTCTCTGCCCCTTAATCTTAATTATTTACTTGGATCTAATCTTGCATTTAAAATTGCAATAACTAACTCTTCAGTAATTTTATTGATTTCATCTTGAGTTGCTGTTGCACTATTATTTACATCTTTAGCTCTTTGTAATAATTCTTCAAATCCTTCAACTGTTGCAGGACGATAATTATTAATATTTTCAATCATGCGATCACCAAGAGCTATTGCAGATTTTAATGATGATTTATTTACATCTGTTGTAATTTCTTTAAGATTATCAATTGCAGCTTTTAAATCTTCATTAGCTTGTTTTATTAGCTCAATATTTTTGCTTCCAGCATTTATTAAATCTTCTGCAGTTTGTAATGCATTCTTTAATGCTGTTACACTTGCTTCAGTATATTCACTTAAATCACCATTTAATATTTTTTTAGCCTCTTCAACTGTAATACCTAATTCTTTTAACGCAGAGCTTAAATATAATGCATCACTTGCTTCAGTTAATTTTTCTAAAGCTGCTAGCGCATCAGTAGCAGCTATATTATTTGGATCAGTTTTCAATAATGCTTCTACTTCAACAATGATAGCTTTTAATTGTGCAAATTCTTCTGAAGTATAGTTATCTTCCATTGCTTTACATTCATCAAGTTTAGCTGTTAATGAAGCTAATAAATCTTGAGATGCTTTTTCAATTAAGTTATCAATTGCTGTTACAATTGCTCCAGTTGCTAAATCAATATCATCTTGAGTTGCTGTTGCACTTTCAAGAACAGCTTTTCCACTTACAATTACAGTTTGTAAAGCACTGTAGCTATCTACTGTATATGTACTTCCATCAATAGCTTCTGCTCTATCAATTGCATCTTCTAAGGCAGTTGCATTTAAAACTGTAACTTTACATGTTGCTTCTTTTCCGTTTACTGTTGTTACAGTAATTGTTGCTACACCTTCTTTTACAGCTGTTACTTTTCCTTGTGAATCTACTGTTGCCACTTCTTCATTACTTGATTTCCATGTTAATGTTTTATCATCAGTTGTTTCACTTGGATTAATTGTTGCTACTAATGTTTCAGCCACACCAGTTTTTAAAGTTAAAGTTGTTTTATTTAAACTTACACTTTCGATTGGTACTGGTTTTTTTGTTACTGTAACTTTACATGTTGCTTCTTTTCCATTTGTTGTTGTTACAGTAATTGTTGCTACACCTTCTTTTACAGCTGTTACTTTTCCTTGTGAATCTACTGTTGCTACTTCTTCATTACTTGATTTCCATGTTAATGTTTTATCATCAGTTGTTTCACTTGGATTAATTGTTGCTACCAGTGTTTCAGCTTGTTGTTCTTCTAGTGTTAATGCTTCTTTGTTTAAACTTACACTTTCGATTGGTACTGGTTTTTTTGTTACTGTAACTTTACATGTTGCTTCTTTTCCATTTGTTGTTGTTACAGTAATTGTTGCTACACCTTCTTTTACAGCTGTTACTTTTCCTTGTGAATCTACTGTTGCTACTTCTTCATTACTTGATTTCCATGTTAATGTTTTATCATCAGTTGTTTCACTTGGATTAATTGTTGCTACCAGTGTTTCAGCTTGTTGTTCTTCTAGTGTTAATGCTTCTTTGTTTAAACTTACACTTTCGATTGGTACTGGTTTTTTTGTTACTGTAACTTTACATGTTGCTTCTTTTCCATTTGTTGTTGTTACAGTAATTGTTGCTACACCTTCTTTTACAGCTGTTACTTTTCCTTGTGAATCTACTGCTGCTACTTCTTCATTACTTGATTTCCATGTTAATGTTTTATCATCAGTTGTTTCACTTGGATTAATTGTTGCTACCAGTGTTTCAGCTTGTTGTTCTTCTAGTGTTAATGTTTCTTTGTTTAAACCTACACTTATAATTGGAACGTTTTCACTTGGTTTATTTACTGTTATTTTACATTCCGCTCTTCTTCCATTTACTGCCGTTACAGTAATTGTTGCAAAACCATTTTTAACTGCTGTTACTTTTCCTTCTTGATCTACTGTTGCTACTGATTCATTACTTGATTTCCATGTTAATGTTTTAGCATCAGTTGTATCGCTTGGATTAATTGTTGCTCTTAATGTTTGAGAAACTCCTTCATCCAAGGTAATTGCAGTAAGATTTAAATGAACTGATGTAATTTGACTAACTACTGTTACATTACATGTGTCAGTTAATCCATTGCTAGTTCTAACAGTAATTGTAGCATTTCCAGGCTTTCTTGCTGTTACTACTCCAGTTGAACTTACTGTTGCCACTTCGGGATTATTTGACTCCCATGTTAATGTTTTATCATCAGTTGTTTCTTTAGGCGTAATTGTTGCTCTTAGTCCTTGTGAACTATTTTTTCTAAGTTCTAAATTACTGTAATTTAATGATACATTAGTTATTGGTGCACTAATGTTTGTAACAGTTACTTCACTACTTGCACTAAGTCCATTCCCACTTTTTACAGTAATTGTTGCTTTACCTTCAGTAATACCTGTTACCACACCATTTGCATCTACAGAAGCTATACCTGGATTATTTGATTGCCATGTTAATGATGTATTATCAACAACTTTATATGGTGATAAAATTACTACATATTTAGATGCATCATTAACATTTAATTTTAATTCTGGTTTATCTAAGTTTATTCCAGTTGTAATTAGTGTAAATTTATAACCATTTCTTCTCATATAAGTATGCGCTACAGAGCCTTCAATTACTGAAGCTACTACTTTAGGGGAATTTGAGAAAACACGGCTACCAATACCATTACCTTCATTTTCTGAAGCTTTAATTGTATTTGGGAAAGTTACACTTTTTAAATTCATACAATCTGCAAATGCTGTATCATCAACAGCAATTACACCATTTGGTACTACTACTGTTTCAATACTATCACAATATCTAAATAAATTTGCACTGATACGATTGAGATTTTGTGGTAATTTTACATCTACTAAGTTACTACAATTACTAAATGTAGATGCTCCAATTTCTGTTACAGAATCTGGAATTACAATGTTCTTTAAACTAACACATCCACTAAATACATTTTCTCCTAATGAAGTAATTGTACTAGGAATATTTATTTCTTCTAGAGATGAACATCCACTAAAAGTCGCATTTCTAATACTAGTAACCTGACTTGGAATATTTACATCAGTTAATGATGAACATCCAGTAAATGCAGCATATCCAATACCGGTAACACTCTCTGGTATAACGATACTTTGTAAACTAATACAATCTTGGAATGCACTTTGTCCAATTCCAACTAATGTATTAGGTAAATTAATTTCACTTAAATTTAAACATCCTTGGAAAATTCCTGATCCAAGAGATGTTACACCTTCTGATACAGTAATACTTTTTAATCCTGTACAATTTAAAAACGCATTTCCCCCAATTGAAGTTAATGTAGTAGGAAAGTTAATATCAGCTAAAGCTCGACAATTTCCAAATACCATTCCTCCAATTGTCTTTATTCCTTCTGGAATTACAACATCTGTTAAATTAGTACAATCAAAGAATGTTGCATAAGATATCGCACTTATACCGTTAGGAATTTCTACACTTGTTAAACTACTACATCCAGCTAACGAATATTGACCTAAAGCAACTACAGAATCTGGAATAGTTATTTTAGATAATTGACTACATTGTGAAAATGCATAATCGCCTATTGTTATAATAGTTTCTGGAATCACAAGTGTTTCTATACTTTTGCATTCTGCAAAAGCACCATAACCAATTTTTTTAACTGTTTTTCCATCGATTTTACTTGGAATAGTTAAGTTTTTTTCATCACCACCATAGTTTATAATGGTAACTGAATTATCATCAATTAACTCATAAGCATAATCACCACTTATTAGCGCAGAAACTGGATTATTATCTGCAGTTCCAAAAACTATAACTGGTAAAGAAATAACTAACACTAACAGTATTTTTAATAGCTTTTTCATATGTCCTCCTTCTTCCTAAAAATCTATAGTATTTTAACTAATCAAGCATTATATCTCCCCTTAATTTTACAAAACTCAATTAGAAAATACCTATAGTCAATATCAATATACCCTCCCTTTATATTTTTGTAAACCTTTTCATTACTTTTTATAAATTATTAATTAAAAATGAAAAAATATATTTTAACATCTTTTCACATTATATTAACAAAAAAAGATAAAACAACAAATTAGACGTCATTTTATCTTAATTACTCAATAACCTATTTTAAATCCTTTTCCTTACAAGTATATCCTTGCTTTTCATAATATTCTTTAATTTTATCTAAAGAATATTCACCATTTTCTACAAAATTTTTCTGTTGTTCATCTGCTCTTAAAGCTTCTTGAATATTAACAATATTATAATCCCATTCTTCTTCAAAGCCAAAGCTTGTTTCTGTAGCATCACCTGATGCTTTCACACCTTCTAACTGCTCAATAATTGTATAGCGATTATTAAGCTCTGTTAAAATATTACCGTTTGTTTCTGTCTTAGCAATATTTTCATATTTTACTGAAAATTTACCTTTTGCTACTTTTTTGCTATCACTATCATACTCTATTATAACTTCTGATTTGAAAATTTGATCATCTACTGTACTTTCTTGATTTAAAATCATTTTTTTATCAGGGACTACTTTTGATGAACCACATCCTGTAAGTAATAGCATTAAACATAATAACAAATAAACTGTCTTTTTCACTTTACTTTCTATATCATCAATCGATGACTTTTCCTTTCATTTTTTTAAACTATATTTAATATAGCATATTTAAAATATATAAAACAACGATATTCTAAGTAAAGAATCGTAATAAATATTACGATTCTTATTATTTTTCAACAATTCCATTTTTAATTAAGAATTTTTTATAGTTTTCTAAGTTCACTTTTTCTTTATCAGAACATAGCGAATCTTTTACTTTCCCCTTTTCAACATAGTAAATAGATGGTGTTGCTGAAAAATGTCCAAATTTTTCATTAGTTATTTTTAAGTTTTCTTCTTCACTAGTGGATTCATCATCTAAAATAATATCCCATAATGTTAAACCAATTTCTTTAGTGTAATCATCTGTTTCCATAAAGAAACTTAAACATGCATTGCAATATGTTTGTGATAACATAACTACAAATGTTTCTTTGCTTTCCATTTTATCTAAAACATCTTGCATTGGTATTTTCTTTACTGCTCCTTTATTAGGATTTAATTCTACAATTGCAGCTTTATCTTTTTTTTCTTTATTTGTATTTGTTGATGTACATCCACATATTAAAAACAACGCCATTATTATAATTGTTATTTTTTTCATAAACATCCTCCTAGCATATAATTATACTTTAGTTTATTTACAAAACAATCTTTTTTTAAACAATTAGATAAATTACGACAATCTATTTTTAAAATCATCATAACCAAATTCTCTAATTACCTTTAATTTATCACCTTGTTTTAAAACAATGCTAGGTAAATTCATTCCATTAAAAGTATTATTTTTTACCATTGAATATATTGCCATATCTTTAAACCATAATTGTTGACCAATTTTTAATGGCTGATCAAAAGAATAATCACTAATAACATCACCAGCTAAACAAGTTGGACCGCCCAAACGATATGTATACTTTTTAACTCTTGGCTTATCACTATCAATAATATCAGGACGATATGGCATTTCTAAAACGTCAGGCATATGACAAGCAGCTGACGTATCCATAATTGCAATAACGATACCATTATTAATAATATCTAAAACGCTTGATACTAAAAATCCCGCATTTAATGCAACTGCTTCACCTGGCTCTAAATATACTTGTACCTGATATTTTTCTTTAATTTCATTAATTACATTAATCAATGTTTCAAGATCGTAATCATCACGAGTAATATGGTGCCCACCACCAAAATTAAGCCATTTCATCTGATATAAATATTTTCCAAATTTCTCTTCAACCGCTTTTATTGTTGTAACTAAATCATCGCTATTTTGTTCACACAAAGTATGAAAATGTAAACCTTCGATTCCATCTAATAAATCTTCTTGGAAGTTTTCTAAAGTTACACCCATTCTTGAATATTTTGCACACGGATCATAAATTTCATGACCTACTTGAGTAGAACATTCTGGATTAATTCTAATTCCGCATGAAGTGTTCGTCTTTTTAGCAAGTTCTTTATATTTAGCCCATTGATTAAATGAATTAAAAACAACATGATCACATATATTCATAATTTCTTCAATTTCATCATCACGATAAGCAGCACTATAAACATGATTTTCTTTTTTCATTTCCTCATATCCTAATTTTGCTTCAAATAAACCACTTGCTGTTGTTCCATCTAAATATTTTCTAATTAAAGGATAAACACTAAACATTGAAAAACATTTTTGAGCTAACAAAATTTTACATCCTGTTTTTTCTTTTACATAATGAAGAACTTTTAGATTTTTTTTCAAAAGTTCTTCATCAATTAAATAATACGGCGTTTTCATTAGTCCACCAATACTGGATTACGATCTTCAATCCATGGTAATCCCCATTTATTTAAAGCATCCATGAATGGATCTGGATCAAATTCTTCAACATTATAAACACCCTTTTTTTTCCATTTACCTTGTAACAATAACATAGCTCCAATCATCGCTGGTACACCGGTTGTATAACTAACTGCTTGTGAACCAACTTCTTTATAACATTCTTGATGATCACATACGTTATATAAATAATATTTTTTATATTCACCATCTTTTTTACCTTGGAAAATACATCCGATATTTGTTTTACCAACAGTACGTGGTCCTAAACTAGCCGGATCTGGTAAAACTGCTTTTAAAAATTGTAATGGAATTATTTGTTTTCCTTCAAATTCAATTGGTTCAATTGATGTCATTCCAACATTTTCTAAGCATTTTAAATGTGTTAAATAGCTTTGGCCAAATGTCATGAAGAAACGAATTCTTTTAATTCCTGGAATATTAAGACCAAGTGATTCTAATTCTTCG
This sequence comes from Thomasclavelia spiroformis DSM 1552, assembly GCF_025149465.1. Classification (NCBI taxonomy): domain Bacteria; kingdom Bacillati; phylum Bacillota; class Erysipelotrichia; order Erysipelotrichales; family Coprobacillaceae; genus Thomasclavelia; species Thomasclavelia spiroformis. Next base: position 103,297 of record NZ_CP102275.1, on the reverse strand, counting down.
TGGTGTAATAAATACATATCTTTTTTACCAACTTGAGCAAAATCATATTCACGTTTAATTTCCATTGGTTTTGTTTCAACCCAATGACCATCTTCAAAGTAACTTCCATTAGCTGAAACTTCACGAATGTTAATTTCTGGGTTGAAGTTTGTAGCAAATGGATAACCATGATCACCACCATTACAATCTAAAATATCAATATAATTAATTTCATCAAACTCATGTTTTAAAGCATACGCACTAAACACACCAGTAACCCCTGGATCAAATCCACACCCCAAAATCGCAGTTAATCCTGCTCTTTCAAATTTTTCACGATATGCCCATTGCCAGCTATATTCAAATTTAGCAGTATCTTCTGGTTCATAATTTGCAGTATCAATATAATGACATCCAGCAATTAAACAAGCATCCATAATTTTTAAGTCTTGATATGGTAATGCTAGATTTAAAACTACTTCTGGTTTAAAGTCTTGCATTAATGCTACTAATTCATCAACGTTATTAGCATCAACCTTAGCTGTATGAATAATTGTTTTTGTTTTATCTTGTAATTCTTCTTTTAATTTATCGCATTTACTTTTTGTTCTTGAAGCAATCATAATTTCTTCAAATACTTCGCTATTTTGACAACATTTGTGAATTGCAACTGAGGCAACTCCACCACAACCAATAATTAATGTTCTTTTCATTTATTTCTCTCCTTTATTCATTGCTAATAATAATTCTCTTAATACTTTACAAGCTATCGCTGTTGAAGCGCCACTTGAATCATAAATTGGTGATAGTTCATTAATATCCATCGCTACTACATTTAATGAACTTACTTTAATGATTGCATCTAATAACTCATGAAAATTAACACCACCTGCTTCTGGTGTTCCAGTTCCTGGAAAAACACTAGGATCTAATACATCAAGATCAATTGTAAAATAGACTGGATACCCTTGACTTTCTTTAATTGCTAGTTCTAAATTATTAAAATTAAATTTATTTAAAAATGTATGTTCTTTAGCCCAATAAAACTCAGTTCGTTCACCGCTACGAATACCAAATTGATAAATTCTATGATCACCAACTAAATCATAAGCTCTTCTAATTACTGAAGCATGAGATAATTTTTCTCCAAGATATTCATCACGTAAATCAGTATGGGCATCAAAGTGAATAATTCGTAAATCAGGATATTTTTCGTATACAGCTTCAATAGCCCCTAAACTAACTAAATGTTCACCACCAATCATACATGGCAGTTTATTAGCATCGATAATTTTTTTAGTTGTCTCTTTAATCATATCTAAGGCTTTACGAGGATTTCCAAATGGCAATTCTAAATCACCACCATCGAAAACACTAATATCTTCTAAATCTTTATCTTGATAAGGACTATAGGTTTCGATACCAAAAGATTCCTTACGGATCGCACTTGAAGCAAATCTGGTTCCTGGGCGATAGGATGTAGTACTATCCATTGGAGCCCCAAAAATTACACAACTTGCTTCTTCAAAAGAAGCGTCTAAACCAATAAAAGTTTCAATATTTTTATTCCACATCTCTAAGTAACTCCTCAACATAATTTGGCAAAGCAAATGCTCCTACATGTATTCCGGTATTATAATATCTAGTTTGCATTCCCCGAGCATTCCATTTTGTCTTTTGAAAATCCTTGATTGGATGATATTTTTTGGAAGCAAAACCAAATAACCAATGTCCTGAAGGATAAGTTGGAATATGCGCTTGATATACTCTAGAAATTGGGAAACTTTCAACAATTCGTTTATGAGCACGTTGCATTGCAACAGCATCATCTTGATAAAATGGACTTTCATGCTGATTTACCATAATTCCCGTTTCATTTAATGCTTTAAAGCAGTTCCCATAAAATTCTTTTGTAAAAAGTCCTTCACCTGGTCCAAATGGATCTGTTGAATCAACAATAATTAAATCATATTCATTTTCTTTAGTACGAACAAATTTTAAGCCATCTTGATAATATATATTTAATCGCGGATCATCAAAACAACATGCTGTAGTTGGTAAATATTTTTTACTTACCTCAACAACTAATTCATCAATTTCTACCATATCAATTGTTTCAATTGTTTCATAACGGCATAATTCACGAATCACACCACCATCACCGGCACCTATAACTAAAACTTTTTTTACATTAGGATGTACTGCCATAGGAACATGAACAATCATTTCATGATAAATGAATTCATCTTTTTCTGTTAACATCATATAACCATCTAATGCTAAAAAACGTCCAAACTCTTTAGAATCAAATATATCAATTCTTTGAAATTCACTATGACCACTAAACAACTGACGATCAACTTTAATCGAAAACTTAACACCTTTAGTATGTCTTTCACTAAACCACAATTCCATTATTTCACCTCTTCCTTTAAAACATTAAGATTATTTATTTCCATATCTTCTGGTCCGGTCATAAAACAACCTTTATCTTTAGCATATTGAATATAATCTAAAATTTCTTTAGTTATTTTTTCTCCTGGTGCTAAAATTGGAATCCCTGGCGGATAACACATCACAAATTCACTACAAACTCGATCAACACTTTGCATTAATGGCAATGATTCTTTTTCACCATAAAAAGCAGCTTGTGGCGAAATAACTACTTCCGGATTAATATATTCATGATCAAGCATCCCACTACGGTCTTTTTTAAATCTTCTACGAATTTCTGAAAGTGCTCCAACTAAACGCTCAATATTAGCTTCACTATCTCCAACTGAAATATAAGCTAATACATTTCCAATATCACCAAATTCAATTTGGATACCATATTCATCACGCAATAAGTCATATACTTCAATACCCGCTAATCCAACATCTAAAGTAAAAATAGACAATTTAGTAACATCAAAATCATAAACACTATCACCATTGATTAATTCTTTGCAATAAGCATAATAATCACCAATCTGATTGATTTCTTCACGAGCATAATGTGCTAAACGTTTTACTTTACTAAAAATTTCTTTACCATTTAAAGCTAGATTTTTACGTGACATATCTAAACTTGCCATTAATAAATAAGAACCACTAGTTGTTTGGGTTAAATTAATAACCTGACGAACATAATCAGCATTTACATTAGGTCCCAATAACAAGAATGAACTTTGAGTTAAACTACCACCTGATTTATGCATACTAACACTTGCCATATCAGCTCCTGCTTCCATTGCTGACATTGGTAAATCATCACTAAAATAAAAATGGGTTCCGTGAGCTTCATCAACTAACGCCAACATGTTATGTTCATGAGCTAATCTAACAATTTCTTTTAAATTTGAACAAATCCCATAATAAGTTGGATTATTAACTAAAATTGCTTTAGCATCAGGATTATCAATAATTGCCTGTTTTACTTGATCAATTGACATACCTAATGAAATTACTAAACGCTTATCAACTTCAGGATTTACATAAATAGGAATCGCACCAGTTAGAATCATCGCATTAATTGCACTACGATGAACATTTCGTGGCATAATAATTTTTTCTCCGGCTTTAACACTGGCCATGATCATACTTTGTACTGATGATGTCGTTCCTCCAACCATAAAGAATGCATGGGCTGCATTAAAGGCATCAGCTGCTAATTGCTCAGCTTCTTTAATTACTGAAACTGGATGACATAAATTATCTAATGGTTTCATTGAATTAACATCAACACTCATGCATTTTTCACCTAAAAAATTAGTTAATTCAGGATTTCCTTTACCATGTTTATGTCCTGGAACATCAAAAGGTACTAAACGATCTCGTTTCATTTGCTGTAATGCCTCATAGATGGGCATTCTACTTTGATCTAATTTCATTGTAGCCTCCTAAAAAATATTACTTCCACTATAAATTTCAATCATTTCTTGACGTAAGTTATTAGTTATCTCCAACCTCACTTTTGGAGGTAATTCATATATATCTGTTTTAAATAAATAATTTTGTAAGTCAATTTCTTTAATCAACATCTTTGTATGAAATAAATTGGCTTGATACATGTTAATATCAGTTGCGTCATACTTATTTAATATTTTTGGATCAATAAATTGTTGTATTGAAGACATCGGATTATCCATAAATAATTTTTTCCCCTTAATATCTCGAGTAAAGCCACGTACTCGATAATCCATCGTAATAATATCTGAATCAAAACTACCAATTAAAAAATCTAATGTTGATAACGGTGAAATTTCTCCACAAGTAGAGACATCAATATCTACGCGAAAAGTCGCAATACTAGTTTCGGGATGATATTCTGGGTATGTGTGTACTGTAATATGACTTTTATCTAAATGAGCTAAAATAATTCGATCATCTACTTCTTCCATTTCATCCTGACGACTTTCTAACATATTATTTTCAGCTAAAAGCATGGTAACACTTGCACCTTGAGGATCATAATCTTGCTTCGATACATTTAATACATGAGCACCAATCATCTTGGCTACTTCATATAATATATCAGTCAAACGTTTGGAGTTATATTGTTCATCAATATAAGCAATATAATCTTTTTGCTCACGTTGACTTTTAGCATAACAAACATCATAGATATTAAAGCTTAAAGATTTAGTTAAATTATTGAAACCATACAATTTTAACTTCTCATTCATTTTATTTTCCCTTCTTTACAAAAAAACTCAAGCAGGTGCTCCCACTTGAGTATCAATACAATATAACAGACTAATTAAAAATATTTTTAATTCTAGAGTCTATATAGCAAGAATTACTTTTACTACTCTTATTGATTGTTTCACAAGTGTGATGCGCCTTAGCACACGGTTGTATAGTTACCAACTCAATATTTATTTCTAAATATCAACTTATAAAATTTGAACTTTCGTTCTATCAATAAGGCAACAAAGTTGCCAATCCGGCATTTGACCCAGCTGTCCGTATGGCTTTGGCTCATTTAATGAGTGGTCAAAAATTCTTGCAAAAAAATAACCTTTTGCATAACTAGATTATATATAATAAATATTTAAAAATCAATCAAAATTTTAATAAATTAAATTATTTGTTTATTTAATTAAACTTTTTTATAATGAAATCAAAATAAAAAGTATAGATTTAAAATGAGCCTCCATTATTTAGAGATCCAAATAACAGAGCTCATTTTACAATTTACACTCTTCTTTTAAGATAATTTTTTAATCCTCTTTTCGTTTTTTGCTTACAGCTAAGTATGCTAGCGCTACTACAGAAGCACCTAAGGTTGTTACACAAGTAAAATCAGTTGCATCGCCTGTTTTAACACTTGTAGTATCTCCATTATTTAATGGAGTTTTTACTGTGTTATCTACTGTTGTATTTGCTTCTAAGCTATCGATTGCTTTTTCTAATGTAGCTTTTGCACTAGCTACTTCTTCTTGAGTTGCATTTGGATTTTCATATACTACTTTTGCTTCATCTAATGCTTTTGTATAATTTGCAACATTTAATCCATTTGCTTGATTAATCAAGTCTTCTAATAGACTCTTATCTGGAACTAATCTTAAGTTCAAGAATGCTGTTACTAAATTTGTATATGCTTCATTTACTTCTGGTTGCATTGCATTTACATCTTCATATACACCATTTGCCACTACTAATGCATCATTAAATTGTGCCCATGTAGTTTCTGTATATTTAGTTAAATCTAATCCTGTAACATCATCAATAAATGCTTTTAATGCTGTTTTATTTCCTTTAAAGAATTCTAATTTTTGCATTGCACTTGCAAGTCTGTCAAATGCCACGTTTACTTCTTCTTGAGTGGCACTTGCATTATTGTAAACTTCATTAGCTTCATCTCTTGTTGCTTTGAATTCATCAACTACAACAGGAATAACATTTTCTAAATCTTTATCAGTAACTGTATTAGCTAAATCAATTGCAATCTTTAAAGCAGTTTTATTTGTTATTGGTATTAATGATAAACGTGCTTCTTCGAGTGTTTTACATGCCTGGTCAACTATTTCTTGAGTAAGTAAACTATCTTGTTCATCTAAATCTTTTTGAATATTTTTTGCATTTGATAATGCATTAATAAAATTATCTTTTTCATTACCATCTTGATATTGTGATAAATCATAATTATTTGATAAACTGATTTCTTTATCCAAATTTTCTCTATTAATTGGTTCTACTTTATCAAGGTTTTTAAATCTTTCTGTAAAATCAAATTCAAAAGTTATATTATCACTAGGATCTTGAGTAATATTTAACTTATCAAAAGGAAATAATTTTTTCTCATCATCATTTAAAATTCCATCATTTTCTATTTTATTATCTAATATATCCATTTTCTTTTGTACCCATGGTGAATAAGACTGAAAAGATATTTCTTTATTTAATTCATCAAACTGCATCAAACGAATTATTCCATTACCACCATAAGGCTCAAATTGATAATTAACTATTGTATTTAAAACAGGATGTCCATAATCATTATTAATAATCTTTGCATCACGATATGTTACATGCCCTTCTATAAACATAAATACTTGATCATATTTTTTTACAAAATCATTTGTGATATTTTTATTATTATCATCAAAGTGAGTAATTATTACTGTTGGCAAATTATCAAATGTTGTTAAAATATTATTAATCCATTCACGATCTTGATCTATTTGTTCACTATTATAAGGAATTGTAAGAAATAGATAATTGTATGATCCACCTTTAGTAATCGCATATTTTGAATATCCTGATGGTCCTGCTCCTTGATATGCTGGATTATTTTCATATCTTTGTGCCCCAAAGTATTTTAAATATATACTTGAATCATGATTCCCATCAGTTAATAAATATGATATATTGTTTTTATCAAAAATTGAATATGATTCACTAGCACGTTTAAATTCTGCTTCCGTACCATCTTGTGTTATATCTCCTACACCAAGTGTCATAGCGATATTATAATCATTGGCATTTTCTGCAATCCATTCATTTTGAGCGTCTAAAACTGCTGGCTTGTATTGCGTTGTATATTGTGGGTCTGGAATAATTGCAAAATTATAGTTTTTCTTTGTTTCTAGAAAATTTGTTTCATTATTATTTCCCACAATATTATAAGCATCATCAACAATATGCTCAGTTACTAAATAGTCGTCTGGAGCTACCAAACCTGATGATAATCGAATTTCTTGGATTTGTCCTTTAAAAATACTATCACCACAAGTTTTTTCATCAAATGTTTCACCATCACTCCAATATGCTGTTCCTACGACCCAACCTAATCCTAAATCAGCTAATCCACGTTGGTTTTGTGTAGTATTACAACGTAATACCACTATCCCATCAACAATCATAGTAGTAACATTACTATCATTTTTTACTACAATATGATGAAACTTATTTCGTTGAATTCCACCGGCATCTGACCATGTAGTTGGATTATTTTTTATCTCTGGATTATTTGTATAAAAATTCCATTGTAGCTCACCAGAACTAGATACATTCAATCCCCCATTAACTTCTGGTTCACCTCCAGTTAATTCATTTTGTTTTGCGATACCACGCTTACCAAAAATACTACTCCATCCACTAATATCATCACTTAATTTAATAATAAATTCAAACGTATATCCTTCATCAAATGTTTCGTGAGTAATAGGTGCATTTTCAACAGTTTGAAAAAATGCTCCTATTTTTTTATCATTTCCACTTGTTCCTTTAGGACTCATTAATAAACTTTCACTTTCACCATCAATGCTATCATCTACAAATTCCATGTAGTCACTTGCTGACTTTCCTGATTCAACTCTTTCAGTATTAACAATTAAATCATTTCCGTTACCACTTGCATCTTTTAAAATTAAGTTATTCTGTTCAAATGATGTTCCTTCTTGAACATAACTACTATCAAACTGCCAGTCTGATATAACTTTAGCGTTGTTATTTTTTGCAAGTACTATCAAATTACTTGACATTGCAATTGTAACTAATGCTACAATTGCAGAATTAAATATTTTCTTTAAATTCATCTACTATCCCTCCAATTAACACCCCCATTATGCCATATTGCAATTAAACTTAATTACATTATTTATTTAAATTTATGTAAAAAATTTGAAAACATATTTTGTTTAAATATAAAAAGTATAGATTATCAAACATATCTTTATCAGACATACCTGATTTTCTATACCTTTTATTTAATTATTTAATTTTACTTATTTTTTTCTTTTTTAAAAATACTATAACACTTAATGATGAAATTAATCCAAGTGTTCCTAACACACTAATATCATCACCTGTTTTAACACTTACTGTTGTATCACCATTATTTACTGATGCACTTACTGTGTTATCTGCTGGTGTATTTACATTAGCTTCTAAGCTATTGATCGCTTTTTCTAATACATCTTTTGCATTATCAACTTCTTTTTGTGATGCATTATCATCTGCTAATATGTTTTTAGCATTTGCTAAAGCATCATTTACAACTTGAACTGTTGCCTTAGTATAGCTAGCTAAGTTTAATCCTTCAGCTTTATTAATTAAGTCTTCTAATAAGCTCTTATCTGGAATTAATCTTAAATTCAAGAATGCTGTTACTAATTCTTTATATGCATTATTTACTTCTTCTTGCATTGCATTTTCATCGTTATATACAACATTAGCTTCATTTAATTCTTTTTCAAATGCTGCCCATGTATCCGTTGAATATTTACTTGAATCTAAGCCACTCACTTTATTGATAAATGCTTTTAATGCTGTTTTATCACCTTTTACAAAGTCTAACATATGCATTGCACTTGCAAGTCGATCAAATGCATTATTTATTTTTTCTTGAGTTGCACTAGTATCATTATAAACAACATTAGCTTCATCTCTTGCTGCAATAAATTCATCTGCTACTACTGGTATTACGTCTTTTAAATCTTCATCAGTAATTCCATTAGCTAGATCAAGTGCAATCTTTAATGCAACTTTATCTGTTTCTTTTGCTTCTAAATAAATATCTTCTAACCAATATTTTCCTGCTTGTTGATCATTGTTGAATAAATAAATCTTTCCGATATCCTCAGGTACTTTTGCTGTTGATCTAAATGCATAATTTACAGCTATTTGAATCTCTTCTTGTTGTGGTGGAGTTACGTATACATCATAAGTCTTTTCTTCTAGGTTTATTGATACTCGAATATGATACTTTTTATTCTTTTCAAATTCTACATTACTTTGAACATATCCTTTACCATTATACACTCCTATTTTTCCATCTTTATACATTCTAATAATAATTGGTACTTGTGAATATCCTGTATAGTTTGAATCACTGCTTCCTATTCCCACTATTACATTTGTTTGTGATGGTGATAAAACCGTTACCATATCAAATTCTACATTCACTGGATCTTTTGTACCTGGTCCAATTAATCGACTTGCTGAAATTGCTCCTGATGTATTTGCTTCTACTGAAATTAAAGCATCTTTTGATGGTTTTAAATATTCTCCTAAATAAATATCCTCCAACCAATATTTCCCAGCTTGTTAATCATTGTTGAATAAATAAATCTTTCCAATATCCTCAGGTACCTTTGCTGTTGATCTAAATGCATAATCTGTAGCTATTTGAATCTCTTCTTGTTGTGGTGGAGTTACGTATACATCATAAGTCTTTTCTTCTAGATTTATTGATACTCTAAGATGATACTTTTTATTCTTTTCAAATTCTACATTACTTTGAACATATCCTTTACCATTATATACTCCTATTTTTCCATCTTTATACATTCTAATAATAATTGGTACTTGTGAATATCCTGTATAGTTTGAATCACTGCTTCCTATTCCCACTATTACATTTGTTTGTGATGGTGATAAAACCGTTACCATATCAAATTCTACATTCACTGGATCTTTTGTACCTGGTCCAATTAATCGACTTGCTGAAATTGCTCCTGATGTATTTGCTTCTACTGAAATTAAAGCATCTTTTGATGGTTTTAAATATTCTCCTAAATAAATATCCTCCAACCAATATTTCCCAGCTTGTTAATCATTGTTGAATAAATAAACCTTTCCAATATCCTCAGGTACTTTTGCTGTTGATCTAAATGCATAATTTACAGCTATTTGAATCTCTTCTTGTTGTGGTGGAGTTACGTATACATCATAAGTCTTTTCTTCTAGATTTATTGATACTCTAAGATGATACTTTTTATTCTTTTCAAATTCTACATTACTTTGAACATATCCTTTACCATTATATACTCCTATTTTTCCATCTTTATACATTCTAATAATAATTGGTACTTGTGAATATCCTGTATAGTTTGAATCACTGCTTCCTATTCCCACTATTACATTTGTTTGTGATGGTGATAAAACCGTTACCATATCAAATTCTACATTCACTGGATCTTTTGTACTTGGTCCAATTAATCGACTTGCTGAAATTGCTCCTGATGTATTTGCTTCTACTGAAATTAAGGCATCTTTTGATGGCTTTAATTCATCTTCTGGTTTTGTATAATCAAAACGAATCGGATATTCTGGACGTTTAGGATATTTTCCTTCTGTTAATCCAATATCTAGTAAATCAATTAGTTTTGAATCTATACTAGAATTAAATAAATTTGTTTTATAACTAATGACAGTTATATTATTTTTTACAGATAATAATTTTAACTTCCCTGTTACTTGACTAAGTTCATTCATTGATAAGTAAGTTATATTTTCATAGATTATCTTATCTGTCATCTTATCAATAATATCTTGTCCATATACTTCTTCAATAAATTGCTGTGGCACATAAATTTTATTATCATTTTTTATTGTTTTTAATTCTGTACCAGTAACTAATTCTCTTATTTCAGAATTAACTACCGCATATTTTGAATCTTCTTTTACAGCTACTGCGCTAATCATCTTTTTATTTAATGCTGGTTCAACATCATCTGTTACATAACCTTGTTCAACTAATTTAGATAATTCTGATAAAAACATTACTGTTGCTGCTGGAGCATAACTTTGAGAAGATCCTATTCCCAAAGAACATTTTGGATTTGGATAAGCGCTAATTAATTCTGAACGTCCTACTAAACCATCAGGTCTAATCGCATTTGCATTTAGTCCTAAAAAAGCCTTTTTTACTGCTGGATAATAAGTTTCCTTATCCAAAAGTCCATTATTAATTCCCCAAGTTAAACCGTATGCAAAGAAAACTGTACCACTAGTTTCTGAACGAATATCATGATCATAATCATCTAAATTCATTCGCCAAAAACCATCATCTCCTTGTACTTCAATTAATGTTGCAGCCATTTTTTTAAAAACTGCTTCATATTCTTTACGGTCATCTTGACGACTATCTGGTAAGTCCTGTAAAACTTTTGTAAGTGCAGCCATTGCCCAGCCATTACCTCTAGACCAAAAAATTTTTTTACCATTTGGACTAATTTTTTGGTTATTTCCATCTCCATTTGGATCATATTGAGCATTAGGATCAAAAATATAGTTTTTATCTCGATAAAATAATCCAGTTTCTTTATCATAAAGCTCTGCTTTACGATCATCATATAATTCTCGTAACTTATCCAACCATTTTTCCTCTCCGGTTAAAAGATACATTTTTGTCCAGTTTGGTAATTCCATATAAAAGAAATCAATTCTATCCCAATATCCTTTTTCTGTTTTTAAATCATTAATATCCATTTGCTCCATTTCATTCATGATAGAAACTACGTTTTTAATTTTTTCATCATTAGGATCAAATTTCTTATCAGAGGTTATTGAAAACATATCTAGATATGTTTGAAAACTAGTATGATTATCGGGAAAATATTTACCAATTCTACTATTATCAGCTTTCGTATTCCATGCACTACCATTATAAATATTATTACTTCCCCATCGGTTTGCATAATCAGTATAGTTTTCATCACCAGTTAAATAATATGCTTCCATATTACCTGTATAAAATACAGATGGTGCCCAAAACTCACTTGTTATTGAATGACCATGATTATAATTACTCGCATCGTTTCCAGTATTACCACCTGTTTTAATCCAATAGTCATTTACTTTTTGAGCTAAATTTACTAAGTTTTTTGCCGATGGTAAAGTTGCTTGTTCATAACTAGCTTCTTTCCCCCATACTTTAAATTCAGTTAATGCAGAAAATTTTCTTCTTCCATCGACTGGTATAGTTTCTTCACTAATAGGTAAGTCTTTTAATCTTACCCATGATACTATTTTCTTTTCTGGTAATTTAATTGTTTGTGGAGAAGCTAATTTCTTCAATGTAATTGGTAACTCTGTTCCATCAGAAAATTCTAAAGTAGCACTTGACCAATTAATATCATGATCATTTGCATTATTAGGCTGAGGTAGGTTCCATTGTGCTCTTAATGTAATATCAATTTGATCAATTTCTACATATCTTCCAAATAAAACTGAAAATTCAGAATCTATTTCTTCATTTCCACACCCCCAAGACTGATATGGAAATGATACATGTGATGCATTATATTCATATCCATCAATCGCATTTCTTGGTTCAAATTCACGTTTATTATCAGTTACACGATTTGCATATGCATGTGGAAAAACATTACTATCACTTTTTTTATTTGCACCTGAAAGAGAATTATCATTTCCACGTAAGTCAAATGGGTTTAATGCTAAATTTCTTCTTGCGTTTATTTCTTCTTGTGTTGCGACTCTTGCTGTAATCACTTTTTCAGTATTACCAGATGTTGAAAATGCTCTTGAATCATAGGGCCAACTTCCACCACATAATGTAGTTCCATTAGCATCAGTTCCGCTTGTTCCTGGAATAACAAAGCGAAATTCATCATTCATTAAATAAACTAATGTTTCTCCATATTCAAGTGATGACATGTCAATTGGTCTAACTGTCCCTTCTACTTGTTCTTGTACAGCCATACCTGTTGATTTAGGTGTACCACAATATTTATCTAATTGTACCATTAAATAATGAACACCTTCTGGTGCTGTAATTACAATTTCATCCCCATTTGTTCTTGTACTTGATCTTTTATAATTTCTTGTATGTGTTAATTTATTGTATCCAGTTTCTACTGTCTTTCCATCTTGAATTAATTCAATTTTTACATCTTCACTTGATGATGATAAATTATTTGCATAAATATTAATACTAGATGTACCTATCAACATAGATACAATTAAAGTAAATAAAAATATTTTCTTTATCATTCTTCTCATAATCCTTTCCCTTTTTTTAATTTCAATTTATTAAATATTTATTTTTATATATTCTATCTTTTCCTCCCTTCTATATTACCAATTAGTAACTAATAAAATACACGCCATCAAATGTATGCGTTTACATTTATTGTAACATATATAATATACTTTTAAAATATACTCAAATATATTTAATTAAAATTTATTAAATTGATTATGATTAAATATTTTTAGAAATTAAAAAACCTAACTCTAAGAGTTAGATTTTATGAGTTTTTTACATTTATTCTTGTAATTGCTTTTTTAAGAGCAATTTCAGCTCTTTGTAAGTCAGTTGATTCACTTGAGTTTTTTATTCTTTCTTCAGCTCTTTTTTTAGCTTCTTTAGCACGATTTAAATCAATTTCTTCTTTAGATTCAATTGAATTAGCAATGATTTTTGTTTCATCATCATTAACATACATAAATCCACCACCTACAGCGAATTCATGACATTGTTTGTCAATAATATAATTCATCATCGAAATTTCAATTCCACATGCAAGTGGCATATGATGAGCTAAAATTCCAATTTGTCCAGCTGTAGATCGAATATTTAACTGATCAATTTCCACATCTTGGTAGATACCACTTGGTGTAACTATTTTAAGCTTGAATTTAGCCATTTATTAATGTCTTCGCTTTTTCTATAGCTTCTTCAATTGTACCTACATTGTGGAATGCTTGTTCTGGTAAATCATCATGTTTACCTTCAAGAATTTCTTTAAATCCTTTAATTGTATCTTTAATATGAACATATTTACCATCTAATCCCGTAAATTGGCTGGCTACAGTAAATGGCTGTGATAAATAATTACGAACTCTACGCGCACGTGCTACGGTTAATTTATCTTCTTCACCTAATTCATCCATTCCCAAAATTGCAATAATATCTTGTAATTCTTGGAATCTTTGTAAGATTTGTTGTACTCCATGAGCAACTTCATAATGTTCTTTTCCTACAACTAATGGATCAAGTGCTCTTGATGAAGAATTAAGTGGATCAACGGCAGGATAAATTCCTAATGCAGCAATTGAACGATCTAATACAACTTTAGCATCTAGATGAGCAAAAGTTGTTGCAGGAGCTGGATCGGTTAAATCATCTGCTGGTACATATACTGCTTGTACTGATGTAATTGATCCTTTTTTAGTAGAAGTAATTCGTTCTTGTAATGCTCCCATTTCTGTAGCTAGAGTTGGTTGATATCCAGCTTGTGAAGGAACACGTCCAAGCAATGCCGATACTTCTGAACCTGCTTGAGTAAAACGGAAGATATTATCAATAAATAATAATACATCTTGACCCTGTTCATCACGGAATTCTTCAGCCATTGTAAGTCCTGTTAAAGCTACTCTTAAACGAGCTCCAGGTGGTTCATTCATTTGACCAAAAACCAATGTTGTTTTTGATAAAACGCCACTTTCTTTCATTTCATAATACAAATCATTACCTTCACGGCTACGTTCTCCAACACCAGCAAAAACAGATAAACCACCATGTTGTGTTGCAATGTTGTTGATAAACTCTTGAATTAATACAGTTTTTCCAACACCTGCTCCACCGAATAATCCAATTTTACCACCTTTAATAAATGGACAAATTAAGTCAACTACTTTAATCCCTGTTTCTAAGATTTCTGTTTCTGTTCTTTGTTGTGCATATGTTGGCGCACTTCGATGAATTGGCATTTTTTTAACATCATCACCTAGTGCTTCTTTTCCATCGATTGGTTGTCCTAAAACGTTGAACATTCTTCCTAGTGTAGCATTACCTACTGGTACTGAAATCGGCTGTCTTGTATCAATAGCTTCCATCCCTCTTTTAACACCATCAGTAGGACCCATAGCAACACAGCGAACAATATCATCACCAATATGTTGTGCTACTTCTACTACTAGTAATTCTTCTCCGTTTTGGATTTCAATCGCCGTATTTAATGCCGGTAAATTATTATCACTATTAAACTGGATATCAATTACCGGCCCCTTAGCACTAATTATTTTACCAATATTTTGTGACATACGGCACCTCCTTATTGTGCATTAGCTCCAGCCACAATTTCACTAATTTCATTAGTAATTGCAGTTTGACGAGCTTGATTATATTTTAATAATAATTGTTCTGTTAGTTCATCAGCATTATCAGTCGCATTTTCCATTGATATTCTTCTTGCAGCATTTTCACTTGTTGATGATTCTATAACATAGCCATAAATTACTGCTTGTAAATACATTGGAATTAAATTATCTAATACTTCCTGTGAACTTGGTTCAAACAATGTTGCTTTTTTTGAAATTTCGATATGATCAAAATCATAAGGATCAATAGGTAATAAAGTAACAATTCTTGGTTTAAATGTTAAATTATTAACAAATTCTGTATAAACAATTTTAATCTTTCTAATTTCTTTTTCGCGGTACATTCTAGTTAACTCATTTACTAGATTAATAATATCTTTAAAATTGAAAGTTGTACTAAGACTTTCATATTTAGAATCCGTAATCCCTTGATGATTTTTAGTTAAATAACTTGTTGCTTTAGAACCAATACTATATACATAATCATCTGGTTTAATCACATTTTTAATTTCTTTAAAAACGTTAGCATTATAACCACCACAAAGACCTAAACTTGAAGCAATAACAATATATACATCTTTTTTTACATCATTATTTTCAATCAAATAAACACTATCATTATCACCTTTACAGTTTGCTAAAATTTCTGCAGTCATCAAAGCAACATTAGTATAATAGGGCTTTGATTGTTCTAATTGATTTCTAGTTTTACGAAGTTTAGATGTTGCAACTAATTCCATTGCTTTAGTAATTTTTTTAGTTGATTCAACTGATCTAATTCTTCGCTTAATTTCTTGCATTCCTCCAGGCATAGTTTACTACCCCTTTGCTTGAGTTTTTTCAAATTGACTTACAAATGCACCAATAACATCTTTCATTTCTTTTTCTAAATCAGATGTAATTTCTTTTTTATCATTTATCTCATCAATGATATTCTTTTGAGTCATTTCAATATGTTCTACTAGTTGATTCATAAAATTAGATACTTGTTCCACTGCTAATGTTTTTGTAAATCCATATTTTAATGCAAATAATGTAATTACTTGTGTTGCTACACTACGTGGAGAATATTGTGCTTGTTTCAATACTTCACGTACTTTTGCTCCATGATCTAATGTTGCTTTAGTAGCTGCATCCAAATCAGAACCAAATTGAGCAAATGCTTGCATTTCTGCATATTGAGCTAATTCTAGTTTCAATGAACCAGATACTTGCTTCATTGCCTTAATTTGTGCAGATGAACCAACACGGCTTACTGAAAGCCCAGTATCAATTGCTGGTCTAAACCCAGCATTGAACAATTCTTGTTGTAAGAAAATTTGTCCGTCTGTAATTGAGATTACATTTGTTGGAATATATGCTGAAATATCACCAGCTTGTGTTTCAATAATTGGTAAAGCAGTTATTGATCCACCACCATTTTCTTCATTTAATCGACATGCTCTTTCTAATAATCTTGAATGTAAATAGAAGACATCTCCAGGATATGCTTCACGTCCTGGTGGTCTTTTTAATAATAGAGATACAGTACGATAAGCAACCGCATGTTTTGATAAATCATCATAAACGATTAAAACATCCTTACCTTGCTCTAACCATTCTTCAGCAATTGCACAACCTGCATATGGTGCAATATATTGAACAGGAGCAAGTTCACTAGCTGAAGCACACACTACTGTTGTATATTCCATTGCACCACCTTGACGTAATTTTTCTACTATTTGGGCAACAGTTGAATTTTTTTGTCCAATAGCAACATATATACAATAAATATTTTGCCCCTTTTGATTTAAAATTGTATCAATAGCGATTGCTGTTTTACCAGTTTGTCGATCACCAATAATCAACTCACGTTGTCCACGACCAATTGGAATAATTGCATCAATTGAAGTAATTCCTGTTTGTAATGGTTGATCTACTGATTTTCTAGTCATAACACCACTAGCAACTCTTTCAATTGGACGAGTATGTGAAGTAATAATTTCTCCATTTCCGTCAATTGCTTGTCCTAAAGGATTAACAACACGTCCTAACATTTCATCTCCAACAGGAACTTCCATGATCTTTCCAGTACGTTTAACTTCATCGCCTTCTTTAATCGTACTTTCTGAACCAAGCAATACAGCACCAACACTATCTTCATCTAAATTCATAACCATTCCATAAACATCATTTGGAAAAGCTAAAAGCTCACCTAACATGGCATCATCTAAGCCGTGGATTACACTTACACCGTCACCAACAGTCATAACGGTTCCTACATCTTTTTGTTCAATCACTTCATCAAAATGTTTGATTTGCTCTTTGATTAAACTGCTAATTTCATCTGGTCTAAGCCCCACTATTTTCACCTACTTTCTTAATAGTTCTTTTTTCAATAATGAAACTTTATTTTTGATTGTTCCATCAAAAACCCGATTATTTACTTCCACTTTAATTCCACCAATTAAAGTTGGATCTTTAACAACATTAAGTTTAACAAGTTTATTTTCTACTTTTCCGATTGCTTGTTCAACTTGTTTTAAAGATTCCTGTGAAATATCATAAGAAGTATATAAAATACCTTCTTCAATTCCAAAATAATCATTACATAATTTTTTAAATTCTTTAATTATTTCTTGAAGATAGCGAATTCTTCTTTTTTTGATCAATAACTTTAAAAAATTAACTATATAAATATTAACTGTTCCTTTAAAGCTTTGATCAATTAAATTACATTTAACTTCATCATCAATTAAAACATGACTAAAAAAAGTTAAGAATTCCGGCTCGTTACTAAAGATTTCATTTATCAATAGCATATCTTTTTGATAACTATCAACTGCATTTTCATCTTTAGCTAAAGAAAACAATGAAACAGCATAACAATGTGCTACAGTCTCCATTATTTATCAATTTCCTTAATAAACTCATCTACTAACTTTTCATTAGTTTTTTGATTCATTTCCTGATTCATTATTTTACTAGCCACATCAATTGCAATATTAACAATTTCACTCTTTACTTCTGCTTTAGCTGCAAGCTTTTCTGCTTCAATTTCTTTTGATACTCGATCTAGTTTTTCTTTCGCTTCTTCATTTGCTTTTTCAATGATACTATCTCTTGTCTTACCAGCATCAATCTTTGCTTTTTCAACAATATTACGATATTCTTTAGCGGCAGCTCGTGATTGTTCTTCACTTGCTTCCATTAAAGCTTTAGCTTTTTGTTGCATGTTTTTAGCATCATTTACAGTTCCTTCTATGTAATCAGCACGCTTTGCAAAATAATTTTGCATTGGCTTCCATAAAAACTTTTTAAAAATGTATAACATTACTGCTGTTGCCAACAACTGCACTATCAAAGTCGTAATATTGGGGAATAATTTTGAGGCAATATCAATATCCATTCTTATTCCTCCTCTTAATTATTTTTGTTTTTATCCACCATATACGAATAATAATAGGAATGAAATTAATAATCCATAAATAGCAACTGTTTCTGTTAAGGCAATACCTAAAATCATTGTTGTACGAATTTTTCCTTCAGCTTCAGGATTTCTACCAATAGCTTCTACTGCTTTACTAGCACAAATCCCTTCACCAATACCAGTTCCTAACCCGGCACATACTGCAATACCTGCTGCAATAGCAATTAATCCTACGTCTGTCATATTTTTTCCTCCAATTTTTCACTTAATAATTAATATATCTTTAACTAGTCTAATCTTCACTTGCTTCTAACGAGATTAAAATACTAGATAAAGTCACGAATACTAAAGTTTGAATAAATCCTGCAAAAACATCAAAATATGCATGGAATATTGGGGCAATAACTGGTCCCAAAAAGTTAAAGTTTATAACATATTGAGATAAATACCCCGTAAAACTATAAATTAAAGATAATAAAATTGACCCTGCTACAATATTTCCAAATAAACGCATTGATAAAGAAATAAGTGGCGCCAATGTTCCTAAAATATTTGTTGGTGGCCAAATAATATCTTTAATATAAGTAAAGATACCTTTTGTTTTTAAAGCATTATATTGAATTAGCGTAAAAGTGATTATAGTAATCGCCAACGTAATTGAATAATTTGAAGTTGGTGCTTCAAAT
Organism: Thomasclavelia spiroformis DSM 1552; assembly: GCF_025149465.1. Lineage (NCBI taxonomy): Bacteria > Bacillati > Bacillota > Erysipelotrichia > Erysipelotrichales > Coprobacillaceae > Thomasclavelia > Thomasclavelia spiroformis. Next base: position 83,887 of record NZ_CP102275.1, on the reverse strand, counting down.
CCAAATAACCCACTTATATTTGATATAAATATATATATAAACATCATTGCAAAATAAGGATAATAGTTCTTAGAAAACTTACTTGGCATCAAAGTCTCCATATAATCTTGAATCATTTTTACTCCAGTTTCACAAACAAGAACAACACCCCTAGGTCTTTTTGTTGGATCTGCAACTTTAACCTTTCTTCCAACCAAAACAAAAAAGATTGATAAAATTGTCATAATAATTAATGAAAAAACTAGTTCTGGTTGAATGACAATATGTATATTTTCCATCACTTTCACCTCCTTTTCTAGATTAGTTATTTTTTATTTTATCTAACCTATCTTGTCGATATGTATCAATATAAATAGTTATCTTAATTATAAAATAACCAAGAAATACAGTTATAATATTAATCCAAGATACCTTTATTGCAATAAAAAAGCCTAATCCATAAATTAATAATTTTGTTAAAAATAGAATAATAACTAGACTGATTGTATTTGATGATATTGCCAAAATAAGATCACTCATTTTAATTATTATCTGAAATATAATCATACTAACAATATATCCAACGATTATTCCTAAAAAATATGAAATATCCATCAAAAGTAAACTAACTAAACCTGCTATTGCAAGAGCTACTAAAAATATATATTTAGAATGGCTCAATACTGTGTTTTCATTCATTTTTTCCTACTCCTAACAATAACTTTATTACATAAATAAAAGCTAGAATCAATAACCCAAATATCCATAAAGGACGAGAATTAAAATAATCATCTAACCATAAACCAGCTATTACAGCCAGTAAAAATACACCAATTACTTCAAATCCCAACCATAAGCAAAATATAATATCTTTTAAAAGTTTTCTTTTAACCTGTTTCATATTTAAAATCAATCAGTACCAAATAAACGATCTCCGGCATCACCTAAACCAGGAACAATATATCCTCGATCATTTAATTTTTCATCAAGCGCTGCTAATACCAATTCTACATCTGGATGATTTTCTTCAATTACTTTAACACCTTCTGGTGCACCAACTAAGCATACTAAACGAATATCTTTTGCTCCACGTTCTTTTATGTTTGTAATTGCTGCACTTGCACTACCACCGGTTGCTAACATTGGATCTACAATGATAACAATTGAATCTTCTAGACCACTTGGAAATTTAGCATAATATTCTTCAGGCATTAATGTCTCTTCATTTCTTGCCATTCCAATATGTCCAACTTTAGCACTTGGAATAATTCTTCTAAAGCCATCAACTAATCCAATTCCTGCTCTTAAAATAGGTACTAAAACAATTGGTTTTTGTAATTTTTTTCCTATCATTGAGCAAATTGGAGTTTCAATATGTTTATCTTCTAAAGGTAAATCCTTTGTTACTTCATAAGCCATCAACATAGCTATTTCATCTAAATTATCTTTAAATACAACATTATTTGTATTTTTATCACGCATAATTGTTAATTTATGATTAATTAATGCATGATTAAGGATAGTAGTCGCCATACAATTTCACTCCTTAAATGTATTTAATATCACGATACATTTCTACTTTATCAGTTAACGTTTTAACACGTCTTAAACATGCTTCTTTAATTTCTTCGGTTTCTTCATTTTTAAGACGATAAGCAATAATTTTACCTACTTCAATAAAATCTTCTTCTTTAAATCCCTTAGTTGTCATTGCTGGAGTCCCAACTCTAATTCCACTAGCTTTAAATGGTTTTTCACTGTCAAAAGGAATTGCATTTTTATTAGCAGTAATATTGATTTCATCTAATAAACGTTCAGCTTTTTTGCCTGAAATACCACAACTTGTTTTTACATCAATTAAAAGTAAATGATTATCAGTTCCACCTGCTACTAATCTAAATCCTTCTTCTTTTAATGAATTTTCTAATGCTTTAGCATTTTTAATAACTTGATTAGCATATTCTTTAAATTCAGGTTGCATTGCTTCATAAAAACACGCTGCTTTTGCTGCAATAATATGCATTAATGGTCCTCCTTGCATTCCTGGAAAAACCGCACGATCAATATCCGCTGCAAATTCTTTTTTACACATAATTGCTCCACCACGTGGCCCACGTAATGTTTTATGCGTTGTTGTTGTCACAATATCTGCATGAGGAAATGGTGAAGGATGCACTCCAGCTGCAACTAATCCAGCAATATGAGCCATGTCTACCATAAATAATGCACCTACTTCATGAGCACATTTAGCCATATATTCAAAGTCAATTATTCTTGAATATGCACTTGCTCCAGCCACTACTAACTTAGGTTTGATTTCTTGACATTTCTTTTTAAAATCTTCATAATCAATTGTTTCACTGTCTTTAGTTACTCCATAACTATAAAATTCATAATTAATTCCTGAAAAATTTAATGGATGTCCATGAGTTAAATGTCCTCCATCAGCTAAAGACATTCCTAATACTTTATCACCATGATTTAATAAAGCCATATATACAGCTGTATTTGCTTGTGCTCCACTATGTGGTTGAACATTTGCATACTCGGCTCCATAAATTTCACAAAGTCTTTCCTTAGCTAATGTTTCTACCTCATCTACAAACTTACATCCACCATAATATCTTTTCCCAGGATATCCTTCAGCATATTTATTTGTTAAAACACTTCCTGCCAATTCCATAATTTCTGGTGATACAAAATTTTCTGAAGCAATTAATTCAATATTATTTCTTTGACGATTTAATTCCCTTTCCACACTTTCAAATACAGCAAGATCTTTCATCTAATTTTCCCCCTCATATGCCATCATTTTTGCAATTCGTTGATCATGTCTTCCACCTTCATATTGACCATCTAACCATGCTTTTACAATTTCTAAAGCTAAACCTTCACCAATCACTCTTTGGCCCATAGCAAGCATATTTGTATCATTATGTGCTCGTGTTGCTTTAGCGCTAAATACATCATGGCATAATGCACAACGAATACCTTTTACTTTATTAGCTGTAATACTTACACCTATTCCTGTTCCACATACAACAATTCCTTTATCGCATGTTCCTTTAGCTACTGCTAAAGCTGCTTTTCCAGCATAATCAGGATAATCACAACTTTCTTCATTATAACAACCAAAATCTTCTACTTCATAACCAGTATCTTTTAAATATTCAACTAAAACATTTTTTAATCTAAATCCACCATGATCGCACGCTACTGCAATTTTCATTAAATTACCTCCAATATTTGTTTTTCAGAAATATCACCTACTCGTAATATTTCTACTTTTCCCTTGCTTAAATCAATAATCGTACTTGCTTTTTTACTAACACTTTCACCTTTTACAATTAATGGAATTTTACCAGAAAATACTTTCATTACTGCTTTATCATCAACAAGAGTATCTTCACCAGAAAGATTGGCACTAGTTACCAACATCGGTCCAGTTTTCTCTAATAAAGATAAAACAAATTTATCATCAGGAATTCTAATTCCAATAGTATCCAAAGATGCTGTAAAATAGTCATCAATAAATTCTCTTTTTTTTAAAATGATAGTGACCATTCCTGGCATAAAAGATTTTATAATTTTTCTAGCTTGATCATTGACATATGCGTATTTTTCAATATCCTTAGGATTATTTATCATCATTGAAATTGCTTTATGTCTATCTCGATGTTTTAATTCATATAAAGAATTTAAAGCCTCGTATGATCCAAATTTAATTCCCAAACCAAAAACAGTTTCAGTTGGAAAAGCTACAACCTGATTATCACTAACTAACTTAGCCACTTCTTCAATTGCATTCTTTTCAACTAAAACTGTATTCATGAAATCACCTCATTTGCACCCATTATACAATAAATATTTGAAAATTTGTAGACATTTTATATATTTTTATAAGATACACTTTAATAACAATCTTAACCTAATCTTTATATTATCATAACATAATCTTTAAATTATACATTTGCCATATTATTAAAAAAATAATTTTCTATCTATATTATTTCCATTAAGCAATAGTTTGAAAAAGTCAATAATTTACTTTTTATATTGTTTACTATATAATTAAATCATAATAATTGTTTAAGGATGGTTTTATTTATGAAAAAAATAGGGAAATTATTGTTAATGCTAATACTATGTTTTGGATTTGTAGGTTGTTCAAATAATAAAAATGTTGCTAATATTACTGAAAAATTTGAAGAGAAAAATTATAATATCAGCTATAATAGTGGAGATGAGCCTACAGTTACAATAAGCGAATCTAAAAATGGTAAAGATGTAAGTCAATTTATTGCTTATATCAAAGATAAAAAGGTTGAATCTATTGCATATATCAAATTACCTGATGATTCTCAAAATTATGATGATATGTTGATTGGCTTTATTTATGCTGATGAAAAAAGTGATTCAGAAGTTAATGAGAATACTAAAACAGCTGCTGTTTCTGTTTTAAAAGAATTTAATCTTACTATTGATGATTTGGTTGATTATGTTTCAGAAATTAATGAAACTGAAGGAAAAGCACTAACTAATAAATCTTAACAATCTCACTAAGGTAAAATTGTTATTTTTTATCATAACCACGCCTAAAAGACGTGGTATGCACCCGCCTGCTGTTGCGCTAGTCATTCGACCACTGAACGCCTTGACAGCCGCAACGTCATTTACTCACTGACCCTCAAAGGGTCTTTTACTTTTTTTCTTTTTCTTGTACCCTTCCACTGGTTCTCCTGTGAACGGGTCAATAAATTCTTCCATACTCATTTGATCACTCAACTTATCTTCCGCTAACTGATTTTGAATATATTCTCTCACTGTCTTCTCGTTCTTTCCTACTGTATCTACAAAATAGCCTCTTGCCCAAAATTTTCGATTTCCATATTTATATTTCATACTTGCATGACGATCAAATATCATAAGCGTTGACTTGCTTTTCAGGTATCCCATAAACTCCGCCACAGAATACTTTGGTGGTATTTCTAATAGAAGATGAATATGATCAGGACATAACTCTCCTTCTATCAGCTCTACTCCCGGTTTTCTTTCAATTAAGGTCTTTATAATTAATCTTATATCATGTCTTAATTTATTGTATATTACCATCCTTCTAAATTTTGGTACTATTACAATATGATATTTACATCTATATGATGTATGTGATAAACTTTTTGTGTCTTTCATAGACTAACCTCCTCGTTATTTTATTTGCAGCTGCCAGGCTACAATTATTATATCACGAGGAGGTTTTTTACCCAGACGCTAAAGCTTTATTGTTACCACGCGCATAGCACGTGGTTTTTGTTTCACAATAAAAAAAGAAATGATAATTAGTTGTTTATCATTTCTTTTTGTTTTAAAAGTCAAATTCTAAGGGATTATAACTAGTTCTCATATTTTGGTTCATTTGATTTAATTCATGTATATCATCTAATGAAATATCAAAATCAAATACAGAAATATTTTCTAATAATCTTGATGGATTTTTAGATTTAGGAATTGGTATAATTCCTTGTTGAATATTCCAGCGAATTAATAATTGGGCGGGACTTTTTTGATATTTTGAAGCAATTTTCATAATTCTTGGATCTTCCATGTCTCCTCGAAGTAAAGGTCCCCAGGCTATAATTTGAATATTATTTTTCTTACAAAATGAAATTAAAGTTTCATCATGCATAAATGGAGTATGTTCAATTTGATTTATCATTGGTGCTATTTCACAATTGTTTAATAAAAATTCTAATTGACTCTTTTCAAAATTACAGACACCGATTGATTTAGCTAAACCCTCTTTATATAAATATTCCAATGCTTTTCATGTATTTAACATTCTTTCTTTATTTAAACCAGGCCAATGAATTAAAAAAGAATCTAAATATTGTGTTTTTAGCTTTTTTAAAGAATCGTAAAAACTAGAAATAGTATTATCATAACCTTGATTACAATTATCTACCTTACTTATAAGAAAAATATCTTCTCTTAATATTTTATTCTTTTTTAATGCTTCGCCAAGAGCAGTTTCATTTTTATACATTTGAGCAGTATCAAATAATTTATATCCATCTTGATATGCCAAAAATATTACATCATTCATCTCTTTTTCACTTATTTTATATACACCTAAGCCAATGTCTGGTATTTCTAGATTATTCGCTAACTTCATCATCCTGCGTACCTTTCATGATTAATTTATAATAATATTATAATGTTGTTATATGCTAGTTACAAGTTACTACTCAATAATATCATCGCCTTATTATTTTAATATAAAAAGGTTCTCTATAAGAACCTTAAAAATAACTATTCTTTTAACTTAAGTATTTTTTGATTATAAAATTTTGAAGATTTTTGGACTTCATCATTCAATTTTTCAAAACCAATCTCTTCCATTAATGTTGGTTTATTAGAAAATAAGTTAGTTCCTAAACCCAATTTATCTCCTTCTATTTTTGCCCCCATTGAAGCTAAAATTGTTGGATACAAATCCATTGTACTGAATTCTCTGTTTTTATCATTTATTGGTTGTACAACACTATTTATAATGCAATTATATGGTGTTCTAATATAATTATCATCAAGTTCAGTGAAAAATTTCTCTGACATGCTATTGTGATCTCCAGTAATTACTATCGTTGTATTTTCATACCATGGTTGGCTTTTACACCATTCAATAAAATTATTTACTTGTCTAGATTGACATTCAATAACATTAGCATATTGATTTTTATGATCTTTTTTGCATAAATTACACAAATATCCATCTGGTGTATGAGTATCAATTGTTGCAATCTCCATATTAAATGGTTTTTCTTGTTTTGCTAAAAGTGTTAAATCTTTTTTTGCTAAATCAAATAATTTAGCATCTTCAATACCCCAAAATACAAAATAATCCTCAGGAATTTCACCATTTTCAACAAAACTATCATAATCGCGAATAATATAATTTCCATGCTGTTTATAGAAATTTGAAGTACCTCCAAAATCAGCTTTAGAACCACACATAAATTCATTTACATATCCATTATTTTCTAAAATCTCACCAATAGAGTAACCTCCAGGTAAAAAAGCTGTATCATTATCATAGTTATGACTTGTTAAAGGCAAAGTTAAGGGAATTCCCATATTTTGTGATACTTGTGAAGCAATAGTCCATTGCGTTCCATCAATAGTTCTGCTTCCTCCTAAATCATTACTATTTGAAAAACTAACATTTTCTTTAGCTAAATTAGTTAATTCTGGAATATAATTAGTTGTTTTTTCATCATCTATCTTAATATTTGAGTAAGTATTTTCTACAGATTCTAAATATAAATGTATCAAATTACGTTTCCCATTATTAAAACTAACGTTTACTTCACTTGGATCAACATAATATTTTTCATATAAATTAGTTTCTTCAAATATATTAAATAGATATTGAATAAGATTATAGTTATTAATTGTAAATATTAGTGAGCCCGCAATTCCTAATATTGCTATTTTAATATAATTTTTTCTTATAAATAAAAAGATTTTTTCTTTTGTTTTTTTAAAAACATGATGTAAATTAAAAATTAACAATGTTATTATACTAACAATTAATATACTAAGCGGTATTGTTGAAACAAACCAATCTAAATAAATTCCATTATCTGTCCCTTCCATCGGTACTTTTAAATGAAAAACAATTTGACTTAATGTTTTTACTGAAAATGTTCTATTTCCCCATATAACTGATGCAATTATCAGTACACTAATAAATAATAGTACTGTTGCAATTATATATTTTTTTTCTATTTTTTTATTTTTCATTTTTTAAAACCTCTTTAAATTTATTTTATTTAGATATTATATTATCACAGAGACAATATGAACATATTTTATATATCAAATATTACCAAAAAATGTATTATTAATTAAAAATTAAATTTTTATTCTAAAATATTGATACAAAGATTATTCTTTTTAAATAAAGTTAAAATTGAATAGGGGCTAAGAATTAAAATCTTTCGCCCCTTTCACAACACCGTGCGTAGGGTTCCCTACACGGCGTTTCATAAGTTTATAGAGTTGTAATAATCTAGTGCACTTATAAATCCGTATATTTTTAATACTTCATTTGTAAGTGTCCTTTTTAGTATGAAGCTATTGGCGATGTGCCAGTAGCTTTTTCTTGTGTTTGCCCATTCCCATGCCTTACTTTTATTAATACCTAGTTTTTGTAAATTTCTATACCTTGTTCTTACTAACTTCCATCTTTTCCAATATATCATTCGTATTCTTCTTCTCATCCATGAGTCTATTTCCCTTAGATGTTTACTCATATTCGCTATCCTATAGTAATTCACCCAACCTGTAATGTATTCTTTTAACTCTTTAGCTAATTCCTTACTTGATATTGGTCGGTTCCTTTTGGTGATTTCCTTTATTCTCTTTTTCATCTTTTCTTTAGATTTCTTGTGAACAGTGATTCGTACATTACCACTCTTCTCTATATAAAATCCAAAGCCCAAGAATTTTATATCAGTAATATAGGCTACCTTTGTCTTCTCTTGGTTCACTTTTACAAATAATTTCTCTTCTAAATATCTTGTCACTGTTTCTTTGACTCTCATTGCACTTCTTTTACTTTTGAATAGTATGACACAGTCATCTGCGTACCTTACAAATCGATTTCCTCTTCTTTCCATTTCTTTATCAAATTCATTAAGATATATATTTGATAATAATGGGCTGAGTGGCCCACCTTGGGGTACTCCTTTTGTAGTTTCTTCAAACTTATGTTTTACTATGACTCCTGCATTGAGATATTTATGTATGAGTGATATAACTCTTCCGTCTTTAATAGTTTGTGACAATATCTGTATAAGTCTTGAATGGTTGACTGTATCAAAGTACTTCTCTAAATCTAGGTCTACTGTATATCGATATCCTTCATTGGCGTATTCGACTACTTTTCTTACTGCTTGATGGGCATTTCTTCTTGGTCGGAACCCATAACTATTGTCACTGAATTGGGGTTCAAATATTGGTGTCAGTACCTGTACTATCGCCTGTTGTATGACCCTATCCGTCACTGTTGGAATTCCTAACTCTCTTTTCTTTCCGTTATCTTTTGGTATTTCTACTCTTTTAACGGCTTGTGGACTATAATGTCCCTCCATGATAAGTTTCTTTAGATAAGACCAGTGTTGTGCGAAATGCGTACGAACTTCTGCGACTTGCATTTTATCTACACCACCACTTCCCTTATTACTCATAACCCTTTGGATTGCCTTTTCTATATTGGCATCCTCCATAATTGTTTCAAGTAACTTCTCATGTACTACAAATCTATTGGTGTTCTTCGTATGTGATATCTCTTGTTTTGATGTAGGATACACTTCTCCACTATTGTCGTATTCCGTACTATCTTCATAGAGTAAGCCTAATGATAGTTGACAGTATCCTATTTTATCTTGAGTATCTTTCATTTCCAGTTCACCTCCTTATGTTCGGTCCTTCGCTAGATAACCATTACAGTTATCATCATCACTACTATGACCTCGGCTGACTTCCTAGGACAAACGTTTCCACCATGATTACATTTTCATCATGTTCCTAGGACCTCCCACGGTAAGACATAACACTTTCATCCTATGTACCCACTATCTTTACACTGCTTATTCCGTCGTACTATTGGACTTCGATTTGTTTAGCAATCTCATCCGATAAGCTTCTGCCTAAAATAGTTCGTATTCCTTGGGTCAGGACTTTGCCTCCAACTTCCTCCCGTTCACACCTTACGATGGATACCTTGTCTTCGGCTAGTGGTTGGTAGTACGAAACCCCCACAGTGGACTTTCACCACCTAGTCTTATGTCATGCGTGGCACACTAAAAAAATAGGCTTTTAAAAAACCTATTTTTATTTGACTTTATTTAAAAACAAATTTTCATATTTATTTATAATTAAATCCCAAGAATACCTTTGTTTAATTATTTGTTTCGCTTCATTTCCTAATTTTTGAATATATTCATTTGAAAATGTTTCTACATTATTTATGATATCTGTCAAACTATTTAATTGTTTTCCCCAATAAATTGCTGTACTATCACCAACTTCAATATTAAAATCAACATTTAACAATAAATTAATATTTGTTGTTGCCATAGCTTCTAATAATGATGGGTTGGTTCCACCAACTGAATGTCCATGAATATATGCAAATGCATTTATTCTTATTGCTTTTAATAATTCTTGATCATACACAGTTCCAACAAATTTGATTCTTGTATCTTTTTCAAAATCAGTATTTTTTTTAAGATTATCATAATATTTATTATTTTCAAGATTGGTAATGATTACTAAATCTCTTTTTGAATTTGAATTCATAAATTCTCTAATCATTATTTCAAAATTATTTTCTGGAACAAATCTTCCTACTATTAAATAATAATTATTCTTTTCTAATTTATTAGTTTTATACCATTCATTTACTTTTTTTTCATCTATTTTTGAATTATCATCTATGTTAGCACCATAAGCAATATATGTAGTATTAGGCTTGTATTTCTTATAAGTTTCTTTTATATAATTTTCGATTCCCATAGAATCACATATTGCTAAATCACAATTTTTGATCATTAATCGTTCTGACAGTTTCCAATATTTTTTTATAAAAGCATTCCATTTAGCTCTTTTCCATTCATGACCATCTGGATTCACATATAATAAACAATCTAATTTATGCAATTGTTTTTTATAATGATTTATAAATGGTCCAATTCTACACGCCAATATGTATACAATAGAACCCTTTAAATTATTTGTTCTTATATAATTTATTACTTGCTTTAATGCATAAAGGTCATATAAAACTGCTTTTGCGGGACCTATATCAGGTACACTTACTTTAAAACATCTAGCATTATTATATTCAAATTCTTCATTATTTTCACCTATACAGGCTACATGATATTTTATCTTTTTACTTTTTTTGTTTTCAGTTAACTTTTCTACGAATGTTTCAAAACCGCCATATTTTGCAGGAATGCCTTTAGATCCAATTATAAATACATTCTTCATATTTACCTCCATTTAATAAAAAGATTTGGCAAAAAGCCAATCTTTTTATTTATGTTTTATTCAGTTGGTTGAGGATATTTAATAATAAATCCTCTAAAAATTCCTTTTCTATTTTCATTACAGCAATCAAATGTATATGTGTATCCTAATGAATCACTATAATCTAATCTTCCATCTGTTGCATGTTCAGGATCACCTAAGTTATTATAGAATTTATATAAATTTGTTTTTCCATCCATTTTAAATGTATAATCTTCAGTAACTACTTCAATTGAATCAAAAACTTTTTCATAATCAAATGTAGACAAATTATCATATTTTACTTCAATTTGAGTCACTCTTGCCTCTGCTACTGGAGCTTTTTTATTTGTATCATTTTCATATCTTACTGGGAAATGTTGTGACTGACCATCACTTGTTTCAACGTTAAGATAAGCAACCATAGAAGAAATGCCATTGGCATCAATTTCTTCATCATCTACTGAATTTCCAGTATCATTTAAAGTGACAGTTCCTAATTGGCTTAAATAATTTGCATATTCACCAACAGTTTCAGGAATAGAAAAGTTTTTATCTTCAATTGTAAAATATTTAATTAAACCTTGAGATTCTTGAAAATCATCTACCGTTTTAATATTAACGCTTGTTTCTTCAATCTTATTATCTTTACTATCTGTATTGTTTCCTTTTGTTTCAGTTTTACTACATGCAGTTAACCCAAAGATAAGTCCTGCAGAAATAAACAAAGTACACAGTTTTTTTAACATTTTATTTTCCTCCATAAAAAGTAACACATCTATATATTACACTAATTTTAATTATGCGACAATCTTTTTTTATTCTAACTTCATTTTAATCAAATAATAAGTAATATCCGGATAAAGTAGCATTGCGAGGATTTTTTTTGTTTTAGACTTATTTTCATATAATCTTCGCATATTTAAACGCCGTAAATATTTTTTCTTTTCACTTTCTGATACAAAATTTTTATCATATAAAAATTCAATTACTTCTTTTGAAGAGGTAACCATTTTATCAAAATCACTTGATACATTTTTACCCGAATATGTATGAATATACAAACTCTCATCATTTATAGTTATTTTACAATTATTTTTTAACATCATAATCCATAATAATAAATCATCTGCACCATTAGTTTTTACTCTATATTCCAACCATTCTTTTGCAATCGCATCTTTTTTTATAATACATTGTCCTGGTGAAACGATCATACATCCAATTTTAAAATAATACTTTAGATTCATGCTTTTTTCTTGATGTTTTTTACTATGATAAATCATTCCATAATTTAATGGATTTTCATCAAAGCCATTTGCAACAATCATGTCATTATCTTTAATTTTTGTAAATTGGGAAACCAATGTATTTTCCTTAATTAGATCATCTTGATCAATCATAAAAATATACTTCCCATTTGAATTTAAAATACCATTAACACGAGAACTATGAATACCCATATTTTTATGATTAGTTATGATCTTTATATTCAATGATTCAAATCCATGACAATTAACTTTACAATTAGGACTATCATTGACAATAATTATTTCTACTTTTATTTCACTAGCATATTTAATAGCAGTTTGTAAGTTCGATAATAACTTTGATAATTCATTATTCCCATTGTAAAAAGGGATTATTATTGATAAATCATATTGCATATTATTTCCACCTATCTATTTTTTTATATACAATTTTTAATAATGGTCGTAAATATAAATATAAATACAGAGCATATTTATTTTTCTTTCTAATATTTGGATCTTTTAATACATCCTTACCATATTTTTTAATTATTTTTTTTGCTTTTTCAATTGCTTCTTTATATTCTGGAGTATTTGGTGCATTTAAATAAACTCGTAAAGCACCTGTTACGTTGTATGATTTTGCTGCATTTTGTAAACTAATATCTTTATCACTGGCAAATTGATTTATTTTATCACAAATATCCAAAATTACATTGTCTTTTTTTGAATACTTTTTAGTTGTGATACTATTTTCGTGATGTACATACCCATATAATTCCATTTCTCCATATACAATTTTATTACATTGATAAAATAGTTTGTGCATTATATCTACATCTTCAAAAATGATTTCTTCTGTAAATTTAGTGTTTTTAAATAATTCTTTTTTATATAATTTTCCCCAAGGTCCTGGCAAAAAGCTTTTTTGATACCAAAGTTGACATATTGCTTCATCGCGACTATAACAATGAATTTCACCAGTTTTTTTAAAATCAAATCTATCATCAAAAATATGAGTTGCATTACAAATTGAGATATCTGCATTATTATTTTTCAACATTTCAAAAAGTACCTTACATAAATCATCAGATACAATATCATCACTATCGATAAACATTAAATATTCACCGTTAGCTTGTTCAATTGCAACATTTCTTGCATTTGATACACCACCATTACTTTTATGAATAACTTTGATTCTACTGTCTTTTTCTTGCCACTTATCACAAAGAATTCCACTATTATCACTAGAACCATCGTCAACTAAAATTATTTCAATATCCTGATATGTTTGATGTATTACACTTTGTAAACATTTGTCTAGATATTGTTCAACATTGTATACTGGTATTATTATACTAATCATATTTTTCTCCTATATTATTTTCTTACTACACTTACTATATCACCTAAAAATGTTTTTAGTCTTCCAAATTCTCGATAGTTTCCACTAATATAATATTTAACTAATTTAAATATTTTTTTTGCTTCGATATATTTAATTCGATCATTCAAATATTTCTTGTTTCTTAAGCACATATTATGGTCTTGACTTGTTAAATCTAAACCTAATGCATATTCAACATTTCCTAATTCAGATTTTAAGTAACTAATTCTATCTTTTGTGCGCTTGTCTTTATTTTCAAGGAATGTTTGATCAACTTCATCTAATCCAATTGTATTAGCATCATGAATTCGATAATCAATTAATTTTTCATCATAAAAATAGCAACCATTATGTATTGAAGCAATTAAATTCAAATCCCAATCATGTGGTAATTTACTTTTAGTAACTTGTAAGTATTCTTTTACTAATTCTTTTCTTACTGCCATTGTACATCCTTGAGCAATATTACTTTTCAAAAGATATTTTAAATCAATCTTTGTTAGTTTTTCTGTTATTTTAAAATCAATTATATTATTATTTGATTTATTTATATTTTGTTTTATTTGAAATTTTTGATCATCTTGGTTTATAAAATCAAAACTTGATGAGATTGCTAGTATATCATCATTCATTACTGTTAAAATTTTTTCAACTTTATCAAGATGCCAAATATCGTCTTGATCAGCTAAAAAAATTATATCTCCACTTACTAATGATAGTCCCTTTTTAAAGTTATTCTTATATCCTAAATTTTCATTATTTATAATTAATTTCCAATTATCTAATTGATTTTCTTTTATAAATTCTTCAACTATTTCAACTGATCTATCTTTAGAACAGTCATCGATTAAAATAACTTCATCTATTTTATTAGTTTGATTATTAATTGATTGAAGTTGTTTAATTAAATATTTTTCACCATTGTATACTGCCATGATCAATGATATTTTCATAAATTCACCACACTTTATTTTTTTATAATACTAATTATATCTAATACTAGCATTTTTATTTTTAATAATCAATTTCTTTTAATATTTAGATTTTTAAGCTTTGATTAAAAGACTTAATATCAATATAAATTTCATATTTAATATGAAACCATTGTAGTATGTAAAATTAATATATCATTGTATTTAAATATTATAGAATAATTTTTACATAAACTTATTTGAATAACTTAATTCTTAATTTTATCTTAAGATTTTATTAAGAAATCGTTAGGTTTATATTTAAAAATTCTACAAAATATGATAATATATCCAATAATAACTTTTAAAAAGGGGATGAAAAAATGAAAAGAATTTCTTCTCAAGAGATTCAATCATTAGAATTAAATATATTAAAATCATTTAAAACTTTTGCTCAAAAAAATAATATAATATATTATTTATGTGGAGGAACTTTATTAGGAGCAATACGTCATAAAGGATTTATACCTTGGGACGATGATATTGATATTTGTATTCCAAGAAATTCATACAATAAACTAATAAAATTAGTAAAAGAAAATCGATATATTGAAAATACTGCTTATAAATTCTGTCTTCCATTAGATGATAATTATATTTATCCATATATTAAAATTGTCGATACAAATACTATTGTATATGAAAAAGATATAAAAAAAGAATACTGTTTAGGAGTGTGGATTGATATATTCCCATTAGATGAATTTCCAAAAACTAATACTGAAATAAAAAAAGTAGTAAAAAAACATTCAATCTATAAATTTTTTAATAAAATCTATGTATCTGGAAATTTATCAACTACTACAAAGAAAGTAATTGCTTTTTTTGCTAAAATATTCTACTCAATAATTTGTTTTAATAAAGATAATAAATATTGGGTTACTAAAATATTGTTACTTGTTCAAAATTATGATTCTAATTATATTGGCAATTTAGTATGGCCCAATCAATATCGAGAGATATTTAATAAATCAATTTATTCCACTACATTAGAATGTCAATTTGAAGACGATTTGTTTCCTATTCCTTCTGGCTATGATGAGTATCTAACTAATATGTATGGAAACTATATGGAATTACCTAAACCTGCTGATCGTGTATTTCATGATTTTGAAGCGTATATTTTAAATGAAGACAAAAAATAATACATTGCCCCATTTAACTACACATAAAATATGCGGTATTTATTTAAAAAAGCAAATACAAACAATGTACTTGCTTTTTTATTCTTATTAACATCTTAACTATACTTATTTTTCAATTTCTTTTAAATATCTTCTTAAAGCATCCTGCCATGTAGGTAAACGATCAAAACCATTTTTATCTAACATCTCCTTTGACATTCTACTATTATTAGGTCTTTTAGCTTTAGCTGGAAAAGCATTTGAATCTACAGGTGTAACTTCTACATCTAATTTAGCTTGTTTAAATATTTCACATGCAAATTCATACCAAGAACACAACCCTTCATTAGTTGCATGATAAGTTCCATATTTATCAGTTTGAATCATATCAACTACTAACTTAGATAAATCATATGTATATGTAGGTGAACCAATTTGATCATTTACAACACTTACAGCTCCTCTTTCTTTTCCTAAACGAAGCATTGTTTTGATAAAATTATTACCATTAACACCGAACACCCAAGCAATACGAACAATGAAATGTTTTTCTAAAGCTTCTACTGCTAATTCACCTTCATATTTAGTTTGACCATATACATTTAATGGATATCTTTTGTCATATTCATGCCAAGGTTGATCACCTTGTCCATCAAATACATAATCTGTAGAAAAATACATCATTGGAATATTTAACTCTTTACATACATTTGCAATGTTTTTAGTTCCATCAACATTTACTTTAGTACATGCTTCTACTTCATCTTCTGCTTTGTCTACTGCTGTCCATGCTGCACAGTGAATTACAGCATCATAATTTCCAGATTTAATAACTTCATCTACTTTTTTAGCATCTGTAATATCCATTTCCTCAACATCGACACCTATTGCATCAATATCTCTTCTTTTACATTCATTAACAATATCATATCCTAATTGGCCTTTAACACCAGTTACTAATAATTTCATTGCCTGTTTTCCTCCTATTTTCTATCTAACACAAATGCTTTTTTTAAACTAAGATTTGGATTATAAAACTTATCATTGTATAAGATATTTGACCATTTATCTTTCATATAATCATGTTCGGAAACAAATCTTTTGTATTTTTCACTTGTAGTATCTAAACCTCTAGATTTTGATTCATGATGATATAACTCTACATGATTTAAACATACATTATAGTAACCTTTTTCTAATAATTTCAAATTGAAATCAATGTCATTGAAAGCTACTTGTAAATATTCTTCTAAACCACCAACTTCGTTAAATTTATCCTTTGCTACCATCAAACAAGCAGCAGTTACTGCACTATAATTGAATGGTACTGATAATCTTCCATAAAATCCGGGATCTTCTTTTGCACATCCAATAAATGTATGTTGCGCAATTCCACCAATTCCTAAAATTACTCCAGCATGTTGTACTGTGTTATCAGGATATAATAATTTAGCTCCTACTGCACCAATATGTGGTTGTATAGCATAACCTACCATTAATTCTAACCAATTAGGAGTAATAATTTCAGTGTCATTATTTAAAAGTACAATATATTCTCCATTAGCTTCTTTTACACCTTGATTATTTATTTTAGAATAGTTGAATTCGTAATTTGCATCAATTACTCTAAAGTTACTATGCATATTTTTGTATTTATCAAATAGAGCAAATGTTTCTGGTTTTTGACTGTTATTATTCATTACAATAACTTCGAAATTTGTATATGTTGTTTTTTCATATAAAGATTTTAAACATTGCTCAGTTACATCAGCATAATCTTTTGTTGGTATAATGATTGAAATCATTGGCTCAATTTCATATTTATACTCAACTATATAATATGGTACCCTTGGATGAACTTTTACATCAGCATTTATACCTCTACGTTCCATCGCGTCTGCAACAGCTTGGCGTCCTCTTTCAATTGCATAACCCTTGTTATCAATCTCTGCAGCTGTTGAACCTTCAATCATTCGCCAATGATAAAGTACTTTAGGAATATGATAGATTCTTTCTGGCGTTGTTTGTTCAAAAAAGCGTAAGAATATATCATAATCTTGAGCACCTTCTAATCCTACTCTAAATCCACCAATTTTATCAACAATGCTTTTTCGCATGATTTCAAAATGACATATATAATTACTTCCTAAAATACTATCAGGTGCAAAATCTGATTTAAAATGCGGATCTCTTCTTTTTCCTGCTAAATCAATTTTATCTTCATCACTGTAAATAAAATCTAAATTAGGATTTTCATTTAATACTTTTACACATTCATATAGTGCGTTTTTAGTAAGTAAATCATCATTATCCATTAAACCAATAAATTCACCAGATGCAATTGCTAGAGCATCATTGGTTGCTTTGGAAATATGGCCATTTTCTTTTCGATGAAATACTTTAATTCTGTTATCCTTTTTTTCATATTCTTCTAATGTATCTAATGTTTCTTTTAGTGTTGAACAATCATTAGATAAACAAATCTCAAAATTTTGATATGATTGTCCAAGAATAGAATCCAAACATTCAGATAAATATTTTCTTTCAACATTGTAAACAGGAATACAAATGCTAATTAATGGATTATAATCAAAAGATAATATCTCTTTGTCTTCTTTTTCATTAACTTCTAACCATTCTAAATAATCTTCTTGTTTCATAAAATTATAGAATGTTATTTCTAATTCTAAACGGCTTAAATTATACTTAATTCTTTTTATACTACCTTTAACCGTATGATTTTTTAATATAAACTTTAATTCATTAAATAATACACGAATTATATATTTTAATTTTCTAAGTCGATGTGCCATATTTCCAAATACTTTACGCAAAATTACTCGTATCTTAGATTTTATTCTTTTCATTCTCGTATTTTCTCTAATACAAACCAATTGTCTTTCATTATTAGCTATTAAATATACTTCTACAAGTTTATCGCTATTATTTAACGGAACAATTAATTCATAATTATCAGATGCTAAATCTGGTTTAAACTTAACCTTTCTTTTAATCCCATCAACTTCTACTTCAAAATCATATTTTTCTAAATCACAATTTCCATACATAATAAATGTTGGATTAATAATTCCATGTACATGGGCATCTCTAACATTTATATAATCTATATCAATAATTTTTTTCATAATCAATCCACCAAATTTAAATTTCTTCTGCAAATCCTTTTTCTAATTTTCTAAATATTTTTAAACCAATATAAAAACATATTCCAGCGATAACTAATACATAAATAATACTAGTAAGTGATGGCAGTGTATGGTACATAAACAAATCTCGATATGCATTTACAATTTGTGAAAAAGGATTTAAATTTAAAACCCATCTAATTACTTTTGGAAATTGTTCTGGAGGATATAATATTGGTGTAGCATAAAATAACATATTGATAATAAATTGAACAATATATTCAGTATCTTGAACATAAACATTGACTGCACTTAATCCTAATACTAAACCTGTTGTAATTAAAAATTGAATTATTGCAATAAACGGTACTAAAATTATATGCCAACTTATCCCTAAACCTCCAAAAACACAAAACAAAATAATAATAATGCATGCAATAAAGAAATTCACAAGTCCACTTAAAGATGCCGATATCGGTAAGATTTCTCTTGGAAAGTACACTTTATTAACTATACCAGCATTATTTTTAATACTTCCCATCCCTAATCCCATTACTGTTGTAAAGAAATTCCATGGGATAACCCCACAGATTAGATATTGTAAATAATTATCTACTTTAATTCTCATAATATATGGAAAGACAATTGCATATACAACAACCATTAATAAAGGGTTCAAAAAAGACCAAAGTACTCCTAAAAAAGAGCCTTTATATTTACCTCTAATATCCTTTTTTACATTTGTTTTTAGTAATTCACGATATTCATATAAATCTTTTATCAGTTTCATTTTTCTACCCCTATACGATATTTACCTTTAAATCTTTTTGAGAAATTATCTTACCTTTATTATCTATTAATTGTGCTACTATTAAATGTTCTCCTATTTTACAATCATCTATATCCACAACATAAGTAAAACCGCATTCATCTTCATTTGTTCCATAACCACCATATTTTTCTTGATATGCCATTAATACATCTTCACGCTTTACTAAGTGATGTAATGGTATTTCTTTATCATCAAAAAATACTTTTAATTTTCGATCAATGCAGTCGCTTAAACACCATCCTGAAATTGCAAATCTATGTGTTTTAGAATCTATTTCTTCAAACGATTTAGGAACATCTAAAACAATAATTCCATGATAATTACCATCATCCTTTTGTTTCTTTTTTGCTTCTTCTTTATGATCTATTTTAACCTGTTTTAAATATTCATCAATAACATAAACTGGATCTCCATCTAGCCTAAATTCACCCTTATAAATCCATACTGCTCGATTACATAAATCTTTTACCGTATCTAAGCTATGGGAAACAATTACAATTGTTTTTTCACTATCACGTAATTCTCTTAGCTTATCAAAACATTTATCTTGAAAATGTTGATCACCAACTGCTAAGATTTCATCAATTAATAATATCTCAGCATCTACGTTTATTGCAATTGAAAAAGCTAATCTCATATACATACCTGACGAATATGTACGGATTGGATTATCAATAAAATCGCCTAATTCAGAAAATTCAATAATATCATCTACACGCTTTTCTATTTCTTTTCTAGTTAATCCAAATACTGCCGCATTAAAATATATATTTTCTCTCCCAGTAAAATCCGGATGAAAACCTGCTCCTAATTCTAATAAAGACGTTAATTTTCCATTTGTTTCAATTGTACCTTCATTTGGATAAATAATTTTTGTCATCAATTTCAAAAGAGTTGATTTACCACTACCATTTGTTCCAATTAGGCAAACACTTTCTCCTTTTCTTATATCCAAATTAATATTTTTTAAAACAGTATGTACCTCTCTTTTATTCTTTCTAGAAGATACTAGTCTTTCTTTTAATGTATGTGCTTTATCATATTCCATTTTGAAATATTTGGTCATATTTCTAACTTCGATTGCATTATTCGTATTCATAAGTCCTCCACTTTTTATACGTTCGTATTATATCATAGTTGTATATAAAATCAAATTTATCAGTAATATTGTACCATAATAAAAGGCAAAAACCATTATTCTGTTACCCATTCTTTCAATATTATTCTAATATGCTTAAAAGAGTCAATTTTAGTACTTGACTCTTTTGATTTAAATATATTAAATAAAATTATTTTATTAATTCAATTTCATTAAATAATAATTATCTTGTTTATAAACCTGTTTTGATCCATTATTTTCTAATTCATCAGCTTGCTTTTTTGAAAAAGTTAAAACATAGCTATCCTGAAAATATTGTAATGCATCTTTTGCTTCGTTATACGATATCTCATTATTTAAATATTTATTTATAATATTATAATTTTGATTCATTTTTTCATCATCAAATCTATAAACTATTTGTATCCTATTTGATCCCATAACAAAACCAGGATATATCACCGTATGACCATTGATTGAAAATTCAGCAGGTGCTAATAATGTATAATTCCCATATGGTAAAGTATTAAAATATTCTCCTATATCATTATAAATATCTAAAATCAATGTCTCATTTTTAACAGCTTCTTGAATATCATACCCTTCTCTATTTATTCCCGAAGCCAAAAATTCATATTGAATAATAGAATAATAATTGATTACAATAAAACTCATTACTGCTATTATTGTTCCTAATGATATTAAATTATTAACTATATTTTTATTTAATTTTGAAAATAATATTATAATTATTAATCCTATTAAAAACATTACCATGAATTGAATTGCTGAGAAAAATCTTACTGTAACAAAAAAGAAATTAACCGATGTCAAACATAATAACTCTGAAAAATAACCAGTTAATACAATTAAGCCCAATAAACTTATAAACAAAGGAAATACAAACCATTTTGTTTTTAATAAAATTAAAAAACCTATTAATATAATTATCCAGCTATATTTAAAAATCATATCATTATTGACATAATATAATTTATATGGGTATATAGTTTCTTTCCAAGAATCTATTGTACTTGGATCTAATAAAAATGTACGATCTAATTTTTTTGTCATTAATAATAGCCCAACTATAAATAATAAACCTAATATATTTATACATATTTTTTTGATATTTTTTTCTAATATTGCATCTTTTACATTTAATATGAACTTTAAAATGTATAATACAAAAAATAATACTACTATTATCGGTATAGCTACTGATGAAAAGGATACCATCGTAATTGCAACAACGCTTATCATAAAAAATGGCTTTATTTTAATTTTATCTAATAGTAATGGTACACTATAAAGAAACATAATTGGTATTGTTAGTGTTCTTACAACTGATCCACCATACCACATTGCTGTTTGAAATTGCCATAAATCAAATGAACGTATATGATAATCAGCATTTCCTTCCATTAAGTATCCTGATGAAATCAAATAAATAAAAAAAGGTAATATTACATATTGACACTTATCTTTCTTTAAAAATAATGATGCTAAATTTTTAATAACAATTGTAAATATAATATAGTTATGTAAATTCATTACAAATCTACAAAATATAGATACTTTTATATGAAACAAACTTGCCCAAAAACCATAACTAATTTCATATGTATTTAATATTCTTCCTAAATCAATGGATCCTTGATTAAGTAGCATACCATTAAAATAATCTTCATTTTGTAGTGCTGGTGCTCCAATAGAATTTATAATTTTACTTATATAATAAGTATCATCATAATTCAATTGATATAGTACCATTACATTTGAAATCGATAAAAACATAAAAATTAATACAAAAACCAAACATACCCAGTTGTTTTTTATCCATTTCATAATGTAATTTTTATTAAATCTACTGCGCATAAATTCAAAAAAATTCTTAAGATTTTTAAATTTATATTTATTCACAAAAATAAATAAAATTATATTTATAATTAATAGACTCCAAAAAAATATGCTCCAATTCACCTTAAATAGTTGGCAAGGTAAACCTACAACAAACGATATAAAATAACAAAAAATAAAACCTGTTAGTATTCTAAAAGATCTAAATTTTGTATATTTTGCTCCAACTTTATCAAGGACAAAATCACCTAAAATATAGTAATAGAAAAATATAAAAATTAAAAAAAACATACCTAATATATAATCCATATTTTCCTCCATTTCTCCATATTTATATTTTATATCAAAATAATTTTTTACTAATTTACTTATAATAAATTATTTTTTTGAACTACAAAATATTAATGTTCTAATCTTTTTTGAATTCTTTCAATTTAAAATTCTTACAAAATAAAGAAAAAATATCTAATGTCTCATAATCCAATAAAATAATATATACTACTACTTAGATGTTTTAAAATTTATGGTAATAAACCAATAAAACAGTACTATAATTAATGTATTTTATGAAAAATATATTCAAATCATTTTAATAATTCTCAAAATACTAGTTTTATTTTTCTCTTACTATTCACTAACTGCAATAATTTTCAATATAATTAATGTATTTATCTTTAAAACTATCTGGTGAAAAATTATTATAATTATTCTTTGCTTTAATTGATATTTCTTTTAATAATTCCTGCTGTTTAGTTAATAAAATAATTTTATTGATAAACTCTTCATCGCTATCAACTATATATCCATCAATATCATTATTTACAACTTCATTTGTTGAATCTCCCCAACTAAAAGTAATGATTGGAACTCCGCAACGCTTTGCCTCTAATACTGTCAATGGCAATCCTTCATTAATTGATGCTGATAGAAGTGCTGTATATTGAGTGTATATTTCTTTATTTGTTGTAAATCCTTTTAAAGAAACAATTTTTTCTAGATTATGTGCATCAATATATTTTTCTAATTCTTTCTCTAATTCACCTGAACCATATATATCTAAATGTAATAAATATCCTTTTGATTTTATTTTCTCAAATATTTTAATTAGTCGTAGTGGATTTTTATTTTTATCTAATCTTCCCATAAATAAAAAATTATTCTTTCTTTGATTAAAATCATATTCAGGTTCAATTATATTTCCTGCAAAATTATAAATATAGTTTGCATTATATCCTTTATTCAATGCTTTTTTTGCATCCGCTTGACTTCTAAAAAGAATCAAACTAGGTCTTGTCATTAATTTTATTTGTAATCTTGCTCCAAAATTTCCACTCCAAAAATATTCATATTTTGTATGTATCTCTAAAATAAATTTATTTTTTTTACTCATAAATATTCCAGCAGCTGGAGATGTAACAATTATCCTTCGTTCATTTTTAAACATTTTTGCCATTTTATAACGACAAATTGGAATATATAAAAAGAATACTATAGCACTAATTACTGCTTTAAAAGTTTTTTTAATTTGTTTATCTCTTATATATTGAATAACTTTAAAAAAGCGATTATCAATATTAAATTTGTTCATAATCTTTATATTATAATTTTCAAATAATTTTAAATTATCCTTATCGCAATTATAAATACTCACAATTTCTATATCATAATCATATTTTAATATTTCACAAATATTCAAATACATTCCAATTAATCCCCCACTTTGAGCAGAAGGAATTTGATCAAAAACGAAATATAATTTTTTCATCACTTAGCTCCCTTTTTTGTAAAAATCATTAAAAGCTCATCTTTAGTGACAATTAATAAAAACATATAAATAATAATAGCTACAAAAACCTGTAATAGTGTAGTATATATATGTGTCCCTAAAGTAATAAAAATAAAATAACATGGTATTGTAGAAATTAATGCAAATAATAAATATTTTAATACTCCTTTAAATAATCCATTTAGTTCAATATCTTTTGCCATATAATAATATTGAATGATCGTCACACTAAACTCTGCAAAAATTGTTCCTAATGCTGCTCCATAAACTCCCCAAATTGGAATCGTTAAATAGTTTATAACTACATTTAAAATTGCTGAAAAGATACTGGAAATTGTAAGATATTTTGTATTTTTAGTTGGCACTAAATATTGTGTACTAGATATACTTGATAATCCCCTAGCAATAATAACAGGACATAATGAGATAATAATCGGTGCCACTTCATCATATCCAGGGCCATAAAACCATGGTACAAAACTATGAGCAATACTAATTAGTCCTAAAGTCATTGGAAAAACTAATAAAAGTGTATATTTTATTGTAATTCGAATACTTTCACTTAATTGATTTTTATCATTACTAGCAAATAAATTCGCACTTCTTGGTAACATCACTGCAGAAACTGCAGTTATTGCTGTAACAGGAATTTTTACAATTTTGTCAGATTGATCATAAAATGCAATAATAGCAGAGTCATGTGTAAAATATTCAATCATAATCTTATCCATTTGATAATATACTAAAATTACAATTTGAGGTAATGCTATCTTTGATGTTGCTAAAAGATGCGGAATAATTTTTATTTTTTTCCAATTAGGTTTACAAATTAGTTTAGTCATACTTGGATAGCAAATTAATACACCAAGTACTTGACAAAATCCCATAATCAAGATGTATTTAGTAATATCTTGTGGTGATTTTACTAATAAAAAGACTAATAAAACGTTAAATGTTTTAATTATACATGTTCTTAAAACAACTGTTTTAAAATCTTCTAAACCATTATAAAACCAAATTACATCTAAAAAACTTCCTATAAACCAAATTAATTGATACATTGAGTATTTTTCATACTGAGTTCCTATAAAAAACATATAATAAAGTATGAATGTAACTATTAAAAGGATAATTTTTAGAATCATAATCTCAAAAAATATTTGAGATCGTTTTTCTTTATCATCTTTCACATAAGCTATTTCACGTATACCATAATTAGTCAAACCTAAGGCCCCAATTACTGCAAATATTTGGGCAACTGAATCAATATAACTATAAATTCCTAAATTAGTAGGAAGTAAAACTCTAGAAATATATGGAGAAGTTATTAAAGGTACAATAATTGCTAATAATTGTGAAGCACAATTATAAAAAATATTACTAATTGTTTTTTTCATTTTATTTATCCCTCTTTGCTAATGCAATTGCTTTTATCAAATCCTTTAAAATTGCATTATTAACATTCCGATTATTTATTTGTTCTTTTTTTAACATCCCCTTAATTACAATCAATACATTTGTTATAATTCCTTGTTGTCCAAAATGTTCCCTTTTTCTCCAAAAATTTATTTTTTTTTCTAAGATTTTTTGATAACGAATATCTATTTTTTGCTCTTTAATAAATTTATTTAAGTAAATTAATTGCGGTAATCGCAATTCAGCATATTGATTTTCTCTATTATTTTCTTTGTTTTTAGAAAATAATTTTTTTATTTTATCAAATCCATATTTTTTTCCAATTCCAATTGTATTACTTTCATGTTGTCGATAATAAATCAATGGCTCATTAATACTTTTTAAACCACCGTATAGAGCTGCAATAACTCCAAACCAATAATCATGGGCCCAGCTATTATTTAAATCACCAATATAATTCAATATTTCTTTTTTTATTGCAGTAGTTGCTCCAGTAACAAAATTATCGTTCAATATATAGTAAAGTGCATCATATTGATTATTCAAATATTTATCTTGATAACTTAAACTTTCAAAAAGGTTTCCTGTAACTTCTAAATTTTCATTTGTAATATATGCATTAGAAAATACTAACAATGTATCTGGATCATTATTAAATACCTGACACATTAGATCTATTTTATTTTCTTTCCAAATATCATCTTGATCGCAAAAGAAGATTATATCTCCTGAACATAATGTAATTGCCTGATAAAAATTCTTAGCAAACCCTAAATTTTTTTTATTCAATTTTAATGTATATTCAACATTACTCGATTTTAAAATTTCATTACAAATTTCTAATGTTTTATCTTTAGAACCATCATCACAAATAATAATCTCATCTATTTTTTTTGTTTGATGTAAAATACTATTCAATTGTTCTTCGATATATTTTTCACCATTATAGGTACACATTGCAACTGATACTTTCACATTTACACCTCTTTATCATGCAATTTTTTTTCTAATATCGCTATATGTTGAATTAAATTTTTCTGTTTTTCTTCTAATGTTGACACTCTAACAAACAATGTATAAACTACAATAATTAATAAAAAAATTATAAAAGCAAATACCATATTAGCTGTTGAAATTACCCCAATAAAATTTGCAGCAAAATATGCTATTTGAGGAAAAATAGCTACAATAATTAAAGCAATAGAACATAATAACCATACGAGAGCATAGTCAGAACGTAATTTGCCTTTCTTTACACTTTTTATCAATATTAAAAATAAAAAAACTGATAAAATAATTAAAATTAATTGTAATGTCAATGTCATTTTTTTTCCTCCTACTCTTAATTAAAAAATATAATTGTTATAAGAACTCTTAACATATACTGAATCGAACTACCTATTCCAGCATAAATACTTGTTCCTGCAACACGATCTTCCATCTTTACTTGAATTTCTTTCACTTTAAAACCTTTTTTCATTTGATATGCTAAAGTATCCGGTTCTGGTTTTCGATTTAATTCATATGCATAATCTTTAATTAATTTACGATTAATTATCCGCATCCCACTTGTAGGGTCATTTATTTTTTGTCCAGTTGTTAATTTAATCATTGTAGTAATTAAACGACTGCCTACCATACGAGCAGACATATGTTTTTTCACATCAACAAATCTTGAACCAATCACAATATCATGCCCATTTTCAATTTCTTTTACTAAAGCAGGTATATATTCTGGTAAATGTTGACCATCACCATCAAATTGAATTGCTGCATCATAATCATTCTCGTAAGCATATTTATATCCTGTTTGTACTGCACCAGTTAGTCCTAAATTAACTGGTAAATCAATATGATTTATTTTATTTTCATCAAGAATTTTGGGTGTGCTATCTTTTGAACAATCATTAATTACCACGTAATCACAACCTGTATTAGCAGCTTCTAGCTGTCTAACAACTCTTAAAATATTCTCCTCCTCATTGTAAGCAGGAATTATTACTAAAACTTTCATTTCTTTCTCCTTTATAATTTTATATTTTACAACATAACTAGCTATAAGAACTAACTTTCACAAATCGATATATTTTATCAAGATAATTAAAAGATGTAAAAGTCAACAAAATTCCATCTATAATAAATTTAAAATATCTCTTTTCTTCAATATCTTTCAATGCAATATTAAATCTTGCATTTGCCTTTAAATAACGTTTAGCTTTTCTATCATCATTATGATTATTTACATATTGCTTTGCCTCTTTAATATCTGCAATTTTATTTTTAGAATATTTTTTTGTTATAAATCTTGCAAAAAGATATTGCTCATATAAATTGCTTCTAGAAATACTAGAAGATGTCATTCGATACTTTAACACCGTTTCATCAATATTAGATATTTTATACCCATTTAAAACTGCTCTTAATGTAAAATCATAATCTTCACATAATGGCATATTTCGATAACCATTTAATTTCTCAAATACTTCTTTTTTTCCAAACCATGTTGGATGTGAAATAATTTGATTATATCTTAATGCTTTTTTTATCTTATCCATATTTGTAGGTACTTTTTTTATTGAATAAATGCTTTTTCCATTTTCATCTATCATTTGAGATATTCCACCAATTAAATCATAATTATTTTCTTCTAAATACCTCTTTTGATTTTCTATACGTTTATTGATTGAAATATCATCAGCATCCATCCTACAAATATATTTACCTTTAGCCAATCCAAGCCCTTTATTCAAAGATGCTGTAAGTCCCATGTTTTTTTCATTAACATAAAATTTAATTCTCTTATCTAGGTTTGCATATTCCTTAATAATTCTTATATGTAAATTATTGTCAGGATTATCTAAAATTATTATATATTCAAAATCTTTATATGACTGATTTAATATAGATTCTATTGCCTGTCTTAAAAAAATTTCTTCCTCTTTATAAGTAGACATAATAATTGATACTAAACACATCTTATTCTCCTCAATTTTTAATTATTTTTTAAATTATCATACAACATTTTTATTATATTATCATCTATATTTTCATCAAATTTTCTCGCCATTAAATAATTTGAATTAATTAGCTCATCATAATCATTTATGGTAAATGTTTTAGGATGATTTACCTGTCCATTCCAATCCACTAATGTCAACTTATCTTCACAAGTATCTTTATAGTTACTATTCATAAATAATGTTTGAAATATTGACTCATCAGGTACAAGACAATTTTTATAATAGCTTGAAAATAAATCTAATCTACTATAAATATCAAATATACAGTCATATGTTAAAACCCACCATTGACTACCAAAATAAAATTTCACATTCAAAAAATTTTTACGCTTTAAAAATAATGTTTTAGATAAACCACCGGTAACAATCATATAAATAATTTTCGTTACTCTAGAAAATAAAGATATTTTCATCAGCCATTCTGGATAATATAATTCATTTCTTTTTAGAAGTCGATTATATGTCAAATCACTTTGATCTATTACTTCAATAAAGTTTTTTCCTCTATTTTCTTCTAAATATTTTTTTATCTCGCTTTGATTCTTTAAAGGAAAGTCCTGCCCACTTAATAACCAAACGTAATCATATTTTTCCTTGCTATTAAAAACTGCTTGTAATAAATTTTTAGTAGCTTTAATCATTGAAATATTTCCCCACTTGATATCAATTCTTTTATCTTCAGGTAATATATGAATATTAGACCCCATTTTTATTAAGTTTTCGATATTAGATTTTTTATCTAAATGAATGAAGAAAATATTTTCTTTATCATTTAATGCATCTATCATCATGTTTATCTGTTTTGCATTTTTATGACATAAAATAATATAAGCAATTTTCATTATCAATTTCCTTTCAGGGTTTATTTTATAATGATCCTTTTCCATAAACTACACTTTTTACAGTCTTATACATAATTGTAAAGTCTAACCAAATTGACCAATTATGATAATAATAATCATCCAATTTACATCGATAACTGAATTCAACATCACTTCTACCATTAGCCTGCCACATTCCCGTAACACCTGGTTTTAGCTTAATAATTGAATCATAATATTGACCCATATCTTCTTTCTCTCTAGGAAGATAAGGTCTAGGGCCAATAAAACTCATTTCTCCTTTTAAAACATTAATAAACTGTGGCCATTCATCTAAAGAAGTTTTTCTTAAAAAATGACCAACTGGAGTAATTCTAGGATCATCTTTTAATTTTTTATTAGTCAAATATTCTTCTTTTATTTTAGAATCTTCCTTCATTAATCTTTCTAATTCTTTTTCAGCATTTGGTATCATTGATCTAAATTTATAAATTTTAATTAACTTACCATTTTTACCTATTCGATACTGTGAAAACATGATATTATCATAATCTCCACTTTTTACATATTTATATTTTACATACACCATTAATGGCAATAATGTTATTACCCCTACAATTCCTGCTAAAATATCAATAAATCTTTTAATAAACTTATCTAATATACCAATTGTATCATTTGATGTAGCTATTAATAATTGTCCATCAAAATCTTGTACTTCTGATGAAAAAGTCATTGTTCCATTAACATTTGGAAGATACTTTACAGAGGCAACTTTTCCATAAATATCACTCATAACTTTATCAATTACTTGTTGATTAGCTTCAGGTAAAGCAATGATTATTTGTTCAATTTCATTATTTTCAATAGCCTCATTTAAATTATCATAATCATATACTCTACTATGTTTAATAATATTTTCTTGTTTAAAACCAAATAAATCTTTAGTGTTATTTACATCTACATATCCCTTTACGCTAGTTAATGCAAATCTATTATTATTAGATATTTTTCCAAGTCGTGCAGCTTCATAACCTGTGCCAATTACTAAAGTTTTTCTTGCAAAAATTTCTCTAAATGCAATTCTTAAAAATCTTGATGCAAGTAAACTTATAATAAACATTGCAACAACCATAACTGTTAAATGAATTCTTCGATCATATCCATAACTTTTAGGTACTAAAACTAATAAAGCAATAAAAAAGCAAAAACTTGTTTTTACTAATTGCTTAATCTCATTCCAAATTAAACATGTTTTTAAAGAATAGTGCCCATAAATAAACATAAATAAAAAATATAATGTTCCTGAACCTATTATTAATTTAGTATCCATATGAAAATACAGACAAATAAAGTAATACATTACTATCTCAATTGCAAAAAGCATAATAGGCATTAATTTTCTATTCACTGTTTCACCTCTCATCGTTTTATTGATTAATATTTTTTATAAATTTCTACAAAGTTCTCGCATTAATAATATCATATATTAGAATATTTGTCATTTTTACCTCTATCATTTGTCTGCTTTCTACTATTTCTTAAAATCGACAAATATTCATATATAAGCTATAATAGTAAAAGGAGGATTAACTTAATGGAAACTTTTTATAAACATATGAATAATTTTATTTGGCAACATCCATTTATTAAAGGATGTATACACTTTACATCTAGATTTTGCCCATATATGATAATAATTTTCTATTCTTTATTTTTATTAAAAATTTATATTGAATGGCAAAGTCATCTTTTTTTCTTTATTAAGAATCCTTTATATTCTATTTTAATTGTAATTGTATTAAAATTAATAATTAATAGAAAACGTCCAATTCAAAAATATAATATAAAACCTGTAGATGATTTAAAAAGAAGAAACTATTCTTTTCCAAGTATTCAAGTTGCCTTTGCTGTTTCTGTGGCTCTTACAGTTCTTAGATATGGTCCTAATATGGGACTACTATTATCAACATTAGCAATTGCATTAACTATTTCTAGATTTCTATCTGGTGTTCATTATTTAAGTGATGTAATTGTCAGTATATGTATTGCATTTGCTATTAACATGATTTTTATCTAATTATATAGAATAAAATCCTGTTTAAACTATTATTTATTTTAGTTTAAACAGGATTTTTAATATTCTATTTTTTATATATTTGGATCAGTTGGATCCCATGTTTGACTTGATGGAATTTTTTGAGTCTTTGGTTTATTTAATGGATCAAATCTTCTTGTTACTATTTCTACTTTTGTTTTCAAAGTACAGTTATCATATATCCATTTAGCATCTTCACAAGTTAATCTTACACATCCATGTGAACACGTTGTTCCTAACTTATTATATTCCTCTGTTAATAATGTATATGGATTCATTTTATCATATGGAACAGAATGAAATAAAATTCTATTAACTATTCTTGTAGAATATTGCCCATAGCTTGATTCTACCAATGCTCGCCAACGATATTTAGCAGGTGTATAAAATGTCCCTGTTGGCGTATCATTCCCAACTGAACATATAAAACGTTTATACGCTATTTCATATTCACCTTCACCATTTTGTATTAAAACCGTTACTACATTAGTTTGTTTATTTACCCTTAATGCATATGAGTTTTGTAACCCTATTAGTTTTTCTAAATCCTCACACAAATTATCATTAGCATCATAGCAAACTTTAAATCCATTTCTATATGAAAAAGTTAATGATGATTTATTTGTTTCTACTGGTTTATCAGCATTTTTTGAATAGAGTTTAATTTCAATTGCTTCTAATCTATAGGAACCACCTACTGTTCCTGCAACTTTATCATTACTTGTCCAATCTAACCAACCAATATTTTGACAATATACCCGATAATACACATCATAATAATTTGATATTTCGCCACTTAATCTGATTTTTATCGCTTCAAGCCTTCTAGATTCACCGGTTGTACCACTAATAGCTCCATTACCTACATAATCTTGCCATCCGTAATCTTCTATGTAAGTACTATATTCAATCTTTCCAGCATAGTTATTTTCATTTAAAGATATTTGAATTGCTTCTAACCTTTTTGATTCTTCACTCATCCCACTTACATTTCCATTAGTAACTGTACCTAACCAGCCATAATCCTGTACATGAGTATTATAAAAAATATTTGGTATAGTATCATCAGTTTGTTGAACAGTCTCTATATTATCTTCATTACCATTTATAGCATATACAAAATTTAACATTGCAGTAAAAATCAACCCAAAACTAATCAATAAACATATTACCTTTTTCATAATTATCCCTCCACATTAATCAAAAATATTATACTTTAATATTACGAAATTAAATTTATTACTTGCACACTACTCTTTAATACTATTTTACTACATATAATCATAATTTTTAAGCCCATTCTAAAAGTTAAATACATATTTTGATTTTTATTTTTAAAAATATTACTTATTTATAATAAAAAAGATAAAACTAATGTCTTATCATTAAATATTCAACGAATAAAAATAAAAAGATTAACCCCTATGCAATGCAGGAATCAATCCTTATTATCTGTTTAAAAATTAAATTAGTATCAATAAATTTAGCTTCATTATCACCCTATCTTTTTATGATTTTATAAACTATTACTTTGCTGTTAAATATATTCGAAATTTATTTTAACAATCACTAATATTCTTTAAATGTATATATTCAATTATAAAATTTATCTATTTTTAATAAAATAATTTATATTACACTACCCTTACAGCATGTGTAAATTTTCCACTGGATACGGAAGAAATTTTAACCACCTCACCTGAATGAGGTGCATGTATATATTGCCCATTACCAATATAAATCCCTACATGTCCAGATTTCCATAATATATCACCTGGTTGCGCTTGTGAAACACTTATTTTGGTTCCACAATTACCTTGATCCCCAGAAGTTCTTGGAATTGAAATTCCTACTTGTGCGTAGCACCATCTAACAAGGCCCGAACAATCAAACGAATTAGGTCCATTTCCTCCCCACACATACGGACATCCTAATCTAGAATACGCAGCATCAACAATCTTATCACGTATTGTCGGTGTTATTTTTTTATAAGCTGGGCCTCCTCTATTAAAATCGTCTCCTTTAGCAATCAGTCTAACTTCAATAGCTTCTGATTGAAGTCTACCTCCTGTTGTCCCTGCTGGTTCACCATTTTTTGCCCAGCCTAGCCAATCATTTTGTGAAACATGCACCCTATAATATATATCAAAAAAATCAGATAATGTTGGCGATAATTTTATTTCTACCGCTTCTATAGCTCTATCTTGACCTTCTGTCCCAGACACTTGACTACTAGAAACCCAATTTTGCCAACCTATATCAGAAACATGCGCTCTATATAATATTCCGTTATTTCCTTCAAAATCACTTAAATTTATCCTAATAGCCTCCATTCTCTTACTTTGACCTGTAGTTCCTGCTGTTGTCCCTTCGCCAACATAATTCATCCATCCAATATTTTGTACATGTGCACTATAGTTTAAAATTGGTTTTGTTAATAAAGATTTACCTCCTGTTAAAAATTCACTTCCTTTGGTAACCAATCTAATTTGAAATGCCTCTGTTCGAAGAGAAATCCCCACTGATCCAGCGGTTTCTCCGTTTTTTGCCCAACCTAACCATCCTTTACTTGGAACATGTACTCGATAATATATATCATATTTATCAATATATTCATCTGTCAATTCAACTTGTACTGCTTCTATAGCAGATGACTTACCAGTAGTACCAGCTTGAATCCCTGATGTTACCCATGTTTGCCATCCAATTTCAGCTACGTGAGCACGATATTTTATCATACTATTTTCATTTTCTTTAAGATTAATAATTAATGCTTCTAGCCTCTTACTTTGACCTGTGGTTCCCGCTATTTCACCATTAGAGACTATCTCTAGCCATTTTTTGTCTTCGACATATGCTTGATAAGTTATCTCAGGTGCCTCCATTGCTTTTAATGCAAAAGATGGTGTTAAAAATCCTAAAGTTAAAATAATTATTGTACATATAAGCATTACTTTCACAAATAGCTTTAAAAACTTTTTCATAAGATTCTTTCCCAATATATCATTATTTATAATCTATTATTATAAAATAACGATTATGAAATATTTGATATAATTCCCTTTCCTTAATTTTATTTATAATTGTAAAAGTGAATATATGCTTTAATACTATTTTATTTATCATATGTCTTTTATTTAATAGTTTATTTTATATAATATATTATCTCTTCAATAATAAATGTGCTAACTTTAAAACTTACTTATACTAACCTCCTTTAATATTTATTTTTTTATGATTTGATATCTTCTTATATACTATTTTTAAAAACTTCATACATAATAAAATTATTTATAACATAAGATAAATATTAACAAATTTTATTTCTCTTATACTAATATTACAAATCTTAAATATCAATATGTGGCAATAAAAATTTTATATTACTATATCATAAATTATGATTATAAAATAAAAATAGTCATATCTATTTTAGATTATAATTTAATAGTTTTAAAACACTCACTTATTCACTTTATAATATAATAAATTTTTTATATTTCTTATTTTCAGTATAAATGCTATTTATATTTATTGTAATACATCAAAACTCTAATCAATTATTCTTTTATATATGTTAAACTTTATTATTTTCAACAAATTAATAAAATTATTTGTTTTCATATTATTATACTTATACTAACTATTTTTAGTATACACTTTTTTATAATTTATCTCAACATCAAATAAACTGCCACCTGATTGACTCCATATTACTATTTAAATAAAATATGCTACTATGCCAAGATTTTTGACTACATAAATGTAAGAAATTTAATTAATTGCTGCTAATTAAATATATTTATTTATTAGATGATTTAAAATCATAATGTAAATATACTCTTATCATATTATAGAAATTATAGAAACCTTTTATATATTCAAATATTAGACTATGTAGATATTCATAATTTATAATCTTAAATATGTTTTATCACTCTTTTAATCAATTCATGATAATAACTAATTTTCAACATATAAAAAAAGCAAAATTTTATACTCTCAAAACAAATATGAA
This sequence comes from Thomasclavelia spiroformis DSM 1552, assembly GCF_025149465.1. Lineage (NCBI taxonomy): Bacteria > Bacillati > Bacillota > Erysipelotrichia > Erysipelotrichales > Coprobacillaceae > Thomasclavelia > Thomasclavelia spiroformis. The sequence continues at coordinate 48,007 of NZ_CP102275.1, read as the reverse complement.
ACAATTTTAAAAAACAAAATTAACTCTACAATTAACCTTAGAGAAAACCCTATAAAAAATAATAAAAACATATAAGACTAACTAAAGTTTCATTGGATTTTAGGACATTATCTAATATATAATGTATTATTTTGTTATAATAATTTTTATCTGTCTTACAAACATGGGATTAAGATACAATTATTCCATTAATCTATATTTTGAAATCTTTAGAAAATAAAAAGAATGCATCCCATTCAATAATACCATACTACATATTATATAAAATGGTACAAAGAAATACATATGCACTTATGCTAAATGAAAATATTTATAATACAAAAAATCATTATCTGTTACAGATAGTAATTCTTCAGACATTTTTAAAATACGGAGTGATTAATCACTCCGTATTAAATGAAGATTATCTAAACTCCTATAACTCAAAGTTATTTTTGATTACTTATATAAACAAAGGAGAAAAAATTAGGTCTAAACATCCTCCAAATTATTCACCAAAACCGATAGGTATTTTAGAGCAATTTTTATTAAAGCGCCTGATTATTTAGAGCCTCTTTTATTATTTTACATTTATTTTTTTATAAACGGTCTTGCTGTATTTCCTGGCTCGCTTCCTCCTTTTTGAACAATCCTTATTTCTATTGCCTCTATTCTTTTGGACATTCCTTCACTTCCGGCACTTGCTCCATTTTTTGCCCAATCTAACCAGCCATAATCGGCTATATGTACACGATAGTAGATGTCATATTCTTTTTCCATTTCTCCTGTAAGCTTGATTTCTATCGCTTCCATCTGCTTATTTCTTCCTACTGTTCCTGCAACCGTTCCATTGCTTCTAAATTCCTGCCATCCAATATCTGCACTATGTGTTCGGTATTCGATATTCCCTCCATATGGCTGATTTTCTAATGAAATGCTTATTGCTTCCATCTGTTTGCATTTTCCTATTGTTCCTGAAATACTTCCATCATATACATCTGATAGCCATCCATAATCAGCTACATGCGAAGCATATTTTATATATCTTTTCTGCACATATGCTCTTTCTGTTGCTCCGGGTGCCCTGCTTCCTTTTTCTACCAATTTTATTTCAATTGCTTCAATCTGATAGCAATATCCTGCTGTCCCTGCTGCTTTTCCATTTAATGTCCAATCTAGCCATCCTAATTCCTCTGCATGTACTCGATAATATATATCATATTTCTCTTCAAGCTCACCCGTTAATTTAATTTTGATAGCTTCCATCTGTTTGTTTTCACCAGTTGTTCCTGCCTGGTTTCCATTATCTGTCCATGCCATCCAGCCATAATCAGCTACATGTGCACTGTATTCCACTGTACCTTTATATACATTATTTATCAAATTTATCTTAATGGCTTCCATCTGTTTGTTTTTGCCAGTTGTTCCTGCTGTTTCTCCATCACCAACTGTTTCTAACCAGCCATAATCAGCTACATGTGCCTGATAAACCAATTCTGGTTCTTGTTCTATTACCGTTACTTTACAGCTTGCTGTTTTTCCATTACTTGTTCTTACTGTAATTGTAGCTTCTCCTTCTGATATTCCTGTTACTTTTCCATTACTGTCTACTGTTGCTACTTTACTGTTGCTTGTTGTCCATGTCAATGCTTTACTGTCTGTTGTATCACTTGGATTGATCGTTGCTTTTAAATTAGTAGATTGATTTAAATTTAGAGTTAATAATGATCTATCTAATGTAACTCTTGTTATTGGTATATTTGAATTAATAACATTTATCGTTGATGAAAGTATCATTGTATTATTACCGACTGGTAATGATACTGTTAATTCTGTTTTTCCTCTCTTATGTGCTTGAATTCTATTGGTAATACTATTATAAGTAGCAATACTAGTATCTTTAATAGTCACTTTTTTTGATAGACTTATTATTGGATTAGCTTTAATCGTTAGACCAAGTTCCTTTTCTTTTATACCAGATATATCTAATGTTATCTCTTTTAATAAATCAACTCCAATAAATCCTTCTTTACCTGTTTTGTTATCAATTAATTTATCACTTCCATAAACTGTTCCAATTGCTTCATTTTGTTTAGTTTTATTAATATCATACAATACATTTTCAGGTTGTTTATATCGATCATAACTTGTAAAATATTGTGTTCCAACTACAGCTCCACTACTTTTCTTACCACTGCTTACAACACCATTAACATAACAATCTTGAATTGTTCCATTTTGATTTAAACCAATTAAACCACCTACATTTATTCCTTGAGTTACATTGGCACTACTATAACAATCTTTAATCGCTCCTCCACTAGATAATACTCCTGCTAATGCTCCAGTCCCTAAATATTGACCATTATTACTTGATTGATTAGATATTTTTCCTGATTTAATTGCAATATTTTCCAATTGACCACTAACTGTTCCAAAGATTCCAGTATGTGAAGAATTTCTATTTGTAATTGAAATATTTTCAAAATTTAAATTCTTAACAACTCCTCTACTTGATAAGGTGTTTATAAAGCTTGATTGATTATTAAGTGTTAAATTTTTAATAGCAAAACCATTTCCATCTAAAGTTCCACTAAAATTGGAAATTGTTTGAAAATTACTAACACCGCTTAAATCAATATCATTTAGTAATTTAAATACTTTTGTACTATTTTTTCTAATTAAATCAAGATCATCAACACTACTAATTAAATATGGTTTAGCAGTACTTCCATCACCTTGAACTATTGGTACATTAATATCAAAAGTTATACTATTGCTACTACTACTAGTGATATTAATAGTAATCCCACTATTTGTACCATTACTATAAAATAATGTATCATTATTCCAACTATACGTTGTATTAAGTGGTTTACCAATGCTACTGCGACCATTTTTACTTAATACTGCTTGATTTAGATTTCCTTCTCCTTTACCACAACCAGTTTCATTTGGCCTAAAAACATATAAATAATCATTTTTCCCAGTTGAAGTACCATTCATATTTCCATTTTTTACTTTAGAATTAATTCGATATACAACAAGTCCATCACTAATACTTGTATCAGATGCATAAACTTTATCTCGTTTTTCATAATATTCCACAATAAAAAACTCATCTTCATTAACTGGTGAAACTATTTTAACAGCTCTTTTTTCACTTGGGTTAGAATATTGTGGCTTATTCAAAGTAACACTTGTAGACGATTTTACCTCCGATAAGCTATTCCATCCTAAATTGTTATACTCGCTTGTCATATATGCCAATATACCCTGTGGGTTATAATTTGTTGTAGTAGCCATAATATCATAAAATCCAACTGGATCACCACCGCTATTATAACGATATAAATCAGGTAATCCTAAAACATGCATATACTCATGAATAATTGTACCATAAGTACCTTGGTTCATTGAAAAAACGCCACCTAAATAATTACTATCATAAGTATTAATTAAGTTATATGTATTAACTTTCTTTCCTTCTAAAGTAACATTTAAATTCATCCCACTAATTTTATGAGACCATAATAAATCAGACCATTCTACTTTATCCTCAGTTACTTTATCAGCCTCAATAAAAAAAGAAATAGCATCAACATTACCATCATTATTTTTATCTAAATCACTTGCATTAAAAACTCTTTCGATACTTTCTTTAGCTTTAGATAGAATTTCATTTACTAACTCTTCTTCTCTTTCACGAGCTTGAGTTAATGTGTAACCATTTGGATTACTAGCAGATTTTTTCATGTAATAACTGCGATTTTTTGATAACATTACTGATACTACATTACCGCTTTTATCTTGTGGAAAAAAAGTAGTTTTAGTAGTCATTTTATGATATGTATATTTTTCAACATATTCTTTTAATGAAATAATCGGTACGCTACCGTTGGGTGTTTCCATATTTCGATTACCCTTATTCATTACAGCCTCGGCCTTGCTTAATGTTTGTACATCATCAAGACTTGTTCCTGTTTTATCAGGAAATTCAACCATTATTGCAAGATAATTGTTTTCTTGAGGTGCACTTGAACGTAAATAACGATTATGTGTTATTGGTTTTACCTCCTCTTTTTCTAAACCATACATTTTAGTATAATCCAATAATCCCCCCGCATGTTCTTCTAATAATGTTGTATCAAGTTCATCATTTTTTCCATAAACAGATATAACTGTAAATGACCCCATAATTAATGAACCTATTAACATTGCAATAACTAATTTAATTTTCATATTACATTCCTCCTGATTATATTTTACTACATATAATCATACTTTTTAATACAAAAAAGATAAGTTAAAACATATTTTAGATTCTTATAAGACATAAATAAAGGAAGATTTAAAATTTATTAAAAATCAATAAATTTAAATCTTCCTCTTTTTTATCTCAATTATTTTTTTATAAACGGTCTTACTGTATTCCCTGGCTCGCTTCCTCCTTTTTGAACAATCCTTATTTCTATTGCCTCTATTCTTTTGGACATTCCTTCACTTCCGGCACTTGCTCCATTTTTTGCCCAATCTAACCAGCCATAATCGGCTATATGTACACGATAGTAGATGTCATATTCTTTTTCCATTTCTCCTGTAAGCTTGATTTCTATCGCTTCCATCTGCTTATTTCTTCCTACTGTTCCTGCAACCGTTCCATTGCTTCTAAATTCCTGCCATCCAATATCTGCACTATGTGTTCGGTATTCGATATTCCCTCCATATGGCTGATTTTCTAATGAAATGCTTATTGCTTCCATCTGTTTGCATTTTCCTATTGTTCCTGAAATACTTCCATCATATACATCTGATAGCCATCCATAATCAGCTACATGCGAAGCATATTTTATATATCTTTTCTGCACATATGCTCTTTCTGTTGCTCCGGGTGCCCTGCTTCCTTTTTCTACCAATTTTATTTCAATTGCTTCAATCTGATAACAATATCCTGCTGTCCCTGCTGCTTTTCCATTTGATGTCCAATCTAGCCATCCTAATTCCTCTGCATGTACTCGATAATATATATCATATTTCTCTTCAAGCTCACCCGTTAATTTAATTTTGATAGCTTCCATCTGTTTGTTTTCACCAGTTGTTCCTGCCTGGTTTCCATTATCTGTCCATGCCATCCAGCCATAATCAGCTACATGTGCACTGTATTCCACTGTACCTTTATATACATTATTTATCAAATTTATCTTAATGGCTTCCATCTGTTTGTTTTTGCCAGTTGTTCCTGCTGTTTCTCCATCACCAACTGTTTCTAACCAGCCATAATCAGCTACATGTGCCTGATAAACCAATTCTGGTTCTTGTTCTATTACCGTTACTTCACAGCTTGCTGTTTTTCCATTACTTGTTCTTACTGTAATTGTAGCTTCTCCTTCTGATATTCCTGTTACTTTTCCATTACTGTCTACTGTTGCTACTTTACTGTTGCTTGTTGTCCATGTCAATGCTTTGCTGTCTGTTGTATCACTTGGATTGATCGTTGCTTTTAGTGTTTCAGTTGTCCCTTTTACAAGTGTTGTTTCTTGTTTGTTCAATGTTACACTAGAAATTGATAAATCTTGAATAATTCTAAACATTACTGCTTTTATTTCATTATCTCCTGATGTAACTCCACTTACTGAACCCTGATTAGTCCAATCTGACCATCCTTGATTAGATAAATATGTTCGATATTGTAATTTGTATCCATCATTATTATTTAACGTAGCATTGATTGCTTGTAATGATAATGATTTACCTGTACTACCAATAATTGTATCTCCTTTTACATTATCATAATTTACCCAACCATTTACTTTATCATATGTTTTTACATTCAATTGATAATTACTGCTGATATTATCAATTCCAATTTTAAAAGCTTCTAGTGCATAAGATTTTTCAATATTCCCAGCTATTTCACTATCACCTACATAATCTAACCAACCGTCTTGGCTTATATGAGCTTGATAATAAATACTTGGTTTTGTAATTATTACAGAACCATCTCTTACTAATTTAAAATCAATTGCTTGAATATTTTTTCCACTTATTCCTGCATCTTCACCTTGATTAACCCATGGTTGCCAACCGATATCAGCACTATGAACTCGATACTGTAATCGATATCCAGCTTGATTACTTAAATTAAAGTTAACAATTTGTAATGCTTTATCAGCATTTCCAATTTCTGTGTCTGCGGTAATTTTATCATAGGTTAGCCATTTACCATCACTATAAACTTTAGCTGATAGTTTTGCCGATTTCACAGCATTTGCTAAAGATATTTTAATTTGATATAAATCCAATGATCTTCCTGTAGTACCTGCTGTATTTGGTTCCGTTACTTGTTCTAACCAACCAATATCTTGACTATTAGCACTATATGAAATAGTTGGTTCACTACTATCTTTTCCTGTTGGCTGTCCAGTAACATTTTCAGTATTTTGGGCTATTGATGAACTAGAATTAAAACCGTTGCTTACTACTGTTACACTTGATTTTGGAATATATCCATAATCTTTATCAAAAGAATATTCAGCCTGACTAGGCATATTTATAATTCCTGTACGATTACTATTTACCGCACCATCTGATTGTATTTTATAATAATTATTTTTTTCTCCATTTTTTAAAATAATAAATGGATAATTAGCAGGTGCTTGATTTTTTAAAGTAGTTGTTTTACTTTTGGGATAAGTTGAATAAAGTGTATTTGAATTTGATACTGCATCGCTTTTTATATTTATAACGCTATGATTAGCATTGATCGTATCTTTAATAACAATTGTATATTTATATGAATCTTTTGATCCTAAATAGCTATCTATTTTCCAACATACTGCTGCTGCTTTTTCTCCCCAATAAGGATCAGAAGCATACTTAACATTAATTCCACTACCTTTATCTCCTAAATTAGCTCCAAAATATCTACCATCTGTAACAGGATCTAAATATCCTTTAGATATGAATTGTGATGAATGATAATAAATGCTATATTCTACAGACGAATATCCATTTGCGCTTCCTCCAGGATCACTATCATATGCTGCATGCCCAAATAAATTATTTTTTTCTGCTGCAATTCTACTACAACCCCATGCACTTTCATTTGCTGCTACTCCAATCATAAGTAAAGCATTAGTTCCATATTTATTTTGATTTTCAATAAAGGCATCAGCCATATTTCTCAATTTTGACGTACGTCCATAACTATTTTCTGATGCTGTAACCATTGAAGCTATAGCATTATTTAACTCAACTGCACTATAAGCAGTAATACTTCGATGAGAAAGATACTCATAATAATTATAGTATGGTGAAGAGCTATTCACTGAATTAGCTCTAGTATTATTACGATAATCATTCAACATTTTTGCATAGCTTGCATATGTACTTCCTTCATAAAAATAGTGACCATCGTAGCTATAATAATCCACACCTTCTTTTAAATACGATGGTTTAGGTCCATAATCTAAGGCTGATCCATAATTACTACTTGCTAGATTAGTACTAATACCATGATATATTCTACCATTTTTCACGTAATATTTACTTAATGTGTTTACTGCAGAGCTTGTATATTCTAAAACTTGAACTTCATTAACATTAACCCAACCAACTACACCAGCCTGCATAAATTTTACTTTTGTTGGATTTGATTCATTATCATATCCTAAAAATGCTCCATCAGCTGCATAGTAACCATTTGTATACCCAGCTCTACCAGTAGTAACCTCTGTATATTCGGTATTATATGATGATGAACTTTTAGTTCTAAAATTTACTACCGCAACAGATGAATTACTAATTCTTGGTTGAGCATCCATTACTTGTCTTCTATTTATAACATCCGTTTCTTCTAATGGATGAACATTTCCATTTTCATCCATTGTCGTTATTTCTTGATTAGTATCGAGTATTGCTCCTACTTCTGTTTTATCTTTGTAATCATCAAGAGTAGATGCTGCTTTTTCTTTTGCTGAAACATCTATCAAAAAATAACTATTTGAAATACATACGGTTATTACAATTAATACCGCTAAAATCTTTTTAAAGATATTTTGCATCTAATAATCCTCCTTTTTTTCTCTCCGTTGGCATTATATCAATGATTTGTCTAAAATACTATATCATTTTATTAATCACATAATTTGTTAAAATGTCTAGCATTATTTAATACTACACCTATAAATAACATTATCAAAAATTTTGATATTTATTTCATAACAATACTATTTCTTATATCCCTTAGCTACCACATACATCCCAATATAAATTATCTCAGATACAAACATGAATGTAATCATAATTACAACAAATGATGCTAAAGGACCATATACAGTAGTATAATCACTAATACTAAAATAATATTTCAAACCTAATATTAATAATAATAATAAAATACTTGCTATAGCTGTTCCTTTCATAGTATCGATCCAAGCTACTTTTACTCCTGGTATTATTTTATATATTAATGATAACAAAATAAATAATACTAAAAACAAATATGTATTATCAAAAATAAATATATTACTAAGATTAATAAAACTATTAATAATTGGTATAAATGCTAATAATGAAGTTATTAGCATTAGTAAAATAAGTACTATTAATGTTTTAAAGACTGTTATCATTCTTTCAACTATAAAATTTCGATTACTTGTGTAATTAAATAGTGTTTTTGAAATTTCATACATTTGATTGATTCCTTTACTAACTACATACAAAGAAATTATAAGCACAACCATTGATGAAATACTAATATGTTTAGCTGTTAGTGAACTTGTAACAATATTTGAAAATTCCGGTGTTAAATATTCAGTAAGTAATACTTCTAAATTACTTAAATCAATATTAAATAATGAAGATAAAAATGCGCATAATGAACAGATTGGAACTATTGACATAATCAAATAATATGCTAAAGAAATACTGGCATTTTTACTAACCTTTCTTCTATAATTAGATATTTTATAGTTTATTTGGATATAAATATTATTTATTACTTTTTTCATAATACATTCCCCTATCATATTTAGTATATATTAGAAAGCATTTATATACAATTAATTTCCTGGGCAATAACTTTCATTTATTTATAAAATGACTTATAATATAAATATGGAAAAATTATATTCGACAGGTGAATTTGCTAAAATTGCCGGTGTAACAATAAGAACAATTAGATACTATGATAAAATTGGTCTTTTAAAGCCAACAAAAGTACTCAATAATGGTTATCGACGATATTGTAATAACGATTTAATTACATTACAAAAAATTGTATCTTTAAAACAATTAGGATTTTCATTAGAAGAAATTTATCCTTTAATTCAAGATAATGATAAAAACAGTTTTAAAAAATCAATTCAACTACAAATTTCTTTATTAGATCAAAAAATCCAAAAATTAAATGCTTTAAAAGAATCACTTAAATCAACAAAAAAATTATTAAATAAAGAAGAAATTCCTTGGGATAAAATTATTGAATTAATCAATCTATCATCAATTGAAGATAAAATAATTGAACACTATATGAATACAAATAACTTAGATACTCGAATAAGTTTTCATGATACTTTCTCAGTTAACAAAAATGATTGGTTTTCTTGGATATTTGAACAAATTGATTTTTCAACTGTTTATCGACTGCTAGAAATTGGATGTGGTAATGGTAAACTTTGGGAAAATAATCATTATAATTTACGTAATCGAGAAATATTTCTATCAGACAATTCTGCTGGTATGATAGAAGAGACAAAACAACGTTTAGGTGATGATTATAACTATTTAATAATTGATTGCAATGATATTCCTTTTAAAAGTAATTATTTTGATAATATAATTGCTAATCATGTTTTATTTTACTTAAACGATCTTAATCGTGGTTTACAAGAAATAACTAGGGTATTAAAATCTGGAGGTACTTTTTATTGTAGTACATATAGTAAATTGCATATGAAAGAAATAACTGAAATAGTTAAACAATTCGATAACAGGATTTCTTTATCAATAAATTTTCTACCTGATCATTTTGGATTGGAAAATGGAAAGGAGATTTTATCAAAATATTTTAGCTTTGTTGAACTAAAAAAATATGATGATTATTTATTAGTTAATGAAGCACAACCATTGATTGATTATATACTTAGTTGTCATGGTAATCAAAATGAATATCTTAGTAATCGTTTAAAAGAATTTAAACACTATATCAATGATTTAATAAATAAACAAAATGGTATTAAAATAACTAAAGATTGTGGATTATTTATATGTACTAAATAATAAAAGAGCTAAAAATTAGCTCTTTTATTATTTTACTTTTCCAGCATACATTTTTTCAAAATAATTTTGATATTCACCAGATAAGATATTTTGCCACCATTCTTTATTATCTAAATACCATTGAATAGTTTGTTGAATACCTGTATCGAAATTGTATTTTGGTTTCCATCCAAGTTCAGTTTCTAACTTAGTTGGATCAATAGCATATCTTCTATCATGTCCTTTTCTATCTTCAACAAATTTAATTAAAGATTCAGGTTTATTTAAAGCTTTTAAAATAGTTTTAACAACTTCTAGATTTGTTCTTTCATTATGACCACCTACATTATAAACTTCACCAACTCGACCATTTCTAATAATTAAGTCAATTGCAACACAGTGATCATATACATGTAACCAATCACGAACGTTATCACCTTTACCATATACTGGTAATTCTTCGTCAGCTAATGCTCTAGAAATCATTAATGGGATAAGTTTTTCTGGGAAATGATATGGTCCATAGTTATTAGAACATCTTGAAATTGTTACTGGCAAGCCATATGTTCTATGATAAGCTAATACAAATAAATCTGCAGAAGCTTTTGAAGAACTATATGGGCTAGAAGTATGCAATGGTGTTGTTTCTGTAAAGAATAAATCTGGGCGATCTAATGGTAAATCACCATATACTTCATCAGTAGAAACTTGATGATATCTTTTTACCCCAAATTCTTTAGCTGCATCTAATAAAGTAGTAGTTCCCATTACATTTGTTTTAACAAAAATTTCAGGATCTGTGATACTTCTATCAACATGTGATTCTGCAGCAAAGTTTACTACAATATCAAATTTTTCTTTTTCAAATAAATCAAAGATAAACTTACGATCAGCAATATCACCTTTTACAAATTTATAATTTGGTTTACCTTCAACTGGTTTACAAGTTTCTAAATTACCAGCATAAGTTAATAAATCTAAGTTTACAATCATATCTTCTGGATGATTTTCAACCATATAATGAACAAAGTTTCCTCCAATAAAACCTGCTCCACCTGTTACTAAAATTTTCATTTATTTATCTCCTTCGTATACAAATTGATTATTTGATTCTTCAAGTGTTGGTCCAGTCATATCTTTTTCACTTAAAACTGGTTCAATTCCATCTAATAATTTACCCCAATCAACATTACATGTAGGATCATCATAACGCATACCACCTTCAGATTCCTTATTATATACATTATCTACTTTATATCTAAATTCTACATCATCTGTTAAAGTTAAAAATCCATGTGCAAAGCCTTGAGGAATAAAGAATTGACGATGATTTTCTGCACTTAATTCTACAGATACCCATTTACCATAAGTAGGACTTCCTTTACGAATATCTACAGCAACATCTATAACTTTTCCTTTAGTGCATGATACTAATTTAGATTGAGCATATGGTGGATTTTGCCAATGCAAACCTCTTAATGTTCCTTTTTGTCCGCTAAATGACATATTGTCTTGAACAAAATCAACAGTTATTCCTAATTTCTCATATTTAGGTTTAGAATAAGTTTCTGTAAAATATCCACGGTGATCACCAAAAACATCTGTTTCAATAATTAATACTCCAGGAATTTCAGTTTCAATTACTTTCATATAATTTCTCCTTATTGATCTATAAATTTACCATCTAAAACATCTTTTAAATATTTACCATATTGATTCTTTTTATACAATTCATATGACTTACTTAATTGATCTTTAGTAATCCATCCATTATTATATGCAATTTCTTCTAAACAAGCAATCTTACGATTTTGATGTGTTTCTACAGTTTTCACAAAATTAGTTGCATCTACTAAACTTTCATGAGTTCCTGTATCTAGCCATGTAAAACCTTGTCCTAATAAAGTTACATCTAGATTACCCTTTTCTAAATAAATTTTATTCAAATCTGTGATTTCTAACTCACCACGTGCACTAGGTTTTATACTTTTAGCATATTCAACAACATTTTTATCATAGAAATATAACCCTGTTACTGCATAATTAGATTTAGGATTAGCTGGTTTTTCTTCTAAAGAAATAGCCTTTCCATTTTCATCAAATTCAACTACTCCAAATCTTTCTGGATCATCAACATAATATCCAAATACTGTTGCTCCACTAAATTTATTAGCTGCAGCTCTTAAATGTTTACCTAATCCATGTCCATGGAAAATATTATCTCCTAGTACCATTGCACACGCTTCTCCATCGATAAATTCTTCACCAATTATAAACGCTTGAGCTAATCCATCTGGTGATGGTTGTACTTTATATTGTAATGAGATTCCAAATTGACTTCCATCACCTAATAATTCTTCAAATCGTGGTGTATCATCTGGTGTAGAAATAATTAAAATATCTTTAATTCCTGCTTCCATTAAAATACTTAATGGATAATAAATCATTGGTTTATCATAAATTGGTAATAACTGTTTACTTGTTACTTGCGTTAAAGGATATAATCTCGTTCCAGATCCTCCTGCCAATACAATACCTTTCATTTTATATTCCTCCTTATTTACATATCCTATATTAAACCCTAACGTTACGTAATGGTCAAGGATTATATTTATTTTTATTGAATAAATGAAAATTATAAGCTAAAATATGTAAGATATTTAAAGAAAGTGTGGTTAGATGAAAGATATAAAAGTTATTATAGGGATATTAGTTGGAAATACACTCTATGCTCTTGCTGTGGCAATGTTCATCCTTCCTAATGATTTAATTACAGGTGGAACAACTGGTATAGCACTATTTCTAAATACAACATTGAATATTCCTGTTACATTATTTGTTTCTATCTTTAATATTTGTATGTTTTTATTAGGATGGAAAATTTTGGGTAAGAAATTTGCTTTAACTACTTTAATAAGTTCATTTTATTATCCATTTATCTTAGGAATTTTAGAGAATATTTTTAAAAATGAGATAATGAGTAATGATACTTTATTATGTGTTATTTTTGCGGGAATTATGATTGGTGTTGCTATTGGATTAGTTATTAGATGTGGAGCTAGTACTGGTGGTATGGATATTCCTCCGTTGATTTTAAATAAAAAATTAGGAATTCCTATTTCTATTAGTATGTATGCTTTTGATTTTTTTATTTTGCTTGGTCAAATGTTGATTCGCAAACGTGAAATGGTTTTCTATGGGATTTTGTTGGTACTAATTTATACTATTGTACTAAATAAAGTTTTAGTAATTGGAAAATCACAAATTCAGGTAAAAATTGTTAGTTCTAAATTTGAACAAATTAATAATATGATTATTAATAAATTAGATCGTGGTTCTACATTAATTCATGGTGAAACAGGTTTTATGCATAATAAGTATCCTATTGTATTAACAGTTGTTAATAATCGTGAATTAACACTTTTAAATAACTACGTTTATCAAATTGATAGTGATGCATTTATGATTATAAATAAAGTTAATGAAGTTCGTGGAAAGGGCTTTTCTTCAGAAAAAAAATATATACAAAAATAACCAAAAAAGAGATTATCACACTTTATTAAGTGTAACAATCTCTTTTTTATTTTTTAATAATGAATAAATACTGGATCACCTGAATTAATTAATTCATATAATTTTTTAGCATCTTCTTCTTTTAAATTTAAACATCCATGTGAGCCTTTTGTTTTATATAAATCAGGTGTCCACTTATCCCAATCACTACGATTTAACGCATGATACCCTGTTCCAGTCCACATAATTCTGATCCAATATTTTACTGGCGTTTCATAATCTTCACCAACTAAAACTTTTTCTAATCTTTTTTCTTTAATATACCATACTCCCGTACGAGTAATTCGATCTTGCTTTTCTGTTGGTAAACCACTGACACAAATACATGAATATGCTAATTGGCCATCACGATAGACATAAATCCTTTGTTCCGTCAAATCAATTTCACTATAATTTTTAGTATCCCAATCATTTTCAAAATTTTGGTAATCTTTTTTATATCCTTTATTGCTATAAATTGGTTCTAATTTAGTAGTTAATTTATCTATATTTTCTTGATTTTTATTTTCAATATAAGCATTTATTAGATCTTCGTCAGTTTTTTCAGTAATTATATCATAAACTTGTTCTACTATTTTATCATAATCAAGTCGCCATCCATAATCACCGCCCGAAATTTCTATAACTTGTCCGGTATGAGTAGTAAAATGACGAGTTTTTCCTACTGTTTTATATTTCAAACAAAAATCTTCAATCCATTCACTCATTTCATCCTTATCTAAAGTTACTTTACCAGAATCACCAATAATAAGCCAATCTTTAATGTCATCAGGTGTAATAGTTTCTGTTACTCCTTCTCCCATATCCCATGTAATCCAATTTAAAAGATAACTATTATATGTAGATAATTGTTTTTCAATATTTTTATTAGTTGATTTTTCATAAACATCTGGACATGCTTCTTTATCAGTTAAATCAATTTTAGTTTGAACATCTTTTAATGCTTCTTTAATAATTGTTTTAAATTCATCTATATCTAATTTATTTCCATTTACTCCTTCAACAATTTTGCCTGTTTGAGTTTTTTCGTCATATTCAACATGATCTGGAATTGATTCTTCAATTTTATAATCGTCACTTCCATTGACCAATACTGAATTATTAATTAATTTTTCTAATTTATCTTGATTGTAAGTTATCTTCAAATTAACTTCATAATCGTGATTTGCAAATATTCCAAATAAACTACGACCATCAAGATGATTAGAAAAACTCTTTTCTAGATTTTTTTCATAAGTAGCTTTTAAATCAATATCCTTACCGTTTATTTTAAATGAAATATCATTTTTTCCAATAATCTCTAACTTATAATTATTAACCCTATTAGCAATTTCTTCCTTTGATTCATTATATGTTAAATTTGATACATCTATGCTATTAACAGTAGTATTAGGATACCACTTATCTCGATAGTATATTGATGTAAAAGCAAAAAATAATATATATCCTAATAAAAGAACTCCAATAACTTTAATCCTTGTCCTTACTCTTCTTCTTTTCTTTTTCATGATACTCGAATAACTACTCCTCTTTTTCATTTTATGACCATTATATCACAAAAATTAACTGAATCAATTATTAAACATAATTAACATTAAAAACTATTCTTATTTGATAATACTTAAAAGTCGACATATGTTGTCGACTAGTTTAATCCTTCGATATCTTTTTCTGTTAGTTTTTTGCCACTTTCTATTTTATTAATAACTTTTTTTATTTTATTTAAAACTTCTTTATCTGGAATAGTAATATATGTCTTTTGTCCTTTTTGTGAATATGTATTATATGATTGAGAGTCTTTACCAGTAATTTGTACATTAAAAATATCCCAATTTGCCATATCATCTAATTGCATATTTATTAATGATTTAATATCATCGCTTGACATATCGGTTTCAAAACTTCCTTCAATTGCTGCTAAAATATTTTTATAGTTAGTAATAATTTTAGGTGACATTGCTTTTTTCAACATTGCTTTTAAAAGACGTTGTTGATTTTTTCCACGATCGAAATCACCATGTGGTAAAGTATATCTTTCACGTACAAAGCATAAAGCTTTTTCACCATCCATTTCATTCATCCCTTTTTTTATTTCATAATTGCCATGTAAGGTAGTAAATGCATATGGAGATTCGACTTCTACACCACCTAATGAATCAATGATATTGATTATACCACTAAAATTTGTTTTTGCATAATAATTAACTTTCATATCCAAAAAGTCTTCTAATGTTTGAATTGTTTCATTAATTCCATACATGGCTGAATGAGTTAATTTATCCATTTTACCATTTCTATGTAAATTTATTTGTGTATCACGTGGAACACTAATTAATAATATTTGTTTATCGATTGGATTTACACAAACCACCAAATTAACATCTGCTCGAGATATTGTTGATACAGAACCATATGTATCTATTCCTGTTAAATAAACAATGAAAGGGTTATCTACTACATCTGTTTTAGTTGTTACTGTTTCTATTTTTTCTTGTATCTCTAATGTATAAATTACATTAGTTTCATCTACAAATCCCTCATGATTTGTTTCTAAAGTACTTAAATATGATTGATCTGCAATAATACAATCAACATCACCTTTATATAAAGCATCTGCTAATTGAATATAATCTTTATATACTTCCTTTTCGGGTTCTTTATTTGTCTTATCTTGAATTTCTACCAAAGCTTTTGTAATATATGAAGTACTTTTTTTATTTTCAATTCCAATTAATTTACCATTTAAATCATTTACTTCTTCAATATTACTAGTTTTCAAAGCATAAACGGCAATAACTCGTGTCTGCATAAAAGCATCAGTAATATTACTAATGAAATTATCTCCAATGGATGCATAAACACTCCCTGTTATTAATAATATTGATAATATTAAACTAGTAATTTTGCTAAAAAATACCCTGCTTATTGAACCAGTTCTTCTTTTTTTTCTCAATCCTGATGTTATCCATATTGTCTCTGCTAAAAACAACATAATTATTAATATTACCAAAATCATATAGTATTTTAGTGGAACAACTTTTAAATTAAAAATATATGTTAAAAATACTATTGATGTAATTAATTGAATTGTTAATATTACTCCTTTTGAAGTTAATTTAGAAAATACACTTTTTCTTCTTCTTCTCTTTTTCACAATCTTCACCCCATAAATAACAGTTTTATATTATCATATTATAATATCATATCAAAGAAAAATTAGTAAATAATTGAATTGTTAAGAATAAATGTTTTTATTATAGAAAATAAAATGAGATGTTCAAATAAACATCCCATTTATTTTTTAATTTTGTGAATTATCTATTTCTGCTATATCTTCGTCAGTTATTTTCTTTCCTTCTTCAACTGAATTAATAAGCTCTGCTATCTTTTTCACTTGATCTTTATCTGGCTTCATTACATATACTTCACTTCCACGCATAGAGTAAGTTTTAGTAGTCATATAGCCTTTTCCTTGAACTTGAACATCATATATTGACCAATCTGCCATATCATTTAATTGCATATTGATTAAAGATTTAATTTCATTACTTGACATATCGGTTTCAAAACTTCCTTCAATTGCACTTAAAATGTTATTAAAATTAGTAATAATTTTTGGTGACATTGCTTTATCCATCATTGCTTTTAAAACTTTTTGTTGATTCTTACCACGATCAAAGTCTCCATTTGGCAATGCATATCTTTCACGTACAAAACATAATGCCATATCGCCATCCATTTCATTTTTACCTTTTTTAATTTGATAATTACCATGCAATGTTTCAAAACTATAATCTGATTCTACTGTAATTCCACCTAATGCATCAATAATATTAGTTATACCACTAAAATTTGTTCTTGCATAATAATTGATTTGCATATCTAAGAAATTTTCAATTGTATTAATTGTTTCACTTGTACCATAAATACCAGTATGTGTTAATTTATCCATTTTTCCATTACGATCTAATTCTATTTCACAATCACGTGGAATACTTGTCATTAAAATCTGTTTTGTTTTTGGATTAACTGTAACAATTAAATTTACATCACTTCTAGATACAGTGTTGACACTACCATAAGTATCAATTCCAGTTACATATACATTAAATGGATTTTCTGTAACATCAGTTTGTTTTGTTGTTACGCTTAATTTTGCATCATATTCATATGATTTAATAACTTTTGTTTCATTATCAAAATTTTCATGATTTGCTTCTAACATTGATTTATATTCTTGACCTACGACTATTGCATCTACTTTACCTTCATATAAAGCATCGGCAAGCATTGAATATTTATCATATCTTGTATACTCTTGTTCACCTATTTCATCTTCCATATCTGAAATAGCTTTAGCTATTGTTGTCGAATCATGTTGATAAGAAACTCCAAATTTATCGCCATCAAATTGCTCTAATTTTGTTTTTTCGTTATCTTTCATAGTAATTACTGATACCAAATATTTTTGTGTACTAACATCTGTTACATTATTAAAAAATGATTCACTTCTCATAATATACGTGGTTCCAATCATTAATACTATACTTATCAATAAGCTAATAATTTTAGTTATAGCACCTCTTTTGCTACGTAAACCTTGTTTTTGCTTTTTTTGTCCACTATACATAATAATGAAAAAGATTATTATTAATAATGCTAAAATTACTATTATCGGTATTAAATGTTTTAATGGAATTATATTTAATACAAATATAAAATATGTAAAAACTGCAGTTGCAATTAATTGTACTGTTAATACTAAATACTTAGAAGTTATAAATCTTACAAACTTATTTTCTTTCATGTGACCTCCTCTATACTTTAATTATCTTGTTAAATAATATCATATTATGTTTTATAATACAAATTTATATCGAAATTATAACATTTTTTTCTTTCGACAACTGTCGTTATTATCCTTTACAATTCGTTAATTTTTCTCGAATTAACACGAAAAATTTACATATTTAAAAAATTCCTTTCATTAGTTTTCTAAATCAAAATTTTTTTATACTTAAAGTCTTTCATCTTTAATGGTGTATAAATATAATAAATTTTGTCTACAAAGCGAAAGGGGAATAAAAAGATGACAGACATGAAAAAATATACTGTATATATTTTAGAAGAAAACAAAGATTTACTAAATAATATTAAAGAAAGTATAATTAAAACAAATAATTTTACAGTTATTGGTACAAGTGATAACGCAACAAATTGTTTAAATTATTTATCAACTAATAATTGTGATTTATTAATTATTGATTTAATGTTAACAAATATTGATGGAATTGGAGTTTTAAACAAATTAAAAACAATCAATAGTCATGCATATAATAAAGTTGTATGTATCACTAGTTTTACAAATCCTTTAATTTGTGAAAATTTAGAGAAACTAAATGTTAACTACTGTTTTAAACAACCATTTGATATTAATTATTTCACAAATACTTTAAATTCAATTATGAAAGTATCATTGGAAGATATGAAAGATATGAATCAAAATGAATCTGAAAAATACAAAAAGATTAAGTTAGAAAATGAAATAACAGAAATTCTTCATGAAGTAGGAATTCCTGCTCATATAAAAGGTTACATGTATTTAAGAACTGCAATTTTATCTACTTATTACAATATTGAATTACTTGGACAAGTTACTAAAGTACTTTATCCTGATATTGCTCGACAATATAGTACAACTGCTTCAAGAGTCGAAAGAGCAATTCGTCATGCAATCGAAGTTGCATGGAATCGTGGAAACACAGATGCTATTGATGATATTTTTGGTTATACAGTTAGTGCTACTAAATCAAAACCGACTAATTCAGAATTTATTGCTATGATTGCTGATAAATTACGTTTAGAACATCAAACCAAAGCAGCTAGTCGTCATAGTTATTTATAAATAAGTATTTCTATTTGTAAATTTTAAACAAAAACAGTTTTTAGATAATTAGCTAAAAACTGTTTTTTTATTAATAATAACTAGTTGACAAGGTATCTGCCATTTTTGAAATAAACTCTGAATTGCATGGTCTTCTTTTTGCTCTTATTCCAAATATCTTTTCCAATTCTTTTTGATTACCATTCATCCATGTTACTTTGATAACATGCCTTATTGATTGTTCTACTCTAGATGCTGTGGTACCACATTTTCTAGCTATGCTAGGATATAACTTTTTAGTTACTTCATCTAATAAATTAATATTGTTACATACTTCACTTATACCTGTTAATAAATAGTTATATCCTTTTAGATGACATGGCACACCAATATCGATAAAAATTTTATTCAATTCATTTTTTATAAGTTTGTTATCTTTTTTTTTAGAATTTTCAAATTTATCATCGAACATACGTTTAACTATTTCCATAAAATAATCTAAATTAAATGGTTTTCTTAAACAGTAATCTATTGATAATTCCTTTAGAATATCAAATATTAATATATCAAAATCACTAATACAGATCAATTTCTTAAATGATTGTGGATTATTCTTTTTCAATTGTGTTATCAGACCTACTGCATCAATATTAGTAAGCATAAAATCAATTACAAATAAATCACTTTCATGATTTATCAAATACTTCAAACATTTTATACCATCATCAAATATACCTATTATTTCATAATCACTATTACTATTTATTTTATTAACTAAACTTTCTTTCAATAAATAATCTTCTGTTAAAACTACAATGCGTATCTTCTTATTCATTTTAAATAACTTAAGTACTTTTTATGCACTTTTCCTCCCCATATAATTTATTCCCATTTTGAACACATCATTTATAAATAAAAACCTTAATACATGCTCTATAAAATATTTATATTTATCAAAATAATTTGCCAATACTTAACGCAATTTTTTAAGTACTATCAATAACATATATAGTAATAATTTTTATACTTAATTTCCCCTTTATGTATGTTAAAACCCATAAATCAACTATATATCATTATTTTCCTCTTATATTAAAATATCTTATTTTTCTTATAAAATCAATACTTTTAATCAAAAATATTTAATAGACCAAATTAGACTTATAATTTTATTTAAATAAACTACTTCCAATTCTTACCATTGTTGCCCCATATTCTAAAGCTATTTTATAATCATTTGACATTCCCATTGATAACTCAGTTAAAGAGTATTCAGGATATTTAATTTTTAGTTGATTAAATAAATCCTGTGTTAATTTAAAATATTCTCTTGTCTTTTCTGCTTCAATATTCGGGGCCATCATCATTAATCCTTTTACTTCAATATGCGGATAATTTTTTAATGTATCAAATACTTCTTCTATCTCTTCAACCTTAAAACCATGTTTACTTTCTTCTTTAGATATATTAACCTGAATTAAAACTTTCATTACCAAATTATGTTTGTTTGCTTGTTTTTCAATTTCTTTTATTAATGAATAGCTATCTACTGAATGGATTAGATCAACTTTATCAATTATATATTTTACTTTATTAGGTTGTAATGTTCCAATCATATGAAATTTACAATTACCGTTATATTTTTGATATTTTTCTAAAAATGCTTGAACACGATTTTCTCCAAAATACATTACTCCTAAGTTCTCTAATTTATTAATTTCATCTATACCTACATATTTAGTAGCTGCAATTAATTTTACATCATTCAATTCATCTAATATTTTTTTAACTGCCAATTCATTTACTACCATATTAAGATCCTCCTTACTCATTTAAATATTTTTCCTAAAAATATAATATCATTATCATGGCTTTAATAATAGTTTTATATTTTAAATTTAACTGTACACTTTATTTTAACATAATCTGTATATTTTTAAACACACAGATTAATGTTAATATATTGAATCAAGGGGGATAAATATATGAATAATAAAACATTAAAACTAGCAACAATTGGATTAATGTCAGCACTAGCTTATATATCTTTTACTTTTTTACAAATCAAAATACCAACTCCTGGCGGAACTACTTCATTTCATTTAGGAAATACATTTTGTATTTTAGCAGCATTATTACTAGGTGGAATTCCTGGTGGCTTAGCTGGAGCTATTGGCATGGGAATTGGTGACTTACTTGATCCAACATATGTCACTTATGCACCTAAAACAATAATTTTAAAATTGTTAATTGGTATTTTTACTGGCTTATTTGCTCATCAAATTTTTAAAATTAATAATTCTAAAAATGATTCAAAATTATTTGTTTATGTAATAATTTCTTCATCAGCTGGCATGCTTTTTAATATTATTGGAGAACCTATATTTGGATATTTTTATAACTTAATTATCTTAGGAACTCCTCAAAAAGCGGCTGCTACCTTAGCAAGTTGGAATGCTATTACAACTGTAGTAAACGCAATTATTACTATTATTCTATCATCATCAATTTATCTAATCATTAGACCTAGATTAATTAAAAATAATTTATTAACTAAGCTCTCACCAGACAATAGCAAAAAATATAAATAATTTTATTTTAATATGAAATAGCTAGATAACTGCTAAATCAGTTAACTAGCTATTTTTAAATATTAATGAATTTTGGTACCATTAGGTAAATTTTCAACATTAATTACTTCTAATAAATCTTTGGTTTCGCCTGCTAAAACCATTCCTTGTGATTCTACTCCCCTTAACTTAGCAGGTTTTAAGTTAGCAACAACAATTACTTTTTTACCTACAAATTCTTCTGGATTATAGTAATCTGCAATTCCGCTAACTATCTGTCTTGTTTCTTTACCTAAATTAATTTTTGATACCAGTAATTTATCAGCATCAGGATGTTTTTTACATTCCTCTACCGTTCCAACAACTAATTCAACCTTTTTAAAATCTTCAATTGTAATTAAATCATCTTCCTTTACTTCTTGTACAGTAGATAACTTTGCAACTTTCTTTTCAATTTCTTTCGAATCTAAACGTGCAAATAAAATTTCTGGTTTTTCTGTAACTTTTGTTCCTTCTTTATATGCACCAAATTCATTTAATGTTTGGTAATCTCTTTGATCTGTATTTATTTGATCTAAAATTTTATTTGCCGTTGAAGGTATAAATGGTATTAATGCGATAGCACTAAAACGAATACTTTCAATTAAATTATATAAAACTGTTGCTAAACGCTCTTTTTTACTTTCATCTTTAGCTAATGCCCATGGCATTGTTTCATCAATATATTTATTAGTTCTTCTAAGTAATGTAAAAATTGCATCTAATGCATCTGATGATTTAAAATCATCCATTTTATTTATTACTTTTTTTGGCATTTCTAATGCAATATTGATTAATTCTTCATCCACTGGTTCATATACTTTTGGATTATTAACTATTCCATCAAAATATTTATTAGACATAGAAATTGTTCTATTTACTAAATTACCTAATACATTTGCTAAATCAGAATTTATTTTTTCAACCAATAAATCCCATGTAATACTTCCATCGTTATCATATGGAATCTCATGTAATACATAATATCTAACTGCATCTACTCCAAAAATATCAACTAAATCATCTGCATAAATTACATTCCCCTTTGATTTAGACATTTTACTTTCACCTTGTAATAACCAAGGATGTCCAAATACTTGTTTTGGTAATGGAATATCTAAAGCCATTAACATGATTGGCCAATAAATTGTGTGAAAACGCACTATATCTTTTCCAATTAAATGTAAATCTGCTGGCCAATATTTTTTATATAATTCTCCATGATTACCATCTACATCATATCCTAAACCAGTGATATAATTAGTTAATGCATCTATCCATACATATACGACATGTTTTGGATCAAAGTCTACTGGAATTGACCAAGTAAACGATGTTCTTGATACGCATAGATCTTGTAAACCAGGTTTTAAGAAATTATTCATCATTTCATTTTTACGTGATACTGGTTGAATAAATTCTGGATGTTTTTCAATATGTTCAATCAGACGATCTGCATATTTTGATAATTTAAAGAAATACGCTTCTTCTTTTGCATCATTTACAGGTCCTCCACAATCTGGACATTTACCATCAACTAATTGTGATTCTGTAAAAAACGATTCACAAGCAGTACAATATTTACCTTCATAGTGTCCTAGATATATGTCACCTTGATCATATAATTTTTTAAATATCTTTTGAACTTGTTTTTTATGATACTCATCTGTAGTTCTCATAAAACGGTCATATGTTGTATCCATTAAATCCCATATTCTTTTAACTTCAGCTGCTTTTTCATCTACAAACTGTTGTGGTGGAATTCCAGCTTCTTTAGCTTTTAATTCAATTTTTTGACCATGTTCATCTGTTCCAGTTTGAAAATAAACATTATATCCTTCTTGTCTTTTAAATCTTGCAATTGCATCAGCTAAAATAATTTCATAGGTATTTCCAATATGTGGTTTTCCTGAAGTATATGTAATAGCTGTTGTAAGATAATAATCTTTTTCATTTTTCATATATTCATTCTCCTTTCAAAATAAAAAAACGTCCTTATAAAAGGACGAAATAATCGCGGTACCACCTTTTTTACACATTACTGTGCCACTCTAAACTTTTAACGCAAGTTAGACGTTTATCTTTAACTATTCAAGATAACAGCTCCGGGGCCATCTCTTAAAGCTTAACTCTTAGTTTCCACCAGCCACTAAGTCTCTATTTGCGCTACTTTAACATCTTCCCATCTTTGCTTTTTCAATCTTAACTTTAACAAACTATAGAACTAATGTCAATTATTTTTCGATTTATCTATTCATTTGTTTTTAATGTTTCACGTGAAACATTTTTATTGCCATGAATGATTTAATTCCATGTATATTTTTTGCATTTCCAAATCAGTTTTTTCCATCATCTCTGCACATTTTTTCAATCTTTGTTTTATTTCCTCATTAGCTTTTTTATCTGCTTTATACACTAATTCATGTTCTAATGATGCCCAGCAATCCATTGCAATAGTTCTTATTTGAATTTCAACAGGTACATTAATTAACAAATCATTTTGATATACTGGAACTGTCACTATTAAATGTAAACTTCTATAACCATTCTTTTTAGGATAAGTTATATAATTATTATATTTTATCAAAACAACATCTTCTTGTAAAATTAATAATTGTGCAATATAATGTATATCATTTATATAATTACATATTACCCTTAATCCGGAAATATCATTTATTTTTTTTATACCTTCTATATTTTTTTCTAATTTTTTTCTTTCCAACTTATTTATAATACTTTTTGGTGATTTTATTCTATATTGTATATTATGTATGGGACTATGACCATATTCAAATTCTAGATTTTGATCTATTATTTCTAATTTTATTTTTATTATTTTTATTGCAGCTTTATAAGGTTGCATGAGCTGTTGAAATTTTTTTTGTTCATCTAATATATTATCTATTTTTTGATTCATTTTTTCACCTCATTATTATTGTAAAAAATAATTTTATTACTAATTACAATTAATAATGTTATTTTATGTAAAACATATTATAAATATGCACATTTATTCTCTTTTTTATTCATTTTAATTTAAAATTTAATAAGATTATTTTACATACCTATTATAAATTTTAAATTATTAAAAACCTTCTGTAGTCGGTATTTAAATACTTTCACTTTCTACTAGAAGGTTATCATAGTAAATACTTATAATTATTAAATATTAAAATTAATTATTTAATAACATTTTTTAATTCTTTATATTGACTTAAGGTTTCTAGTGTTACAAACTGATAGCCATTTCTACTTAGTTCTTCTAACGCCATCTCTAATCCATCTATCGTAAATGTATGAATATCATGTATCAATATTACTGCTCCATCAAATGCTTTGTTTACTATTGTTTCTTTTATCTTTTGAGCATTCTTTACTTTCCAGTCCTCGGTATCTACATTCCATAGCGCTATCTTCATTCCGTTATTTGCTATTACCTGTTTTGCTGTTTCATTCACTGCTCCATATGGGGGTCTGATGATTTCTGGTTCATAGCCTGTTATTTTAAATATCTCATTTTGTGTATCCACTATCTGTTTTTCTATTCCGTTTGCATCCAGTTTCCTTAAATCCGGATGATCCCATGAATGACTCCCTATTTCAAATCCTTGTTCATAGACGGTCTTTACTATCTCCGGATATTGTTTTACATTCTTCCCTAACATTAAAAATGTTGCTCTTCCGTCGTATTTTTCAAACAGTTCTACTGTTCTTAATGTATTGCTTTTATGTGGTCCATCATCTAACGTTATCGCTATCATTTTTTTATTTGGATCTACTTTTGGCTGCGCTGCCGGTTCTTTTATGTCTAATGGTGCATCAGATGGAATATTTTTATTGGCTAATCTGATCAGCTCTTTATTTTGACCATAATCTATTTCTATCTTTTCTTCATTGTCATTATATATTGTAAGCTTCTTTTTTCCAATTCTAAGATCTATGTGTTCTGGTTCAATTTTATCTATGCCATTTATATTTGACAATGTTCTTTTATAAGATCTTCTTAAACAGTCATTTACGCTAAGAATTTTTTCTTTATTTAAATCGTAAGCAAAACGTTTAGTTTCTGTGTCTGTTTTTTCATTATCTTCATTATATCGCTGTGCTGTAAATGAAAGATTAAGATACTGATCAAATACTTTATCAATAGAATAATCCATATAAATGATATCTTTACTGTTTTTACTGGCTTTTTGATTATCAAGATATTCTTTATAATAATCATTAATGATAGTATTAAGTTTTTTACTTTCAGTTTTTGGATAAAATAAAGAGATATACAGTTTTTCGCTGTCCTTATTATAATGCATTACTTCACCAGTGTGTTTATTATCAGCATTATACTGGTTATAAGCATCATACTTTTTCCTATCAATCATAAACCATCCAATACTCACTATTAAGATTGCTATTAACAGGATCACTATATATAATATTTTCTTCTTTCTTTGATCTAATTTATATGAGTGTAACAAATTAACTCAATGCCTCCCTAACTATATAATAATTATCTCACAATGTTTCACGTGAAACATTATAAAAATAATTTAAATATTATTTTGATGATATTTAGCATATACTTCATTCTTTTTTAAATTTCTAACTTTTGCTACTTCTTTAATTGCATCTTTAACTGACATCCCTTTTGCAATATATTCATCAACATGCTCTATAATAGTTTGCTCAAAAACTGGCTCTTCTATTACACCATTATTTCCTGATACAACTATAACTATTTCACCTTTTAAATTTGGACTAATCTCAAGTATTTCATCAATATTACCACGAATAATCTCTTCATGTTTTTTTGTTATTTCTCGACATAATGCAATTTCTCGATTTCCAAAAATTTCTAACATTAACTGCAATGTTTTAGTAATACGATGTGGTGATTCATAAAAAATTATAGTTTCTTGATTTTTTTTTAAATTATCTAATTCTCTCTTCTTTTTTTTATCAGAATGATCTAAAAAACCATAAAAAATAAATGGTTGTGGTGAAATTCCTGATACAACTAATGCATCTAAACATGCATTTGCTCCACTAATTGGTATTACATTTATTTCTTTTTTTATAGCTTCTTTTACTAGCTCATAACCAGGATCAGAGATTGCTGGATAACCTGCATCACTAACCAATGCAATATTATTTCCCTCTAATAATAAGTTTATTATCTTTGGAATTGATTGCTTAATATTATGTTCATGGTGAGAAATTAATTTTGTTTTAATATTATAATAATTTAATAATTTAATTGTATTTCTAGTATCTTCTGCTGCAATATAATCAACTTCTTTTAATATTCTTATTGCTCGATATGTTATTTCTTCAAGATTACCTATTGGTGTTGCAACAAGATAAATACATGGTTTCTTATTTTCAAAACTTTTTTGTCTATTCATTTATTTCTTCTCCAAACATTTTTTTTATTTCATCACTATAACTCCCATCATTATTGTGTGCATATAATGGTGGCTCTATTTTTAAACCTTTTTTTCCTTTATAAATTCCTTCTACCAGTAAAATATGACTCTCTTTATTATATTTAGGATATACAAATTTAATTCTTTTTGGCTCAATATCATATTTTTGCATTAAATTTAATATTTCAATCATCCTTTGAGGACGATGAACCATGGCAAATTTTCCACGATTATCTAAAATTTTCGCAGCACTTTTAATAATTTCTTCTAAATTAATTTTTATCTCATGACGAGCAATAGTTAAAAATTCATTATCGTTTAAATTACTATCTTCATCTACTTTAAAAAAAGGTGGATTACATACTACTAACCCAACTTTTATGGAATCATTTACAAATTCTTTAATATCACTATGAACAATTTTTATTTGATTATCTAAACTATTTAATGTTATATTTTTTTTTGCTAATTCTACTGCTTCTTTTTGAATTTCAACACCAATTATTGGTTTATTAGTTCTTCTTGATAAAATTAAAGGTATAGCTGCATTATTTGTTCCAAAATCAACAATTTTCTTTACATCTTTTGTGATTGTACAAAAGTTAGCTAGTAAAACAGTATCTAAAGAAAAATTAAACATATCCTTTCTTTGAATAATTTTTAAATTATTATATGCTAATAAATAATTAATTACTTCTTTATCCATTTTTAGATACTCCATTTTTGAATTTTATTTCATCAAGATTAACAAATATAATTGCTCCATTATTATCAATTTTAACTAAATCATTAATTACGTTTAATCCCAATACTTTAACTTCTTTATCTTCATATCTTACCTTACTACCAATTTTAGGAAAACGTTGTTTTTCAATACTATAAACCTCATCTTCATATTTTAAACAACACATTAGTCTTCCACATGAACCAGAAATTTTTTCTATATTAATAGCTAACATTTGATTTTTTGCCATATTAATAGAAACACCATTAAACTCTCCCAATAATGTTGTACAACAAAGCGGTAATCCACATGTTCCAATTCCACCAATAACTTTTGCTTTATCACGTGGTCCTATTTGACGTAGTTCTATTCTACATCTAAATACAGTAGCTAATTCTTTTAAAAGTTCTCTAAAGTCAACTCTTTCATCAGAAGTATACATAAAAATTACTTTTGCTTTATCTAAAGTAAATTCGCAATTAGTCAATTGCATATCAACATCGTATCGAGCTATAATATCACGACATGTAACTAAAGCTTCTTGAGCATCAATTAAATTCTTTTTATATATTTCAATATCTTTGACAGTTGCTTTTCTTAAAATCGATTTTAATTCTGTATCAAGATTAAATTCTTCGATTGACATTAATCCTTGCGAAATTTCTCCTAATTCTAACCCTCTAGTAGTTTCAACTACAACATATTCACCTTTTTCTAATTCTAAATCTGTAGAAAAATAATATACTTTTCCTGCACTTTTAAATTTAACACTTGCTAATCTAAGATTTTCCATAAATACTCCTTTCTATAGTCTATACATTATACTATCCATCAACAATGCAACGTTTACATTACTTTCAATAATATTTATTGCTTCTAAGATAATTTCTATTTGTTTTATTATTTTTTGATCTGGTACATTTACCTGTTTAAATAGTTCATAAGATGATTTAAAAATAATTTTTTGATTATGTTTCACGTGAAACACATCTTTAATTGCTAATAATAACATATTTAAAAATAATTTAATATCATTACGTTCTTTATATTTTTTTAATAAATTTGTTTGTACATTAATAATTAGATTATTTCTTTTAAAATACAAATCTTCAATAAAATTTTTAACTTGTACCTGCATATATTCAAAACGTTCATCATATAGATTTTTTGCCTCATCTAAATCATTTGATAAATATGAAATAATTGTAGCAGCTTCATTAGGTATATCTAAATCTATTAAATACTTAATAATATTTTCTTTACTATCTGGTTTTATTTCAATTACTTGACATCTTGATAAAACAGTAGGTAAAATTCTGTTTTTGTTTTTTGTAGTAAATAAAGCATATATTCCTTCAGTAGGTTCTTCCAACATTTTCAACAAAGTATTCATTGCTTCAAGTGTAGCATATTCAATATTTTCAATAATATATATTTTAGCTTTTCCTTCTAGTGATGATTTTTTAAATGTATTTTGTATTAACTCAATATCTCTCTTTTTAATTGAACTATCTTTTCCATTTAATCTAATAATATCACCATATTTATTTTGAGCAACTTTTCTACAATCATTACATTGCATACATGCAAGCGTTTGATCACAAATTAATGACATAGCTAAAAAAATTAATGGTTTTTCAGTATTATTCCCAACTAATAAAAACGCATGAGGTATCTTATTTTGTGAAAATTCATTATAAATTAAATTATAAAATAACGGCTGATGGTCTTTTAAATATTCTTTCATATTATCTTCTTTATAATGTCAATAACTTGACTTGCTACTTCATCAATTGATTTACTTGCATCAATTTTTGTTATTCTATCAGCATATTTTTCACAAATACTCATATAGCCCTCATATACTTTTTTATGAAAATCATTAGATTCCAAATCTAATCTATCAGTATCTCTATGATTTTTATTAATTCTTTC
Organism: Thomasclavelia spiroformis DSM 1552; assembly: GCF_025149465.1. Classification (NCBI taxonomy): domain Bacteria; kingdom Bacillati; phylum Bacillota; class Erysipelotrichia; order Erysipelotrichales; family Coprobacillaceae; genus Thomasclavelia; species Thomasclavelia spiroformis. The sequence goes on along the minus strand of NZ_CP102275.1, from coordinate 17,617 downwards.
TAAACCAATTTCATAAGGTATATCAAAAAATATAGTAGTATCTGGAAATACATCACCTATTGCAAATAAATTTATTTGATATACTTCATCAATTCCAATATTTCTTGCAACTCCCTGATATACCAATGAACTATCTATAAATCGATCACAAATGACTAAATAACCATCATTTAATGCAGGTTCAATTTTTTCTATTAAATGTTGTCTTCTTGCTGCAGCATATAATAATGCTTCTGTACGAGCTTCCATTGCAATATTTTTTTTATCAAGAATAATAGCTCTTATTTGCTCAGCAATATCTATGCCTCCTGGTTCCCTTGTTAATAATACTTTATATCCTTCAGCCATTAACTGATCAAATACAATTTTTGATATAGTAGTTTTTCCACTACCATCAGGACCTTCTAATGTAATGAATTTACCTCTCATTGTTATTTCCTTTCAAATTATTATCATATACAATCTATACAAGATTATATCATATGTAACAGTTTCATACAATTTAATACTTTTAATACATTTTTAGCACTCTCCTATTGACAGTGCTAAAAATTAGTATTATACTATAAATGTAATCAGAAAAGAGTATTGATTACATACGATTATAAGTAATTTCGAAATTTATTTGGAAAGAGGCGATTATTATGAAATTACTTCCTGGGTTAACTACTTTTAATAATTTATTCGATGATATGTTTGATGATTCATTTTTTAGAAGCTACAATAGCTATATGAAGACAGATATAAAAGAAGTTGATAATCAGTATGTACTTGATATTGAAATGCCTGGTTTTAATAAAAAAGACATCTCAGTTGAGTTAAACGATGGATATTTAACAATTTCCGGTAATAAATCAACTAATAATGATGAAAAAGATACAAAAGGTAATATAATTCGTCAAGAAAGATATTCGGGTTCATGTAGTCGAAGTTTCTATGTTGGTGATAGTATTAAAAAAGGAGATATTAAAGCTAATTATGATAATGGTGAATTAAAAATTTATTTACCAAAAACAACAACTAAAGAAGTTGAAAATCATAATTATATACCAATTGAATAACCTAATTCCGACATTTAAATGTCGGAATTTTATATTAGTGTTATTAAATATATAACTATTATCCCAGGTAATCCTAACATCATTAAAATAAAAATATTTAAAATATTATAAGTAAAATAATTTCCAGTAATTATATTAAAAATATATATTATTATTAATGATTTAAAAAATAGCATTAACATTTTACGCATAAAAAAGCACCTCATTACATTATATGAAGTGCTTATATTTTTTTTCTACCTTCTAATGATTTTAACAATGTTAATTCATCTGCATAATCTATATTACTTCCAATTGGTAATCCATTAGCAATTCTACTCGTATTAATATTTCTTTTAGCAAGTAATTTAGCTAAATATAAAGCAGTTGTTTCACCATCTCTTGTTGGATTAGTGGCAATAATAACTTCTTTAATTGAATCATCTAATCGATTAAATAATGATGCAATATTCAAATCATCCATCGTTTTTCCATCAATAATTGACATTGTTCCATGTAAAACATGATACAATCCATTATATTCTTTTACCTTTTCCATTGCAAAAACATCCTTAGATTCTTCTACTACACAAATAACACTCTGATCACGGCTCTTATCTTTACAAATATCGCATATTTCATCCTCACAAATATGTCCGCATTTTTTACAATAATGAATGTTATCATGAATAGATGCTAAAGTTTTAGAAAAATCATCAACGTACTCTTTATCCATTGATAAAATATAATAAGCTAAACGTTCTGCACTTTTTCCACCAATACCCGGTAAGCGTTTAAAACAATTAACTAAATTTTGAAAAGATCTTGGATAGTTCATAAAATTCTCCTTTATTTTTCAAATTCAACAATATCACCAAATAACTCTATTGCCATTGCTTGAGCTTCACTCAATTCTTTTTTTTCTTCTTTATAAACACCAATATGATGTAAAACAATTGGCTGAGGATTTGGTAAAGATCGAGTTCTATTCATTTCAATATATCTATTTCTTATATCTGGCCAAATATTACTTTTAACTGCAATAAAATCATAGCTTTCCCCTAATACTTCTTGCAAAAAGTTTTTTAATTGATAGTAATTTTCTGTACTATTAACTTCATTAATATTAGGTTGATGATCAAATGAAATAATAATTCCACCTCGTGCAGCTGCAACAGGTTTTCCATCGCAAAGCATTGAAGCAAATTTAGCAGTATTAAGATTAAATTTATATCTTGCAATTACTGGCCACTTTTCTTGAATATCATTAAGAATTCTTCGATCAGCCTGAACTAAAATATTTAATATATCATCAAAAGATACATCAATGTTTTTATTTTCAATTATACTTACATTTTCACTTTGATCATTTTTATTATCATCAATGATTTTTTCTATTGTACCAGGTAAAATTTCTTCTTGAATACTCTCATTTGTTTTTTCAACTATATCTTTATCTGCTTTATCTTTTTTATCTTCTTTATTTTCTGCTATATTACTTTCTAAATTTGGAGCATTTTCAATAATATTATCTGCCTTAACTAAAATTTTATTTTCATCTTTAATTTTATTACATATTTTTAATAAAGCCAATTCAAAATAAGTATCTGCATTTAAGGAATAATTATAATGATTACTAGCATCAACTAAAATATCAATAATTTCAAATGATTCTTCAACTGATATATATGATATTAAATTTTCAACATCTTTTTGTGTCAAAACAAATAAAATACTAGCATCCTGTGTATTTTTATAAATAATAACATCTTTTAAAACATCTATTAAATCATACGTTAATCTTTTTATATCAATACTAGTACTTAACATATTATCCAGTGATTGTAAAACAGATTTTAAATCCTGTGAAAGTAATTTTTTTATAAATATAATTTTATTATCCATCGATAATAAACCATAAACTTTATTAACACTATCTATACTTAATTTATCATTGTAAGCTAAGCATTGTTCTAGAATACTTAATGCATCTCGCATTCCACCTTCAGCTAATTTTGCAACTAACTTCAAGGCATCTAATTCGTATTCCTTATTTTCATTTTTTAAAACATATTCTAATCTAGAAACTATATCTTGATCATCAACTTTTTTAAAATCAAATCTCTGACATCTAGAAATAATTGTTGGTAAAATTTTATGTGGTTCTGTTGTAGCTAAAATGAATATAATATGTGCTGGAGGCTCTTCTAAAGTTTTTAATAAAGCATTAAAAGCACCTTGAGACATCATATGTACCTCATCAATAATATAAACTTTATATTTACCATTAATTGGTGCATATTTAACTTTATCTATTAAATCTCTTACTTCATCAACCCCATTATTACTTGCTGCATCAATTTCGATTACATCAGGATGTTGAGATGCAGTTATAGCTTTACAATTAGGACAATTATCGCAAGGTGGATTGTCCCCTGTACAGTTCAATGCCTTTGCAAGTAACTTTGCAACAGTTGTTTTTCCTGTTCCTCTAGGTCCTGCAAATAAATAAGCATGCGCTATACGATTTTCTTTAATTGCATTTTTTAAAGTTGTAACTATATGTTCTTGTCCAGCTACTTCATCAAATGTTTGGGGTCTATATGACCTATATAATGCTTTATATGACACTTAAAATCACTCCTCATACAATCTATTATACTACATAGTTATACATTAAAAAAGATTCAATCTATTGATAGAATCATTTATACTAATTCAATTTTAGCCTATTTTCTTTTTATTTTAAAATATTCTTTTATTATTTTAGAACATTTATCACCTAAAATACCAGTTACAATCTCTGGTCTATGATTAACAGGAAAATTACAATTATAAATGCTTGTTAAAGCAAGCCATCTATTTTCAAAAGCTCCAAACACAACTTTTTTTATTCTACTATTTATTATTGCACCAGAACACATGACACAGGGTTCAAGTGTAACATACAATGTACATTCATCTAAATACCAAGACTCTAACTTTTTACATGCTTCATTTATTGCTAAAATTTCTGCATGCGCAGTAGCAAGATTTGTAGTTTCACGTAAATTATGTGCACATGAAATTACTTCATTATTTTTAACAATTACAGCTCCTACAGGCACTTCATCTTTTTCTAAACACTTTAAAGCTTCTTGATAAGCTATCTCCATAAACTTGATATCTTGATTCATGTAAATTCTCCTTTTTATAAAAAAGCCACTACACATAGACGGTTATTCTTAATGCTGCTACCTTCCGGTCCTGACATGGTTCGAAGCCGACTATTGTAATGGCAAAAAATATTATAATATATTTAAAATATAAATTCAATAGTATTTTTAAATTTAAATAAATTTAACTCAATAAATTGACATATATATCACATCATGCTAGAATTTTACCGACAAGTTGTCGGTTTTGATTTATAATAGGAGTGTGTAAGTGATGCGATTAATGAAAGAAGCAGAGGAACGAAAAAAAGAAATATTGGATATAGCAGAACAGCTATTTATAGAAAAAGGATTTGACAATACTAGTACCAACGATATATTGCGAGAAATTGGCATTGCCAGAGGAACACTATATTATTATTTTAAGTCAAAAGAAGAAATATTAGATGCAGTAATTGATCGAATTACTAATCAGTTAGTTGAAAAATCAAAAGAAATATTTGATCAAAAAGAACTTTCTGTCTTTCAACGTTTTACAATGATAACATTTACACTCAATATAGACAATAATAATCTTGGACATGAAATTTTAGAACAAGTACATAAACCACAAAATGCACTTATGCATCAAAAAATGCAAAAATGTATCTTGTCAGGAATTACTCCCCTTATCACATCATTAATTGAAGAATTAACTTTACAAGGAATATGTCAAACGGATTATCCACAAGAAACAGCTGGGATGGCGCTAATTTATTATAACATTATGTTTGATGATCTTATGGCACTTGATCAAAAAAGTAAACAAAAAAAATTAACCGCATTTATTTATAATCTAGAAAGACTTTTACATATAGAACAAGGTAGTATTCATGAATTAATTTTATCATGTCACAAATAGCTTACTAATTAATACAAAATAATTATAAACTAAAATTTATGGAGGATTAATATGAACATTATTGAAGTAACAGATAGAAAACCAACACTAATAGAACAGTTATTAGAAGTATGGGAAAGCTCAGTAAAAGCAACACACTTATTCTTATCTGAAAATGAAATAAAAGAAATTAAGAAATATGTTCCACAGGCATTACAAGAAATCCCACACTTAATAATTATAGAAAATGAAAATCATATTCCAGTAGGATTTATGGGAATCGTAGAACAACATCTTGAAATGCTTTTTATTTCTCACAAAGAAAGAGGCAAAGGATTTGGTAAAAAATTACTTAAATATGGAATAGAAAAATATTCAGTAAATGATTTAGCAGTCAATGAACAAAATCCTCTTGCTAAAGGTTTTTATGAACATATTGGATTTAAAGTTTACAAAAAAACAGAGTATGATGAACAAGGAAATCCTTACCCTCTTTTATACATGAAATTAGACTAAAAAATTTCTATTCTATCAAGAACTTATATAAAAACAAATTGTAGAAACCATAAAATCTATATAGAATTTTAAAAGAGAACAATAAAATAAAGAAATTCTAGTACTATTATTTTTGTAGAATTGAAAAATTAAGATTTTATCAAACTATTAAATAATTATTTTCCATATCTTCCTAAATTAAGCAAACTGTAAATGAATTTTAATTTAATTCATTTATATGAATCTTTATCAACAAAAAAAGATATCAAAACAATTTACGAACATTAAAAAATTGATTCTTTTCTAAAAAAATCAATTTTTTAATGTTTCTTATAAATTCAATGAAAAAAGCGTAGGTTATGTATCACTATTTAGTGAATTACAGATAGCCTTCGCTTTTTATATCAAACACATAAGCTCCTTATAAGTAATAAATTAAATTTTTAAAGCTATGTTATTACTTGTTAAAATGATAATCATCATTCTTATTTTAAATTTTCTATAGATATAAATTCATTAAATAAACATCTAAATAACGATCATTTAATTTCATATAATTTTCATATGTTCCAATAATTTCGAATCCAAATTTATGATATAAAACAATTGCTATTTCATTATCTGTAACAACTTCTAAATCAATTATTTCGATTCCAGCTTCTACTCCATATCCAATTACTGCACTAACTAAATTACTACCTATTCCTTGATGCCAATATTCTTTTAAAACACTAACTCCTAAATCAGCACGATGTTTTAATCTAGATTGTTTATGACCCTTTAAAGTTGCAATTCCAACAATCTTATCACCATCTTTTGCTAAAATCATAACTGAATGATCATTTTCATGCATTTCTTGAATAAATTCCATTTCCTGAATAGTGTTTAAATTAATTTCATTATTTCCATAATTGAGATTATCAGTTTGACCAGTTACTATATTTAAATAATTAATTATTTCTTTTGCATCATTAGATTTTGCTTCACAATATTCAATATTCATTATTTTTACCTAGTATATTATTAATATACTTCTCCTTTCTTTAAATTTTATATAAATATCAAAAAATTGAGAAATAAAAATAAAGAAGTAAATATAAAATTTAACCTCACTATAATTCAATTACAAAATATTTTAATAATATTTATTAAGGGTTTAATATGTATTATAAATTTATATTTCTAAGAACATTATAACATAAATATAATTTATCAATACTAAATTAGTCCCCTTATTTCTATTTTATTTAAATTTTTTAATTAGCCAATTTGCCACACCATCATTTTCATTACTATCAATTATAGCTGTGGCCTGTTCTTTTAATTGATCAACAGCATTTTCCACTGCATAACTTTGATTAGAAATTTTAAACATTTCCAAATCATTAATTGCATCACCAAAACAAATAACTTCATCGTATTTTAAAATTTCTTTAAGTTTTAAAATAGCATTAGCTTTTGATGCTGTTTTAGGCATAATTTCCAACCAATATTCAGCACGATAAATTTCCTGTTGAAAAGTAACGTTATAATCCACATTATCTTTCAATATTTCATATACTGAATTTAACTCTTGATAACTTCCAATCACTGTAAAATAATATACTTCCCCTTGATATAAACTATGTAAATCATTAGTTAAATTAATGCGAGGATCATCTTTTCGTTTAGTTAAATATTCTTTTATCCCATCATTTAATTTTTTATTGATAATTGTAACTCTTTCTTTACCATCTATCAAAGCATAAACCATTGGATTTATTTTATTTTTTTTCATAACATTTTTAACAAATTCAACTTGTGAATCATTAAAAATATTCTTATGAATAAATTTACCACTTTTTCCATCAATAATAAACGTACCATTATAAATAATCAATGGTAAATTTAAATTTAAATTTTTTGTTATTGGTGTAGCTGAAACTAAAGAACGTGCAGTAGCATAAGTAAAATTCATTCCTTTATCAATTAATTTATTAATTGTTTCAATAGTATAATTACTTATACATCCTTTTTTATTTAATAAAGTCCCATCTAAATCACTTATATATAAAGTTTTCATATCTAAAAAGATAACTATTTTGTAGTTATCTTTTCCTTTCCGCCCATATATGGTCTTAATGCTACTGGAATATTAACACTTCCATCTTCATTTAAATTATTTTCAAGAAAAGCAATTAACATTCTTGGTGGTGCAACAACTGTATTATTTAATGTATGAGCAAAATATTTTCCTTTTTCTCCATTAATACGAATATTTAAACGACGTGCTTGAGCATCTGTTAAATTTGAACAAGATCCAACCTCAAAATATTTTTTCTGTCTAGGTGACCATGCTTCAACATCAATACTCTTAGCTTTTAAATCAGCTAAATCACCAGAACAACATTCTAATGTTCTTACTGGTATATCTAAAGATCTAAATAAATCAACTGTATTATTCCATAATTTATCAAACCACATCTTACTATCTTCTGGTTTACATACTACGATCATTTCTTGTTTTTCAAATTGATGAATTCGATAAACACCACGTTCTTCAATACCATGAGCACCTTTTTCTTTTCTGAAACATGGTGAATAAGATGTATATGTATATGGTAATTTAGATTCATCTAAAATATTATCAATAAACTTACCAATCATTGAATGTTCAGATGTACCAATTAAATATAAATCTTCTCCTTCAATTTTATACATCATACTATCCATTTCTTCAAAGCTCATAACTCCTGTAACTACGTTACTACGAATCATATATGGTGGAATAACATAAGTAAATCCACGATCAATCATAAAATCGCGTGCATATGAAAGAATTGCCGAATGTAAACGAGCAACATCTCCCATTAAATAATAAAAACCTTGTCCTGCAACTCGCCCTGCAGCATCCATATCAATCCCATCAAATTTTTCCATAATTTCTGTATGATAAGGAATTTCAAAATCAGGTACTACTGGTTCTCCATATTTAGTAATTTCAACGTTTTCACTATCATCTTTACCTAATGGTACTGAATCATCTATAAAATTTGGAATTTTCATCATAACATCTTTTAATTCATTACCATATTTAGTTTCTAATTCTTCTAATTGCTTTAATTCATCTGCCATTTCGTTTACTTGTTTTTTATTATTTTCAGCAGCTTCCTTATTACCTTCACGCATAAATTGCCCAATTTCTTTAGATAATCTATTACGCATACTTCTTAATTCACTAGCTTTTGTTAATACTTCACGATAATCTTTATCTAATTTATAAGCTTCATCTACTAACCCAATCTTATCATCTTGAAATTTCTTTTTCATGTTTTCTTTAACTAGGGTTGGGTTTTCTCTTAATATTGCAATATCAATCATTTTTATTCTCCCTTGTTTATATTTTTTATAGAATTATATATTAATTATAATCTTTATTCAATTATTGTCAAAGTGTTTATTTTTAAACAATTTAATATTTCCAAGGAAATATTAAATATATGAAATAATCGAGGATCAATTTCCCCGATTATTTTATATTATTTTGTAGTTTCATCATCAACATCATCTTGTTCAACAGCTTTTTCTACAACTTCAACAGATGAAACTTTATTATTTTCATTAACTTTAATCAAACGTACCCCTTGAGTAGCTCGACCAGCAGTTGTTACTTGTTCCATTGGTAAACGAATCATAATACCATCATCAGTTATAATCAATAAATCTTCATCACCATTTACTGCACGTAATGCCACAATTTTTCCATTACGTTCAGTAGTATGAATTGTTTTAACTCCTTTACCACCACGATTAGATAAACGATATTCTTCTAATGGCGACATCTTACCATATCCTCTTTCAGTAACAACTAAAATATATTTTCCTTCTTTATCAGTTGTCATTCCTACAACTTCACTACCATCAACATTAATACCTTTTACACCACTTGAAATACGTCCCATTGGACGAACATTACTTTCTTCAAAACGGACAAGTTTACCATTTGATGCAGCAATTAATATTTGATCATTACCACTTGTAAGCTTAACTTGAACAAGCTGATCATTATCTTTTAGACAAATTGCAATCTTTCCAGATTGACGGATTAGTTGAAATTCATTGATGTGAACACGCTTTACTATTCCATCTTTAGTAACAAAGAATAAATAATAATTACTATTTTGTTGAATTTGTTTTCGATCAATATTAATCATTGATTTAATACTTTCTTCTTTATCAAGATCCAATAAATTAACAACTGGCAATCCTTTAGCAGAACGTCCAAATTCTGGAATATTATATCCTTTTAAACGATAAACTTTTCCAAAATTAGTAAAGAACAACAAATCATCATGAGTTGACATATTTATTAATGAACTAACTATATCATCATTATTTGTTGACATACCTTTAATACCGCGTCCACCACGATTTTGTGACTTATATGTATCTACAGGCATTCTTTTTATATAACCATTATTTGTAAGTGAAATAATAACATCTTCAACTGGTATTAAATCCTCATCTTCTAAATCAAATGTTCCTTGAATTATTTCAGTTCTACGTTTATCCCCATATTTATCTTTGATTTCCTCTAATTCATCATGAATAATTGATAATAATCGCTCTCTATTTTCTAATATATCTTTTAAATCTGCAATAATTTCTAATAACTTATTTAAATCATCTTCAATTTTTTGTCTTTCCAAACCAGCTAAACGTTGTAATTGCATTTCACGAATTGCCTTAGCTTGTTTATCAGACATATTAAATTCTTCCATTAATCTTGTTTGAATAATGTCAGTAGTGCGACTTGAACGAATTAATTCAATTATTGCATCAATTTGGTCTAATGCTCTTTTTAAACCTTCTAAAATATGAGCGCGATCTTCAGCTTTATTTAATCTAAATTTGGTTCTACGTCTAATAACTTCTTCTTGGTGTTCAAGATATAAACTTATCATTTCTTTTAAATTCAATGTTTTTGGTTCATTGTTTACTAATGCAATACAATTTGCACCAAAAGTAGTTTGTAATGATGTAAGTTTATACAATTGATTTAAAATTACTTCTGGTTGAATATCTCTTCTTAATTCAATTACAACTCTAATACCATCACGATTTGATTCATCACGGATTTCTGTAATTCCTTCAATTTTTTTATCTCTAACTAATTGAGACATCTTTTCAATCATTCGAGCTTTATTAACCATATAAGGAAGTTCTGTAACAATAATTACTTTTTTATTACCTTTTTCCTCTATCTCAGTCTTAGCCCTCATAACAATTAAACCATTTCCTGTCTCATAAGCCTTTTTGATAGCACTTTTACCTAAAATATATCCACCAGTTGGAAAATCAGGTCCCTGAATATAATTTTCCATTAATTCAACTATTGAAATATCAGGATTTTTAGCTACTGCAAGAATTGCATCTATTACTTCTCCTAAATTATGTGGTGGAATATTAGTTGCCATCCCTACTGCAATTCCAGTTGAACCATTAATTAATAAATTAGGAATTCTAGCAGGCAATACAGATGGTTCTTGCTCTTCACCATCATAATTAGGAATAAAATCAATCGTATCCTCTTTTAAATCTCTAACTAGTTCACTAGAAATTTTAGACATTCTAGCCTCAGTATAACGTTGCGCTGCAGCGCCATCACCGTCAATTGAACCAAAATTTCCATGACCATCAACTAACATATATCGATAAGAAAAATCTTGAGCCATTCTTACTAATGCCTCATATATCGAAGAATCCCCATGAGGATGATATTTCCCCATTACTTCTCCAACAATACGTGCTGATTTTTTATACGGGGTTCCTGGTGTACAACCTAAATCACTCATGCCGTAAATAATTCTTCTTTGTACAGGTTTTAAACCATCACGAACATCAGGTAAAGCTCTAGCAACAATAACTGACATTGCATATTGCATAAAAGAGTTTTTCATTTCAGATGTTAATTTAACTTTTCTAATTCCACGTTCTTCCATTTTTTCTCTCCTTTATTAAATATCTAAATCAGTTACATATTTTGCATTTTCTTGAATAAATTCACGTCTAGGTTCGACTTTTTCTCCCATTAACATATCAAAAATCATATCAGCTTCCATCGCCTCATCTAAATCAATCTGATTTAAAATACGTTTTTGTGGATCCATTGTAGTTTCCCATAGCTGATCAGCATTCATCTCTCCTAACCCTTTATAACGTTGAATACTATACTTAGCACCTGAACCGATTTTTGTTTTTAAATCTTCTAATTCTTCATCACTATAACAATAATGTTCTTCTTTACCATGTTTTAATAAATAAAGAGGGGGTTGTGCTGCATATACAAATCCATTTTCAATTAATGGTTTTAAATAACGATATAAGAATGTTAACATTAAAATTCTAATATGCCCACCATCTACATCAGCATCGGTCATAATTACAATTTTATGATATCTTAATTTATCAAGATTAAATTCTTCACCTATTCCTGTACCAAATGCTGTAATCATCGAACGAATTTCTGCATTTCCAAGAATTTTTTCTAATCTAGATTTTTCAACATTTAATATCTTTCCACGTAACGGTAAAATTGCTTGAATTCTACGATCACGTCCCATTTTTGCACTCCCACCGGCAGAATCCCCTTCGACTATAAATATTTCACATTCACTAGGATCTTTACTTGAACAATCAGCTAACTTACCTGGTAAATTTGAAACTTCCAATGGATTTTTTCTTCTTGTCATTTCACGAGCTTTTTTAGCTGCCATACGAGCTCTTGAAGCAATAATTGCTTTATCTACTATTATTTTAGCAGTATCTGGATTTTCTAACAAAAATTTATCTAAAGATGTAGCAATGATATTACTTGCAATTTTTCTTACTTCAGCATTTCCTAATTTTGTTTTAGTTTGCCCTTCATATTGAGGATCTGGGTGTTTTACTGAAATAATTGCTGTTAGTCCTTCTCGAACATCATCTCCTGATAATGTTTCATCATCTTTTTTCAATAAACCTTTATTTTTTGCATAATTATTAATAACTCTAGTTAAAGCCATTCTAAAACCTTCTTCATGAGTTCCACCTTCGTGAGTATTAATATTATTACAAAATGAATAAATATTTGATTGATAGCCATCATTATATTGCATTGCAACTTCAATCGTTATATCTTGTTGTATGTCTTCAACATAAATAATTTCTTCATGAATTGGTGTTTTATTTTTATTAATAAAACTTACATACTCTTTAATTCCACCTTCATAATGATAAACTTGTTTACGATTAATTCCGTTACGTTGATCTTCTAATGATAAACGTAATCCTTTATTTAAAAAAGCTAATTCTCTAATTCTTTGATTTAAAGTATCATAATCATAAACAGTACCTTCTTTAAAAATTAATTTATCTGCTTTAAAAGTGACAATTGTTCCTGTAATATCAGAATCTCCAACAACCTTCAACTTATCTACAGGTTGACCGCCATTTTCAAATCTTTGATAATAAACATGTCCATCACGATGAACATTAACTTCTAACCATTCAGACAATGCATTTACAACTGAAGCTCCAACTCCATGCAAACCACCAGATACTTTGTATCCTCCACCGCCAAATTTTCCACCGGCATGTAATACCGTAAAAATTGTTTCAACTGTTGAAATTCCTGTTTTTGCATGAGTTCCAGTTGGCATTCCACGTCCATCATCAATAACTTGAACAACATCATCATCTTTTAAAATTACGCGAATATGACTCGCATATCCTGCTAATGCTTCATCAATAGAATTATCAACTATTTCCCATACCAAATGATGTAATCCTCTAATTGATGTAGTTCCGATATACATCCCTGGTCTTTTACGAACTGCCTCTAATCCTTCTAAAACCTGAATATCAGATTCATCATAACTATGCTTTACTTTTTCTTCTGACATTATGTAGCCTCCTTGCCACTTTCAATATATATTTTCTTTGCTCTTTCTATAATCTGATGATTAATATCATCAATAGAAGTAGTTGTAATAAATGTTTGAATCTTTTGATTCAAAATATCTAATAACATATTTTTTCTTGTTTTATCTAATTCAGATAAAACATCATCCAATAATAAAACTGGATACTCCCCAATTTCTTCCTTAATTAACTCAATTAAGGCAATTTTTAAACTTAAAACAACTGTTCTTTGCTGTCCTTGAGATGCATATAAACAAGCATCATTATCGTTCATATATATTTTTAAATCGTCTTTATGAATTCCTATATGACTTTGCATATATTTAATATCACGACGATGATTTTTTTTGTATAAATTTAAGATATTTTCATAATTAAGATCATCTTTAAGAAAACAACTATAACGTAATTTAATAGCTTCATTATCTTTTTGTGCTATTTTTTGATAAATCAAAGAAACTTTTTGATCTAATCTACTTATAAATTGTAATCTTTTTTTTATTAATTCGACTTGTAATTTTGATAACTGCTCATCTAATACTTCTAAATACTCATCACCGCTACTATTTTTTTTATTAAGTATTTTTAAATATTTATTACGCTCTTTAAGTAAGTTAGAATATTTACTTAAATTAAAAACATATATCGGTGAAATTTTAGAAATTTCTAAATCAATAAAACGCCGACGATTACTTGGATTTCCTTTAACCAAATACAGATCATCGGGAATAAAAACAACAACATTCAATAAACCTACAAATTCACTTATTTTATGAATATCTTGATTATCTATTTTAGCATTTTTAAAATTACTTCCTAAAATTATCTCTAAATTTCGCTGCTTGCTGTTAGAAATGACTTTACCTTTAATTCTAGCAAACTCATTATCAAACATAATCATTTGTTTATTAACATGGCTTCTAAAAGATTTTCCAACTGACAATAAATATATTGCCTCTATTAAATTAGTTTTTCCTTGTCCATTATTGCCAATTAAAATATTAATATCTTGACTAAAATCAATAACAAAATGACTATAATTACGAAAATTATATAAATTTAATGATTTAACTATCATTAATCAATAATAAACTCTTCTCCATCAAAATTAATTCGATCACCAGCTCGCAGTTTTTTACCTCTTCTTACTTCAACTTCATCATTAACTAAAACCAAACCATCTTTAATAACCATTTTAGCATCAATTCCACTAGAAACACATCCAGCAAACTTTAAAAATTGTCCTAAAGTTATGTATTCATCTTTTATTTTTATCTTTTTCATAATGACCCTCTTTTTTTATAAAATCTAGCGCTATTATAACATAAATTATTTTAAAATTCAAAAAAATCAGCATATAAACGCTTTTTTTATAAAAAGTATAAAAATGTCAGTTTTTAATAAACTTCGATTACATACAAAATTTATCCACATATAATTAATTCATATATTAAAATAGTACTTTCACGAAAAAAAAACTACAAAATTGTAGTTTTAAAATGTTCTTACAGGTAAAACTAATTGAATAACATCTTCATTTTCATAATCTTTAATGATAAATGGTTTCATTTCTCCTGTAAATAATATTCTAATTTTAGAACTATTAAAAGCTCTAATTGCCTCATTAACATATTTTGAACTAAATGAAATACTTAGAGGTTCTCCTTTATAAAAAGCTTTATCCAAAATTTCTTCCACAGATCCAATTTCTTGCATATATGATGATAATAATACCTGGTTATCATCCATATCTAATTTAATAATATTATTTTGTTCATTAGTAAGTAAAGAAACACGATCAATTGCATTTAATAAATAATGTGTATCTATATTTAATTCATAATCAAAACTATTAGGAATTAAACGATTAGTATCTGGGAAACTTCCATCAATTAATCTAGTTTGAATAATATTATTGTCAAATACATATAATACTTTACGATCTGAAACATACATTTCAATAATTTCATCTTTTTCAATAATCTTAGATATTTCATCTAATGATTTTTGAGGAATAGTAATATTAAAAGTAACATCTTCATTTAAAGAAACTACTTTTTTAGCTAAACGATAACTGTCTGTAGCTGTACATTCTAATTGATTGTTAGTAGCTTTAAAATTAATTCCAGTTAGAATTGGTTTATGTTCTTTATCGCTTGCAGCAAATTTGGTTTGAGAAATAATATTTTTTAAGACTAAAGAATTAATATCAATTTTTATACCATTTTTAGATAAATCAATTCTAGGATAATCTAAAATATCAGTTCCATTTAAATCAAACTTAGATGTAGGACTTGAAATTCTAGTTAAAGCTCCATCAAGTATTTGAATATTAATATATTCACTATCAATTTTGCGAACAATATCTAAAATATAACGTGAATTAAGAACAACCCCTCCTGTTTCATAAATAGTTAAATCTTCATCTTTTATTATTTTTGTTTGAATTGTAATATCAGAATCACTACCTGTTAAAATTAAACAATCATCATGTAAATCAAACTTAATTCCTGTAAGTACAGGTAAAGGACTACGAATTGAAACAGCTTTAGTTGTTTTAGATAAAGCATTTAATAACTTAATTCTTTTAATTTTAAAATTCATGAATTTTCTCCTTTTTAGTTTATATTTATATATTTATTTTAAGTATTTTATTATTACTATTATAGTGTGAATAATGTGTATAACTAAAAAAATGTAATAAATATCATAGTTTTTTATGTGCATTAGATATTCACTAAATGTGGAATAACTGTGTTTTAATGCACATTTAGTTTTTCTTTTAGTTTATTAATAGCAAGTTTATAATCTGAATCTTTAGCGATTTTTGCCTCTACTCTAGCACAAGCTTTCATAACCGTAGAATGATCGCGATTACTAAATGTCATACCGATTTCAGAAAAAGTAATATCTAGTAATTCACGCATTAAATACATACACATCTCTCTTGGAGTAGTTAATTTTCTAGTTTTATTTTTAGAAATTAATTGATCAATAGTAAGATAATAAAATTCTGCAGTTGTTTTTAAAATAATTTCTTTAGTAAGAGCAGTTTTTGGAGTAGTTACTTTTTTATCATCTTTAAAAGATTCTAAGGCAAAAGCCATATCTATATTATTAGTACAATTCATAATACTACAAAAAAATAATCGTTTTAAAGCACCTTCGAGACTTCTAATATCTCGACAATAATGACTAGCCATAAAATCAATAACATCTTCTTGAATAATTAAAGAAGGATTATCAAGATTTTCTATTTTTTTCTCTAAAATAGCCCTTGCAGTTTCAAATTCTGGGGGATCAATTCCAAAACTTAATCCAGAATTGAATCTACTGATCAATCGTGATTCAATCCCTTGGAGATCTTCTGGCATTTTATCACTTGTAATAACAATTTGTTTATTATTATTGATTAATTCATTAAAAATATGGAAAAATATTTCACTACTTTTTTCTTTATTAAATAAAAATTGAATATCATCAATTAATAAAATATCTAATTGTTTATATTTTTCATAGATTTCATCACCATCTTTTCCCTTCATAGCACCAATTACTTCATCGACAAAATCTTTACTGGTAATATATCGAATATTGAGATTGGGATTAATTTCTTTCGCATAATTTCCAATTGCATTTAATAAATGTGTTTTACCAAGTCCAGGATTACTATAAATAAATAAGGGATTGAAATTAGAACCAGGATTAGTTGAAACAAGTAAGGCCGCATTTTGTGCCATTCTGTTAGAACCCCCAACAACAAAGTTTTCAAATGTTAAACTTTTATTAAGGTTATCTTTAAAAACTTCTTTTTTTGCTTGAATAATAGATTTATTAAACTCATCCTCACCTAATATTTCAACAGTAACTTGTGATGCAAGCATACCTGAAAGAATATCTTCGATATCGCTAAGATTATTTTTTATTGTTTCGACATTAAATGAAAAAGGTGTAGTAATAGTAACTTTATTATTATTAATAGACGCAATTTGTGCATTTCTAAAAACCGATTCCATGATTACTTTATCAATCTTACGTTCCTCTGGAAGAGTTTGTTTTTCGAGAGTATCAAGACATAATTGCCAAATTTTACTATTATCGCGCAT